>NZ_JAMZAM010000001.1:1595550-2275497 GCF_024181835.1 Vibrio sp. Y29_XK_CS5
ACAGCAACAAAAGTCTCAAAATGAGGCTAAGAAAGAGCAAGGACAACAGTCACAAAATCAGCAAGAATCTGAAAATAAAAAAGAAAAGCAGAAAGCCGAGCTGCAACGCGCTAAACAAGGAAAAGAGAAACTGGATGAGCAGAAAGATCAGCCAATGCAGGCTCAAGCTCAACCAGAGAAAACACATCAGGATGACCCTGAGTTCCGACGCTTAGAAGCGGTGGAAAGTGCTCGTGACCCAAGCTTCCTGATTCGTGCTCAAATGCAGTTGCAAGCTCAACAAAAACAACCTCCACAACAATCAAATAAGGAGTGGTAAGTCCATGATGAAAAAAGGCGCAAAACTGGTCTTTGTTCTAATGGCCAGCCTACTAACTAGCTTTTCGGTTTTTGCTCAAAGCCTTCAAGCCAGCGTAAATAAGACTCAGGTGGCTAAAAACGAAGTGATCAACCTTAGGATCATGGCAGACACAGAGCTAGGCTCAGATGCGATTAACTTTGATGCTCTGAAAGATGATTTCTTTTTGGGTCAGCCGCGTTATGGTCGCTCGAGTAATAACATCAATGGTCATAAAACCGTTCGCACTGAATGGAGTATTTCAATTGCTCCAATGAAAGAAGGTGTCGTGACCATCCCTAGCTTCTCTGCTGATGGAATGACAACAGAGCCTATCAAACTGCGCGTCACCAAAGATCAAACAGAACCGGACATGGATGAACTGTTTAGTTTCAACATGGACGTGGATAACCATACGCTTTATCCCCAGCAGTCTACGACGGTGCGAATGCAGTTAGTCATAAAGGCAGATCCTCGTCGCCTTGATAACCCTCAAATCCTCCCACCAAGTATTGAAGGGATGAAAATCGAGCCAGCAAGCGATGCCAAACAAGGTCGTCGCGTTATAGATGGACTTGAAGTTACGGTGTTAGAACAGTCATTCCACATTACTGCGGATCAACCAGGCACGTACACGCTTAACGGCCCTAAGCTGACTGGTTCATATATCTATGGGGACAGCTTAACTGGCTCAACCAAGATCATGCCAATCAACACAAAAACAGAGCAAATGACAATTACCGTCAAGCCAATTCCAAAAGACTTCAAAGGAAACTGGCTGCCTGCAAGTGCGTTAGAAATGACACAGAGCTGGCAAGATGATCAGGGTAATCCTCTGTCTGTGAATAAGATAAACACTGTGAAGCAAGGTTCTTCTATCACTCGTACGATTCGCATTCGAGCACATGGTACTCAAGCGGAATACTTGCCACGTATTGGTATTATTTACCCAAGTACATTACGTGTTTACCCTGAACAACCACAGTTTGAAACCTCGCGCGATGGCACAGTGACGATGACCGTCAAACAAGTGCTAATCCCTACCGAGGCAGGCAGCCTGACACTTCCGGGGTATTCTGTAAATTGGTGGGATAGCAATCGAGATCAAGAGAGAAAAGCAGAGATCACCCAGCTCAAATTGAATGTCGAAAAAAGTGATAGTGGTTTAATTACCTTGCCAGAAAGTGCGTTACCAACGCAACCTGCAGCTACTTCGGCACCCACTGCGCCAAGTGGTGTAGATTCAATTTGGCAAACACTCACTTTCGTATTCGGCGTATTGTGGCTTGTCACTTCTGCTATCGCGTTTGGACTATGGAAAACACGCGCAACTCAACAAACAGAAAAGGCAGTAAGCGCGCGTCATGGTTCGCCAATTCAAGATTTAGAGCGCACCATCAAACAAGGTGACAGCGTGATGATTGAAAGAGCAGTTAATGATTACCTAAACACCCATCATAGCAGCAGCGAATCTGACGCAGTAAGAGCGGTGAAAGAGGAGTTAGCCGTTATGAACCAATCTCGCTTTAGCGCGACACAACAAGCGTGGAAAGCAGAAACTCTACTCGTCAAACTTAAACAACTGGCGAAAGAGAAGCACACTAAATCTAGCCACCAGCTAGAAAAGTTGTAATCTCCTTCATCCTACTAACGCAAAATGGCAGCTCAATCAGAGCTGCCATTTTTGTATTTTGGTGATCTTAAGCAACGATTTGATCCGGCGTGTCGAACATACGAACACAATTTCGACCGCTATTTTTCGCCTGATAAAGCGCTTTATCTGAAAGTTGATAAAGGTGATCAAAATTAAAATCTTTTCCTTGAGTTTGATAACAGGAATAACCGACAGAAACCGTAAGCAATTCACCTTCTGGGTTGTGACAATGCTTGATTCCTTCATCCTCGATACAACGTCGAATACACTCCGCACGTAGCCTAACCTCTTCTTGGTCAGACCCGATCATAAGAAGGACAAACTCCTCACCACCAATGCGACAAAATACTTCGTCTTCATCTTTGGTATGATGCTCAAGAATATTGCCAATTCGCATTAAGGCAATATCCCCTTCTAAGTGCCCATAATGGTTGTTAAACAAACCAAAATGGTCAATATCGATCAGAATAAGACCGAAAGGCATCACCTCATTATGTTCGATATAACAATACTTTTGCATCACATGCTCTAACATGCGGCGGTTGCCCAAACGTGTTAGCGGATCAAGTTTGGACAAAACCTCCAATTGTCGATTCGCTTCTTCCAGCTCTTTTGTTCGATTCTTGACTTCAAGCTCTAGGTTCTCATTGAGCTCTCTAATCGCTTCCTGCGCTTGCGTTCTTTGCAGCACTTCAGCAAGGCTTGAAGCAAACATTCGAATCACTTCACGTAGCTGAGATGTCAACGGTGCACGGGTAAGAAGGTTATCCACGGCGATAAAAGCGATAGGACCGCTGCTATTCGATGTCAGCACTGTCATGGCAGCCCAACCGAACCCTACAATGTTACAGTCATGGTAAATAGGTACCGATTCTTCAAAGGCGACCTCATTTGGCATCGAGCGAGCTAAATTGATCAAAGAGAAGTCTTGCGTCTCACCAAAAAAGTAAGATTCATCAACCACATTCCCTTGAATGTCGGTTCCCCACGTTCCTTGCATATAAGAGCAATTTTCATCGGTTAAGAACACGGCCATACGGTCAATGCCAAGGTTCTTAATTGCAAACGTCACCGCAGATTTACAGACATCACTCACGGTCGTACAACGTGATAGTTCAACCATACTGGAGTGCAGCATACGCACATTTTGCTCTTGGCGTTTTCGGATAAAAATTTGAGAGAAAAGCGAACCAAAAGACTCCAGCATTTGCTTTTGGTAAGCGGTAATCGGTTTACGGTGAATGAAGTTGTCCAACGCAAACCAGCCAAACGGCTCATTCCCATCGCGTAAAATCAACATCGCGTTCCATCCCTGCCCGACAACTTTGCCTGCGGTATATATAGGGGCATCTTCAACGATGACCAGATTGCGCTCTATGCTCGACAAAGCGGCGATGTACTCTTCACTCAATTGGTGAAGATCATACTGAGTGTGGAACTCGTCAATAGTAGTACCCGACTCATCTGTACCGTACGTGCCACTGAAACTGCGCTTTTTCATATCAAGCAACATCAAGGTTGAGCGATCAAAGCCTAGACGCTCACGCAGTGCCTCTACTGCTTTTAAATAGAGATCTTTCAAAGAGTCTGGGTTGGAAATTTCTAAAGCGACTTGTTGTACGAGCTTCATATTTTCGATGAACCGTTCACGTTGGCTGAGTTCATCAACATATTGGGCTTCTCGTACATCGCGATGCTTCATCTCAAGCGACGCGTGTTTTTCAGCTCGAATGCACTGCCAACGAGCAGCAGCGAGCTGCATAGCGTCGTAGCTTTCTTCGTAAATATTGTGAGCCGATCGGGCTTGAACGTTTTGTACTAGTAGATAGGTGCGCTTAATCGGTGTGTTATCGAGCATCATGATGTAGCTGTCGCCACCCAGATCTTGAATGTGTTCCCAATTGCAGGTGTTGATCGCAAGGGGAATAATACTTTCTGAGGTATCAAACTGGCTTGCCCAATCCCAAAAAGCTTCTGGATACTGACGAATTGGAAATAAGTCACCACGGGAAAAAAGAATGGTCCCGGTTGGATTAGTCAGCGGATCGTCGAAAATCGCTATCGCGCTGGGGGAAAAGTGCTGTTCTAGATGCTCGAAGATGGCTTCCGCCAAGAGCCTATGATCTCTCGTCGAAGAGACTGTTCTTGTAAAACTTTTTAAACTCACCTGACCAACCTAATCTACTTTTTTATTTTCGATAAAAAACTACTTAGGTGTAGATATGCAATCAATGGAATCCAAGTTGAGCTGTTAAGTCTTTCGCAAAAAATATTAACTTAATTTCACATTCGAGAACCTTTCAACATTTTTAGACAGGTGTTTCATCAGAATTACATACTGCAAAAAAAATGAGCAAAAATGAATCAACATGAGCATTGCTAATAATGATAGGCAGTCACACCCAAAATAAAAAAAGCCCCTCACTAGGAGGGGCAAGAGTACCATCGCTTATAGTTATTAACGTATATGCTTGTAAATACTGTAATTAACCAAAGTCACCGTTTACATAACCTTGGGTGCGGTCGTCTTTTGGATCGCTAAAGATAACTTGTGTATCGTCATGTTCAACCAATTCGCCCATCAGGAAGAACGCAGTACGATCTGAGATACGACGCGCCTGCTGCATTGAGTGCGTTACGATCACGATGGTGTAGTTCTTCTTCAACTCTTCCATCAATTCTTCGATTTTGTGGGTCGCAATCGGGTCAAGTGCTGATGTTGGCTCATCCATTAGAATCACATCAGGCTCCATCGCGATTGTACGTGCAATACATAGACGCTGCTGCTGACCGCCAGATAGACCAAACGCGTGAGACTTAAGACGGTCTTTTACTTCATCCCAAAGTGCTGCACCACGCAGAGATCGTTCCACGACTTCATCGATGTGCTTTTTGTCTTTGATGCCTTGAGCTCGCAGACCGTACGCCACGTTTTCATAGATACTCATTGGGAATGGGTTTGGCTTCTGGAATACCATACCAACCTTAATACGAAGATCAGCAACATCGATATTGCCGTAAATATCTTCACCGTCCATTGCCAACTTACCCGTGATCTTCACGCCTTCAATCAGGTCATTCATGCGGTTCAAGCAACGTAGCAATGTTGATTTACCACAACCTGAAGGACCGATAAGTGCCGTCACTTGGCGTACTGGGATTGGTAAGTTGATTGATTTCAGTGCTTGGTTGTCACCGTAAAACAGATCTAGGTTTTCAATATCAAACTTGTTCATTTTCTTAATCTCTTAAATCTTGAATTCGTGTCTTTTAACGTGCGTTCTTAATTCGTTTTGTTAGTAAGTTGCGGTGTTAAAACGTCGTGCGATAAGTTTTGTAAACATGTTGATCAGTAGAACAACAACAATCAGAACTGTCGCGGTACCGTAAGCCTGATTCCATTCTTCAATGGTAAACAGTTCGGTAGTCAGTTTGTATAGATGAACGGTTAACGTACGACCTGAATCCAATAGAGAATCCGGAATACGTGCAACCATGCCTGCTGTCAGGAATACTGGAGCAGACTCACCAATGACACGACCAATACTTAGAATGACCGAGGTTAAGATACCTGGCATTGCGCTTGGAAGAATTAAACGCCAGATAGTGTAAATCTTAGAAGCACCCAGACCGTAAGAACCTTCACGGTATGTTTGCGGTACTGCCATCAACGCTTCTTCCGTAGTACGGATGATCACTGGCAGGATAAGGATACTTAGCGTTAGGGCACCTGATAGAATCGAGAAGCCAAGACCAAGAATTGCCACAAAGAAAGTCATACCGAATAGACCGAAGATGATCGACGGAATACCCGCCAATGACTCAGTACAAAATCGGATAATCTTCACTAAACGACTGCCTACTTTCGCGTATTCGGTCAAGTAGATTGCTGTCATGATACCGAGTGGAGCAGCCACTGCGATAGATGCGATAACCATGTAAATTGTCGCCACAATCATTGGGAAGATGCCCTGCTCTTCACCTGTACGCGTATAGTTATCAGTAATGAAGTTCCAATCTACATGTTGTAGACCGTTTGATAGGATGTACCAGATAATCCAGAACAAAAAACCTACCGTCAGTGCTGCCGAGATCCAGACAAATGCGCTAAAGACATTATCTTTGAACTGGCGTGCTTTTTTAAGTTTTGCGCGATCCATAATAGTCACCTTTAACGAGCGATTACTTCGCTTTTTCTCGGTTTAGGTAAAGTAGTACAGCGTTCAACGACATGATGAAAACCAGAAGTACCACACCTGTAGCGTAAAGTGCGTTTGCGTGAACACCACTTGCGTAAGACATTTCAATAGCGATGTTTGCCGTTAGCGTACGCGCCGAATCCAAGATGCCTTCTGGCATAGCTGGCGCGTTACCCATAACCATAATGATCGCCATGGTCTCACCCAACGCACGACCGATACCCAGAATCACACCTGTCATGATACCTGAGCGAGCCGCTGGAACGAGCAATTTAAAGATGGTGTAGATTTTAGATGCGCCTAACGCCAAAGAACCTTCTTTGTAAGTACGAGGAACCGCGCGGATAGACGTTTCAGAAACCGTAATTACCGTTGGTAGAATCATCACACCAAGAACGATGATACCTGCAAGGATAGTGTTACCCGCTGGCACATCAAAAACGTTTTGAATCAGTGGAACGATAATAACTAGACCAAAGAAACCGTAAACGACGGAAGGGATACCTGCGAGCAGTTCTACTGCCGGGCGAATAATGTCCGCCAAGCGCTTTGGTGCGATTTCCGCGATAAAGATAGCAGTCAAAACACCAATTGGAACACCCACTAAAACCGCGCCAGCTGTCGATACGATAGAAGCGACGATCATAGTGGCAACACCGTATAGTGCAGGTGGTAACCAGTTTTGACCTAGGACAATGCCCGAGACGCCCGCTTCTTGGAATGCTGGGATACTCTCTCGAACGATGAAGTATGCGATAACTGCTAATGATACGATGCCGATAACAGCACTCGTTAGGAACAAGCCGTGGAAGATGCGTTCTCTCCAATCGACGCGGCGTTTTTCGCGTAAACCTGGCTTGCTGATCGCTTTAGCGTCAGTAGTCATAAGCTTTTCACTATTTGTTGCGATGGTCATAAAAATCTCACGGTTCTTGGCAATGCCGTTGAACACAATGGATAGAAAAGGCTCAGCCCGAAATGTTGGGCTGAGCAAACTTTAGAGTCCCGATAGGATTAGTTAACTGAGATGTAACCTTTTTGGTCAACTAGCGCTTGCGCTTCGTCAGTTAGCATCCAGTCTAGGAATCTTTGAGTTTCAGCAGATGGCTTGCCATCTTTGTAAAGGACAAGGAAAGGACGAGCAACTTTGTAAGAACCGTTCTTCACATTGTCTACCGATGCTTCGATACCATCGATTGGAAGCGCGTTTACAGAGCCATCAACAGTACCAAGAGAAATGTAGCCGATTGCGTATGGGTTAGAAGCAACCATAGTCTTCAGTGCACCGTTACCGTTAGCAACTTGAGCGCGTTGAGAGATTGCAGATACTTTCTTACCAGAAATTTTCATTTTTAGAGACATGATGTCTTCGAATGCACCACGAGTACCAGAAGCCGTATCACGAGTGATTGCTACGATTGGCTTATCTGCACCGCCAACATCTTTCCAGTTTGTCACTTCGCCTTTGTAGATAGCAGTAACTTGCTCAGCCGTTAGACCTGATAGTTTGTTTTGTGGGTTTACAACAACTGCGATACCGTCTAGAGCAACTGTCTCTTCTTTTAGAGCAGGCTCTTTCTCAGAGTCTTTTAGGTTACGAGAAGACATACCTAAGTCTGCAGAACCGTTTTTCGCTGCTTTAACACCAGCAGATGAACCAGGACCTTGAACTTCGATAAATACGTTCGGGTTTGTCTTCATGTATGTTTCAGAGAAAACTTCCATCAGTGGAGTTACGCTGCTAGAACCCACTGCAGAGATAGTTTCTTTAGCAGAAACAGGAGTCACTGCCATTGCGCCTAGAAGTGCGATTGCACCGATTACTGTCTTTTTCATCACAATTTCCTTTAAGTGGCCTTATTGCCGTTGTGTTTCACTTGAACGGTGCTCACTTTAGAATCCAAATATGACAGTTGTGTTTCACTTAGTTGAAGCCTCTATGACACGTTGTCATTTCTGCTTAATAAATCAGCAATCAAACTTTATTTACTTTCGAGCTCAAAATACTTTGACTGCTTTTTGTAATAGCAAAATGCCAACTACATCGCTTTTAATATATTTCATAACAAATAAACATTGTTAAATGATTGATATATCGAGACTAATGATTAGAATCGTTACGCTTTACTTACAAAAATGATAATAGTTACAATCTTTAGAGGGTCAATCATGCGTCAATTACTTAGTGCGCTGTCTATTAAGCTACAGGTTTTCGTGCCCGTACTTTTCACTGTCATACTTCTCATCGTAGGTTTGAGCGTAGGCATAGGAAAATTAGAGCAAGCGTTCGATAAAGTTACGGTTTCAACAAATAACCTTATCGTGCACAAAGAAGAACTGAGCTCAATCGTAGACAACACTTATGCCATGCGCATTAAGGCTATCTACAGTCTTTTCAGGGCTGAAGATGTCAAAACACTTAACCAAGAATTACAACGACGTCAGGCGACAAACCAAGATTTTTTAAACTCAATCGATCAAATTGAAGGTATTCATGCAGAGGTAAATGCCATGCGTGAGGCGATGAACCACTATGTGGATTTCACTCGAGTCACCATGACACCTCTGTTAAATACCAAGCATTCATCGGACTACACAACATCGGATTTTGACCGAGAATACGAAACCGCAATGGGCAAATACCGCCTCGCTGGTGAGGCAATGATCAATGCCATTGACAGCTTGTCTAAAAAGCTCAATCAAATCGTAACGGATGAAGTAGAAGAAAACGGAGTATTGCACTCTAATACGCTAACCTACAGCACCATCTCGCTGGTCATCATCCTTTCTATTGCTTCATTAATCAGTTGGCTGCTGGCAAGCTATATTGTTGCGCCTATTCGTAATCTGCAACAAACCATGAGAGAAGTAGCAAAAGGCAACTTGCTTGTAGAAGCAGAAGAAGTAGGTAAAAACGAAGTATCCGAATTGGCAAGTGACGTTAACCAAACGATCCATCAGCTTCGTGGCACCGTCGATTCTCTAGTACGAATCAGTGAAGATGTCGCTTCGGCCTCTACTGAGCTTGCGACAGTCATGACACAAAGCAGCGCAAACTCTGATCAAGAAAAACAAGAAGTAGAACAAGTCGCTTCTGCAATTAATCAACTTGAATCTACCGCTGCGGAAGTGTCAACTAACGCACAACAAGCGGATAGCGCGTCTAATGAAGCGACGAAATTAACTTCACAAAGTTTGAGCATGTTTGAGGAAAGCACGCGTGCAAGTACTAAGATGGCAGATCAACTCAACGAAGCTGCCCACGTAGTGACATCACTAAAAGACCAGTCGGAACAGATTGGTAAAGTGATTGAGGTTATTGAAAGTATCTCTGAACAAACCAACCTGTTGGCACTCAATGCCGCTATTGAAGCAGCACGCGCAGGTGAAAGTGGTCGTGGATTTGCCGTAGTTGCAGATGAAGTACGTATGCTTGCAGCAAGAACTCAAGAATCGACCAAAGAGATCCAAACCATCATTGAAGAGCTACAACAACAGTCTGGTCACGCAAACGAAAGCATGCATTCAAGCTTAGCCATGCTAGAAGACAACCAGGCGCTTGCTGCAGAAGTAAGCCGTTCTCTGAGCGACATCAACAGCGCGATTTCTGACTTGAACGCGATCAATACTCAAGTTGCGACCGCTTCAGAAGAACAGAAACAAGTCACCTCTGACATCAACAACAACTTAAGCACTATTTATGAGTTGGTCAGCCAGAACGTAACGGGTATCACCCAATCAGCCGCTGCAGCGCAAGAGTTGTCTGGTTTGGCAGAAAATCAGAAACACCAGCTTAAGCAGTTCCAAATCTAAGCGTTCGACTCAACGCATAATTTACACACGAGAAAACAAAAAGCTCCGCAATCGCGGAGCTTTTTATAAACAACAAAACGATTCAAATATCAGGTCACCGGAAAGCAAGACTCAATTAGAAAAGATGTGTCGTTACAACCCAAATTAGAGCGAGGAAGCCAACAAAATAAAGTGAGGAAACAACAATGGATTTTATCAACTCTCCCATCTGTGATTTCTCAGTAATCATGAGTTCCTCCACGATACATAACCAAAGCACAGCTTATTACTGCCATACAGAGAAACGAAAACATCTCAACGAACAAAGTTGTTTGTTCCCACCCTAGTTCTCGACATTGTTGCTCAGTAAGGGTCATGTCTATTTCTTCTAACCATTGATCTTTTTGTTGCTGAATATCTTGCTGCTGCATATCGTATTCTCCTCTTCACACCCCGCTCATGCTAAGCAAAAAAACCGTTCAGAAAAATCAAAGTGTCTTTAACCCACGTTTAGAATAAATAAACATAAAGCTTATACCCAAGTAACCTCGAGATGCTTGGTTCAGCGAGGATGACTTGGTTTGTAGACGCGGCGGCGATTTAAAGGTTTAGTGGGTCTAAATCAAAAATCGACAACAAAGTATACAAGCCAAGGCCCTTACTATTTACAAAGAGTGCCCTTCGGGAGCGTGTCATTGACTCGCTTTTTTAGTCAAACAAATGGCTACGTCAAACCAACTTGGAAAGAGCTGGCTATTACGCTGCGTCGTTTTCCTTGAAGTCAAATCAATAACAACGCTCTGAACTCCGCATCTTGAAGTCACTTGGGTATATCTGTATCGTTTGTTTGAAAGAATAAGGCATAAAAAAACCGAGCTCTTAAGCTCGGTTTTCGTCTATCAGTTTTGTCACTTTCGCTAAAGATTAATCTTCAGAACTTGGTGCTGCTGGCTTCTTTTTAGGGATAAACACGTTATCACCCACTGCCACGTTTTGATAGAAACCTTTGTCGCGCTGAGCTGGTTTCTTCGGCGTTTTCTTAGCTTGAGGACGTGCTTTCTTAGGAGCCACTTTCTTATTGCGGAAATCTGGCTTACGTGGCTTCAGACCTTTGAATTTACCTTTTAGATCTTCAAACACAGAGAAGCTCAAATCTTGCTGTAAGTATGTTTCTACACGCTTGAAGCTATCCCAATCTTTAGGGCCGACCAATGAAACTGCATCACCTTTGTTACCCGCACGACCAGTACGACCAACACGGTGAACGTATTCTTCTGTATGCTTAGGCATATCGAAGTTAATTACGTGTGTCACAGTCGCGATATCAAGACCACGAGAAGCAACGTCCGTTGTCACCAGTATCTTAAATACCGCACGCTCAAACTGGCTCATGATGGTATTACGTTGAGTCTGGTTCAAGTTACCGCTTAGTGCGATAGCTTTCAGTTTCTTCTCGTTCAACTTCGCTGTTAGACGCTCAGTATCATCGCGAGTCGCAGTAAAAATGATCACCTGACGGTATTCAGCTTCTTCTAGAACTCGTTCAAGAATCGCTTCTTTGTGATCTAAGTGATCACATAGGTAGAATTTCTGAGTAATGTCTTTGTGTTCTTCGTTCGAAACACCAATTGCAATACGTTTTGGCGCATTCAGCATTTCTGCCGCGATGTCATTCACTTCTGCGTGATCAAGTGTTGCAGAGAACATCAAAGTTTGACGACGACGGTGTCTTGCCGCTTTATGAATGCGACGCAACTCCGGAGCAAAGCCCAGATCCAACATACGGTCAGCTTCATCTAGAACCAATGTTTCCAGACCATCAAGGAACAAAGAACGGTGCTCCAGATGATCAGCCAAACGACCTGGAGTGGCAACAATAAACTTAGGGTAGCGACGCAGTGCTTTAACCTGATCGTTAAAGTTTTCACCACCAAGAATCAATGCAGCATCGTAGGACAAACCACCAAGCATTGAGCGAAGCTCACCATATACTTGTTTTGCTAGCTCACGCGTTGGCGCAAGAATCACAGCTCGTGGGTCTTTTGCAGAAAACGACTTATTCTTTAGTGACTTATGTAGCATTGGCAATACAAACGCCAAAGTCTTACCCGAACCCGTTTTCGAAGATGCCAATAGATCCTTGCCTGCAATCGCAACAGGAATCGCCTGCTGCTGAATGTCAGTCGCTTTTTTGAAATCGTAGTGTTTTAGGTTCTTCAACAATCGGTTGTCTAGGCCTAGATCTTTAAATTGCAAAGTATTCTCCAATAAATAGTCAGCGTCTTGAGCGCTTTTTCAGTGTCGTTTCCGCTCTAACGCAGCAAAAAATAAAAGCTCGATATAGTACCGCAAATCATAGGAGTATAGATAGAGATCACACAAACTAATTCCAATAGAAAAAATAAAGTTTCCGCTTAGAAACTTTCATTTGTGTCAATATCGTCTAAATTATTGATATCAGGTAGTAGCAAAAGAGCTGCTGTACTACCTGATACTGGCGTTAGCAAGTGAGTAATCACTTACATTTGTAAGAAGAAAGTTAGCGTCCGTATCAGGTACTCTATGAAATCCTTGGATTTTTTTGACTTTTGCTACATCATGTTCTGATAGAATGTATTCACATTTGACCCTATGACTATATGACACAGAATTTATAGCGTAGAAATTTCACTATATGCAAGGAGTTCTAATATGAACAAAACGTTGATCGCAGCTGCAGCAACTTCAGTACTTCTACTAGCAGGTTGTGCTTCTTCTGACGAAGCAGCAACAGCTACTAAACTAGACGAACTAAGCAACCAAGTTAGCCAACTAAGCCAAGACGTACAGTCTCTACAATCTGACGTTCAAAAGTCTAACGACGCGGCTATGGCAGCTCAAGAAGAAGCTGCACGTGCTAACGAGCGTATCGACAACATCGCTCAGTCTTACACTAAGTAAGAAACACAAGCATAAAAACTTAGGCTATCAATAACTTGCCTTTGTTATGATGGCTACTTGTCGATTAAGTGGCGACATTACATCGTGTCGCCACTTTTGTTTTTGCCAACCTTGAGCCAAACACTTCCATAGAACAACTAAGATTCTTTCTACGTTCCTTCAGAGCTACCTGAAATAATTTCACCCTCAGAGTTGTCATTTAAGGTTTTGATGATCCCCTCACTGATCGCGGCCTATAGAACCTCCCGTAAGTAGCATTGTTAAGAGGATTGAGTCCTGCCTTGCTGAATGAGTTTGGTTTTAGGTGACGCTGCGAAGCTCATACCTTTTGCTCCGCTAGCTTTTCCATGTACTTGACCATGTTCACCATAATCAGACCTTTAGAGGCGTCTTTTGGAACAATAGGAATGTTGCCAAGGTCTTTTTGACGGTCAAATGAAGAGGAAGGCATGCCAGTGCGGTGCAAAAATTCCTTTTTTGTGCATACGGGCGCATCAATTGCTATTTGAAGCGTTGCCATAAGTGGTATCCTTCTTGTTTGAGATTTGTTGATGCTTAATGATGGAACATGATAGAGCTAAAGAAATGAGTCAAATTCCAGCTAAGGTTCCCCCATTCGATTACTCAAGTGCTCGCGAATTTACGGATAGGCTAAAAATAGTGACTGGTTGTGATAGCTATAACTTGCTCGCCGATCACTACGGAATCCCAAAATCGACCATCCTAACTTGGCATCATCACGATCGAATTGCTCATGAGTTAATTGTTCGAGAACACCTAGCATCTGGTGCATCAGTTAAGTACCTTGCTCTTGGTGAAGGTGAACCGTTTTCTGGTAGCAGCAGTCCGAATGAGAATCTCGCAACATACAAGCTTGAGGGTGGCTTATTAGAGAAATCCGGCAGCATGTCTTTGGACTTGGCGACCCTTGACCGCTTTGGTCTTAAGCCATCAAATACCCAAGTCATTGAAGACGATGCTGGTATTTACTACATCAACAAAGAATCAACAGACCCTATATCCGGTAACTACCTGATTGATGTAGATGGGCGGCTATCTATCAACTATCTACAACGATTACCTGGTAAAAAATTGGCAATTGCCTTTGATGCTTCAACGATTGAAGTGTCGGAAGAAGATATCAAGGTGCTTGGCCGCGTAGCTATGGAGATGAGGAAAAAGTGATGGGGACATCAGCTCAAGAAAACCAGCGAAATTCTGACAATGATCAGACCTTTGGTTTCAGTTCACCAAATAAGGTTTGGGAATCTCTAGGGAAAAAGTTAGATCAAGGTTTTTATATATTCCTCACCGTAATAGGCACTGTGCTCCTCACTTTAGGTGGAGCATTTGCAAACGGTTACTCTTGGCTTGGAACCGAAGGGGCTTGGACAACTTCAACGGGCTTTTGGAGCTCTTTATGGGCAATTGTATGCAACCCTTACATTCATTTTATAGCTGGTCCTATACTTTTTGGATGGGGTGCGACTGGTACTTACAAAGACTTTGCGCAACTTGATAAAAAGAACCGCGCCTTAGAAAAAGATAAACGCTCAATGTCACGTCAAAAGCTAATGCTGGTCAAATCTCTCGAAGATTCCGAACTAGAAAACAACACGCTTAACGCAAAATTAAAATCTAAGCATGCTCAGTTAGTTGAAACTTGGTTAAATGGCGCATTCACCCAACTTCTCGATGTAAACACTCATGCGAGAGTATCTATTTACTACTATTACCAGGATGCTTTCTATATTCTTGCGCGTTTCTCGCCTAACGGCCATATTGGGCGTATTCACAATCAAAAATTTGCTTTAAATAAAGGCGTAATCAGTCAAGTATACAGACACCTTGAATGCCACGAAGTTAAAGCGCCTTCTCATGGTGATTCGCCTGAAGAGCACAAAAAGTATATGATGGAACATTATGGATATACTGAAGATCAGCTATCTGAGTTTAACATGAAGAGTTGTCGTTATTTTGGTCAAGCAATTAGAGAGGCGGACTCAGTAATCGGAATAATTCTTTATGAAAGTGACCATAGTGAAGACTTGATCGACAGTGATTTAATAACCAGAATTAAAGATTATAATAAGAACTACTGGAGCCACTTGTGTCAGTTCGTACGGCACGGATTAGAGTTAGACTTATCTGCACAACAACATGAAAGTTCAAGCCCTGATCAAGATGCCTTAGCAGAACTAGGAGGTAGACGTAAATGAATGAACTTCAACGCATCGTTGCTTATTTGTGTAGCAACTACCCACACGGGTCAGAGCTTTCAAAAGCTCGCCTGACGAAGCTAGTTTATCTTGCAGATTGGTTTAGTGCGTTATCTGACGAAGAAACACTTACTGATATTGATTGGGTTTTTAATCATTACGGACCATACGTAGATGACGTTGTAGATAGCGTAACACGGCATAAAGACTTTAGTGTAGATCACACTAAGACAATGTATGGCTCCGACAAATGGGTAATCTCTTATCATGGTTCAGAAAGAGAAGTTAATCGCTTGAACGAAAGAACAAAAGAAATCTTAGATTTGGTAATCAAAAAAACCAAAAATATGTATTTCAACGATTTTATTGACTATGTGTATTCAACTTATCCTGTTCGAGCTCAAAACCGTTATACGAATCTGAACCTAGTAGAGCTTGCCGATGAGTATTTAGAGAACCAGGCAGTTTAACGTGTTATAAAAAAGGCATCTATATGATGCCTTTTTTAGTTTTATCTGGACAAGTATTACGCATTTAAAGGGCTAGACTCAAGCCTTACAATTACTTTCCTAGGTAAGCGAACCAACTCAAAGCTACTTTCGCTTAGCCCAGCTACTGAAGAGTTAAATGTGTCTTCATTTTCATCAAATGATGCTGCCACAATGCTCTGTAATCCCCGAGTTTTTGCTAAGGTGTCTAGCATCTGATTCACACTCTTGGTACTCATAGAGTGCTGTGCTGGCTCATCAAACAATATTAGCCCCGGATGGTTTCCCCCTTGAGATGCCGATGCTTTATATAGTGCAATCAAGTAAGACCAAATAAGCCTTACAAAATCACTCGCTGATGAGTCAGATTTGATATCAGCCACACTTGCACTTTGCTTTTGCTGAAGCTCTGTTGGTGTTTCCAGCTGCTCTCGTAGCTCTATGTCACTTAGGTAAGGGAGTAGCGTTCCTGGCTTCACTTCGATTTCGTCGACTTCAGCACTTCGGTAGCCAAATTTGGAAGCTAGTGACTTAAACTCAGTAGAGAAAGCGTTAATCTTGCCCCAATCATTTCCTGTAAAGCTATGTTTTGAAAGTGAAGCTATCTCTGAATTTAACTTCTTATAGTGTTTAGCTAAAGACGCCAGTGTTTCTAGGAGCCCCGTCATTTTATCTTCAAGCTTTTTCAGATCTATCTGACGATTTTCTATAACGATTTTCTTTCTAATATCAGCTTCTTTGATGCTGTTCGTTGATTTGATGTCTCGTTTCAGTGAGATGAGTTCTTTTCTAAACTTAACTACCTCACGATTTATGGTTAGTAGTTGACCTTTGTCTCGCTCAATTGTTTTTTGGAGGCCATCTATTAACGACTTAGTCATCTTTTTCTGGTTATCTAAGTGAGTGATATTTTCTTCTAATGACATCGGCATAGCTACGCTATCCGGAGAAATTAAAATATCATCAATTAGATTAAGACAGGTATGGCACCTTCCTTTGGCAAAATCCAGCTCTGCTTCATCCACACCAAACTTGACTAACTTTCTCGTAAGTTTGTTACCTTTCAAATCTTTATCGATGCTCTCTAAGCTTTCTTTATATTGACCAAGCTGAGACTCATTAATTTTAATCTGGCTCCCACACATTCCCTGCATGAGCAAAAGCTCATCGATTCTATCTTGAACTGATTCGATTTTAGCTACTAAGTCCTGCGAGTCGTCAGAGAGCTGTGCCTTCTCATTTTTCACAACCTCATACATTTCTTGGTTTAGCTCAGCTTTGACCTGTTCAAATGGTTTAACCTCTAAACCTACTCTTTCACCTATGGTTACCAATTTCGGGTCAAACTCGACTGATGGTACTTTGCTCACCCCAGAAACAGATAAACCTTTATTTTCTACTGAAACCTTAATTTCAGTTGCAGACTCAGACCACTCACTAAGCACCCTAGCACGCTTTGATTGCAGTTCATTGAGCTTTTTGGTGTTCCTGAAACTATCGAGGTCTAGCAGAAAACTAGCGACCTTTTCTCGCATCCCACTTACCCCATAATATGGGATATTAGCAATGTAATCTGTCCAACCTCTTTTCTGTTCAATAAGTAAAGCAGAGAAGACTGATTGCAAATACAGCTTGGTCTCTTTACCTTTATTATCTGACAAACTAGGAAGTTCAAAGCCTAAGAACTTTTCAAGGTATGCAAAGAACCCTCGGTATTCATCTTGGGCAGAACCCGCATCATGTAAAAACGTATATTGGCTTCTGAAGTTTGATAAAGATTCGTTAGTCAGATATGCACCTTCAATAATCTGAATCAGCTTTGTATCAACAGCTTCCGATTTGATAGCGCGTTTTAATGTTATGATTTGCCCCTGTTTGTTCTCTAGCTCTAAATAGACCGTAGAACTAACAACTCGCTTTTCTTCACCATCTAAATCAAATCTATCTTTTAGTGCATATGGTAGAGCTGCACTTCCTTTAGACCCGATGATCTCTTCCATACCAAGAGCATAAATTAACGAGTTAACGAAAGTACTTTTTCCTGATGAGTTGTCACCACGAATAATGTTTAGACCAGGACTGAACGGAATTCTATACCCATAATCTTGGTTGTCTGTAGCGGATAACGTTACAAATAATTGGTTAAACTTCATCTACCCACCTTTTAGCTGCATTACTTACCATTTTTTCAGTGATCTTTTTTGCAATTACTTTCAATTCTTTCGCTTCTGAATCAAACAACTCAACCAGTTTAGTCCCTGATATAAAGTTCTCGGACTTCGCAGTTAGTTGATATGCACCATTACTGGTCCTTGCGAGCAAGCCTTCTGAGGTTGCATAGCTAAGCGCCATATTGAGTGACGGATCAATTCCCCATACACCTAATAGGAGCTCTTTTTTCTCGGCGGACACCTGTAATGCTTTCATTCGTTGAGGATCAAGCATCGCCCAATTAAACAAGTGCAATTTAAGGAGACTCGCTTTACCACCGCTACAACACAATTTCAAAATCAAAAGCAACTTTCCAATTTTGTACATTGGTCTCAGCTCAGGAATTACTGCCGATTTTTTTCGGTTAAAAATCAGTTTGCTCACTACTCAATCCTCATTGGGCATTCTGCAATCCACCTCGCCACCATGTGCTTGGTAATCGACACCAAATCTTCGTATTCAATCGTTGAAATGTAAGGGTCTTTTTCAAATCGACCAATCAGCTTTTCTTCAATTGAAGAAACTAACCTTTGAGGACTGTCTTCCCATGTCATCGACACTTCTTCTACCTCATCCTCAAACTTGTTTACAAGCTTTGCTATACGCTCATAGAGATCTGGTGATTGGATAAAAATACGTCGTAAAATATCGTACCCATCAAGGTATAGTTTTTTGGTCAATTCATTAAGTCGTTGATGTGTTTTAGGCTTATAAACATTATTGATGGAGCTTCTGACTTCATTTTTTTCGTCAATATTTTCGTCATACTCTGTCGTTAGTTCAGGTTCTGGAATCACTTCACCTTTAGCACTCGTGAAACACAATTGCTCACCATTCACCACCTGCTGCTGTCTTATATCCTGAATATAGTAATCTAGGTCTTTTACTAGTACTTGGAAGTCATCAGCTATAAATGACAACCCTTGATCTTTGACTTCAGCTTCTTTCTTTCTCGCATGCGCATGAATGTCATGTTTTCCGATACGAGGAGTAATGAATAACCACTGAGAAATCTTGCAATCGCCTATATGCTTTATTAAAGCTTCTTCGTTCTTAGCAAGCTTACCAATGTCAGTCGTCATCTTATCTCGCTGCTTCTCATGAAGAATCCCAGCGCTATATTCTTCATCAGGACAATAGCACTGAATCATAATGCCCTCGTCCAGAACAAAGCCTTCAATGCCTAGGTCACCCGGAGACGCTACCATGTCTTGATAGGTGTCATATCGCTTTTTAAAGACCAACTGGATCAACCTTTCCCATCTGTCACCGTCTAATAGGCCAACATCAGTGTGAATCATATATTTTGAGCACCCATCGCATATAAATAATCCTCATGATACGTGCTCGGTTACATCCAGTTAATCCTTAAATTTTAGAGGGTTATAAGTTATCACCATATATGTGATTAACACCTCAACGCGCACCACATTAATTAACTTGTTTATCATTAACAAAAACAAACAATGGATAATCAGGACTCATCAATGCACTGTATATAAAAACAGTATAACACGGCAATTATAATGTCCATTAGAAACTTAAAAGACGGTCACAACAAACCTTGGCTTTGTGAATGCTACCCGCAGGGCCGAGCAGGTAAACGAATTCGCAAACGCTTCGCTACAAAAGGCGAAGCACTTGCGTTCGAAAAATTCACCATGGCCGAGATTGATGATAAACCTTGGCTTGGTGAAAAGAAGGACTTACGTACACTTCAAGACTTAATCGAACTCTGGCACAAGCTTCACGGTCAGCACCTAAAGTCTGCGGCAAAAGTGTACCCTCGCCTCTGCATAATAGTGGAAGAACTCGGCAACCCGTTTGCAATCAAGTTTACTGCAAAAGACTTTGTTCACTGGCGTTCTAGCCGAAAAGCAAAAAACCGATATGGGGATGAGACTGCTACTGGTAAATCAATTTCCGCTCCTACCAACAATCTTGATTTAAGATATTTGCGAGCTGTGTTCAATGAGCTGATTTCCCTTGGAGAGTGGACTAAACCAAATCCACTTTCCAGTGTTAAAGCGATCCCTGTTAATGAGTCCGAGATGGGCTTCTTCTCAAATGAAGACATCACCACCCTCTTCGACCGTATAGGTAAAAGCAAGCGCGCTAAAGAGTTCGAACTCGTATGCAAAATTTGCTTATCGACAGGGGCACGAATTTCAGAAGCTATCAATCTTCGACTACCGCAGATCACTAAACACAAAATCACATTCATTGATACCAAAAGCAAAAAGAACCGAACTGTTCCAATCACTGAAAAACTTTATAACGAACTGATAGAGTTTGAACGAACAGGAGAGAAAGATCGCTTGTTTAAAAACTGTATTCACGGCATTGGATATATTGTTAGCCAAACATTTCCAGACTTACCGAACGGCCAGAATACACATGTTTTTCGACATACATTTGCAAGTCGATTCATGGAGGCCGGAGGAAACATTCTGGTATTGCAAAAAATTTTAGGCCACAGTGATATCAAGATGACCATGCGCTATTCCCATTTCTCAACCGATCATCTGATTCAAGCGGCTGAGTTAAATCCCATTTCAAGATTGGGTTTGTAGCCACAAATATGGCGACAAAATGGCGGCGAATTTTCTTAATACTGATGATTATTGAAGAGTATTGATATTATGCGTAGTTTATAACTCATTGAAATATCTTTAAAAGCCTTGATTTCACTGACTTCCAGAAAGCACTACGCATTACACTAAGTAAGATGTGATTCCGCGCTTTAACGCTTGTTAAGGCGCGGTTATTTCTACTGGAACACCATTCTGAGCAGCAATCGTTGCTTTAGCTTTCGCATTCGTCATCCCATATTCATCCAACCACCAATCCAACTCTTGTGGAATTTGTAAGTGATCTTTCTCGCCGTTGCTGCGAGTCAATGGTTCATGCGCCTCAACAAACACACTACGATCTGGTTCTAATGCGACTTTAACCGGTTGATTGATGATTTTTACTTTTTCGCCACGACGTACTTTATCAAATAACCATTCGATATCTCTTGGGTCCATACGAATACAACCCGCACTCACACGCATACCAATACCAAAATCTTTATTGGTGCCGTGGATCAAGTATTCACCATGCCCATATGCCAAACGAAGTGCAAACATACCTAGTGGGTTATCTGGTCCAGCAGGAACGACAGCAGGTAGGTCAATCCCCTTTGCTTTGTACTCTGCACGAATAGAGGCAGGTGGCGTCCAAGTCGGATTAGGACGCTTTTGACTGATACTTGTAGTCATTTCTGGAGTGTCTCGACCAATTCGACCTATACCTACAGGAAAAACATGAACCACGTTTTCGTTTTCTGGGAAATAGTAAAGTCGCAATTCGGCAAGGTTAATGACAATACCTTTATGAGGGACATCAGGAAGAATAAGCTGAGTAGGGATCGTTAAAACGTGACCATCTTGAGGGAGAAACGGGTCAACCCCTTTGTTTGCAGCCATTAGCGCAAGCATGCCAACATCATATCGCTTCGCAATATTCGCCATAGTTTCGCCTTGTTCAACCACATGGTTTTCCATGCGACCTATAACGCGAGCTCCGTCCTCTGGTAGTTGGTACATTTTAGCGAATGACAAACTACTCACTAAAGACAACGATATAGACAACAGGGTTCTTTTAGCGATACTCATTGGACGCTTCTTGCTAGGCATCTCTCTCTATTCCTTGGCATTTTTGAAGAGCCGTAAGGTTATCTCTCTTTCCACCTTGTGATCAACCATCGGCTTGTGATAATCCAGTAAATTAAAGCCACTCCATAGCCAAGGGTTATGAATGAATTTGTTTGGTACTTGTTTTATTTCCGGCACCCAATGGCGAACAAAGGTTCCGTCAGAGTCAAATTTCTCGCCTTGGCTGATCGGATTGAATATGCGGAAGTAAGGCTGCCCGTCGCACCCTGTTGATGCCGACCATTGCCACCCACCATTGTTGGCGGCAAAGTCTCCATCCACCAGCTTACTCATAAAATAAGCTTCACCCCACCGCCAATCGATATGAAGATCTTTGGTTAAGAAGCTTGCCACTATCATACGTAGTCGATTGTGCATCCAACCTGTTGTATTAAGTTGGCGCATTGCCGCATCCACGATAGGGTACCCAGTATTTCCTGCTTTCCAGCGTTCGAAGGCTTGCTCATCGTACGACCACTGAATCTTGTCTTCCCAAGCAATGAAGCCTCTGCCCTTGACCAACTTTGGCTCGAATACCAATAAGTGTTGATAAAATTCTCGCCAAATGATTTCGCTCAGCCACGTCGCTTTACCATCTGATAGGTCAACCATAGGGCTTTCAGCATACAACCTAGCGATGCACTGCCTTGGTGACAGAGCGCCGATAGCCAAATACGGAGACAATTGACTCGTACCATCAACAGAAGGGATATCCCTTTCAGCTTGGTAGGCATCACTACGGTCTCGAGCAAATTCTCGCAAATGCTGAACAATATCACTGGTTGCTGCGAACCATCGCTTGCTAGATTCTCTAGGATAAGAGAATGCGACACCATCATGGTAGCGATCTGGCTGAATCGGCTGGATGGTAGACGGTGACAGCTCGGCTTGCGGCTCAGGTTTCGATACAACTGGCATTTGAAACTTTGCCAACCAAGCACGTTTAAACGGGGTGAATACTTTAAAGTACTCCCCCTGTTTATTTAAAACGGTAGTCGGAGCATGAACGCACTTATCGTGAAAAGTATCAAAGGCAATGCCTCGAATTGAAAGTGCGTGAGAAACCTCTCTATCTAGTGCTTGTTCATTCACCTCGTAATGGATGTTCGCCATGACACGTTGAGCGCTTAAAGAAGTAGCCCAATCATTTATGACCTCTGTTACATCGGCAAACTCGGGCACCTCTTTGTATAAAAATGGGATGTTGAGTTTGGCGAGCTCTTCATTAAGGTGAGATAAACGTCGAGCAATCAAATCAGCTTGCATCGGTGCCATATGGTGCTCTCGCCACTGCTCAGGGGTCGAAACAAAACAAGCAACAACCGGAAGCCCAGTATCCAATGCAGCCTTAAGTGCTGTGTGGTCTAACGTTCTTAGGTCACGTCGAAACCATACAAGAATCATGTCGCCTCCTTACGAGGATGGATTTATTGCGGGAAATGCAGTTTTTCGATGACTTCAGATAGCTTCACTTGCTTCGGAGCTTGCTCTAATAAGGTCGCCAAAGCTTCAACTTGCTTGATAGGCAGCGCTTTATTCGAGAAGAAATGCACGTATTGATAACGTGACATCACATCATGCTCAACTAAACCCGAGATGTCTTCGACTTTATCAATCAGAGTAATGTGATACCCCTGTTCACACAGCTTTGCCGCCTGAATCCAGCTCTCTGAGTCACGAACTTGTTCAAAACTCAAAAGCAAACATTTTCCCTTGGAAGATGCCTTATTTTCCGAATCGACAACCAAGGCTAATCGAGTAATCAAGCAAGTTTGGAACAAACCAAGCTGTAAAGAACGTAGCGAGACTTTCACCAAATCTAACGCTTCAAACACAGGATTGACCAGCTGTTCAATGACAATGTTGAGTGGGTACTCTTTTAGCACATTCGATAACAGCGTTTCTGTTTTGCCACGATTGAGTTCAGATAACGCTTTG
The DNA here is from genome assembly GCF_024181835.1 of Vibrio sp. Y29_XK_CS5. Classification (NCBI taxonomy): domain Bacteria; kingdom Pseudomonadati; phylum Pseudomonadota; class Gammaproteobacteria; order Vibrionales; family Vibrionaceae; genus Vibrio; species Vibrio sp. Y29_XK_CS5. Next base: position 1,619,027 of record NZ_JAMZAM010000001.1, read on the forward strand.
AGCATTGACTCCACTTCTTCTAGTCGTTGGATATCGGTCACTAAATCCACATCTGATTCCTGACCTAGCAAGCCTTTGACTTTGCCAATCGCAACGCCTTTTGCAAGCCAACCTTGAATTTCACGAATAGTATCTAAATCCTGCTGTCGATACAGGCGGTGACCCTTCTCTGTTCTTTGTGGTTGGATCAAGTTATAGCGTCTTTGCCAAGCGCGCAGAGTAACGGGTTTTACTCCCGTTAACTCTGATACATCTCGAATTGCGTATAGTTTTTCTTCTTGGCTACAATCCATAACGAAGTCTCATCTCCTGTGGATACGGTTCTAAGTATTTTTGTTTCTGTAAGTACGCGTCGGGGTACGTATTGAGATAGTGCTTAATTAACGTTAACGGGGCAAGTAATGGTAACAAGCCCGTACGATAATCACTGATCACCGTCGCCAGCTCCGCTTTTTCATTAGCGGTTAAAGAGCGTTTAAAATAGCCTTGCAAATGCATCAGGACGTTCGTGTTGTTTTTTCGACTGGCGCGATTCTGTAACGCTTTCATCAGACCTAGACGATATTCGTTGTAAAACTGTTCCATTTCGTAACTTGATACATCTGCAACCAAGCGTCCCAGCGAACGATAAGACTCTGGATGGTGCGCCATTAAAGTCAGCTTATAGCGAGAGTGAAAATCAATAATTTTGCCGCGTGTGGGCTCGCCGCCCATCGACTCATAAAAGTCATTCAAACAGTAAACACGCGTGATGAAATTTTCTTTTAAAACCGGATCGTTTAGACGACCGTCTTCTTCTACAGGCAACCACGGCATTTTTTCCATTAATGTTCTGGTATACAAACCAATACCTTCTTTCGCCGCACTATTTTTGCTGTATACCTTCACTCGCTCCATGCCACACGTTGGTGACTTCGCACATACGATGTAACCACACAGCTCTTCACCCTCTAATTCGTTCACCTTATTTTCTGAGTACGCAAGCATGTTGTCAGTATGGTCGTTTTCTGGATTTTTCGTTTCTACCAGCGCGATTCGCTCCTCATTGCTTACCAAACGAATAGTAGGGCGGGGAACAGACATACCAACACCGACTTCTGGACATACGGGAACAAAGCTAAAGTAGCCGTCGAGCTCTTTCGTTACGAAGTTACTGATTTTATGTCCCGAATCGAAACGAACTCGTTCGCCTAGTACACAAGAACTGATACCAACTTTGATTGAAGATTCCATAACGAAGCATCCTATACAAAATGTTTTGTTGTATAACTTATAGCAAGTCAAATAACATTGTACAAGAAAATAAATTGTACAATTTAATCGTTTTACTCACTCTCTTCGAATATCGATCAGAAACTTTTAAGAAAAAATTTTGTGCTGAAAGACGAGATTTTGTGCGCGCAATCGACAAACTGCTCAAAAGCAAATCGATTGCCTTTTTGCTTTCAACAGATTTAGTTATCAACAGATTATTTAAACAATAAAACCGACCATTTTGTGACTCAACTCTCATGCCCCCCTACCCTGTCCCGATATTATTGCCTCAACGAAAACGAACAAGTTCAACAGAATTGGTAATAGCATTCTATAATTGATGCGTTTTACCTGAACAAAACTTTGGAGAGCACTTATGGCAACCCCACACATCAACGCACAACCAGGTGATTTCGCTGAAACAGTACTAATGCCAGGCGACCCGTTGCGTGCAAAATACATCGCAGAAACTTTTCTAGAAGATGTGAAACAAGTTTGTGACGTTCGCAACATGTTCGGCTTTACTGGCACATACAAAGGTAAGAAAGTGTCTGTTATGGGTCACGGTATGGGTATCCCATCTTGCTGTATCTACGTACACGAGCTAATCGCTGAATACGGCGTGAAAAACGTTATCCGCGTAGGTAGCTGTGGTGCAGTACGTGACGATGTGAAACTAATGGACGTTGTTATCGGTATGGGTGCTTCTACAGACTCTAAAGTTAACCGTATCCGTTTCAACAACCACGATTTCGCAGCAATCGCTGATTACGGTCTTCTAGAAGAAGCGGTTAACCAAGCGCGTGCTCAAGAAGTACCAGTTAAAGTAGGTAACGTATTCTCTGCAGACCTATTCTACACACCAGAAGCTGACATCTTTGAGAAGATGGAAAAACTAGGCATCCTAGGTGTAGATATGGAAGCGGCAGGTATCTACGGCGTAGCTGCAGACCTAGGCGCGAAAGCTCTAACTATCCTGACAGTTTCTGATCACATCATCCGTGGTGAAAAACTAAGCTCTGAAGAGCGTCAAAAGTCGTTCAACGACATGATGAAAGTTGCTCTAGAAACTGCAATCAACATCTAAGAAATACTTAAGTAGTAATTTGCAGCCGGAGCCTGACCGGCTGCCTGAATTATCCCGAGGGGGCGATTGTGTCTAACGGCGAACTGCCAAAGGACGCAGATGGGTTACAACTCAACTTTTGTAAAACATTGGCGTGTGACAACTTTGGATTGAGTGATGCAAAGCGTTACGTCTTGCAGCATGCTAACCCTAAACGTCCGGCGATGGTGTGCCGTGAATGTGGAGCTTTCCCCCCCTTACTTAACAACCGCGATGTGGTCAACGAACTTCATCGTTTGAGACACGTCCACAGTGATGGACTACCTGCTTGTCGCAATGATGACTGCGACAACTTCGGACTTTCTGTCCACACTCATAAACACCTCTATCACGCTTTTGGTTACAGTGGCGATCGCCAACGTTACCGCTGTAAAGTGTGTCAAAGTACTTTTGTCGATAAATGGTCTGGTGCCAACAAAAAGCTTCAATTTCAAGAGAACTTGATGGGCTTGCTGTTCACGGGATATTCCGTCCGAGAAATCTGCCGTAAACTGAGCATCAATCCAAAAACCTTTTACGATCATGTTGATCACATTGCTAGTCGTTGCCGCCGTAAGCTTGCAACCATTGATGCACGCTGGGTAAACCACGCGCAGCATTATGAGCTCGCTTCTAGCTACGTTGCATTGCAACCCCATAGTAATAATGGCGTGTATTGGATTGCTTCTGGTGAGGCACATTCGGGCTACATTCTTTGTCAGCATGTGAACTATTCATCTGATGATGAGCCAGTGGCGTCCTTGGATCACAATCCATACGATGAAGTTTCTCGCTTTGTATCACAAGAATACACCGCTGAAGCAAGTGAACCACCACCAGAGCCATCAAAAAAGCTGCGTGAGCGCATCGATCAGAAATACCAAACGATTTTGGCCCGTGGTAACGTCGAAGATCCAATGGGAAATCTCTCTGTTTTCCACTATCCGTCTAAAGGTGCCTTAATTCGTCCACCTTATACCTCGTACGCACACTATCTTCATGTATTGGATATGTGTTGCCCAGAGAAGCGCGTATCGATCTACATGCCACAAGATCCCCTGCTCCGCTCAGCGGCGTTGAGCGTCTGTTTGTCTCGTATTCAAGAGAAAAACGTCGATCTTATGTACGTAGAAGAAGACGCAATTTGGGATATGAATGCCCCGTTTGGTAAGGTAGATATCGCTTATATGAGTTGGTGGCGAGATCGCTGGGCGATTTCTAGTCAATACGAATGTAACAAAGGTATTTGTTATCTAGCTGGTGATAAAAATGAACCTGAAGCTTGGTTCAATGTAGCAACAACTCGCCACATCCAATTCTATCAAAACCGTTTCCAACTGCTGTTTGAGAGCTTCATCAACGAGCCACGTCGCAAATTAAGACCTGCTGGTATATTGCCTCTTTTAGATATATTCAGAGCTTGGCATAATTTGTGCTATCAGGATAAGCAAGGACTCACTGCCGCTCAGAGACTGAAAGTCACCGACGCACCACTAACGATCAAACAATTGTTGTCATGACTATTTAACAGTTTACTCATTTAGAAGTGGTAAGTAAGCGCTGAACACGGTATACATTACAGTATCCGATCCCTTATTGGTGTGGCGATTTTCCACACCGAAATGATAAACGCATCTAACCACTTGTTTTTAGGTGTAAATTCCAGTTCTATAGTCATGGATGTGAACGTTGGATAAAAGCCAAATTCAGCTCGAAACTGAGCTAACTGCGCTTGAAGGTCAGATAAAAACTGATCCTGAGCGCGCATTTCGAATTGCAGAACAATGCCGGATACGCGCAGAACAAATTCTGTTTGTTGACGGTGAGATTCGTGCGCTTATTGTTATGTCCCATGCCTGCTGGTGTAGCATGGATTATCGACACGGCTTAAAGCTGGTTAAAGACGCCTATAACCTTCAAATTCAACTCGACACTGACGACCACTTACCTGAAATACTTCACTTATTTGCCCTACAATACTGGGGACAAGCTAAGTACTACTCTGCTCAGCAATACTGGATTAATGCTCTAGAGCAGTCTGCGCTAGTCGACGATATCGAGGTTCAAATCGAAGCTTTGATTGGTCTTGGTAATGTTTGGCGAATCACCAATGAACACAAACTTGCCGCCTCAACCCATGAGCTCGCGGTAAAAGTGGCAAACAACGTTCGCATAGCTTGGCTAGAAGGGAAAGCCAGAATCCTGCTTGCTTGGGATTACTACTTGCTGAATAACTTTGTCGAAATGCTAACAGTGCTCGACGGTGCGACCGAAGTACTTCGAGATCACGAAGACAGCACTTGGCACGCAGAAATCTGGGATTTCAAAGGTCTCGCTCTACTGGGTTTAGAACGTTTAGACGCAGCGGAAGAAGCTACTCAAAAAGCCCACCAGCTCGCAATTGAACAAGATCTTACGTGGATGAAAGCGCATTCTTTCATCAGCCGAGCAAGGCTCGAATTACTACGTAAAAATACCGAAAGTGCATCTGAGCTACTGCAATCAGCAGAACAATCCGCCCTCGCGTTTGATAACGGCGAATTGCTCAGTCAAATTTGTTTCCAACAATCGCGCGTAGCGGAAGAGCAAGGTGACTATCAAGGTGCTTTCCAAGCGTTTCAGAAATACCGCAAACACGCACTCAAAATGCTGAAAGAGCAAACGCATCGAGTCAGCATGGACAAAGCACGAGGCTCAAAACGCCAGTTAGAACAGCGAGCACGCAAGCTCATCAATCGTATCCGTGCTCAACATGAATATGACCCAGAAAAGCAGTTCTCAAATGTAGTATCAGAAACTTACTGGTGGGAACAACTGGTTCTATTTAAGACCGAATTAAAACGCTCTAATCATGCGATCATCATGATCCGCCACGCTGAGCCCGCATTTCTCGATATTTGTACCGAGCTGGTTCACTCATTGACCACTTCCAGTGATTTAATTTCCCGCCTAAGCAGCGATCGCTTAGCCATGCTTATCGCAGAAAAAGACCAAGCGGCAGAAGATCTGTATCAAACCGTGTGTTCGATGCTAGACATCTATCCTTGGAAGCGTCGTGGTCTTGATGGTCCAAAACCGACACTTTATCTACAGGACATCCTAACCTTCCCGTTCACCTTAGAGCAGTTGGAAGAAAGCCATATTGAGGTATTGAAGAATGGAACAACTGCTTAGTAAGGTCACTGATGCGGGAATGGATCCCTCTTCTGTCGCCGGTGAAGAGGCATTGATTCTGTGGGAGCACATTCGCCTTCATATCGCCTCGACCAACAAAGAAAAAGCGCATTGCTACATCATTAGTGCTGAATATCGTAGCAAGATTAAACAGTTAACCGAGAGTATTGAAGAGCTACGCCTTGCACTTGATCTACTAAAACTCCCAGAGGATGTAGAAGATATCCTATCGGTAAAAGCGAGTTTAAGTGATCGCTTGGTAGAAAAAGGGGACTATAACGCAGCACTGACCGAATACATCGCCTCAACCAACATCGCCGTTGAGTACGGCTATATCGATGAATATGTTCTCGCCATCATTGGTATGGGCAATCTTTGTGATGCGTATGGGGATCATAATCGTGCCCTACGTTATTACCAGAAAATCGACGCGATTGACCATGCAATCGGTAGCCGTTCACTAAGACTGCGTTACAAACTCTACATGCTAGCGTGCTACATCAGCCTGCAACGCATCGGCGCAGCAACCGAGCTACTAAGTGAATGCGAAGAACTGAGTATCCTAGTAAGTGATAAGAACTTAACTGGGCAAATTCATTTATATCGCGCCAAGTTATATCGTCTCCAAAAGGAATATGAACAAGCCTTACTTGCGATTTCGCAAATCCAGTATGCGACAGGCAAGCAACATACTTACTGGCTCTCAACCATGGTAAAAATTGAAACGGCTTACTGCTTAAATGAGGTCGGTCATCAATCTTTAGCGAACTTGCTGCTGGCATCAACGGGCAAACGCATTAATGAGCACTCCTCACCACTTATTGCGAACCGATTCTACAATGCAATGAGCCAAGTATGCGCGTCGCAAGGCTTGTTCAAAGAAGCGTTAAACTACGAGAAGAAAGCTTTTCGAGTTGAGTCCGACTTAGTCAAACATATTCCGATTAGTGAGTTGGGACCAGCACAGTTGCGCCGCCTCACTCGCTTTGAGCTGCAACTAAAACTCATTCTGTCTGAGATTGAAAACAAAGAACTCAAAGAGACCACCAAGCAACACAAAAATACCGTAGCTCAGCTTCAACAAGATGTATTCACCGATCCGCTGACTTCTTTACATAACCGACGTTGGTTGGAAGTGAAACTAAAAGATCTGCTGCTGCACGACACGCCATTTGCACTTATGGTGATCGACATTGACCACTTCAAATCGATTAATGACGAACTCAGCCACCTTGTTGGTGACAAGGCGATCGTCAATGTGTCGAAAGAACTCTCAGGTTACTTCAAGTTCCGCGGTTCATCGTGTGTGCGCTTCGGTGGAGAAGAGTTCTTGGTTATTCTTGAAAACACCGAAGTCGCTAAGGCTGAAATGCACGCAGAAAACTACCGAGAACGTATTTACCAATTTGGGTGGCATGAGATTCTTGGTGAACGCGGTCTGACCGTGTCGATAGGCATTACTTTGCATCGGGAGGGAGAGAATACGCAACGTACCTTCTATCGCGCCGACAAAGCCCTATACCGCGCCAAAGCCAATGGCCGAAACCAAGTCTGCACTGAACTATAAAAACGCCCCAGCAACAACTGGGGCGTTTTTATAAGCCGAATGACAAGCTTAAAGAAAAAACAAAGAAATACCGCCAAGTGCGACTAATGTACCAAGGATACTCTTCACGCCGACCTTTTCTCCTCGCAGAGCATAAATCACCAAAATAAACAGTGGGCTGGTTGCAATTAACGTCTGAGCAATGGCGGGGTTAGCGTATTTCAACGCGATTTGTTGTAACCATAATGCCAGAAATGTCCCCACGAAAATTGCCAACAACAGCCAAACTAGCGCTTTGTTGCCCATTGCTTTTAGGTGCTGTTTAATGCTGCTAAACGGCGCCGGTTCGACAATTTTCACCACCAAACACACTGCCAACACGCCAATACTAAGACGAATGAGAGCACCGAGCAGCGGTGGAAGATCGCCCGCAACCAACGCATAGTGAGAGATCACCACACCTGAGGCTTGGCACACACTCGCGAGTAACCCAAATCCGATACCGCTCCAGTTTGTTGCCGCTCCCGAGGTTGATGGTTGAAATACCACAAACGTAACCGCAACCGTGGTCACTACCACGCCCAGCCAACTTTGTAGTGTGAGTTCAGACCCAAGAAAAACCATGGCAAGCACGCCGGATAAAGGCGGTGCAAGGGATTCTAAAAGTAATGTTTTGTTCGGACCAATGCGCTTTAATGCAGCAAAATAGGCACTGTCACCAACAGCAATACCAATCACACCAGAAATTGCCAACACCGCGAGATGTAACGGCTCAATGTACGCAGGTATACCTTGAGGTAGAAAAGGAATAACAACCACCATCATCATTGAGGCGATCACACCTTTTACTATGTTCAACTGCATTGCTGAAAATCGGTGGCTGAATTGGCTGTAAATCCAAGTCGCAACCGCCCAAACGATGGCTGCACTTATCGCGGCAAGTTCACCAGAATAATGCACTACTCACTCCTTCGTATTCCATGCCGTATCTCTCAATAACTGTGTATCAAATTATAAATTACTTGATCCACCTATTGTTCTATCAAATACTTAAACAGTTAATTTACGTAAGTTTTTCTATTTAGCAACAAGCACAGGGAAGTAAGATGTTTCTAGACTATTTTGCACTTGGGTTACTCATTTTCGTTGCTCTGGTTATCTTCTACGGGATCATTGTCATTCACGATATTCCTTATGAAATAGCGAAGGAACGTGAACACCCTCATCAAGACGCCATTCACTATGCAGGCTGGGTCAGTCTTTTCACACTTCATGCTCTTTGGCCATTTCTGTGGATCTGGGCAACCTTATGGCGCAAAGAACGCGGATGGGGTTTCAAACAACTTGAGCAAGAAACGCATGATATCCATCATCGCCTCGAAGAGCTAATTGACGAAGTCAATGAATTGAAAAAAGAAGTCTCAACACTCAAAGGTCAAAAACCTGCACAAAGTGTTCCTGCACAAAAAGAACAAGGTAAGGAGGAGCAATAATGGATTTACTACTGGTTCTGACTTACGCCGCATTATGTATCGCCATTTTCAAAATCTTTAACATTCCACTTAACAAATGGACAGTGCCAACCGCAGTGCTTGGCGGCGTTGTATTGGTCGGCACACTAATCTTGTTGATGAACTATAACCACCCGTTCACACAAATTGGTAATCAAGTATTCTCTACCACACCAGTGGTGTCAGGCGTTCGTGGGCGCGTCATTGAAGTGCCTGTACAACCAAACCAACCTCTACAAAAAGGCGACGTTCTTTTCCGTATCGACCCGATTCCATTCCAAGCAGAAGTCGATAAGTTACGTGCAAAAGTGAAAGAGGCAAGCCAAGGTGCACTTGGACTTGAGTCTGGCGTGCAAGAAGCGGAAGCAGCGGTTATCAAAGCGCTTGCCGAGCGTGACAAAGCACAGCGAGAATTTGACCGTTATCAACGCGGTTTTGATCGCGGAGCATTCACTGAGCAGCAATTGGATACTCGACGCCAAGCATACAAAGCGGCACAAGCCGCATTGGAAGTCGCACAATCTAAGCAACAACAAGCGCAAATCGCGCTGGATTCTGAAGTGGGTGGTGAAAACACCCAAGTCGCTTCATTGCTTGCAGAACTTCGCCAAGCAGAGTTCAACCTAGAACAGACCGTCGTTACAGCTCCTACTGATGGCTATGTTACCCAGCTCGCACTGCGTCCTGGTGTTATGGCAGTACCATTGCCTCTTGCTCCAGTGATGACCTTTGTTCATACCGAAGATAAACTCTATACCGCTGCGTTTCGCCAAAACTCACTACAGCGTTTAGAACCGGGATTTGAAGCGGAATTTATGTTCCGCGCGCTACCGGGCAAAGTCTTTAAAGGTGAGGTTGTTGATGTATTGCCAGCCATCGGCGAAAGCCAATTCCAAGCTCGTGGCTCCCTGCTTGGTACAGAGGCATTGCGTACCAGCGGTCGTGTATTCGTGACGCTGAAAATTACCGATGACCTTGCTGAATATCACCTGCCTATGGGTACGGCGGTAGAGGTTGCCGTTTATTCTGACAGCTTCACTCATGTCTCCATCATGCGTAAGGTTCTCATTCGAATGAAGAGCTGGCAAAACTACCTATACTTAGACCATTAATTTATCGATAAAAATCGCATTAAAAAGTGTAATCAGGGGCTGACAGTTAGCCCCTGATTTCATTCTAGCCATCCAGACAGATAGCATTCCCACTTTTATCAATATTCTGTATAATGCGCGCCTTATTTTTGATGCTTGCTGAAAAACTAAGCCAGTCAATAGAGTGCGTGAATCCAATCACACATTTCTTGAAGAAAAACAGAGCAAACAATAAGCAGCTTGGTTGTTTCTTAACTTTGTTACACAATCAGCGCTATACAAAAAAGCAAGTGAACGTTCTTTAAAATCGACAATTGAACTGAGGTTATCTATGAATCTTTCCGCTAAAACCGTTGTGGTTATTGCAATCGGTGCTGCATTGTACGGCATCGGTGGTCTGCCAATGTTCGGTATTCCAGTATTTGCAAACACGACGCTAAAACCAGCAATGGCGGTATTAGCATTGTTCTCAGTACTATTCGGTCCTCTTGTGGGCTTCTTGGTTGGCTTTATTGGCCACTGGGTCACTGACCTGTTCGCAGGTTGGGGGGTATGGCTTACTTGGGTACTTGGTTCAGGTATTGTCGGTTTAATTATCGGTCTTTTCCCTTCTCTGACGCGCAACCGCTTGGAGAAAGGTGATTTCAATATGAAAGACTTTGTGTTGTTCGTGGTACTTGCTCTATTGGGTAACGTATTTGGTTACGGTTGCTCAGCCTTCCTAGACACCATCTTGTACGCAGAACCGTTCACTAAGGTATTTACTCAGCTATCTATCATTGCAGCTGGTAACACCATTCTTATTGCTATTGTGGGCTTCTTCATTCTTAAGTCTGTCGCAAAACGTAACAAGCAAAGCCGCAACTTAACAGAGGCTTAATGTCGAATGACAATCGAATTTTCTAACTTCTCTTTTAGATATGAGTCGCTGGACAAACCGACGCTAAAAAATATCAATCTAAGGATAGAGAAAGGAGAGAAAATCGTCATTATCGGTCCAAGTGGTAGTGGTAAATCTACCCTTGGCCAATGTCTTAACGGACTAATCCCACACGCAATCAAAGGGGAGAACAGTGGCAAACTGACCATCAATGGTCAAGACACAACCCCTTTTGACATGCACCAATACACCGAGCAAGTTGGCACCGTTTTACAAGATACAGATAGCCAATTTGTTGGGTTAAGCATCGGCGAAGACATCGCGTTTGCACTAGAAAACCAGCTCACTTCTAACATCGACATGTACCCGTTAGTCAAAGCAACGGCGAAAATGGTCGACCTAGAACAAATGCTAAACCGCTCCCCTCATGATCTATCTGGTGGTCAGAAGCAGCGTGTTTCTTTAGCTGGTATTTTGGTGGACGATGTCGATATCCTACTGTTTGACGAGCCTCTAGCGGCACTCGACCCGAAAACCGGTAAAAAGACCATTGAAATCATCGATGACTTGCACCGTGAAACAGGGAAAACCATCATCATTATCGAGCATCGTCTTGAGGATGTGCTGCACCGTTCTGTCGATCGCGTTATTTTGATGGAAAGTGGTGAGATCATCGCCGATACAACACCTGATGCAATTTTGGCGTCCCCATTGCTGGAAGAATATGGCATTCGTGAACCTCTGTATCTTTCTGCATTGAAAGAAGCGGGCTGCGCGATTGAAGGTGACGCGAAACCATCAAGCCTAGATACGTTGCCACTGGCTCAGTACCAAGCAGCTGTCGACTCTTGGTTTAACACTTCACAAGAGACTTCAATAGCCGCCCCACTCGACTCACTGCTAGAAGTGCGTAACTTAACCTATTCTTATGACGGCGAGAAAAATGCCCTCGAAAACGTCAGCTTTGATGTTAAACGTGGCGAGTTCGTTTCTGTTTTGGGAAAAAATGGTTCTGGTAAATCGACGATAACAAAGTTGGTGATGGGCGTTATCGAAGCTGATCAAGGCTCGATGTCGCTAAATGGTCAAGACCTTAGTGAACTCTCCATCTTCGAACGCAGCCAAAAGGTTGGCGTAGTCATGCAAAACCCAAATCATATGATTTCACATCACATGATTTTTGATGAAGTGGCATTTGGTCTGCGCAACCGTGGTGTTGAAGAGAAACAAGTCGAAGTGAAAGTACTCGAAGTCTTAGAGTTATGTGGTCTCAGTAAATACCGTCATTGGCCAATTGAAGCTCTTAGCTACGGTCAGAAAAAACGCGTAACCATTGCATCTATTTTGGTGCTAGAACCTGAGCTATTGATTCTTGATGAGCCTACTGCTGGTCAAGATTACCGCAACTACACATCGATGCTGAGCTTTATCGAGAAACTCAACAGAGAACTCGGCATCACCGTGATGATAATCTCTCATGACATGCATTTAGTCTTGGAGTACACCACTCGTTCCATCGTGATTGCCGACAGCAAACTCATTGCTGACGCGCCGATGACGGCGGTTTTCAGCGCCCCTGCACTGTTAGATCAAGCAAACTTAACGACCACCAGTTTGTATGAACTCGCAACCAAGTTGAATATTGAGAATACGAACGGCTTTATGCAGCACTTTATCGATGTAGAGAAAGCGAGGCGTGCAAACAAAACCGAAGCTGAGATTACCGTTCAAGCAAGAGAAAACGTTGAGAAAGTAGTGGCATGAAAGACAACAAAATGAAGTTTGGTATCAACTATATTGATACACAGTCGCCACTGCACAAGCTGAATGGCATCACTAAGTTCTTGATGTTTATCGCTTGGGTGACAGTAGTGCTGACGACATTCGATTTACGCATCATCGCGTTATTGATCATTGTCGGTCTTGCCCTGCTCAAAATGACTAAGGTGCCATTCCACGTATACAAGCCATTGTTAATTGGTACAGGTAGTGTATTGCTTATCAACGCATTGTTTATGTTTGCATTAGCCCCACAACAAGGCACTGAGTACATGGGGTCAACGACCGTTTTATTCTCATTGCCAGGTAACTACTCCCTGACTCAGGAAACCTTGTTTTACCTTGTAACGGTAACGCTGAAATACTTCAGTATGTTCCCTATCGCTTTGGTGTTTGTGTTTACGACACATCCTACTGAGTTTGCGGCAAGTTTGAACCGTTTGGGAGTGCCTTACAAAATCGCTTATGCCGTCAGTTTGACCTTACGATACTTACCTGAGGTGAAGAAAGACTTTGTAAATATCATGCATGCACAACAAGCTCGTGGCGTAGAACTTAGTAAGAAAGCACCGTTGTTTGCTCGAATGAAGAATGTCGCCAAGATTCTGGGGCCGTTGATTTTCTCTAGCCTAGATCGCGCAGACCAAATCTCCAATGCAATGACATTACGTGGTTTTGGTCGTCACTCATCTCGCACTTGGTATAGCTTAAAACCGCTAACTAAAGCAGACATGCTGTGTATGGCGGGCATCGCTGTTATTGTTGCGGCAGCAATCGCTAAACGAGTATTAGACGCTCAACTGTTCTGGTATCCGCTGTAATACCGCAACACTAACAATAAAAAATGGGATGCCGCAGCATCCCATTCTTGTATCTAACATCTCATTTATTGAGAAGTGAGCACTAACTCAGTTCCATCTCAACACGCGTGTTTCATTGCCCTCTTGCGGCTTGGCTGGGATGTTCAACGAAAGCAACAGGCTCACCGCCGCCATGCCTGCGCCTATATAAAATACGCTTGATGGCGATACCAACCAAATCACCCCGAAAGTAACTGGGATGACGACAGCTGCAATGTGGTTAATCGTAAACGCCACGCCGGCAGTTGAAGCCATATCGGCAGGATCGGCAATCTTTTGAAAATACGTTTTGATCGCCAATGCTAACGCGAAGAACAGATGATCAATAACGTAAAGCGCAGCTGCCCATTCCGCTGTTTGAACCAAACCATAGCCAACAAAAACAAAAATCAAACCAACGTATTCGAACATCAAAGCCTTACGCTCACCAACAGCGCCGATAAAACGTCCAATACGTTTAGCAAACAAAAAGTTAAAGACGTAGTTAATAAGGAAAAGTAACGTAATGTCCGCAGCCGAATAACCGAACTTCTCTACCATCAAAAAGCCAGCAAATACGGTGAAAATTTGGCGACGCGCCCCGCTCATAAAAGTCAGAGCGTAATACAACCAGTAACGCTTACGTAAAACCAGCTTCTTATTTTGTGGTACTTCGGTTTTAAACTCAGGGAAAGCAAACGCCATCACGATAATCAAGACAAAACCAATCCCCCCAGCAAGTAGGTAAACGGTTTTGAAATCGAACTTAAGTTGCTCTAACAACACCCAAATCGCACCGTAAGTAAAGAGTGAAGCCAACGCACCAACCGAGATGAATTTACCCAGCATCTCTGGCGCCTCTTCTTTAGAGAGCCACTGCAGCGACAAAGATTGCTTTAACGTTTCAAAGTAGTGGAAGCCCGTCGACATCAACAGGGTAGTAAAAAGAAGTCCAAATAAAGATGGGAAGTAACCTGTTATTGCCGTCCCTAACGTCAGCATTGCCAACGACACCAACATAAAGCGCTGCTCACGAATAAACAGCAATACAAATACGACGGTAAAGGCTAGAAAGCCAGGGATTTCTCGCACGCTCTGTAGTAACCCGATATCTGCGCCATCAAAGTTAGCTTTTTCAATGACAAAGTTATTTAACAGCGCCATCCAAGTCGAGAAGGCGATAGGAACGATAATAGAAATCAGCAGAAGAAAGTTTTGTGGTGTTCTCCAGCTTTTCGGTGACGTGCTCATGATGTGTCCTTAGAATATGAAGCCGCCATCATACCGCCAAATGTAACAAATTCGCAATATCATTATTATTTCCTCGTTAGCTTGGCTTTCTTTTTTATTTCATCATGTTAGCTTAAGAAGCAGATTCATCTCCTCGTTTATCAAACGATTTTATGTGACTATTTTTAAAGTATATTTTACAAAATTATTCCGTATTTCTAGACACCAACATTGAACCGCAACATCGTGATGAAGAGATAGGTGATGAGATAAAGGAAAGATACGTGCTTCTTGTTACACACCGGCAGGGTTATACTGTGCCAATCAACGTTCATTTTGACGTAAGTCTCTGCAATTCCTAATTTGATATGATGAAAAAACAAGTTTTGTTCCTTTGCACAGGTAACTCCGCGCGCTCGCAACTTGCCGAGGCAATTTTCAATCACATGGCGGAGGAGTTGTTTCATGCGGACAGCGCAGGTCTTCATCCTAATGAGGTCGATGAAAGAGTATTTGAGGTATTACAAAGCCATGGAATGAGTGGCAAAGGTTTACGCTCAAAAGATTACGCAGAAGTCGAAGACAATCACTACGACTTCGTTATCACACTGTGCGATAACGCAAAAGACGAATGTGTCATCTTCGAACAAGATATCGACCAACTGCACTGGAATCTTACCGACCCAAAACCGCTTGATGGTATTCAACCATTCCAGAATACGGCAAAAGAGTTGGTCGAACGTATTAGCTTGTTTTTGTTGTTAAATAGCGAAGAAAACACCAGTCATGTGGACCCAAGCAGTTTCTTCAAACTGATGAGCGATCCCTTGCGTCTGAAAATTTTGATGTTGCTGGAAGATGAGCAAGATCTGACGGTGACTGATCTTAAAAACGCACTAAATGAGAGCCAACCAAAGGTATCTCGCCACTTGGCATTACTGCGTGATACCACGTTTTTAAAAGACACACGCCATGGGCTTTGGATTCATTATCGTCTCTCACCATCGCTACCAATGTGGATTAAGCATCTGTTGCAAACGGTGCGTGTCGGTAATCCTGGTATCATCAATATTGAAAAAACACGTCTGAAATCACTCCAGAATCCAGAGTGATTTCACTTCTTTTAGTGGTCCACCTTTCCTAGCGTCAGCTTAACTGGACCACTAATCAATGTTCTTCACCTTGAGTCGGTTTTGGAATTCAAACACTTTTTCAGGGCACACATCTAAGCATCGACCGCAGCTCATACAAGTTTGATCCATGACTCGTCGGTCACCTTCTTTGAGGGGTTGGCGCAGAATATCTGGTTCAGGACATACATAAAAACAGTCCATGCATTTGGTACAATCTTCTCGACGAACAGCCGTCACTCGCAACAAACTCTTACTACCAATTACGCCATACATTGCTCCCAGAGGGCACAAGTGACCACACCAACCATGCTCAACCAAGAGTAAATCCAGCACAAACACAAGTAGTATCAATACCCATCCAGCACCCATGCCAAAGACTAAGCCTCGATGAAGGGCGGCGACGGGGTCCAACCATGTCCAAAGTACAGAACCTGATATCGCACTGCCAAGCATTAGAGCAGGGATCAACCAATAACGGATGTTCGGCGACCAACGGTAGCTCGCTTTAAGGTTAAGCTTTCTGCGCAACCACGCCGCAAAGTCTGTGACAATGTTCAAAGGGCACACCCAAGCACAAAACGCTCTCGGGGCAAGAATCGCGTAAAAAACTAAGACAATCACAACCCCTAGCAGAGCATTAAACTCTGGGATATGACCTGTCGCCAGCGATTGGAGAACAATCAGAGGATCGCTTAACGGCACTGTATTAAGCAACATACTCGAAGATAAGTTACCTTGCAGAATGCCCCATGTGGGACCGGCCATAAACAGAGCAATGATCGTCAATTGGCACAATCGGCGAACAATAAGAAAACGATGCGCTTGCCACCAGCCAAGCTTCTCGACAGCTTCTTTGCCAGCATCTTGCGCTAAATTCTTGGCCATCACTGACCTCCTTTAAGCGACTCTAGAGCACCACTAGGCACAGGTGTTTCTTCAGGCAATACGTTTTCTAGCGGCTTGTCGATTTCTTGCCAGCCAAAATTGTAGTGACTACCAACTTTGCCCTTGGCTAAATCTGTTGGAACAACTTTAATCGCCGCAACATCTAGCACACATGCTTGCTCACACTTACCACAACCAGTGCACACATCAGAATTAACCGTTGGAATCAATTTAGCGTGATAACCCGTTCGATCATTTCGGATGTTTTCTAGCGTTATCGCTTCATCAATCAGCGGGCATACGCGGTAACAAACATCACAGCGTAAACCTTGCCAGTTGAGGCAGGTTTCATGGTCAATAAGCACAGCCGTTCCCATTCTTGCATCGTCAATGTCCGTTAAATCATGGTCTAAAGCCCCGCTTGGGCAAGCGACGACGCAAGGGATGTCTTCGCACATTTCGCATGGAATATCACGCGCAGTGAAGTAAGGAGAACCTGTTGCGACAGGAGACAGTAAACTAGCAAGCTTTAACGTGTCGTAAGGGCATGCTTGAACGCACAAGCCGCAACGGATGCAAGCCGATTCAAATTCACCTTCAGGTAACGCGCCAGGAGGTCGAATCGGTACGCCTTTAGTTTCTCGCGCTTGGCTTTGCATTGACTGCAAGCCAAGAACACAAGCCGCAGCACCAACACCAGCCGCAGTGCGTGCGGTGTCACGCAGGAATCGTCGCCGACTTTGCGAGACTTTTGATTGAGAGGATTTCATTATTATATTCCTCAACTACGCTCTAATTGCTCTTAAATAAGTTAAGCATAAATAGCGTTAAAAAGGCGGTCTCCCCATACCCCATAAGAGGTAACTCCAACCTGTCTTGATTAAAATCAACTCGTTGCAGATACCCAGTTCACATTTTGGTGAAATGGCTTTATTTCGATCAATATACCCAAGCAACTTCAAGATGCTGGACTCAGAGCGTTGTCATTGATTCGAGGTCAAGGAAAACAACTTGGAACGGCGAGCTCTTTCCAAGTTGTTTGAAGCAGAGATCGAGTCAATGCCCCCTCCCTAAGGGCACTCTTTGCAAATAGTAAGGGCCTTGGCTTATATACTTTGTTGTTGATTCTTGATTTAGACCCACTAGACCTTTAAATCGCCGCCGCATCTACAAACCAAGTCATTCTCGCGGAACCAAGCATCTCAAGGTTACTTGGGTATGCAACTTCACCATTATTCCCCATAAAGGTGAAGTTCTTTAGTATAAAAATTCAACACAAAATCACTCTCATTGGTGTTTTCAATGATAATTCACTATAAAAAGTTGAAATAAGCACTCGATAACCCACTAAATTAAAAGCGGTTTAGCCTATAAAGTTCAAAAAATGCTATTCAAAACAGAATTCTCTCGTTAGATTGAAGTTAATTCCAAAAAACTACAAAGGAGAGAAGCATGGAAATTATCGTTCGTCCAACCACTGTTGAAGACGCTGCTGCGCTAGTCGAAATTTATTCACAACCAAAAGCACAACGTGAAACCCTGCAACTCCCTAAGCCATCTGTCGCTATGTGGGTCGAACGGTTATCGAAAATACCAGCAGGTGTGTATAGCTATGTCGCAGAGATCGATGGCAAAGTAGTCGGAAATATAGGCTTTCATCACTCACAGCGTCCAAGAACATCACATACCGCATCATTTGGTATTGGTGTTCATGATAAGTACCACGGTTTAGGGGTTGGCAGCGCATTGATCAGCACGGTCACCGAGTTGGCGGATAATTGGTTGAATGTAAGACGCATACATATTGAAGTAAACTCAGACAATGAGGCAGCCATTGGCTTGTACAAAAAACATGGCTTCGAGATAGAAGGCGAGTTTGTCGATGCATCTTTTCGTGATGGTGAGTTTATAAATACTTACAGTATGGCTCGCATCAAAAAACCGAAAAACTAACCAACACTAACGATAAACCTCCCAAAGCACCAATACCCAAGTAACCTAAAGGTGCTTGGGTATAACGCAGCAATTTCCTGGGAGTTTTTATTTACTGGTGAGAACCTAAATCGAGCTCATCGAGGGCGCGTTTGGTGAGTGATTCCGTATAGGGATTAATTTTCCAGTGCTCTGGACTCCATCCTTTCACAAATCGTTGAAAATCAGCCCAAGCAAGTGCGAACAATGGTCGCCATTCTTGCTCGACGACGTTGTTATCAAGGTCGGGCTGGTAGTGATTCAGCGCATTCGTTAACGCAGAAAAATAGTTATCTAACACCCAAGACTCCATCTCAGTACACTGACTCGGCTCGATTGCACTGCTCATAAACAACGCAACATCTTTCATCGCACAGCCATGCCCCACGTACTGGAAGTCTACCGCTGCCGCCGCTGAGCCTTGTTCGTTAAAACAAAAGTTTGCCAGCTTGGCATCACCATGCACTAAGGTTTGAAACCGAGCCTGACGCAACGTTTGGTCAATGCTCTCCGCGCGTTGCTTGAGCCTATTATCTTGTAACGCAACCAATTCATCCGGTCGCGTTTGCAAATGCCAGTAGGTTCCGGTTTGCCAAAGTTCATCATGGCGCCCCCCAATATGGCGCGCATGAAAGTTGGCTAACCACGTCAAGCAAGCTTTTAACTGACCTTTGGTCGCGTCTTTGACGACGTTTGGATAACCCGCCAGAGCCAGATCTTCCATCACAATCAACCACTCTGTTTCATTCTGAAAGCACTTCAATCCTTGTGGAATTCGACAACGTTCATCAACAGGTTGGCTGAAGTGCTGATACCAACTCACTTCAACTTGATAAGAATGCAGTTTACGTTGATGCGAGCGGTCTGTATTCCACCCTCTCGGATGTTGTGACGGTCTTGGTAATTTGACGTGTTTTACGATAACGGAACGGTCTGGAAAAGTCAGTCGAACTAACTCCCCATAACCGCCCCATAAAGATTGAATCACATCGATGTGCTCTAAAGTGCCAAGCGCTAGCTCGTCACCGATGTTCTGATAAAGCGGATTATTCATTGGCTCCATTATGCGAGTAAATGTGCCCATTCAGGGTGCGTTGCCATGTATTTAATCACGTATGGGCAAACGGGTACAATGCGATAACCTTGCGCTTCGATCTCTGGTAAAACAGCTTCCATCATCACTTTGCCATACCCCTTCCCTCTTACTTCTTCAGGAATAAGCGTTGAAATGATATGCATCTCTTGCCCATCGAGCTTATAAACCACTTTCGCTTTGTGGTTTTCCTCCAAATCGACCCAAAAAATTTGGCTTGTTGTGTCTTGTGTCACTTTCTGCATTATCCGTGCCCCACTTTTCACTTGTGCTTTATTGAAACTCGCTATGCGACTGCATAGAATGATATCCACGCAATAGTCTAGTAATTTAGTATTACCATAACATAGCGCGAAACGTCTTCTCACATTAGGTACGACAATAATAATGAGAAATATGATGACGAGTGCAAGGGACAATCGTTCGTCTCAGCCAAGCAAAAATGCACCTGAACGTCAGGCAACAACATTAAACAGCACTGATGCAATGGCAATGGTGGAGCACGGTAGTGAAGTGACATTGAATGTTACGACGCCCGTGGGGACTAAGTTCATCACCACCAGCACCTTTATGGGCTGTCATTCCAACAATACCGCGCTAATTGAGATCCCAAATATCTCCGATGACGATTTAAAGTTTTATTTTCAAGAGGGATTTTGGATTAACGTGAAAGCTTATTCACACCGTGGTGAAGGCGCTGTTATTCCTTTTCGAGCACAACTTCAACATCGCCTTGGAGACCCATATCCACTCTTAGTTTTAGGCTTGCCAAATACCATGCAGGTCTACCAATTGAGAAAAGAAGTGCGATATGAAGTGAACTTACGCTCTCGACTCCAGTTTGAACAATTCCGTGCAGAGTGCGAAATTCGAGATCTATCAAAAAGCGGTTGTCGCTTTGTAACTTCACCGATGAGCCGAACACTTCAAGTTGGTGATCTTGTCACGTTGGATATCGCGATGCCCGGGAATGGGCGTATGCTCGCACCACTCAAAGGGCGAATCTGCAACTTACAGAAATCCACACATTATGCGCGATATGGCATGGAGTTTGATGACTTCGGCAAAGCAAATGCAAAGAACCTATTGAGCCATCTTAAATTTGATGGCACGAAACTGAAGCTGAAGGGATAACCCTCCTCAGCACCCAAAACAAAAAGGCACCGATAGTCGGTGCCTTTTGCTTTTCTGCTCAAATTACAATTTGAAGAAGCTTAATTGCTCTTTTTGCTTTTCCGCCAATTTAGACAGCTCGCTGCTTGCACTTGCACTTTGGCTAATACCAGCAACGTTCTGGTTGACCAGTTCAGACATATTGACCACATTACGGTTGATATCTTGAGTCACCTGAGATTGTTGTTCTGCCGCCGTTGCAACTTGTGTATTTGAGTCGTTGATGTCTGCAACAGACTCTGTAATTCCCACCAACGCTTGGTTCGCTTGATGAGCCAACTCGTTGTTGCGAGACAACATATCTAAGCTCACTTGCATGCTGTCATTCGCCAAACCCGATTGCGCTTGCAGTTCTTCAATGATGGATTGGATCTCTTGTGTTGATTTCTGAGTGCGAGCAGCCAGCATACGAACCTCATCCGCTACGACCGCAAAACCACGTCCGGATTCACCTGCACGAGCGGCTTCAATCGCAGCATTCAGCGCTAACAAATTCGTTTGTTCTGATACACCGCGAATCACCTCAACCACGTTGCTGATTTGCTCAGACTGAGTTTGAAGACGCTGAACCACCTGAGCTGCGTCGTTCAGTGCTTCTGACATCTGTTCACTAGCGTGTGCACTCTCTTTGAAAATGGACAAGCCCGACTTCGCCAAGCCATCAGCTTCACGTGCCGTGGAGTCTGCTGCTGTTGCATTACTGCTTACATTGTCTGCGGTACTTGCCAATTCATTGACTGCCGACGCGACTTGTTCAATCTCGATCAACTCTTGTTGCGCGTTAGCTTCTGCTTGAGTCATCACAGCAGCCAGTTCGGTTGACGCCGAAGCAACCTCTTCACTGATACGCATCAATTGATCTACGGTGCTACGCAATTGTTCTGCGGTTAGGTTTACATCTTGGCTTAGTTTCGCCATTTCGTTTTCACCATCCGCTTCCGCACGCACGTTCAGATTACCCTGGGCAAGCTGACGCATCACACCTTGTAGATTGATGATTGGTGTCACTATCTTGCCAGACAGTAACCATGCACCGATAAGCGTTAGGGCAAACACTGACAGAACCGTGAACGTCGCATTGTCTTGTACACGTAGGTTTTGACGTTCACTTTCTGCCATGCTTTCTGCAGCAACTTCATTAACACGCTTAGACAACGCATTCATTACTGTCACCATGTCGTTACCTGCACGGCGGTATTGAGTGATCATCTCCTCACGCTGATCTGCGCTGAGTAAACCTTGATCGTATTTTGTCACAGCATCAATCACTCGATGAGCTTGCTCGATATATGCGCTTACTTTCTCACGCACATCGTTAGTTTGCGAATGGTAAGCAGGGTTCGCACCAATTTGACTTACCTTATTGTCTATCTCTTTTGCGATGTTGTTGAGCTCATTGATGTAATTTGTGCGACGCTCAGGGATGTACATGGCGTAAATGCCGTTGATTCGAAGGGGATAAACCAAGTTGTCGATTTCTGACAATAGGTCTTTGTACAGAATGACAGACTCACTATTCTCCGTACTGCGTTTTAACTCTACTTGTAGCTCATTACGTGTGAACCACAGAGCAATAACCACTGCTAACGCCGTTGCCAAAACTGGCAAAAGTACCTGCATTCTGACTGACAGGTTTTTTAATAATTTCTGCATTTCCGAACCAATAAAAAAATAAAAGACGTGGGGGCACGTCAAGTTTTGTAAAATGGGCGGGAATGTTATAGATATCAGTAACTTTCAGCCAACAAATTATGTTTATCGTATTGATAAGCAAGCTCAATAAAATGCTGGAATTATGGATAAAAAAATCCCCAAGCCTTCGCTTAGGGATTCTCGTAATATCAATTGGCGCGGATTGCTTATAGTTTAAAGAAGCTCAATTGCTCTTTCTGTTTCTCGGCAAGGTGAGAAAGCTCTGTACTTGCGCTCGCGCTTTGGCTGATGCCTGCTACGTTTTGGTTTACCAGTTCAGACATGTTAACCACGTTACGGTTGATGTCTTGAGTTACTTGAGATTGCTCTTCTGCGGCAGTCGCCACTTGCGTGTTTGAATCGTTAATGTTTGCAACAGACTCTGTAATGCCAATCAACGCATCGTTCGCTTGTTGTGTCAGCTCGTTATTGCGGTTAAGCATTTCTAGGCTCACCTGCATGCTGTCGTTTGCAAGACCAGACTGCGCTTGAAGCTCTTCAATAATTGATGAGATTTCTTGCGTTGAGTCTTGAGTGCGCGCTGCCAGCATACGAACTTCGTCTGCTACGACAGCAAAACCACGACCAGATTCACCAGCACGTGCAGCTTCGATCGCTGCGTTCAGTGCGAGAAGGTTAGTTTGCTCAGATACGCCACGAATCACTTCAATCACATCGTTGATTTGAACAGACTGCTCTTTTAGGCGCAATACCACTTGTGCTGCATCGTTCAGTGCTTGAGACATCTGCTCGCTTGCTTGAGCGCTCTCTTGGAAGATCGACAAGCCAGACTGTGCTAGACCATCAGCTTCACGCGCAGTCGCATCTGCAGATGTCGCGTTATCACTCACATTGTTTGCTGTGCTTGCTAGCTCGTTAACCGCTGATGCAACTTGCTCGATTTCAGCCAATTCTTGTTGAGCATTCGCTTCAGCTTGCGTCATTACCGCTGCAAGTTCTGTTGAAGCAGACGCCACTTCTTCACTGATGCGCATCAATTGATCAACCGTATCGTGAAGCTGTTTCGCTGTTTGGTTTACGTCTTTGCTTAGCTGAGAAATTTCGTTGTCGCCATCAATGTCTGCACGCACTGACAGGTCACCACCTGCTAGCTTACGCATCACTTCTTGCAGTTTTTGGATTGGCGTAACAATCATGCCAGATAGGAACCAAGCACCCAGCAAAGAGAACGCAAATACCGCAATCACAGAGATCATTGCATTGTTTTGTACGCGAGTATGCTCACGAGCGCTTGCTGCAGTTGCCTCAGTCGCAATCTCATTCACACGTTGTGATAGTGCGTTGATGGTTGCCACCATTTCGTTACCAACACGGCGGTAACCTGAGATGAAGTTTGTGTATTCGCTATCAGAAACCAGACCACGATCATGACGGTTGAAGAACTCTACAGCACGTGTTGAGTAATCAATGTATGCATCGATGCTTTGACGTACTTTTTGCGCTTCTTTACTGAACGTGCCGCGCTCATCAACAAGATCAAGATCGATATCAATCGCTTTCGCGCCTGACTTTAGATCAGCAAGGAATGCATCACGACGAGAAGCATCGTAGATCGCGTAAACCGCGCTTATGCGCAATGGGTAAACTTGGTCATCGATTTTCGCTAATGTGTCTTTATAGAACACAAGAGAATCGGAGTTAGAAGCAACCAATTCTTGCTCTGCTTCTAGGTTGTTTTGAGTGATCCACAATGTAATAAACAGAGTGATCGCGGTGAATAAAACTGGAACCAAAACTTGCGTACGTACCGACAAGTTTTTCAGTGATAGCTGCATGAGTAACCTCAGGTATTTGAGTGTTGGCTTCCTTGCGATGGGATTATTCCCAGACGAATAAACAAGGAGGCAAATACTAGAGGTAGATCACACTTTTGTCCAGAACGAAAAGCCATCAATTTCATAACTTTATCGACAATATCCCGTCAAGTGCGACGGGATATTGTCGTTATGACAAGTTATGAAAATTTGTACGCTTTTCTATCAATTTTTATGTTAATAAGCGCCTATTTTCTCAACGCATTAAGCTTAGCTTGTGCCAAACCAAAAATAGTATCGATTGGGTATGTGCCTTCATCTGTTGCTTCGCCCGCCGCTTTGCCAGTGAACAGCTCAACAGCCTCAGTAACATGGTCGATTGCCCAGATATGAAAGTCCCCTTTCTCTACCGCTTTAACAATGTCAGAACGAAGCATCAGGTTATGTACGTTTGAGCGCGGAATAATCACCCCTTGTCCATCGTGACGACCTTTAATTTCGCACACATCGTAGAAACCTTCGATCTTCTCATTTACCCCACCGATAGGCTGTGCTTCACCAAATTGGTTCATCGAACCTGTGATAGCAATGTCCTGACGGTTTGGCTGCTTCGAGAATGCCGATACTACCGCACAGAACTCCGCCATACTCGCACTGTCACCGTCAACGCCACCATATGATTGCTCGAAAGTAATCGTGGTTGTTAGTGGAACACGTGCCGTCTTACCAAATACAGACGATAGATAAGCCGACAGAATCATCACACCTTTCGAGTGAATGCTGCCGCCAAGATCAACGCTTCGCTCGATATCAATCACGTCGCCATCACCGTAACAAGTGGTCGCTGTAATTCGGTTAGGTGCACCGAACATGTGATCGCTGGTGCTCAGCACTGACAATGCATTTACCTGCCCTACCGCAGAACCTTCGGTATGGATCAAAGTCGTGCCGTTGACAAAGGTTTCCATCACGCTGTCTTGCAAACGACTCACTCGCATTTCCTGATTACTCAGCGCCTCTTCTACGTGCCCGATACGAATCATATTGGAGTTCGCTTGGCGAGCCACGTAGTTAGACTCACGTAATAGGTTTGCAATGTTGGCAGAGTGCAGTGAAATCTTCGTCTGGTCACCAGACAAACGAGAGCTGTATTCAATGATGCGTGCGATGGCTTTCTTATCGCAATGCAGCATATTATTGTCGTTCACCACGCTTGAAATAAAGCGTGCATATTGTAGTTCTGAATCCGGTGTACGCTTCATCTCATCTTCGAAATCAGCCGTAACACGGAATAGTTCACCAAATTCTGGATCGTAGTGTTGTAGCAATTGGTAAGTGCGGTAATCACCAAACAAGATGATCTTGATATCCAATGGAATCGGTTCAGGATCGAGCGAAACCGCCCCCGTCAACGTCACCTCTTTCTCTAGCGAAGTGAAGCTCAATTGGCGAGAACGCAATGCGCGCTTCAACCCATCCCACACATAAGGTTGCTCAAGCACCTTTTGTGCATCCATCAGCAGCACACCACCGTTCGCTTTGTGTAAGCTACCAGCTCGAATCAAAGAAAAGTCCGTGAACACGGTACCTTTGAACGTCGCCGTTTCAATTGAGCCAAACAGTGAGTGATAGTTTGGGTTTTCTTCCACCACAATAGGGAATTCACAATCTTTACGACTCACCAACACGTTTACTTTGTAGCGGCGTGGGAGCTTCTTATCTAAAGATGCTGTTGCAATCTCACCTTGCTCTCCGCTCTGCTCCAAGAAGATCTCTGCATTTTCAACAATGTCTTTTTGCAGATCGGTCAGGTACGTTTTGATTTCTGGGTACTCTGCATAATCCAATTTCAATTGCTTAATGAAATGGGTGATCACATCCAGAGTCACGTCATCGTTGAGCTTTTTGATCTTCTCACTGAACGTGTCTTCCCACTCGGTCAACTCGCGAACCATGTTGCGCAGGCTGATTTCCAATTCATCAATGCTGCTGCCGAAATACTCTTGTTCTTTCTTACTTAGCTCATCAAAAGATTCTTCGGTGTGCAGATCTTCACCGTTCATCGCCACAAATTGGTAATCGCCTTGTGCCGTAATCGTTAGACTAATGCCCTTCTCTTTGGCTTCTTTACTGATACTGTCTAACTCTGATTGCTGCTTATTCGCCAATTGGTTTTTTAGGCGATCGGCACGGCTATAGTACATCTCGTTATCGAAGGCGAGTGGCAATGCGTTAAGCAATTTGCCCATCAGCTTTTCAATATCCACTTTCAGCTTATTACCAATGCCACAAGGCAGCTTAAGCACTTTCGGTATACGCGTATCTTCAAAGTTCGCAACGTAACACCAATCAAACAGTGCCGCAGCATCATGTTGATGACGGTTTAAATAGCGCAGGATCATCGTGCGCTTACCTAGACCATTCTGACCTATGGCGTAGATGTTGTACCCTTTCTCCTTGATTGACATAGCAAACTCAACCGCTTTTTGTGCGCGCTCTTGTCCAACAATTTCGTCAATCGGAGGTAATTCCTTGGTCGACTTACATGGCATATTCTCTAACTCAGCTACAGAATACAGCTGTTTAGCTTCCAATCTTTGTACTGCCATACTTGCCTCCTTTTCTTATTGTCTTTACCTCAGTGTAGAGATTATTTGTTTAAATTTAAGTGATTTATCTTCCACCCCGGTTCGTTTGCACATTTTACGAGCAGCTGTTCTAAGTTTAAAATGCTAATAAGTCGCACTTGCAATTGATAATTAATTTCATTTAATATCTATCCAAATCGAATTTTGTGGAGACGAAGATGAATATTGAGCAATGCTGGATGCGCTACTTGAAAGCAGAGCAATTGATGGAGCAAGGTCACTGGCCTGAAGCCCATCGTCTGTACGAAGATGTGCTCAACCATTTGCCAAATCACATTCACTCCGCTCTTGAAAATGAACAAACTAAGCCATGCCAGTTCGTATGTTTAGTGAGTGGTTTACGCGATGCCAGCGTGGCGCAATCTGAAATCCTAAACAAACTAGGAATGCAGCAAGAAGCGTTCTCGGCTCTTAATCAATCTTATGCGCTACTCCAGTTTTTACAGCTAGAAAGCCACGATTTAATTGGTCGAGTGAGCCAGATGCTCAGCAAACACAGTGAAGATTTGTTGGCTCATATGGCAGCGTTTTGCTCTGCTCAGAGAAATGCAGAGTGGATGATAGAACTCGATCATGTCACTCGTGCTCATGAGCAGTTCTTGTATTTACAAACCATGAGTTCTGCAGAAACCGGAGCGACTCAGCTATATAATTGATCGTTCAAGATAATTGATCATTTGAGCGATAAGGCATAGGAATTTGCCACGGCAAGGCGACAGCATAAAAGTAATAACAACTCGATACACAAGGAAACGTGATGTCCACACAAACCATTCTTTCGGTGAGTAACCTATCTGTCAGTTTTACGACAAACGATGGTATCGTCGATGCAGTAAAGAAGGTGAGCTTTGATCTCAAAGCTGGTGAAACACTGTCTATCGTAGGCGAATCCGGCTCAGGAAAATCAGTATCAACCAATGCGTTGATGAAACTACTACCAGACAATGCCATTTTGCACTCAAATTCTTCTATCTTCTTCGAAGGCGAATCCATACTAGATAAAACCGAACGTCAGATGCAGAGCATCCGCGGCGATCGTATTGGCATGATCTTCCAAGAGCCGATGACTTCACTCAACCCTTACATGCGCGTTGGTATTCAAGTGGCAGAAGCCATTATGTGTCATCGTCCTGTAAGTAAAAAACAAGCCAAAGCAAAAGTACTTGAACTGTTCGATTTGGTGCATCTACCAAATCCTCAACAAGCTTATGATAAGTACCCGCACGAATTTTCAGGCGGCCAGTTGCAACGCATCATGATTGCCATGGCATTGATCAACGAACCAGATATCCTGATTGCTGATGAGCCAACCACTGCGCTCGATGTCACCGTCCAAGCAGAAGTGCTTTATCTGATTAAAGAGATTCAAGCCAAGATGGGCATGGCGATCCTATTTATCACTCATGACTTAGGCGTTGTGAAGCACTTTGCAGACCGAGTATTAGTCATGTGTAAAGGTGAAGTCGTCGAAGAGGGCATCACTGAAGCGCTCTTCTCAGACCCGCAACATGATTACACTAAGATGTTGATTAATTCGATTCCAAAAGGCAGCAAAGACCCAATTGAAGAAGATGCGACTGAACTGCTAAAAGCCGATGACATCCGCGTTAAGTTTCTTGTTAAACCTCACTTCATTGCGAGTAAAAATGAATACTTTGAAGCCGTGAAAGGCATCTCCTTAGCGTTAAAACAAGGAGAGACCCTAGGTATCGTTGGCGAGTCTGGCTCCGGCAAATCAACCCTTGGTCGTGCATTGATTGGCTTACTGCCGTCAACGGGTAAAATTCAGTTCAAAGGGCAAGACCTAGCGCTTCTGACGGACAAAGAACGCTTTGCGCTGAAGAAAGACGTGCAGATGGTTTTCCAAGACCCATACGGTTCGCTTTCGCCTCGTATGACCGTTGGCGAAATCATTACTGAAGGACTAACCGTTCATCAACCTCAAATGAGCAAAGCGGAACGAATGCAAAAGGCGCGTGATGTGCTGCGTGAAGTGCGTCTAGATCCAGCATCTATTAACCGTTACCCACACGAGTTTTCTGGCGGTCAGCGTCAACGTATTGCGATTGCGCGCGCGTTGATTCTTGAGCCTTCTTTCATTTTGCTTGATGAGCCAACCTCAGCTCTCGACCGCTCTGTTCAGTTAACCGTCATTGATTTGCTAAAAGATCTGCAGAAAAAGCACAATATTGGTTACCTCTTTATCAGCCATGACCTTTCTGTCGTTAAAGCACTCTCTGACCGTGTATTGGTCATGCAAAAGGGTGAGGTAATGGAGCAAGGGACTGCGGAAGAGATCTTCCATAACCCGAAAAGTGATTACACTAGAAAGCTGATTGATGCCTCATTTGATCTTGAAAACAATGAAAATCAACATGATGCTGCTTAGATTAGTCACAGTTTCATATTCATACACTAGGATTAAAGTATGGTGAGATTTTCGCCATAACTACGAAAATGGTATAGCTGCCATTCGGTTTGGCCGCCGAGACTGGTTGGTTCAAAGTTAGGCTTAGTCACCCTAACTATCAAATTGAGTTCCCCCAACCATGAAAAATGCCGCGAATGATTTCGCGGCATTTTTTATTGTGTTTCAGATGGTATCTCGCACCTGACTGGCTGCTAGCCTCTGACGCCAAGGAAAACAACTTAGCGTCAGGTCGTTAGCCTTTAAATATCGAGTGCTGTAATGCCCATGTTATGTAACGCAAACGCGTAAACATCCGTGGTCAGATCGATTTGTTTACTCAAAGGCATACCCGCGCCATGTCCTGCGTTAACATCAATACGAATCAATACTGGATTGTCTCCCTGATGCTTGTCTTGCAACTCTGCGATGAATTTGTATGAGTGTGCAGGTACCACACGGTCATCGTGGTCTGCGGTCGTGACAAGCGTCGCAGGGTACGACTCGCCCTCTTTCACGTTGTGTACGGGTGAATAACCGAGTAGATACTTGAACATAGCCTCAGTTTGCTCTGACGTGCCGTAGTCGTACTTCCAGCCTTCACCAGACGTAAAGGTGTGGTAGCGAAGCATATCCAATACACCAACCGCAGGAATCGCGACTTTAAACAGCTCTGGACGTTGAGTCATACACGCACCAACTAACAAGCCGCCATTTGAGCCCCCACGAATCGCAAGACGCTCTGAACTGGTGTAGTTCTTCTCAATCAAATATTCCGCTGCGGCAATAAAGTCATCAAACACATTTTGCTTTTGTTGTTGAGTACCTGCATTGTGCCAAGCTTTGCCATACTCACCGCCACCACGCATGTTTGCCACCGCGTAGATGCCGCCCAGTTCTAGCCAGTTCGCAACATTTCCCGAGAACATCGGCGTCAAACTGATATTAAAACCACCGTAGCCATACAGCATGGTTGGTGCGCCACCATCGAGTTTGGTGCCTTTTTTGTAAGAGATGATCATCGGTACTTGCGTGCCATCTTTCGAGGTATAGAACACTTGTTGAGATTCGTATTCTTGACGGTCAAACGGCGCTTTTGATTCTTGGTAAAGCGCTGAACCACCACTTTCTACATCAAAAGAGAAGATGGTTGGAGGGGTCACGTAGTTAGTAAAAGTATAATAAAGCGTCTTGTCTTCTGCTTTGCCTTGTAAGCCATATACGGTGCCTTGATCGGGTAGAGTGACTTCGCGTACCAACTCCCCCTGATAAGTAAACTGCTGAACCTTGGAGAGAACATCAACCATGTAAGTGGCAAACAAATAACCACCACCTTTGCTGATATCCAGTGGTTGTTCCTGCTCGGCTATGATCTCTGTCCATTGTTGAGATTGAGTGTTGTAGCCAACCACCTTGCCGTTTGGCGCATCCAAATTGGTGTAAAAGATCAATGTGTCATCTTGGTTATCGATAAGATAAGTGTCACCTTCGACAGTATCTTGAAGCGTACTCACTGCTTGCTCTTCTGAAGTAAGATCGACATAAAACAGTCTGTTTCCTGATGTCGATTCCGCACCAGTGATAATCAAGAAACGATCATCTTTGGTTGTCACTCCCCCTACATAACGGTGCTTTTGTGACTCCAATGCACCAAAGATCACTTTGTCTTCAGATTGTGATGTGCCTAGCTCATGGTAGTAAAGCTTGTGCTGCTCAGTGCGCGCTGAAAGCTCACTGCCTTTTGGTTTGTCATAACTTGCATAATAAAAGCCTTTGTTGCCAAGCCAAGAAATCGTAGTGAACTTAGCATCTACGATTTCAGGCTCAAGTTGCTCTTTCGTTTCGACGTCAATGACAAAGATCTTACGCCAATCACTACCACCCTCAGAAATTGAATAGGCGACAAGAGTGTCGTCATTAGAGAACTTCACTTCCCCAAGCGATGTCGTTCCTTCCTCTGAAAACGTGTTTGGATCGAGAAAGATTTCCGCTTCTTCACCCTCTTTACGGCGGTATAAAACGCTCTGGTTCTGCAAACCGTCATTTTTATAGAAGTAGGTATAGTCGCCATGAACAAAAGGTTGAGAATACTTTTCATAGTTCTGACTGTTCGCCACTAGTTCACGAATTTGCTGACGGAAAGGAATCTGACCTAAGTAATCGAAGGTGATTGAGTTTTGTCCTGAAACCCACTCTGCGGTTTCTTGGCTCAAATCGTCTTCCAGCCAACGATATGGGTCTGCGATGTCGTGACCAAAATAAGTGTCGACGACAGAATCTTTACGAGTTTTTGGGTAATGCATAACGTCCGTGTTACTCCATTTGAAGTTAAGTGTTTAGTTTTATTATTTTATTGAGATTTATTCTCAATACCTACCTTAGGGTTCAGGTACAGAATTTCAACCAATAGATTGAAACATTTCTTATATTTATGAACCGACTAAAAGTAATGTGAGATAGTGAGATATCGCTCTCGAATGTGTTCTATTAAAAGCTTCACTTTGTTAGGCGGTTGACGAGTAAAAGGGTAAACCGCGTAGATACCTAGCTTTTTACCAACCAATTCTGGGAAGATATCCACCAACTCCCCACTACGAATGTCATGATAAACCAAGCAACGCGGTACGTAGGCAATGCCGTGCCCACCCAAAGCTGCTTTTCGTAATGCGGTAGCGTTATCTGTCGAGAAACATCCAGAGACTCTAACGATGTAATCGCCATCTTTGCCTTTGAACTGCCAATCCGTTGCCCCCGTGGTTTGATAGGCGTATTGCAAGCAGTTGTGTGTCGTTAAATCGATCGGTTCGATCGGTTTACCATGTTTAGCAATGTAAGAAGGAGAAGCACATACTACCCATTGAGAGTCCAGAATATGCCTCGCAATCAGACTGGAATCTTCCAAGTAGCCGGTACGAATTACCAAGTCAAAACCACCAGCAACCAAGTCGACAAAGCGGTTATCAAGCGACATATCCACTGTTAAACCAGGATGCATATTACAAAACTCTGCAACTGCATCCGCTAGAATCAAATCACCGGAGATAGTCGGCACCGACATTTTAATATGACCACTGACATTCTCACCAAAGCCTGAAACTGCATCCATAGCCTCCTGAGTGGCTTGCTTCACATTTTTAGCACTATGTAACAAAACCTTTCCCGCTTCGGTCAGGGTCAATTTACGCGTTGTTCGATATAATAGCTGAGCGCCAATTTCTTCTTCCAATCGAGCAATTCTTTTACTAACTACCGAATTTGTAAGGTTATTTTCTTCAGCCACCTTACTAAAGCTGCCCATTTCTACTACCTGAGAGAATAGGATTAGGTCGTCTGCACGCATCGATTATGTCACTTTTGGAATAAATTAATTTCATTATTTCCCTATATCTATAAAAAATAAAGGGGTAAATTCACGCCAAATTAACAAAACCATTACAACAAAAATCATCTCTACAGCATAAAGCCGTTCGAGAAGTCAGCGTACGAGGATGTACCAATGAGTGAAACCCTACTTGCCCTTGTGGCGTTTTCGCCAATTGTTGTCGCCGCCATATTATTGGTTGGTCTCAACTGGCCTGCTAAAAAAGCTATGCCTGTTGCGTTCGGTCTAACCGTCGCTATCGCCCTAATGTTTTGGGATATGTCAGCTACTCGCGTACTGGCCTCTGTATTCCAAGGGTTAGGAATTACTGTCTCTGTTCTATGGATCGTGTTCGGTGCCATCTTCTTGCTCAACACTTTAAAACATACCGGAGCGATCACGACTATCCGCAATGGATTTACTGATATTTCGGCAGACCGTCGAGTGCAAGCCATCATCATCGCTTGGTGTTTTGGTTCATTCATTGAGGGTGCATCGGGGTTCGGTACACCTGCAGCTATCGCAGCACCACTATTGGTTGCGATTGGTTTCCCTGCTCTTGCAGCGGTCTTGATGGGCATGATGATCCAATCAACACCAGTATCATTTGGCGCGGTTGGTACACCAATCATCGTGGGTGTGAATAAAGGTCTAGATACACACAACATTGGTGAAGCACTTGTCGCACACGGTTCAACGTGGGATGCCTACCTGCAACAAATCACCGCAAGTGTGGCAATGATTCACGCGACCGTTGGCACGCTAATTCCTGTACTAATGGCAATGATGCTGACTCGCTTCTTCGGTAAAAACAAGAGCTGGAGCGAAGGTCTAGACATTCTGCCATTTGCACTATTTGCTGGTGTTGCTTTCACCGTTCCTTACGCACTTACAGGCGTGTTCTTGGGTGCAGAGTTCCCATCACTCATTGGTGGTCTAGTGGGTCTAGCCATTGTGGTTACCGCGGCGAAGAAAGGCTTCCTTGTTCCAAAAACAAAATGGGATTTCGAAAGCGAAGATAAATGGCCAGCAGAATGGCTCGGCTCTCTAAAGATCAATCTGGATGACAACCCAGGCAAACCAATGAGTCTGACCAAAGCATGGGCTCCATACGTACTACTAGCGATTATCCTCGTAGCAAGCCGTGTGAGCCCTGAGTTCAAAGGTCTACTTAAGAGCGTAAGCCTTTCGTTTGGTAATATTCTTGGCGAGACAGGCATCAGCACAGCGATTCAACCTCTATACCTTCCTGGTGGCATCCTAGTCTTCGTAGCATTGCTTGCGGTTCTTCTACAAGGTGGTGGTGCGAAATCATTGGGTAAAGCGTTTGGCGAATCGAGTAAGACGT
The DNA here is from genome assembly GCF_024181835.1 of Vibrio sp. Y29_XK_CS5. Taxonomy (NCBI): domain Bacteria; kingdom Pseudomonadati; phylum Pseudomonadota; class Gammaproteobacteria; order Vibrionales; family Vibrionaceae; genus Vibrio; species Vibrio sp. Y29_XK_CS5. Next base: position 1,652,922 of record NZ_JAMZAM010000001.1, read on the forward strand.
TAATTGGTGCAGGTTTTGTTCTTGTGTTCACCATTCCTATGGTTCGCATCTTCATTAACTCAGGTGTCAACGGTGCAGATCTCGCAAGTATGCCAGTAACCACGGCAAACTTCGCAGCAGACCTAGTTGGCTCAGCATTCCCGGCGTTGAGTGCTACCGTTGGTGCCCTTGGTGCATTCATCGCCGGCTCTAACACAGTGTCGAACATGATGTTCAGCCAATTCCAGTTCGAAGTAGCACAGACACTGACCATCTCAAGTGCCATTGTCGTGGCTCTACAAGCGGTAGGCGCTGCTGCGGGTAACATGATTGCTATCCACAACGTGGTTGCTGCATCCGCAACCGTTGGCTTGTTAGGACGCGAAGGTGCAACGCTACGTAAGACGGTAATTCCAACGTTCTACTACCTCGTGGTAACTGGCATCATCGGTCTGATTCTAATTTACGGTTTCCAAATCACCGACGCTTTAATGAATTAATAATAAATGCAGGGCTTCCCCCGCCCTGCTCTTTCTCTGGTACATCGGTCTGCACTACTACCCCGACACTTTTGGTGTGGCTTGCTGCATCAATCCCCCGACCGGTGTACCAGTCTTTTTCAGTGCAGATAATTGATTGTTCAGTGTATGGAATCCACCACAGCTCAATCACTTATCTATACTCTATTCTGACGTCGACTGCCGAAAGGATGGCAGTCAGTGGAACACTGACAGAGCAGGTGCTCATTGACTCAGGACGCAATCTTAGAATAACAGCCAGGACACACTATTATGATTATCTCTGCTTCTACAGATTACCGCGCTGCTGCGAAAGCCAAGCTGCCTCCATTTCTTTTCCATTACATTGATGGTGGTTCATACGACGAGCGCACGCTGAAACGCAACACCGATGATTTAGGTGATGTTGCGTTGCGACAACGTGTTCTGCGTGACATGAGCGATCTAAGCCTAGAGACTGAGATCTTCGGTGAGAAACTTGCTATGCCAATCGCACTTGCTCCTGTTGGTCTTACTGGTATGTACGCAAGACGTGGCGAAGTACAAGCCGCGAAAGCCGCAGAAAAGAAAGGCATTCCTTTCACCATGTCAACGGTATCCGTTTGTCCTATTGAAGAAGTCGCACCTGCGATCGAACGCCCAATGTGGTTCCAACTGTATGTTCTAAAAGACCGAGGCTTTATGAAGAACGTACTTGAGCGCGCGAAAGCGGCAGGTGTAACGACACTGGTTTTCACCGTAGATATGCCAGTTCCAGGTGCTCGTTACCGTGACATGCACTCTGGTATGAGTGGTCCAAATGCAGCGATGCGCCGAGTATTCCAAGCCATGCGCCATCCAAGCTGGGCACTGGATGTCGGTGTATTAGGTAAACCTCACGATTTAGGGAACATTTCTACTTACCGTGGCGAACCAACGAAGCTGGAAGATTACATTGGCTGGCTCGGTGCAAACTTTGATCCTTCGATTTCTTGGAAAGATCTAGAGTGGATTCGTGACTTTTGGGACGGACCAATGGTCATCAAAGGCATCCTAGACGAAGAAGATGCAAAAGACGCAGTTCGCTTCGGTGCAGACGGTATCGTTGTATCCAACCACGGTGGGCGTCAACTTGACGGTGTCCTTTCGACAGCGAAAGCTCTGCCTAGCATCGCAGATGCAGTGAAAGGTGACCTAAAGATTTTCGTCGACTCCGGTATCCGCACTGGTCTGGATGTCGTTCGTATGTTGGCGCTTGGTGCTGACTGTACGTTGCTTGGTCGCTCTTTTGTTTACGCACTAGCGGCACAAGGCGGTGCGGGTGTTGAAAACTTGCTTGATTTGTATGACAAAGAGATGCGCGTAGCGATGACACTCACTGGCGCAAAAACTATCGCCGATCTGTCGCGTGATTCTTTGGTGAAAATTCCATAGACCTTGCCGACTCTCCCCCTAACAAAAAAGCGAGCTCAATGAGCTCGCTTTTTTTAGAAATTTGAATTAGCGGACGTGATGTTCGTATTCAATCACTACTTGGTTGCCTTCAATAAAAACGTTACGAATGTCACCGTCTACGGTCACTCTGTTTTGTAAGTAAACCGAACCAGAACCCGATACATCGCGTTCGGTCATTGATGGGATAACTTGTCCGGGACGAACGTGCAATTGATCACATAACTGCTTAACAAAGCCCAAAGTCAACGGTGCGTTACCGCGTAACAACGAAGAGAACTCATGTAGACTTAAACCTAGACGTTTTGCCATCTCCATTTGGGTAAGGTGCATTTTTGCTTTTTGCGACATCCAAATGTCGTAGAGCGCATTTCGGTCTAGCTCTGTAAATTCCATGGTTCATCTCCGCATTTCAAAGTGACCTTAAAGTCTCATATTTAAATGTGATAAATGTTAGCGATGAGTCAAAGAACCTACAATTGATGGTTCGTATGGTAGTGCTTATCTTTCAATCTACGAGTTCTATCACATCTCATAGGTTGATTTACTCATACTTTACATTTCGTCATACCTATCATTATCTTGAATTAATATAAAAGTCATTAATGCCAATGTAAACAGCAAAACATCCCTGTTACAACACAACGAGACTTTGTCACTTTCGTTCCACCTCATCATTTTTCTAGGGCGAATTGGTAAATTCTGCTACCTTTCCCCCATTGTTCTATAAAAAGAAACTTTACTTATGCCACAGTGGTTTACAGAGCTTCAAACTTACGTCATGGCTAACCACCAAGATTGGAGCAGCAGCGTTTTATTTATCACGATAGCCAGCTTCTTTGCTTGGATTGCTTGGCGTGTCTTGCATTCGCGCCTCTCTATTCTTGTAGAGAAAACCCCCTTCCATTGGGATGACCTTTTATTAGAAGCGTTAAAAACCCCCGTCAGCACACTCATTTGGTGTTGGCCCGCTACGGTATCAATCGGCATTGTTTTGCAAAGTGAGTTAGGCAACGAGTTCAACTGGCTTAGCACACTCAAACTCATCCTAGTGATCAGCATATTAGTTTGGATAGTGATGCGTCTTATCACTAATGTTGAGGACTATGTGCTGGAACAGAAAACTCGTGATGAAACCACGGTGCAAGCGATCGCCAAAGTCGCGCGCCTGTTCTTCATCGTGATTGGTGTGCTTACCGTCATGCAAGCATTCGGGCTTAGCCTTTCTGGTTTGCTAACCTTTGGTGGCGTCGGTGGTTTGATTGTCGGTTTAGCAGCAAAAGACTTACTGTCCAACTTCTTTGGCGGCTTAATGATTTACTTCGATCGCCCATTTAAAGTTGGCGATTGGATTCGCTCGCCAGATCGTAAAATCGAAGGCACTGTTGAACGTATTGGATGGCGCATGACCAGTATCCGTACTTTCGATAAAAGACCGCTCTATGTACCAAACTCAGTGTTCAGCAATATCGTCGTAGAAAACCCATCGCGAATGCTAAACCGACGCATCTTTGAAACGATCGGATTACGTTATGATGATGCAGAAAAAGTACCCGTCATCATCGATGCAGTACGTGAAATGCTACAAAACCACAAAGATATTGATACGCGCCAAACTCTGATTGTGAACTTTGATTCGTTTGGAGCTTCCTCACTAAACTTCTTCATTTACACCTTCACTAAAACGGTGAACTGGGTGCGTTACCATGAAGTGAAGCAAGATGTGTTACTGCAAGTAATGGCGATCATTAAAGAACACGAAGCGGACATCGCATTCCCAACTCAAACGCTCAAGCTCGATCCAATTCAAATGGCGAAAGCACAAGCTCAAGAAGAGCAAGGCTACTAGCGATGCAGACTGCCGTCATCTAACGATGGCTTATCGAATAAGGACCAAGCCCCGGACGTTATGCTGGGGCTTTCTTTTTATCTATAGGACAAGTTCGAGCAACTATTGTTAAAAAGCGTAGGAATTGGATAAGCTAGCTTCAAGCTCAAACGAATGAACAGGACAGCGCAGTGAATTTAAGACAATTGGAAGTCTTTTACGCCATCATGCAAACCGGAACCGTTTCTGGTGCCGCGCGCTTATTGCATGTATCGCAACCCAATGTCACTCGGGTACTTGCCCACACGGAACAACAACTTAGCTTTGCCCTGTTTGAGCGCGTCAAAGGCCGCTTAGTACCGACCCAAGAAGCCAAAGCCCTATTACCAGAAGCCGAGAAAGTCTACCAACAGCTTGGGCAATTTCGTTCCCTCACCAGTAAAGTGAAACAAGGCACTCAGCACTTGAGAGTCGGAGCACCTCCTGTCTTAGCTTCCCAACTGCTTGCTCCAACGGTTGCTGCACTGTCGAAGCAACAAGGCATCTCATTTGAGCTATTAACGGCAAACCGTGATGAGCTGTGTTCAGGCTTACTTAAGCACGAATTGGATGTGGCGATTGCCTTCGGTGAAGAAGCGCCACCCGCAATTTTGAGTGAGGTGTTACTCAAGCAACAACTTGTTCTGATTGCGCCAAAAGAAGCGCTCAGTTCAACTGAGGACTCGGTATCGTTTGATGATTTGATTCAGCACGAATTGCCAATCATCGGCTTGGACAGTCGAGACCCACTCGGTTTGTTGCTTCATCAAACACTCTCGGCACGCGACGAACATTATCACCACGCTATCACAGTACGCAGTTACGCCGCTGCTGCTGAACTGGTCAAACACCATGCCGGCTTTGCGATTGTCGACCCATGGACATCAAAACAGTATCAAGATGATGAATCGGTAAGCGTGCGCTCACTTTCTCCTGCGCTGTCATTTTCAATCTCTATCATGTTTGCGGAACATACACCGCAATCCATTTCGACCAAGCTTTTTATTGATTCACTTAAGCGACATGTGAATCAGTAAGTTAGCACTCACCTTACCCTATAACCTCAAGTTATAGACGCACAACAAATAGGCATTCGGCTTCCCTCTTCAAACTGGCTACATTGTTTGAAAACGCCATTACTTGAACGTATTGGTTAAAAACGTCTTGTTTGAAAACGTACTGTTTAAAAACATACAGAATGACAGAGGGAACCATCATGCAAATTGCTCAACCTTACTTACTTTTTCTTGGTGACGTCACCGATCCATTAGCCGCAAAAACTGCGCGCGGTATCCATCAATGGCGCCCAGAGATTTGCTTAGGGCAGCTTCGTCTTACGTCAGAAACCGTTTCATTAGGTTTAACCGATATGACGCTGCAACAGGCTCAGCAGCAAGGCGCAAAAACGCTCGTCATCGGCACAGCAAACCCTGGTGGTGTTATTCCTGAATCATGGCAAGCGACGTTACTAGAAGCGGCGGAAATGGGGTTTGAAATCGCCTCAGGTATGCACCAACGTCTTTCTGAATTCGCTCCTTTAGATGACTTACAACAACGTGGCTTAACCAAGTTACACGATGTACGCCATTACGATGCCTCGCTCAAAGTGGGTAATGGTAAAGCGCGCTCGGGGAAACGCTTACTAACGGTTGGCACCGACTGCTCGGTTGGCAAGATGTTCTCTGCCCTCGCGATTGAGAAAGCTTTACAGCAATCTGGTTGTAACGCTGAGTTCAAAGCCACAGGTCAAACGGGCATCTTAGTCGCGGGCAGTGGTATTTCGATTGATGCGATTGTCGCGGACTTTATCTCTGGTGCGGTGGAAGCCATCTGCCCTGAGTTTACTGACCACGAATGGGACATCATTGAAGGGCAAGGCTCGTTGTTCAATCCTTCTTTTGCGGGCGTGAGTTTAGGCTTGCTTCACGGCGCACAAGCGGACGCTTTGGTATTGTGTCACGAGATCGGTCGCCCACACATTCGCAACCTTCCCCATGCGAAATTGCCAACGATTGAACAAACCATCGAGGCAAATTTACAAGCAGCACGTTTAACAAACCCTGACACACAACTTGTTGGAATCTGCTTGAATACCTCTGCAATCAGTGAAGATGATGCCGCACAGCTTTGCCAAGAATGGACGGAGAAATACCAAGTGTCCGTAACCGATCCTGTGCGTTTTGGCGTAGAGCAAATTGCTCAACAGATTATTGCGATTTAAGTTGCGATTTAAGGATTGTAGATGCGATGAAAATCCATGTAGAGCCCGTCACCATTGCGATGGCGACGCCTTTTCGTATATCCCGTGGCAGCAGAACTGAATGTCACGTGGTGCGCGTAACCGTAGAACAAAGTGGCATCAGTGCCCAAGGTGAATGTACGCCTTACCCTCGTTACGGCGAGTCGGTGGAATCGGTAATCAAAGCCATTTCTCAAGCCGCTCATGAACTGCAAGGTTTGTTTGCCAAAGGTGACGCGAACATAGTCTCCCTCAGAGAAAAACTACAAACTCTTCTCCCTGCCGGTGCGGCACGTAATGCGCTCGACTGCGCGATGTGGAACTTACAAGCCAAACTCGCAGGCAAGCAACATGCCCAAGATCTATTTGAATTGCCGACATCGATTGTCACTGCGATGACCGTGTCGATTAACACGCCAGAGGCAATGGCAAACCAAACCCGTAGTTACATCGAACAAGGCGCAAAACTACTTAAAGTGAAGCTCGATGGCGAACAAGTGATTGAACGCGTTCGCGCTGTTCGTGAAGCGGCAGGCGATGCGATGATCGTGCTGGATGCGAACGAAGCATGGCAAGAACTGGACTTAGACACCACCTTTGCCGCGCTAGCGCCACTGAATATTGCGATGATTGAGCAGCCTTTACCCTCGAATGACGATGACAAGCTAAAAGACATTTCGCACCCAATTCCACTTTGTGCCGATGAAAGTTGCCATACACGCCAACAATTGCATGAATTGGTAGGCAAATACGAAATGGTCAACATCAAACTCGACAAGACGGGTGGTCTTACCGAAGCCTTATTGCTTGCAGAAGAAGCGAAACACCTTGGTTTTACCTTGATGTCCGGTTGCATGTTAGGCACTTCATTGGCGATGCGTGCAGCGCTACCCATCGCGGTCCAATCGAAAGTGATTGATTTAGATGGTCCGATTTTACTGGGTCAGGATATTGAGCCCGCTTTGGTATATCGAGAAGGAGAAATCGTTCTGTAAAGAAGCGATGATAACCCCATCACCGATTTCATGACCTAGATTAAAAAACAATCACCATCAGCATGAAATAAGTCACATAAATTACGAGGTTATTACGGCATGCTAACACGGTAGTAACCTCTAATGCGCTTTTTCAGCAAGGTGGTGGTTGTATGTATAGAGTCATCCGAAAAATGACATGGAAGACGAACAGGCGGTAAACCCGCCCTACTCCAATGCAGTTCGTACCTGATATCAGGTTTGCTTTGGAACCGTTGATTTGCCGATAACGGCTTACTCGGTTTCGCACGTCATTTGCAAGGAGGCTCTATGCCTATCAATAAGATCCGCAACGTCGCCTTTGTCGGTCAAACGGGTACCGGCAAAACCACACTGATAGAAAAACTGCTCTACACCTGCCAAGCCACTAGCCATTTAGGTTGTGTGGAAAAAGGCGATACGGTGACCGATTTCGACCAACAATCCATCCAATATCAACACAGTATCGAAGCCACCCCAGTCGCCCTAAGTTGGAACAAACACCGCCTCAATATCATCGACACCCCCGGACAAAGTGAATTACTCGGACGCACACTCAGCGTGTTCCCTGCCGTTGAAACTTCCGCGTTGATCATCGACCCACAAATGCCCATCAACCAAACTTCTGACCGCTTGTTCGCCTTTGCTAAAGAGCAGCAAAAGTGCCAGATGATCATCATCAACAAGCTCGATAATCACGGTAACCAACTTGAAGCCGTGATGGAAAACATCATCGAACACTTTGGTGATAATTGCTTACCAATCAACTTACCTTCTGCCGACGCTCAATCGGTCGTAGATTGCTATTTCGAACCAGAGATCGAACGCGACACTTTGCTCGCTAAAGTCGAAGAAGCGCATGAAACCTTGATAGACCAAGTGATTGAAGTCGATGAAGAGCTGATGGAACTGTATCTCGAACAAGGCTCCGAGCTAACAGCAGAACAGCTGCATGATCCGTTTGAAGAAGCATTAAGAACCGGACACGTAATTCCAATCTGCTTTGTGTCATCCGAAACAGGCGCAGGGGTAGAACTACTGCTGAGAACTCTTGCGGAAATCATGCCGATGCCAAATGAAGGCAACCCACCGCTGTTGGAGAAAAACGGCAAAAAGGTCAAAGTAAACTGTGAAGCACTTGAGCACAGCGTAGCTCATGTGTACAAGATCAGCGTCGATCCTTACATGGGCAAACTCGCTTACTTGCGTGTTTACCAAGGTGAAATCAACGCAGGCAGCCAACTCTACATTGGCGAAAGCAACAAAGCGTTCAAAGTCGGTCATCTCTACCAATTGCAAGGCAAAGACAGAACGGAGATCCCAAGGGCGCTTGCCGGCGACTTCTGTGTGCTCGCCAAAGTGGATGAGTTGGAATTTGATTCCATTGTTCATGACTCTCATGAAGAAGATGGCGTGCAACTCAAAACCCTCAACTTCCCTGATTCAATGTACTCGCTGTGCCTAAAACCCGTTAAGCGTGGTGACGAGCAAAAGCTTGGGGATGTACTGAATAAAATCGCCAGTGAAGACCCTTCTCTTCGAATCGAACATCGCGCACGCACTAATGAAACCATCATCAGTGGTCAGGGTGAATTCCACCTCAAAGTAGCGCTGGAGAAAATGTCTTCTGTTTACAAACTGGAAGTGGAAACCAGCCAACCAAGCGTCGAATACTTTGAGACCATAACCAAACCAGCAGAAGGTCATTATCGTCATAAGAAACAGAGCGGCGGCGCGGGTCAATTTGGTGAAGTGCAATTAAAAGTACGCCCACTCGAACGCGGTGCGGGCTTCAAGTTCATTAATAAAGTGGTTGGCGGCGCGATTCCTACTGCACTCATCCCAGCAGTGGAAAAAGGCATTGTTCAGGCATTGGAAGAAGGGGCGATTTCTGGTAACCCAATCAAAGATGTCGAAGTGACCGTTTACGATGGTAAATACCACTCGGTTGACTCGAAAGAAATCGCGTTTGTCATCGCAGGTAAGAAAGCCTTCTTAGATGCGATCAACAATGCAGACCCGATAGTGCTCGAACCGATTGTGCAAATGGAGCTTCATATTCCAACCGCAAACGTGGGTGATGTATCCGGCGACTTATCCGGTAATCGCGGGCTAATTGAAGGAACAGAGCCTATCGACGCAAACTTCACCATGTTAAGAGCCAAGTCTCCAGTCAACGAACTGCAAGATTATGCTCGTCGTCTGCGCTCAATTACTGGCGGTGAAGGTAGCTTTAACATGACACTCAGCCACTACGAACCAGCGCCACCAGCTGTGCAAAAACAGGTCTGCAACGAAGCGACGCAGCAAAGCTAAGGCTTAATACGTTTAACCTCACTAACAAAAAACGCCCTCAAAACTTGAGGGCGTTGTTGTATTCAGTTGAGGTCTATTTGTCTAACGACATACCAATATGTTCAAGCTTGGATTGGAACTGTTCAACACTGTCGGCTTCATAGGTAGGAGAACCGTTAAAATAGCGTGGCTTCTCTGGCAACATCGCATTCTTGAGTTCTTGTTCCTGATCGACATTGTCATGGTACACCGTTACACGGTTTGGGATATCCTGCTTCATAAATGCCATTTTGGTTCTCCTTTATTAAGACGAATCTTAAGCGTAGAACTGAACAAAAAATGCGCAAAAACTCATCATTAAAAACTTGATCTTCTAGACAATATTAGGAACTATTGACCTTTCGAACTTGGCTCTTGGATCTGATAGAGGCGGCGTTCATTCTCTGCGCAAGTAGTCTCACAGTTACACACTTTGTCAACGCCGACGTTATTCAAGCCACCGCAACTGCCTTGAATGCGTTTATTGTGAAAGATCACGCCCAGTGACATCAACAAAATGATGGCTAAGAACCCAAGAAAAGTGAACAACCAAACCATTACTTCACCTCTTTCACGTAAGAAGAAACCAATGCTTTAAGTTTAGTTGGGCGCAACGTCATGAGTGTGTTTTTTGATTGAGATTGAGGATTGATCAATAGCGAAGGCGCTTTTTTGCTACCACAGCCACCGCAACCACCTTTTTTGACGTGATTGGTCGAAGGGCGACCTTGCGTCGCAACCGTTAATGGCGATCGAGGCACACCCATTACATCATCCAGTGAGCTGCGAGTCGATAGCTTAAAGACTTGTTTACCACTGCTCAAGAGCTTACCAAGCGCACGTTCCCCAATGTTGCGAACCAACACTGCATCCACATGATATTCTTGCAAAGATTGAATAAGTTGAGATTTTGCTTTACAGCCAGCTTGTGGCATAGAAGCAATATTAGCTAGGTTTTTCAACAGCCCTTCCGTATCGGAATAAATCGCAATGTATGGGGCTTTTACAAAATGATTGGCGACGCGTTCGCCGTCATTCGGAATAGCGTAAATCATGAGTTTGACTCCTGGTCAGGAAAAACAAGTGCATGACCCTCAACTAGGCTTTTCGCGACTTTAAAACGCGCGCTTTTAACCGTATTACCAAAGGTCTGGCGAGAGACTCCCATTTGGTCGGCAGCTTGCTGCTGGCTCAATCCTTCCAGATCGGCTAATCGCAATGCCTCTAGTTCTTCTGGCAATATGTTGACTTTCTCCAGCTCATAAAACGGTACGCCATTGGGCTTAAAACAATGGTGTGCTGCACGTCCACATATGCGTCTTTCTATTTTTGGTCTCGCCATCACATCCTCTCTACAAAACGCCTTAACCTTACGCTCGTTTATGGCATATGCCAATTATAGTTTTTAGCATATGCCAATATCTTAGTTTGCAAAAATCGTATTCATAGCGAAATATTCGTTAGACATCTAATAATAATGCAACAGCGCATACAAACCACCATACGATTCATTGACATGAGTCGATAAAAAACCTTTCATTTCTGTGGCTATTTTCATCAAAAATTCACCAACACTTTCACGCTCATTAACAAACAAAGCTATAATTCACCTAACACATTAGTTTGAACACTAATGATTAATTAGTTACCCTAAGTGAGCAATTTAGAGAAAGGAAACTCAATATGACGTACAAAACTCCCTTACTACTAGCGATTGGTGCGCTAGCAGCGACCAACGCAAACGCAAGTGAGTGTGGAACGGTTACCATTGCAGATATGAACTGGAACTCTGCAACACTGATTGCCAACGTGGACCGTTTTATTCTTGAGCACGGCTACGGCTGTGATGCCGAACTCATCCCTGGCGACACCATGCCAACTGGCACCTCAATGATCGAAAAAGGACAGCCCGATGTGGCACCAGAGCTTTGGAGTAACAGCCTTAAAGATGCACTAGATAAAGGTGTTGAAGAAAAGCGCCTACGCTATGCTGGTAAAGCACTCGTCGATGGCGGTGAAGAAGGTTTCTGGATCCCTGCCTACCTTGTTAAACAATACCCTGAAATGAAAACCATCGAAGGTGTGAAAAAACACGCGAAGCTGTTCTCTCATCCAGAAGACAAAGCAAAATCGGCATTTTACAGCTGCCCAGCTGGTTGGAACTGTCAAATCAGCGCCGGTAACCTTTTCAAAGCGATGGACCTTGCCGGATCAGGCTTTGATATTATCGACCCAGGATCAAGTGCAGGTCTGTCTGGCTCAATAGCAAAAGCCTACGAACGTGAAGAAGCCTGGTTTGGTTACTACTGGGCACCAACTGCGGTTCTCGGTAAGTACGATATGGTGAAAGTGGATTTCGGTAGCGGCGTTGATGAGAAAGAATTTGTCAGCTGTACGACACAAGCTGATTGCGAAAATCCAAAACCAACCATGTACCCACCTTCACCGGTTCACACCATTACGACTGAAGAGTTTGCTTCACGCTCTCCGGCTGCATACAACTACTTCACTAAACGTGGTTTCACCAATGCAGACATGAACCAATTGCTGGCTTGGATGGAAGACAACCAAGCGGACGGTGAAGAAACCATGTTCCATTTCCTAGAAAACTACCCACAGATCTGGACCGCATGGGTTCCTCAAGACGTAGCTAAAAAAGTGCAAGGTGCACTGTAAGACTTAGACGTTTCGTAAATGGTATAGGAATACCAAAATTGTTGTATGCCGAGGCTCACTTGGGTCTCGGCAAGAAAAGGAAGTAAACATGTCTGACTCGAATTGGCTTAGCGAATTCCCAGAAATGGATCGCTCAGATCTCAGAGCTATCCGCAAAACCCTAGATGGTGCCTACCGCGATTTCTCTCGCGAATACGGCGACCTTATTGAATCATTCTTCGATCCTCTTCTCTCATTTCTCGTTTGGTTCGAAAAACTCCTCATTTCTACACCATGGATGATCATCCTTGGTGTATGTACCGCGTTGGTTTATGCCGCAAGCCGATCGTGGAAACTGGCTGTCGCGTGTTTCGTGTCATTAATCCTGATTGGGTACTTTGGCATGTGGGAAGACACGATGCGGACGCTCAGCATCATCACGGTGTGTACCATGCTCGCCATTGCGCTCGGCATTCCTATCGGTATTGCCATGGCACGATCCAATCGCGTGCAATCCGTCGTGACACCACTGCTCGACGTGATGCAAACCATGCCCGCGTTCGTCTATCTGATTCCGGTCGTTATGCTCCTTGGTATCGGTAAGATCCCAGGTTTGATTGCTGTTGTGATCTACGCGATTCCACCAGTCATTCGTTTAACCAACTTAGGCATTCGACTCGTAGATAAGGAAGTTCTTGAAGCCGCCACCGCCTTTGGTGCAAGTAACAAGCAACGCTTAATCGGCGTACAATTACCTTTGGCAATGCCAACCATTATGGCTGGTATCAACCAAACCATCATGATGGCACTTTCTATGGTTGTTATCGCTTCTATGATTGGCGTTAAAGGCTTAGGTCAGCCAGTATTAAAATCAATTACCAACCAGTATTTCACCCTTGGTCTGCTTAACGGGCTAGCAATTGTGGCACTGGCGATTCTGTTTGACCGAGCGTCGCAAGCTTACGCGAAGCGAACCCAAGCACACTTAGGAGATCTGAAACATGACTAAGCCACTTATTGAAATTAGCGGGCTGTATAAGATCTTCGGACCAAAGCCAAAAACAGTGATTGAGCGAGTAAAACAAGGCCAGAGCAAAGACCAAATTCTGGCTGATACGGGTCATACCGTTGGTTTAAAAGACATCAATCTGCAAATTAACAAAGGCGAAATCTTCGTTATTATGGGGCTATCTGGCTCTGGTAAGTCGACCATGATTCGCCACTTCAACCGTTTAATTGACCCAACCATGGGGCAAATCTTAGTTGAAGGCGTCGACGTAATGCAGCTGTCACCAAAAGAGCTAGAAGAGTTTCGCCGCCATAAAATGTCGATGGTATTTCAACGCTTTGGTCTTTTGCCCCATCGTACTGTGGTTGACAACGTAGCTTACGGCTTGGAAATCCAAGGCATCAAAAAAGAAGCGCGTCTTGCGAAAGCCAATGAATGGTTGGAGACAGTTGGTCTGAAAGGTTACGAGAACCAATACCCTGCGCAGCTTTCTGGTGGTCAGCAACAACGTGTAGGCTTGGCTCGTGCACTGGCGACTGACGCCGAGATCCTATTAATGGATGAAGCGTTCTCGGCACTCGACCCTCTGATCCGTAGCGAGATGCAAGATCAGCTGATTGAACTCCAAGAGAAGCTACATAAGACCATTATCTTTATCACTCACGATTTGGATGAAGCGCTTCGCTTGGGTGACCGTATCGCTATTTTGAAAGATGGCGAGTTAGTACAACAAGGTTCTCCAGACGAGATTCTGCTACACCCTGCCGATGAATATGTAGAGGCCTTCGTGAAGGACGTAAACCGAGCACGCGCTCTGACGGTTGAAACCGTGATGCAGCCACCAGCGTATCGCATTGCAGCAACAACCATTGAAGAAGCCCTTGTTGAGATGAAACGCGTGAAACAAGACTACGCGTACCACGTGACCGATGATGGCTATCAAGGAGTGGTTACCAAAGAGAGCTTGCTAGATGCTGCGAAAACCGATGCCGCACAAGAGCTGGCAGAAGAGATCTACGAAGAAGTGCCTGTTGTCTCTCCTGATTCCGTAATTGAAGAAGTACTTCCAGACACCATGTCTTGTGACTACTCACTGCCGGTTGTGGATGACGAAGGTAATCTGCAAGGTGAACTAGAACGTAGCGCCGTGGCTGAAATCTTTACTGATAATACCGAAGAGGAGTCTCCGTCAAAGGAGGTCAAAACACCACCCGCAATGGATAAAGCATCCTAATACGCAAAAGGCTCATCATCTGATGAGCCTTTTTTATCTGGTCGCGATTTAAAAATTGCGCTACGAAAGTCAAAACATAAACACAAGGAACACAACCAACAGAAAAATACCAAAATAGCTGATGCGTATTCGCATCGCTTTCGACATTGGTTTGTGCGGACGCTTGCCTAAAGTAATAATCGACAGCCCGATATAACCGGTGCAATAACTCAATCTCCACAGGAAAATTTCTATAATAATAGAACGAACAATTGCTCGAAGAACGACTGTAACCAATTCTTCCATTTTCTTCTCCTATCCCTTTTATTTGCAAATCACTGACGTTAAAGATTTTTTCTTACAGAAGCTGTTCAATGGTTTGCTTTGTTCTGACGCAGGTTTAGGAAACAAGTCTATTATTATCACGGTATACCTAAGTGACCTTAGCATACATGCAACGAGATTACTTTGGTATATCAACTTGTTGATTTAGAGAGGAATAAAATGAAAAAGACACTATTAGCACTCACTGGTGCGGTCGTTATTCTAGCAGGCTGTCAGGATGAGAAACCAGCAGAGACAACTGCGGTTGACATTCCTCAGGCCTCAGAAGTTGGAAGCACCGTTGATGCAACACCGATTGAAGAAGAGCAAATGATCACGACAGATACCTTTGTAGATTCTGGTCACAATGCGCAAAATTCGCTGGATTGGAACGGCATTTACAAAGGCAAACTTCCTTGTGCAGATTGCGCGGGTATCGATACAACGCTAACCCTTAACGAAGACGGCACTTATACATTAGTAGAGCTGTATGAAGGCAAAGAAGGCGACCCAATCAAATCAGAAGGTAAGTTCACTTGGAATGAATCAGGCAACACCATTACATTGGTTGATGAGTCTGGTCCAAACCAGTACTTCGTTGGTGAAAACATGCTAATGAAGTTGGATATGAACGGCGAAAAAGCGACTGGCGAACTGGCTTCATTTTACAACCTGAGCAAGATGCCTTAATACGGTATAACCATTTAATCTAGTCCTGATAAAGACCAAATCCGAGCCTCCCCCGCTCGGATTTTTTCATTCTTGTTATTTAGAACGACAATCAAGAATTTTCATTTATTAAGAAAAATAACAATTCAACCAATTGACGCAAACGATTGCTATTGGTAGATTTCGCCATCTTTCTCATTTGTAAGTATGTCGTATGCAAATCTTTAAACGTTTCGCTGCACTTTTTCCTGCAGTACTTTCTTTCTCTGTTTTCGCTCAAACTCAACCAATCCTGGTGCAAGGTGCGATGGATATTGAAACCAGCACCCTAGTTGAAGCATTGGATGATGCCAAACAAACCACCATTGGTTCTTGGACCTTCTGGCAAGGTGATATAGATGGCTATCCAGTCGTGGTTTCTCGTACCGAAGTTGGCTTGGCGAACGCTGCGGCCTCGACCACTATTGCGATTGAACACTTCAATCCAAAGTATATTATCAACCAAGGTACATCTGGTGGTCACGATCCTAAGTTATACCGCAGTGACATTGTGGTTGGCGAAGCGAGTTTCAACATGGGCGCTTACAAGTCTGAGTTTACCGAAAAAGGCAAAGGCATCGACCCAATGAAGTGGCAGAACTTCGACGTAACCATGCGTCTACGTGAAAACGGCGAGTTTGTTGAACACAAACAATTCAAAGCGGATCCGGCACTGGTTGAAACCGCTCTTTCTTTGTCTGAAGAATACAAAAAAGGCAAAGTCGTGAGAGGCTTGATTGGCTCAGCGGACGAATGGAACCGCGAAGTGGATCGTATCAACTGGTTCCATGAAACATACGGTACGTCTGTTGAAGAAATGGAGACTTCCTCTGCGGCATTGGTTGCTCAAGCTTACCAAGTGCCTTTCGTTGGTATCCGTATACTTTCGAACACAGATCAACACAAGCAAGACTTCGATCCGCAAACCGCGGTCGATTGTCAGCTATACACGATTGATGTGATTAAAGCGCTGATCAAAAAGCAATAGTCGCTTTTAGAATCATAAAGGGAGGCTTAGCAAAGCCTCCCTTTTACTTTGTAATCTTGAGTGAGGGCTCAGTCCAAATATACGACGAGCAAGTCTGCCTCAATAGCATTGGCGAGCTTGGGAATAGAAGAGAACAAGCGGCTCATAAACTTATGATGGTGACCACACACCACCAAATCGATGTCATTTTCCTTCGCTATACCAGCCAACTTAATATGTAGATCCCCCACCACCACCATGGACTCGCTAATTGGATAATCACTCTGCTTAGCTAAAGCATCAAGTTCTTGCATTAGCTTTTGCTCGTCCTTCGATTCCAGCGCGACCCTATCGTGATCAACAAAAACAAAAGACACCTTACTGTTTGCATCTCTTGCCATCGCAATAGCTTTGTCGATCACTACTCGACTCGAATCTGATAAATCAACTGCCACCAAAATGTGCGCGTAGCTCATGATACTCTCCCAACTGACCTGCCTAAACTAAGTCTAGCATCACAAGGAATACCACGAAGCAATCACACAATCTGCGCTATAAGCACTGCTGTTTAAGCCAGTTAGTCAACTTGATGATTTCAGGCTGGCGAGCACGATTCTTCTTATGTACAAAGTAAAAGCTATCCCCAGTTTCTAAGCCGTGAGAGGGGATATAAACCAAGTCTTGAGCCTTATCCCGTTCATTCAACATAAAGTCATTGGCAAACGTAATGCCTTGGTCATAGCGAGCAGCTTCGATAGCCAGCAGCATGTGACTGAAGTGCTGCATATCAATATCTTTTGGCAACTCAAACCCACCGGCTTTGCACCACTCTGACCAATCTTTACCGCGCTCACGATAGATAGAATCAGTCGAAAGAATCGGATAGTGCCAGAGTGCATCCGGCATTGGTTGGTCTTGAATTTCTTTCCAGATATTGAGGCTACATACCGGATACAAAGTCTCATCATATAAACGCACAGCCACGTAATTACGCTTAGGCTTCTGCACTGTGATAAAACAGTCACCAACGCTGTCGGTTTGTTCTGGATCTCCTGCAACCATGTTGAGCGTAAGATCAATTTCCGGATGCTGACGCTTGAAGTCCGCCAATCGTGGGATTAACCATTTCACCGCCAGCGAGCTGTAAATTGCCAAGCGTAGACTGCCCTTTTCGCCTTCACGCACTTTTTGACTCGCCATCGCAATGGCACTAATAGCAGGACTGATATCTTCAAGATAACGAAAGCCAGTATCCGAGAGCGATAACTTACGCCCCTGACGAATGAACAGGGCTTCACCAAGGTAGTCTTCTAATATACGAATCTGATGACTCACCGCACTTTGCGTCACGTTGAGCTCCTCTGCTGCAAGGGAAAAGCTCAAATTACGAGCAACGGATTCGAAACAGTGAACCGCTCTAAGAGGTGGCAATTTCATTATCTAAAAATCTCATACTTAAACTAATAAATATCATTTCACTTCATCCTATGACATCACCTACTCTTTGGCAAAGAATGAGGAGAGGAATAACGTGAAAGTCACATCTGTCGGCGCAGCCATGCTGCTATTAATTGTTGGTAACCTAATTGCGGTGCTCTCAGACGCTTTGATCAAAAGTGTCGGTAACGAGGTGCCGGTTTTTCAGTTCGTGTTTTACCGACAATTGTCAGCGGTGATGATTTTATTGCCTGTATTCTTGCTCACCAAACAAGCCCCATTGATGGAAGGCTTTAAATGGCATGCAGTGCGTGCCCACGTTTGGCTAACTGGTGCGATTTTTATGGTGTTTGCCATCTCTTCAATGCCACTCGCTACGGCAAATGCGATCTTTTATGCAGCTCCTTTGATCATGTTGCCACTGGCAGCCATCTTCTTTGGAGAGAAACTTTCTGCACAATCTATTGCAGCGGCAGTGATGGGCTTTGCAGGCGTGCTTGTGATTATTCGTCCTGATCAGATTGATTGGGCGGCGCTATCGGCATTGGTTGTCGCAGTCACTTTGGCGATCAACAACCTGCTAATTCGGAAGTTACCGAAGAACCAATCCGTACCACACACACTTTTGATGACGAACCTAGCCGGTATGCCTGTATCACTCTTGTTGGTGTTTATCGAGGGAGAAGCATGGGATTGGAGTTCATTCCCTGTGGCGGCAGGTTCAAGCTTATTCATCATGATTTATGCAGCAACCTGCGTGTTGGCTTATCGCTCTATCGATAGCAACAAAATTGCTAGCGCAGAATACAGCGGCTTAATTGGTGCCGTGATCGTTGGTTTGATTTGGTTCGGTGAAGTGCCAGATATCTTTATGGCAATCGGCACGGTAATGATTGTCGTGCCTCTGATTTGGCTATCAAAACGAGAACGCCGCAAACAAAAGCAAGCACAAGCCGCCAAACTCGCAGAAGAGCAACATCACCGAGCCCCTGCAGCGTAAGTATTTAAAAAGCCGAGCGTTCATCGCTCGGCTTTTGTATTTTAGTATCCGATATTCATGCTCGCTTCTGAAACTCACTCTATGCGCAGACATCAACACAACACCCGAATTGTCGTTGCCCTTAATTACTTGTAGAAGAGGTGATCTTACCTAGCCCGTACAGCGTGATTTCTCGCTCATTCATATTGTAGATATTGTCAGCCGATGCTGCGTTTATAGTGAAGTAGTAAAAGCCTTCTGGGTCGGGTAATCCCATTTTTCTGTAGTAATCAATGTATGGCTGATGATATTCGTGACCAACAGGAAAGTCTGTGGCAATGTCATCCCCAGCTCCCCAAGAATGCACTCCGATCGTCGCCCCACTTTCTATCGTTCTATTCACGCCAGCTACAAACAAATCTGTACCACCAGAGGCTATCTCTCCATCAGCAGCAATGTAAGAATCTAAATGGCTTGCACGTACTTGGTAAGCAAGCTCTAGGTTTGCATCATCATCAGCAGAACCATCAATACTAATAAACTTAAGTAGTTTAATCTCTGGGTGCTTTTTCATCATACGTTCAAATGCAGCAGGTGACCCTTTACAAACGACCCCTTGTAATTCTGCCACATCCCCCTTAACTGCAAAGGACAGACTAGGTTCATCTGGAAACAGTTGATCTCCACATTGTGATACAAACAAATTAGGTGCATTAGCTGGAGTAGAAGAATGGCTTTGTCCCTCGATACCACAGCCTGTCAACGCAATCAAAATAATCATCGTCAATGTTTGTTTCTTCATTACTACTCCAATAAAACATCATTCAATAAAGAGACAAATTTTAAACAAAAAAACAGCCTCTTCTATCGATGCTTACATACGCTTACAGACTCTCCCAATGCTCGTCTCGCTGTTAACGTCATCGAACTTGAAATTCAATGAAGCGTTGCCTGCTATAGTTAAAACAGTAAATAACAAAATTAAGGCAGCATTGAATTCATCATTACCTCTCGGAAACTCTCAACACTCGGGCTTTTTTGTGCAAGAAATCGCTCTTGATTCAATTCAGCGCTGCCACTTTTTTGAGGGTCTGCGCATGCAAATTGGTTTGAAAACGACACTTCAATTCCTTGTAATTACAACATTTTTGCTTCTTTCTTTACTGACTAGTTCCTCTAACGCTTCTCCGCTTAAGGTCGGGACTTACCCATGTCCTCCTTTTGTTATTGGTTCTGTTGACAGTGATTTGAACGGTCTCAGCATTGAATTATGGGAGCAAATTGCCAAAGAAATGAGCGTCGAGTTTCGTTTTGAAAACCAACCTTTAGACGATCTACTCAACGCGATAGAAACAGAACAAATAGATATAGGTGTTTCATGTATTTCTATCACTCCAGAACGCGAACTGTTCGCTGATTTTTCTCATTCTTTCTACGAAACCCATCTCGCGATTGCGGTAAAAAACCAAGGCTATCTGCATACCTTGCAATCTATCTTTTTGAACCCGGCTTTGTGGCTCATCGTTGGTGCCATCATATTGGTAGCTGGCTTAGTCGGAGCATTTTTCTATGCGTTAGAAGAAGGGAAAAACGAAAAGTTATATTCAATGAAAAACAGAAGCGGTCGCTGGGTTGAAAGCTTTATTCTTGGCTTGCTGTTTATTACCCGAGGACCGTTTAACTACTTTGAATTTAAAAGCTTAACTGGGCGAATTGTGACGGTATTCATTGGTGTTTTCAGCATGCTTTTTATCGCCAGTATTACTGCAGTTTTGGCTAGCAAACTCACCCTTAGCCAAGGTTATTCACAAATCAAAGGTATCAATGATCTTGCCAATGTTGAAGTCGGTACCAAAACGGCTACCACCTCTTCCTTGTTACTCACTAGCTTTGGCATTCGCCACAAAGACTATGCAGACATGACGGCGCTTTTAACTGCCTTAGACAAAGGAGAAGTCGAGGCGATTGTCGCGGATGATGTTGTGCTCAAATACATGATTGGCAGTAGCAGACTATCTGGGCAATTTGAGGATTTAGAAGTGTTGCCGTACCAACTAGAAAAACAGAACTACGGCTTCATCATCACAGAGAATAACCGTTATGAGGAAGAAATTAACCGCGCGCTGTTACAAATCCGTGAATCACGAAAGTGGCGTAAAACGTTGGTCGACTATTTCGCAGACAAGTAGTATTCACCACTATCTTCTAAAACGAAAAAAGCCCTTAAGTTCAATGAACAAAAGGGCTTATGTATTCAATCTAGTTGGCGATTATTGCGGTAGAACCACTTTACCATCTTGAATTGGGAAAGTTTTGCCTGCAGGTTTGCTCTTCATGCGCACAGTCGTTGGTGCACCTGCAACTTCATAAGTGACATCGTAACCTACTACTTTTTCTGAAGTGGTGTATTCAGTGTGGCATTGTTTCTCTGTTGAAGTCACAACATCGCCCTTCTGCACATTGTCTTGAATTTCACGCCCCGCCATTGCACCGGCGATGGTTCCTGCCGCCGTTGCAATCACTTTGCCTGAACCACCACCGATTTGGTTACCTAGTGCAGCACCCGCCGCCGCACCGCCAACCGTGCCAAGGATCTTGTTGTTGTCTTTAGGTGCAACTTGATGCGTCACTACGACATCTTTACACACTTGATGTGGGCTCTTCACGGTTTCAGTTACCGCTTCAACAAGCGTAATGTTTGCTTCAGTTGGTGCAGGTGGCGTTTTGTCTTTACAGCCTGCTAGTACAGCAACCACTGCCGTCGCGATTGCGATAGATTTCATATTCATGGATTACTTCCCAGTACAGTTATCTTTGATTGGCGGTATAGTAAATCGAGAACTGGAATTCACATCAGGTAAAAACAAGCCCGAGGTCATTAGCAGGTTAAAAAACGGCGTTTTATAAACGGAATGTCAGGAGGTAATCTTGAAAAGGTCAATCGGAGCCAGATCACATCAATGCTGACTATGAATCGCCCAGCAACTACTAAGTCAGATTGAGCAAACTTTAAGCAACCACCATCCATCGAGTCCAAAAGGCGAGCAAAATCGATGCGAACATGACCCAAACCAGCGTCGCGGCTGTCAGTGTAACCACCAAGCTCAAGCGGTAGCTAAAGTAAAAGACAGACATCAGATACGCCGCATAAGGTATTAGAGAGTAGATACCGAACAGTGCGGTTTGGCGCAGTGCCTCCATATCTCGCTCGCTGCCCACAATAAAGTGCGCAATCAATGCGAAGGTCGGAAACAAAGGCACCAAACCTGCAATATAGAAGCTTTTTGATTTAGAGAGCATGGCAATGACGAGTACTGCCACCGCACCGAGTAACGATTTGAGAAAAAGACTGGTCATCAATATCTATCAAACCGTCTAAGCTAAACTCAAAAACAGCTCATCATCTGTCAGATATTTATGACGATGGCTTAGACTGCGTAAGTGCATAAACATAAAGTCAGGAAAACCTGGAGCAATGACGTTGTTTGGCTCCCAGAAGATGCCACCCACGAAAACGTAGCGGCCTTGCTTTTCATCATCATGCAAAGGGTTATTGATTGGTGTCGACAATTCAGCGCGGCATCCTTCAACCACACAGACGATTTGCCCTTTAAAAATGCCAATTACACGTTTAACAAGGTTCGCTTTTATTCCGCACTTCCATGCTTGGCGCGTTGCCCACTCATAACCGTGTTTGTTAATCGCTTTTTTCTGTAAATGCACAACCAAATTCATCGCTCATTCCCGAGTTGACCTTTGTTTGTACTATAACCAAATCGCCTTCTCGGTTTGCCGATTTTAATTTGTCGAAACCATAGAAGATAAAAATCAAGAAACGGGAGCTTTACAACAATTCGCCTTTTCCTTAACGAATTTTAGGATTTTTCTGACAATATAAAACAACTTCTGTTGCATAGAATGGCGTCATATTTATAAAAATAACGACAACAATAAGGTGACGTATGGCTTTTGATGACTATTGGAAGAAGGTTCGTGAAAAGCACTTAAAGAGTGCCAACTTAGAAGGGCTTATTGTTAAAAGAATACGAGCGAATACAGGCAGTAAGAGACTCCCATATCGAACGAAGTGTGGCGCACTGTGTGAAATCAAGTACAACGAAGTGTGCGACAGTCAAAAAGAGTGATGATTCTGCACCACCCTTTTCTCAGTATTTCAACTTTACCGCCGATAAACACCGTTATTACCGGACTACGCGTCAATAAGGTAGTTATCGCCTTCGTTTTCTAGGCGATCGATCAGTACGCGACACTCATCGAGATCAAGCGGCTGCTCAAAACGACGCTTCAAATTCATTAAAAAGAAGATGTCTTCGCACATCGCTTTCTCTGGCTCATCGCTGATTTTCGCAACAGGTGAGCCGTTGCATGACACCATTTTAATAACGATAGACAAAGGTTTGTACGCAACACCTTGTGCGTTCACGTAATCACCCATATCGTTCGCAAGCGACGTACCAATGCCAAAACTCACTTGAACACGACCTTGGAAGTGCTCACAAATATCTAGCGCTTGATCGAAGTTCAAACCATCGGTAAACACCAAGGTTTTCGTCATTGGATCGATGCCAAGCGATTGATAATGCATAATCATCTTTTCGCCCCATGTGTAAGGGCAGCCACTATCATGACGCACTCCCACATAAGCATTACTGAGTTCTTCATCAAAGTCTTTTAAGAACGCATCAATACCAATGGTGTCCGTTAATGCAATGCCTAACGCGCCATTAAACATCTTTTGCCAACGCTGCAGTGCTACCTTTTGTGAATCACGGACATTCACGAGCGCTTGGTGCCCCATAAACCATTCGTGTGCCACTGTACCGATTGGCGTGAGATCGAGCTCTTTCGCCAAATGGTAGTTACTGGTTCCAGTTAGACTGTCAGGCAACTCTTCGCTCAGGTACTGCAACATTGATCGCTGAGCTTGGAACGAGAAACGACGACGAGTCGACATATCAGCAAACTTAAAGTTGGTGATATTACGACGTTTCAGCTCTGCTTTAAGGAGACGAACCTTCTCTTCTAAAACCGATTGGAACTGCTCGACTGGGATCTCTGCCCAACGTGCACGGCTACGCACTTCGGACACAATACTCATGATGATGGTTTCGTAAAGAATGGTTTCTTTCCAAAGACCATTGATGGTAATGCGTAATTGGCTTGTGCCATCAGCCATGGTTTTCGTATTGAAAGAAACATCGCGTTGAGGGTTAAAACGAAACGCATGCAGTGCATCAACAAACTCAGGACTTAGATAAGGCGCAACACCTTTCATGTACTCAATTTCTTCTGCAGAGAAGGTGATATCTTGCAGTTTAAGTACTTCAGCTTTCACCTCTGGCAGCAATTCAGATAGATCTTCTTCACTGCGCACGATGAATTTATAAGACACCATCGCATCGGGATAAAGCGCTGCAACAGCACTCATCATGTTCACTTTGTATACGTCAAAATCTAACGCACTTTGGATGATGCGAGACGAAAATAAATTGGTGGTCATTCGGAGCCCTTCTACACGCCCTTTTTCGTTTATACCCAAATTCCCTCAGCACGGTACAAACCGCATCTTATTGTTTTCCCGACAAAGTTGGGGGAAAGTTCTCAACAAGGCAAACTTGGGTATATAACTTGTTGTTACTAACTTAATTGCGTAAACAATAAACACCCACTTAGGGTTTGTCAACTTTTGTTACTAACCACTCATTTTTATAAGGTTTTTACGCACAAAATTCGGACAGTTATTGTGGATAACCTGAGCAGATAAGCACACCTTTGCTTAAAGAGGAACGCTAGACAACAATGAACACGTTTCTAACAATCGGTTACTTACCCATTGATTGACTACTTGTTATGCGCTAGATTACTTACAAATTATTCTCAGGACCAAATCATGATCGTAACCGTCGACATTATTCCATTCAGACTATCTGGCTGCGCCGATAAGGGGTTGGAAGTGTTGCTGATCAAGCGTTCGAACCCGGAACGTCCGTACCACGGTGTATGGGCCCTACCCGGCGGGTTTGTGTTTGATAAAGACATGACCCACGAAGGTGGACGCCCGGCAGACGAGAACTTTGAAGCAGCACGACGCCGTATCTGCCGCGAAAAAATCCATACCTACCCTCGTCACTTTAGTGAAGCCTTTGTCGATGGCGACCCAAAACGCGATCCTGAAGATTGGAGTCTGAACATCACTCACTACGCCTTGGTTGACCGTAACAACAAAGAGCAAATCGACAATGCTGGCGTTCCAGAATGTCATCTAAAGTGGTTCCCACTACAAGCAATCCTTGATGGCGAAGAGACCCTCGCTTTTGATCACCAAAAGATGATTGAAAAGGCATGGCAGAAGTTGCGCGCCTCTATCGAATACACCTCGATCCTGTTGTTCGCACTTGATAAAGAGTTTCTGGTTGCCGACATCATTGCCGCCTATCAAGAGTTCGGTATCGACATCAGTCGCATGACGATCAAACGACGCTTGATTGATTCAGGTGTACTCAAGCCAACCAACAAAGTCGCTTCCACTAACAAAGGTAAAGGCGGCAAACCAGCGATGGTCTACACCCTAGCAAGCGACGAAGTAACCTTTTTCCAAAACTGTTTGCGTGGCTAACGCAAGCATAAAGACAGACAAGGAGTCTGCCATGACAGTTCGAGTTAATTACCAAACCACAGCAGTGATCGACGTGGATCCTGAGAAAGGTTTCACCGAACTTTGCCCTGACGAACTGCCAGTCACTGGCGCATTAGAAATCGTTCCAGAACTACTAAAGAACCACGCGAAAGGTCGCTTAAAGCTCGTCAGCCGTGATTTGCACCCACCAAAAGCGGCGTGGGACGCAGAAACGCCAGCGAATATGCTTGAACCAGTAGGCTTACCTAACGTGGATATTAAGTGGAACCGCCATTGTGTGCTTGGCACTACGGGCGTTGAACTGTTGGACGGCCTACCTCCTGTTCTGGAGTACGATTTCCAAGTGAACAAAGGCATGGACCCAGACGCACATCCTTACGGTATCTTTTTCCACGACGTGGCTGATACCAAAACCACAGGTGCGAATGAGTTCCTCAAGTTCAACAACATCGATACAGTTGTTGTCGGCGGCTTAGCGCTCGATTTTTGTGTAAAAAAATCCGTCACTCAAGCACTCGACTTAGGCTTCAAAGTAATTGTGAACCTAGCTTCTAGCCGTGCGGTCTTGCCAGATACCGTCGATGCGGTAATTGCAGAGATGAAAGAGAAAGGTGCGATATTTGTCGACAAGGCGGATGACATCATCGTTGAAAACTTCGCGTAATATATGTCGATTTAAATCTAAGCCCATCAGCTTTTGCTTAAAAAGAAAACGGTCCAGCTTATCTGGACCGTTTTTTGTTTGTGGCGTCTAAGAAGGGGATTACTTAATCACACCACACACAATGCGAGCACCGCCGCCGCCAAGTTTCGCCGGATGGTCAGAGTGGTTATCACCACCAGCATGAACCATCAAAGCACGACCTTTTACGTCATCAAGTTTCACTCGTGGTGCCAATACTGGCTGATCCGCCATTCCATGAGCATTCACGTAAAGCGCAGGTAAATCGCCAAGATGATTGTCGTCCGTCCAAGGGAAGCCATGCTTGCCTGTTTTTTCTGGGTCATAATGCCCTCCAGCAGCACCGCCAAGAATGGTTTTACCTTCTTTGGTAATGCTGTCACACGAGCCGTTAGCGTGTAAATGGAAGCCATGCGTACCAGCGGGTAAACCCTGTAGTTTCGGTGTAAAAACGGTGCCGTAATCACTGTCGCTGATCATCACGGTACCAGTTGATTGCCCAGAGCCAAGGTCAATCATTTCTACGCTTACTGTCTCGGCAAAAGTTGGAGAAGAGAGAAGCGTTAGTGCAGCAAGCCATGTTGTTTTATTCATACTGTGGGTCCTATTTATTGTTATTTATCAGTGTTGAAGCGATTTCAACACATTGGATTGACCATAGATCTCGGCAAATTCTTTCAAATTTAGCCCAGCTTTATTGCGCAGCTCTGGTGAACAATCCGCTTGATAGAGGTCTTTAGCTATGCCTATTTCACGTTTGATGAGTGCCCCCATTAATGCAGTGTTACCACGCTTATCTTGTAGGCAGGCGTTGGCTCCGGAGTCGAGCAGCAAGCGAACGGTTTCTCTATGTCCTTGATATGCGGCCACCATCAATGCGGTATAACTTTGGTTATTGCGTTGGTCGATTGGGAAGCCTTGAGAAACAAATGTATCGACCACTTCGTTATTGCCAATTCGCGCAGCATCGAAGAACAGTTCAACCAGAGATTGGTATTCCTCTTCCAGCTTGTCTTCGGCGGCCAATAAGCTCAGCGAAAAGCTCAAAGAGAACAGAACGGCACTGAGCAAAAACACGGTTTTCATTTACTCACCCTCATTAACAGAATTGGAGAATGACCCACGGGAGCCCTGATTTTCGGGCAGAAAAGAGCAGATAAATCTCCCGCAGGTCAAAACTTATTGCTTACATCATCGCTTTGTTTTTCACTTGCTTGAGATTGGTATCTGTCGCCTCAGCCAAACGCGTACCGTACTCTTTGTCTGCGCGGTAGAAATAGCTCACCATGGTTTCCTTAACGTCTTTATCCATCACCTTGTTCAGGTCACCCGCTAAGTTGGCAATCAAATCACTCTGGTCTTGCTCGTTCATGCTGCGGAACAACACACCCGCTTGGTAGAAGTTGCGAGGATTGCTGATCGCTTTTTGTTGAACAGTGCCAACCAGCTTGGTTTCAACCGCTTTAAATTGCGTGTCTTCTGCCAACGCCAGTTTACGGCTTGGTTCGTAGTTCACATCACCATTGCCTTGCTTCGCGTTGTTGCTCAATCCATCTTGGTTATGGTTATTCACTGATGCTAAAGGACGGTTTACTGGCAGCTGGAACAAATTCACACCCAAACGGTACAACTGTGTATCTGCATAAGCGAACAAACGACCTTGTAGCAAACGGTCTTCTGATGGTTCGATACCAGGAATCAGATTCGAAGGCGCAAATGCCGACTGTTCAGTGTCTAAAAAGAAATTTTCTGGTAGGCGATTCAACGTCATAGTGCCGACTTTTTGATCCGGTACATTCAGCCATACTTTGGTTGCATCCAACCCGTTGTAATCCAGTTTGCTCAGAGCTTCTGGTGACAGCACTTTCACGTAGAGATCCCACTTAGGATAGTTACCACGCCCAATTTCTTTGTACAGATCATTGGTTAAATGGTTGAAGTCCTTACCCTGCATCGCAGTTACTTCATCAGGACGAAGGCTTTCAATACCTTGTTGGCTCTTCCATTGGAACTTCACGTAGTTCACATCGCCTTGCTTATTGATCCACTTGTAAGCGTGCACACCAAAGCCATCCATCGTGCGATAGCTTGCTGGCGTGCCTAAGTTGCTATAAACCCAAGTCAGCATGTTGGTCGCACTCGGCTCATGACTGAAGAAATCAAAGAATCGGTTTGGATCCTGAACGTTGTTAACTGGAGACGGTTTGAGAGAGTGCACCATATCCGGGAACTTAATCGAATCACGGATGAAGAACACAGGCAGGTTGTTCCCTACCAGATCCCAGTTACCCTGTTCAGTATAAAATTTAGTGGCGAAACCACGAGGATCGCGAAGTGTCTCTGGTGATCCTTTTGAGTGAATAACGGTCGAAAAACGTACGAAAACAGGAGTTACTTTTCCTTTGTTAGTAAAAGGAGCGGAAACCGTTAAGTCACTAAAATCACCCGATGCAACAAACTCACCGTGAGCACCTGTACCACGAGCATGCACAACACGCTCAGGAATTCGCTCTCTAGCAAAACGCTGCAATTTTTGGATCAGGTGAACGTCTTGCAGTAATACGCTGCCATTTTCACCTGCTGTGATTGAATTCTGGTTGTCACCAACTGGTGCACCATTGTCTCTTGTCAGGGTTTGCGCCTGTAGAGATGTGCTGGCTAAGCCAACTGTAATTAATAAAAAGCTTTTTGACATCTGCATGGTTGCTCTCCAATGCGTGCTAACCATTTGACCAGTCGAGTGGTCAATGGATACTCAAAAGCTCTTTTCTGCCCACCGAGAATATATCTTCAACAATTACATTTGTTTAATGGGAAATAACGATAGATTTAATAGGGAGAACCAATGAAATTTTTGAGGTTTTATCGGTTTGATTAATAAAACCTAGACTCGGGCTGAGAAACTCGACGGAAGAGTTAATACACTGACAGAAAAGCACAGCGATGAAAAGGACACCAGAATGCACCAACATGAAAAGTTAAATTACGTTGAGTTTGGCACGCGAGACATCAATGCGACTAAACAGTTTTTCGAGCAAGCCTTTGGATGGAGCTTCGTTGACTATGGACCAGAGTACAGCGCCTTTTCAGGTCAAGGTTTAGACGGTGGCTTTTTTGCAGCAGAGCAAGTGAGCCAAACAACAAATGGGGCGGCACTACTGGTGTTCTATAGTTCAGATATTCACGCTACGTTAGCTAAAGTCGAACAGTTCGGGGGGCAAGTAATTCGTCCGATCTTCGAATTTCCCGGCGGTTGTCGTTTCCATTTCACCGAGCCGGGTGGCAATGAATTCGCAGTCTGGTCTGAAAACCATTAATTAATGACAGGTAAAACAATAATTAATGACAAGTAAAACAACAACGTACCATTACATTCGATAGTTGACTCGAAGAGTTACAAACCAGCTCGCCTCGCCTTCTCATTTATTGATAACGCGGGGCTTTTAGAGCGGTTAAATCTTATACAGTTGTTTTTGTTCTTTAAATACAAAAGCAAAGGTAAAACATGGAAGTTTTGAAGCGTTGGTTCATCGCCCTTTCAATAGGGGTTGTATTATCGGCATGTGGTGGGGGAGATGGCTCCTCTGTAGACAGCAGCTCCGCATATGTTCCTGCGGAAAAAATACAAGACAATATTTTTTCCAATATCACTGGCGTTAGTTATCCCTACGACATCTACTTGCCAGAAAACTATGAAGAGCGCACGACATCTTTGCCCGTCATCTACGTTTCCGACGGTAATGGGACTGGTCAGGGGTTTGGTAACCTCATCGCCAATGCCGAACTCGATGTCATCCTAATCGCCATTCATGAAGGTCCTCCTGGACGCAGAAACATTGATTATTTGCCACCAGGCGTCGATGACTTCTACCTTTTCTTAACCCAAGAACTCATCCCAATTGTTGAAGCCGAATACGATATTGATCCAAATGAACGCACACTGGCTGGACATTCATTTGGAGGCGCAAAAACTGCCTATATAATGCTAACGGAAGACATCGGCGTCGAGTTCTTCAAAAATTTCATCATCTCTGACGGGTCATTTTGGCGCATTGATGACACCATCTATTCTTTGGAGGAGCAACGTTACGAGGCTTCACCATGGTTAGAAGCCACCGCTATATTGAGCTCAACAAACATCGGAAATCATCCATCGGTTGATGCTTTCTATAAACATATCCAATCGAAGGGCTACATGGGTTTTAATTTGCCACCGCTCATCGAGTACAAAAAATTAGATCACGGGAAGATGTGGTACCACACCTACAGAGACAGTCTACCAATCTTGTTTCCAAAAGAAGAAATTTAAGACCATCAAAATAAGTCAGTGGTAGCCAGATTCGGAACTGACATTGCATTTCTGGTTGATCTCATCCTTGGTTTAATCCACTGTTAGCGCAACAATTAATCAATGGGGCGCTAGACCTCGACCAAGGATGTATCATGACTGCAGCCAGTTTTTTTCGCTTACTTTGTCTCGCTGCTATTTGGGGTGGCTCGTTTCTGTTTATGCGAGTCGCCGCTAATACGTTCGGACCGGCTTACTTAATCGAGTTTCGTGTTGCATTTGCGGCAATAGCATTGCTCTTAATAGCTTTCTATCTCAAAAAGAAACTTGCTTTCACAAAACACATTAAGCACTTTTTCATTATTGGCTTGTTTAATAGCGCCGTGCCCTTTCTGCTTTTTGCTTATGCTGCTCAAACGCTGAATGCGTCGACCTTAGCCATTCTCAACTCAACCGCACCGATATGGGGTGCGTTAATTGGTTTTGTTTGGTATCGCAGTCCTTTAACGGCAAAAGCCATTCTAGGTATGATGATTGGTATTGGTGGTGTGGCTGTACTTGTCGGCTTGGATTCTTCAACCATCGGCAGAGAGGCTATCTTCCCCATCGGGGCAAGCCTAATGGCTTCTTTCAGCTATGGGATTGCAACCAACTACACTAAAAATGCTCCGCAAGTTCCAGCTTTCGACAATGCACACGGCAGTATGTGGGCAGCGGTTATTTGGGTTCTACCGTTATTACCTTTCCTACCAATGCGCGCTGAACCAAGCAGTTTTGAATGGAGCTCCGTCATCGCTCTTGGCGTTGTGTGTACCGGTCTCGCTTATTTACTCTACTTCCGCTTAGTTTCGGATATTGGTCCTGCTTCTGCCTTGACCGTCACTTTCCTTGTCCCCGTTTTTGGTATTTTATGGGGTTACTTGATTCTGGGTGAACCTGTCGGTTTTAATACCATCATAGGGACAATTTTGGTGCTAGGCGGAACCATGTTGGTGACAGGTTTCTCTCCTGCTGCAATGCTGGCAAAGCGAAAACAAAGAGTGGCATAACGACCGTTGTAGTGCGCAGTCACCATATTTATGCCCAAGTAACATCAAACCATTTGAGACCGCGGGAATAGCGGTCTCAGTGTATGAGATAGACAAAGCACTCAGTTATACGCTCTTGCTAGCAAGCCACTGCCTTGATATTGGTAAAACTTACAATCGTTAGTGATAAATGCAGATTCTCCGGCTTTAAGGGTCAGACTTGTCTCTAGTGTCATGATCTCAACTCTGCCTTCAACACAAAAAACAATCTCTGCACCACGCACAAACTGTTGTTTGCATTCGCCATCGGAAGAGAGAATATCAAATCCAAAATCATCTACCGGAATTGGATAGCTCAATTTGCCCTCTTTATGAATTGGCGGCAGCTTAATCAGTTCCGGTTGCGTGGTGTGAAATGCCGTATTTGCGATAAGCTCATCCACATCAATGTACTTGGACGTTAACCCAGCTCTAAGCACGTTGTCAGAATTCGCCATGATTTCCAACGCTGTACCTTGCACATACGCATGAGGCGTTTCGGCATGGAGAAACATCGCTTCACCAGGTGCAAGTTCTATCGTGTTCAACATCAACGGAGACAGCAATCCAATGTCTTTCGGGTAATGCTTTTGAAACTCAGCCACATAACTGAGCACTTCTCTTTCCAATGCCGTCTTCGGACCACGCTCTAATGCCGCGTCCAATTCTGCCAAGGCTTGAATTTTATGAGTTTCGTTCAACGTCATGATCGCCGTGAAGAAGTCTTTCAGCCCGTCTTGATTTGGGTGCTCGGCTAACGCTGCCACCTTACCATCTAAACTGCGAATACCAAATTGGCGGAACAGCGTCAGTATCTGTTCTATCGGACGAAAGCCATTCATCGCCTTGTAGAAAGTCAGTGCGTAGACCAACTCTGGCTTGTGATTAGCGTCTTTGTAGTTGCGATTAGGAGCATTAAGCGGAATGCCTTGTTCATTCTCTCGTGCAAAACCAAGCTCAGCTTTTCGCTTGTTAGGATGAACTTGAATCGAGAGCGGAGAATCCGCCGCAAGCACTTTGAATAGGTACGGAAGTTCACCGAAACGCATCATGGTGTAATCACCAAACATGCTTGCTTTGTCTCTCGCAATCACATCAGATAATAACTCACCGGTTGCTGCGAGGCGCGAGCAACCATTAGGGTGCGCTCCCATCCAAATTTCAGCTTGAGGTTGATGTTTCGCATTTTCGATGCCAAATAGTTTAGAAATCGACTCTTTGCTTCCCCAAGCGTAGTTTTGAATCACGTTATCTAGCTTGAACAGTGACATCTCACTCTCTCCCGCGGTGTTTTAACACTGCAATTTGATCGCTTGAATCAAGGCTGAAACGCCCTGCTCGACTTTGCTTCTTGGGCAACCCAGATTGAGTCTGAGATAGCCTTTACCAGAATCGCCATAAACATCTCCAGACATGATGGCAACATTGAATTGCTCAATTAACGCCTGATTAAGCAGCGTCATATCTAGATTCAAAACAGATAAGTCAATCCATGCTAAATAGGTCGCGTCTGGGACAAGGTAACTCACTTCAGGAAAGGCGCTTTCCAGTGCTTCTTTCACGTATTGATGGTTAGCCAATACATACTCGTTGAGCGCCTTTAACCAAGGTTCTCCGTGACGATAAGCCGCCATCGTACCAAGCACGCCCATAATAGAAGGCGATGAAAGACCATCCACCTCTTTGAGTTTATGCAGATAACGTTCGCGAGTTGGTGAATCCGCGATCAACGCATACGCGCCATTCAAGGCTGGAATATTGAATGATTTAGACGCCGATGTGACGACAGCCCAATCTTGTAAACAACCAACCCCCACGTAAGGGACGTGACGCTTAAAGCACACATCCATGTGGATCTCATCAGAAATAACTTTGACTTGGTATTGGTTACAAAGCTCCGCCATCTTTTCCAATTCGCTTTGACGCCACACTCGCCCTGTTGGGTTGTGAGGGCTGCACAACAACAGCACTGTGTTATTCTGGTCAGCGAGTTTGGTTTCCAGATCTTGCCAGTCAATTTCAAATCGACCCTTCTGTTTGATGAGCGGACTGCGAACGCACGTACGGTCTTGCCCTTCAATCATTTTGTCGAACGCATCATAAGCTGGCGTATGGAACACCACGCCCTGCCCCGGCTGACTCCATTGCTCAATCAACTTTGACACAATGTAGATAACCGAAGGTCCGTACACCACTTGCTGAGTATCGATTTCGCAGTCAAAGCGAGTCTGATACCAGTAGCGAATCGCGGACTTAAAATCCTCATGATTCCAGCGGCTATAACCTAATACCGGATGCTCTAAACGTTGTTTAAGCACATTCATTACAGGCTCTGGCGCAGCAAAATCCATATCTGAAATGGTAAACGGGAGTAGACCCGCTTTACCAAATCTATCCTGAACGTAGTCCCACTGCGTGCAGTAAGTGCCAGTGCGATCAATCGGTGTATCAAAGTCGAAATTCTGAGTCATACGAATATTCCAATATTAAGGTCCCTCGTCACAATCTCATTGGGGGGGGAGGATGGAGATTGTGCCGAGGGGGAGCATCTATCAAAGCAATGATTAGCTAGCAGACATGATGGCTTGCATTTCATTCTTCACTAGGTGAACTTGCGTGCCAATCACGACTTGCAGGTTGTGCTCATCAAGCTTCACTACACCCAACGCACCGTTGGCTTTCAACTTCGCGTCGTCGACCAAACTCATATCGTTAACAGACAAGCGAAGACGAGTGATGCAGTTATCCAAAGCCGTGATGTTCTCTTTGCCACCAAGGGCTGCCAATACTGCGGCACCTTTGCCAGATTCGTTGATGAATGCCGCTTCAAGCTCTTTGTCCACTTCCGCCGTATCGACTTCACGACCTGGTGTTTTTAGGTTGAACTTAGTGATCGCAAACTTAAATACTGAGTAATAAACCACGAACCAAACACCCGCCACCAGCGGTACTAAGTACCATTTCGTCGCCGTGCCTTGCAGGATACCGAACACCAAGAAGTCAATCAGGTTGCCGTCTGTGTTACCGATGGTGACATCAAGCAAGCCCATCACCATAAAACCCAGACCAGTCAGAATCGCATGGACAAAGTAAAGCACTGGCGCAACGAATAGGAACAAGAATTCAAGCGGCTCAGTGATACCGCCTACCACACAAGCTACGACGCCAGAGATAAGCAGTGCTTTAATTTTTGAGCGGTTCTCAGGGCGAGCACAGTGGTACATCGCAAGAGCTGCACCCGGTAAACCGCCTAGGAAAGTTGGCATTTTACCTTGAGACAAGAATGCCGTGACTTCCGGTGTAAATGCCGTTGTGTCAGGACAAGACAATTCAGAGTAGAAGATGTTTAATGCGCCAGACACGGTTTGACCACACACATCCATAGTACCGCCTGCTTCAGTGAATCGAATCAGCGCAACCAAGATATGGTGAAGACCGATTGGCAGCAATAAACGTTCGCCTGTACCAAACAGCATAGGACCGAAATCACCCGCGCCTTCGATCACATGACCGATACCATTAATGCTTGCAGCAAAGTAAGGCCATACGAATGGGATAAATACACCGACAACGCCCAGTACCAATGCAGAAATGATTGGAACAAAACGAGCACCACCAAAGAACGCTAGCGCATCTGGCATTTTGAAGGTGTAAAAACGCTGGTGAAGTTTCGCAACAATCACACCAACGATTACCGCGCCAAGGATACCAGTATCAATCGATTCAATGCCGATGATGCTTTTCACACCGTAGGCGGCACGTTCCGCTTCACTGTCTAGTACACCAGCGACGGTTAGGAAGAAGTTGATCGCAAGGTTGAACGCAGCATAGCCAACGAAACCCGCGAAACCTGCCACGCCTTTCTCTTCACGCGCTAACCCAAGCGGGATAGCTACTGCGAACATTACAGGTAAGTAAATGAATGCGACAAGACCGATTTTGGTCATCCACATAAACAGGTATTGCAAAGGGGTGTTGTCTAAAAATGGGATGGCTTCTTTGATAGCAGCGCTAGAAAACGAGCTGCCGACACCAAGAAGAATACCTGAGAATGCCAGCAGCGCGACTGGCAACATGAAGGTCTTGCCGAGGCTTTGCAAGAACTCCCACATGGTCGATTTATTGCTTTTAGACATAGTTTGTCTCCGGAATTTGAGAACTTGTAGGGCTCATACACATCACATTATGTGCGCATGAAGTGTTGTTTTTATGCACTCAATATACGCTGCTAAAAATTTTGATAAAACGTTTTACCAAAAATTCTGTGATCGAGTTAGATATCTTTTTCCACAAACTGTGTAGGGCTTTTAAAATCAACCTAATAGGGTTACAGTTTGATGATAAAACGTTTTTCTAATCCATAAAGTGAATCTATGTCGTCAAAAAAAGTGACCATTACAGAAGTCGCTAAACATGCTGGCGTGTCAGTTACCACCGTCTCTATGGTGTTGGGGAGTAAAGGGCGGATCTCTCCAGACACAATAGAAAAGGTCAACGCTGCGGTAGAAGAGCTCGGCTATATCCGTAACCGTGCCGCTGCCAACCTACGATCCAATTCCAGCGAAATCATTGGATTGATCCTCAAAGACATCAGTGATCCCTATTACGCAGAAGTCGCAGCAGGATTGAGTGAAGAAATCGAGCAACAAGGTTACATGCTGTTTCTGGCTCAAAGTGGGGATAGTCAAGAAAAGTTTGAGAAGTGCGTATTAACCATGGCACGCCAAGGTGTCGGTGGTATCGCATTTTGCCCGATTGGTGAAAGCCAGCAGTTCAACGTCGAAAACCTTAAGCAACACAATCTGCCAATGGTGTGCATTTCACGCGCTTCGGTGGATAAGCAAATCGACTATGTAGGACCAGACAACATGTACGCCGCCAAGTTGGCGACGGAGCATCTGGTTAAGCAAGGGCATCGCAGAATCGCTTATGTCGGTGGCGCGAGCAGTTCTTTGTGCCGTGCTGAGCGTATTGGTGGGTATTGTTCAACTCTGATGCAGTTTGGTTTGCCTTTCAAACCAGAATGGGTGGTCGAGTGTGAGAAAAGCCAAGCGTCTGCCGCTCAAGCTGTGCAGCAGTTGTTGTTGGAACATCCACAGATTACTGCGGTTCTTTGTCACCATTCCTCGACGGCACTAGGCGCGGTTTATGGCATACATCGAGCGGGACGTTCTATCGGTAAAGATCAGTTTATCGGCGAGCAAGTATCGGTGATTGGTTTTGATGACGTTGAAGAAGCAGAGTTAATTGAACCACCGCTCACCTTCGTTAATTCCAATGCACGAGAGATGGGAAGACAAGCGGCAAAACGATTGATCAATCAACTCAAGCAAGAAGACAGCGAACCTTACAGCTTGATCCTGCCTCCCAAACTCATTGTTCGTGAGTCGGCTTAACCCAACACCACTTCCACGCCTTGCTTTCTCAACTGTTCGAGGTCGCTTTTCGGAGCGGCTTTGTCGGTTAACAACACAGAGATTTCACTCGTTTTACCAATCGAAGATGGGTAGATTTGCCCAAACTTGCTTGAGTCCGTCAGCACGATATTACGGCGCTTTTTCGCAATGATTGTTTCAGCGATTTCTGCACGCATCATGTCTCGGCTAGTAAAGCCTGTGTCTTGATGGAAACCGTCAATACCCAAGAAAGCCGTGCTGAAATGAATGTTCTCAATACACAGCTTAGTCAGCGGTCCAACCAAGCTCTCGCCTTGATGCTGATACACACCACCAAGCAAGATGATGTTAGCTGAGGTGTTACGGATGAGGTGGGCGATGTACGCTGATGGAGTAATGAGGGTGACGTCACCACGTTCAGCCAATGTGCGAGCCAAGAGCGCATTAGCACTGCCGCCTTCGATCAATACAGTTTCGTTTGGTGATACCAAGTCTGCCGCTTTGTTGGCTAACGCTTGTTTGATGTCGAAACGCACTTCGAGTCGCGTATCAATGTCGTCACTTTGTAGCGCCGTCGCAGCGCCGTGTACGCGCTTTAAGTAGCCTTGTTGCTCAAGGAAGTTCAAATCCTGTCTGATGGTCACGCCCGACACGCCAATGATGTCAGAAAGCTCCGTCACTTGAACGCGTTTGCGGTCATTAACCAATTGCAGGATTTCATTTTGTCTTGAGTTCACAGGCTCACTCCTTATAGATGAGCTTGCAGTATACGCCCGAACACTTTCATATGAAAGCAGCCTGTGAACGATGGAAGTAAGCTAAGCTGCGTTACACCGTAAGCTCAAGACGGTTGCCATCCGGATCTAACACGCAGCTTTCATAATAACCATCACCTGTTTGTCTCGGACCATCGACCCATTGGTAGCCATCATCCACTAAGGTTTTAGTTAATTGATCCACGGCCTGCTCTGATCCTAAGGCGAAGGCAAAGTGTGCCAACCCTGTGACCTGCATTGCATGAGATTTTTCACAGGCGGTCACACCTTCCATCGACATTAACTCCAGTCGTGCACCACTTTCAAACGAAAGAAAGTAAGATGAAAATTGCTTAGTTGGATTGTGATATTTATCGTTAGACACCGCGTTAAAGTATTTCTCATAGAAGGCTTTTAGCTCTTCCAAACGTTCAGTCCAAATCGCGATATGTTCTATTTTCATTAGGATTCCCCCTAGCTCTTAACTGCGCTCAATCTAACGAGGAAACGCAGCACAAAAAAGAGAGCAAATCACTTCTGAGTTGTTCCTGTTTTATGGTTGGAGTTGTGTTTGAATGAAAGTGATGCCCATAATGGCGCAAAGTTTTTCAGGACAGAATGATGGAAGAAATTTACTTCGCAGGCGGCTGCCTTTGGGGTGTTCAAGAATTTATGCGTCACCTTCCCGGCGTAATCAGCACCGAAGCAGGACGAGCAAATGGCACGACGGACAACACTCAAACCGAATACGATGGCTACGCGGAATGCGTGAAAACCCAGTTCGACCCTGAACAAGTGTCGGTTGAAACTTTAATGGGGTATCTGTTTGAGATCATCGACCCGCACAGTGTTAACAAGCAAGGTGAAGACGTAGGTGAGAAGTACCGCACCGGGGTTTATAGTCAAAACGAACAACACCTAGCGATTGCCAAAGCATTTATCGCAGCAAGACCAGATGCCGATAAGATCGCCGTAGAAGTGCTGCCACTCACGAACTACGTGCCAAGTGATGATGAGCATCAAGACCGACTCACACGCTTTCCAAACGACTACTGCCATATCCCGTTAGATTTGCTGTATAAGTACAAGCAAACCTAGAGGCACCCACTGAACACTTCCCAGTTTTCCAATAAAAAAGCCCAGCATGTCGACTGGGCAAAATTGCTGCTTAAAAAACATGACGTGCCTTAATCAAGGCAAATAGGACAGATAAAAGCAGTATGCTTGGATATTTATCGTCTATCGCAATACTAGAAGTTGTAGATCACTGCGATTTCGGCACGAGTAATGTTATCGCTTTGAGGACCGACAACATCACGCGTATAGTCACTATCCAACGCATAGTACAGGTTCAACTCCGTTTTTAGGTTGCCCGTAATGTAGTTGTGGAACTGCAGATAAAATTGAGTGTAAGCGTATTTTTCATCAGAGTTTTCACCGAACAAAATATCCTGATTTAAGGTATAAATCGCATCGTCTGTATCGGCGCGCCACGTTGACATAAAGCCAGTGATAATGCTCTGTTTTGGCATGTACTCAATAACTGAATAACCGCCAACCTGCATCGCGTTACCGTAAGCCCCGTCATGAGCAAAACCTAGAGGATCCCCCGTCCATAGTGGGTTGAACGTGTTCACTTTATCGCTATCCTTACTTGTTCCCGATGCATAATGAAGGTTTAAACCTGCACGTACATTCCAATCTGCACTCCAGTTGTAGTTCAGATCCGCATAAGCCATATACGCTGAAATATCTTTGCCAGCATGGTCACCAAACTGATAAACACCATCAACCATGTACCCGAAACCTTCACGAACAAAATCATGTGCGTGCAAG
Organism: Vibrio sp. Y29_XK_CS5; assembly: GCF_024181835.1. NCBI lineage: Bacteria > Pseudomonadati > Pseudomonadota > Gammaproteobacteria > Vibrionales > Vibrionaceae > Vibrio > Vibrio sp. Y29_XK_CS5. The sequence goes on from NZ_JAMZAM010000001.1 coordinate 1,692,277, forward strand.
CCCAGTACTTGAATATCCACATCCCCATCAGGAGCATTAACGAATGAACTGTTAGTCACGTCATTGCTCATGAAATAAGCCTGCATTGCGCCATAGTCCGTGCGCCAATTCGCAAAGATACCTGTGGAGGTTTTTCCGTTGGTTTTGTCATCCCAGTTCCCACTCCAACTGCCATCTTTGCGCAATGGGAAGACTTCTTCACCGTAATAAACATCAAAGTTGATGCCATTCACTCTGTATTTGGCACTCGCCGCATTCCAACTCGATTGCACGGGTGTTGGTTCTCGGTTCATCATTTGCCATTCATTGAGGTAGATCTCTTGGCGTCCTAAACGTGTGCTCAAATACTGTTCACCATCATCGAGCAACTTGAACTCTGTGAATAGTTGGTGGAAGTCAGTACCAGCATCATCTACCGGACCAGGGTTATCTAAGTTGGTGTAGTTGGTGCGGATTTCACCGTAGATTCGAGCCCAATCTTGGTATGTCACATCAGTAGCAAACTGCATTCGGCTACGGAACTCATTTTTCTTACGTACATCAGAGTCATACATATGATTCCAACGATTATCAAAAGCCGCTTTAATGTTACCGCTAAATGAAACTTTCCACTCTCCATCATCAGTAATATCAAGGCGTTTTAACTTCTCTGAAAAGCTCTTTTCGCTCTCCGCAAGATTGTCTACGTAGCTCCAATCTTCATTTGCACGATCACCCCAAAACACGATTGGGTTTCTTTCAGACCATGTAGGGGCTTCGGTTGCGTGTAGCGCACCAGAAATACTCACTGCAAGCAAGGTTAGGGACACTTTTGTTATATTTTTCATAATTATATTTCCATATTTTGGGTACAGAAATCCCTACCCGTGGTGCTCGCACCACAGGAGGGTTCACTTGTTATTGGTTTTTTATTTGTAGGGGGGAATGATTAAGAGTCGACGCCCAGCGCTTCTTTAATACCTGACGCAATGGTAATAACGTTCGCACCGTAGATGACCTGAATTCCTTTTGGCATTCTCACCACGCCAATTGCATTCAGTTGTTTTTTCCAGACATCATCTGCTGCCGCTAACGTTTCATCATGTAGGGAAACCCTTAAGCGTGTGGCGCAGTTTGAAACGTTATCGATGTTCTCAGCACCACCCAGCGCTTTAATAATTTCGACTGGAAGACCTGCAGAGTTCTGCTCTTTTTTCTTCTTGAAGTCTGCTTTTGAGTAAAGAGCGATATCTGCATCATCGTCCTCTTCACGACCTGGTGTTTTAGAGTTGAACTTCAGAATCACGTACTTAAATGTGTAGAAGTAAACAACGAAGTACAGTGGGATAATCCATAGCAACGCCCAAGCATGTACCTTCTCTGGCTGTAGTAGGTTTGGCACCATAAACAACAGTTGGTTACCATGAATTGAGACGCCAAACATCTCAGTAATGACATAAGCCAAACCATTTAATGGCACGTGCACAGCAAAGAACAAGAATGGTTGAACAAACAAGAAAGTGTATTCAAGTGGCTCTGTGATCCCGATAACTGCTGCAGTAAATACGGCAGGGATCATAATCGCAGCGACTTTCTTTTTGTTTTGTGGTTTCGCGGTGACATACATCGCATAAGCCGCACCTGTAAGACCACCAATCTGAATTGGAATACGACCACTAGTAAAGTTATGTGTGATGTAACCAGTTGCCTCAGGGGAGCTCATTTGACCATTCATGATATTACGTACACCTTCGTACACAACGCCATCAATTTCCATTACCCCACCCACACGAGTGTATTCAATTGGGAAGGCGATGAGATGGTGGAGACCAAATGGTAGTAACCCCTTATCAAACACGCCGAATAGGAAAGAGCCAAAGATACCCGAGCTAGTAATAAGCGTCGTGATAGATTGCAGCCCACCCGCGATCGGTGGCCAAGCATGATAAGCGACAAAGCTGATCGGCATAATCGCAAGATAAGCAAAGATTACGACAGCACGTGGACCAGAGAAGAAGCTCAACATTGCTGGCATTTCAAATTTGTAGAAACGGTTGTGCAGTGCCGCGGTGATACAGCCCACAATGATCCCGCTAAAGATCCCCATGTTGTATGAGAATACGCCTAGGTTTTCACCCCATAGTGAATTGAAATTTTGTGCGGCAACTTTGTCGTAACCCATGTTGTTAACAAGGTAATCAACACTGGTCGTTTCCGGTGTCCAGCCGTTAAAAGCGGCAATGGAACCAATCGCGACGTTGAAACACATAAACATGGTAAAGCCTGTAAATGCTGCCCAACCTTTTTCAGATTTTGACAAGGCAAAGGCTAAACCAATCGCAAAGAATGGTGGTAGGTTTCGCATTACCATCAAACCAAGATCGAGCATCAGTTTGAAGAACGCAAAAATGACAGAGTCTTGAGCTGACATTTGGTTTACAACGCCAGCGCCTATCCCTATAAAAATACCTGCAATGACCAGTACAATGATGGAAACCATCATACCGCCGGCAAGTGCTTGAACCTTATCTCTCATAATTTACTCCTGAAGTGATATGAGAACTTTCACGTATATCGTTATTGCTTTTATTAGTGACTCTAGGTTGAGCTGTTCATTTGGCTCGTGCACAAAGGTCACTTCTTCAGGGAAAGTTGGTCCAAAAGCTACTCCATGCTCCAATGCACGCGCGTACGAAGCCGCGCCTTTACTAAAGCAATTTGCATCCGTTCCAGTAACATCGGAATAAGCTTTCCCCATCGCTTGGATAAGGGCACTTTCGGGAGAGAGGTAGGATAGAGGTAAGTACTGATGTTCGACAAAGTTCACACCAGCTTGTTGGGATAAAGCCAGTAATTGGGAACGAACTCTCTCGATACTCAGTCCTTTAGGAAACCGAAAATCAAAATCCAAATTGTAGCCATGCGAATCCATGTTGATGGCAGAAACACAACACGTTGTGTATCCCATCTCATCATCGTTATGGTATAGACCTAACTTATGCCCGACGTAGTCATTTGCAAAGTGGGAATCAAGCAAGTGGACCAAGCTGGCAGAGTTTGGATCTAATCCTTCCACATGGCGCATAACGTTGACGAACTTGTCCATGCAGTTATCAACTTTATGCGGGTTGCGGGATTTCTCCCACGGCGTTGAAATCTCAACGCGGTAATGTGACTGACAGTCAATCACATCAGCAAAAGCAGCAAACTGATGCGCTACTTTTTCAGCACTAGAGCCTGCCAATTCAAGCACCAAAAAGTGACAAGTGGATGTTCTATCTCGTTCACTCTCGATGCGTCTAATTTGGCATGCGCTATCACTGCTTCTGGCAGAAAATTGCTTCTCCAATGACGCATACAAAATACCCTTTTCACCGTTGACGATTGGGAAGTCGCCATCTGGAGAAAAACCATATTCTGGCTGCGGATTGTGTTGAAAGTAATGCTCTACACATTCCCAAGTTGTCTCTTCTGCACCACCAATAATGACTCTTATTTTCTTATTGAGAGGGGCAGTAAGTTGTTTAAACAACTTGAGGATGTACAAGCTAGCAATCAGTGGACCTTTGTTGTCTGTTACGCCTCGTCCAAAAACCATGTTATCAATTTTAGTCATGCGGTATGGCGGCGTTCGCCATAGCGTCTCATCCCCTGCTGGCACCACATCAACATGGTGCAGCAGAGCGATTTCTTGATCACCTTGCCCAAAGCTTATATCCAAAGCATAACCTTGGTGATCACGCACTTCTAAACCTTCTCTTTCAGCAAATTTGATTAAGTAATCAAACGCTTGTCTAATTTGATAACCAAACGGAGCATTCTCTGTTTGTGTCGTCAAATCACGTACTGATGGAATAGCAACTAGCTCAGATAAATCGTTAAGTAACTCATCAATATGCTGTTCAAGATACTCGATTGCTTCTGTCGAAAACTTGCTTTCCATCATGTTTAATCCCTTAAATCCCTAGCCAAGAAGAGGTTATTAATAAACTTGTTATCAGGCTCTCAATTTACCGATAACCAACGAACGCCTTGTGTATTTGAAAACGCCATATAGTGCGCACGGCATTGAGAAAATATGCCATTCTCAACCACACCTGAAAGGGAGTTCAGTCGCTGTTCTAATTCGGTTGGCTCACTCATATCTAGACCAGAAACATCCAAAATGATATTGCCATTATCGGTAACGCAATCAGGGCGTTGCAAAGGACGACCACCAAGGGATTTTAAGGCGAGAATAACTGGCATTTTCGCCGCTGGGAGGACTTCAATTGGCAGAGGGAATCTCCCCAACGTTTCCACTAAACGTCCTTCATCTGAGATGGTGATAAAGCACTTAGTCATAGAGGCAATGACTTTTTCACGCCCTAAAGCCGCGCCTCCACCTTTGATTGTGATGCCGTTTGTCAACCCTTCATCAATGCCATCAACGTAATAATCCACGTACAAGCAGTCTGCGAGAGGGATTTCTTTCAAACCTGAACTCTGGATGGCTTTAGAAGAGCGTTCTGAACTTGATACACAGTGAGCAAACGCCACGCCACTAGCTGCCAATAATTGGACAAATACTTCTGCTGTTGCACCTGTACCAATTCCAATAACCGTATCTGGAGTGACATTTTGTAGAATGTGGTCCAAGGCTGCTTTCGCAGCCTTAACTCTGACACATTCATCCACCGTATTTGTGATGAAAGTTTCCATTACGCGTTCTCCATCATACGCTTGGCAGTATCCACAACGTTTGCCACAGTAAAGCCGTACATTTCAAAGAGCTGATCAGCAGGAGCAGACTCACCAAAGCTCGTCATACCGATGATCTCTCCTTGTAAGCCAGCGTACTTAAACCAGTAATCTCGAATACCAGCTTCAATCGCGATACGATTGGTCACATTGGTTGGGAGAACGTGTTGCTGGTATTGTGCACTCTGCGCGTCAAACACGTCGGTTGCAGGCATCGAAACCACACGACAGCGAACATTGTTCAACTGCGCCTTTGCTTCCATAGCAAGAGCAACTTCAGAACCCGTGGCAATGAGAATAAGCTCAGGTTCACCGTCACAGTCGGACAAGATGTAACCACCTTTCACGATGTTTTCTAATGTCTCCTCATCACGCTCAAATTGAACAAGATTCTGGCGCGAGAAAATCAGTGAAGTTGGACCATCCGTTCTCTCGATAGCGGCTTTCCAAGCGACTGCGGTCTCGACTTGGTCACAAGGACGCCATGTGCTCATGTTTGGCGTTAAACGCAGTGATGCGATTTGTTCCACAGGTTGATGCGTTGGACCATCTTCACCCAAACCAATTGAATCATGCGTGTAGACAAAGATGCTGCGTTGCTTCATCAATGCGGCCATACGCAATGCATTACGTGCGTATTCCATAAACATTAAGAATGTGCCGCCATAAGGAATAAAACCGCCGTGGAGAGCAATGCCATTCATCATGGCTGACATGGCAAACTCACGAACTCCGTAACTAAGGTAATTACCTGAAGCATCCTGAGCGGTAATCGCTTTTGAACCAGACCAATTCGTTAGGTTTGATGGAGTTAGATCTGCCGAGCCACCTAGGAATTCAGGTAAGTGCGCGCCGAAGGCCTCAATCGCGTTTTGCGATGCTTTGCGAGTCGCGATAGTCGCAGGTTTGGCTTGCAAAGTTTTAATCACATCTTCACTGATTTGAGCCCAGTTTTCTGGTAGGTCGCCCTTTACTCGACGATTAAACTCTGCTGCCAGCTCTGGGTATGCCGATTCATATTCCACAAAGCGATTCGCCCATTGCGCTTCCGCATCTTTACCTGCAACTTTGGCATCCCACGCTTGATAGATTTCATGCGGGATTTCAAACGGGGCGTATTCCCAACCTAGGTTTTGACGTACTAGCGCTACCTCTTCTTCACCTAACGGTGCACCATGACAATCGTGGCTTGCTGATTTGTTTGGCGATCCAAAGCCAATAATGGTTTTACAGCAAATTAACGTTGGCTTACTGGTTTCTGCCTGAGCCTCTAGAATCGCTTGGCGAATTGATTGAGCGTTATGACCATCAACATCCGCAATGACGTGCCAACCATATGCTTCAAAACGTTTAGGCGTATCATCCGAAAACCATCCTTCAACCTCGCCATCAATTGAAATGCCATTGTCATCCCAAAACGCAATCAGCTTGCCTAAACCTAGTGTACCAGCTAACGAACAAGCTTCGTGGGAAATGCCTTCCATCATGCAGCCATCACCCATAAACACATAGGTGTGGTGGTCAACGATATCATGACCAGGACGATTAAACTGATCAGCTAATACCTTCTCAGCGAGTGCCATACCAACCCCATTGGTAATGCCTTGACCTAGCGGACCAGTCGTTGTTTCAATCCCCGGTGCATAACCATATTCTGGATGTCCCGCAGTCTTAGCATGCAACTGACGGAAAGATTGAATATCTGCCATCGTCAAATCATAGCCAGACAAATGCAATAAGCTGTAAATCAGCATAGAGCCATGACCGTTAGAAAGAATGAAACGGTCACGATCCGGCCAATTAGGGTTGGTGGGATTATGTTTTAGAAAATCACGCCACAGAACTTCCGCAATATCCGCCATGCCCATCGGTGCACCAGGGTGACCAGAGCCAGCTTTTTGCACCGCATCCATACTCAATACACGAATCGTGTCTGCAAGTTTATTTCGAGAGATCATCTTCACTGCTCCTTACAGACGTGCTTCAATCATTGCTTCTAGTTTGCCTTGGTCTACGGCAAAGTTACGAATACCCTCAGACAACTTCTCTGTCGCCATTGGATCTTGGTTCATTTCCCAACGGAACTCAGCTTCAGTCATTGCCGTTGGCGCAGGGTTCACATTCGTGCGTTGAGCATAAAGCTTTGGTTCAACCTCACCCTCTTGCGCTGCAAGTTGATCTAAGATTGCAGGACCAATCGTTAGACGATCACAGCCAGCTAGAGCGAGCACTTCATCAGCATTACGGAAGCTAGCGCCCATAACCACAGTGTTATAGCCATGATCTTTGTAGTAGTTGTAAATCTTAGAAACCGAGACAACACCCGGGTCTTCATGTGGAAGGTATTCTTTTTGATCAGTATTGTTTTTGTACCAATCTAAGATACGACCAACAAATGGAGAGATAAGGAATGCCCCCGCTTCTGCACACGCTTTTGCCTGAGCAAAGTTAAACAGCAGCGTTAGGTTACAGTTAATGCCTTCTTTTTCGAGTACTTCTGCTGCACGAATGCCTTCCCATGTTGACGCCAGCTTGATCAAAATGCGCGCTTTCTCAATGCCAGCTTCTTGGTACATGGCGATCAATTTTCGCGCTTTCACCAAACTGGATTCTTTATCAAATGATAAGCGAGCATCAACCTCAGTAGAGATACGCCCTGGTACGGTTTTTAAGATTTCTACGCCGATGTTGACCGCCAATTTATCGCTTGCATCGATGATCTGCTGTGCTCTATCTGCGCTTTGTTTTTTCGCCCATTCAATCGCATCTACAATCAAGTGATCGTATTGAGGCATCTCTGCCGCTTTAAGCACTAATGAAGGGTTTGTCGTCGCATCTTGAGGCTGGAATGCAGCAATCGCATCAATGTCACCAGTATCAGCAACAACCGTTGTGTATTTTTTCAATTGTTCTAATTTGTTCATAACTCTATCTCGATAAGTTGATAATCAATTGCGCTAGCGAAATTTGACTCATTGACGATAAAACAATGTCTGCATGCGAGACATCTAAGTGCTGAGTCAGGTAATTGGTTACCGCAACTGTTGAAATACCTGCCGCTCGAGCCGCTGTAACTCCTGGAGGAGAGTCCTCAAAGGCAATGGCTTGACTGGCAGAAACTCCGAGTTTTTCTAGGCTAGTGAGATAAACGTCCGGAGATGGCTTACGACGTTCAATCGAGATTTCTTCTGCTCCGGTGAAACAGTCAAAGTAATGTTCTAAATTCAGGCGCTTCAGAATCGGCATGTAATGCTCGTATTCAGAACTTGTTGCTAACGCCATCTTAAGCTCCATTTGCTTTGCTGTGTCTAGATAGCAGCGAACACCTTTTCGTTCTGTTTGAAGTGCAATCAGTCGATAAGCATGACTAAAGACTTGTTGTCTGATTTCATCATCAGATAACACTTGCTTTGAATGATATCGATAAAGGTCACAAAGAGAGGTTGCTGGTACTGAGCTCCCAACTAGACCAGCAACCTGGAGTGGCGAAACATCAATCCCGAATGGCTTCATTAGAGCTTCCCAGGCCCTAAACAAACAGGTTTCTGTATCGACGAGTAGACCATCGAAATCGAAGATTAACGCTTGAATATCACGACGTTTGATGTCCTCTCTATCCACATTCAACGCTGCAAATTTCATTGTTTTTACTTCGTTTTCCATGTTCTCAACCCCTTTTTGTTCTGCTATACCAAGCTGGCGTGCAGAATCGTTTTCATCTCTTCGCCCGTTGTCAAAGGTAGGTTGAAGCAGAACGCTGGTTCTAATGCCTTTACGTCTTCCTCTGTGACTCCTACCTGCGTTAGGTTGTGCTCTAAACCAATTTGCCCTAAAAACGTGACTAAGTGCGTTGCTAGCGATTGCGCTTTTTCTTCAGTGCTTCCCACGGCACCAAATAGCTCTGCAACTTTTGCGTAACGTTCTGGTTGTTTACGCCATTGCAGTTGAACATAAGCGGGATAAACCACCGCTAGTGTCAAACCATGAGGTAAATTCGTTTTTCTACTACCTAAGATTTCCCCTAGAGGATGCGGTGCGCCTGCGCCACCATTAGCCAAGGAGATCCCAGCCAACGTATCAGCGCTTGCCAATCGACAACGACCTTCGATATCGGAGCCGTTCTTCACAACAGCAGGCAAGTTTTCTACCACCAGCTTCATGGCTTCTAGCGCCAAACTATCAACTAATGGTGAAGGCTTTGTGCCGGTGTACGACTCAAACGCATGTGAAAACGCATCAAAACCAGTCATCGCAGTCATACGAGGTGGTAAGGTCAGCATTAATTCAGGATCAATAATGGCTTCACATGGATAAAAATCAGGATGGAACAATGTCAGTTTTGAGTGGCTATCAAGATCAGTAATAACCGCTGCATGAGTAACCTGAGAGCCCGTTCCAGATGTTGTTGGTATCGCAATCAAAGGCACAGTTGATGCTGGCAGCGCCTTAATATCACCAAAAGGCGAATCATAATTTTTAAACCAGTGTGCCCAATCAATTGTGTCAACCTTCATGGTTGCTGCGATGATCTTCGCGGTATCGATCGATGAACCACCGCCAATGGCAAGTACAACGTCACAGTCAGCTTCGATACCAACTTGTCGTCCAAGCTCAACAACCGTCGTTGGCGGATTAGGTACAACGCCATCGAAGTGCGTTACATGAATATCTTGTTCGGCAAGCAAAGCAAAAATACGCTCATAAGCTGGTTTAACTGCTTCAAATATCGGTTCAGATACAATCAAACAGCGTCGACCGTATTTGGCAATCATATGACCAATTTGGCTCACATTGCCCGGGCCAAAGCTCAGCTTAGTCGGTTGGTAGTGATTAAAATGTGTCATGGCAATTCCTTGGTTGGTGTCGAGCCGGAGCATTTCGAGGGGGAAGTTCAGCCCGACACCATTAACTCTAATTAAGCTAGTTCAGCGGCAACGGCTTCTTCAGCAGCATTCAGTGCAGCACGGAAATCTTTTACGCCAGCTGTAATGCCTTCTTTGTGACCGAAGATGTTGGTTGATGCCACCATCACATCAATGTCTTCTTTCAACAGCGGCTCTAGGTTGTGGTTACGGATACCACCGTCAACACACAATTCACAGTTAGGGTTACGCTCGTTAATTAGCTGACGCGCTTCGCGAATCATTTCAATCGCAGACTCACGCCATAACCATTCATCGTTGTTCACGCCATGAATAACAATGTGTAGTCGGTCTAGGTAGTAAATTGCTTCTTTAACGAAAGAGACAGGAGTAAAACAGCCAACGGTTAGACCAAACTTCATGTTGTAGTCACGGCAGTACTTCATCATGTACGCCAATGGCGCACCCAAGAAGTTCTCTGCTGGAAGAATCAGCATGTCTGCGCCAGCTTTAGCAATCTTTTCTACAAATAGACGATCACAATCTTTAAAGTAAGCGTGGACTTCGATTGGCTTATCCGTGTACTGACGAATACCTTCAACGATTTGATGACCACCCATAAGCTGCATGTTTTTCAAATCATGCATATCAGCAGCATCACAGTGAATGTAATCCGCACCCGCGTCAGACACTTCTTTTACGATATCTGCGATGTGGCCGTAATCTACGTGTGCAAGACCTGCTGCGATTTTTACTTTTTTCATTGTGTTTCCTTAATAGAAGTAAGAGTGTTGGCATGAATGCTGACCTTCAGACACGATCAATCTGAGGTACTGCCCAATGCCGCAACCGTTGTTATCTGTGACAATTAAGTTCGCTAACCCACGAATGGCTGGACTAGCGTTTTCCATTGCTACGGGTTCTCCAACAACGCGTAACATTTCTGCATCGTTGTCTCCGTCACCAAAAGCAATGGTGTATTTCGGATTCAGGTTGAGTTGATTAAGTAGGTGAAGAGTTGCGGTGCCTTTGTTCGCTCCCTTCGCTGTGATATCAAGCTTGTTCGGAGTTGAAAGATCGGCTTGTACATGATGATGAATCAGCACATCACGTAATTCACAGAGAGCGACTTTGTCTTCGCTAGAGACCAAGACTTTATATACATCACCACATTCATTAAGTAGTGAACGAACACTCGGTACAATTTTCATGTTGTCCTCAACGCCCAGTGCCAACATCTGTTGCTGAAGACCTAGGAAGTGTTCAGATTGTTGAGTCGCAAAAATGCCGTTTTCGCAATAAAGCGTGAAATAAAACTGACCAATATTGAGAGTGTCGAGTAATGCATTGAGTACATTTGAACCAATGACTTGGCTATCGTTGATGCTGCCTTGAACAGGGTCAAACTGGTAGGCTCCATTACAGCAAATCATCGGCAGTTCAATGCCAAGCTGCTTGGCAAAAGGAAGCATCAGGTTATGTGGACGACCACTTGCTAATGTGACTTTATAACCTTCACTAATCGCAAGTTTGATCGCTTCGATATTGTTACTACTGATCTGATTATGGTCATTTAACAGTGTGCCATCTAAATCGATAATGATTGCTTGATACTTCATCTTGGTCTCCAATGACTCTTTGTGACGCAAAATGACTATAAACGGTCAAATAACGTCACGTAAAGTCATTTTTGACTTAAAACGATTCAAAACAGGCTAAAGATCACAAAAATCGGTCACAAACAATTCAAAAAACGTCATTTTGATTTTTTATTTGCTCAAAACGTCAAATTCGGTCAAAATTGGTCAAAACAAAAATCAAGGACTTAACTATGAATGAAGCTCAGCGTCATAGAAGGCTTTTGGAGTATCTAGAAAATCACACGTATATCAGCACGAGCGACTACGTTGAGATGCTTGATATTTCTCTATCAACAGCCCGACGCGACATAACAAAACTCGCAGAAGACGGGAAACTCACTAAGATCCGCAATGGTGCGGAAGTGATTAAATCAGAACAAGTAGCCACACAATCTCATGTTGCTTCTCATTTCATTCCTTCAGAAAAAGACATTGAGAATTTTGCAGCTAAATCTCGGATTGCCCAAGCCGCCGCTGAAATGTGTGATGAAGGTGATAGTGTGGTGGTAAGTGGCAGTAACACAACGTTATTGTTGGGTGACTATTTAGCTGGCAGCAACATTCAAGTGGTGACCAACTTTATGCCACTTGCTTACCAACTCATTCAGAAGAAACATTCTAGTTTGATCATTCTAGGTGGGCAGTATCTACCAGAGCGTCATATTACCATCTCACCAGATGCTGAAAATACTGACGACTATTCAAGTCGTTACGTTTTCTTCACAGGTACCGGTGTTTCGAAAGCTGGCGTGTACACTTCTGATCTCTTGGTTTACATGGCTGAGAAGAAACTATTGGAATACGGTGATCGTCTAGTAGCATTAGTCGATAGTAGCAAGATAGGCAAACACGGCGGAAAGCTTCTGGCTTCTGCCTCTCAACTTGATACCCTAATTACGGATCAAGGTGCCGATGAAACAACACTTAAAGCACTAGAAGAAGCTGGCGTTCAAGTAATTACGGTATAGCAACGTATTACCATAGACATAACAGCCGGAAGCAACAGTCATGTTCTTCCGGCTTTTTCAATTAATATTTGATTCCCTTCTCGTTTATTTTCAAGCTTCATTATTAATTTCAAAATAAATGGAATATAAGTCACAATACTAATTCCCTTCTAGCTCATTGATATTAATGACTTCTATCACACTTAGCTCTCAGTGATACAAAAATATAGTTATTGGATTTTTTTTACTATTTCAGAAAACCATAACATTAATTAAATTTGCCTCATTACTTCAGTACCAATGAGTCAAAAAATGATTACAGAACTAACAAACGTCAATTTAATTAAAGGCAACCTTCAAGCAAATAATAAAAAAGAAGTCTTTGAAGAGCTAGCGCAAATGCTATTCGAAAATAATCGAATCAGCAGCAAAGAGGCTTTTTTAACCGACATCGAAGCACGTGAAGCATTAAGCGTGACTTCAATGGACGGCATCGCTTACCCACACGCAAAAAGCAAAGCGGTTACAGAGCCTGCAATCGCTGTTGGCGTAAAGCACGAAGGCATCGAGTATGGCGACGAAGAGGGAGTCAAACCGACCGTATTCTTCATGATTGCCTCACCAGATAACGGTGCCGACCACCATATTTATGTTCTTCAAGAATTATTCGGTAAATTTAGCGAAGAGTTTATTGAAGATATTCATAACGCAAAAGACGAAAACCAAATACTAAATATTTTAATTAATTCATAAGGCGTGAAATTATGAGTACAATCACAGCTCAAGCTAGTAATAATAGCGATTTCAAAAAAATCCTAAGTACCATGAAAGGTCACCTTTTATTCGGTACTTCTCACATGCTTCCATTTATCGTTGCGGGTGGTGTACTACTGGCGCTAGCGGTAATGGCATCAGGTAAAGGTGCGGTTCCTGCGGACGGTTTATTGGCTGATATTTCTAATATCGGTATTAAAGGTCTAGTGCTGTTCCCAATTATTCTTGGTGGCTTCATCGGTTACTCAATTGCAGACAAACCAGCACTAGCGCCAGCGATGATCTCTTCTGGCATCATGGCTGACATGGGCGGCGGCTTCCTTGGTTGTATCGTAGCGGGCTTCATCGCAGGTGGTGTGGTATTCCAACTTAAGAAGATCCCTCTTTCTGCTAACATGACTGCGTTGGGCGCTTACTTCATCTACCCTCTACTAGGTACGCTTATCTCTGCAGGTATCGTTCTATGGGGTATCGGTGAGCCAATCAAGATCTTCATGGCTTCTATGAACGAATTCCTAGCTTCTATGGCTGGCGCTTCTAAAGTGGTTCTAGGTACGATTCTTGGTGGTATGACTGCATTCGATATGGGCGGTCCAATCAACAAAGTAGCAACGCTATTCGCTCAAACTCAAGTTGATACACAACCATGGCTAATGGGTGGTGTTGGTATCGCAATCTGTACGCCTCCTCTAGGTATGGCACTAGCAACATTCCTATTCAAGAAGAAGTTCACTAAGCAAGAACAAGAAGCAGGTAAAGCAGCAGCAATCATGGGTTCTATCGGTATCTCTGAAGGTGCTATCCCATTCGCAGCAAACGACCCTGTACGCGTTCTTCCTTCAATCGTTGCTGGTGGTATCGTTGGCTGTGTGTTCGGCTTCCTAACAGACGTACTGCTACACGCACCATGGGGCGGTCTAATCACAGCACCTGTATCAAGCAACATCCCAATGTACGTTGTGGGTATCGCACTAGGCTCACTAACAACAGCGGTTATCGTTGGCTTCTGGAAACCAGTTGCTGAAGAAGAAGCAGAAGACGAAATCGCAGAAGCAGCACCTGCACAAGCTCAAGCGGCTCCAGCAGCAGGCGAAGGCGAGTACGACATCGTAGCAGTAACATGTTGCCCATCTGGCGTAGCACACACATTCATGGCAGCGAAAGCACTAGAGAAAGCAGGTGCAGCAGCGGGTCTGAAAATCAAAGTAGAAACTCAAGGTCAAAACGGTATCCAGAACCGCATCACTGACCTAGATGTAGCAAACGCGAAGCTGGTTATTCTAGCTCACGATATCCAAGTAAAAGACGCTCACCGCTTTGCAAAAGCAAACGTTGTTGAGTGTTCAACGAAAGAAGCGATGCGTAACGCAGCGACTCTTGTGAAAGCTTAAACCTTAAGCTCCTCCCCCTAAGAGCCCTTTCCCCCAAAGGGCTCTATTTCAAGTTTTTAAGTTTTAGTAATACCCCTGATTTTTTTAATTATATAACCCTACAATTTACAAGGCTTTAAAAATGAAATTCAAACCTTCCCTACTCGCTTGCGCAGTTCTCAGTGGTCTAGTCGGTCTGAGTGGCTGTAACGACGACACAACCAACATTTATGAAGGCGGTGACACCAACCCTGCACTGCCGGATATTCCTGACGGCGGCAAGCCAGTATGTCCTCCAGTTGGCGATGGCGACTGTGATGACAAGCCAAACCCAGAAACACCTGAAATCGACATGGGCGTTCACATCCCAGTAGATTTCGCCGATATGGACGTAACACGCTACGTCAACCCATTCATCGGCACAGGTAACCTAGGCAACACCTACCCTGGTGCAACCACACCACACGGCATGGTGCAGCTTTCTCCAAACAACGGTTCTAACGGCTGGGAATACATTTCAGGCTACTATTACCACGACGCACGTACTTCCGGTTTCTCTCATACCCACCTTTCCGGAGCTGGTGCTGGCGACTTGAACGACATTCTCGTCATGCCAATCAACTCGCGTTCGGATTACATGATTGATGAAGGTTCGGCAACGCTAAACCTAGAAGCGTCTCGCTTCCAACATCGTGACGAGCAAGCGACAGCGGGCTACTACAAAGTCGATCTATTGGATTATGACATCAAAGCTGAGTTGACGGCGTCGGATCGCGTTGGTGTGCACCGCTACACCTTCCCTCGTGATGAGAAGTCAGAAATCATCGTGAACACTGGCTTCAAAATTAACTGGGACTACACCTCAGATTCTTACTTGAAATGGGACAAAGACAATAACCGCCTTGAAGGTCACCGTTTCTCTGATGGCTGGGCACCAAGCCAAAAAGAATTCTTCGTGATGGAATTCGACCAACCAATCAAAAACGTTCGCTTTGCTTACTACGATAAAGAGCAAGGTCGTTACATGGACGTGCCAGAAGGCATTACGGAAATCGGTAACGAAACACGCGGCAAATACCAATACGCGCGCGCTTACGTAGAGTTCGACACATCCAAAGACGGCTTAACGGTTGAAGCGAAATTGGCGCTATCAAACGTTGAGATCGGCGAGAATGGCAAGTCTGGTGCTTCTCTTAACATGACAGAAGTTGCGGGCATGAACTTCGACCAAGTACGCGAAGCGGCAACGAAGAAATGGGAAGACGAACTCGGCAAGATCCAAGTCTCTGGCGACGAAGATTACAAACAGACGTTCTACACCGCGATGTACCACTCGTACCTAGGTCAAACCATTCACTCTGACTTAGATGGTCGCTACCGCCAAGTTCACCAAGGTCGTAACGCTTACCCAGATGGCAACACACCTTGGGGCGATAAGATTGATACGCTAAAAGAGTCGATCCGCACAGCCGATGCTAACAAAGATGGCAAAGCAGACTTCACACGCTACGACACTTTCTCGTTATGGGATACCTACCGCGCAGTTCAACCGCTGTCTTCGATTCTTGAACCTGACCGCCTAGCCGACGTGGTGCTGTCTATGCTGTCTTACGCCGAAGAAGAATGGGTGGATGACAAAGGCAACGTGCGCAAAGGTCGCCTGCCTGAGTGGACATTCAAAGGCAACGAAACTGGCATGATGATGGGCATGCACTCAACGCCTGTGATTCATGATGTGTTGTCGAAAGGCTCACTAGAAAAACGCATGATCGACCTTGGCTTCACAGAAGCTGAGCGCAAAGACGTCAAAGAACGCTTAGTTGAAGCAATGATCACTGACGCGCGCGCCGCAACGAGCCAAGGCGTAGCATGGATCAAAGAGTACGAAGAACAAGGTTACGTGCCAGCGCAATTGCACGACACTCCACCAGATTCTTACGGCGGTCACTCACCGTTTAAAGACTCTTGGACAGCATCTTATTCGCTTGAATACTCAATGAACGACTGGGCAATCGCGCAATCGATCAAAGAAGTCTTCGGTGAAGAAGACCCGCGCTACACCGAGTTCGCTAACCGTTCTAAAAACTGGCAAGCACAATTCGACTTCGGCGGTAAGCAATACCAAGGTTGGTTCAAAGCCCGTGACTACGATGGCGAGTTTATCGATGCAGGTTGGGTAGACCCAATCACTGGTCGCGCGGTGGGTAAAGACTGGCGTCCAGACATGTTCAACTGGGCATTCTCTGAGTCGAACGGCTGGCAATACTCGTTCAGCGTTCAACATGACATTCATGGCTTGATTGACCTGATGACACGCTTCGACAAGACACAAAACCCTGAAGCAGAACGCGGTGACTTGTTCGCAGCTCGCTTGGATGAGTACTGGTCAACCTACCCAGACCGCAACGCAGGCGACAACCAATTCCCAGTGTTCAACACAGGTAACGTTGGTCAGCACGTTCAAGGTAACGAACCAGATATCCACGTGCCGTACTTGTACAACTACGTCGGTCAGCCTTGGAAAGGTCAGGCAGCCATCGCCGCAGCAACCAACATTTGCTACAAGAACACCGCTGACGGCATTTGTGGTAACGACGACTTCGGTACGCTCTCTGCGTGGTTTGTGTTCCGTGCGCTTGGCTTCTACCCAGTGAACGCTTCTTCTGGCATCTACGAAATCGGTACTCCGCTGTTTGAAAGCGCGTCTATCGATGTCGGCAACAACCAGAAGTTCACGGTTACCGCGAAGAACGTTAGCCGCGAAAACATCTTCATTCAATCGGCTCGCTACAACGGCAAAGACTTCAACCGCACTTACCTGACTCATGACGAAATCATGTACGGCGGTGAGCTGGAGTTCGTGATGGGCGACAAACCAAATCAACGTTGGGGCTCTCTAGAGCAAGATCTTCCACCAGCACAAGGCATCGGTGAGTTCTTGCATGAAGACGAGATGCCAGCAGGTTCTCGTTAATCCCAATAGTGACAACTCAGCCGGGGGCGCACATCTCCCGGCTATCCCTACAAGCAAATTTTATAAGCAGCCCTTTATAAACAGTCTCTTATAAACACTTTTTTATATACGAATAACGACAAAACGGTATGCACATGTTTAAACGTAATCTTATCTCTTTGGCTATCCTGGTTGGTCTGACGGGTGGCTTGGCTGGCTGTAACAGCGACAACGATTCTTCCTCTTCACTGCCGAGCGATCCAATTGTTGATCTTGCGGTGTTGAAATACGTCGATCCAATGATCGGCACAGCAGCTTCTGGACATACATTCCCGGGCGCGACGGTACCGGCAGGTATGGTTCAACTGTCTCCAGATACTTTCATCGGCTCTAACACAGACCATGAATCTGGGCTTAACCCTTGGCACTCGGCTTCTGGCTACTGGGATTCATCCAACTACGAAACTGGCGAAGTGGTTAACACTGACGTTCCCCTGTACGGCTTCTCCCATACTCACCTTTCAGGTACAGGCGCAACGGACTTAGGCGACATCTTGGTTCTGCCATACGCAGACATGGCAAACACTCAGCTGAACTCTTTTGACAAAGCCAATGAAGAAGCAAGCGCGGGCTACTACAAAACCAAGCTAAACCAAGGTCAAATCGAAGTAGAGTTGAGCGCAACCAAACGCGTTGGTTTGCACAAATACACTTTTGCTGAAGGCGCGGACCGTAACGTGAAGTTCGATTTAGGTCATACCCTAATGAACAACAACGGCAAGTCTTTGAAGAACAAAGTAGAAGTGGTGGACGAATACATCATTCGCGGTCGTAAAACCTCAACAGGCTGGTTCCAAGGGCAAGATCACCAAGGTCAGGACATCTTCTTCTACGCGAAATTCAACCAACCAATCGCCAAGGCACTGTTGGGCGAACAAGATCTAGAACCAACTCGCGAAATGCGCAATGGCGCGGTTTACTCAGGCGATGATCTGACCGCTTACCTAAACTTCGGCACAGGCGAAGAGCCAATTGAAATCCGCGTGGGTATCTCTCCAGTTAACTGGCAAGGCGCGCAGAAAAACTTAGAAGCAGAAGCACCAAGTTTCGACCTAGCAAAAGTAAAAGAAGACGCGGAATACGCATGGGCTGAGAAGCTAGCAAAAATCAAAGTAGAAGGCGGCACAGATGCAGAGAAAACCAACTTCTACACTGGCATGTACCACATGATGATCGCACCAATCGAGTTCTACGATGTGGATGGTCAATACGTGGATATGCTTGGCACAGTGCGCACACTGAAAGATGGCGACACACCAAACTACTCGATTTACTCAACGTGGGATACGTTCCGCGCGGTTCACCCAATGTGGACTATCATCGACCCAGACCAAGCAACGCTATACGTCAAAGACTTGATTCGTAAATCCAACGACGAGTTTGGTCTATTGCCGAAATGGGAAGGTCACGGCTCAGAAACTGGCACCATGATCGGCTACCCATCGGCAGCGATTCTTGGCGATGCGGTAACCAAAGGCTTGATTGATGCAGAGCAAGCTTACACCGCATCAGTGAAATCAGCACGTTACACTCCGCATGAATACCCACAGATTCATGACGACATCCTAAGCTCACTCATGGCAGGTCAGTTGAACTACCACGAGAAAGAACAGTGTGTTCGTTACCCGAACTGGAACTCAGTGTCGTACTCGTTGGAATTCTCATTCTACGATTGGACGATCGCAGAAATGGCAAAAGCCGCTGGCGATATGGACGCGTATGAAGAGTTCAAAGCTCGTTCTTACAACTCTTTGAAACACTGGGATGCAAAAGCAGGTAACGCAGACGGCACGGGCTTCTTTGTACCGACAGAACTGAAAGAAGGTGACCCATGTGCACTGAAATACGCTTCAACTGACTTCGACCCTTACAAATCTGACGCGTTCTACTACACAGAAGGTAACGCGTGGCAGTGGCAATGGGCGTTCATGCAAGACTTAGACAAGCTGACTGAAATCATGGGCGGCACTCAAGGTCTAAACGACAAGCTGAACAACCTATTTACCGCCGATCCAAATGGCGGCGAAGCGCACCAAGACATGACAGGCTACATCGGTCAGTACATTCACGGTAACGAGCCTTCGCACCACGTTATCTACTTGTACAACCGTACTGAAGAATCTTACAAGGCGCAGGAATACCTAGACCAAGTTTACGACCAGTTCTACAAACCGACGCCAGACGGCATCATCGGTAACGAAGATGTGGGTCAAATGTCGGCGTGGTACTTGATGTCGGCACTGGGCTTCTACCAAATCTCGCCAACCGATCCAACCTACAGCATCGGTCGTCCAATCTTCGACAAAGCGACGGTAGACATTGGCTCTGGCACCTTCACGGTAACGGCTGAGAACAACGGTCCAGACAACATGTACATCAAAGAAGTAACCATCAACGGTAAGCCTTTGGATGTGTACAACACCTTCCAGCACAGCGAATTCAAAGCAGGCGGCGAACTGCACTTCGTGATGACAGCTGACAAGTCTGAAGCAATGCAAGCCAACCTAGGCGAATAATGATTTTGAGGGGACCTCGTGTCCCCTTTTCTCGTGGAATAAAAACAATGAAACTAAAAAGAACCCTTCTCTCTACCGCAGTGTTAACCGCCATGCTTGGTCTTGCTGGTTGTGGCAGCGACTCTGATCCGGAAACTCCGGTTATCTCTACCCCTACTTTGGAATTCGTTGATACCTTGATCGGCACTAAAGGTCTTGGCAACGTTAACCCTTCTCCAGTCATGCCAGAAGGTATGATTCAACCGTCACCAGATAATTTCGATCCAAACGGTTGGAATGGTAAGGGCTCGCCTGTTGAATACGATCCTGTGCACAGCTTGCTTTCTGGCTTCTCAATGACCCACATTTCCGGCGCAGGTAAAGGTGACCTAAACGACTTCGCCTTCTTGCCATACACAGGTTTCAATACTGATGCCGTGACCATGGATAAAAGCTCGGAAGTGGCAGAAGTTGGTTACTACTCGGTTGATCTTGTAGAAACTGGCGTAAAAGCTGAACTGTCGGCAACCGACCGCGTGGCGTTCCAGCGTTACACTTTCAAGCCGGGTGAAGACCGCAAAGTGCGTATCGACCTGCAACACGAACTGTTGGAGCAATACGGCAACCACTCTCGCAGTATCTACTACAAACGCGTTAACGACACTACCGTCGTAGGCGCGCGTACCTCAAACGAATGGGGTCAATGGCAAACCGTATTCTTCGCGGCAGAATTCTCTGATCCAATCATTGAAGAGAACCTGTACACCAAGCTGGCTTCTGAGAGCAAACTGACTCCAACTGACGCTACCGAAGTCGGCTTAGAAGATTACCGCGGCTACGCAGAGCACAAACCAATGCCGGGCGAACCAGAACCTGATCCAGAACGTTTGGCAAAACGCGCAAACGATGTCCTAACGCATTTGAACTTTGGCAAGAGCGATGAGCCATTGGTGGTCAAAGTAGCGATTTCTGGCACTGGCGTTGACGGCGCACTGAAAAACCTAGAAGCAGACACTAACGGCTGGGACTTCGACAACGTCGTACAACAAAACCGCGTGGCTTGGGAAAACATCCTTGGCGAGTTTGAACTAGAAGGCGGCAACAAAGCCGACAAAACCATGTTCTACACCTCGCTCTACCGTACGTTTGTTGCTCCATTCCTATACCAAGATGTGGATGGCAAATACCGTGGCATGGATGGCAAAGTGCACCAAGCAGAAGACGGCTTAGTGAACTACTCAGTGTACTCAATGTGGGATACCTTCCGCGCCGCACACCCACTGAAAACCATCATCGATAAAGACCGCGCAATTGAACACGCACGCGATCTATTGAACAAATACCAAACGGGCGGCGTACTACCAAAATGGGAACTGCACTCGGATTACACCGGTGAAATGGTCGGTCACCCTGCGGTCTCGGTTATCGCCGATATCATGGTCAAACACCCAGAAGCCTTTACCGCAGCCGAGTTTGATTTGGCGTTGAAAGCCGCTGACGAAACAGTCAACTTCAACCTTGATAAAACAGAGAACTGGGTGCCTTACCAAGATGCTTGGAACGGGGACAAACGCTTCACGGTCATGACTCGTCATAACGACTACCAAGAAGACGTCGGCTTTATTCCAGCCAATACCAAATGGGCACCGGACTCTGGCGACAAACCGGGTTACGTGGAAGGCTTAAAAGTCGATAAATACGACGAGCTCGTGAACGAGTCGGTGTCTTACGGTCTTGAGAATGCTTACTACGACTGGTGTATCGCTCAGATCGCTAAACTTGCGGGCAACGACCAACAGTACGACCTCTACATGGCTCGCTCAGAGTCGTTCAAGAACTACTTCGATTACAACCCAGAGCAATACGGCAAACTGCAAGACACCAAAGGCAACGCATTGGGTGCGACGGGCTTTATGCGTCCGGCTTACATGAACAGCGGCAGCAAGGTTTGGGCGAACAACCTGAAAGCCGAATGTTTGGACGAGAACATGGCGCTGTCTATCCCAGACGGTATGGACTACAACGCGTGTAAAGACCGCAAAGCACTCAACGAAAGTGACGTGTTCTGGCCTTACCGCGCCGAGCACCGTGGTGAAGACTTCACCGAAGGCAATACATGGCAATGGACATGGTTTGCACCGCACAACTTGAACGGTCTGGCTAACGTGATGGGTGGCGAGCACATCGACCGTACTGACTTCTCTCTTCCTGAAGACGTAACCGAACAAGGTAAAGCGGCATTCTTAGCCAACTTGAATGCGCTGTTTAATGCGGACTCCAACGCCGATACGAGCCAATCACACGACATGTCTGGCTACATCGGTCAGTTCGTGATGGGTAACGAGCCTGATCACCACGTTCCTTACCTATACAACTGGACGGCAGAGCCTTGGAAGACACAAGAAATTGTCGACCAAGCGATGAACGAGTTCTACCACCCAACGCATGAAGGTCTGATTGGTAACGAAGACGTCGGTCAGATGTCGGCGTGGTATGTGATGTCTGCATTGGGCTTCTACCAAGTCACGCCGGGCGAAGCAAGTTACACCATCGGTCGTCCTCTGTTCGACAAAGCCGTGATTCCAGTCGCGGACGGTAAATTCACCATCACCTCAGAAAATAACAGCCAAGAGAGCATCTACGTGAAGTCGGTGACCATCAACGGCAAACAATTGAGTGACAACTTCAGCTTCGCGCACAGCGATTTGAAAGACGGTGGTGAACTGCATTTCGTCATGACTTCAGACAAATCTGAAGCGATGAAAGCGCTGTAGCTGACACCCACTCAAATAACACCCCCAAACTACTTGGCGTTGTAACTAGGCGACATCGTTGCAACGTCAAGTGGGGCGGGGATAAAGGGGTACACCCTCGCCCCTTATTTTCTGTAGAACCTTCACTTCTGTGGAACCATAAAAATGAAACTAAAAAGAACCCTTATCTCTACCGCTATTCTCGCTGCCATGTTTGGTCTTGCTGGTTGTAACAGTGATGACGACAACAGCAAGTCTGGTACTCCATCCCTCGACACCACACTAACTCAATACGTCAATCCATTGATTGGTACAGGCGCAGATGGTCACACCTTCCCTGGGGCGGTTGTGCCTTACGGTTTGGTGCAACTTTCTCCTGATACCGAAATGGAAGGCTGGGGCTCTGCTGCAGGTTACTTCGACCACGGCAAGCTGACTGAAATCCCAGTGTATGGCTTCTCCCACACCCACCTTTCTGGCACAGGCATTACCGACCTTGGTGACATCTTAGTTTTGCCTTTCACCAAGAAAGAAAACGCCGTTTTCAATACCTTCGATAAAGACAACGAAACCGCAGAAGCAGGTTACTACGCGGTTGAACTGAACAAAGGCGAAATCAAAGCGGAGCTAACTACCACGCAACGTGTTGGCTTCCACCGCTACACCTTCAAAGAAGGCACCACGCCACGCATCAAGTTCGATTTAGACCACACTCTCAACAAAGGTCACTTCAACAACCGCACAATGAAGGGCGATTTGGAGTTCATCGACGCTTACACCATCCGCGGTTTACGTAGCTCGAATGGCTGGGCGAACAACCAACACGTGTACTTCTACGCCACCTTCAACCAACCTATCGTCAAAGCCATTGCTTTGGTTGATGGCGCAGAAACGGAAATCGATGTAAACAACGACAACATCGACGCAGTGAAAGCCATCGCTTACCTAGAATTCGCACCATCATCAACACCGCTAGAAATCCAAGTAGGCTTGTCACCAACAGGCACAGAAGGTGCGGAGAAGAACTTAGAAGCAGAAGCGAAAGGTGTGTCATTTGATACTGCGCGCGCTCAAGCCAACGACGCATGGCACCAAGAGCTTAGCCGCATGATGGTATCTGGCGGTACGGAAGATCAAAAAGAGATCTTCTACACCGCGCTTTACCACGCTTCTATCGCGCCAATGATTTTCCAAGATGTCGACGGTCAATACCCTGCGCTGCGTACTCGCATTCAAAAAGACGCGGGCGACACACCAA
The DNA here is from genome assembly GCF_024181835.1 of Vibrio sp. Y29_XK_CS5. NCBI lineage: Bacteria > Pseudomonadati > Pseudomonadota > Gammaproteobacteria > Vibrionales > Vibrionaceae > Vibrio > Vibrio sp. Y29_XK_CS5. Next base: position 1,716,108 of record NZ_JAMZAM010000001.1, read on the forward strand.
ACTACTCTGTGTACTCCATGTGGGATACTTTCCGCGCAGCGCACCCACTGAAAACCATCATCGATCCGGAACGTGCCGAAGAGTTTGCCAACGACCTGATTCGTAAATACGAAGACGGTGGCATCTTGCCGAAATGGGAACTGCACAGCCATTACACTGGCACTATGATCGGCTTCCCTGCGGTTTCTATCATTGCTGACGCGATGGCGAAAGGTTTAGACATCGACCCACAACTTGCCAAAGAAGCGGCTGAGTTTACGGTGCGTTACCACGAGGCATCTGAATTCCCAGATTGGACGGAAGACAACAACATCGGCGCAGCAAACGTTGTGCAAGTGAAGGTGTACGAAGAAAACGGCTTTGTTCACCACGGCTACTGGAACAGTGCGTCTTACACGCTTGAGTTTGCATATGGCGACTGGGCAATGGCAGAAATCGCGCGCATGGCTGGCGATGTAAAACTGCAAGAAGAGTTTATGACTCGTGCCGACAACTGGCTTAACCATTGGGATGCCGAGACAGGCTTCTTACGTCCGAAAAACCACCCGCTTAGCTCATCACCAAACAAACCGCCTTTGGAGTTCAACCAACCGATTGATGAAGAGCGTTTGGATGAGTGTGAAATGGTTGAATGGCCGGAAGGCTCTGGCGTGATGAAAGAGAAATGCCCACTGCTACCGTTCGACCCTTACTACGTGGACGAGTTTGCCTACACCGAAGGGAACGCGTGGCAATGGAAGTTCCAACCAATGCACGATTTCAACCGTCTGAAACAAGAAATCTACCAAGCAGACTTGGCGCAAGGCAAAGACACCACACCAGAGAAAGCCTTCCGTGAAGACTTGGACGAACTATTCAACGCGCGTTCTTCAAACACAGGTGAAGAGCTGCCCGACCTAACGGGTTATATCGGTCAGTACATGCACGGCAACGAGCCATCGCACCACATTCCTTACCTATACGCGCTAACGGATGAGCCATGGAAAGCGCAAGAGTATCTAGACCGCATCATGTCAGAGATGTACACCAGCGAGCCAACTGGTTTGATTGGTAACGAAGACGTGGGTCAGATGAGTTCTTGGTACTTGATGTCGGCAATGGGCTTCTACCAAGTGACGCCTGCGGATCCGGTCTATACCATCGGTCGCCCTATGTTTGATGAAATCACCATTCCAGTGGAAGGCGGCGAGTTCACAGTCATCGCAGACAACAACAGCCCACACAACAAGTACGTGAAGTCCGTAACCATCAACGGCAAGCCGCTGGATGCCAACTTCACCTTCAAACACAGCGAAATCAAAGCGGGCGGCGAGCTTCACTTCGTCATGACGGGTGACAAGCAAGAAGCGCTTCAAGCTCAGTAACGTTTTATGTAATTCGTGTTTAAAGAATAAGCAGATAGATTAACTCAGTGGCAGGAAGTGACGCGCTTCCTGCCTAAGGAATCAAGATTATGAACTTTACGAAAACCGCTATCGCCACCGCAGTGATTGCAAGTGTTATTGGTTTGGCTGGCTGCAACGATGGCGACGATAACACCTCACCAAGCGTCGATACTTCCAACCTCAAATACGTCGATCCATTCATTGGAACAGGCTTTAACGGACACACCTTCCCGGGTCCTGTTGTGCCAGAGGGCATGGTGCAACTTTCTCCAGATACCGAGTTGATCGGCTGGCACTCTTCATCAGGTTACCACTTCGATAAAAAGACCCTGTTTGGCTTCTCCCACACTCACCTATCCGGCACGGGTATGGGCGGCTTAGGTGACATTCTGTTCCTACCGTTTACCGAAGATAAAGCTAAATACATCGAAGACAGCGACGACTACCGAGAAGCGATTTCGGTCAAGATGGACAAAACCTCAGAAGTGGCAGAAGCGGGTTACTACTCGGTGAAGATTGCTGAGAACGGTATCAAAGCTGAGCTTACGGCTTCTGAACGTGTCGGCTTCCACCGCTACACCTACCCACAAGGTCAACCACAACGTCTGAAGATAGACCTCAACTCCATCCTAAATAGTGACTGGGGTTCGACCTCTCTGCGCAACAAACTGACGGTGAGCGAAGACGGTCATACCATCACGGGCGAGCGCGATGCAGCGCACTTCTCTGGCTGGGCGAAAAACCAAAAAATCTTCTTCTATGCGACTTTCGATAAGAAGATCAAAGACGTTTACATCCTTGCCAATGGCGAACCTGTTGACGGCCTAACGGCAGAGCACGTTTCCGAATTGATTTACGATGACCAAGGTAATCCAGTTAAGCGTGTCAAAGCGGACGTCACTGCCTACATCGAATTTGAAGATGAAGGCTCACAAGAGCTGAATGCGCAAGTGGCGTTATCTGCGGTTGACCCTCAAGGTGCAGAAAACAACTACGATGCCGAAGCGAATGTCTCTTTCGATACTGCGCGTAACAACGCACGCGAGAAATGGGCAAAAGCACTCAACTTCTCTATCGAAGGTGGCACAGAAGATCAAAAAGAGATCTTCTACACCGCGCTTTACCACACCAAGATTGCGCCGATAGTGCATCAAGATGTAGATGGTCGATTCCGTGGCATGGGCAAAGGCTCGATTCGTGAAGGTGAAGGGGAATACTCCATCGCTTACGGTCAAGCAACGGAAGAACAGCCAAACTTCTCGGTTTACTCTCTATGGGATACCCAACGTGCATTACACCCACTAAAAACCATCACAGAGCCAACTCGCGCGGTGCAATACGCGAAGAACCTAGTTCAGAAGTACACTGAAAGCGGCTTGCTGCCGAAATGGGAGCACTTAGGTGACGAAACAGGCACCATGGTTGGCTACCCAGCGGTAGCAGTGATTGCGGATGCAATGACCAAGTTCCCAGAAGAGTTTACTCAACAAGAGAAAGAGCTGGCGCTGAAAGCCGCGATCGACTCTTCGACTTACGGCAACTACCCGGTACTGCAAGCAGATTGGGATCAGGGCGTATTGGATCGCACTTTAACCAAGCACATCGACTACATTGAGAAAAACGGCTTCACGCCTGCTATCCAGCGTGTCGATGGTGAACCAGTATTTGAAGACTACACGGTTGAGTCTGTTTCTTACGGTCTGGAAAACGCATTCTACGATTGGGCTATCGCACAAATCGCCAAAGCGGCCGGTGATACTCAAGCAGAAGAGCAATACCTTGAACGCTCAAAAGGCTACAAGAAGTACTTCGATTACAACCCAACGGAATACGCAGAGCATGGCGTGACGGGCTTTATGCGTCCAGTGATGATTGATGAAACCTTCATGACGCCATTCGACCCATACGGTACAGAACACGAGACAGGCAACTACACCGAAGGTAACGCGTGGCAGTGGACTTGGTTTGTACCGCATGACATCGCGGGCTTGAAGACCATCATGGGTGGCGATGCTGAATTCCAGAAAAACCTAGAAGCAACCTTCACCGCAGAAAGCCAAGGCACAGAAACACCGGATATGTCTGGTTTGATTGGTCAAGTTGCGTTTGGTAACGAGCCTTCGCACCACATTCCTTACCTATTCAACTGGACCGCAGAACCATGGAAGACGCAAAAAGTCGTCGACCACATTCTTGATGACATGTATTTCGCTGCCCCAGAAGGCGTAGTTGGTAACGAAGACGTGGGCGCCATGTCCGCTTGGTATGTGATGTCTGCATTAGGCTTCTACCAAGTGAACGCAGCAGAACCTATTTACACTGTGGGTCGCCCGCTATTCGACAAAGCGGTGATTCCGGTGAAAGGCGGCACGTTCACCATCACCACAGAGAACAACGCCGATGACAACATGTACATCAAGTCTGTCACCATCAATGGCAAAGCTTTGGATAACGGTTTCTTCTTCGACCATTCCGAGTTCAAACCGGGTGGTGAGTTGCACTTCGTGATGACGGGCGATCAATCAGAAGCGATGAAAGCGCCTCAATAAACCTCTATCACTCTTCCCTCTTCAAAGGTCAGTTCGCAAGCGCTGACCTTTTTTCATAAACAAATCAATCGATGTTCTGACCAATACGCCACAACACGCCACTAGGATCGTGCAAACAGAACTCTCGCATCTTCCAAGGTTGATCAATCAGTTCCGTCATCTTGGCTCCGAATGATTCCAAATCTACACTTGAAACATGCTCATGCCAGTTGACAACATCTTCCACCAACAAATGCATCATGAAATTATTGCAATGTTTCGGCTCATAAAAATCTTGCAGCAAGAATGAGCAACTGCCCTTGAAGAAGTACGCCACACCACCAAAATCCGAAGGCATCTCAAAACCCAACGCCTGATAAAAACGCTTTGATAGCTCATAATCTTTCGCCGGAACAAAAGATTTAATTTCAACAATATTGAGGTTTTCCATTTCCTAAATTTCCATTATGTAGCACGTATTCAACCACTCTAGGTAACTCAGCGCGCCCTGGCTAGGGTCTCTCTTTGTTTCTTAGGTGCAAGGCACACACTCCGCCATTTGGTTTTGCAGCCAATGGACAAATTTTTGTTCCAGTTCAGAACGTGCTTTGTCTTGAGTCAATAAGACATAGTCATGCCCTGACGGCACAAAACCAAATGGTGCGACAAGGTTGCCACGTTTGAGATCGTCCATCACCAAAGGATAAGAGCCCATCGCCGCGCCTAAGCCATCTACCGCAGCTTGAATGCAAAAATAGAAATGCGCGAAAGACTGTTCCGCTTTTCCGTTTATCGACGCTTCACCAGAGCGCTGCATCCATTCTTGCCACGCTTCAGGTCTAGTTTGGCTGTGTAATAGCTTCACAGAGTTCAAATCACTTTTCACTTGCTGCCAGTATTCAGGTGAAAACACGGGACCCACCCACTCTTCCACCAGCTTGGTTTTTGGGTAGTGATACAAAGGCTCAAAGTCATCTCGACGAATTGCCATAGCAAGCCCTGTCGAGCCGAGCGTTACAGGTCCTCCCGCAGTCGAAAGTCGAACGTCTGCGTCGCAACCATCATTAAACGCGGAAAGCCTTGGCATCAACCAACGCATGGTTAACGTTGGCTCACAAGAGACTTCAAGGTATTGGTGCTTCTCCTGCACCAGCTTGTTCATGCCAGTTTCCAACGCTTGGAATGCTTGCTCGGTATAGCTTTTCAGCATCTCACCCTCTTTAGTGAGCAGCATATTGCGCCCCTGTTTGTAGAACAGAGGCTGAGCCAGATAGGTTTCCAACACTTTGATCTGCTTACTCACTGCGCCATGCGTAATACTGAGCTTATTTGCTGCCTCACTAAAACTCGCAGACGATGCGGCGACATGGAAAACATGGAAGGATTTAAGATGCCTCATCTGTGACTTTTTCTCACACTTAGCGGAATTTGTTTCGATTATAGTCTCCGAACTCTCGACCTACAATTGCCCCATTCATAACAACAAAGAAACAGGAAACACCATGGAGCTTTTCAGCCTTGCCTTATTAGGTATACTCATTGTCATCAGTCCCGGAGCCGATTTTGTCTTGGTTCTTAGAAACAGCCTCAACAGGGGCAGACAAGCCGGAATTTGGAGCGCCGTGGGCATCAGTCTTGCGATTTCGGTGCACATTACCTATTCATTGCTTGGCATCAGTTACTTAATTTCACAGAACGAATGGTTGTTCAGCTTGATTCGCTACTTAGGTGCGGCTTATCTGATCTATCTCGGATTGAAAGGGATTTTTGGGGCTGATTCTCAGCAGAAGATAGAGGGGGAAACACAACAAAGCATCTCCATTTGGCAGTTCTTTTTCCAAGGCTTTTTGTGCAATGTACTTAACCCAAAAACCATGTTGTTCTTCTTGAGTATCTTTAGCCAAGTCATCGACCCGAATACAGAATCGCAACACCTTGCCTTGGGTTACGGTGTCTACATGATCGCGCTACACGGGATTTGGTTTTCTATGGTTGCCATCTTGTTTACCTCTCCGCGATTACAGAGCTTATTACTGCGCGTGAAACACAGGTTGAATCAAGCTTGTGGCGCTGGGTTATTGGTGTTTGGCGCAATGTTAGGATTAAAGTCATAACACGCTAGGTTACGACATTTCGACCGATGCCACATCGAAGTTTGATAATCGCACGTATAATCTTAATCAGAACGATTAAGGGCTATTGACCTTGAGGAAAGGAACTCAATGAAAAAACTACTTCCGATTGTATTCACTTGTTTGAGCTTAGCTTTCTCCGCACCATCGGTATTTGCTTCTGAACGTGCAGAGCAAGGTTGGCAATGGATTGAGCAAGGCGCAATGATTGTCGATGTACGTACACCACAAGAGTTTGCTGATGGTCACTTGGACAATGCAGTTAACTTCCCGCTTTCAGAGTTGGATAAACACTTTGCTAATGTCGATAAAAAAACGCAGGTCGTGCTCTACTGCCGCAGTGGTAATCGCTCAGGGCAAGCGTATCAATACCTGCAATCGCAAGGGTTTACCAACCTTCATAACGCGGGTGGCTTGGTTGAGATGCAGCAAGCAAAGTAATACGACTTAGCACCTACCTAGCCAACTGAACGGAAAGCACACCTCTCGTGTGCTTTTTTTGTTTTCTCGACGCCGAAAGCTAAAGCTGGTACTGCAGCACCAATTCGTGTTTCTCTTGGTAGGTTTGAATCAGTTCGGCTTTACTCTTAGCGGCGTTTTGATAAAACAATGCACCTCCTTCAACCAACAAATCATAATGTTGCTGCAGCATATCTAAAACAAACTGCACACGTTTAATTGTGGTTGGCGTGCAACTCTTACCATCCAAATCATCTTCAATATCGAGCACATGCGAACGAAACATCTCAAGCGTAAAAAGATGTTCCAACTCAGCATCAGATTTTAGCGCTGTTTGTATCTTTTCCATCGACGTTTGCACTCGCTCTACGATTTCTGGCACGGCATAGTTTTGAACTAACCAGTCCCGCTTGTATTCAAGCATCTTAATGCCTTGTTGTTTAACGTTTTTGAATAGCTGCATTGCCTCTTTTCGGGAATAATTTTGCTCCAATAACCAACCAGAGAAGAAGCGCGTTTCAAATCGCTCACAAGTATCAAACATAGGGTCATGCATACCATTACTGTTGAACTCTCTTAACGGGTCAAACCGATACATATAACCAAAATCGAACAACTTTAGCTGACCTTGTTTATCCACCAGCAAGTTCCCTGAACACAAATCCCACTCAAACAACCCACTTCGCTCACAAACAAATAGAGTCGAGAATAGCTGCCCTAATAAGTCCTCAGTTAGGGCCTGAATTGGCGAACCTTCAATCCAATCTGAAACAATGATCCCTAAACGATAATCAGCATAAACAGTCTCAACAATATGTTTAAAATCCTCAGTTAAATTCGGATTGTCTTTTTGAGTTTGAAAATCAAGACGGCGTTGAACTTCATTCAGAAAGGAGTACTGACCATCAGGGTTTTGCACTTTCGGCTGTGGGCGTTTTTTCTTGAGCGTATAGTCTCGTCCGCCGATACGAATATGAAATACCTGCGCCGTCAAACCACTTTCAAACGTTTCGACAACATACTCTGAGTTCGCTGTCGTAAACGCCAAGATTTCTGGTGGCAATGGACATTGATCCACATTGCCGACAATTAAGTTTTGATCACTTAAGTCAAATGCTTGCTGCTGTAATTGGCGTTGGTTCATGAAGTGCTCCCTGCTAACGATTCAGATATTGTTTACTTTATCGACAATGAAGCACATGACCTCCCCCTTTCTGACCAAAGTCATGGTTGAGTACTTGGGTGGAGTCCTGTTTAAATCGATGAATTGATTCAGCTGTTGTCTTCTTCAGTGAGCTTGCGAAAGTAGTCTTCCAGTCGATGATGACCATAAGTCGGAGCGATGTTATCTCCACCTAGCATGGTCAGGAAGAACTCAGCAGGACCGCCCCACTTCTCTGGTAGGTGGCTGACCATTACGAGAGCAGCTCTGCGCAACAAATCCGGCAAATGCGTATTTTTCTCCGGCTTATTCTGAGATTTGAATGCAAGCTGAGCAATTTGGTTCACTGAAAACACATTCGGTCCGCCTACGTTAATCTCCGTTTCAGTGCTATCGATAGCCTCAACACAAAATCTCGCCAAATCTTTTCCGTGAATGGGGTTAAGCAAGTTTTCACCATCGCCAAAAGTAAACACTCGACCCGATTTCGCCATGTTGTACACCTCGGTAATATCAGAGAAAAAACCATTCGGACGAATCACACAAGGGGTTAATTTTGTTGATTGCAAAAGTCGACTCGCAAAGCGCTCTTTCGCCTCTAGCAGACGAACTTGAGGATATTTCTGAGCATTGAACGCAGAGATATAAATGAATTTACCAACACCTGCTCGCTCTGCTTCTTCGAGTAAGTTCAAGTTTGCTTGGTAGTCGACATCCAAATAACCTAATCCATCTTGCTGACGAGTAATGCCCAAGCATGAGATAACAACGTCCACACCCTCGCAAACTCCTTTTAGCTCATCGGGGTGAGTCACCTGAGCTTCTACTGCCTGCGACTCTTGTAAGCCCATCGCAAGGAGCTTGGTTTTGTTTCTCGCCAACGCTTTAAACTCGGCGTTCTGCGCCATGAGAAATTCAACAATATTCGATCCTAAATAACCCGTTGAACCGACAATTAAAATTCGAGGCTGCGTTTTCATATCGATGTTTCCTATTCTTGGTAGAGGAACAAGACAAAGAGTCCCTTAGCCTTTATTTGGACCAGATGGTCTTTTTAAGTTAGTACGATTCAAACACAAGGTAAAGATCTTTCTTGCCCACTTGGTCTAAAAAAAGAATCTTGTGATATACTGCCGTGATTACGCTAACCATCGAAAAGAGAAAAATATGCCTAAAATCGTCGATCACGATAAAAAACGAGAAGAAATAGCGCTAAAAGCAACAGGTATATTTCTTGAATTTGGCTACAAAAATCTTGGGATGAGACAGCTTTGTGAACAGCTTGGCATGAGTAAAAGTGCGGTCTATCACTACTACAAAAGTAAAGATGAGCTGTTCAAAGCCGCTACCGATGCAATGGTTAACTTCGATGCAGAAATATTGGCAGGAAGACCGAGCTCAACAAGCGCTAGCCCTGAACAACAAGCAGAGAACTTTGTATTAATTTTCCAACAGATGGCACCACGTTTCTTCCAAGAGATGAAGTTGGTGTCTGATTATATTGATGTGATTGGGCAAGAAAACGTAGCTACCGATCCATGCATGTTACTAGCGAATCAAAAGTACATGACGATGCTGGAAAACTACGTTTCAGCGCAACACAAAGAATCGCTTTATACCCTTATGCTAGGACTACTGAACCATCAATTGATGTTGGGTAAAGCGCTAGAAGATTCGTATGTTATTGAGCAAGTTGAGCGCATTTTAGTTTAGATTCAAACTCGCATTTAAAAGCAATGTGAAAGAGGCTCCGTCGAGCCTCTTTTGTTTAGATTAATATGGTGAAGTCTAGTCGCTTAATAGCTCTACTTCCCTCTTCCATACATCTTGTCGAAGTTTGGAATGTTCTTTTCCCAAATGGGCGTCTCTTCTCCCACAATGTATTTGAGTGTATCAATAAACAACTTGGTTTTGATTGGTGCATCTCGGTGCGGATACACGGCGTAGAAGGTGCCGAAATCATCAATATTCAAGTCCGTCATGATCGGCACTAGCTTGCCTTGTTTGATTTCGTCTTGAACCATTTGTGCGGTCACCACTGCAAGCGTATTTCCTCCAGCTGCGCTTCTTGCCAACATTTCCACATCATTCACTTTATAAGCGACATTAAGCTGAAAATGCTGTTGTTTACCTTGCTCATCTTGATAGCCGAATTTATCGAATAACAAACCTGGGGCGGCGTAGATAGTAGCGGGTAAAGATTCCAATTTCTCTAGACTGTTCACCTCACCATGCTTTTCTAAAAACGCAGGGGCAGCAACAATCAAAAGGCGACTTCGCGCAATCTTACGGGTAATCAAGCTTGAGTTTTTAGGTCGCCCAATGCGGAAGCCAATATCAAAGCCCTCTTGCACCATATCCACCATGCGATCTTCTAAGCGCAATTCAAACTCCACATCTGGGTATTGTTGTTGAAACACCGAAATCGCATCTTGAACATATTGACGCCCGAACATGGTCGAGCTGGTAATGCGCAAGACACCACGAGGCTCCTCGTGATAATTCTGCGCCAAACGGTGAGTATCACTGAGAAGTGACCGAAGGGATTTGGCTTGGTTGACCATTTCATTCCCAGCAGCCGTTAACGATAAAGAGCGCGTGGTTCGGTTGAGCAATCGAACGCCCAACTCCTCTTCCAAACGGCTGATCTGTTTTGAGATCACCGAACGATCCACATTCTTCTGTTCTGATACCTTGGTGAACGAACCAAGCTCGACCACTTCAAGTAACAGCAATAAACGACTAGAGAAATCCATAACGTCTTACCTAAAAAACTATTGTTGCTTTTATGGCATCAATTATATGCCATTTAGCTTATTTTTCTCATCTTATAACAAATCTATAGTAGCTGCACACAACGGGAGAGATACAAACCTCCTCAATACCAAACCAATAAATTCGCGTTACCGAGGTCTGCTGATCTTACTAACGCTGAGGAAACAGCTATGAAAACTCTATCAATCACACAACAAAACAGCATCGCTACTGTTGAAATCAACAACCCACCAGTGAACGTACTGACTATCGATTTAATTAATGAAATCAAAGAGTTTGTACTATCACTTAAAGATGACCGCGATACAAAAGTGGTGGTATTCAAATCACTTCATGAGTCTTTCTTCTTGGCGCATTTAGATTTGAACGTTATCAACGGCACACAAGGTGGTCAGGCAGCATCAATTGAATTCAACCACATGATTGCCAACATCAAAGCGATGAAACAAGTATCGGTTGCTGTGGTTGATGGCGTGGCTCGTGGCGGCGGTAATGAGTTTGTGATGGCGTGTGACTTGGCTTACGGCACTGAAAACGCAGCATTTGCTCAGCCAGAGATCCACGTCAACATCCCAACGGGTGGTCAAGGTGCGGTGCAGTTCGCTCGTCGTATGGGTAAAAACAAAGCGCTTCAAGCACTGCTACTTGGTAACGACTTTACGGCACAACAAGCGGAGCAGTTAAACATCATTACTCAGTTTGTTCCTAAAGCAGAGTTGGATGGATTCTTGGCGGCAACATTGGGCATGATTAGCCAACTAGAAGTGCGTGACATCGTAATGTACAAAGAGATCATCGCAACCTCTATCAAAGATGAAGACGCAGGTGCAGAGCTAGAATTGCGTTACTTCTTAGAGCGCGCAAAAGAGCAAAAAACCGCAGCGATCATCGGCGCGTTCCTAAAACATGGTGGTCAAACAGAGCGTGAAGCGAAAGACATCCAAGGCATCTTTGTGGATACCGCGGCTGAGCTAAACAAACAATAGAACTTGGTTCAGCCTCGACCTAAGGCACCGACCTTCCGTTAGTGCCTTGTCTATTTGCAAACTTTGGGGAATCTTATTGCATGAAAAACGATTAAATCATTCGTTTATTGCAAACTGGGCTTGTCAACAGCAACGTTAGAAACAAAATTGCGCGTGCGAGGAAATACAATGGAGGCAGTTAAACAATAGCCAGATCAATAGAAAAACGAGGTCCTCCATGAATCAACTTCCCGACGAAAACCAAAAACGATTTGTTGCCGTAATCAGTAAAAAAGTCGAGGTGGGACGCGCCGTTAACGTATTAGGACACTTGAGCGTAAGCCTTGCGGATCAACTTTCTGATGGCGACGCAGTCTACACCGACTATCACGATCTCGACGGCAATGTTCATCCAAATATCTCGCACTATCCGTTTATCGTCTTGAGAGCGGACAACTCCAACAAAATCAGAAAACTTCGCCAAGAAGCACTCGATAGAGGCATCCCATTCTCTGATTTTACTCACACCATGGTAGAAGGCGGCTCTGAAGTTCAACAGCAAACCACCAAAAACACACCGGAAGCCGAGTTAGAATATTTGGGTATTTGTTTGTTCGGCGAGACTGAAACTCTTCGAGAATTGACCAAGAAGTTCAGCTTATATCGCTAAAAGCGCGTGATGCCTTGGTGATCCTCTCATCATTTTTTCATCAAGCTATCTGTACATTGCCACTTTTAGGGTTAGAATCTAGCGTATCTATCAACCAAAAGTGGCAACACTTACAACGAAATTAAGGAGGAATTTATGTCTTTGTGGTGTTCAATCAACCCACGTTTTTATGGCATGAAGGACCGCTCAAGAGTTTCAGATTTCGCGCTGCGATAATCTCGACTTGAGCGAATAATTACCTTTCGACGAAAACACGTCACCCGAGTACTTTCCCTCAAGCTCGAAGAATTATTGTCAGCTATGACAACGGCGTCTTGCGCCCAAAATTCTTGAGAACACTATGAGTACTTTTTTAACTGCACAATCACTAACCCTTTCTCACACAGCAACACCAATCTTCAAAGATCTAACGTTTACGATTCATCGTGGCGACAAAATTGGTCTTATCGGTCATAACGGCTGTGGTAAAAGCTCCCTACTCAAACTGCTTAGCGGTCAATTTGAACCAAGCCAAGGCACGGTTGCCAAAGCCAGTTCATGTTTGATGCGTTATGTTGAGCAGCATTTATCTGAGTCTTTAAGCACACATTCCGTATTGGACGCGTTAGTGGAATCCTTATCCGATGATGAGATTTGGCGCGCCGAACTCTTATTGGATGAACTCGGATTTTCAAACACAGAACGACACATGCCGGTTGAGAATTGCAGCGGAGGTCAGCAAATGCGACTCCTGCTTGCTCGTGCGATTATCCATCAACCTGACTTACTGCTTCTGGATGAACCAAGCAACCACTTGGACTTGCCATCGCTCCTTTGGTTAGAGCAATTCCTATCAAACTGGAAAGGCTCATTCGTATTGGTATCTCACGATCAAACCTTACTCGATCGAGTTACCAACACTACTTGGGTCATGCGAGATCGATCTCTGCATCATTTCTCTCTGCCTTGTTCTCAAGCAAGACAAGCATTGAAAGAGAAAGATGAAACCGATCAACTTCGCCATGCCAGCGAGCAGAAAGAGATCGACCGAATCGAAAAAAGCGCCAAGCGTTTAGCCACTTGGGGCAAAGTCTACGACAACGAAGATCTTGCTCGAAAAGCCAAGACCATGTTTGCGCGCAAAGAACGTTTAGAGGAAGAACAAACCGAACTGACAGAAGGCACACCGTGGGCGCTACAACTTCAAGGTGAATCGATGCCAGCAAATCGACTGTTAGAGGTTCTGCCTTTCTCAGTAACGCCACCAAACAGTGATTATCACTTGTTTGATATGGCAGAAATGCGCGTCAAAAGTAGCGACCGAATTGCCGTTCTAGGCAGTAATGGTTGCGGCAAATCGACTTTGTTGAACCTGCTTTATCGTCAGTATGAAGCATTCCAAAATGACCTAGGCAACCAACATGAGAGTGTGACTTTCCACGATCGCTGTCGCTTGGGTTACTACGATCAATCCCTAAAGCAACTCGACGATCATCAATCCATCACGGATGCGTTGCAGTCGTTTGCCAGCATCAGCAGTGAACAGGCAAAACGTTCGCTAATTGGTGCAGGATTCGAGTACGCAAGACACGAACAGAAAGTCGTCAGTCTAAGTGGTGGAGAGCGAGCAAGGCTGCTGTTTGTGGGCTTAACCCTCGCTCGTTATCACATGTTGTTTTTAGATGAACCGACCAACCATTTGGATATGGAAGGCAAAGAGGAGTTGATTGAAACTTTGCAAAACTTCGAAGGTGCTGCCTTATTGGTGAGTCACGACCGAAGCCTGATAGAGCAAAGCTGTAATCGATTCTGGTTTATTGAAAATGGTTTACTGACGGAGTATTTAAGCGCGGAAGATGTGTATCAACGCGTAACTGATACAGCACCGAAATCAGCCATATCGCATCATTGCAATGAAGTAATGTCGATGGAAACAAATACCGCATCTGATGAGCAATCCGAAGAGCAAATGCTGGAAAGACTGTTGGAGCTGGAAAGCTTGCTGGAAGCAGATTTAGGGCGAAAACCAAAACATCAAAAACCAGCGATGCAAAAGCAATGGCAGCAAGAGATAGAGGAAATTACGGCGCAGCTATAAAAACAAAGCCGGAGGTAATCTCCGGCTTTCTTTATTAGATTCGAATTAGATCCACTCAATCTCAGGTCCTGCGGGCACAATCCCATTTGGGTTGATGTGCTTGTGCGAGAAGAAATAATGCAACTTCATGTAATCAATATCGATAGTGCTGCGAATGCGATCATCGGCAACCAAATCCAGCATGTAGCGATACAAGTTTTGGTGCGCCTTTAGGGGCTTTTTGTTGGCTTTGAAGTGCACTTCATACACCGCCTCGAAACGCACCAATGTTGGCAGCAAGAACAAGTCAGACAGGGTAACGTCTTCACCATGCAAGTAGCGCAACTGCCCCAAACACTGATCCAGCTGCGCTAACGCATCAAACAAGGTTTCGCTCGCTTGGTCATATTGCGCTTGCGTGGTTGCAAAGCCGACTTGATACACCTTGCCATTCACATTGCTGTGAAGCCATCGATTTAGGCTTTCGATCTCTTCACGCAATGCTGCGGGTACCAACTCCACCGGGTGTTTTGCCAAAGGTAGCCAATTCGTAGCGAGGTCCATTGCCATTGCGGCTGAATCATTGCCCACAATCGCATGGTTTTGCTTATCCCACAGTAGAGGGACGGTTACGCGTCCGGTGTAATCGCTTTTCGCTTTCAAATACAACGCCGCTAGATTATCCGCGCGGTATAGAGGATCAGGATGTGCACCATCAAATTCCCAGCCATTACTGTAACGCTTTGCAGCAACGGAAGAGACGGAAATGCTCTCATCCAATCCAAGGTACTTGATTACTAGGTAAGGGCGATGGGCAAATGGACAAGCCAACGACATATACAAGTGATAGCGACCCGCTTCGATCTGACTTGGTAACGCGAATTGATCTTCTGCTGTCAGCTCACTTGCGTCTTTGTTTGGATACCAAACGCCTTGTTCTAATACCGCCATACCTTACCTACCTTTCTTGATTAGCTACCCTTATGAATCACTACTTATGCGAGTATAGATAACTTACAGAGACTTCTCGAAAGACGTCATTAGCTCACTCAGTTCCGCTGAGGTCGCAGCATCAAATTTGCCATCTTGGAACTTGTCGTAGAAGCCGCCTAGACTGTATGTGCCTTTTACATCGCCCCCCCACCAAGGCATTAACTCAGCCATGGTTTTGATGTTAGTTGCGCCGCCGTTTGCACCTGGCGACGTGCTCACTAGTAGAACTGGTTTCTTAGTGTCGCCAAAGAAAGACGTACCTTGAGGTGCAACACGTGATAGCCAATCAATCGCATTTTTCAGGAATGCTGGCATTGAGCCGTTGTGCTCTGGTGATGCAATGATGATCGCATCGTATTCGTTTAACGTTGCACGCAGTTTGTGTGCGTTTTCTGGGATGCCCTGACCTTCAACGTCCAAACCGTACATTGGCAATTCAAAGTCATTTAGGTCAATGGTGTTTACTTCTGTTTGTGTAGCTTGGTTTGCCAACGCTTGAACCAATAGGCAGTGGATTGATTGGCTGTTATTACTACCAGTAAATGCGACGATCTTTTTCATAGTGGAATCCTAATTACGTTTGCCCCTACTTATGTCGGGCACTCAGTGAATGAGGTGATATTAATTAACTCCCACTAGTGAATAAACACTATAATAGTGGCTATATAGTTCACCATTGGTGAACTATAAAAACATGAGGAAACTAATGCGTGGATAAGATCAGAGCATTAACCGTATTTCGTCGAGTGGTGGAGCTAGGTAGCTTTGTCGCGGCAGCAGAAGATTTAAACCTCTCAAAAGCCGCAATAAGTAAGAACATCAATGAATTAGAGAGCTATTTGAAAAGCCCTTTGATTAACCGTACTACCCGCAATTTGCACATTACCGATAATGGTCAGCTCTATTATCAACAAGTGTGTCAGGTTCTCGATGCACTCAACAACGCAGACCGCTCAGTGATTGAGTCTTCCCACACATTAAAGGGCACACTCAAAATCAGCATGCCGATGTCATTAGGGTTGATTGAGCTAAACCCCATCATCTGTGAATTTATGAAGCTGCATCCAGAGCTTTCCATCGAAGTGGTGATGAGTGATGAACATATTGATTTGATTGAGCAAGGGATCGATATTGCCATTCGTGGCGGAGGCGAATTGGGTAACTCTAGCCTACGCTCGCGCAAACTACTGGATATTCGTCGTGTACTTTGCGCTTCCCCTCAATACCTTGAAGAGTCGCAGCCGTTTCAATCTCCACGTGACGTTATAAACCATCGCCTACTTAGTTATAGTCTCTCTTCAACGTCTCGCCGTTGGACATTTCAAAATGGCAGTGAGGTATTGGAAGTTGATCTGCCTGCGAGTGTTTACACTGTCAACAGTGGTTTGGCGCTCACCCAAGCGGCATGTGCCGGACATGGGGTTGCGTTGTTGCCAGACTTCTTTGTTGAGCCTCAATTAACTTCAGGTGAATTGGTTGAAATTGCTCCTGAATGGCAGATGGAAAAGCACGCGCTGTATATCGTTTACCCTTACCACAAAGAGCAATCGCAAAAGTTACGAGCCTTTATTGATTATGTGGTGGAGAGCTTCCAAGCGCGATTCAGCCGTCAGTCAGACCCGCAGCAGATGTACTCTTCGATTATTAAGCTAGGGTCTTGATAACAAGGTTTAGCTGAAGAAAAGATAATAAAAAAGCCAAACTGGGTAGTTTGGCTTTTCATCAAAATCATCCTGCTCTTAGACATCGAGCCTACAAGAACAAGAAAACTGAAAGTTTATCGACGGCGGTTATTAAAGCGAGCACGATCTGAGCGTTGCTTTGCTGAACGCTCTTTGTGCGCAGACGCAGCCTTTGCTTGTGAAGCCAGAATCGATTCAACCGTCAGCTCCATTGGCTCACGCGGCTCCAATCCATGACGGAAAGTACGTGCGCGTGGTGGTAGGTTGTACTCGTATTCCGACGCCTTTGGCATGCGCTTGTAGCGGTATAGGTAGAAGTTCTCTACACGCTCGCGAGCCCATTCTGTTTTCTTCAGGTATTTAACACTGCTTGCAATGCTTGGCTTGGTGTTGAAACAGTTCATACGCATTGCTGTGTCGAGGATTTCCCAACCGTAATGGTCAACAAGCTGCTGCAACATGTCTTCTAATTTAAGACCGTGCAGAGGGTTGTTCTTCTGCAGTTCAATACGTTCTTCGTCGGTCATAAATTCATGGCTCATGAACGGCTCCTTAATTGTGAGTGGCGAGCGTTATACTCACCACCTTACCTCTATTAGGTTTAGATTAAATCACTATTGCGAATAATCTGTTGTATTCTTCGTCTCAAAGACGATCTTTACGTTGAATTATTCACAATGATCGGCGCTTGGTTACGCAGCGCTAAGCACCTTTTGTTGGTGTGCCATGTACTCTTCAAATGTACCTTGGAAACTCACCAACTGTTTGTCTTTTACATCAATGATTGAAGTCGCCAATGACGATACGAACTCACGGTCATGACTAACAAAAATCAAAGTGCCTGTGTAGTCTTTTAACGCGCTGTTTAACGCTTCAATTGCTTCCATATCCATGTGGTTGGTTGGTTCATCCATAACCAAAACGTTGATGTCTTGCATCATTAGCTTACCAAACAGCAGGCGGTTCTTCTCACCACCCGAGCAGTTTTTCGCTTTTTTGTTGGCATCGTCAGCGGTAAACAACAAGCGACCTAGAATGCCACGCACCATTAAGTCATTGTGCTTCACGGTACGCCACTGTGAGATCCACTCAAAGATGGTCAGATCGTTATCGAAGTCCGCACTGCTGTCCTGTGGGCAGTAACCAATTGAAGCGTTTTCAGACCATTTTACTACGCCCTGAGTTTGCTCTAGCTCGTTCACTAGGCAACGTAGCAAGGTCGTTTTACCCACACCGTTTTCACCGATGATCGCAAGGCGAGTGCCCGCTTCAAGTAACAAATTGCCTTTTTCAAACAACAATTCATCATCAAACGAGTGACCAAGATCTTGCAGTTCCAACGCTAAACGATGCAGTTTTTTGCCCTCACCGAAATCAATCGATGGGCTAACACGGCTACTTGCTTTCACTTCGTCGAGTTGGATTTTTTCCATCTTCTTAGCGCGAGAGCTGGCTTGTTTCGCTTTCGATGCATTTGCACCAAAGCGGTTTACGAATTCTTGAAGTTCGTTGATCTCAGCGGTTTTCTTCGCGTTGGAAGCCAATAACTGCTCACGACGAAGACCAGATGCTTCAAGGAAATATTCATAGTTACCAGGGTAAATGCGCAGTTCGCCGTAATCGATGTCTGCCATGTGAGTACACACAGAGTTTAAGAAGTGACGGTCGTGCGAGATGATGATCATCGTACACTTACGTTGGTTCAACTCTTCTGCCAACCAGTTGATGGTGTGAATGTCCAAGTTGTTGGTTGGTTCGTCGAGCAACAAAATATCTGGGTTAGCAAACAGAGCTTGCGCCAAAAGCACACGCAGCTTCCAGCCCGGAGCAACTTGTTGCATCAAACCAAAATGCAGTTCTTCTTCAATACCCGCTTGAAGCAAAATATCGCCAGCACGGCTTTCTGCTGTGTAGCCGTCCATTTCTGCGAATTCGCTTTCCAGCTCAGCGACTTTCATACCATCTTCTTCACTCATTTCTGGTAATGAATAGATGCGGTCACGTTCCTGCTTCACTTCCCAAAGCTTGCGATCGCCCATGATCACAGCGTCAATTACGCTGTATTGCTCGAACGCAAACTGATCTTGGCTCAATACGCCCAGTTTCAGCCCCGGAGTAATAGAAACGTTGCCCGAGCTTGGCGCTAATGCTCCGCTCAGGATTTTCATAAATGTCGACTTACCACAGCCGTTTGCGCCAATCAGACCATAACGGTTGCCGTTGCCAAACTTAGCAGAGATATTTTCGAACAATGGCTCGGCACCAAATTGCATGGTGATATTGTTTGTACTAATGATAGCGGCGTCCTCGAAGGAAATTTCTTTTAAATAACAAGTTGTTAAATCACTTTCGAGATACGGTTAGAAAAGGGCATATTGAAAGTGGACGCCATTCTATCTGATTCGTTCAATAGGTGATATAGATCACGCTAATGTTGCGAAGGATTTTTATCTAAAACAAAGCGCAACTTTCGCCACGCTTTGCTTACTGACAATATCTTGGATTAAAAATCGAGATGGTAATTGTTGTTGGATTGGTTCAGCGAAATCACCCAGTTCTTCTCAGATTCACTAGCGCTCATTGGCACCCATTGTGCGTACAACTTGGTCCAATTGCCATTCACCTCCAACTCAACCTGGCTGGTTCGCGTTGGGTAGACTGTTGTGATCCGTGACATAGGGTCCGCGATCACATCCCCATTCTCAGTGGTAAATGCCGCTTTAGTATAGAGGTGTAATGCACCATCAGCAGAGCCTTGGTAGTTCATGGACAGAGTAATCGTCTCACCAATATCAAAAGAAAAGTCGCGCTGCGCCACAATGTCTTGCGTATCATCAACCTCGTCAGCAACAGGTGTTGGTGCTGGCGTAGAAGAACCGCCACCGCCCCCGCCTCCACAAGCAGCGATTAAGGTTGAAGCAAACATGATGGTCAGTAGTTTTGTCGAAGTATTCATGTGATGCTCCTTGTTATTCCGTTGCTGAGATAGCTTTGCCGCTGGCTGCCGTCTTGTACCAATCAGTATCCGTTTCGCCACTGCTGGTTACCCATGTTGGGAATCCTGTGTAGGCGTGACTGATGTCAGTATTCTCGGTTGGGTGATCCCATTCATCACGAATGTTGATTGCCCAAGGCATATTGTTACTGGTTAGGAAGTATTCTGAACCGCCCGTGTCATCGTCATGCAAGTTGTACAAAGCGTTATTCATCTCGCTTGTGCCAGAAAACGACTTAAGGTGGGTTTGCCACGTCATCCCCGGGAAGGTTGCGACAAAGTCACCGTGGTACGTGCCTTCTGCCGCAAAGATGAATGAGTCATAAGGCGGGTAGCCGACTTGGTCTCGTGCGACTGGCGTGGTCAGTTCAACCACCATTTGGTAGCTGAGAATATCGGTCGCTTGCTGATTCAAACAATTGCTCTGAGTACGATAATAAGTACAACCTGATGTCAAAACACCGAGTGCATCCAGTTCCGCTCTTAAGTTCTCAGATACCACCAACACTGTTTCACTGCCAGATTGAAGCACCGTATGTTCCACCGCTTGACCATTTTTGGTCACCGTTACTGATGCTACGTTGGACGAATCCACATTAGGGAGCTTCACGGCAAAACCATTGGAATAGCCTGCTCCCATGGCTTGCAGGGTGTAATCGACGGTAATGGTCTTCAATTCACGCTGACCATTCAAAAGTTCGGTTACACGATAGCGCCACACCACATCGTTGAAGTCGTAGTCCCCCATTAACGGCCAGCGATCTTCGAACGCCATCGTCGCGTAAGTATCAGAGCTTGGGTAAACTGATGTCACTGTGACTTCCGGATCATTTTCTTGAACCAAGACTTCGTATTTCGAGTCGGTCGTGCCATCGGTATTCACGCCATCTACCGCCGAGAAAGGTGAAATATCCACAGTAAAGATCAAATCGTTGAAGTCGTTATCACCACTTGGGCGGCGAATGTCTTCAAAACCAAGCACTAAAAATTCGTTCTCAGTATCCAAGAACGCGACATTGTGGCGACGGTAATTAGCGGTCGTTTCTGGATTCAAGCTGGATAGACTGTAGAAAGGCGTATTCCAGGGACCAAGATACGGAATGTTATTGTAAGTACTTGCACTCCAACCATTTGGAATAACAAAGAAAGCTAAGGTTTGTCCTGCGGTCAGTTGAACATCAAGTTCAATCGTGTCCCCTTCTTGCATATCCCCATCAGGCGCTTTGGATGCGTTCGGGAAGATAACCATATGAGTGACAATATCGTCTTTGCTTGCTGGCGGGTTGTCAGTGTCATAAACAAAATACCCGAGAGAATTACGATACCCAGCCCCTTCGTTTAAAAAAGTGACAGACGCTGTCGCATAATCCGCACCGTTGAGTTCATCATCGATGTCGATATTAGAATAACGGTCCGGCGCGATAAATGCGGTATTGACGTAAGTACCTTCTGGCAGCATCGAATAGACATTCGTCAGGGTATCTTGAGGCAAAGTATCCGCAATAGAAATGGTCTCAAGTGGTTTACCCTTGATGGTGTAATTTGAATTGTCGCTGCCTGATTCGAACGATAAATCACTGGTAGTGAGTGCGTATCCGGACATCGATACGCAACAACTGGTTAGCGCAATAAGTTTCCCTGCTTTCATATTATTCCCCTCATCAACTGAATCGTTGGTCGTAGAGGGTTAACGCAAATATGATGCCGAAAACACCTTATTTAAAAACAACAAGTTATATTGACTGAAATACTATTATCAATTTGAGAATTAAGCTGATAAGCAAAGTGAAGCACATTGGGAAGAAACGGAAGGGGCAAATGCCCAAAACAAAAAAGCGTCCCGAAAGACGCTGTTAATATCAATTAGCATGAATCTATGAACGCGAAGCCATTGGGTGGCTTGGACTCATCTCTAGCAAGTCCCACAGGTTGCCATAGAGATCTTCAAATACAGCGACTGTGCCGTAGTCCTGCTCCGTTGGCGGGCGAACAAACTGAATGCCCTGCTCTACCATTCGGTTGTAGTCGCGCCAGAAGTCATCGGTGCTCAAGAATAGGAATACCCGTCCACCAGTTTGATTACCGATGAAGTCATGCTGCTCTGGCTTAGACGCTTTGGCTAGCAATAATGTCACACCATTAGAACCCGGTGGAGAAACCACAACCCAGCGCTTATCTTGTTCTGGTTGGTACGTATCTTCCATCAGCTCAAACTTCAGCTTATTCACATAAAAGTCTATCGCTTCATCGTAATCTTTTACGACCAAAGCAATATGGATAATGGATTGTTTCATCGCGTTATACCTTTAGTTTTCCGCTGATTACCGTCTTTGCGGAACCAATCAGTTTAATGCGTCCGTTTTCAAGCAATTCGGTTTGTAAATGGCCACCGCGGGCTGAGGCTTGATAAGCGCGGAACTGATTTTGACCGAGTTTTTGCGACCAAAACTGAGTCAGTGCGCAATGGGCTGAGCCTGTGACAGGATCTTCATTCACGCCCACCCAGGGGGCGAAGTAACGCGAGATAAAGTCGAGATCCGGAGAATTCGATTGAGCAGTTACCACCACACCACGCCCTTGAATGTTCTTTAATGCGTCAAAGTTAGGCTCGAGTTCCAACACGGTTTTTTCATTGTCGACTTCAATAAAGCCTTTGCTGTCAAATTGAGCATAAGAAACCACTTGCTCCGCTTTCAATCCAAGTCCTGCTAGCAATGCGATGTCTTGTTCAACATCCATTTCAAACTGCGTAGCAGGAAAATCGAGCTCAATCGTCGACTGGTTTACTTTTACATGTAACTCACCTGAGAGGGTTTGAAAGGCAATGGTATCGCCAACCTTTGCTAATCCTTGTTCTTTTAAGATTTGCGCTGTAGCTAATGTGCCATGACCGCATAGCGCCACTTCGACTTTAGGTGTGAACCAACGCAGTCGCATGTCTTTCAAACAGAGAAAAGCGGTTTCTGATACCGCCATTTCTTCAGCGATAGAGAACATCAATGCTTCTGGTAAAGGTTCTTGTGAAAGGCAGACTCCGGCAGGGTTTCCTTTGAAAGGTTCGGTGGTGAAAGAGTCCACTTGGTAGATATCGAGATCCATGATGCGCTTCCTAACATTGCGATTTTGGCAAGGTGTCAAACAGCTTATCGGTTTCATTGTAAAGCGACAATGCATGCCCTGATTGTTCTTGCAAAACACAAATAAAAGGCACCTTTCACGGTGCCTTTTTACATTCTGATGCTTGTTCAGCTCAAACCAATAACGTTCAATTTACCTGAACGAAACTTTAAAATTACTAGATATAATTAACCATTCATATTGGATATCTTATTCCCGTGCTTTGACGGACATCAAAAACAAATCGTTTTTCCTGCCTCTTCAACACTTCTTTGGATGCTCACCCAAAGGAAATAAATAAGAAAAATCAAACTCATAGGTATTTGATATGAAACAGCCTTTAAAAGCGTTAGTGCTGGCTCTGGGGTTATCTCTCGGAGCCGCCAACAGTTACGCACTCTCTCTCGAACCGCTAGACAAAGATTTTACTTTGCAACTTCTTGGTTCTGGCGGACCAATCTCTGATGACCTTCGTGCCTCGTCTGGTGAACTGGTTTGGTGGAAAGGAAAGTCACGCGTGATGATCGATGCCGGTGGTGGTGTCTATCTGCGTTTTGGGCAGGCGGGCGGCAAACTGGAAGACTTAGATTTCCTTGGTTTAAGTCACTTTCACACCGACCACGTTGCCGACGTTCCAGCCCTGCTAAAAGGGGGGTACTTCTTTGATCGTGAAGATCCTCTCGATATCGCGGGTCCAGAAGCGGGCTCTGCATTTCCTAGCTTGACTGGTTACATGAAAGCGCTTTTCGACGGTGATGAAGGCGCGTACGCATATTTGAACGGTTTGTTTGATGGCAGCGATGGCTTGTTCCCTGTCACCATTACCGATGTGCCATACAAAACTTCCCAAGGCACCAAGGTGTACGAGCAAGATGGATTAACCATTTACGCACTGGGTATCCCACACGGCGACGTTCCTTGTCTCGCTTTTCGAATCGAAAGTGCCGAAGGCGTGATGGTGATTTCCGCTGACCAAAACGGCAGTAACTCTGACTTCATCGACTTCGCTAAAGGTGCGGACATCTTATTGATGCCATTAGCTATTCATGAAGAAGCCGACGAAGCCTCATCGTTTATGCACGCTAAGCCATCGGTTGTCGGCAAGATCGCCGCAGAAGTGAATCCAAAACTCTTGGTGCTTAACCACTGGATGGGCTTAGGTCTAAAACTTAAACCAGCTTCCATCAAGATCGTTAAAGAGTACTACCACGGTCAAGTTATTGCTGGTCACGATTTATCTAGCTACCCAATGAGCGCAGCGAAGGAGATGTCTCATGAACAATAAACTTGCTCTATCTATCGCGATGACGTCTGTCATTACTTTGAACTCAGGCATGGCGTTTGCCGATGCACCCACAGAAGCTCCCGTAGAGGCTCAATCCAGCTCTCAACATGGCGGTAAGTGTGCGGCTGGTAAATGTGGTACAGAGAAACGCTTTGAGAAACAAGAACTAAAGAACGATCCACAAGGTCGCTTGGTACGCGCTCGTGACGGCAAATGTGGCGTGACTGGCGAAGGTATTAACCCTTCAGAAGAAACCATCAAACTCACCAAAAGCAAAGTAACAGGTGGCGTATGCGGACAATAACCGATACATCAAAAGGGATTGGGCTGCGCAGCGAACACGTTGATTTGCTGTGTCAGTTGCCCGAGCACCCAGATATCGATTTCCTCGAATTAGCACCGGAAAACTGGATGAATATTGGCGGCTTGAAACGTGAACAGCTGCAAAACATTGCGAAATATTATCCGCTTGTCGCTCATGGCTTGAGCTTATCGATTGGTGATTGCCAACCGTTAAACGAGTCTTTTGTACGAGACGTCGCACGCTTTCTCGATGAATTTAATATCGACATCTATAGCGAACATCTGAGTTTCTCTAGAGACAATCAGGGCTATTTGTATGAACTGCTTCCGATCCCTCGACATAAAGAGAACATTCCGTATTTGGTCGAACGCATTCAACGCGTGCAAGACATTATTAAGCGTCCATTGGCGTTAGAGAATATCTCTTACTACCACGATTACGGACATGAAATGCCAGAGGGCGAGTTTATCGCTGAAGTGAGTGACCGCAGTGGATGTGAGCTGCTTATCGACATCAACAATGTGTTCGTCAACAGTCGAAATCATCATTTCTGCCCTTACGACATGCTGAGTACTTTACCAAGCGACGCGATTCGTTATTACCACATTGCGGGTCACTTGAAAGAGCGTGATGACTTCTTGCTCGATACCCATGGAAAGCCAGTGCCTGATGAAGTGATTGATCTGGCTCGTTACACCTACTCGGTGCATGGCAGCAAACCTTTACTGCTTGAGCGCGACCACAATGTGCCGTCGTTGCTTGTTCTGGCTGAAGAGCTTCGCAGCATTCATGGCGAGATCTTGGATTTCAGTCAAACACTCGAAGTGTTGTGTAAGGAGGTGCTCAATGCTTAATCCTCCGAGCAAAATGCGCGCGCAAACCGAGTCCCTAACGGCTCTAATTCGCACGCCTATGAATCAGCATGCGCTGTGTCGATATAGCGAATTTATCCGCTACAACATCTTGGGTGTCGTTGCGAATACGTTCCCTCTATTTTCTTCGCAGTTCGCTGATGAACAACTAGAACGCATGGTGGATGACTTTGTGGTGATGCATGGCGCATCTGAGCCTGAGTTTCATCATATTGCCACCGAGTTTGTTCAATTTTTGCAGCAGAAAGTGCATCAAGACTCTAGCTCTATTTCTGCCGATCAGATGGCGTTGTTGGAATATGAATGGGTGGCGTTCAATGTAGAAATTGACACCTTAGTCGCGGCATTCACTTCTTCATCGAATCCGATACTAGAACAGAACCAAGTGCTGCAACTCAACCCAACATTAAGGCTGCTAGAAGTGCCTTTCTTGCTGCATCAAGACTCCGTGACTTTCCTAACTGACAAGCGTCACCCTGTGTTTTATGGCGTGTTTCGGAACTCACAACATCATGTGATATCGCAAAAGCTCAGAGAAGTGGATGTCGCATTGATTCAGCTATTACAACAGCAACCAAACCTGACTCTGGCGCAACTACAACAAATGATTGCTCAGCAACTCGCCAGATTCAGTTTCATGGAGTGGGCTCAACACTTCAGTGAACTAGGACTCGTCAGCGTCCGCCCTTCAGGAGAAAAATTATGATTAAGTCAGCCCTCAATTGGTTCGACGGTCTCGTCGAGAAATGCAAAAGATACGATTACTTAGCGTTGCTTGCGATTCGTCTCTACCTCATTCCGGTCATTTTCGTTGGCGCTCGCTCTAAGGTGCTGGGCTTCTCTGGCACCGTCGCGTGGTTTGGCGCGTCCACCGCAGATGGAGGTTTGAACTTACCATTTCCCGAGTTGTTAGCGTTTCTTGCCGCAGGTACGGAAGTGCTTGGCTGTATTTGTATCGCTTTGGGTTTGTTTACTCGAGTGATGTCGATTCCGATGATTTTCTTGATGAGCGTTGCGAGCGCAATGGTGCACTGGAAACACGGTTGGGATGCCATCGCCACCAGCGGCATGGAAGCAACAGTACGTTTGAACGGCTTTATTGAATGGTTAGCAACCAACTTCCCAGGTCGATACAACTACATCACCGAATTGGGCGACCCAGTAATGCTCAACAACGGTATGGAGTTCGCAGCCACCTACTTTGTGATGTTGCTGGTGCTGTTCTTCTACGGCGGTGGTCGCTATGTAAGCTTGGATTACTGGTTGAGAAAACCTTTCTCTCGCATACCAGCAAAGGCGTAATTCAAGTGCCCCCAAGCTTTAACGCTTAATTAAACAGACTAATAATAACCTTATCTAACCCGCTACTCTGGTAGCGGGAAGGAGTCCTTATGTTTGCAGATGTCGTTGATCTGTCGCGGTTTCAGTTCGCTAGTACCGCACTCTATCACTTTATATTCGTCCCACTGACCATAGGTTTGTCTTTCTTGCTGGCTGTTATGGAGTCTTTGTACGTCATGACGGGGAAAACCATCTACAAGGACATGACCAAGTTCTGGGGTAAGTTATTCGGGATTAACTTTGCCGTGGGCGTGGCGACCGGTCTTACCATGGAGTTTCAATTTGGTACCAACTGGGCGTATTACTCTCACTATGTGGGCGATATTTTCGGGGCACCGCTTGCCATCGAAGCCTTGATTGCCTTCTTCCTCGAATCCACCTTAGTCGGCATGTTCTTCTTCGGTTGGGATCGATTGTCAAAACGCCAACACTTGTCGGTCACTTGGCTGACAGCGCTAGGTTCTAACTTCTCTGGCTTGTGGATTTTGATGGCGAATGGCTGGATGCAAAATCCAGTCGGCGCAGAGTTCAATTACCAGACCATGAGAATGGAAATGATCAACTTTGCTGATGTGGTGTTTAACCCCGTCACGCAAGTTAAGTTTGTTCATACCGTGGCTGCCGGTTATACCACAGGTGCTTTGTTTGTAATGGGCATCAGTGCTTACTACTTACTCAAAGGTCGAGATATCTCTTTCGCTCGCCGATCGTTTGCAGTGGCGTCAGCATTTGGCATGGCTGCGATTGTGTCGACATTGATGCTGGGTGATGAATCGGGTTACGAGCTTGGTGATGTTCAACAAGTAAAACTCGCGGCAATTGAGTCCGAGTGGCACACCGAAGAAGCACCTGCCTCGTTCACGCTATTTGGCTTACCAAACCAAGAAACCATGGAAACCGACTACGCCATTAAGATTCCATATCTAATGGGGATCATCGCGACTCGCTCGCTGGATGAGCCAGTGATGGGCTTACGCGATCTGATGGCGCAGAACGAAGATCGTATCCGCGATGGTATCCAAGCTTACGGCATGCTAGAGGAACTTCGCGCAGGTAACGACAGCCCTGAAAACATCGCTCAATTCGATGAGATGAAGAAAGATCTCGGCTACGGTCTGCTATTGAAAAAATACACCGAGAACGTTACCGACGCGACTGAAAGCCAAATCAAGCAAGCTGCGCAAGACACGATTCCTCAAGTGGCACCACTGTTCTGGAGCTTCCGAATCATGGTGGCGTGTGGGGTATTGATGTTCGCGATTATCGGTTTGTCTTTCGTCCAAGTCTGCCGCAAAAAGTTGGGTTCGAGCCCTTGGTTATTGAGAGCGGCACTATGGGCGATTCCATTGCCTTTCATTGCTTGTGAAGCAGGTTGGTTCGTTGCCGAATATGGACGTCAGCCATGGGCAATTGGTGAGGTGCTTCCGGTCAATATGGCAGTATCTAACCTCGCACCAAGTGACATTTGGATTTCACTCGGGTTTGTTTATGTGCTCTACACAGCGTTCTTGATTGTAGAAATGTTCTTGATGGTGAAGTTTGCCAAACGTGGACCAAGCGTGCTTAAAACGGGTCGCTATCACCATGAAGAAAACAACAAAAAAGACAAACAATCCGACACATTCAAACTGATTGATCAGCACTAAGGAGGCACTATGTTTGATTACGAAAACCTACGCCTATTTACTTGGGCGATCGTTGGTGTGCTGTTGATTGGTTTTACCATCACCGACGGATTCGATATGGGGGTAGCCGCGCTGCTCCCTGTTATGGGGAAAAAGAACCTAGAACGTCGCGTAATGCTTAACGCTATCGCGCCGCACTGGGACGGCAACCAAGTTTGGCTGATCACCGCTGGCGGTGCCATCTTCGCGATATGGCCCTTGGTATACGCCGCAGCGTTCTCCGGATTCTATATTGCCATGCTGTTGGTGCTCGCATCCCTTTGGTTGCGCCCTATTGGTATGGATTACCGAGCTAAAATCGATAATCCGCAATGGCGCAATGTGTGTGATGTCGCCTTGTTCATCAGCGGTGTGATTCCACCGATTATCTTTGGGGTTGGCTTCGGTAACTTGTTGGTTGGCGTACCGTTCGAGTTAAACAACTTGCTGATGCTCGATTATCAAGGTGGGTTCTTTGACTTGCTCACTCCATTCCCAATTCTGTGTGGCTTGGTGAGTTTGACCATGGTGGTGACGCAAGGTGCTGCTTTCCTTCAAATGAAGACAAAACATGATCTACGTGCACGAGCACAAAACATCACGTTGTGGGGTGCGGGTGCAACCATGATGTTGTTTATGTTCGGTGGTTTGTTTGCGGCATCGCAATCAGGTTACATCATCATCGGCGCGATGCTAAAAGATGGCATTTCAAACCCACTCAACAAACAAGTGGTGAGTATTGCAGGTGACTTATTGCATAACTTCAGCGAAATGCCACAACTTTGGCTGATTCCGTTCACTGCGGTAACCAGCTTACTCGTGTGCTTTTGGGCAACAGTCTCTCGCCGCGCTGGAGTGGCGTTCACTATGTCGAGTATTGCGATCGCTTGCATCATCTTAACCGCAGGCGTCACCTTGTTCCCGATGATCATGCCATCAAGCATCAACCCATCACACAGCTTAACGTTATGGGATGCGACATCGAGTGAGAAAACGCTCGGCATCATTTCTATCGTTGCCATCATCGTTGTTCCTGTGATTTTGGGCTACACCGCATGGTGTTACTACAAAATGTTCGGACGTTTGGATAACAACTACATCCGCAGCAACAGCTCATCGCTCTATTAAGGAGGCAAGTATGTGGTACATGTGTTGGGTACTTGGCGTATTACTCGCCTGCGCCTTTGGCGTCATTAATGGTTTATGGCTAGAGAACGCAGGACGCTTTGAAGAGGATGAGTTCTAATTTCTCACTTCATAATGGAACATTCTCAATAACAAACGCCCTCATTCACGAGGGCGTTTGTTCATCTCAATGAATTTACTCTGCCGACAATCGATAGCGGCGCACTTCGTATTGGTCTTGTTCTGAATAAAATGTATTGAGAAACTCGCCACCCGCCTTTTCGATCACGCGCCTTGATGCGGTATTGTTCACATCACAAGTAACGATAGCGCTGTCTTCTATAACCTCGGCTTTCACCCAATTCAACATGAATGTGGCGATGCCTTTGCCTTGAGCATCTGGCGCGGTTTCGTAACCAATATGCCCTATCACATTTTCAAGATAGTCGTTATTACCATCACGAACCCGAATCGAACCAAGTATCACCCCTTCCTCTATACAGAAGTATGTCGAAGACGGCGTCCAACCTTCCGGCAAGCCTTCGCCTTTCGCGTATCCAATTCGTTTTTTCAGCAACGCTTCACTGTCGCTTTGGGCGATGATGTACATTTCCATTTCCGCATGAGCACACTTTTCAACATACTGTTCAAACGCTTCAAAATGGCTGAGATTGGCTTTAACTATTTGCATATAGCACCATCTTTCAGGCTTAAATATCACAAAAAATAAAGCTCAAAAGAAGGACATTACTTTTGAGCTTTCATTATGTTCTTAAGCTATGTATTTAGATTTCACCAGATTTAATTTTCTGTTGAGCATCGCTAATTGTCTGCTCTCCAAATAAGATCTTAATCATCGACTCGATACGCTTGGTATCTGTACCAAATTTGTCCAAATTACCATTGTTTGGTGCTTTAAATTCAACTTGACCAACTTTCTGGTCATTTTTATAAGCGTTAATCTTTGCATCCGCAATAAAGGTTCTAAAGTCCCAACTCCAGCGAGACACATAGGTTAGCGTCAGTTCATCTGCCTTAGGTGCAGTGCCATCACTGACCACTGTACATTTACGCGCAGTGTCTAAGCACCATTCTTGCAAAGAATCTAAGAACACTGCTCTTGTCGCATTATCTTTTACGATGGTGATTTCTTTGCTTTGATTCGACTGCGCAATCGGCTCAGCCGTATATTTAGGTGCGGAACAACCTGCTAATACAACAGGAAGAGCTAGAACTAGAGCTTTTTTAAACATATTTTTTCTCTGCTTATAAATAACAACCAATGACGCCAAATGAATAATCAGCATCGAATGTTGGATACTGACAGTTTTCATTCAATGCCTCAATAATCTTTCTCACAAAATCAACAGGATAAATACATTCTAGTTCGATGATTATTACGAAACTAATGGCTCGATGTTTTCTGCAAATAAGCACTCAAGAGGATAAGGCAAAGCAAGTGTCGGCATATCTGATTTCGAGAACCAAGCTAGCTCGCTAGTCTCGTCATCTAGTTGTTCTTCAAAGTGTCCCGTTTGCAGACACTTTAACAAGACAACTGTGTATTCGACTGGGTCGCCGTTTGGATAAGTAAAACCAAATCCTTCTCCACCGAAAACACCGAGCACACGTTCAACTTCAACCGCGAGTCCGGTTTCTTCTCTTACTTCTCGAATCACAGCTTGCGAAGGTGACTCACCTGGTTCAATCATGCCTGCTGGTAAGCTCCAACTGCCATCAGATTTCTTTTGCAACAGAAGCTGGTTGCTTTCATTAAGGATCACAGCGGCAACGCCCGGAATCATTAATACTTGATTACCTATTTTGCTGCGTAGCTCTTTTACGTAGTGACTGGCACTCATTTATCTTCCTTGAACTTAGTATTTAGTTTCTCACCAGACATTCATTTTGAAATACAACAAGAAACAGCTGATAAAGATCAAGCCACACCATGAAAAAAAGCTTATCGCCTTCTGTTCAGTCGTTGCTTCCTCAGGATCTGGGTGCAAAATGCCATAAAGGCAGGCAATGGGGATCAACTCGTAAGTTTTGCCAATGTATTGATGCCCCATTTCGAGAAATGGTGGAATGTACAAATACACCACAGCGTAAGTAATAAAATAAAGTATGCCGAGGATCCGGTTCAAGCCAATGACTTGCCCTTCTCGATAAAACCAAATTAACGCCGCTACCCCTGCAAGTATTGCGATGAGTAAAAACATCCGTTCTTCTACCCTTCTTTTTAATTTTCTCCCACCCTATTTAAACCACTCAATTAATCAATCAGTTATGCAACTAAACACGATACAGCTCAAATAGAAAAAGGCACCAATTGGTGCCTTTGTGACGCTCTGACGCGTTTATTAGTACGTCACTTTCAGTGCTTCGCGCGCTTTTAAGTTCTGCGCTGCATGCTTAGGCGCGTCTGCCAAGATATTTCGGCTACCTTGTTCTGATTTTCGATTCAGTGTCACTGAAGTGATTTGCCAGTTATCGCCCGCCCGTTGCAAACCAAACTCGTATTCACCCGAAACCGCCCAGAAACCTTCTTCACCGAGCCAATGACTAGCGATGAAATCCACTGTCACACTCGCCTTATCGCCATCAATAAAGACGCGTAGATTGCTCAAGTCATGGAATGTCGCATCAAACCCAGGCAGGAATCCCGCCCACTGCTGCATTAAATCTTGGCGTTTGACTTGTTGGGCTTCACCGCCAAACAGCGTGGTGTAATCCACCGTCAATTCTGGAGCGAACAATCGACCTAAGTATTCAAATGCACCTTGGTCTGCCAAGGCTGAGAAGCTGTTAATGTTGCTTCGAATTTTCGCTTCGTCCAAGGACATGGTTTGAGCATTCACATTCATGGCAATCACACCGATAAACAGCAACGACAGTTGTTTAAGTTTCATCATACGATTCCTTATAGGTTCGCTTCGAAGTGCTCTACAACTTCATCGACAGCCAGTTTTACTGCTTCTGGTTGGTCATAGAAATCGAATTGATTGATGCCGTATAGCCATACTGCGTTAACGTTGCTACCAGCATTCTCGATGTAACGATGCGCACCAGCAGGCAGAGCCATAGCTTCAGATGCCACCATTAGCACTGGTTTATCTTGTGTTGCTGCACTCGCTTGAGCGTCGTAGTTCAACCAACCAGACCATGATGCAACGTTGTATTGGTTGTCATATTCAGGAATCAAACCGCGGTCAGTCTCTGTGTAGTAAGGCGCTTGGAACATCAGTGCGTTCCCATTGGTTGTGCTTGCCGCTTCGATGTAAACGGGAGTCGCTGAATGTGCTGCCTCTTCCGCTGCTGCGAGTAAGTTTTTAGCGCTTTCTTCGCCACCATAAATTTCGGTCGCCATCGCTTTATCGTGCAACCAAGGAGCAACCACTGCCGCGGCTTTTACTTTGTCATTACCGGCAACCGCATCTAGCATGTAGCCCGCCGATGCACAGATACCCAAACCACCGATGCGTGATGCATCAACGCCATCGAGTTGACTCACAGCTTCAATCACCGTGCGAATGTCTGCGGTTTTACGTGCAGGATCTTCTAAGTACATCACTTGGTCTTTGCTTTCACCCCAACCACGGAAATCAAACGTCAATGCCGCGTAACCTCGCTCTGCCAATGCTTGAGCATAAACCGCCGGCATCTGCTCTTTCACTGCTGTCCACGCGCCCGTCACGATAACAACTGGGGCATTTTTCGCACCTTTTGGTAGGTAAAGGTTTGCAGCTAGTTGACCAACTTGAGTATTGAGTTCGATGTGTTTCATGGTGGTATCCTCTAAAGCTAGGTTCGTGTTGTTGTCGTTTACAGAAACTGAGTGAGCAAAGGTGGTGAACGGCAAACTACCTAATAGTAGTAAAAGCGATTTCTTAAACATGGCATCCTCTCTGTCTTATGTTTTGCCTAAGCTGTCCGGCTAACTTGGGTATAGATTAGCGCTGCACCGCGAGAGAAGATTGAACATTCCTGCCCAAGTTTTTGTACTTTATTGCCCCCTCAATGAGTTGACGAAATGTGCAAAACTCGGCTAATTTCAGCTAGCAAGTGGAAGAGAACAAAGGAAAGAAAATGAAGTCCGAGCTTAAGTTTTATGACTCTGAATCTAATGCGCTATCAAGCTGTGGCGACGTGCTGGATATTGAGTTTTCAAACCATGGATTAGATTGGTCGGGCGTATTGGTCGAAAAAGGCACGTCCCCTTATTTCTATCCGAAGAATGTCTACACCCCTTACTTCTACTTTGCATTGGCACTAGAAAAAGATTTGAACTGGAGCGTCGAAAAAGATGGCACGTTTGCCGATCTGAAAACCAGCCCAGGCAACATTTGGATTAATCCGCCTAAAACCCCGTTTACCCATGATGTGGCAGAGCCTTGTTACTTCGTGATTTTAGCGATTGAAGAGCAAGAATTTTTCTCACACTGCCCGCTCAATTTAGAGGGAATTGAGCTGCAATTTTTGAACAACTACAACGTGTTGGATGAGACCATCAAAGGCATCATTGAGC
The DNA here is from genome assembly GCF_024181835.1 of Vibrio sp. Y29_XK_CS5. NCBI lineage: Bacteria > Pseudomonadati > Pseudomonadota > Gammaproteobacteria > Vibrionales > Vibrionaceae > Vibrio > Vibrio sp. Y29_XK_CS5. Next base: position 1,750,146 of record NZ_JAMZAM010000001.1, read on the forward strand.
TGTTTATGTTGGAAGCGAAAGCCAAAGGACGAAATGGCAAAACCTACCTCAATAACTTGGTTTCACTCCTTGCAACCCACTACATTCAAAACTACTCCAACTACTTTGACCTTAAGAACAACCAGCTTGCTGCCTCTAAGTTCGACCAACACCAAGTCGATAAGATTGACCAATACATCGAAGAAAACATCGGCGACAACATCGCGGTCGATGATCTCGCAGACTTACTCGGTTGCAGTAAGTTTTACTTTCTGAGGGAATTCAAAAAGCTCATCGGCGTAACGCCTTATCAGTACCTGATGAACAAGCGTTTGGAGCAAGCACGAGTGGCGCTCTCTTCTGGCTCAGTCAATATCGCTTTAACGGCGCACGAGCTTGGCTTTAATGATCAATCCCACTTTACTCGTGCGTTCAAAAACCATTTCGGCATGACGCCGGGACAATTCGTCAAACAACAAGAAAGCTAATCTTAAGGCTGGTTAGCTTTCTTCCACTGCAAAGGGGTGATGCCATTCGCGCGTTTAAAGGCACGCACAAACTGAGTGGCATCAGCGTATCCCAAGTGCACAGCAATATCTCCAACGGCACTGTTTCTTTGAATCAAAACGCGTTTGGCAAAGGTAAAGTTGAGCGCCTCTTTTACCTCTCGAAAACTGGTGCCTTCTTGCTTCAAACTGCGCTGTACCGTGCGCTTTGAAATGCCTATTAACTCGCTAAACACGTCCAAAGACATATCAACTCGCCCTACATACGCCGACAAAGCTTGCTCAACATAGTAAGCAAAAGGCTTGTCTTCCGCGCGCACATTTATGCTATCGATCTCTTCTAAAGCGGGATACTCCAACGCTAAATATTCTTGACCAAGAAACTGCGGAATATCGTTTCTGATTTGGAGCTCAGTTAAGGGCTGGCCTTGCGGGTGAAGCAGATAGTAAGCGTTCGGCTCTTGCAGATTTGGGTACCAAGCTTTCATATACGCATGAAGATAAACCGTCAGAAACAACTCGGCTTCTATTTGATCAAAGGCACTAGCATCAGCTTCTACACGAGTGACATGAGCTGACGTTTCAACATTCAAGGCTCTTAGCCCTAAGCTCGTTATGACGTTTTCCGGCGTGGCTTGATTGAACTTCAAATTAATACTCGCGTGCTTCGCGATACGTTGTAATGAAGAGACAAATACCGTTGCACCTAAGTGCTGTCTCAACCCAGATAACAACCGAGAAAAAGCATGGAAAGGAATGAACTCAGCCGTTGAAGTGTCTAGCGCAAATGGCATGTCCGCTTGCTCTTGCAGTTGCGCCAGTGCTGTAGGCTCCAGAACTAACTGACCAAGAAAATCATACACGATTGTTTTTCTAATCAATGGGATGGAATAACTCACACCTTCTCCTAGGTTCAACACGTCTCTTTTCATTACACGACTTCTGACGTTACTTGACTGGCTTTTCAAAAGATAGGACACGTGGCGCAAAATGCACATTTTCATATTCCTAACTGGCTAAGATAACCACATCGCTTGAGTGAAGTTAAGGCAAAAATTTGAGCCATAGATCGTATTTCACATCAAGTTTCCGTTATCGCTTAGAGATTGGCAGCAAGAACGTGAGTTTTGACTAATATTCAATTAGTTGAATTAAACCGTTAACGACAAAAGCCATCTCTAAACGCTAGATGCACCCATCAAAATAAACGGACTTACACTCACTATTGAGAGGTTACTATGATCAAGAAAATGTCATTGGCAGCAATCACTATCGCCGTATCAATAGGCTCCGCTTACGCCAGCGTAGAAAGCAAAACGTGGCCAGCCTCAGACAAAGCGAAAGCCTTTGTTCAAGACACCATTGTGATTGGCATGCTAGCAAGCCCTTATGGTGCTGGTTGGACAGATGATCAACAACTTCTCGATTACTTCCAATTAGCACGCGATAACGGCATTACTGGTCATGAATACACAATTACTGCGGCTGACCATAACTTTGATGACTTCATCTTCCACCATCACAAGCACCGTGCTGCCATGGCGAAAGAACCAGACAATTTTATTGTTGCCCATTCCAACCAAGACATTGAGAAAGCGCACGTAGAAGGCAAAACCGCCGTTCTTTGGAATAGCCAAACTGCCACCATTTTGGAAGAAGACGTGACTCGTATGGCGCTGCTTAAAGACATGGGTTTGAAAAGCATGATCTTAGCGTACAACGATATTTTTCGTACTGGTTCAGGTCAATTAGCCGCCTACAATGGTCGCGATATTGGCTTAACGCCTTGGGGCCAATCGGTGATTGATGAGATGGTGAAATACCGCGTAATTCTGGACTTGAGCCATACCGGTTCCAAGACCGCCAATGATGCGATGGATTACATGGAAAAGAATCATGCTGGAACGCCATTTATCTACTCTCACTCAGTCCCTGCGGGTTTGTATAAGAGTGAACCCGATGCAACACCAAAAGGCTGTTACCGTGCAATCCCTGATGATGAAGCAATTCGTGCTGCGAAGTCAGGCGGTTATGTATCTCCAACCTTTACTGAGTGGATGATGGATGGTGTATGGCCAGAGGACATTTCGCCAAAGCAAGCGGCGGATATGATTGACTACTATGTGAAATTGGTTGGCGTTGACCATGTTGGTATCGCAACCGATGACATGTTCTCAACAAAAGGCGTGGTCGATTTTGCGGTGAAAAATGCCAAGATGTATGACGATGGCGGCTACATGATTGACGCCTTCAACAAGGGCGCAACAGGCAACGGTGAGCTATCCAAGATCTTAGCTGCAATTACTGATGACTTATGGGCACGAGGCTATAGCAACGAAGACTTGGCGAAGATTTACGGCGGTAACAAGATGCGAGTATACGCCCAAGTTTCCGAAGGCGTTGACCCAAAAGCGTTCCAAGAGCAGTATTCAAAACGCTTGGAAATGCTGACGAAAATGCGCCACGAGCATATGGGTAAATAAACTCAGACCAAAACGCAAAAAGGCACCAATCGGTGCCTTTTGTTTTAGTTAGTCAGTGTACTTACAGTTCGTGCTCAGTACGTGCGATGATGTCGTCTTGCGCATCTGGTGATAGCGCGGTGAAGAAGGCTGAGTAGCCTGCAACTCGCACAACAAGATCACGATATTGTTCAGGGTTCTTCTTCGCAGCTAGCAAGGTCTCGCGAGAGACGATGTTGTACTGCACGTGCCAGCCTTTGTGGTGGTTGAAGAAGGTGCGAATCAACATAGAGAGCTTGAGCTTATCCCCTTCAGACTCAACCGCTGCCGGGCTTAACTTCTGGTTAAGCAGCACGCCACCAAGGATCTTATTCGCTTGGATCTTACCGACCGAGTTGTATACCGCTGTTGGACCTAAACGGTCTGAGCCAGATGACGGGCTTGCACCTTCAGCTAACGGCGTTTTCGCTTTACGACCGTCTGGCGTTGCCATGGTTGAAGCACCGAATGGGACGTTTGCCGAGATACTTGAAGTACCTGCGTAGTAACCGCCGCCAATTGGACCACGCCCATGACGCGTATTAACAAACTGCTCTAGCTCATCAATGTACACTTGGTACGCGTCTGCCAGTAGTTGGTCTACCGCATCATCATCGTTACCGTATTTTGGTGCAAAGTTGATAAGACGTTGGCGAAGCTGCTCGTTCTCCATGCCGTCGAAATCTTCTGCTAGTGCTTTTGCCAGCTCTGGCTGAGTGATTTGTGCGTCATCGAAAACAAGGTGTTTGATTGCTGCTAGGCTGTTACCCAAGTTTGCGATACCGACTTGCAAGCCAGATACCCAGTCGTATTTCGCGCCGCCTTCTTTCACAGTTTTACCACGAGCTAAACAGTCATCCACCAGCGTTGAACAGAAGATGTCTTGTGCTTGCTGTTCAAGTACGCTGTCGACTACCGTATCAATCTCAATCGATTTACGGGTGTAGTAGCGGATTTGCTCTGCCCAAGACGTCGTCACTTGCTCAAAGCTCTCAAAGTTACCTTTTGCTAATGACTTATCGTGTGGCAAGAAAGCTTTACCCGTTGTTGCATCCACACCTTCGTTCAATGAAGCGAGCAGGATACGAGCAAAGTTAATGAAGCTCATGCCCGTACAACGGTAACCCCATTTGCCCGGAACCGCCGTCTCGATACAGCCGATAGATGCGTAGTTGTAAGCGTCCTCTTTCTCTACGCCAAGCTTGATGAATTCAGGAATGACAATCTCGTCGTTGTTGAACGCTGGCATGCCGAAGCCGCATTTAATCACTTCGATACAGCCCATTAAGAACTCTTGGTTCAAACCTTCGTGGTAACGCACACTCAAGTTAGGTTGCGTCGAACGTAACTGACCACAAGATTCCAGAATCGCCCAAGAAAGTGGATTCACTGCGTCTTCAGGCTCACCCTTTTCATTCAACTTCTGACCGCCGATACACACGTTTTGATACAACGGAGAACCTGCGGAAGCTTTTGAGTGCGCGCCAGAGCGAATCTTGTTTACTTCAAGCAGCTTCAACCAGCAGCTTTGCAGCAACTCTAATGCGAAGTCTTTTTCAATCGCGCCGTTTTCGATATCGCGAACATAAAATTCGTTTAGGAATTGGTCCATACGACCGAAAGAAACCGAGTGACCGTTCGATTCGATTTGTAGCATCAACTGAACAAAGTAGCTCAATTGCAGTGCTTGCCAGAAGTTTTCTGGCGCGTGGCTCGCGACATGACGACAGTTTGCCGCAATACTTTCTAACTCAGCTTTGCGCAGCGGGCGTGTCTCTTCTAACGCCATTTTTGCCGCCAATTCAGCGTAGCTCACCATGTGCTCTTGAATCGCAAGCAGTACGATTTCGACCGACTTGTAGAACTGCTCTTTCTTCAAGCCTCCAAAGGTCGAAACATCATTGTTAGCACGGTGCTGACGAACATCCTCTAGCAAGCCGTTCATGCCTAGCTTCAAGATTTTTTCGTTATCCACCGCAAGGTGCGCGTCTCCCGAAGTCATGTTGCCTTCGGCTTTAATGATGGTGCTGGCTAAGATTTCTTGCTGCTCATCAGTGAACAAGCCATAACAACGGTCTTGAACGGTTTTACCGCGCCAGTACGGTGTGATGCTGTGAATGCTTTGCTTATCTTCTTCAGTGACCGCAAAGCCTGCACCAGGGCGGTCGGCTAGCTCATCAATTTCCGCTTCAATCCAACGTACAGTGTATTCTGGGAAAATAGGCGCAGCGCGTACTTTGCTCGCTTGGTTACCAACGATTAACTCATCATGCTTAATCCAAATCGTACGAGTGCGTAAGTGCTCTTGCAGTGCTAGCGCACGTTGGACAATTACAGGTTTGTCTTCGTTCGCTTGATAAGCACGAGTGTATGCCTCTGCACGCTCGGTACAGACAGGTGGCGTTACGATATTTACCAGTGCCGATTTGTGCGCTTTGATACGCTCAGGAAGGTAATTCAGGTCCATAGTTAACCTCTTACAATCACGTTAAGTTGGGTGTTTTCGCTTGCGTATTGCATGGCGCTTTCTAGCAGTTCTGGTTTGTTTAATGGCTTGTCAGAACACTCGTAAGGCATATCGAGCAAACGGTATTTATTGATGCCGAGCGTGTGGTACGGCAACAAGTGAAGTTCTTGGCAGCTTTCTAGTGAAGCCGCAAAATCGATGATGTCTTTCAACTCTTCGATGGTGTCATTGAACCCCGGCACAACGGGAACGCGAATCACAATGCGTTTCGCGATAGGTGCCAGTTTTCGGAAATTGTCTTTGATGCGTTTTAGTGAACCTTTCGCCCAGCTAAGAAACTTTTCTTCGTCGGTATGTTTTAAATCCGCCAACCAGCAATCAATATGCGGCGCGGCTTTTTCGACGTTCTTCCACGGCACATGCATGCACGATTCAATGGCGGTAGAGACTTGGTTGTCATGCAGACGCTGCGCGAGTTCTGCCACCAAATCTGCTTGCATGAGTGGCTCACCACCGGAGAAGGTCACACCACCTTGGCTTTGGTCGTAGAAAGGTTTGTCTTTCATCAAGGTGTCGAACAACATGTCTGATTTCGCCTCTTCACCGCAGACAGTCAGTGCTTGCGTAGGACAGACGTCTCGCAGCGCGATCAGTTGGTCTTCTTTGATGGCTTTGCGATTGATGATGATCTGGTTGTCGATGCGTTGAATACCATCGCTCACCGTTTCACTACCCGCAGTAGATTGAGTTGTAGCTTGATAAGCAGAAACGCACAGCTGGCAATCTTCCATGCAACTTCGCTGATCAAATAAGAGTGAATGCTTTTCGTTGCGGCTTTCTGGGTTTTGACACCAAGGGCAAGACAAGCTGCATCCTTTAAGAAAAAGAATGGAACGAATGCCATCGCCATCATGGGTAGAGAATCGTTGGATATTGAAATACATCTCTGCTTGCCTCTTGGTCTGTGCTACCGCTGTGTACTTAATCCGTTTCTTGCTGGTTAAGTCTTATCAGCGGCTTTTCTTTGTTCGAACTGAAAGCTTCATTTGAGCGTTTACAAGTTTCACTTAACTTTCATTTAATGAAATTATTATAGTTTCAAATGAAATTTCAATTGATCAAAATTAAGATCTCGTTCGATTGTCAGATCTATAGTGATCCCATCATCAAAACGAAGATTTTGTTTAAGGTAGAAACCATGATTGAACTTTATTTAGATACTGCTGATGTGGCAGAAGTAAAACGCTTTAACCAGTGCCTACCGCTAAAAGGCGTGACGACAAACCCAAGCATTTTGGCAAAGTCAAAACAGGGACTGAATGAAACCCTAGCAGGCATGCAAGAAGCACTTGGCGGTACACCTCGCTTTCATGCTCAAGTCGTGAGTTCAACCGTCGAAGGCATGCTGGCAGAAGCGCGCCAACTGAATGAATTGCCCTACGATATGGTGGTAAAAGTACCAGCAACAGAAACGGGCTTAGCCGCAATTAAGCTAATGAAAAAAGAGGGAATTCAGGTTCTTGCTACCGCTATCTATTCAGCTCAACAAGGCTTCCTTGCAGCACTGTGCGGTGCAGACTACCTAGCACCTTACGTAAACCGCATTGATGCGATGAACGGCAACGGTGTTGAAGTGGTCGCGGATCTTCAATTACTGCTCGACCAAAACCAACTATCAGCGAAGATTTTGGCAGCCAGCTTTAAGAATACTCAACAAGCGATGGAAGTGATGAAACTGGGCATCGAAGCCATTACATTGCCAACCGATGTGGCAGCGCAAATGTTCGCTCACCCAGCAGTAAAACCTGCGGTTGAACAGTTCGATAAAGACTGGAAAGAGGCGTTCGGCGATAAACTTTCATTTGAAAGCTAATTAAAAGTAGCAGCTAGACTTCTTAGTTAACAATAAAGGGAATCTTAACTCACCCTGTGCGCCGGTGAGTTTGAGATTCCCTTTTGTATTTCATATAAAGAGGTGATGTTTACAGCAGTTCTCTGTTGGTCAGTGACCAAAGGTACACGCGCTTGAGTAAACTGATTTTGAACCTCTTACGAATACCTCGTTTGGAATTGCGGAGTCGGTTTGGTATCGCAATGGCTTTCATCTCGGCTTTCATTTCTTTTCTATCCAACAACACAGTAGACCTCCGATGCAGTAAGCCAGCAGATCTTTCCAATCAAATGTGGCACCCAAAATTACAGCCAGAGGCGATGAAGATTCGATACCAAGCCAAGCTGCGACCTGAAGCAATTGCCCCAACTCGACGGCAAACGCAATCAACACCACCAGTGAAACCAGCCAGTTAACGGGCATGGAGAACAAGCTTGCAAGAAAGTAGTAGAGCCAAACCACAACCAGAACATCACCAAATGTCGGGCGAATAAAGCTGTCTCGAACATAGAGCGCAATAACGACCAATGTGATAAAACACACCAAGCTTTTCAGTCCATTTTTTGCAGAAAATCGCAGGCGGATAGCGGACGTCTCTTCCACCATATCGCTTAGCTGCCCAGTGAGAGTTTCTCGCTTAAACGTCTTCATGATTCGCCTTTGCACTTTCTTCTGCTTTCTTATTTCGTGCGTACCAGTCGATGTTGCGTGTAATGACCATAGTGAAGCTCAAAATCGCGAAACACAGTAATGTCCCCATGACCAATGCGTAGCTCTCTGCTTGTAGCAAGCCAAACAGTAATCCGTAGAGAGTAAGTAAACACGCTCCAAATATCGCGCCGTGTTTGGTGTTGCTCAACATACCGCTCACGTACACACTTAAAAGCCCGGTCGATGCAACTGCCGACACCACATATGCCCAGTTAAAGCCGAGGTGTTCACTCATCGAAATCAGCAACAGATAGAAAAGCGCTAAAGCCAGACCAATAAAACCGTATTGTACTGGGTGAACCGGACGCGCCTGGAACAGCTCCAGCAAGAAGAAACTCGCAAATACTAATGTGATAACCAACAGTGAATAGTTCACAGCTCGGTGAGATTTCAAATAGTGGTCCACGGGATCAATCAAATCTACGCCCATTTGTCGCTGTTCAAGCTCGTGACAAGCGTGATTCGATGACAAACAGCTTTGGAACAGCTGCGCGATATTGGTTGAGAAGTTGTTGCTCGCCCATTGCGCGTTAAATCCATCTTCAGATACTTCTGACGACACCGGTAAGTAATCACCAATAAAGCTTGGATGTGCCCAAGTTGAAGAGAGTTCAACCGTTGTTTGACTGCCGATTGGTGTGACTTGAAGCTGACCCATACCTTGCAGCAAGAAGTTAAGATCGAATGCCAAAGGTTGTTCTGCGTTTAGGTCTGCAAGTGTCAGATCACTGTGGAAGCCTTGTGGTAACTGATTTAACCCCGTTCCCGGTGCGACTTCGATGTCAGCACTCGCCATGGTCATGTCATCCAAACGAATCAATCCACGGCTGTCTTCAATGCCAACCACTAGGCTCATGTTTTCAATATCAAGCCCCTGCAACGCCGCGAGATCGTCTGCATCAAAAGCGCCTTTCAGTGCCACTTGTGCTTTGTATAAACGCGCGCGGTAAATGCCTCGGTACTTTTCAAAACTGTCCAGATTCGCGCTCATATCAAAAGTGCTGGGTAAAAGAAATTTACGACGCTCTTTAATCTGTACTTTGTCATCTCGGTAACTGGTTTCGGTGTAGTTAACCATGATGAATGGACCAATGATGCGCTGTTCGCCGCTGCTGCTGCGTGCGATGTCGTTTCTGACTTCATCTTGGCGATATGAGCGTTCTGAGATCAGCCCTGTGACCATTGAAAGCGGGATTTGCAGTAAGACAAACAAAAACAGTACGAAGGCGAACTTCGTACCGAGTTGGTTATTGAGGATCTTTTTCATATTTCATTCTCCATTTGCTGATGGAAGTAATCTAAATCAGCAATTTGGAGAACGAATGGAGCTAATGTGGAGTTTCTATGGAGTTGGTAAAATCAAGGTCACTTTCACACCAGAATCGACGTTTTCGACTTGCAACTTACCTTTGTGCAGCTTGGTCACTTGCTCAACAAAATTTAGCCCAAGCCCAGTACTCTTAACGCCATTTTCCCGAGCGAGGGAGTAGAAGCGCTCCGTCAAACGAGGCATTGCATAGTCGGGAATGTGAGGACCTGAATTGAAAATCGACAAGCACACTTTCTCTTTCGCGACCTCAGCTTTCCATTCAATGCATCCCTCCGAATCAACAAAATCCAGCGCATTGTCCATCAAGTTAAAAACGGCTTGTTTCAGCAAGAAGGCATCACCAAACACGGAGAGATGGTCATCAATTTGGATTTTGGCAGTGACCGACTTAGCACTCAAACGCGCATCCGCCGATTCAACCACTTCATTGACCATTTGTTTTAGCGAGATAGCTTCGACTTGTTCTAGTTCAGGGCGCTTTTCAAGACGAGCAAGTTCTAGCAACTTATCAATCAATGACTGCATGCGGTCGCTTTCTCGCTCAATGTTGCCAGCAAAGCGCGTGACCTTTTCTTCAGGCAATGGCATTTGCAATATTTCACTCGCGCCTTTAATCGCTGATAACGGGCTTTTCAGCTCATGAGTCAGCGTCTGTACGTACTCTTCCACATATTGTTTACCATCGAGCTGATTGCGCATTTTCTCCAATGCGTCGCTTAGCGTGCCGTACTCATAAAAGATACGAAATGTCGGCTTAGAGACCTTTTCACCCTCACCCATTTTGGTCGCGTAGTCTTCTAGCTTGTTCAATGCCGAGTGAATTCGCCAAGCAAACAATGCCCCTGCCAATAGCACTAAACCACTCATCCACACCATCCAAAACAGCACATTGCGTTTAGACAGATCGATGAAGGGTTGTACTGAGCGATTGGATTTTGCCACCGTCACGCTGCCAATAATTTCGCCTTTGTGATAAATGGGCGCAGCAACGTGCATAACGGTTGAGAGCGGATCTTTCGGGTCTTCGATGGTACTGCGCGCGCCGTATTGACCACGCAACGTGAGATAAACATCGTTCCATTGCGAGTAGTCTTTGCCTACGTCTTGCTGCCAAGAATCCGCAATCACAATCCCTTGTTTATCTGTGATGTAAATTCGATGGTTAATCGCTTTTTTGCCAATTTCCCAAATGCGCGCTTGGGGTTCTCGCTGCCCATAAGCCGCTAGTAGTTTGGAGAAGCGACTCTCAGACAACTTTCCGTTTGCAACGTCCTCTTCTGCCAATACCGCGAGCAAGTTCGCCATATCCACCAGCGTCTCTTCGGTGGTTTGACGCACGGTTGGCTTAAGTTCTTGGACGACAGTTTTGCTCACCATGTAAGCCGTCATTCCGACTAAGATGAAGTAGAGAAAAAACAGTCTGAGTCCAAGTGGGATCTTCGGCCAACGATTCATCATTCACCTTTAATGCAGTAAAAGTAACCAAAGCCACGTTTGGTACAGATGCGTTCAGACATCTCAAACGGCTTCAACTTATGGCGAATCGCTTTGATATGGGTATCGATATTACGCTCATATGCAGCCTCTGGCGCCATGTCTGCCGCGATCATAAGTTGCTCTCGACTCAATACATTGGAAGAGACGGAAATCAGCTTATCGAGGATCTTAAATTCCACCGCTGTTAGCCCAAGCATTTGTCCACCGACACCATAATCAAAGTTCTGCGCAACCAAATCGTGACTAAATTGAGATTGCTCTATGGTTAATGTTGGTTCTGGTTTATGTTCCACCATCGGTGCTTTGGATTTGATTCGTAACTTGATGCGCGCCAACATTTCACGCGGACTAAATGGCTTAGTCACGTAATCATCCGCGCCAATCTCCAAGCCCACTACACGGTCAATTTCATCGCTTCTTGCGGTGAGAAAGATAATTGGAATATCAGAAAACTCACGGATAGCTTTGCAAAGCTCAAAGCCGTTGCCGTCTGGCAAGCCAACATCCAATACAAGCAAAGCCGCGGTATTGTGCTGCAAAAAAGCGAAACCTTCTCCTGCCGTTGCAAACCACTCTACGTGGTAGCCATCCATCTCCAATACATGAATCAAGTTGTCGGCAATAGCAGATTCATCCTCGATAATGACAACGGTTGATTGGTCACTCAATGTCTAAACCTCATTGACTATATTTATCTTAATGTCGTTGTTGCGTGTCTACTTTGATGTAAAGGCTATCGAATTGATACAACAAAGGCAAAATCCGTGAACAATATTAATCAAACTCGAATTCATTCAGCGAATTGAACTTATCACTGATACTGATGACTCACTACAATTGCGAATACAATGATTTCAACTATTGATATGAACAGTGTTCATTTTACACTCAACCATATCAATTCGATTTTGTTTAAAGGACAGTAACTGATGAAAAGAGCGCTAATCCCCCTAGCAGTACTCACTTTGCTCTCTGGTTGCGCCAGCATGTCTCCAGATGAGTGTAAGACAGCAGACTGGTATAGAGTAGGCTACAAAGATGGGCAGGAAGGTAACAATCCGAGCATCATTAACAGCTACGCTGAAGACTGTGGTGAAGCGGGTGTCACTCCAGATCGAGAACAGTGGAAAGAAGGCTTTGATAAAGGCACGATTCTTTACTGTTCACCAGACAATGGCTATACCGTCGGTATTGAAGGTAAAGAATATTATGGTGTGTGTAGCAATAAACAGTTCATTGAAAACTATCAGTTAGGCCATCAAGAGTACCAACGCCAACAGCGTATCCAAGAGATCGATAATGAAATTTCTATCATCGATAATCAACTGGATAACAACCCAGATAAAGACAACGCTAAACGCTTAAAAGAGAAGAGAAAGCGATTGGCTGACGAACGTTCAAACCTCTTGTCGCCAACCATCAATTTCAATTTGAACTTCTAATTTCAACTCACTATCAATCAATGACCCTAGCTCAGTTCTAGGGTCATAAATTGACTATTTGGATCGAGTTCGTAATCACCAAACGGATCGCAATACACAAAGCCATGCTTTTCATACAACAGGCGCGCAGGTTTAAAAAATTCCATCGAGCCAGTTTCTAAACTTAAGCGCTGCAAACCTTTTTGCTTCGCTTGCTCAATTACATGAATCAATAATTGAGACGCCACACCTTGGTTTCTTGCCGCTGGCGTGGTGCGCATGGATTTAAGCTCAGCATGTTGATCATCCAACTCTTTAATCGCTGCACACCCAAGCAGTTGCTCATCCTTCCATCCGGTCCAAAATGTTACTTCTGGCGCTTTGAGCTTAGCTAAATCTAACGCATGCACACTCTCTGGCGGCGATGTGGCATACATGTCTTGTAGATGTTCTTCTAGTAATGCGATTACGGCTGTTCTTTCTAAATTGTCGACTTCAATTTTCACATATCGTCCTTGAGAGTTCGTGGTTATTCATTCAGTTGCATCAAATTTATTGCAAAATTTAGTAGGTACAATCTATTGCTTTGTTCTTCTTTACAATTCCTGTCGCATGATGTGCTGAGGTCCAACTGGTCCACCATGATAAAGCTCATTAGTATCTTCAAAACCCGCCTTTAGGTAACACTGATAGGCGGGGACGTTGCGACAATTAACCGTTAGGTAGAGAAATTCAAATGTTGGATAGTGCAACTTAACAAAGTCCCTAAACAAACCAATGGCTTGCTTCGCAATACCTTTGCCTTGATGGCGACGATCCACCAGTAATGAGCGAACACCTAAACTTCTTTGAGGGCAAAAGTCATAATCTTCACTGTACGCAGCATCAAATAAAAAGAACCCGACCACACGATCATCTTCAAGGATCAAATGAGGCAGCTCTGTCGGTTTAAGACTTTCCAATCGCTGACCAATATTCTCAACCGTAAACTGAGCTTGATCTTCCAAGACTTGCAGCTCAATGGTTTGCGCGTGTCGACATGGCGTATACTTTTCAATAGTAATCATGGTCATCCTTGTTGAATTTACGTTCGATTTATACAGGGTATGTCGTAAATGGAAATACCTACGGTCGCAATTCCCACTCGCTGGCAAACGTTTCACACATTATGATCCTCACCAATTGTTAGTGAGGTTGCCATGTTCCGTTTTTTGCTTTGTAGTTTTTCCCTTGTATTACTCTATCCTACCGCGATTGATCTTTACCTTGTAGGTTTGCCTCAAATTGCCGCGGATTTAAACGCCAGTGAATCACAGTTACACATTGCGTTCTCTATCTACCTTGCCGGTATGGCAACGACTATGTTGTTTGCAGGAAAGATCGCCGACTCCATTGGTCGAAAACCTGTTGCTATGGTTGGCGCTGCGATCTTCATTGCAGCATCACTACTTGGTAGCATGGCTGAGCAGTCCGAGGCGTTTTTAATTGCTCGATTTACCCAAGGTATTGGAGCTGGCTCTTGCTATGTGGTTGCTTTTGCCATTCTTCGCGACACGTTGGATGACAAACGTCGCGCGAAGGTACTATCTATGCTCAACGGCATTACCTGCATCATTCCTGTCATCGCCCCCGTTGTTGGCCATCTCATTATGCTCAAATTCCCTTGGCCAAGCCTGTTCACCACAATGGCAGGCATGGGTGTGGTGGTTTGTTTGCTTTCAACCTTGGTGCTCAAAGAATCAAAACCTAACGTAATACCACAACAAAGCGCCGCTTCAGCTTCTAACCAAGAAACCTTCTGTGAGCGCTTTTTTATTAGCCGACTCATCATTACTGCCATTGGCGTGACCACCATTCTTACCTACGTGAATGTCTCTCCAATGCTGGTGATGGGCGAACTTGGTTTTGATCGTGGTGGCTATTCTTCTGTCATGGCAGGCACGGCACTCGTCAGTATGCTCACCTCTTTTTCTGCGCCATTGGCTTTGTCTTATTTTAAACAACGTACACTGATGCTGACGTCGCAAACCGTGCTTGTCAGTGCTGCGATGGTGATTGGTTTTGCGCATCTAGACCAATGGGGAATCCCATTTTACTTATTCGGATTTGGGCTGATTTGCGCTGGCTTCTCGATTGGCTTTGGCGTGGCCATGAGTCAAGCGCTCAGCCCATTCTCTCAACGTGCAGGTGTAGCAAGCTCATTGCTGGGCATCGCTCAAGTGTGTTGCTCTGCGATCTACATCTGGTTCATGGGATTGATTGGCGTTAATGCGCTGAATATGTTGGTGTTTATCTTAGCAATAGGTGGCGTAATCAGCTTGGCTCTAATACTATTTATTCCTAAGCCTGCTCATGAAAGCCACTATGAAGAAATCACTAGTCCGTCTTGATCTCAACTTATTGTTCACTCTGCAATTGCTGCTGCAAGAGCAGAGTGTTTCCAAAGCGTCGAAGAAATTAAACGTTACGCCGTCAACGGTAAGTAAATCGCTCAATAAGCTTCGTGACTGGTTTGATGATCCTCTGTTTGTCAAAACACCGAAAGGATTAGCGCCGACTCCGTTAGCACAAAGCATGGAGCAAGATCTGGCAGAATGGCTACAAATTGGCAGCCAAATTGCGGAGAAACGCAGCGATATAGCACCAAAAGGCGTACGCTTTGATCTGACCATTGAATCCCCGTTAGTGCTGACGATTCTTGATGAGCTTCTTATCGCAATCCACCAACGTTACCCGGATGCTAAAGTCAAAACCAGCAACTGGGATTATGATTCACTCGATGCGATTGTGCGTGGAGAAGCAGACATCGGCTTTACCGGAAGAGAGAGCCATCCCCGCTCAAAAGAGTCACTCGACCTGCTTCCTTACTTCCTCGATTTTGAAGTGCTGTTCTCAGACCTACCTATGGTGTACCTGCACAAAGATCACCCTGCTTTGAAGCAGGAATGGAATCTTGAGACCTTTTTGAGCTATCAACACATCAATATTGTTTGGGAAAAGAGTGAAACATGGGCATTGGATGAAGTATTGAGTGAACTGGGCTTACAGCGCTCAATTGGCTTAACCATGTCGAGCTTTGAGCAGTCTCTATTTATGGCCGCACAGCCACACCACAATATGCTGACCACCGCACCGCAATACTGTGAAAGTTACACCAAGAAGCTACATCCAGATTTGATGTGCCTACCCATTCCATTGGAACAAACTCAACAAGATAAACTGCTGATCCCGTTCACCATGATTTGGCACAAACGTAATGCGTACAACCCAAAACTGGTGTGGTTACGAAATACCATTAAGTCACTTTATGGTTGTTCCAGTGACATCGATAAATAGCAAAAAGGGCGATATTCTCGCCCCTTTTTCTTCTAATGTTGTGATTAGCTAAAAAACTCAATGATCTGCTCAACAGCTTGATCAACGTATTCGTCTTCGTCATAGAGCCCAATGTGATTCGCACCTTCAATTCTAATCAATTGTTTAGGCTGCGAAGCCGCATCAAACATTTGCTCACTTTCGTATGCGGAATCCGCTTCTGTACCGACAATCATCAGCAGTGGTGTCGGTGTCAGGTTTGCAGCAATATCCAACGCAGAAAAGTTAGCCAACGTCTCATAAGACCAAGGCAAAAACTTGCTTTCGTATAAGCCTTTTGCTCCGCGCTCTGTCATGTAGTACTGGTAGAACTCTCTAAACAGACGTGGCATTTCCTCACTGTCTTCAGTTGGTGCATGAGGCAGAAAATCAATCTGCCCAGTAGCAAGATAACGTTCTCTCGCTTCATTACCTTTAAGCAGTAAATCTAACAAACCCTCTCGACCAATTACGTTGTGATAAAAACCTCGGTGGTCAAAGTAAGCACTCACCGTCGCAAGTGATTTTACGCGTCTATCTGTCGCAACGGCGTGAGCTAAATACCCGCCGCCAGAACAAACACCTAACCCATGGATTTGCTCGTTGTTCACATACGTTAAAGAACGTAAATAAGTGACCCCATTGCGGCAATCTTCCGCTTTACTGTATGGGTTCTCATGAAATCTTGGTGCACCTTCACTCGCGCCAAAACTGGCATGGTCAAACGTTAATACCACAAATCCCTTAGCAGCAATTTTCTCGGCGTAGATTCTTACCGTCTGCTCTTTCACACCCGCCTGTGGCGCTGCAATCAAAACCGCGGGTAAAGGATTCTCCACTACGGATGGACGATGAATTTCCGCTGCAAGTCGGTTGCCATTGCTGAAAAATGAAGCCTCATATCTTGTTACTGTCACTCGATTCACTCTCTATGGTTAACGGTTTTTTAGACGATAGAGACGAGCATTCACAAACATTTGTACTCTGCTCCTCTCTTTTAAACCAGTATAAGGAGCGCTATTATTCAGATATATATAGGCATTATGAAAACACTGTTAGGTTTACATGAACAATCTATCTTGGCGAGGTATTCGAGCGTTTATTTATGTGGCGGAATGTGGAAGCTTTACCTCCGCAGCCGAAGCGATGGGCGCATCAAAGGCAAACGTGAGTCAGCTCGTGAGTGAATTAGAGTCCTCGCTAGGTGTCCAATTGCTTTATAGAACCACACGTCAGCTTCGCCTTACTGAAATTGGCGATGGCTACTTTCGCAAGTGCAAAGAAGCAATGCTACAACTGGATGCCGCCGCAGAGTGGGCACAGCAAACCACCAGCGAAATTAAGGGTCGGATCCACATGAATTCTGTCGGAGGGCCGATTGGCGAAGAGCTCATTGCACCATTGGTGATGAGTTTTCAATCCGCCTACCCGAACGTAGAAGTAGAGCTCGATTTCTCAAAACATCGCGTTGATCTCATTGAAGATAGCTACGACTTAGTCCTCCGAGTCGGCGAAATGCCAGACTCCACTCTCATCGCGCGCCGACTCACCACACTTCGCACGCACTATGTCGCAAGTCCAGATTTTCTGGAACGACACCCGAACATCCTCGTCCCAGAGGATCTTAAAGCCTTGCCTTTGATTCATGGCAGTGTTGATCATTGGATCATGAAGAATCATAAAGAGCAGCGCGTTATCAACGTAGGGCAAGGTATTAAAGCGGCTACTGGCAGGACCATGCGGCATGCGGCGCTTTCTGGACTAGGGGTAACGCGACTAACCGATGTGTACTGCCATGCTGATTTGGCATCCGGAAGACTTATCGAGGTGCTCCCGGAATGGTCAGAAAAAACCTTACTTTCGCTCGTCTGTCCGCCAGTCAAATATCAACTACCAAGAGTCAAAATGCTTATGGACTGGATAAGCGACCGATTCGAAGAACACTATAAACAGTTCAGAATTGAGGGCGAACATTCAAGCTAAGCTCGGTTTCAATCACTCGTGCGAACGCATTTTTTCTCAGCAAGTGCCATAGCGATATTGGCTTTGCTGTACGCACTCTCGTTGATGAAATGCGGATAGATATCCTGTTTGCCTTCCCAGAAAATATCGTAACCAAAGAAGGTCGCGAGTAGTGGTTCGCCCGGTTTGACTACCTCGAAATCTCGTCCACAGATCATAGGATGTACTGTCGCGACACGCATACCATCGTGGTCGACAGGGATCATGACTTCTTCGGTGTAAAAATACGCGTCGTAGTCATTCAACTCACCAACTCGACCAAGGTTATGCTGTTCAAGGTAATCGAGCACCATGGTCAGCATCTTCTTCATTAGCTCTAGAGTGTCGTACTTCAGTGAACCATGTGCTTGAGCTCCAACTTCGATCATCACGCCATGCTGCCCGGTGGTGCACAAATAAGGTTGGTCATCCCACGCTTTTCTGTCTTCAAACAAGATGTTGGCTTCTGGCATGCGTTGCTTCACATACGCCCCCATCTTGCGATAGAACACGTCATTAGAAACCAAAATCAAGGTCGCACCCATGTTACTGGTGGTGTTGTGCAGATCGATGATCAATTGATTCTCTTGGTGAGCATGTACTTGCGTGAATTGCTGCGCGATTTCAGTTTCTTGCTGAGTCGCAGGCGATGATTGATTCGCCAAGGCAAATTCACGGTTGAGATCGGTCTCCACATAACGAACGTTTTGCTTTACCGCTTCAGGGTTGCCAAGCACACACTGAGTATTGAACGTCGAACGGTCAGCAACATAGAGGCGATCTTTGATGAGCTTTTGAAGATAAATGCCAGAAAGCTCGTTACCATGCGTACCTGCCACGAGTAGAACACGATTAAGTTTGTCCATAAAAGTGATATTCCAAATATTGAGTAAAAGTGAGTTTTAATTGAGATTGAGCAGCGCCCTCTTAGCGAAACGCCATCGCTCCTTTTCCCACACCTTCATAGGCGATAATTTGCAGTGACTGCCCCTCATTTAATGAAGGAGCAATTTCATTAGCGATAAATACGGCAAGAAGTTCCACCGTTGTATCCGTGTTCAGCACTTCGGTTTCACTGTGTGCAATCGCTAACTGGAAGTCCCCTTGAGAAGTGGTGTAACGAAAGCCAAAGTGGGTATCGCTACTGCTGCCATTAGCGTGTTCACTCAACTCTAAATGCTCAACTTCAACTAAGTCTTCGATGGAGGCGAGATAGATATCTTGCCAACGCTGTGCAAAAGCGTGCTCGCGTTCGATATCACGCTGCCCATCCACTAGGATTTGGATCGGTGAACGATGTCCGTGTGCGATACGCTGACAATTACCATCATGTTTTTTTAAACCGTGGGTGTAGTGATAGTAAGCGCCATCGAGTTTTTCATGACGCAAGGTCACATCAATCGATGCCACATTACTCGGTAGATGACCTTGTAGAACATGGTGAATGTGTTTCGTCACGCTTTCTATTGAGATTTCTTTAGCATCAACAAAGCAAAAGGCTTCATCCGGACAATGTAGATGAATGCCCTTTTCACCACGCATAAGGTCGACTTGGGAATAGCCTGATTGAATACTTGTGGTTTCCACCGCGTCATTATCTACGGGAACAAGCAAACGGTGATCAACATATTGATCGACCAATTGTTTGATTTGCTTCTTCACTTTCGAGAAATCCAGCACCATGCTCATCTCATTGAGATCGCCATGCATTACGACATCCAGAATCCAGCTCTCGCCGACCATGCCTCGTTTTTCACACAAATACGATGCATCAATAACCGTGAGATCATTAACAAATAGATTCAACCCGAATTCCTCATTCTGTATTTATTACCGAACCAAATTGTTATGTTATAACAATTACTATTTTCACTCAATTTGGCAAGACTTCGATATCTCAATGCACCATGAGTGTGCGTTTTCAGCTATAACTAATCACTTTATCAACTAATTAGCTTCTTATGTTTGGCGCTACACTGCGTATCTTGCTTAGGATTGAGGATAAGGAATGTCGACATTTTTACTGACCGCGATTGCTATGTTGGCGTTTGCTGCCAATTCACTGCTGTGTCGCTTAGCATTAGCAGCAGGTCTCATAGACGCGGGCAGCTTCACCCTTATCCGTTTACTCTCTGGTGCAGTCACCTTAGTTGCCATCCTACTTCTGAGAGGAAACTTTCGCAGCCAGCTACCGACAACCAAATTCAGTCTGTTTGCAGGAGTAGCCTTATTTGGATATGCCGCCCTGTTTTCTTTCGCCTATATAAAACTAGCAGCTGGAACCGGAGCCTTGTTACTTTTTGGTGCTGTACAGCTGACCTTACTCGCCCTTTATTGGTGGCAAGGGCAGCGCTTTAAATCGCTCGAAGTGTTAGGCATTGCGGTGTCGTTAGCGGGGTTTGCTTGGCTCATGCTGCCATCGGCAACTCGACCAGATGTCTGGTCTGCTGTATTGATGGTACTTTCCGGTGTTTGCTGGGCAGGCTTCACCGCTCTAGGTAAACACGCCCCAACTCCGAGCAGTGGGATTACTTGGGGGTTCATTACCGCTTCCATCATAGGACTCTTACTTTCCCCACTGTTATTAGATTCAATTCAAGTAACCTTAAAAGGTACATTATTAGCCATTGCATCGGGTGCCATCGCCTCAGGTTTTGGTTATGTACTTTGGTATCAGGTAATGCAAAAGTTATCTCTGTTACAAGCAGCGGTTAGCCAGCTTTCTGTTCCTGCCATCGCTCTGATTTTAGGTAGCATATTGTTAGGTGAAGCCCTGACCCTACATTCGTTAATAACCAGTGCTATCATTCTTGGCGGCATTGCATTGGTCTTTTTATCTCGCTCCCAAAAATCCAAAACCACATCTACAAGCCAGTAAAAAACAAAAACTTCCCTCTCAACTTATTCCTCATCATCTATGCTTTTTGTTAGGCACTTGTTTTCACAATAATTTGGAAGTGAGCAAGACCTAACATGCTGGCGATGAGCCTTGAATAGAAATTTGGTTTGATAATTCCTGCAAAACTGTATCAGTAATGAGACTTTCTAGTTAAACGTTTTCTTGGTCGTTTTTCCTCCCACGCTATGAGCAACGGGGCTCGAAGAACGATTTAGGCTTTTCAGTCCGATTGGGTTTTGACAAAGGATTTACAAACCTCTTCATTTCAATCGCTATATTCCGCGTCCGCAATTTTTTCAGAACGAAATTCTGATTATTGATTGAATAAATTCATCCACTTACAAGTATAAGCCTGAGCTAACGTTGACACTATGAACGAGAAAATCAAATTCGCCACAAAAGTAGCGCTTAGCCTAACTCTGGCTTATCTGATCCCGTTTGCAATGGGTTGGCCGCAAGCATCTACCGCGGCTACGACAGTCATGTTAATCGCTTCTACCGGTAGTCGACGTGAGTCTCTCGCCAAAGGCACATTGCGTGTGCTGGGTACTTTGGTAGGTGCGGTAATCGGTTTGTTGCTCGTCGGTATGTTTGCCCAAGATCGCTTGCTGTATATGCTCAGCGTTTCTGTCGTTGTTTCCTTTATTTTCTATTTCCGCAACGCGTACCAAAAAGACCCAACCTTACTTGCCTTAACTGGCGTAATGGTCTTAATGATGTCGAATGGTGGAGATGCAGAAGGCGCATTCATGTATGGCGTTGATCGCGCGTACATGACGATCTTTGGTGTAGTGCTTTACACCTTGGTGGGCACATTCCTATGGCCGACCAAAACAGAGCAAAATCTGCGTCAACTCATTGAGCAACTGAATCAAGCTCAACAAGCGTTGTTTAATGCCATTTTGCAAAACTTCGAACAAAAAACAGCGCTACAACAGGATGTGGTCACCAATGCGGAAGCGACTGAAAACGATGAAGCACCGTCACCAACCATCGATGAGTTGTTAGAAAAAGTATTCGCCGCACAAAACGCGCTAGAACAACGCTTTGCAACCGTCAGTGTCGAGTGCAGTGATGTCTCGGCCTATATGAAAGAGTGGCAACTCGCGGTCCACTTCAATAAGCAAATCACTCAAGAGCTTAGCGTGGCTGCACATAGTCACTTTAGCCACCAGCAAGACCGAAGCTGTATCAACAACTTTGATCAAGCGACTCAAGAAATCCAACAACTGTTCAAGATCAGTCAAGAGATGTGGGACAACGAGGGAGCGGCTTACCGAGCTCAAGAATTAAACATCGAATACAACCAAGCTGCGCTGGCAGACGCGTCTCACCTTGTGAAAGGCTCAGCACTCACACTTGGTCACTTACTTAAACTCATGCACCAAAGCTTGTCTCGCTTAGCTGAGAGCATTAGCTGTATTGATTCTGTGATCAACAATGTGTCGTTTAAGCAAGAATTGCCGAAGCAGAAGAGTAAGTTCCTTTGGTGGGATGCTGAGAACTTCAAAACCGCAGTGAAAACCTTCACCACCTACTGGGTGGCAGGGTTAATTTGGATTTATTTCAACCCGCCAGGTGGCTACTCGTTTGTTACCTTCTCAACCATCTTTATGTCACTGCTGTCGTTTGTACCTGTTCACCCATTCATGTTGCTGATTTTGTTTACGTTTGGCTTCCTATTTGCAGTGCCTTCGTACGTCTTTATTTTGCCGGGTTTAGAGCTAGGTGCCGAACTGGGCTTGTTCATCTTTATCTATACCTTTATCGGTTTCTATCTATTCAAAGGACCGGTGACCATCTTCTATATGATTGGCTTGTTCGTGCTCGGTCTCGACAACAATATGACCTATCACTTTGGCATCCTAATGACGATCATGACCTTGTTCTACATGGTGGTGTTCATGATCATTTTCGCTCATTACTTCCCTTTCAGTTCACGTCCGGAGCATTTGTTCTTAACGCTGAAAGAGCGGTATTTCAGGCATGTTGGTGACCTATTTGCTAGCTATCACCAACAATCCGAGTCCTCTTTTAAAAAGCTGAAACGTTCTTTGCATTTGGTGACACTAAACGTCTCTTCCAAAAAACTGATGGTTTGGAGCTCAAAGATCAACCACAAGTTATTTGATAAAACGCCGCCATCGGCCATCGGCGCATTCAGCAAGTCATGCAATGCCCTAAGTAACCACGTCAACATTTTGATTGCTGCCGAACAAAAGCTGTTAAGTAACCGACTTATCAAACAGTTACGCAGCAAGCATACCGATTCCATATTACCTCTGATGGCTGGCGCACTAGCAAGCCATCAGACGACCGACGAGCTCAATTCTGTGTTCGAACAATACAGCCAAGATTACCAATCCTTTGAAAATAAACTGGAAGAATTCTTTAGTGAGTTGGATTTATCTGACTACGCTTATTCAGAGATAGCCGGTTTTTATATCTTGCTGAATTTAAAACGGAACGTGTTCGAAGCAATAAACCAATGCAAGCAAACCTACGAGGATATCGATTGGGTGAACTTACGTCAGAAGCGGTTTTAAAGGTGAGGATATGATGCTTCTAAAACTAACTAAACCTAGCCTCGCCATACTCTCTGTACTCGGATTGAGTGCGTGTACGACTTTGGGTCCGGATTACGTCCATCCAGAGCAAACCGCCTTACCAAGTGATTGGTCATTAGAAAAAGCGGCGCAAGACACACAGCAATCCGAGCAAAAACTGCAGCAGTGGTGGCAGCAGTTCAACGATCCAACACTGAACCAACTGGTTGAGATGGCGAGCCAACAAAACCTCGATCTTGAGGCGGCGGGTTTGCGCATAGTCCAAGCACGTTCGCTATTGGGCATCTCCACAGGATTGCAATACCCACAAGTGCAAACTGTCTCCGGTAACTTAGCCAGAGCTTATGTGAACGACCAAGGTGTAAATAACGCCGCGCTGTCCTTTGATGCAGGGTGGGAAATGGACATCTGGGGCAAATACGCGCGTGGCATTGAATCTGCTGAAGCTGGCTACTATGCGTCGATTGCGTCTTACCACGACATCATGGTGACCATCACTGCGGAAGTGGCACGCAACTACATCAACTACCGCACGTTCCAAGAGCGTATTTTACTCTCTCGTCGAAACATCGAGATCCAAGAGCGCGTAGTGAATATTACTCAGGTGCAATTTGATTCTGGTAACGTAACCGAGCTCGACGTTCAGCAAGCGAAAAACCAGCTCTTCAATACTAAAGCGGCGCAACCTTCGCTTGAAATTGCAATGAAGCAGTCGCGCACTGCATTAGCATTGCTGTTGGGTGTGCTGCCAGAAGACGTTGAAAAGCTGTTGCAATCTGATGGCTTTGCTCAGCGGATGGCGGATTACGAAAACCAGTTTAAATCCTCAGGCAGAAAACCCGCACTATCAGGCAACGACGAACGCTCCATCGTACCTCGCCCACCTCTACTGGATAACAAAGTGGATGCAAATTTGGTGATGCGTCGACCTGATCTTCAAGTATCAGAAATGCAAGCTCGTGCTCAGAGTGCTCAGATTGGCGTTGCCGAAACAGCCTTGTACCCAAGCTTCTCTCTGTTCGGCTCTATAGGTATCGATAGCACGGTTCCAGATGGCAGCAGCTTCAGTTTCAGTGACTCGCTAACCATGGTGGTAGGTCCAACGTTCAGTTGGAATATCTTCCAATACGGACGAGTGAAAAACAACATTCGATTTGAAGATGCGAAGTTTCAAGAAACGCTGACCAACTACAACAAGAAGGTGCTGCAAGCGGTTAATGAAGTGACTAATGCACTGGAAGCTTATGACTTGTATTTGGAGCAAAAATCGCTGCGTCTGCAATCGGTCAATTCGTCGATTCGCGCGTTCAATATATCGATGACGCAGTACGAAAACGGTCAGATTTCCTTTGAGCGTCTTCTGAATTCAGTAGAAAAGATGACTCGCGCAGAAGACAGCTACGCCACCATCAAAGGTAACGTCGCAAACCAAGTTGTGGCACTTTACAAAGCGCTCGGCGGTGGATGGGAGGCTCAAACAGGTAAACCATTTTTATCTGAAACCGTCGCCAAACAGATGCAAGACCGCAGCGATTGGGATGGTTTGCTGGATGAAGAAGAACGTGTTCTGCCACCAATTCGCATCGAGCCATCTTCAGACAAAGCGCAAGCAGACAGTGCCGAGCAACTAAGTACCCAGAAAAATAGTTCCGAGCAAGATGGGGAGGTGCAGTAATGCCACACGAACTCTCTTGGGGGGACGTTTACTTTTCTCCCTTGTTACTGGTGCTGATTCTTGCCGTCACTGCCACATGGATAACGGTGATCATCTTGAACAAGACACGCTTGTCACGCTTCATTGCATTTCCGTCTCTGACATTCATTGCCATCATGGTGTTTTACGTGGTGGCCATCGACAGTTTTTATATACAGTTTTAGGTGCCCAACAAGATGAAAAAACTACTCGTTATTGCACTCAATCTTGTCATTCTTGGTGGCGCGGCGTGGTTCGGCTATCAGAAGTTCGAAGAGTATTTTAATAACCCATGGACCCGCGATGGTCAGGTACGTGCGAACGTTATCAAGGTTGCACCTCGTGTATCTGGTCCTATCGTTCATGTTGCCGTGATGGACAACCAAGAAGTGAAGAAAGGCGATCTGCTGTTTGAGATCGATCCAACCACTTACGACGTTGCCCTATCACAAGCAGAAGTGGCGTTAGAGAAAGCCATCGTCAGTTCACGCGGTAAAAAGATCGAATACGATCGTTTAAAAGACATCCGAGCCAAAGACCGGGGCGCAGTTTCTCACAAAGATCTCATTCGTCGCGAAATCACCTACGAAGAATCGTTACTGCAAATCAAATCAGCAGAAGAACAGCTTAAGTCTGCGCGCCTGAACCTTGGTTACACCAAAGTGTACGCATCGGTTGATGGCTTTGTATCGAACCTAGATATCCGTGACGGTACACAAGCGGTTGCAAACCAGCCGTTAGTGGCACTTATCGACAAAAACAGCTTCTGGGTCTTTGGCTTCTTCCGCGAAAACCAATTGGCTCAAATTGCTCCGGGCAATGAAGCTCGTGTCACCTTGATGTCTCACCCAGACACACCTATCGACGCTACGGTGGACTCCATCGGTTGGGGTATCGCCCCTAAAGACGGCACCGTTGGCTACAACCTTCTCCCTAATGTGAACCCTGTATTCCAGTGGATTCGCTTAGCCCAACGCATTCCCGTTCGCGTGTCATTGCATGAATTACCAGAAGGCGTCGACCTACGCTTTGGTCTTTCTGCTTCCATCATGGTGATGAAGGACTCATCACAAGAGCAAGAATAGGAGTTAAACAGACATAACCATGGCTATCGGAAAAAAACTCAAAAACATCAATGAAGAAAACAACTTCTTCTATCTGACCCTAGCGTTAGTCGGGCTCTTAATTGGCGGTGCGTTTGTACAGGTTGTAGGAGAAGGAGCGATGGAACACCTGTTACAAGGGTTCACCATCATCACTTTTATCGTCTGTATGGCGAGCTTACGCTTTGACAAAAACTGGTCACGTTTTCTTTATACCTTGCTCGGTACTTGGGTATTGGTGATTGGTATTAAAGCCGCTCTCGGTATCAAAGAAATGGACGTGGTGATGCTCGCCCTCACCTTCGCCTTCTTCTTCGGGACATTCAAATCCATCGCAAGACAGATTCTGTTCACTGGGCATGTGAACACCAACAAAGTCATTGGTTCGGTTGCCCTATTTTTGCTGCTGGGACTGATGTGGGCAATTGCCTATCTCATCCTTCTTGAGTTCTCTCCAAACTCATTCACCGGGATGGAAGCCATCTCTTGGGGTCAGAACTTCTCTAATGCAGCGTATTTCAGTTTCGTCACCTTAACCACGTTAGGTTACGGCGACATCAGCCCTCTAACACCATTGGCACAAGTCGTTGTGTATTTAGAGGCCATTGTAGGCGTGTTTTATATGGCGATTGTTGTTTCAAGTCTCGTCAGTTCCAACATTGAACATCAGGTAAACAAAAATGGATAAACAATCGGAAAAAACAGAGAGTAAGATTTTCATCAGTAATATGGTGGAATCTGCGATACGTATCGGCTTGATCTTAGTCTTGCTGATGTTTACGTATGACATTATCAAACCTTTCATTCTTCCTGTGATTTGGGGTGCGATCATCGCGGTTGCATTGATGCCAATCTGTAAAAAACTAGAAAGAGTGTATGGTGGTAAACGAGGTCTCGCTGCAACGACAATTGCGTTGTTGGGTATCGCCCTACTGGTCACGCCTCTAGTGATGGTATCAGGCTCCATTGTTGATGGCGCAACGCACGCACTAGAAGTATTGCAAAATGGCGACATCAAAATCCCTGGTCCAAAACCTTCTGTTGCTGATTGGCCACTTGTCGGTGACAAGCTTTATGAAGTATGGACGCTGTTCGCGACAAACTTAGAGAAAGCAATTCAAACCTTTATGCCACAAATCAAGTCAGGCTTAACGTCTCTACTTGGCATGGTAGGCGGTGCTTTGGGTAGTCTGCTTCTTTCTATCCTATCGCTTGCGATTGCTGCTGGCTTTATGACTTACTCAGAGTCCTTGGCATCAGGTCTTAGCACCATTGCCGTTCGCACCGCTGGCGACAACGCCAAGAGCTGGACAACACTTATCGCCGCAACCATTAAGAGTGTGTTGCTTGGCGTGGTTGGTGTCGCTGCGATTCAAGCGCTATTGATTGGTGCAGGTTTCTTCATCTTCGGCGTACCTGCTGCAGGTCTACTCACACTTATTCTGATGATCCTGTGTATCGCACAGCTTCCTGCACTGCTTGCCGTACTGCCTGTAATTGGCTACATGTACATGACCCAAGACACCAGCACTGCGACTATGTTTACTGTGTGGGTTGTGGTTGCGGCATTGTCAGAGAACCTGTTCAAGCCGATGCTAATGGGACGCGGTGTTGACGTACCGATGCCTGTGATTCTACTTGGTGCCATTGGCGGCATGCTCTTCTACGGCATCGTTGGTCTGTTCTTAGGTGCCGTTATCCTAGCGATTTGGTATGAGCTATTCGTATGGTGGTTGAGCATAGAGAAAGCACAACAGCAAGAAGAAGCGGTCATCGAAGAGAAAGAAGCGTCGCAAGCGGAATCTGGTCACGGCGCTGGTATCTAACCTTGCAAGCATTTGAAACAAACCGCTGTCTTTGCAGCGGTTTGAGCTATTTAGCTCACAGTTTCATCGCTTGGAATCAGATTAAAATGACGTTCTTGTTAAATTTTCAATCTTCTAACATTCGAGAGTTGCAATCAGACAATGAACAATGCAATCTCGATGACCACTAATGACAGTGCTTAGGATAAAAACAATGAAATTGATCAAGCCTTTAACTTGCGCGCTTGCTTTGGCAATGAGTGGCATGGCATTCGCGGATGTGACGGTAACCGTTCCTGACGACGTTTCAATCTATGCGGCTAACGGTGAAAAAGTAAAACTATCTGGTGGCTTTTTTGCTTCTGAAAGATCATTCACTCTGCCTGACGGTGTAAACCAAGTTGTTTTCCGCTACGCACCTTACTTCAGCCAAGGCAATGATCGCCTAAGTGTTGAGAGTGACGTTATCGTAGCTCGTTTCGACGCAACCGATGCTGAGCTAGCGTTCCAGCTTCCTGAATACCGTGACCTTCGCCAAGCAGAAGAAAGAATCAAAGACCTAGATTGGAAACTGGTTGATGCTTCAGGCAATGCAATTGCGGTAGAGCAAGACAAGCTAATCAAACCAGGTATGCAAATTGGTCGTGACTACGTTCGCGAAGTGGAAGACTACAATAAAGCAGGCGGTGTAGCGGCAATCGGCGTTGCAACTGCAGCGGTCGTTCAGCCTGTAACGCTTCCAGCAGCAATTCCATCAGACATGAAGCAAACTAAGCCTGCGACGATGAAAGCAGATTCAACGGCTGAAGAAATGCTGCACTTCTGGTACCAAAAAGCAGACGCTGAGACACAAGCGCGCTTTAAAGACTACATCAACAAGCAATAGCTCGTTGTCTGGTAGACGAAATATTCAATACAAAAAGCCACACTCCTGTGTGGCTTTTTTAATTCAGAATTTGTACGCCATGGTCAGCATTGGACCATAGAATCGGTAGGTAACATCGAGCGCAGAATTGTCGCTTTCGTAATCAACCCCTACTTCGTAATAGTTAAATGAACCCGTCATGCTGAATTGGTCGGTAAAGAAGTACTTTGCGCCAATGTCCACTTCAAACAAATAGCCTTCTATATCATCCACAGCTAAATAGAACACCTGTGCGTGGCTTTTTAAAATCCAGTCTTGCGTCAGTGAATACTCTGCTCGAATCCCCAAATCAGGCAAAGGGGCAGTAACATCATTTAAAACCGCATCATCAACAAACATTACTGGAATTTCATCCACCCCACTCACTTTTGCGCCAAGCTTGCCATCTAAACCTAATGACAGCCACATCACGTGCAGCCCCGCCAATACATCCACCGCCCATTTATCACTGGTGTAAAACTGATAACCGTAACCTAGGCGTGCAATATCAATGTTCAGTTCTGTGGTCAGCTTAGAGCCAGCTTGAACCGCATAAGTGGTGCCATCAACGGTAATTTCAAAAGGTTTGGTTACCGCTGTGCGGGTTGCCTCACGGTGCAAACTACGCCAATCAAGATACACGCTATGTTTTTTATTGAAGTAATACTCCACTTCAACATAAGGCAGCACGGTAAACTCTTTCAAATCGAGATCAGATTCGAAATCAATGGTACGTATTTGGTCGAGGTAAGGGTCGTAGGCGTTAAGTTTGGTGTCAGTGCGAGAGAAAAATCCCCCCGCTTCAATCTCCCACTCTCCAGCAACAACGCCGGAAGAAATGAGAGTAGCGAGGCACACTGTCCAACCAGCTTTGTTCATCATCCTTGAGTCCTAAGCGATTGAATTTATGTTTGAAGTAAGTGTAGTCGTAGGAAGAGAGATATGGAAAGACGATTCGATCGCAACTCTGCATGAAACTGATCATTCAACGTCAAATCAGCAGTTGAGTTAGCAATTCACCACTTTGGTACCTGAAAGCAAATCGTGTAACAAACGACGCTCAGGGTGAAATAAAAATAGAGCAAGGTTGACCAATGGTGTAAACGGGATAAGCATTTCAATCAAATAGCTCATACACAATCGTAAAGACGTGGTCACTTTCGTCGTGTCGTGACCGTTCTTCATCACCACTTTGATCCTAACCAAACGCATCCCAACAGTTTGTCCCTCACGGAGAAAATTCCAATTCGCCATCATCAACATAGGAATGGTTAGCACGTAGCTTGCTTTTGTGTCCTTAACTAATTGAAGGTTTTCACTCAAAGAAAGTTCGAAGCCATTTACAACAGAATTGATGGTCAAAGCGATTGTAAGCACTAAACCAGTCACGATCATCAGATCGATGAAACCACCAATAAATCTTCGCCTTCTATCGGCAATTGAGCACCACATACTTCCCCCTGAAATGCAAGCTGATGCATTCTAGGGATGGGTTGTAAGGCGCTCAATTGTGAGAAGCCATATTTGTGACCCTCTCTCAGAACTGAGATGGTCAAATATCAATCAAACCTCACCAATATCTCTCGTAAATGATATTGCCACCTGTTCGGGCACGATACTTCTCTAAGCCTAAACCTTGCAGTACTGGAGAGGTATCTTTGATCATCTCTGGGTTACCACACATCATCACAAAACTGCTTTGTTTAGAAAACGGCAAGTCAGCACGATTAACAAGCTCTCCCGACGCAATCAACTCTGGAATGCGGCCTTGAAGCTTACCCGGAATACTCTCACGGCTGACAATCGGCACATAACGCAGACGACCTTCATATCGCTGTTGGAGCTGCTCAATCAGGTATTTGTAAACTAAATCTCTTTCGTAACGCACACCATGCACCAGCACAATGTGATCGCTGTGTGGAAGTAGATTGATGTCGTCTAACAAAGAGAGAAATGGACCAATGCCTGTGCCCGTAGAAAGCAACCATAGATCGTTTGCGTGTTTGGGAATGGTATCGTGGATAAGATCGCCATGAGCCGTTTCTCCAACATAAATGCTATCGCCAGTTTGAAGCTGTTGCAGCCTTGGCGTCAGTTGCCCTTCTGGGTTCGCGACGACTAAGAATTCGAGCCATTCGAACTGCTCACTGGGCGCATTCACCACCGAGTATGCACGGCTAATGGGATTGCCCTGTTCGTCGAGCAAGGCGAGTTTGGTAAATTGTCCGGCTTTGAAGGAGAGAGGCGCACCGGAAACTCGTAAACTGAACAGCTCACCTGTCCAGTCGATTCGTTTTTCTACTTTGGCAAGATTGAAACCTTTCAGTTCTGTCATTGGACATCTCCTTTTGGTTACGCTTACTTAAACCTACGCCTCACAACTGACTATGTAAAGTTTTTAGTTTACAAAAATAAGCATCTAATTCATTTCACATTTTGCATACAATTTTATTACATCTTAATCAGTTCCATCTAGAATAAATACTCAAAGTGATAAGTCGCTTGGTAAATTGCGGCAACGTCGATGAAAAAGGAACATGAGTAATGGATACTTTATTAAAAGAATTCCCAGTGATTACGGAAATCAAAGTCGCTTGGGGAGAGATGGATGCCCTCCAACACGTCAATAATGCGGTGTATTTTCGTTACTTCGAAACTGCGCGTTTGGACTACTTCAACAAGATTAATCTGTTGGTAGATCTGCAGACGTCTCACATCGGTCCGGTTCTAAGTGAAACCCAATGCCGCTATAAGCTACCCGTTACGTTTCCAGATACGCTTTTGATTGGCTCACGCGTAATCGACATGCAAGAAGATCGCATCACGATGGAATACCAAGTGCTGAGTAAGAAGTGGGGCAAGATTGCGACCATCGCGACGGCTACTGGTGTGATGTTTGATTTTAAGAACAACGTGAAAGCTGCAATTCCAGACCACGTCCGCCAGTCGATTTTAGACTTGGAAGGCACCGTGGGCAGTACGCATCATTTGGAGTGAGAAAAGAGGCAAGAAGCGAGAGATTAGAATCGACATTCCCGACTGCGCTCCTTCGTCGCTATCGGGAATGACGCAGAGGAACTCTTCCAGCCTATGCGATGAGAAAAGCTGTGTCCTTCCAGCCTACACGGTAAAAAGTTGTGTCATTCTAGCGAGCCAAGGCGAGACTAAGAATCTACTTACCGCTTGCTGCAAACCATAGCGCAATGAATAAACTCAATATAATCTGAGAGTAGATTCTGAATCACGCTCGTTCCTCGCGGTTCAGAATGACGGTTCTCTGCCCTACAATACAGGGTCAAACGTCATTCCGGACGAGCCTAAGCGAGCCATCCGGAATCTCGCTTTAAACATCACAACAGAGATCCCCTACTGCGCTCCTTCGTCGCTATCGGGAATGACGCAGAGGAACTATTCCAGCCTATGCTATAAGAAAAGCTGTGTCATTCTAGCGAGCCAAGGCGAGACTAAGAATCTACTTACCGTTTGCTGCAAACCATAAAGCAATGAATAAACTCAATATATTCTGAGAGTAGATTCTGAATCACGCTCGTTCCTCGCTGTTCAGAATGGCGGTTCTCGCTTGGGTGTTCACCCTACAATACAAGCTCAGACATCATTCCGGAAGAGCCTAAGCGAGCCATCCGGAATCTCTCTTTTAAACGTGCACCAAATCCAATTAGCAGAACGTCTCGATGTACAGCGCTTCTACTTTATCTCTTGCCCACTGCGTTTTGCGCAGGAACTTCAACGACGATTTGATTGAAGGATCTTTCTTAAAGCAGTTCACACGAACGCGCTCATGCATTCCGTTCCACCCAAAGTGCTCAACTAAACGGGTAAGGATTTTCTCTAAACTCAACCCGTGAAGTGGGTTATTCGGCTGCTGTTGGCTCATGCTATTGATCCGGTAAAGTGAAGTTGCGCGCTAATCTAACTCAAACTCGCCGTGCAACCTAATGTTTTAACCTTGAATTGCCCTGCGACTCTCCCCTATAGTAGCCCAAACTTCTTAAAAGCCCTTTTCATTATGAAAGCCCTCAACGATCTGAATATCTTTGTCGAAACCGCACGCCAAGGCAGTTTTTCGAAAGCCGCCAACAGCATGGACATGACACCAGCAGCCATCAGTGCATCGATCAAACGTCTTGAGGGACAAATAGGCTTTCCGCTGTTTGTGCGCTCCACTCGCAGCCTTCGCTTAACGTCGGAAGGCGAATTGTTCTTAGATAAAACCACCCAAGCGCTCGCAATGCTTCAAGAGGGGTTAGATCAGATCTCAAGCGCGCGGGGCGAGTTATCAGGTCAGCTGCACATCACTGCGCCATCTGATTTTGGTCGCAACATGCTGCTTGATTGGGTTGATGAATTTATTGATGTTTACCCGAACGTCTCTATCAAGTTAGAGCTGTCTGATAGCTTGACTGATATGTACACCAAACCCGTCGACATCGCGATTCGCTACGGTGAACCTGCTGACTCTAACCTCGTCGTATTGGCATTGTGTGGCGCAAATGAGCGAATCCTGTGTGCCTCTCCAGAATACGTCGCAAATAATCCTGTGCTGACCAAACCGGAAGATCTAAACCAACACAACTGTTTGTGTTACATGGTGGCGGATTCGGTTTACAACAAATGGACGCTGACTCGCGGTGACGAAACAGAACAGGTTGTTGTGAGTGGCAAGCTACTTAGCAACGACAGTGACTTATCCCATCGCTTAGCAATCAAAGGCAAAGGCATCGCCAACAAATCACTGATGGACATCAGCCAAGATTTGATTGAGGGAAGATTAGTAAGAGTATTGCCTGAGTGGGATTGTGGTCCGGTACCGCTATACATGGTGTGCGCCGATCGTCGTTTGCTGACGCCAACCATTCGTACTTTCCGTGAATTCATTCATGAAAAATGCTGCCAGCAACGTAAGAAAGCGCTGGCAACATTCTGCTCAGAAGGTTAGCCGACAAACGTCATTGGGCGAATCTGAGAATATTCAACCCAATCGTTATCTTCTAGCGTCGAGATAAACTGTGCGATATGTGGGCTTTGTAGGTGCTTATCTAACGCTTCTTGCGATGCCCAAATTTCTTGGAACATAAACAAGCCTTCGATCTTTTGATCCAAATACAGTTCGTATTGGCAACAACCGTCTTCTTCACGAGAAGGTTCTAGTAGACCAGAAAGTAAGTTGGTTACGTTGTCGATACTATCTGGGTAGGCTTTAATTTCTGCAACTAAATGGATCATCTTGATTAAATCTCAGTAAATACAGTTTCTGCTTCCCAGCGTGACTTAGGCGTCTTAGCATTGAAGTCATCTTCCGCGTGGTAGCCAAGCGGCACAATCACAACACCAGTGTAGCCTTTTTCACGTAGACCAAATTCTTCATCCAACACTTTCGGGTCAAAACCCTCGATTGGCACCGCATCAATTTCTAGCGTTGAAGCACCCAGCAACAATGTACCCACGTTGAGGTAAACCTGTTTCTCCATCCAATGATTAGCATCTTTTAGGTCAAAACGGTGCATGTTTACAAAGTAACTACGACCGCCACGTACCGCTGCTCTTGCCTCTTCGGTTGGGAATCGACCGTCTTTTTCTTCCTGCGCCAATAGCGCTTCGATGTAGTCGTTATCGATGCCCGTTTTGGCACAGAACACCAACACGTGTGACGCATTCAAGATCTTCGCAGCGTTGAACGCGTAGTTCTCTTGTGCTGCTTTTGCGATACGTTGCTTGCCCTCTTCTGTGCTTGCCAGAATGAAGTGCCACGGCTGAGAGTTCACGCTCGATGGACTAAAACGAATCAGCTCTTTGACTGCGTCGATCTTTTCTTGCGGCAGCTTACGAGTTGGGTCAAAGACTTTGGTTGAGTAGCGGGATTTAGCAGCTTGAACGATGTCCATCGGGGTCTCCAGTCGAGTAGTTTATGCTGGTTATCACTTTAACCTTATGAGTTACAGGGAAAAACCGATTTCAGTTAAAAACATCTTCAAAATAAATTTGAAAATCGCCGATGTAACAAGCTTTGAGCACTCTCACTGAAGCAACACCTGGTTTAAGCAATAATGTCGCCTTTGCTCTGTTATCGAACCACTTTCATGCTGCCTCAAGACAACATCATCACTCCCTTTCTCTGCAAAAAACTTGGGCATAATCACCTAAGAATTGCTGGCGAATATTGGCACATTGAAAAGCTGGTTGCCTTGCAATGTATGATGTTGCAAGAGGCACCGACGCTACGTGAAGGTTTGCTGTGGTGGAGCAAAAGTGTTTCGCTATTCGACCGTCGCTTGTACATTGTTTTCGAACACAGTGATAACCAGGTTCAGATGCGGCTAGAGTGCAGAGCTACCGAAATGCCAAGCTGGGCAGAATCGGTTTATGACTTGCTGCTGATGCAATTGGAACAGATAGGTTTGAGTGCATCTGTGCGCATTCAGCTTCACAACCATGACCTTTATTCTGCTCATTTCGAACTAGGAGAAGACAGCAGCCCGAAACAGAACTCGGTTGTGTTCGACTTGGTGAAACATGTTTATTTGCTGCTGTCTCATCAGCCAATTGAACAGCCAGAATTGCTAAGCGTGCTTAATGCTCTGTTCGTCAAAAACAGCAATTACGCACTGAAACTAGAACAAGCCGCACTGCAACTGGGCGTACCCAAGCGCACCTTGCAACGTCGCCTGCAAGAAAAACAAATGAGCTATTCGCAATGCGTCGACTTCGCCAAGAAAAAGCATGCACTTGCCCTACTTGCAGACACTCAACTCACAACGCAGCAAATCGCTTATAAGTTGGGTTATGAAGAGCCTTCCAACTTCCATAGAACCTTTCGCCGTTGGTATCCGTTTTCACCAATGCAATATCGCCAGCAGTGTTTGGATAACCGCACTCATCTCAATAACCAACCCATCCGCTTGTACTACGCCAAAGCGAATACTTTAGCCGATAACGACATTGACCAACCCGTCGGTAAAATCTGGATGGAAGTGGATAATATTGCGTTTGAAAAAGTGGTCTCCGTTGAGTGTCGAGACCGTGATGGCACGTGGCGTCGCTACCCTGCCTTCTTCGAGCGTTTCTTGAATAATGGCACCGAACTATGGGCGACAACCGAGCTTCCTGTTGCTCATCCACTGACCTTTAGACTGTGTTATGAAGTCGATGGTGAGCGCTATATTGATAACAACCACCAGCGTGATTACGTGGTTTCTAAAGGGCTTTTAATTGGCGCAACAGAATACATTGTCCCGACAAGACAACTGATCCAACTCGGCACTCTGTACACCTTGTTTGTGGAA
Source organism: Vibrio sp. Y29_XK_CS5 (assembly GCF_024181835.1). Taxonomy (NCBI): domain Bacteria; kingdom Pseudomonadati; phylum Pseudomonadota; class Gammaproteobacteria; order Vibrionales; family Vibrionaceae; genus Vibrio; species Vibrio sp. Y29_XK_CS5. The sequence continues at coordinate 1,786,076 of NZ_JAMZAM010000001.1, forward strand.
CTCGCCTGCGGATTAAAAGACGTGGCGAAGATCGATTGCTACGCGGATGACGAGCTAACTCCGCACGCAATGAGCCAGACTCAGAACGCAGAAGATTACACATGCTGGGCGCTGCAACTGCCCCTACCCCAAACGGTTAAACAATGCCGATTCCGACTCTATGATCATTCTGGTAATGAGTTAGCCAAAGACCATTACCCGATTCAATATCCAATTGTGCAACCACTCAGTTAAATATGTAGCACAGTTCAAATTCAGCTCTTCGTGACATCATTTCACGTCTCTTTTGGCGTGAAATGACACTCTCAATTTCAAACCTTTGTTTTATCGTTTCCGCATTGCTGCATAACGGAGACAAAAACCGTGTTTGAAACCTTACCTAACCCTTTGAATAAAATAAAAATACTCCCTCTAGCGATCGCCCTAGCTCTTTCTGGCTGTGGTAGCGATGAAACTACGCCAGCCGATACAGGAAGCCACGTGGCATCTCCTGATTGGCAAGACCAGATCATTTACTTCTTGATGATCGACCGTTTTAACGACGGCGACAACACGCTTAACGATCAAGGTCAGAATGAGTACGATCCTACCTCAGACAAGAAATTCAGTGGTGGTGATCTTGTTGGTGTTAGTGACAAGCTAGGCTACATCGAAGACCTAGGCGCAACCTCTATCTGGATTACGCCGCCAGTGGCAAACCAGTGGTGGGACGCAGAACAAAACTACGGCGGCTACCACGGCTACTGGGCGCGTGATTTCCAAAAAGTGGATGAGCACTTTGGTGACATGGAAAGCTACCAAGCGTTAGCGCGAGAAGTGCACGCTCGTAACATGTTCTTGATTCAAGACATCGTGACCAACCACGTTGGTAACTTCTTCACTTACGATGACCCATACAATTACGACCCTAGCCTACCTTGCCAAGGTTTCCGTTTGATTGAAAATGCGCTGCCAGCAGGGCAAGAACTGCCTTATCCACTCAACATGAATGAATGTAAAGAAGATGGCACGGGCATTTACCACTGGACACCAAGCATCACCGACCACAACGACCCCGTCCAAGAAAAAACCTGGCAACTGTCAGATCTGGATGACCTGAATACGTCCGATCCTGAAGTACGTGCTTATTTAAAAGAGAGCTACCGTAAATGGATCCGCGAAGTGGGCGTTGACGGTTTCCGTATCGATACCGTGAAGTTTGTTGAGCACGATTTCTGGAACGACTTCCTACATGCCGACGACGGTGTGATGACTCAAGCGGTTGATACTGGTCGCGATAACTTCCTGACCTTTGGTGAAGTCTTCGAAACATCTACGCCTTACAACACCGAAGGCGAAGAGAAGATGCTAAGTTACATCGGCGAAAGCGGCTCACCAGAACAGTTAACCTCGGTGCTGAACTTCCCATTGCAAGCTACCATGACGCGCGTGTTTGCAGCAGGACAACCGACCGATTACTTACGCTTCCGCCTTGAGAAAATGATGGAGATGTTCCCGAATCCATACATCATGCCGAACTTCATTGATAACCACGATATGCCGCGTTTTCTATCGCAAGGCAGTGTCAACGATATGAAGCAAGCGCTGATTACCATGATGGCGGTACCGGGCATTCCTGTGATTTACCAAGGTACAGAACAGGCGATGTCAGCAGCGCGCGATGCGATGTTTGCTGGCGGTTACCGTGAAGACGGTGACTACGTAGATTCATTCGACCAAAACAGCGAGATGTACTTGTTCATCCAAGAGCTTGCTAAGTTACGTACCGAAAACAAAGTCATGACTCGCGGCGAAATGAAAGTGATTGGCAGCGATAAAGCTGGCGCCGGTGTGTTCGCCTTTACCCGAACGTTGGATAACGACGAAGTCTTGGTGGTAATGAACACATCGAATTCCCCGATGTTGATGAACCAACTCGATGTAGAGCAAGCGGGCGGCACCGTCTTCCAACAACAAATCATGTCGAATTGGGCAGACGCTCCGGAGCAGTTAATCGCAGATGAAAACGGTCACGTAACCCTTGAGCTACCAGCCAAATCTGCCGTAATTTACTCGAAAACTAACGACACACAATCGGTAGATACCCCAGATCTCAACATCCAACTGGCACAGGATTGGGAAGGACAAACCATCACTGATGACATCGTGATTACTGGTACTGCTAACGCAAACGAGAAATTGAACCTTGTCGTGGACGGTAATCTGGAAACAGCACAAGCCATTACCGTAGGTGCTGACGGTCAGTTCAGCGTGACTTTATCTACCCGACACTTTGCGATTGGCGAACAGCAACACCGCTTCGCGATTTACTCCACTGAGAAAAAAGCGGGCATTGAAGATGTAAACTTTGTGTCGGACTTAAGCTGGTCGAACACGCCAGACGACACTATTGATGACGCAGGTGATGCGCAAGATGGCATGGGCGGTCCTAACGGTAACTACTCGCTACCAACGGATCCAACGTTCGATAAAGACAACAGCCAACTCGCAATCAACAAAGCTGAGGTATTTACCGTCGGCAGTAACGTGCGCTTGACCTTCACCATGGACAAGATCACCGATACTTGGTTGCCGCCAAACGGCTTTGACCACGTTGGTTTCACCATCTTCATTGATTTACCGGAAGAAGCAGCAAGCAACCTAACGGAACTGCCTAAGATCAACGCTTCTATGCCAAGCGGAACATGGAGTCGCAATGCTGTGGTCTTCGGCTGGCAAAGCTCCATTTACAACACTCAAGGCGCAAACGCGACAACATGGGGCGAAGCCGTAACACCAGCACCAATGGTCACGGTAGACAAAGCCAACAACACCATTTCGATGGACTTCGCGAGTGACGCGCTGGGTCGACCTGATTCACTGGATGGTATTCGATTCTATGTGACAACTTGGGACTTGGATGGATTGTCTGCCACTTACCGTCCACTGGAACAAGACAAAGGTCCTTGGAACTTCTCTGGCGGCGCATCGGATGAGAGCAAGATTTGGGATGACTTACCAATCATCACCCTGTCTGAATAATCACTGAAACCACAATAAACGCGAAAGCAAAAAGCAGCTCACCTTCGAGCTGCTTTTCTTTGTTTGAAATTCTGAAATTCTGAAATTCTGAAATCACTATTGCGAAACTCGCACTTGCGCTAGCTAAACAGAGACTTCACCCACAGCACTAAACTGTCCCATAACTTTCCAATCCACGAGCCCTCTTCCACTGCTTGGTTACTCACCAACGGATAGCTCGCCACGGTTTTATCGTCACTCTTCCACACGACTTTGCCAACCACATCCCCTTTTGCGATGGGTGCAATCAGCGGCTCATTCACGACCACGCTCTTGTCTAAACCAGCGGTTAGAGAGCGAGGGAGCGTCAGGTACGCATCTTGGGCAAAACCCAAATCAATCTCACTGACATCGCCTTTCCACACTTTTGCACTCGCCTGAACTTCGCCCTGTTTTGCCACTTGTTTGGTGTCATAGAAGCGGAAGCCATAACTGAGCAGGTTCTTAGACTGGCTAATACGCGACTGTTTGCTTGGCGTTCCCATCACTACTGAAATCAATCGCATCTTTCCTTGCTTAGCAGAACTGACCAAACTGTACCCTGCATTGCTGGTGTAGCCCGTTTTGCCGCCATCGACATCCATCGATTTGTCCCACAACAGTTTATTGCGGTTGTATTGGGTGATCTTATTCCACTTAAATACCTTCTCACTATAAAGCGCATAGACTTCAGGCACATCATTGATGATGGATTGCATCAGAGTCGCCATATCATTAGGAGAAGTTTGAATGCCCTCGCTATCCAGACCATGCGAGTTAACGAAGTAGGTATCATTCAAGCTGAGCTTATCTGCCCAACCGTTCATCAAGGCGACAAATGCCCCTTCACTACCAGCAACATGTTCGGCGAGCGCCACACAAGCATCATTACCAGATTGAATGATCACTCCACGCATTAGATTGGCGACGGTGATTTCATCTTTGGGTTGGATAAACATTTTTGAGGAGTCTGGGAATTTGGCTGACCACGCGTTCTCACTCACCGTCACTTTATCATCCCATTGAAGCCGCCCGGATTTGATTTCTTGCCCCACGACGTAAGCGGTCATCAACTTAGTTAAACTGGCAGGGGCTAATCCGGCACGCGCGTTTTGCTCAGCAATAATGGCTCCGGACTGAAAGTCCATTAACACATAGCCTTTTGCCTGTAACTGAGGCGGATTCGGCGTCACGACCGCCAATGTAGGGGCACTGATGGTCTGTAGTAATAAACAAGTGAGCGTGATTCGGGTTAGTGACGTGTTCATCAAGCATCCTCCATGGTCAATGACCGCCAAATGTCTCGTTTCATAAAAACGGTAAAACAGTGATGTCTAAACTGCACTTATCAGATCATAGTTCACTCAGTGCATACCAACACGGAAAGATCGAAGAGTTTCTGTTTTGAGTGCCATTCCTTGCCTTTCCGGCTTCAAAAATCGAGTTCTTACAACAAATCTATTGTTTCTAATAAGGAATTCGATATCGTAAAGCGACTATAAACAAGGACAGACCATAACAATGAACGCTCAATCATTTATAGACGCAGGACTGCATTACACGCCCCACTCGTTTACCGTGCCGCTGAACTACCAAGATCTAAGTAAAGGCACGATCAACGTCTTCGCTCGCTCCGTTTGTTTAGTCGGCGATGAAGACTCCGACAAACCATGGTTAGTGTATTTTCAAGGCGGTCCGGGCTTCCCTTCTCCTCGTCCAAACGGAAACAACGGTTGGATAAAACGCGCACTGAGTGAGTATCGTGTATTGCTGCTCGACCAACGCGGCACTGGCAACAGCAGCGTGATTAATCACCAGACGCTTGCACACCTCACGCCTAAGCAACAAGCGGACTACTTAAGCCACTTCCGCGCAGACAACATTGTTCGCGACGCGGAATTTATCCGTGAACAATTTGGTGTTGAGAAGTGGGCAATTTTGGGTCAGAGCTTCGGTGGTTTCTGCTCACTAACCTACCTATCGCTGTTCCCGAACAGCTTGCTGCAAAGCTACATTACGGGTGGTGTGCCTTCGGTTTCTCGTCATGCCGATGATGTGTATCAAGCAACCTTTAAGCGCACCATGGAGAAGAACCAAGCCTTCTTCCAGCAATTCCCACAAGCGCAGCAGCTATGCCAGAACATTGCCAATCACTTGTTGGAGCACGAAGAGTTTCTGCCAAATGGTCAGCGCTTTACTGTCGAACAGTTCCAACAAATTGGGATTAACTTTGGTGTCAGTGATACCTTCTTGCCAACTTATTACTGGCTAGAAAGTGCCTTGATTGAAGTGAACGGTAAACCTCAGCTTCGTTATGAATTCCTCAACGACATGTTGGCACAGCAAAACTTCCAAACCAATCCAATCTACGCGATTCTGCACGAATCAATTTACTGCCAAGGGTTTGCTTCTCAATGGAGCGCTCACAGAGTGCGCCAAGAGCATGATGCGTTCAATTACGAACAAGGTAAGCCGTTTTACTTCACTGGCGAAATGGTCTTCCCTTGGATGTTCGATCAATACGTAAACTTAAAGCCACTGAAAGAAGCGGCGGAGTTACTGGCAGAGAAAGCCGATTGGACGCCGTTATACGATGCCCAGCAACTGGCAAACAATAAGGTGCCTGTAAGCTGCGCTGTCTATGCCGACGATATGTTTGTGGAAATGGACATCAGCCGTGAAACACTTGCTGCAATGCCGAACTCGAAAGCATGGATCACCAATGAATATGAGCACAACGGTCTTCGCGCAGATGGTGAGCGTATTCTCGACAAGTTAATTGCGATGGGTAAACAAACCGCAGCAACGTTGAAATGAGCAACTAACGCTCAGAATTCGCTAAAAACCTAGATAGAAAAACGCCTCTTTATCACGAGATAGAGAGGCGTTTTTGGTTCAGCATCAAATATTAATAAATACCATTAGGCAAACCCGACAAATGCATCTTGATGCATTTTATTTCTTATTGTAACATCCTGTTTTTATTAAATTAGTTGGTTATAAAAATGACAAAGTTTACAGAATATAAAGTGGTTCACATTGTTGAAGGTGGTTGCGGCACAATTCTACTAGGTGCAAGTGGCTTGCCTGTGCAAAAGATGGAAGCAGAGCTGAACAAGTACGCACAAGATGGTTGGCAAGTTGTATTCCAAGTAGTGGAACAAAAACGCTTTATGCTATTTTGGAAGCGTGAGGCTGTAATTATCACTCTCGGCCGATAAGTTTGCTTAAATATATCTCTTTGAAATTGATCCATCGCTACCAGGCTAGCGGTGGTTCAAAGCAGTTATTGAATATTGAATGTAATTTTGAGCCCACTTGCTCAGAGTACACCAAACAATGTATTGCTAAGTATGGGGCAATAAAAGGTTGGAAACTTGGTTTGGCAAGAATTAAGCGGTGTAACCAACCCGACCTCATTGAAAAAATATATGACGAGGTACCGTAATGCGCTTATTTGAGCCAATTGAACAGCTAGAGAAACAGGAAGAATTACTGAGAAGTCAGGTAAACTCATTACCTGAACATCAAAAGAAAGAATTCTATGAACGCCAGTCTAAAAGTCTCAAGGACCCCGATACCTACGCAACGTTAAACTGGTTCTTTCTTGGCGGTTTTCACCATTGCTACCTAGGTAAATATGCTTTGTTTGCTTTAGAGCTAATATTGTTAATCGTAAGTATCGTTGGCTTTGTTCTTGGACATCCTAGTGCGTTCCTTATCCTCGCGTTACTCATTATATATGAACTACCACAATTGTTTTTTTCACAGAAAATAGCAAGACAGCACAATTATCAGTTATCTTGTGAAATCTTCAATGAAGTGCGAAGAAACTAGATGATTAAACGATATAGCACTCCCCAACGTTTGGCATTTTCAGTTTAAGGTTGGGGAGCGTGTCTCACAACATAATGTGGCGTTAGTCTTTGACTCGCTTGGTCATCATTTTGGTGATCACTCGGTAGCCCATCTTATGGTAGAAATCTTCACCTTCGTGATTAAATGACGCCACAGTTAAACCGAGCTCTTCAATATCTTGGCTGCACAAATCACTCTCGATTTTATCCATCAAAGACAAGCCAATACCTAAGTTACGGTGGCTTTCAGACACCACCAACTCATTGATATATCCAACGCGTCTTTCCGGAGAGAGAATCGAGTTTACCTCTCGCACGGTACCAGAGATAAAACCAACCACCTGTCGGTTCGAACAAGCTATAAAAGCCGTGATGCTGCCATCAAAATATTTATCGAAGATGTTGCGATCTTCCCTTAACTGCGCCATTTCTTCCGGAGAACGGTAGAAATCTGGCTCAGCATCATGGTGAGAAGTGTCGAGTTCGACCAAGAGCGTTTTCAACAGAGGGACGTCTTCTTCTCTTAGTCTTCTGATATGAAACTGTTGCATGTTGAATTCCTTTGCCAACCGACCTGTATCAGGCACAGATCTTTGCTTCAACTGATTATCGGATAAGAAGTTTTAGGAATGTGAAGCGAATCAACAGTACAAATTTCGACCATTTATGTCGAGTGCGTTTTCAACAGTTTTATGAGTTTTTACTGATAATTTGAACATCCACAAAATTTAAGTGGAAATAAAAATCCCCTTTTCTCAATAAAAGGGGATTAGATACCTAATTTAGAAAGCGGCGTTTTGCTCAAAAGCGAGTGCCGATTTTAAGCGACTGAAATCACCAATGGGTTCGCCATCAAGCATAAACTGCGGGTAGCTTCTTGCGGTTGGGAATAACTCGAACAAAGTTTCCCGCTCAAACTCCACACCTAACTTGAGCGTTGCCACGTTAAAGCCCTGATTTTGCAACCACATTGCCGCGGTTTCACATTGGGAGCACTGCTCCTTGCTGTACATTTCTATTTTCATCACTCTTCTCTGCTATTCCTTGCCGTTAGAAATCTGCATCAAAACTCAATTGGCGATCTTGAGGTCGTTTGTACTCAGTAACGCGTTTTTCGAAGAAATTGGTCTTTCCTTCCATATCCAATAAGCGCATGTAATCAAATGGGTTTTCAGCACCAAAGATCGGGTTGAAACCAAACAAACCAGCGATAACATCGGCAGTATGCTCAATGTATTGGCACATCAGCTCAGCATTCATACCAATCAAGTCCACTGGTAGGGCTTCCGTTACAAACTCTTTCTCAATTGAAACCGCTTCACGGCAAATCTCTTCAAACTCTTGTTGTGTCACTTTACCCTGCCCCAAGGTTTTGAATAGCAGCGCAGAAAAGCTAAAGTGCAACCCTTCATCACGAGCAATCAAGTCATTACTTGCTGCCAAACCAGCAAGTAAACCACGTTTACGGAAGTAATAAATGGCACAGAAGCTGCCAGCGAAGAACAAACCTTCCACCAAGCCAAAGGCGATCAAACGCATTGCCAATGGTTTATCGGAAGAGATCCACTTCATTACCCACTCCGCCTTACGCTTCACAGTAGGGACGTTTTCAATCGCATTGAACAAACGCTCACGCTCTTCAACATCGGGAATGTAAGTTTCGAGTTGCAGTGCATAAGTCTCTGCGTGAATGACCTCATTAAACGCCTGCAAAGCAAGGAAGCAGCGCGCTTCTGCGATTTCAATTTCGCCATAAAATCGAGTCAACAAGTTCTCGTTGATCATCCCTTCGCTCTGAGCAAAGAACGCCAACACATGTCGAATGAAGTGCTTTTCGCCTTCGGTCAGCTTGGCAAGATCAGCAAGATCTTGAGCAAAGTCGAGCTCTTCTGTCGTCCAGAAAGCCGCTTCGTGCGTTTTGTACGCTTGCCAAATCTCTTCGTATTGAATGGGGAACAAGCTAAATTTGTTTTTAACAATCATACCGTTTCCTTACTTTCGGTTGATGTGAATCTTTTTAATTGACGAGATAGGTTTATGCGCCGCAGTTTAGGCAAGCTTCATCTTCGCTTTGCTGACCAACGGTGACTTTCACCGCATTCGTTGATGGCTTAGAGCGCAAGTAGTACATGCCGGTTTTCAGACCACGTTTCCACGCGTAGAAGTGCATCGCATTGATTTGGGCGAACGTTGGTGATGCGAGCCATAAGTTGAGGCTCTGCGATTGGCAAACAAACGGGGCACGAGCTGCCGACATATCAATGATTACCTTCTGAGAGATTTCCCACACGGTGCGATACACGGATTGCAGGTCGTCTGGAATGGCATCAATGCCTTGTACTGAACCGTTATTGAGAATAATGGCGTCACGGATTTTGCTCGTCCAAAGACCGCACTGTTCGAGATCGCTGACCAAATGTTTGTTGATGATGATGAACTCACCCGACAAGGTTTGGCGTTTGTAGATATTGCTGGTTTGCGCTTCAAACGCTTCGTTGTTGCCTAGAATTTGCGCTGTCGACGCCGTTGGCATTTGAGCAATCAGTAGCGAGTTGCGCACACCATGCTCTGCGATTTGGCGCTTGAGCTGTGACCAATCCCAGCGGCTGCTTGGTTGTTCACCCCACAGATCAAATTGGAACTGACCATGACTGATTGGTGAGCCGTCATAACTGGAGTACGCGCCTTTTTGCGCCGCGATTTCACAAGACGCTTCAAGGGAGGCGTGATACATGGTTTCCGCGATGTCACGGTTAAGCTGCAATGCTTCTTCGCTATCGAATGGAAGGTGCATTTTGAAGAACACATCCGCCAAACCTTGGATACCCAAACCAACAGGACGATGCGCGTGGTTCGATTTTTCAATCTTATCGGTTGGGTGATAGTTCACATCGATAACGCGATCGAGGTTCTTAATCGCGACTTTGGTGACTTGGTGAAGTTTGTCGAAATCAAACCCCGTGTCTGTAACAAACTTAGGCAGTGCCATAGACGCCAAGTTACAAGCCGCCGTTTCATCTGGCGTCGAGACTTCCATGATCTCTGCGCACAAGTTACTCGACTTAATGGTGCCGAGGTTTTTCTGATTCGACTTTTCATTACACGCATCTTTGTAGAGCATGTACGGTGTTCCCGTCTCAGCTTGCGACTCAATGATTTGCGTCATCAATTGGCGGGCTCTGATGGTCTTCACGCCCAAGCCCATACGCTCGTATTCTTGGTACTTCTGAGTAAATTCAGCACCGTATAAATCAGACAAGCCCTTGGTATTGTGAGGGCTAAACAGAGTCCATTCCGCGTCGTTTTCGACACGTTCCATGAACAAATCTGGCACCCATAGAGCGAGGAATAAATCACGTGCGCGGAACTCTTCTTTGCCGTGGTTTTTACGTAAATCGAGGAAGGATTCGATATCCGCATGCCAAGGCTCCAGATAAACCGCAAACGAGCCTTTGCGCTTACCGCCACCTTGGTCGACATAGCGAGCGGTTTCATTGAAGACTTTGAGCATTGGCACGATGCCATTCGACACACCATTAGTGCCAATAATTGGCGCACCCGTCGCTCTAATATTGTGGATGTGTAGCCCAATGCCACCCGCCGATTTAGAAATCAGCGCACAATCTTTGAGGGTGTCGTAAATGCCGTTGATGGAGTCTTCTTGCATCGCTAATAGGAAACACGAAGACAGTTGCTGCATCTTACAGCCAGCATTAAACAACGTTGGCGTGGCGTGGGTGTAGTAACCAAGACTGAGCAAATCGTATAGCTCTCTAATTTCTTCAAGATCGTCACACGCGACAGCGACCGCTACACGCATGAACATATCTTGTGGTCGTTCAACCACCACACCTTTTACTTTCAATAGGTAGGAACGCTCGAGAGTTTTGTAACCGAAGTAATCAAACTGATAGTCACGTTTGTAGTCAATCATCTCTTCGAGCGCAAACTGATTCTTGGCAACAAAGTCGACGTAAGCATCGGAAAGAATACCGATTTCAGAGAGCTCACGTGTTGCAGTAGCGTATCCGCTAGTTTCTTTTTGCAGAGAACTCACCATCACGCGAGCCGCAAGCTTGGCATAATCAGGGTGTTCCGTCGCAAGGCTTGCTGCCGTTTCAGCGAGGAATACATCGATTTCCGTCACCTTAATGCCGTCGTACAAACCGCTTACCACGCGTTGTGCAACCGCAATAGGTTCGACTTTTAGTCCATCAGCCAGCGCTTCGGCTCTTCGAGTCACCTTATCTAGACTGGCTTTTTCTTTCCGTCCATCTCGTTTTATAACGTCCATAATCTATATCTTGTGTGTAGTTTAAATATTGAGCACCATATGTACGCAATAGATCTAGATGATAATGGTTATCATTACAAGAAAGTTTTTTAAAAGTTAGAACTGACCATGGAGAGGGTAAGGAAACATATTGACACTGACACCAAGCTCGATAGGAACAGCAATCAGAGGCAAGCACCGCAAACGTGATAAAGTGATGAAGTTTTCCACAAAGCTTTAATTTTCATTAACTTAGTTCATTTCTAGAAAAGAATAACAAATGTGATCTGGTTCAAACTTTCACACCCTTTAACTTCCAATGCTACGCGCTGAAATTTGTTGAAAAAAACGCCGGGGAAACATGACTAAAAATATCCGCATAGTTTGTCCGTATTTCCGACTAAATTACTCAGGTATACTCCGAGCCGCTAAAATTGTTAGGTATCGAGTCGTCGAACCATCAACCTTTTAAAGTAAGGAATAATCATGAGTCAGTATGTTGTCTGCGCCCTGTATAAATTTGTGGAACTGGAAAACTACCAAGAGTTACGCGAGCCATTGCTTGCACTAATGGAAGCCCACGGTGTACATGGAACGTTGCTACTGGCGAGTGAAGGTATTAACGGTACGATTGCAGCGAAACGCGAAGGTATTGAGACACTGCTTGCATGGCTAAATGCCGAGCCTCGCCTTACTGGTATTGTTTACAAAGAGTCGTACTCAGATACTCAGCCGTTTAACCGCACCAAAGTAAAGCTAAAGAAAGAGATCGTGACATTGGGCGTTGAAGGCATCGATCCTCGCCATGTCGTTGGCACCTACGTAAAGCCGCAAGATTGGAACGATCTGATTGCTGATCCAGAAGTATTTGTGGTTGATACTCGTAATGACTATGAAATCGAGATCGGAACATTTAAAGGTGCAGTTAACCCAAATACTGACACGTTCCGCGAATTTCCTGACTATGTAAAACAAAACATGGACCCAGAGAAACACAAAAAAGTCGCGATGTTCTGTACGGGTGGTATTCGCTGTGAGAAGTCGACCGCTTACATGAAAGAACAGGGCTTTGATGAGGTGTACCACCTAGAAGGCGGTATTCTGAAATACCTTGAAGAAGTACCAGAAGAAGAAAGCTTGTGGGAAGGCGATTGTTACGTATTCGACGGTCGCGTTGCGGTGAACCACCAGCTAGAAAAAGCTGACTACGACTTGTGTAACGCTTGCCGATTGCCAATCACAGAAGAAGACAAACAATCAGAGCAGTTTGAGCAAGGTGTCAGCTGCCCAAAATGTTTTGGTAAACACAGCGAAGAACAGGTAGCACGCTTCCGCGAACGTGAAAAGCAAGTGTCGTTAGCTGCGGTTCGCGGCGAGCAACACGTCGGTGGTGAGAGTGCCAAACAACGTCAGCAACGACGTGCAGAAAAACTGGCAAAGAAAGACGCACAACGTAAACAAGCGTAATTAGTAAGGTGCGAGCTAACAAACCTAGCTCGCACTTTCTCCCCTTTCAATCTAATTTCAATAGAGGTCGTTGTCTTTCAGCAACACTTCCAGCTCGTTAGTACCACTCCTACTTGGCTGCCCAACCATTTCATCGTAGGCACTTTGCTGGCGAAGCACCTGTTTGTTCGCTTTCAAATTACGACACTGTTTTTGCAACTCCAATATCGAATGCGCCCTTAAAAACTTCCCTTTATCGTCAGTAACAAAGTGTTCCTCTCCGTCGACTAGAACCGAGACTTGATACAAAGCGAGATCGAGAGAGTGGATGACAAGCTTGTCGATATAGAAGAATTTTTCCAGTTTACTGAGTGGCATAGACATAAAGCACCTCCTTGCTCCGTGCCTCTACGTCAACCGTAATAAAATCGATCACCGAGTGAGAAATTTGCCTCTCTCATGCGTAGAAGTCGGAAAACCAGTGAGGGCTCCGATGCAAACAATCAACTTAGTATGGCTAAAACGCGACTTACGCCTGACCGACCACCTTCCTTTGCAGCATGCTCTATCTTCTGACAATCCAACAGTGCTGCTCTATATTTTTGAGCCCATGCTGCTAGATGACCCACATTACTCCGAACGTCATTGGCGCTTTGTTTGGCAGTCACTCCAAGATATGGACGTACAGCTTGCCCAACATGATCAAAAGATCTCAGTAATGTTTGGCAATGCTCGGGATTGTTTGAGTGCAATTCAAAAACAATTCAACATCAATGCCGTTTTCTCCCATCAAGAAATTGGATTGAATTGTACGTTTGAGCGAGATAAACAAGTATCAGCATGGCTTCAAGCACAAGGCATTCCATGGCATGAGTTTGATCATGGTGCTGTTGTGCGAGGCGCAAAAGACCGATTCAGCTGGGACAAACACTGGGATACCGTTATGCGAGCTCCCATAGAAAAGATTGAACTTGAAAGCGCTTCTCTTATTACCCTCGACATCGACGCGCCAGATTTCACCTTTACTCCTCCCCCTTCTTGGTTAGAAAAAGTAAAAGGCATGCAAACTGGCGGGAGCTCACTCGCTTGGCAAACATTGGAAGACTTTTTTCAACGCCGAGGACGAGATTATTACCGCAGTATTTCCAACCCGACGGCATCTCGAACAGCCTGTACTCGCCTCTCTCCCTATCTTGCATGGGGTAATATTTCGCTTCGAGAAGTGTATCAGTACCTCTTGCAACATTGGCAAGTGACGGGGTTTCGTCGCAGCCTAATTGCGTTGTCTTCAAGGCTTCATTGGCATTGTCATTTTATGCAGAAATTTGAATCTGAATGTGAGATGGAATTTCGCTGTGTGAACCAAGCCTATGACCCTTTGCTTCGCCAAGCGAGCAACATCGACCAAATCCGACTAAAGGCTTGGAAGGAGGGAATCACTGGCATACCTCTCGTCGATGCTTGTATGCGCTGCCTTCATCACACCGGATACATCAACTTTCGTATGCGTGCGATGTTAGTGAGCTTTTTAACACATCATATGAACATGGACTGGCGCGATGGCGTAACTCATCTAGCGCAGCTCTTTCTCGACTTTGAGCCGGGCATCCATTATCCACAATTTCAAATGCAGGCTGGAGTGACGGGCACCAATACCATCCGCATCTACAATCCGACGAAACAAGCACAAGAACACGATGCCGATGGTGAATTCATTCATAAGTGGATTCCGGAGCTCGCCAAGGTACCTTCCCCACTGTTGTTTGAGCCTTGGAAAATGACCGCAATGGAAGTCGTGATGTACCAGTTAGAACCGGATTCAAAATACCTCGCCCCAATAGTCGATGTAGAAGCGAGTGCGAAAGCAGCCAGAGAACGATTGTGGGCTTGGCGAAAACGTACCGACGTAAAAATGGAAGGTACACGCATTTTAGCTCAGCACGTCCGTCCTTCGAATAAAAAGAAAGCCAGTTGATCGCCAAGAAAAGGGCGTGCGTACAAACAGGGACTTTATCAGGGAGAGAGCGGTACCCAAACAACAAAAGGAATGCATTATGTTGAAACGCATCTTGGTTACGACCACGGTTTTGTTCGCCACCCTAACTTTTTTACTGCCAGCGAAAGCACATGAACATGGAATGATGAAAGAAGACATCGTTGATGTGGCCGCAGCAAATGGCTCGTTCAATACGTTGGTCGCAGCAGTCAAAGCCGCAGGCTTAGTGGATACGCTAAAAGGTAAAGGTCCATTCACTGTATTTGCACCCACAGATGAAGCTTTTGCTAAGCTTCCAGATGGAACAGTCGAAATGCTACTCATGCCCGAGAACAAAGATAAGCTGGTTGCGATTCTCACTTACCATGTGGTTCCGGGAAAAGTGATGGCCGCAGACGTAGTGAAAATGGACAAAGCGACGACAGTCCAAGGGCAAGACGTGATGATCAAAACCATGGGCGATAAAGTGATGATCAATAACGCTACCGTAATTGCCACCGACGTCAAAGCTAAGAATGGTGTGATACACGTGATCGACACCGTCATCATGCCGAAATAGTGACACAACATGGAAGGGCGAGGTTTCTCGCCCCTTTTTAGGACATGGAAAACATCAAACTCTCAAAGCATGATATACAAACGATGGAGCAGCGCCAAAGAACTCGATTGGTCAACTCCCTTGCGGGATACAAAAGCGCGAACCTCATCGGAACAAGAGACAGGCAAGGACAAGAGAACCTGGCTATCGTAAGCTCTGTGATCCACTTAGGCTCACATCCGCCACTGTTTGGTTTTATTGTTCGTCCACGCAAAAGCCGTCGTCATACATTAGAAAACATCCTCGATACCAAGCACTTCACCATTAATGCCGTCGGCGTCGATTTCGTCCAAAAAGCACATCAAACCTCCGCCCGCTATCCAAAACAGATATCAGAGTTTGAAGCGGTAGGACTTACTCCTTACTATGATGATGCGTTTCCTGCGCCATTTGTCCTAGAGAGCAATCTCAAAATGGGGTTGGTGTTGAGAGAACACATCAAGATTGAAAGCAATCAGACAGAGATGCTGATTGGTGAAGTGTTGATGGTACACGCACCTGAAAGAGCCATCATGCCCGATGGCTACCTAGATCTAGAGCTACTCGACTTAGTGACCATTTCCGGGCTCGACAGCTACCACGTCACGCAACGTCTGCATAGGTTAAGTTATGCCAAACCAGACGCTCGCCTATTCCCTCTGACGAGGGAGGGAGAACCTTCATCTTGGGGAGCACTTGAAGTTGATATGGACTAACCGCTTTAGACATCAAAAGCTAAATACAGAAGTGGCAGTTTTCTCTGTCTAAGCCGTGTTCACCGGCCCGGTTGGTAAGGTGGGCGCGCCCTGCTTCCAATCCCATTTCGTAACCTTCTAGCAATACCGACTGGCGCATTGATAGACGTTGTACACTGAATTCATCCGGCGGTGCAATAACGCGAATGTGCGTGTCTTTTGGAGGATTACGAATGAAATCTAACGATTCGTTGTAGTTCTCTGAACGGCGCAACATTGCCTCTGCCATCTGTGGATGCTCAGCGAACAACTTCTTCATTAACCAAGGCGTTTTTACCGGCTTTTTCTCATAAGCCAAAGGATGAGAAAGGATAACCGTAATATCACGAGCGCCGCGACGATGTGCTTCTCGAACCGGAATGGAATCCGCCACACCACCATCGGTATAACAACCACCAGAGAAGCAAGGAGTATGCTTGTACGCAATAGGCAGTGCCGTCGTCGCTTCCATCGCATTATGGAAGTTATGACGATTTACACGGTAATAATCCGCTTTACCCGTATTTACGTTCGTTGTCGCCGCTAAGAAAGGAATGCCTTCAAACAGTTTCGCTTCATCGACTGGGTACAAACGATTTGATTCTTCAAACAACCATTTCACATCGATCAAATCACCGCCTTTTAAAAAACGAGTAGGATCGAAAAAGCGTTTGCTGGTTGCTAATTTAGTAATGACGTTGATGCTACGGTGCGGGTAATCGGTCAAATAACCGATCAAATTTGAAGCCCCTGCCGATACGCCAATCGCAAAATCAAATGGTTTGTAGTCTTGTTCTAAGAATGCATCCAATACGCCGCTAGCAAAAACACCACGCATTGCACCACCTTCGACTACGATTGCTTTTGTTGCCATGTTTCCCCCCAATAATTGCTCTGAAAAGGTTACTGAAATTCGTGCTACAGCAACAATTGGTTATTCTTATTATTGAGATAGGCGAAGTCTATGTGTTTCTTGCTTTTTAAGTGGAAACTTAGGATCAAAAAATCCACATCAACTGCCTAGTCAATGTGGATTCAAAGTAAAGTATTCAGATGCTAAAGAAATTAAGCAAAAACGGTTTTATACGCCTCTGCAGCGCCATCAATGAACATTTGTGTGCCAATCACGGCGAGGATCAGCCCCATCATTTTGGTGATCACATTTAACGCACTTGGACCAACAGCTTTCACTAACTTGTCGCCAAAGAGAAACAAAACGTAAGTAATAGCACAGAGCACAGCAAAGGATGCGATAGTAATAATGGTTTCCGTTATTCCACCCGCTGTTGCAAAGTTCATTGCTGTCGCGAGAGTGCCCGGACCAGCTAAAATCGGCATTGCCAGTGGGGAAACTGCAATACTTAAAGCCGCCTGTTCTTGCTCTGGTGAGTAGGCTTTCTCTTTGGTCTTCTTGTGCGTTGATTCACCTTGCAGCATGTGAAAGCCAATTAAAAAGACTAAGATGCCGCCGGTAATACGCAACGCGTATAACGTAATGCCGAACAAGTCGAAAATCACCTTACCCGCAACAGCAAACACAGCAACAATAACAAAAGCGATAAAGACCGAACGAAATGCAATTGAGCGGACCGTTTGTTTATCATCATCCGCTGTTAGGCTTAAAAAGATAGGAATGTTAGCGATAGGGTTCATGATGGCAAAAAAGCCCATAAACACTGTGACCGTATGAAGTATTAGCTCTTTCATGTTCTCCACATTTGGTAAGCTATTGATTATTAAAAATCAGTATATACCCAAGTTTATAAATAACGTTACTTTATGTTCAATTTGCTCGGTTGCACTTCGTCAAGTTTTGTCCTGTGGCACACTTTGTAGTGCATCTCTGTTTACGCTCCCAATAAATGCCGTTATGGTGAAGATTCAGCCAAATAGAACCACTCTTCAGGAAGCCAGAACATCATGAACAATACGATTGAAACCATTCTTGCTCATCGCTCTATCCGAAAATTCACCGCAGTTCCTATTACTGATGAACAAAGACAAACCATCATTCAAGCAGGTTTAGCTGCGTCTTCTTCTAGTATGCTTCAAGTCGTCTCAATCGTTCGAGTGACTGACTCTGAAAAGCGTAAGCAATTGGCTCAATTTGCTGGTAACCAAGCTTATGTTGAAAGTGCGGCAGAGTTCTTAGTGTTTTGTATTGATTATCAGCGCCATGCAACCATCAATCCTGATGTACAGGCAGACTTTACAGAACTAACTCTGATTGGAGCAGTAGATTCTGGAATCATGGCACAAAACTGCTTGCTTGCAGCCGAGTCCATGGGATTAGGTGGCGTATATATTGGAGGACTAAGGAATAGCGCCGCTCAAGTTGATGAGCTATTGGGCTTGCCGGAAAATAGCGCGGTGTTGTTTGGTATGTGCTTAGGGCATCCCGATCAAAATCCCGAAGTAAAGCCACGCCTACCTGCACATGTGGTTGTTCATGAAAATCAATACCAAGAGCTAAACTTAGATGATATTCAGAGCTACGATCAAACTATGCAAGCGTATTATGCGAGCCGTACAAGCAATCAAAAACTGAGTACATGGTCGCAAGAAGTCACTGGGAAGCTTGCTGGTGAGTCGCGACCTCATATCCTGCCGTACTTGAACAGTAAGGGGCTAGCAAAACGCTAATATCATTGAAATGATGGTTTGTTGTATGAAATCGTTCATCAAACCATCACTTTGTTGAACCCACATCAAATTTTGACCATACGTTGCCAACTTTCTGGCAAAACCATAACAAAGCGCTATTGACGCAGAACAAAAAATACGACACGCATCACATTTTAAAACAAAGCATATAAATTTTTTTAGAAAAATGGTCGCATCAATAACTAATTGAAAAACTGTCAAATTACAAATTTCGTGAGCTGATACGGAAAATTAGAGCTAATTAATAAACACTTTTGTCAAATCCACGCTACTCAACGCACAGAAATATAAAATTCAGCAATATATAGCTGGCTTTTTATCAATTTATCGTCTATTGCCCCTCCTCAAAAAATTCTTTAGAGTGCGCTCGCCAGATGCAACCCGTTTCTTATTGAGTATTTTATAAATTAAAACAAATAATACTGCCCAATAAAATTGTGACGTGTTGTTGTTTAGGCAAAAAACAATGTTGTTCTTAGCAACTCGCTCTTTACGTCAGATGAATGAAAAAGCATGAATTTCAACTATACAAAGCTAGGCAGTTTACTCCTTTCCTCTGTACTTCTCGCTGGATGTACAGTACCGGGCAGTCACTTATCCACGAGTGGAAAGCACATCGTTGAAGACAACAGCGCCAATACGGCGGCAGATTTTAACGTCTTTCCACTGACTCTTGATAAAGTCTCGCAGCTAAAAAGCTCAGATGTAGAGACCAAAGCGAACCCAACACTTGACCATCAACTCGCGGCTTACGAGTATGAAGTCGGTCCTGGCGATATTCTGAATATCACTATTTGGGATCACCCTGAACTTACCATTCCAGCAGGCTCTTACCGTAGCTCTGAAGAAGCAGGTAACTGGGTGCATGCTGATGGCACCATCTTCTATCCATACATCGGTATTGTTGAAGTTGCGGGTAAAAATGTTCGCCAAATTCGTACCATTATTGCTAACAAGTTGGCGAAGTACATTGAGAGTCCACAAGTGGATGTGAGTGTTGCGGCATTTCGTTCCAAGAAATCTTACATCACTGGCGAAGTTAACAAGCCAGGGCAACAACCTATCACCAATATCCCACTTACGCTTCTTGATGCAGTTAACCGCGCTGGCGGTCTAGCAGAAGATGCGGATTGGCGTAACGTCACACTGACACGCCAAGGCAAAGTCGAAAACATTTCTCTCTATGCGCTAATGCAAGAAGGTGACCTTACTGAAAATCGATTACTTCAACCTGGCGACATCGTACATGTGCCAAGAAATGACACTCAAAAAGTGTTTGTTATGGGTGAAGTTAACGATCCTAAGCTACTGAAAATGGATCGCGCAGGCATGAGCTTGACCGAGGCTCTAAGCAATGTTGGTGGTATCAACCAACTTTCTGCGGATGCAACTGGCGTTTTTGTCATCAGAAAATCTCAAGACAATCAAGCATTAGGCGACATTTACCAACTTGATGTCTCTGACGCAGCGGCGTTAGTGATTGGTACTGAATTTGATTTGGAACCTTACGACATTGTGTATGTTACTGCTGCACCAGTCAGTCGTTGGAACCGCGTTATTGCACAGTTAGTACCGACGATTTCAGGCTTCAATGAGCTTACAGAAGGTGTTCTACGCGTTAGAAACTGGCCGTAGTTCAGACGTTCTTGAAAGGGCTTATGTGAAGAGGTAAGCCCTTTCCAATAGTTATTGATAAGGAACAAACCATGTTTTCAAACATTCTTGTCGTATGCGTAGGTAACATTTGTCGCTCTCCGACTGGGGAACGAGTGCTTCAACAACTTCTTCCGAATAAAACCATTTCTTCAGCCGGTATTGCCGTTGAGAAAAGTCGACTGACTGGGAAACCAGCGGATGAGACAGCAACGCTCATTGCCTCGGAAAAAGGGTTTTCTCTTGAGAATCACCAAGCGCAACAACTTACTGCGCAGCTTTGTGCGAAACAAGATCTTATCTTGGTAATGGAACAAGGTCATATCGATGCATTAACTGAGATCGTTCCAGAAGCAAGAGGCAAGACCATGCTGTTTGGGCATTGGATGAATTCTGTCGACATTCCAGATCCATACAGACAAAGCAGAGAAGCATTTGATCATGCGTTTTCTCTGATTGAGCAATCCGCTCAGGCTTGGGCAAAAAAACTATAACTTCAGATTACTTGGCGAAATAAAAAAACAATGGCTAACCAAACTATAAGTTCATCTGCACCAACCGATGATGAAATCGATCTCGGTAAACTGTTTGGCATATTGATAGATGCGAAATGGTTCATCATTGGCATTACGCTTCTCTTTGCAACAATCGGTATTGCCGTGGCATTGCTATCGACACCTATCTACAAAGCTGATGCTCTGATTCAGATCGAACAGAAAAGCTCTGGTGGTATTTCGGCGATGGTCGGCGATATGGGCGAGCTTTTTGCTGCAGAATCGTCAGCAACGACTGAGATTGAGATCATCAAATCACGTATGATCCTTGGTGATACGGTCGATAAATTTAACCTAACGACGATTGCCACTCCGGACTATCTTCCTTTTGTCGGTAAAGGTCTTGCTCGCATCAATGGCACTCAAGATTACATCTCAGTTTCAACTTTCGAGATGCCACGTACCGCGCAAGGCTACAAACATCACCTTGTGGTAACAGATGCAGAGAAAGGCAGTTTTGATCTGATGATTGAAGATCAAATTGTGCTTTCTGGCGTTGTTGGTCAAACGATTGAAATGAATGGCTACCGCATCAAAGTACGTGAACTGGTTGCGCAAAACGAAGACAGTTTTTCAATCGGAAAAATTAGCAAGCTTGACGCGATCAACCGATTGGCTTCACAACTGTCTATTTCAGAACGTGGCGCGAAAACAGGTATTGTGTCACTGAGTATTGAAGGCGAATACCCTGAACGTAACCAGCAAATTTTGAATGACGTTGTGCAAAACTACTTCCTACAGAATGTAAGAAGAAACTCAGCGGAAGCGGAACAGAGCCTAAACTTTCTAAAAGATCACCTACCGGAAATCAAAGAGAAACTGACAGGGTCTGAAGACGTACTGAATCGTTTTAGACAAGAAAACGAATCGATCGACTTAAACCTTGAAGCACAATCAACACTCAAAGTGATGGTCGCTCTTGAAGCGCAGCTGAACGAACTGACATTCAAAGAAAGTGAAATCAGCCAAAAGTTCACGCAGGATCACCCAGCATATAAATCACTATTGGATAAACGTCAGACGTTACTGCAAGAAAAAGCTCGTTTGAACCGACAAGTTCAGAAGCTGCCAAAAACGCAGCGTGAAGTCCTACGTATGACACGTGACGTTGAAGTTAACCAACAGATCTACATTCAGCTTCTAAACAAAGTTCAAGAGTTGAACATTATTAAAGCTGGTACCGTTGGTAACGTACGCATTATCGATAGTGCACAGTCTTACGCTATTCCAGTGAAGCCTAAGAAGCCTCTTATCGTTGTTCTAGCAACACTATTAGGCGGTATGGTTGCCGTTGCTTTTGTTCTGGTTAAAACCGCTTTCCACCGCGGCGTCACTTCTCCAGACGAGATTGAACAAACGGGTATTTCTGTTTACGCAAGTGTTCCTAAGTCGGTACAACAATTAGAAGTTGCGAGCAAACTTAAGCGCAAGAGCAACAAAGACCTGCTTCTATTGGCAGAAGAAAACCCTGCGGATCTTTCGATTGAAGCACTACGTGGACTTCGCACTAGCCTTCATTTTGCGATGATGGAAGCGAAAAACAACGTACTGATGATCTCTGGTCCAGCGCCTTCAATTGGTAAGACATTTGTATCGACAAACTTTGCGGCAGTAGCAGCGAAGACAGGTCAAAAAGTGTTGTTGGTCGATGCGGACATGCGTAAAGGTTACTTGCAACAATGTTTTGGTCTGACGGCTGATAACGGTCTTTCTGATTTCTTAAGCGGTAAGATTAGTCAAGATATGGTGATCAAGCCGACTAAAGTTGAGAACTTAGATGTAATTACTCGTGGTCAAGTACCACCAAACCCTTCTGAGCTTTTGATGCACCCACGATTTGTTGAGTTTGTAGAAAAAGCATCACAAGAGTATGACCTAGTGATCATCGATACACCGCCAGTATTGGCAGTGACTGACCCTAGTATCGTTGGTGCGATTGCAGGAACCACTCTGATGGTAGCTCGCTTTGACCAAACGACATCGAAAGAGCTTGAAGTCGCTCGCAGTCGATTTGAACAATCGGGTGTAGAAGTCAAAGGCGTCATTCTTAACGCAATTGAGAAGAAAGCGGCGAGTTCATACGGCTACGGTTATTACAACTACGCCTATAAGAGTGAGTAATGTCGCTACACCCAAGTGACTTAAGCATACTTGGGGAAAACCATAAATAGAAACACAAAGCCCCGCAATTATCGCGGGGCTTTTTAATAATGATCTAATTAAGATAGCTTCTATTATTGCTTCTTCAATTGAAGAAAAGTGAGCACACTCAATAGCAAGAAGAAGGCGGGATCACTCCAACCAAAGCCAACAAACACCCCCGTGATGCCAGCATAAGTAGTGATCGCTACGCCCAAGACATTCGTGACCAACAAAGCTTTAAACAGTTGTTTCGCCGTATTGCCAGATTCAACATCACGCAACATCAAACTTACCGCAGCAATCCCACCTAAAAAGATTGACGTATGCTGGGACAAAAACAGTGCGTACTGGTCATTGATTTGTACACCATACATCGGCCACATCATGGTTGGAACAAAAAATAACGCAAAAGCAAATACCGTATAAATCGTGCCATGAACGGTTAGAAAGGTGCGGTTAGTCATAATATTACTCTCCGATTGGACCTTGGTTGATGGTACTTAGTGACGCGTTGATATCAAATATCTGCCCTCTTACTCGTTCAACCCCCATCTGTTTCAGACGAGCAGTGTGCATTTCGAGATAAGCTTGCGCCGTGGCTTCATCTTCAAAAAGATAGATGCCACCACCAAGTTTATCTTTCTCGCTTTCCGTCCAAATTTTCCAAATCATACCCGGTTCTTGGTTAATTGATTTAGCTAAATCGATCAGAGCATTCGACATCTCTTCACCAAACGGACCATGAAATTCAAAATCAACTTGCAATAGTTTCGCCATCTTGAGTCTCCTCTTCTTATTGACTCGCTTTTGATGGGAAGATTATTACCTTTATAAAACTGACAAAAAAGTTCATAATTTTGCCATTAACTGTGGAAAAAACTGACTAATGAGACTCAAAACAACCTTAGAGCAATGGCAAACACTACAAGCAATTGAACAGGCGGGGAGCATTCAGTCAGCCGCAGTGATGCTCAATAAAAGCCATACCACGCTTATCTATTCGGTGAAAAAGCTCGAAGACCAATTGGGTATCAAGCTGATAGAAGTAAAAGGTCGTAAGGCCGGATTAACCGAACACGGTCAGACGATGTTGCGCCGTGCACAATCAATGCTTGAGCAGGCTCGTGAACTTGAAATGATCAGTGGGCAGCTAAATAGCGGTGTAGAATCACAGATAACGGTAGCGATCGATCACTTGTGCGACCCAAGTTGGCTCTATACTCCACTTAGTGAATTTCTCACACACAACAACACGACTTCCGTTCAAGTTGTAGAGACCTCTCTGAGTAAAACCACAGACATGGTGATCAATGAACTTGCGGATATTGCCATCATCAACCTTCCGATCACCAACTACCCTGCTGAAGCGTTCGGCACTACCACTATGGTCCCTGTGATCGCAGCTCGACATCCACTAGCAAAAAAGGAACATATTTCATTGGCGGACTTTGCAACCACCAGCCAAATTGTGGTTCGAGACTTAGGGGAATCAAACAAAGAGAAGCGAGACGTAGGCTGGTTACGCGCGCGTCAAAGAATCACGGTAGATAATTTTGACCACGCATTTAGAGCGGTTGAGCAAGGCGTCGGCTTCTGCCGCCTCCCAAAACATCTCGTCGAGTACCGTCAAAACAACCATATCAAAGAGATAGATCTTGAACATTCGAACCAATATCAAGTCGCTCTACATCTTACCTTACCGAAAGGGGCGAAAAGTGGACCCGCCGCCCTTGCCCTCTATAAAACACTCCTTGATAGTGCCAAAGTGCGAGTTGGATAGAGCGACACAAAACAAGCTCAACAGGCGCAATTCTTAAGCCTTCATCATGGATGCTTTCTCTTCTCCAGCTTACTCCTCGCTTAAGTTCTAGAACTGTTTTATGTGAAGTTAAGTGCAGTTTTGCTTCTTTATATTATTCAAAGTTGCGATACCTGTTTCGATTACATACCATTGAAGCAGCTCAAGCCTAAAGCACCCAACACTCGCGGAAAGAACTCGGTTCACGGCACCTCAACCACCCTGCTCTTGTTAGCAGGAACAATCTGTTTTTACCTTCTTTTTAACTTCTAATAAAGCGAGTGTGGAAGAGATAAGAAAGGTGAAAAATGCAATCTTACAATAGCTTCTCCATTAACCTTAACCAGCAAAAGTCTGTAGCAAAAAAACGCTTAAAGGCGATCCGCCAAAATGACACCATTGCACTCAAACAGGTTAAACAGTTTCACTCCCAACCAGAAACACTTACTCCTGACTCTATCCAGCTGTCAGACGTTCAACACGCTCTAGCTAGAGAGCTTGGCTTGCCCAGTTGGAGCAAGTTAAAAGCACATATAGAGGAACTAGAAAGGCACAAGCACGCTATTGACCACCAAGCAAACCCGCTTGATGCAGATTTAAAAACACTCCACGTCCGCTGTGGGCACGATATTCAGCAACTATTAAAGACTTGCGGGTTTGAAGGTGATTTCTTACCTATGATTGATCCACTGTGCATCGGCCCTATTCCCAATGATAAAAAAGGCTTTGTCGCCATTCGAGCACAATACGTCGTAGGCACATTGCTACCCGTGATGGGTCGCAAAGATTCGGTTCAAAATGTAGCGCAGTTTGAGCAAAACAATATCCATACTCTACTTAACCATCAATATGAACGTATTGTTTTTTGGGTTGAACACGATGCCTATGATCAATTCATGCTACTTCGAGGACTTTCCTTGTTAGAGAACAGGGTAGGTAAAGTGATAGAGATCATCGAATTCAACCAGTTTCCAGGAACAGAACGGTTTATTGGCTTTGGGCAACTCCCTGCCGAAGCTATTCGCTCATGTTGGCAACACCGAAAGCCGGTTACAGCGAAGCTTTTCAGTCAAGCCAAACGCTGCTGGCAAGCGTTGCGGGCTCAAACACCGCAGCCGCTCCTTAACTTGCTAGAACAACATGAATTAGATTGCTTACCGAATATCAAAGCAGTGATGAAACGACACCTTCAAGAACTGCCTAACTCGGAGTCAGGATTGAGCTTCACCCAATATTTGGCGTTGCAAGTATT
The DNA here is from genome assembly GCF_024181835.1 of Vibrio sp. Y29_XK_CS5. Lineage (NCBI taxonomy): Bacteria > Pseudomonadati > Pseudomonadota > Gammaproteobacteria > Vibrionales > Vibrionaceae > Vibrio > Vibrio sp. Y29_XK_CS5. Next base: position 1,812,061 of record NZ_JAMZAM010000001.1, read on the forward strand.
GGGCGAGCAAAACACAGCCATCACCGTTAAAGATTGGTTTCAGAGAAGTCAGCAAAGAGAGCCACTTCCCACCCTCGGTGACGTAATGTTTTATGCATTGCTACTACCACTCGCACGAGCGGAAAAACCACTGTTTGCTGTGGATTCATTTGATAAAAATTGGTGGGAACAACAAGTCAGTATTAATGCTCGTGGCAAAGCTTGTTTGAGTGGGAAAGACTTTTTCATTCAAGACTATTGGGTCGGAGGGCTCCATAACCGAGAACAAGACTATTGGACGTGGGATCACACCTCTCTATCAACACTGCGTCATGTCGTGATGAGTTAAACATTTGAGGCAATAAGCAATAAGCAATAAGCAATAAGCAATAAGCAAACTAACGTCGGTAGCCATCTAAAAACAGCGTAAGAATATCCTCAACGACTTTCTTGCGCTGCTCAATACTCGGCACCGCTTGATTAGCAACCAATTGTGGCCACAAACAGTTTCCTTTCAATAAGCACATTAGCATGCAACTCATCATGACTGGGTCAAGCGCTTTGAGCTTGTTATCCGCAATGGCTTCTTTAAACCAGTTTTCCAGCAATGCATCTTGGCGTTGAAGTTGGTGTAAGTAGTTCTCTGCCAATTCTGGTGTGCGCATAAACTCACTGATCACCATCTTGGCGAGCGGCAAACCAAAGTCTTCATACATAGAGTTCAACTTGGCATGCAAATAGGTTCTAAGTTGTGTTTCGATATCGCTCTCTGGTGAGTAATTGAGTTGCAATCGTGCACGCTGAGTTTCGAGCACGCTTTGTATCGACTCGATAAACAACACATCTTTACTTTCAAAATGGCGATATAAGGTACGCTTCGATGCCCCAGCTCGCTCACACACTCTATCCATATTTGCGCCACTAAATCCGTGCTCAATAAACTCCTGTTGAGCCGCTTCAATCAGCGCAATGCGTTTTTTTTCCGAAAGTTTCATCGTTCTAGATTCACCAACCTCATGTAAGTGGCTGCAGAGTATAGCGCGCAAGAATCTAAAGTACACTTTAAAGTTTACTTTTTAAATTTTAAGAGTAAGATGCGCTCGCCGAAGTTAAGAAGCCTCTCTAAAAACACATAAAAGCCGCGGATCTTAACTCTCGTTTTGGTGCTTTTTCCTTATGAGAAAGCAGTGATTTTTCCGTGACGATAATTGAATCTCATAAGCTAAAAGTAACCTATCTTCCGCTTACATTGAGATCGCCACGATTTATGAAGTGACTTATGAAATTACCTTCTTTGCTTGTTGCTGCATCTTGCTTGTTTACCGGAGTCGCGAATGCGGATTCCATTTCTCTTCCTATTTGGAAAGAGAAAGCAGAGGCGCTTGGCTACAATTTGCCAAAACCTTTTGGTTTAAACCTCAGCTATATGAGTATGGAACAAGGCATCAATGTCGACTCTATCGCTTTAAAAGGCTTGGGCGGGATTGAAAAACTAGTCGATATGCAAGCAGAACCAGGTAAACAAGCCACCGATGTAATGACATTGCGTGCTGATGTCTGGCTATTTCCTTTCTTAAACGTTTATGGCTTGATCGGCACGCTCGACGGCTATTCAGAAACGGATGTAAACGTCAAAGTTAAGTTGCCGTTTGTGAAACCACAACGTATTGAGAACTTTCGTCTAGACCTTGACGGTTACACCAAAGGTCTTGGCTTTGTACTTGCCGGCGGCTACGACCAATGGTTCGCACTGGTCGATGCAAGTTACACTCAAACCAATTTAACCGTTATTGACGGTTCAATTGATGCACTTGTTGTATCTCCTCGTGTTGGTTACGACTTCCATCAAAATGGCGTGCCAATTCGATTTTGGGTTGGTGCTATGTATCAAGATGTCGAACAAGAACTCTCTGGTTCACTCAAAGATCTTGGACTACCACAATCTTTAGGTGGCGTAATCCCATCAGGCGCGCGTTTTGAAGTAAAACAGCGTTTAGAATCTGAATGGAACACCATCGCAGGCATGCAATACCAAATTAATGAAGATTGGTACCTTTTGGGTGAAGCCGGTTTTGGAGATCGTCAAAGCATCTTCTTCTCTTTAGACCGTCGTTTCTAGGGTAACAAGAAGATGAAAGCCTCTTATTCTCTTGCGCTCACCGCGCTGCTTAGTTCGTCATCTGCTTTTGCTATGCAGCAAGACGAAAGTAGCTTAATGGATGACATCCTGACCAAGCTTGGTTCAAGTGAGACCGTGGATGAATCTAAGTTAATCGACTGGGGCGTATTACCTGGTCCTTTTGTTAACCCAGAACAAGGGTTTGGTATTGGCGTTGCCGCAGTGGGGTTGTACACGCCTTATGACTGGCAAAAAGGCGATCCTTACTCGACCGTCACCGTTACTTCTTATGGTTCAACCTCGGGTTCTTACGGCTTGGGGTTAAACAATCGCACCTATTTAAAAAATGACAAAGTCCGTCTTTTAGGTGAGGCATGGATAAGCCATACCCCCGGTTACTATTGGGGTATTGGCAGCCAAGCCGCAGAAAACGAGAACAACAAAGTGCAGTATGAAGGGCAACGTTTACAGTTGAGCCCAAAAATCGCCGTTGAAGTCGCACCAAATACTTACGCCAAACTTGGCTGGCAATGGCAGTCATTCAGTAAGGTCGACGGTGTCGATGGCGATATTCTCCCTTCAGAAGTTGCCGATGCCACCAGCAGTGGTGTCTTAGTTGGAATGGAATACGACACGCGTGATTTCGAACCGAACCCAATGCGTGGACAGTTTCTCGATATTGAATGGATAGCGAACCGAGATTCACTCGGTAGTGATGAAGACTACGACAACCTCGTTGCTAACTATCGTGTTTACCAACAATGGTCTGACACTACGATTATCGCAATGGAGGTATATTCACAATCGATTTTCGGTGACGCTCCTTGGTTTGATTACGCCCAGCTAGGTGATGACCAGCGTATGCGTGGCTACTACCAAGGGCAATATCGCGATAAACACCAGCTTTCTACACAAGTAGAGATTCGCCATACCATTGCAGGTCGTCATGGTGTGGTTGGGTGGCTAGGTGCCGGTAATATCGCACCGACTTATCACGACCTCTTTAAAAGTAGCTGGTTACCTACTGTCGGGGTTGGTTATCGATTTGCCTTTAAGGCACGTATTAACGTGCGCGTCGATTTGAGCGTCGGCAAAGACAGCACTGGTTTTTATTTCCAAATTAATGAAGCATTCTAGGAGTAGGGTTTGAAGAAAGCAGCACTATTACTACTGAGCCTTTGTAGTGGACTCGTCCACGCGCAAGAACTGAAAGCACCGGTTGGCGTAAGACCGTGCTGTGCATTTGGTGTCGATCTCAAAGCGCAACTAGGAAGCGTGCCTGTTCCATTCTTTTCTCTTGAGAATGTCTTAGCCAGCAACGAAGTGGGTACTCACCACTATAACGATGGCAGTGAGTCTGTCTCTGGTAGCCTGCTAGGTCTGAATGAAGAAGCTAACGGCATTATCTTTACCGAACTAGGCGGGTTTATTGATACTGCCCACGTCCGTGATACCGCAGATTACACCTATTATTTATTCACCCTAAATCAACATTATCTCGGTCGCGCAGCGCATCTGGACTTGCCTGAAGAACTTCGTGTTCGTCGTATTCGTTGGTATGAACAAAAAGAGAAGCTTAGCGAAGAAGAGAAGCTAGATCGCAGTGCTCAAGCAGCAGCGCTAACCGCGTTTCGACTGGCTCAATGGCATGAAATAGCTCAGTGGTTCGGTATGGTGTCCGTTAGCGGATTTAAAGAGCTGGCATCTGCCTTTTCATCCGAAGACCTCTACTCCAACATGCTCGGCGCAAAATTAGCCAAGCAAGTATTACTGGACAACCCCAAGCTCGATCAAAAAGGCTTTTCTAGAGCCATGGACAGCGCTTTCAAACAAGCTTTAAAGGATTTAAAAGCTCAATCGAAAGCGATAACGAAACAGAAAATCCAGCAACTCGATGGTGATTGGTGGGATAGCTCGCGACGCTTACCTGATAAATGGGTAGTTCGATTCCGAGATTACCATATGGCACTGAACTTAACGCCCAACTACTCTGGTGCAAACCATGAGCTTTCGTTATCCGCGACCTTTGCCGATCAACAACCAATTGACCAGTGGATGAGCGTAGAGTTTAGAGCAAGCGACAATGAAAAAGCCTTCTCAGCACTGCCTAAGTCTCTGACCTCAAAATCAATTTGGACACCTACAGATTATCAACAGATTTCAAATTTTGCTCGTACCATCGATAACCAAACCCGCCCTCCATTGAAATAACACCGCAATAAACAACTGAATAAAAGATGCCTAGTTATGCACTTGGCATCTTGCCCTCTACTTGTATGCAAACAGTTTTCTACCAATCAAGAATGTAAGAATTCATTTCTATCGGTTGTAAATTCGATAAATTTGTTAATTAACAAACTTTTCAACCAGCCTTTTAGTTGCCATTTAGTTAATATTCTATTTTTTAAAGTGACTAACTTCACATCTATCGACCATTCAGAGGATTATTCTTTCGTATTTTCACACTCCGCTGCTAATCTGCACGCCGCCTTGAAGTGAACTCAAGGTGCATAACTATAAGGAGTGTTCTCATGAATACCAAGAAACCGATGTCGCTCACCAGCCGCGTAATTTTGGGTATGGTAGCGGGTATCTTGACAGGATTTGCAATTCGCACACTTTTTGCCGACAACGGATTTGTCGACGCATACATTGTTAATGGATTATTCGAAGTTGGTGGACAGATCTTCGTTGCCAGCTTAAAAATGCTTGTTGTACCGCTAGTATTTGTTTCGCTAGTTTGTGGTACCAGCTCTCTAAAAGACCTATCTACATTGGGTCGCATGGGTGGTAAAACCCTTGCTTTCTACGTAGCAACAACCGCTATCGCAATCACACTTGCTCTAACCATGGGTACGCTATTCCAGCCGGGTGCTGGTGCAGACCTAACCGCAGCAAGTTCATTCAAATCAGCAGAAGCGCCATCTTTGGGTCAGGTGATCATTGATATGTTCCCGACTAACCCAATCAGCGCAATGGCAGAAGGTAAAACCCTGCAAGTTATCGTGTTCGCCGTCCTATTCGGTATCGCGATCAGTGCAGCAGGTAAGCCAGGCGAGCGTATCGCAGCTTTCTTCTCTGATCTGAATGAAGTAATCATGAAATTGGTTGCGATTCTGATGAACCTTGCGCCTTACGGTGTGTTCTTCCTAATGGCGAAGCTGTTTACAGGTCTTGGTCTAAGCGCAATCTTCAACCTTGCTGAATACTTCGTAGTACTAGCAGGTACGCTATTGCTGCATGGTCTTGTGACTTACAGTCTGATGCTAAAAGGCTTCACTGGTCTAAATCCAATTACGTTCCTACGTAAGATGGAAGACGCAATCATGTTTGCTTTCTCTACAGCATCATCGAACGCGACCATTCCAGTGACAATGGAAACGGCTAAGCACCGTATGGGTGTTGAGAACCGCGTATCATCGTTCACAGTACCTCTAGGTGCAACCGTGAACATGGATGGTACTGCGATCATGCAAGGTGTAGCGACAGCCTTCATCGCGCAGGCATTCAACATCGACCTAACTATGGGTGACTACCTAATGGTTATCATGACGGCAACATTGGCGTCTATCGGTACCGCAGGTGTTCCTGGTGTTGGTCTAGTAATGCTAGCAATGGTATTGAACCAAGTAGGTCTGCCACTAGAGGGCATTGCACTTATCATGGGTGTTGACCGTCTACTTGATATGATTCGTACCGCAGTAAACATCACCGGTGACAGCGCAGTGACTATCATTGTTGCTAAATCAGAAGGCGCACTGGATGAAGCCCGCTTCAACGATCCAAAAGCTGGGGTCGCCGAAGAAGAAGTGCATCTGAAACGCGCGGAAGCTTAACCCCTTCCAAACTAAATTATCCTGTCTAAGCAAAAACCACCTTATTCTGAGGTGGTTTTTTATTTCCAATAAACCCGAAATCAAAAAGGTTTAGATACAATTCTCGTCCCCCGAGGTTGTTTCAATTACTAATCGGTAAGTAGTTAGATTCTATATTAGTTCATCTAGATGGGTTAAGATAACTGGTCTATGTTTATCACTTTGAAAATGATATATGGGACATTTTCATCATATAGAGATACAATTTCCATTATCAAATTAAAGATCAAAACCAAATCGCGATAGATAGTAGTCTGATAATTAGGTTGGTACTAAGATACATACATCATAATTTCATATTTAAAAATAGTCTTTTTTATTCATTTTATCATTTCCAATACTTGCATTAGGTTTCAACGAAAGTATGTTCGATTTTTTTAAGAAATTTAAATATACATTAAGCCCAGAGATAAAAGGTACTTTAGTTCTTGATCAAAGACCTCTAGAAAATCTAACGGTTTACTTAGAAGCTAATTTTTTAAAGAATACTTACAAAAGGAGTTCAAGTACTAATGAGTTAGGTGAATTTCACTTTAAACCAGTCATACATTCTCAAAGGTTCAAAGAATTCGCTTTGAATCAAACATACTCATACATAGGGATATACACCTATATAAATGAAGAAAAGAAATATATTTGGGAGTCTCAGTTAAACTACGTTTCACCACCTATATTTATAGAGGACAACTTAAGTAATCTTTACTGTGAGCTTGAAGATACCGAGTTTCGATACTTTTTCAAGAATATAAACCTAGAAAATGCTCGAGATCTAATGGTGGTTAGCTCCTGCAATTTAAATGGATTTTTATATAAAAGACATTTTTCATAGAGTTTATGATTGTGATGATTATTAAACTCAAAGTTCTTTATAAGCAAAAGCTATACCTGAACGCCTCAATCAAGTTTAAACATATCAATCAAAGTGCTCATTCTCAGAATATTTCTCTAAAGGAATTCACTACTTAACTTTCGTATACTCCTGATTCCACATAACCAGTTAGTTTGCACTGACTGTACACATAAGTATCATCTTCACCATTTCCAAAATAAGAAAAAGCGAAGTAGTAAACTTCATTGGTTACTTCACAATTCAAATTTCCCATATTTTCTCTAGCAAACTCATAAGTCTCATAACCATCAATTGAAGACTCCCATATCGTCACCTCTTCTCCATTTGCTAGATGAGTCTTCAGGAAAACGAGCACGTATTTCTGATTTAGGCTCAATATGCCTTGAGATTTACACTCTTCAAATGCAGGGAAGGCAAACGCTCCGCTAGCATCAGTAAGAGTTTGAAACTCATGTATGGTTCCACGAACACCAACTCGAAGGACCACTAATTGAGATGACAACGGTGTTCCGTTCAAAGTTAACATCCCCCGGATATCTGGCGTATACCTGTACATGGAAGGCTGCCCTTAGCTAAAAACTTGAATCCGAAAGTATACTTTCCAATAGACCAAATCCACCACGGTAAACAACATTACGACGAGCTCGTGTGCTTTGAGTAAATGTTAAAAATAACAATTTCTTATTTGAACTAAACCAAACATTGAACATGTTTGATGGGCAGTTTCCCCACCTACTTCACCATCGAACTCAGCTTTTCTCTCGCTTGTTCTTCATGCTCGTCGGTGATGGCATTGCCGACCGAGTTCGCCGCTAGCGTCAGTGCTGCCATATCATCGGTAAAACCGACGCCTGCTAATACGTCTGGCACCATATCTGTCGGTAGGACGAAGTAAGCCAACGCACCACCTAAGATAGCCTTGTGGCGAACGGAGGTATTGGAATCTGCCATAGCGAGCCATGATTTAATGCCCATAACCGCAATCTCTTCGCCTGCTTTCTTGACGGAATTTTTCATTTTACGCCAGAAGGTTTTCTCATCTGGTGCTTGCATCGTTTGGTCTAAGACGTCATCGGACGCCGAATTTACAGACATGCTTGTGGTCATCGTGCCTCCTAAATTTATGACTGTGGCATAGATATTAAGACGATGAACCTGAACGTAGGATTAATAGCGAGTAATGATAATGAAGAAAGGAAACAAAATGGCTAGATAAAAAAATCCCCAAACCGAAGTCCGGGGATTATTGCTTTGGAAACAAAAAGTCTTGGAAACCAAATGGTTTGAAACCAACAGCTTTGGGAACCAAGCTTTAGAAGCAGAATGCCTTATTGAGCAATCTTCTCCAGTACACGCATCAGCATTTTGATTCGCGGTTCGATCGACTCGAGCAACAAGTACTCTTGATCGCTGTGGAAGCCTGCACCGATAGGTCCTAGACCATCCAAAGTTGGAACGCCAAGAATCGCCGTATTGTTTGCATCAGAGCCGCCACCGACTTCTTTCCAGTTGATGTCGATAGCCAGTTCACTTGCCGCTTCTTCAACTAGCATCATCAGGCTTTCTGTTTGTGGGCTTGGCACCATAGAAGGCTTATACGCTTCACGAACCAACTCAATGCTCACGCCATCAACGAATGGTGTTTCCAGCATGCCGTTTAGCTTGCTATCGACATCATCGTATTCTTCGTTGCTCCAGAAACGCACATCCACGATCGCTTCAGCATGCTCAGGGACGATGTTCGCACCGTTACCACCAGAGACAATACCTACGTTCAACGTGGTACCAGATTCAAAGTTGGTCATTGCATTGACAGCCAGAATCCAATTCGCCATCTCAGTGATTGCGCTGCGACCATTTTCTGGCTCGTTACCTGCGTGAGCTGCAACGCCATTAAAGGTCATTTTGTAGCGAGCCATGCCTTTGCGCGCTTTCACTAAACCGCCATCTGCACGTGCGGCTTCTGCAACCAGTACATTCTTAGCGTTTTTCGCAACTGATTGAATCCAATCCACAGAGTCCAGAGAACCCGTTTCTTCATCTGGGTTCATGCAGATAGCGATAGATAGCTTATCCAACACCGCTTGGTCTAGATTGCGCATCGCGTATACGATGTTCAGCAAGCCAGATTTCATGTCCGAGACGCCCGGACCGTAAGCTTTCTCTGCATCTTGAGACATTGGACGAAGCTCAGCAGTACCCACAGGGAACACGGTATCCATATGACCAATCAGCATCACGTCGATTTGCTCAGCTTCCGGCTTATTTCGAACCTCAAGACCGATGCCCGCTCTGCCACAGTCGATGCGTTTTACGCTCCAACCTGACATCGCTTGGTACTTCTCTTCAAATTGAGAAGCGATGAACTCGATACCATCAGTGGTGTAAGTGCCACAATCCACATTGATTAGCGGACGTAGCTCTTCTAGATATTCATTTAGAGAGAATTGCATGACTCACTCCTAGACAAACAGATTCATCACCAGCATTGCGCCAAACGCGTTCAATACTGAGATTGCAATCATAACTGGGATGTAACGACCTTCAGTACCAATTGGACCCATGATACGACCCATGTACTGAACTTGAGAGCCCATTAGGTAGATAGCAGGCGCAAGAATCGCAATATGCGTGCCGTTAAGGATACCTTGGTCAAACAGCGTGATAACCACACCCACTGCGCCGCCCATCGACATCCAAGCACCGATCAATACCGCTGCAGCTTCACCCGGAAGACCAAACACCGCCATGATTGGAGAAAACACCGTACCCATCAGATCCAACGCGCCAGTGATTTGCAGCGCTTTGATGATTACGAACGCCATCAATACGTTAGGAACCGTAGAGGTAGTCGCAATCACCCAGCCTTTCTTAGCACCTTCGACGAAGATATCCGTCACCATTGGTTTTTTCGCTTTAACGTCACCCATTATGCCGTCTCCTCTTTTAGGTTCTCTGATTTGTTTTGGTCTTGCTTGTCTTCTTTACCTTCCGTCATGTTTAGGTAGATACGGAACAGGTTCGCGCCGATGATCTTAAATGCGAACATCACCACAACCGCTAAACCAATAGAAGACGTTACCGCTAGAGAGCCGTCAGCCATCGTCAGCGTGAACAGCACAGCACCTGATGAGAAGAAGTTCACGATGGTTGCACCCGCAGTGAACTGGAACATAGTAAATACGTCCGTTTCACGCTTAGTTAGGTGACCTTCATCTTTTAGCTGACGCGTCATTGCCGCACCAGCATCGGTACTTTGTAGAGAAGCAATCAGAGCCAGACCAGAGTTACCAGGGATACCCATTAGAGGACGTAGAAGAGGAGTAAGAAGCTTACGAGCGGCTTCAAGTGCACCGTAGTGCTCAAGTACGTTGATCATACCTAATGCGAACATAACGGTTGGAATCAAAGTAAGTGCGAAAATGAAACCGTCACGAGCACCGCTACCGCCAGTACCGCGAAAAGATGTGGTCGCAGCTTGTACCGCGCCATCCGCACCTTCCGTTACGCCGTAAGCCACTTTACCGAAAGAGCCATTAAGCGTTGTAAAGTCGAATACACCGTACCATTCGTTGGATTGCATCAGACCAGAAAAGAACACAACCGCAAACGCGAGTGCAATGTAACACCCGATCGTCACCTTGCGTTCAGCATGAACAGGGCTTGTCATAAATTCACCTATGTATGTGGAACAGAACGCATAGATGATCCCTTGAACGACGTGCTAGAGAGATGATCAAAATCAATCCATTTACCGAACAATCATGTCACTCATTTATGAAGTTTTATTTTATGATTTGAATCACATTTAAAAGATAATAAATATTTATGACCAAGATAAGGTAGATTTATCTAACTATCCACAAACTCCATCCATTAACAAAACAAACCAAAATTATGAACAAGTTTGTTATTAGCCACATCTTCGACGTGCTTCATGATTTGTTGCTTATTTGAGATTTCTTGACCAAAAATTAACAAAAGTTCCGTGTAATTTATTTTAGGGTGGTTCGGTCATTACTTAGAGACTTATTCAGGGTTTGCCTTTTGCTTCGATCACAATCCAACATCGCTCGATGGACACTCGCCCTTGTGGCTTGGGTTATCGTGATCTGTTTAAGTAAAAATGCAGGCTTCTACCAATCTTGCCCTCTGATTGGCGTGCAAGTGACAGCTGAACACGCTGCTGCGCAGCAACAAAAGAGCGAGAAAGGGCTGACTAAGCAGTGTGAACTGTCTGAAAAGCTGATTCAGGTTTCACAAAACCATCTCGACAGCTTCATTGTTCCCTTATTCCTATTTGCGTTTGTCTTGCTGTCTATCACCAGCACCGAGCGTAATGCTTTCCGCCATCATACCGAGCCCATACCTGACAAATATCGGGTGCACCTCAAGCTATGTGTGTTTAGAGAATAAAACCCGATTGCTATTCATCCCCACATCAATTGTTTTATTTTTAATCACTTCGCGACAAAAACCGCGAAGAAAGAGAGTTTTAGGAAATATCATGAAATTCACACGCACACTATTAACTGTGGCTATCGCGCTGGTACCTCTATTTTCACACGCAGCAGAAAAAACGTCAGAAGAGAAGCTGCAAGAAATTACTCAATTGCTGAAAGAAAACCCGCAGATCCTCGATTCACTGCATCAAAACCTACAAGACTACGTCGCTTACCAAAAGACGTTTAACGCGACTTTGGATGAAGCGCGCGCCTATCTTAACGATGGCAAGCACTCTTACTTCGGTGCAGAGAACCCTGAACTGACGATCATCAACGTGACCGATTACAGCTGTCCTTTCTGTAAGCGTCTTGAAGGTGAGCTAGTGAAGGTAGAGAAAGAATACCCGCAGGTAAAAGTGCTGAACATGACAGTATCGTTCAAAGAACAGTACGAGAAGAACGGTTACAACTCGGCAAGTTACGCATTGAACGTATGGCAGAACCAACATGACAAGTACAAAGAAGTGCACGACTTGTTGGTGAAGAAGCCGGGTCCACATGATGCAAGTTCACTACAAAAAATCGCTAAGAAGACTGGCACAGAAGCACAGCTTGTCGACGACAAAGAGACCAAAGCATTATTGGATAAAAACTACGAGTACTTCACTCGCTTAGGTCTACGAGGCACACCAGCGATCATCATTAATGACCAAGTCATTCCGGGTTATGTACCTTTCGAGGAGCTTGAGAAAGTCATCGACCAAGAGCTAAAGAAATAACTATCGAAATAGATAACTATTAAAATAGATAAGTAACCATCAAAAACAACAAAGCCCTTCCCTGAGAATTCAAGGAAGGGCTTTTTCTATCTAGGCTTAAAACGAAGTTCTAACTACTTGTCGCGCCCCACAAACGCCACAACGACTTTGTCATTGCCAAGCGAACGAGAGAACACGTACGCGCCTTCTTGTTCAATTACTTGATGTTGACCCGCACCAATCGCTGGATGCGCTTTCCGGAACTGACCAAGGGTTTGCCAGTGTTTGAGCAGCGCTTGCTTCTCATCAGATAGCTTCCATACCATGTCAGAGCGTGTGCCTTGGTGGAAATCGTCCGCGTAAGGACCAATGTTACGACCAACTTCATCACCATAGTAAACCTGAACAGCACCAGGGCTCAGAAGCAGTGCATTCGCGGCGTTACGCTGCATGCCGTAATCTTTGAAGCGAGAAAAGAATAACTCCGTATCGTGAGAAGACATGTAACTTACTGGGTTGAAGTCTTTCTCATTGGCGATAGTATCTGCATAGCTTTGGTAGGTGTCTGCCATTTGGCTGAAACACGCCGCGCCTTTGTCTAACTTCTTCTGCATGTCGAAGTTAATCAACGCATCAAAGCCATCGTCAAAGTAAGGGCTGCGATATGCGGTATGTCCCCATACTTCACCCATCATCCAGAATGGCTGACCTGACTTACTGTTCTCTTTACGCCACTGCTCAAGACTGCTTGATGCCTCTTCTTTCAAACGTTTCCACACATCACCTTCAACGTGCTTCACCGTATCAACACGGTAACCATCAATGCCAAAGCGTTTCACCCAATCAGTTTGCCACTCAATTAGGTAATCCGAGACGGTGTAATTATCACGCGCCTCAACGCGAGTATCAGGGTTATCCAAGAGCCACTGCGCAGGCTTCACAGCTTTGTCTGATTCGGTGATAAAGTCAGGCAAACCCGCCAAAGACATAGTGATATCACTGCTGCCCGGAGCTGGGTATCCCGGTAGACCTGTTCTTACCCAGTCACCGCCCCACCATTTCGACCAGTTTGGACTCTGGTAGTCAATATTCTGGTGGTAGCTATGCCAATTTTCACCCGCTTTTGGTTGCCAATCCCCCCACTTCTTCGGTAGGTCAGCGTTTGGCTTTAACACCTCAATACCGTCAAATTGCAAATCGGCTAACGTTGAGTAGCCAGTGTGGTTGATTACCGCGTCCATCAAGACTTTGAGACCACGCTTATGCGCCTCTTCCACCAGCACTTTAAGGTCATCTTCGTTACCAAAGTTCTCATCAATCTTGGTGAAATCACGCGTCCAGTAACCGTGGTAAGCATAGAACGGGAATGAGCCGCTATCGCCCCCGCCCACAAAGCCGTGTACTTGCTCAACGATTGGCGATAACCAAATAGCATCTGTACCTAGGCTCTTGATGTAATCCAGTTTCTCGATCACGCCTTCTAGATCACCGCCGTGGAAGGTACCGATCTCTTCTTTGCCGTCTTTCTTGCGCCCATAGCTATTGTCATTGCTCGTATCGGCGTTGTTGAAACGGTCGACCATCACGAAGTAAATGTTGGCATTACGATAATCAAACGGCACTGCTTCTTTGGTTTTCTTCGCTGGCTCTAGTAGCACCAAACCGCCGGAGTCTTTGCTTGGCGTCAGCGATACTTGCTGATCTTTTACTTCAACCATTTGACCAGAATAGGCATCACGCAACTTGGTGCCATCTGGGAAACTGTCACCTAACGCGATGGTGACTTCGCCACCTTGGTAAACCTCACATTGCACTTGTGGGATTGGGCGTTTGAATTCTGTCTTGGCAGCTTTCTTAGGTTCACGCTTGAAGCGCAGTGTTTTCGCTTCCGCATCAAAAGCGAAAGAGTAATCGCCAGTAAAACGGATTTTTAACGGCAATTCCGTTGGCTTTCCACAATTCAGCGCGATCGGTTTGTTGAATTTAACTTTCTGACCATCGGGCGCAACGCAATCGCCTTCAACGCCAGTGATTTTAAGCGTATAGCCGTCTTTGGTTAATGGCACAACCAAAGGCTGCTCTGCACTTAAAGGAAAGTCACGGCTGTTGGTCGTGGTAGATATGGTGATGTTTGGCTCGGCGATGGCACTTGCCGATGCAAGCAATAAGGTAGTCGTAATCAGATTCAGTTTCATCGTTCAGTCCATTGGTTGCGCATAGACGCAGTATTCGTGTTGTAGTTTTATTCACACTAATAGTAAATGGATGAAAAACTGAGCACATCATTCTATAAGGCTACGCCCTAAAGCTTGTGACGCTTCACATTTTGCCTTTATCGGGGCGTAGTTCTATTTACGGACACAAGATAGTTAAGGAAAAGAGAAACTTATAACTCGACGTTGCCAAGATTGCGCATTTGGATCAGAGCCCAATTGGTGCGATGTTGAGTGTAATTAGTGTGCGGATACACTTTGATCTTGTAAGGATTCGGCAGAACCACCGCTAACCTCGCCGCTTGCCATTGGGTCAGTTGGCTAGCCCGAATGCCGTAATAGTTTTGTGCTGCAGCTTCGATACCGTAAATACCGGGACCAAACTCCACGACATTCAAATACACTTCGAGGATGCGTTCTTTACTCCACATTGCCTCCATTAAAAGAGCAAAGTAGAGCTCGTACGCTTTGCGCACATAAGAGTGTGAAGGGAACAGAAATACGTTCTTTGCAGTTTGCTGAGTAATCGTACTTGCACCACGAGAAGGTCCGTTCTCGCCGGCTTGTGAGATAACAGAAAACAGTGAATCAAAATCCACCCCATAGTGATGAGGAAATTTCTGATCTTCCGTAGCCATCACCGCAAGTTGGATATTTTTTGAAATCTGAGACAGCGGTACCCACTCTTGCTGACTACTCTCTGGATAGCCTTCTGGTGGCGAGATCATGCGGCTGATCTTCCATCCCCATAGAGGCGGATTCACGTATTTGACGAAGCCCACCAGCAAAACGGGAGTCAGTAACAAAACCAATGAAATTTTGAATAGAAACGACTTCAGTCTTTTCAGCATGCTTTATTTGCCTAGCCAGAGTAAGGAATACGCCACTTTTACACGTGTGGGTGTTCAAGTAAATGGGAGCGAAGGTTGCCTGATTCAAGGTAGAACAACAAGTTTACAAGGTCAAAAATTGGTTAAAAAAAGCCCAATTTACAATGTAAACCGGGCTTACTGTTTGATTAATGAAAGTTATTTCGTCAGTTTATAGAATACTGTCGATAGAGGTGGTAAACGCAGCTCAAGAGATTGAGGTAACGACTCGCTTTCTACTTCTTGCGTTTCGACGTTGCTTAGTACCTCAAAGCCGCTGCCGTCGTATTTCGCGTCGTCAGTATTCAACAGAAGTTCGTACTTGCCTTCCATCGGTACACCCAAACGGAAACGCTCATGAGGCACTGGTGTGAAGTTGCTGATCACCAATACACGTTCGCCATCTTGGCTAATACGTTCGTGCGCAAGGATACTTGCTTCCGCTTCATCTTGCAGACGCCATTCAAAGCCAGCAGGCACACAATCTTGATCGTGCATCGCCGCTTCGTCACGGTACAAGTGGTTCAAGTCGCGAATCAGTGCTTGCACACCTTGGTGGCGACCAAACTCAAGTAAGAACCATTGTAACTGGTCATCGTGATTCCACTCTGCGGTTTGACCAAGCTCAGCGCCCATGAAGTTTAGCTTCTTACCTGGTTGACCATACATGTAACCGTAGTAAGCACGTAGGTTCGCCGTTTGTTGCCACTCATCACCTGGCATCTTGTTATGGATAGAACCTTTGCCGTACACCACTTCATCATGAGATAGCGACAGCACATAGTTCTCGCTGTGTGCGTAAACAAGCGGGAACGTGATGGTATTGTGGTGGTATTTGCGGTGAATAGGATCTTCTTGGATGTAAGAAAGACTGTCGTGCATCCAACCCATATTCCACTTAAAGCCAAAGCCTAAACCGCCCATAAATGTCGGTGCAGATACGCCTGGGAATGCCGTCGATTCTTCTGCAATGGTCATTGCATTCGGGAAGTGCTTGTATACTTCTTCGTTCATCCACTTCAGCGTTGCGATCGCATCGTAGTTCTCATTGCCGCCGTCCACATTTGGAATCCACTGATCGTGACTGCGTGAGTAGTCTAGGTAGAGCATCGACGCAACAGCGTCCACACGGATACCATCAATATGGAATTGCTCAAACCAGTACAGCGCGTTAGACACAAGGAAACGGCGCACATGCTCACGACCTAGATCGTAGATGTAAGAGTTCCAGTCTTGGTGCCAACCGCGGCGAGGATCTGGATCGTGGAACAGTGGTGTGCCATCAAAGTTTGCTAAGCCATGATCATCCGATGGGAAGTGTGCTGGAACCCAATCCAGTACCACGCCCAAGCCAGCTTGGTGACACGCATCAACGAAGAACTTGAAATCATCTGGAGAGCCGTAGCGACTTGTCGGCGCAAACAACCCTACAGGTTGGTAACCCCAAGAGCCAAAGAACGGGTGTTCTGAAACTGGCATCAGCTCAACGTGGGTGTAGCCCATATCCACAAGGTAAGGCACTAACTCAGCCGCGAGTTCACGGTAATTTAGGAAATCCCCATCTGCGTTACGCTTCCAAGAACCCGCATGCAGTTCGTAGAAAGATAAGGCTTCATCACGTTTCTGTGTGACGGGACGATTTTGCCATTTTGCATCTTGCCATTGGTAACGGTTGTGATCGTAAGTGATCGACGCGAATGACGGATATTGTTCAGAGTAGAAGCCCCAAGGGTCTTGCTTATGAGGGAGCCCTTCCCCATTTGGACCTTTGAGTTCGAATTTGTATTGTACGCCCTCTTCCAAACCAGGAATAAACAAGCCCCAGATACCGTAGTCGAGACGTTGCATTGGATGGCGACGACCATCCCACTGGTTGAAGCTGCCCACTAAGCTGATGGCAGAAGCATGAGGGGCGTAAACAAGGAAGCGCACACCAGAGATATTTTCACCACCGCGTTCGATGGTCACAAACTGCGATCCCATGTAGCGGTACATGTCTTTTGGCGTGTGCAGGTGTTCGTATTCTTGATAAATGTTGTGGTACTGGTAAGGGTCGTCAATGAGCTGTTCCACGCCATCCCAATCCACAGCAAGTTGGTAGTGAGTTAGGTGCAGGTCACGCTTCTCTTTCAAGATGAAGCCGCTCTCGCCTTCGCGTTCTAACTCAACACGAGGTTCACCGCTGACAACCAATTCAACTTTGTCTGCACCCGGCATCCAAACTCGTAACGATCCTTCGCCATCATCGATGAATGGACCAAGTGACGCAAATGGGTCTGAGTAAGCCGCCTCAGCTAGTAATTCATAGGCGCGTTCGTATTTTTTCTTTACCTTGGTTTTCAAATCTTTCTCCCTAGCACCGATATTCTCCTTATGGTTTTTGAACATCGGATTTCCTCAGCCAAACGTTGTGAATTCACACAATTATAAAAAACCGCACTCTATCCAAGAGATGAATAAAATAGCGTCAAAAAACAAAAATGCCCGCTATTGTTGCGGGCATAATAACGGTACTTCATCCTAACGGATTGTGCCGATTTAATGAGTGACCTAGGCTGTACTTTCGTACCTCAGCGCAATTAAATTCGCGAACTCCTACATCACCCATTCCACCTTATTTGCTCGCTTTCGCACGCACTTCAGTGAGGCGCTTAGAAATACGGTTAACGTCTTCACGGCTGAAGATTTCGTCAAGGTTCATCGATAGTTTACGACGCCAGTTTGGATACTCGTCAACAGTACCTGGAATGTTTACCGGTTGGTCCATTTCTAGCCAGTCTTCAAGCTGAACACTTAGTAGTGCTGAGTCACCCGCAGCCACATGCAGTTGCAATGCTTCACTTAGGTAACCATCCATTGGTACGTACTGCGCATCATGACCGATACCTTCTGGTAGGTAACCATGCCAACGAACACTGTCTAGGATGCCTTGTTTGCACTTCAAACGGTCATCAAACAGACCTTCCAGTTGTTGCTCGTCTGGGTACAGACCGATCTCTCGACCCATCTTCAAGTCATCACAGTGCCAGAAGCCACGTAGGGTTGGCATATCGTGCGTACACAATGCCGCCATAGACTGCTCAGCGTAATGCTTCGGAGAAATGAAGCCGCCGTCGTCTTTTGATGTTTCGAAGAAGAATACTTTGTATGAGTGAACACCTGCGTCACGAAGGATATCAACGATTTCATCAGGCACGGTACCCAAATCTTCACCGATTACAGAACACTGATGACGATGAGATTCTAGCGCTAGGATTGCTAGCATATCTTCAACTGGGTAGTACAGGTATGCACCTTCTGTCGCCTTCTCACCTTTTGGAATCCACCAAAGGCGAAGCAGACCAAGAACGTGGTCAATACGCAGTGCGCCACAATGCTTCATGTTTGCACGTAGCAACTTGATGTACGCGTCGTAGCCTGTCGCTTCCAACACTTGTGGGTTTAGCGGAGGCAGACCCCAGTTTTGACCCAGAGGACCAAGGATATCTGGTGGCGCACCGATGCTTGCATCCAGTACTAGGTTGCCATCATCAGCCCAAGTCTCGCTGCCTGAATCTGCAACACCAACAGCAAGGTCTCGGTATAGACCAACCGCCATGCCTTTTTCTTCTGCAAGAGCCTGTGCTTCTTTGATCTGATCGTCTGCAATCCACTGTAGGTACATGTACAGGTGAACGCGGTCAGAGTTGTCTTTGATGTACTTCTGAGTTGCCGCAGCATCAAACGTACGGAATTTCTCAGGGAATACCGGCCAGCCCCAAACACTTGAATCTTCAGCGTGTAATTCACCATGCAGAGCATCAAATGCCGCTTGGTGAAGTAGGCTCTCACCGCCAAGTTCTACAAACTCTAGGAACGCGCGCGCACGATCAGTGTTCTTGTCTAGATGACGTGCTTTGAACTCGCTAAATAGCAGCGGAAGAATGTTCATCTTAAGCTCAGAAACCTCGGTGTAGTTCACCCAGTGTGCTTCACGAGCTTTTTGCAGACGCTGTTGGAACTCAGCGCTGCCAACGCGTTGTTGTGCTTCTGCACTTAGTGCAAATTCAGGCACAGAGCTTACGTCGATGTACATAATGTTCAGCCAACGACGAGAAGACGGGCTGTATGGGCTCGCACCTTCAGGGTTCGCTGGGAACAATGAATGAATTGGGTTCAAACCAATGAAGTCACCGCCACGAGAGGCGATATCACTGACCAACTGCTTAAGGTCACCAAAGTCACCGATACCCCAGTTGTGCTGAGTACGCAGTGTGTAAAGCTGAATGCTTGGCCCCCATAGCTTTTTATGTTGGTTTAGATCTTCTTGTTTGAAACACGCTTTCGGTGTGATGATCAGCGACATTTCGTAAGGTGTCTTACGGCGTTTACGGCTGATGATCAGTTTGTGGTAACCCCATGCCAAATTCTTTGGCAATGCAAACACTAGAGGGCCACCCTCAGCTCGTTCATCACGAACAATTTGCGACTGAAGATAGCCTTCAAGTACCTCTCCTTGTTCTGTTTCTAAACGCCAGCTAAATTCACTCTCACGAGCACTCGTACCTAGGTTTAGTTCCACTTCGACTGGGTCGCCGTCGCGTAAAACAAGAACAGGGGCTAGTACGTCTTTCTTATGTTTTTTCTCAGCAGAAGCCAATAGCTTCTCATCGCTGCTAGTATCGTAGCCAAGTGAAGTGAGCAAGCGGCGTAGTGTCTCCTCAGAAACTTTTGCCTCGTCTCCCCACGCGCTGACGTAGCTATCAGCTAATCGCGCCATGTCTGCGACTTTCTTTAATGCTGTTTGTTCTTTCATCGCTTTCTCCGAAGGTAATACCAACACCTTCCATGTAGGGTTTTATTGTTATCAATAACTAATTCTTGAAAATGACCAAAGGCAGCGCTCGGCTACCTTGGTCTTATACCCAAGTGACCTCAAGATGCACAGTTCAGAGCGTTGTCATTGATTCGAGTTCAAGGAAAACAACGCCGTGGAATAGCAGCCTCTTTCCTAGTTGTTTGACACCGAAATCGGGTCAATGACACGCTCCCAGAGGGCGAGTTGCCTTGTCTTACATGCTTCGTTAACAATTTTTGATATAGAACCACTATATCTTCAAATCGTTGCCTTGCCTGAAAACCAAGTCAATCTCGCTGAACAAAGCATCCTGGGGTTACTTGGGTATCACTTTTAACGTTTTACCGCTTCAAGTTTCCAGATGTTGTTCACATAGTCACGAATTGAGCGGTCTGATGTGAACTTGCCAACTAGGGCAGTGTTAAGAATGGCTTTCTTAGCCCAGCCAGCTTGGTCTTTGTATTGTTTGCCCATTTCTTCATGCGCTTTCACATAAGATGCGAAGTCAGCAAGACATAGGTACGGGTCGCCGCCATCTAGTAGGCTATCGAATGTAGCGCGTAGTAGACCTGGTTGACCTGGCGTAAACTCATCACCTGTTAGTAGGTCTAGAGACGCTTTTAGTAAGTGGTCAGCATTGTAGTAGTCGTAAGGGTTGTAGCCAGCTGCTTTAACCGCTTTCACGCCTTCAACATCAAGACCGAAGATGTAGATGTTCTCGTCGCCCACTTCTTCGCGAATCTCAACGTTAGCACCATCCATCGTACCGATAGTTAGGGCACCGTTAAGAGCCATCTTCATGTTACCTGTACCAGATGCTTCTTTACCTGCTAGAGAGATTTGTTGTGAAACGTCTGCCGCAGGGATGATGATTTCAGCCATGCTCACGCGGTAGTCAGGGATGAAGACCACTTTCAGTTTGTTGCCGATACGTGGATCGTTGTTGATCTTCTCTGCAACCTTGTTCACTGCGAACATAATTTCTTTCGCTAGGTGGTAACCTGGAGCAGCTTTCGCAGCGAAGAAACATACGCGTGGCTCACACTCGAAACCAGGTTCGTTTAGGATGCGGTGGTATAGAGACAGAATGTGTAGCAGATCTAGGTGCTGACGCTTGTACTCGTGTAGACGCTTGATTTGAACGTCGAAGATAGCGTTAGTATCTAGTTCGATACCCATGTTATCTAGAACCCAATCAGCAAGACGCTGTTTGTTTTCTTTCTTAACAGCCATGAACTCTTTTTGGAATTTCGCGTCTGTTGCGTACTTAGCGATACCTTCTAGTTGCTCAAGTTTTGCTGGCCATTCAGGACCGATCTTGTCGGTAATTAGCTTAGATAGACCTGGGTTACAGAACTTCAACCAACGACGTGGCGTGATACCGTTTGTTACGTTATGTAGACGAGTTGGGTACATCTCGTGGAACTCTGGGAATAGGTCTTTCTTAACCAACTCAGAGTGAAGTGCTGCTACGCCGTTAACTGCGTAAGAACCGATTACACATAGGTTTGCCATGCGAACCATGCGGTTGAAACCTTCTTGGATGATAGAAAGCTTAGCTTGCTTCTCACCGTCACCAGGCCACATCTTACGAACTTCTTGTAGGAAGCGGTGGTTGATTTCAAAAATGATTTCCATGTGACGTGGAAGTAGACGCTGGATTAGCGACTCTGGCCATGTCTCTAGTGCTTCAGGAAGTAGCGTATGGTTAGTGTATGCGAAGGTCTGAGAACTGATTTCCCAAGCCGCTTCCCAAGTCAGACCTTTCTCGTCCACTAGGATGCGCATTAGCTCAGGAATAGCGATTGTTGGGTGCGTATCGTTCAGTTGGATAGTCTCTTGCTTCGGTAGATCCGCTAGCGAGTAGCCTGCTGCTTCGTGGCGACGTAGGATGTCGCGTACAGATGCTGCAGAGTGGAAGTACTGTTGCATTAGACGCAGTGTTTTACCTTTCTCGTGGTTATCGTTCGGGTAAAGCACTTTAGTGATGTTGCCTGCGTCGATCAGTGCGTGCTGAGCTTCGAAGTAATCACCGTTGTTAAAGCTTTCTAGTGAGAATGGTGCAATTGCCTGACATTCCCAAAGGCGTAGAGGGTAAACAGTATCTGATTCGTAACCTACGATAGGTAGATCCCAAGGCATTGCTTTTACAGACATGCCAGGAACCCATTTACGAACTTCTTTACCGTTTTCGTTTACCACTTCAACGTGACCGTAGAAGCCGATTTCTTGCGCTAGCTCTGGACGAGCCACTTCCCAAGGGTAACCTTCTACACCACGCCATGCGTCTGGTGCTTCTTGTTGACGACCATCTTTAAACGACTGCTTAAATAGACCGTATTCGTAGTGTAGGCCGTAACCTACTGTTGGGAATTCTTGAGCCGCACATGAATCCATGAAACATGCAGCTAGACGACCTAGACCACCGTTACCCAGTGATGGGTCGCGCTCTTCTTCTAGAAGGTCTGTTAGGTTGTGACCTAGCTCAGCCATCGCTTCAGTGATCTCTTCGTAAAGACCCATGCTGATTAGGTTGTTACCAGTCAAACGACCGATAAGGAATTCTAGTGAAAGGTAGTTAACGCTTTTCGCTTCTTGGATGCGAGCGTCTGCTTCAGTAGCAAGCAAATCACAAGTCGTAAACTCAGCCAATGCACGACCCATTGCTAGGTACCATGCGCGGCTATCTGCATTTTCAACCGTGTGAGCGTAAGTCACAGATAGATGTTTCTTTACGCTTTCTTGGAACGACTTCTTGTCAAATTGTTTCTGTTGAGTAGGTTTCATTAAGAAATTCTCACGTCTTTTAGTAATTCATCTGCCATACATCGTGCATTTCCCTCTGTGAATAAACATCCTCCCATTTGTCCTCCCTACAAGGAGGAGGGGGTAGGGCGTAGAGGGCGTAAGCTTGCAAACTTAGTGATCCAAATCGCAACACGGCAGCCTATAACCCTATTCTTAGTGATTCGGATCACAGCCATCTGTGAGAAAGATTAAAATTTGTTCATGACGTTTTTTATTCCCCCTTCCTACTCCAATGTAAAAACTGTCTTATCGATCACATTACGTCTTTTAACATTGATAATTTCTCCTTAATAGATGTGCAACTCTCTCTACATGGGATCAATACCATCGATGTTTAAGTGACCAAAATCACAAATACAGGGCGTAGTTGGTGGCATTTGCATCAACTCTTGAGAATTAGGAAGTGGATCAAAGTAACAACCAATTCTGTTGTCGTAACATCCAAAACGACTCGCAAGCCTGTACACTTTTTATACAAACTAGAATTTAGTGGTGTGAGTCAGTTTCTAGTTTCGCTAGCTCAAAAAATTAAGGACAGAATTTATAATGTGGATTCCATCTAAACTTACTCGCCCAGGTCGCCTGCACAACGCAATCGTCCGTCCGCGAGTGTTGGACTTACTGCAACAAGCGCCTTACTACAAACTGGTATTGTTTCGCTCGCCGGCTGGTTACGGGAAAACCACCATGGCGGCACAGTGGCTGTCAGACAAACCCAATGTAGGTTGGTACAGTATCGACGACAGTGATAACGATGGTTTCCGCTTCGTTAACTATCTACTGCAAGCTTTAAACAAAGCGACCAACTACAACTGCTCTAACGCTCAAAAATTGGCTGAAAAGCGTCAGTTCTCTTCTTTACGCTCTTTATTCAGCGAAGTTTTCGCTGAAATGGCAGATTTTCAGCATGAGTGTTACGTCGTACTCGATGACTACCATCTGATCACTAACGACGAAATTCACGAGTCCATACGTTTTTTCTTAAAGCACATGCCAGACAACCTTACTGTAGTGGTTACTAGCCGTGCGGCACCGCCATTAGGCACTGCGAACCTTCGTGTCCGTGACTTGATGATCGAAATCGGCAATGAAATGTTGGCATTCGATACCGAAGAAACCACACGCTTCTTCAACCAACGCATTGCCGATGGCATCGATGAAGACATGGCGAACAACTTACGTACTTACGTTGAAGGTTGGCCATCAGCGTTACAACTTATCGCCCTACAAGCACAGCATCAGAACCGCACTCTGGCACAAACCGTAGAGTCGGTGTCTCAGTTTAATCATGCACACTTATGGGATTACTTAGTCGAAGAAGTCTTTGATCTATTAGACAAAGAGACACGTCATTTCTTAATGCAAGTGTCGGTACTCGACCATTTCAACGACGAACTCGTCTTTGCATTGACGCAACGTGAAGATGCACTCGGCATGATTGAGTCACTCAATCGATACGGCTTGTTTATCTATCCACTGGAAGGTGAACAAAACTGGTTCCGATTCCACAATCTGTTTGGCGAATTTTTGTCGCATGAACGTCAAGCGCGTATTCCTCAACAAGAGAAAGATCTACACCGCAACGCAGCTGTCGCCTGGCTAAAACAGAAAGCACCGCATCAAGCTATTCACCACGCACAGAAATCTGACGACACTGATCTAATAGTAGAAATCTTGAATGAATTTGGTTGGAAGATGTTCAACCAAGGTGAGTTAACAACGCTAGAAGCGGCGATCAACCAGCTTGATAAAGACTTACTCTTCAGCCACCCGAAACTGTCGATGTTGCGCGCATGGTTGGCGCAAAGCCAACACCGCTACAACCAGGTTGGTGAGCTTCTAGCAGAAGCCGAAGAAGAGCATAAGAAACGTAATATCGAACTTGATTCTGGCTATCAAGGTCAAGCTAATGCCCTACTCGCTCAGGTTGCAATCAACAGCAACCAACCAGAGCGTGCATTAGAGTTAGCCGAGTTAGCACTGAGCCAACTTGACCCAACGGTGTACCGCAGCCGTATCGTGGCGACGTCAGTCGTTGGTGAAGTAAACCACGTACTGGGTAAACTTGACCGCGCATTACCAATGATGCAACAAACCGAAAAACTGGCACGTCAGTATCAGGTTTACCACCAAGCGTTATGGGCAATCTTGCAACAAAGTGAAATCATGATCGCGCAAGGTTACGTCCAAGCAGCATTTGAGCTGCAAGATTCCGGCTTCCGCTTGATTGAAGATCAACAGCTTCAGCATGTTCCTCTTCACGAGTTTTTATTACGAATTCGCGCGCAAGTATTGTGGTGCTGGAACCGCTTGGATGAAGCAGAAGAGTGCTCATACAAAGGGCTACAAATTCTAGAAAACCACTCACCAAGTAAGCACTTACATAGCTACTCAATGTTGGCGCGTATTGCGATTGGTCGCGGTGAATTAGACAAAGCGGGTAAGTTTATCGAACACATCCAGCACTTGATGAAACAATCCACTTATCACGTAGACTGGACGGCAAACGCATCGCTCTCTCTGATTTTGTTTTGGCAAGCTCGTGGCAACACAGAAGCAATTCAAGAATGGTTGAACACCGCAGTTCGTCCAGATTCAGCGTGTAACCACTTCTTGCAGTTACAGTGGCGCAATATTGCTCGTGCTCACATCAACCTTGGCCAATATGACGAAGCGCGACAAGCTTTGGACTTCCTACAAAGCGAAGCTCGTCGTACTAACTTGGTGACCGATACCAATCGCAACCTTGTGGTTGAAGCGGTATTTGCCGCGCGTCAGAAAGACGAAGAGCAAGCAAAAGCACTATTGAAAGAAGCACTAGTGATGACAAACCAAACCGGTATGGTCGGCAACTTCTTAATCGACGGTGCAACGATTGGTGGTCTACTAGAGAAGCTAAGTCTTCGTCATGAGCTGGGCGATTTAGAACGTCACCGTGCTCAGCAATTGATGAAAGACATCTCTTCAAACCAACGCAGCCGTTCGATTCACTTTGATGAAGACTTTATTGAGAAACTGGTGAACCACCCGAACGTGCCGGAGCTGGTTCGAACCAGTCCACTCACGCAACGTGAATGGCAAGTGCTTGGTTTGATCTACTCAGGCTTTAGCAATGAGCAAATCGCTCAAGAGTTAGACGTAGCAGGCACAACGATTAAGACTCACATTCGTAACTTGTACCAAAAGCTCAACATTGCAAACCGTAAGGAAGCGATTGTGACGGCGGAGAACTTGCTGCAATTGATGGGTTACTGATCACTCGAAAGAGAGTAGCTAAACAGGGGTTGGCGTATTGCGTCAGCCCCTTTTTTGTGGGCATTCATGCAAATTGCAAAGCCTGTAAGAAACGTTGTACATATATACGACTTGGAAAGGGCTGGCTATTACACGGCGTTGTTTTCATTGCGCTCGCATCAATAACAACGCTCTGAATCCTGCATCTCAAAGTCACTTGGGTATACGACAGACAAAAAAATAGCCAACCGCAATTAAGGCGATTGGCTTATGTATGATGTGAACAATGTATATTCACTAACAACGTCAGTTGGCTAGGTGACCCTCGGCTTAAGAAGGGTCGAAAAGAATTATGCATTAATCATGCCAATTTGAAAAGCATTATTTTTGGGCACAAGATCTCATATCAAACTGCCAAGATGTTACAATATTTGCAATATGCAAAGTCAAAATGCAAATTGCAGTTGCAAGTCGCAACTCTGTGGCATAAGTGATAAATAAGTCACCAAACGACTTCATTCAACAAATTTATCGATTTTACGCTGACATTTATTCAATCAAGCGCCCCTTTACAGCTGATAACAAATCCATTTCTTTATCGCGTATCTTTCTGTTTTTATTCACCTAAACTAACCAAAAAGCTTAACGTTGCTAGGTTCTGTAGGCCTTTCAAGCTGATTTTTACAGCGAGTGTTTGCCTAGAATGACTAAGCAATACACTCCTTTCCTTGCCTACAACGATTTTAGCCATGCGCCCATCAGAACAAAACTTAACCACGAAAGTTCAACAGATCCTAGATAAGCAATCATTTAGATATTTTCCTCACCACTATTTCATACTTTTTTGACATCAATGTTTGTATACTCAGGACCATCTACATGACTTAGTACTTGAGAAATGAACTATCTAATCACCTACTTCAAAGGAATGGCGATGGGTGCAGCCGATGTTGTCCCAGGCGTATCAGGCGGTACCATTGCATTTATTACTGGCATTTATGACACACTGCTAGAAAGCATTCGACGTATTAACCCTTCACTTTTCTCGATTTGGAAAAAGGATGGCTTCAAAGCTGCGTTTAATCACATTAACGGCTTCTTCCTTATCTCTTTGTTTGCGGGTATTTTCACCAGCATCGCGACGCTGGCAAAACTAATCAGTTGGTTATTGGAAACTCATCCAATTCCAATTTGGTCATTCTTCTTTGGTCTGATCTTGGTGTCTGTCTACCACATCATTCGCCAAGTAGAAAAGCGTGACGCTATCCGTTTTGTTGCGTTATTGATCGGCATTGGTTTCGCCTACAGCATCACGGTGCTAAAACCACTTCATATGGAGCCAACGGCGATCAACACCATTCTGGCTGGAGCTATCGCAATCTGTGCGATGATTCTACCGGGTATCTCAGGCAGCTTTATTTTGCTGTTGATCGGCATGTATGCTCCTGTATTGGGCGCGGTAAAAGGTTTCCAAATTGATATCCTTGCGCTGTTCCTTGTTGGCTGTGTTGCTGGTCTGCTGTCCTTCTCTCACTTGTTGTCTTGGTTACTGCGCAAATTCCGCGATTTAACCTTAATGTTCCTAACTGGCTTAATGATCGGTACGCTACCAAAGATTTGGCCTTGGAAGGAAACGCTAACATGGCGTACTAACTCGAAGGGTGAGCAAGTGCCATTGCTAGAGCAAAACCTATCACCGTTTGAGTTTGAGCACATCACGTCTCAACCATCACAACTGTTGTTAGCCGTGATCATGATGCTAGCCGCTATCGCGTTAGTACTTGGTTTAGAGAAGTTTGCGGATTCAAACAAGTAAATCTGAACCACAATTCCATCATTTAAGAAGCGGAGCCATTGGCTCCGCTTTTTTTATTTACGCTTTACAAACAATAGGTTTCAAATAGATAGGAATATACCCAAGTGACTTCAAGATGCAGGATTCAGAGCGTTGTCATTGATTCGAGGGCAAAGAAAACAACGCAGCGTAATAGCCAGCTATTTCCAAGTTGTTTGACGCAGCAATCGGGTCAATGACACGCTCCCAAAGGGCGAGTTGCTTTGGCTTGTATACTTTGTTGTCGATTCTTGATTTAGCCCCACCAAACCTTTAAATCGGCGCCGCGTCTACAAACCAAATCATTCTCGCTGAACCAAGCATCTCGAGGTTACTTGGGTATAGTGCACAATTTGTTGAAGTTACGAGTTTTCGTACATCCCATCTGTGCTAGGATGCAGGCAATGTTAAGTGATAAATACAGAATCTTAATGAAAGTGTTACAAATCGCAGGGATAGCCGTGGCACTGGTCGCTGGCTTTTACGCGCCTACCCTAATAAAAAACTTCTCTTCAGCGCCCGAGCCTAAGTCGCTCGATGAATACTGTTTCCTCTCTACTGAACCTTGTATCCAACATAATGTTGCGATGACGCTTAGCGTCGATACTGCTCAACCTCTTATCCCAGCTCAGCTCGAAGTCAAATGGCAAGACAGCGAAGCGGATCAGCTCGTATTAAGTTTGGTTGGTCGAGAAATGGAAATGGGCGAGCCAAAATTCATGCTAAAGAAAGTGGCACCAGGTAAATTTGTGGGTGATGTGACATTGCCCGTTTGTACACAAGATTCAATGACGTGGGTTGGTGAACTTTCCGACGGTAAAGACACCATCTACCCGGCCCTCAAAATGCAAAGATAAGGAATTGATATGAGCCGTAATTGGTCTCTCTTTCTCGTGGTTGCGTTTGTCCTTGGCTTTGGTACCAAAACGTACCTAGATGGACAAAAAGACGTAGAGAAAAAACAACAAGTCACTACCGAGCAAAGCGTGTTGTTTGGCGAAGGCGATAAACCTGTCGATATCTTCGATACCAGCGATGATCGCATTCGCATTGTTTACTTTGGCTTTACGCGTTGCCCAGACGTATGCCCAACCTCATTAGCCATGCTAGCAGGTGCACTCAATCAAATCGACGATGCGCAAAAAGCGCAGTTGCGCCCAATGTTCATCTCGCTTGATCCAGAACGTGACGAGGCAGATGCATCAGCCAAGTACGCCCACTACTTCCACCCGATGATTGAAGGCCTGTCCGCACCACTCGACGTGACCACCCCACTTGCCCACAAATATGGTGTCATTTTCCGTAAAACGGAGCTAGAAGGCTCAGAGCTGAAATACACGCTCGACCACAGCTCTTACTTTTACTTCTTGAAGCCTGACGGCACACTCATCACTAAAGTGCCACACACCTTAACGCCTGCGCCAATTGTCGAAGCGATAACCAAACTAACAGCAGAAGGAAAAACCAATGAAAGCTAAGCATGCAATCAAAACGTTAGCCCTCTCCGCCCTACTTCTAAGCCCTTTGGCACAAGCAAACCTAAACGTGATGCCACACAAACCGTATGCACGAGCAATGGCGCCAGGTGCTGTGACGAGCGCTGTGTTTGTGACCTTTGCTAACCGAAGCCAAGAAGACATCAATATTGTCGCAGCAGAAACCCCTGCAGCAGGTAAAGTCGAGTTGCACGATGTGATTAAAGAAGGCGATGTAATGAAGATGCGTCAAGTAGACCACATCACACTCGCTGCAAAAGAGACCACCGAGCTAAAACCGGGCAGCCTGCATATCATGCTATTCGACCTTAAAAAGCCGCTTAATGAAGGCGACGAAATCGAAGTGACAGTGACTTACGACAACGACCAAAAGCAAAGCTTTACCGCACCAGTTAAAAAAGTCATGGCTGGAATGAAAAAGCACGAACATCATCATTAGTGTCTCTTCACTTCATCGATTCAAAGCTCCTCCAACGTGAGGAGCTTTTTTATTCCTCTCTCTTTTCTCTAAGCAGTATTCGCCAAACTATCAATGCATGATTTTGTGTCCTAAATCAGAGCGAAACAGCCGCTGCTGAGATATAAACAAGGCTTTGCTGCAAACGAGTTTCTCGCCATGTTAAAAGCCCTTTCTCGCGTATTTAAAATGCTGACGCAAGTAAATCCAAACCTAGAACAGGATGTCGATACCATCATTGACGCTATTGGTGGCATGAGTAATTTGGCGGAAACTGGTGCTTGCGCGACAAGGCTACGACTCACACTAAAAGACACCACCATTGTGAATCAAAAAGCACTGAAGGAGCATGGAGCGCATGGTGTCGTGATCATTGATGAACGACATATCCAAATCATCTACGGCGTAAAAGCCAACACCTATTCACAAGAGATGGAAGAACGTCGAATAAAACACATATAAAACGCAAAGGAGTTGTAAGAATCAGAGCACAGTCGCTATACTCCGACCGTTAACTCACCAACTTAAGAGGAAATATGATGATTGTAATGAATAACACTAACTGGGCAGTGAAAGGGTAACGTCCAACTTTTTCTCGTGGCTAAGCCACACCACCTCCCTTCTTTGCCCGGTTTTCACCGGGGTCAGCTCTATGCGAATTAGACCCTAATGCGATTTGTATTAAGGCGCTTTGTTGCGTCTGGGATAATTCAACAATGAATAAAACACATTCTTTTTGTGAAACACTACTAACTCAACCTAACCCATTAAAGCTATTAGGTTGGAAACCCTTTTTTCAACAACAACTGACGTTAGACGATTACCAAGACACGCTTTTCGCGCGAGTGATTGCTCACCATCGTAGTGGTTACGTTGTGGTTAGCGAACAAGGTGAAACTCACTTACCTATCCATCCCTCGTTACCCAGCATGACCGTTGGTGATTGGGTAGTATTGGATGGTCAGCAACAGTTTTCTCGCCTACTTGAACGCCGCAGTTTATTCAGCCGCAAAGCCGCAGGTAGTAAGGTCGCCGAGCAACTTATCGCCGCCAACGTGGATACTGTCTTCATCGTTTGTTCACTCAACCACGACTTTAACCTCAGTCGCATTGAGCGCTATTTGGCCCTCATCAATGAAGCTGATGTAGAGCCCGTGATTGTGCTGACGAAAGCAGACTTATGTGATGATGTTGACGAGCTCAAAGCTCAGGTACAAAAGCTCGATCCGTTGCTTATGGTGGAAAGCGTTAATGGTTTGGATGAATCAGACGTTGCCAAATTAATGAGCTGGTGCGGCGAAGGTCAAACCGTCGCATTTATTGGCTCTTCAGGGGTAGGAAAATCGACCTTAGTCAACACCCTGCTTGGCGAGCAAGAACAAGCGACTGGTGGTATTCGTGAGGATGACAGCAAAGGTCGACACACTACGACCTCGCGCTCAATCCACCTATTACCATCCGGTGGGATCTTAATGGACACGCCGGGAATGCGAGAGATCCAATTAGCAGATTGCGAGGCAGGCGTGAGTGAAACTTTCGCTGATGTTGAAGCCTTAGCTGATAACTGCCGATTCAATGATTGCCAACATCAAACCGAGCCAGGTTGCGCGGTTCAAGCTGCGATTGAAGATGGCTCTCTTGAGCTACGACGCTTTACTAACTATCAGAAGTTATTGCGTGAACAAGCCCATAACGGAGCGAGTCTCGCAGAGCAAAGAGCGCAGAATAAACAGTTCGGCAAAATGGTTCGCAGTATTGTTGACGGAAAGCGCAAACGCCAACAGAGTTACTAGTTTGTTGTATTTGCGTAATCAATAGAACAAAGGAGGCTAACGCCTCCTTTTTTAATAACTTTATGAAAAACCATCATTCATACTTCGCCATACAAATCAACACAAAAGACCAATAACGATAACATTGAGCGAACATTTAAACTAAGAACAAACTAAAACTAGACACAAAATATTACCAAGTTAAGATATGTGATATTCAGCAAGAAAATGGCTGGATTTATAAAAACAGGATAATTGATAATCAGGATGTCTTAGCAGCACAACCACAAGATTCAGCCCCTTCATGCGAGGGAACATTACGCCGTGTAATGACTGAATATTGCGCTGTTGCTGAGTCAAAAATTGCAGGAATGATGTATGCAAATGCAACACAACAGTCTCGTTGCCCGATTCGCTCGCGGTAACCTCGTTCTCCAAATCCTCGTCGGTATCGTCTTAGGTATTCTGCTTGCGACTATCTCGCCAAGCCACGCAGAAAGCGTTGGTATGCTGGGTAGCTTGTTTGTTGGTGCACTAAAAGCGATTGCTCCAGTATTGGTATTTATCTTGGTGGCTGCGTCTATCGCAAACCAAAAGAAAAACCAACACACTTACATGCGTCCAATCGTAATTCTTTACCTAGCGGGTACCTTCTTTGCGGCACTAACCGCAGTAGTACTAAGTTTCCTTTTCCCGACCAATTTAACGCTAGTAACGGGCGCTGAAGGTGCAACACCACCACAAGGTATTGCAGAAGTTATCCAAACCTTGTTGTTCAAACTGGTTGATAACCCAGTAAACGCGCTAGTAGAAGCAAACTACATCGGTATTCTTGCTTGGGGTGTGGGTCTTGGTCTTGCACTTCACCACGCATCAGCAACAACAAAAGCGGTATTCGAAGATCTAAGCCACAGTGTTTCCCACATTGTTCGTTTCATCATTCGTCTTGCGCCATTTGGTATCTTTGGTCTGGTTGCCTCAACGTTTGCAACAACAGGTTTTGGTGCACTAGCAAGCTACGCTCACCTTCTAGCGGTACTACTAGGTTCAATGTTTATCATTGCGCTAGTGGTTAACCCTGCGATCGTATACTTCAAAACGAAAGAAAACCCATACCCGTTGGTGTTCCAATGTCTACGTGAAAGTGGCGTAACGGCATTCTTTACGCGTTCAAGTGCTGCGAACATTCCAGTGAACATGAACCTATGTAAGAAGCTAGATCTAGACGAAGATACGTACTCAGTGTCTATCCCACTAGGTGCGACCATCAACATGGCGGGTGCAGCAATCACTATCACTACCCTAACGCTAGCAGCGGTACACACTATGGGTATCGACGTTGACCTAATGACAGCGGTACTACTAAGTATTGTTGCTGCAGTATCAGCGTGTGGTGCATCAGGTGTTGCTGGTGGTTCTCTACTGCTTATCCCACTAGCGTGTGGTCTGTTTGGTATCTCAAACGACGTAGCAATGCAGGTTGTAGCCGTTGGTTTCATCATCGGTGTGATTCAAGACTCTGCTGAAACAGCCCTAAACAGCTCAACAGACGTTATCTTCACTGCCGCTGTTTGCAAATCAGAACAGCAAAAAGCTCAGTAAGACTTAAGCATCTTTAAGATCTCAATAATAGGAAGGGGAGCCAATGCGGCTCCCCTTTTTGTTTCCTGTTAGGGATGACCTACAAACGAACCGTCTTCCCTGTTTGCATCGACTCTAACGCGGCATCCGCTAACGTCAGAGCAATCTCACCATCTATACCCGAGCAGCATGGTGCTTCGCCTTTAAGTACTTCAACAAAGTGTTGCCACTCTGCCACATAAGCACGCTCATAACGCTCTAAGAAGAAGTACTTTGGTGTTGCGCCTACTTGCCCTATTTCTGTGCTGTGACTGACTAGATTTTCGGTCAGATTCGCCACTTGCAGCATGCCTTTCTCGCCATGCACTTCGAGACGCTGATCGTATCCGTAGCCAGAACGGCGACTATTGTGAATCGTCACCATCGCACCAGAAGGGAATGTAAGCGTCACCACACTGGTATCGATATCTCCCGCTTCACCAATGGCAGGATCTACCTTGCAGCTGCCATGTGCCGTAACCGTGATTGGATCTTCCCCTAAGATAAACCGCGCCATGTCGAGGTCGTGAATCGTCATATCACGGAACATACCACCGGACGATTTGCTGTATTGTGCTGGCGGTGGCGCAGGATCGCGAGAGGTGATGACTACGCTTGCTGGTTCGCCAATTTGACCGTCACCCAACGCTTTCTTAAGGCTCAAGAAATGCGGGTCAAAGCGGCGATTGAAGCCTAACAAAAAAGGCACCTGATGCTGGTTTACTACGCCCAAGCAATCACGTACTCTCCCCAAATCAAGGTCGATAGGTTTCTCACAAAAAATTGCTTTGCCTGCTTTTGCTGCTCGCTCAATCAAATCCGCATGAGTATCGGTTGACGAGCAAATACACACCGCATGAACGTTCTCATCCGCCATCGCCTCTTCTACGGTTTGGCGCTTTGTCTGCGGATACTGCGCACAAAACTGATCCGCATAGACCTCATAAGGTTCGACAAGCGAATAAATCGTGGTTTCAGGTGAACGTTCGATATTGATCGCATGCACTTGACCAATTCGACCCGCTCCAAATAAAGCAATATTAAACATAGGAAATCCCTTATGTGTCGACTAGTCGAATTGATGCTTCATACCCGCCAACATATCTGCGGCGATATCGTAATAATCCCCTTCCCAGAGTTGGTCGTTGAGGAATTCACCAGAGTAGAATCCGTCGTAACCCGTTTGTCGAATCGCATCGACCCACTCTTTCAATGGCACTTCACCTTGCCCTAGTAAGTAACCACGTAGAGCGCGCTCATCAGGCCAAGCTTCGCCCGGTGCAGGACGCTTACCGTCAGACAAGTGCACGTTGAAAATCAGCTCGGCATCGATATTTGCCACTTGTTCCAACGTTGCTCCGCGACATGCCCATAAGTGCCATGTATCCAGAACAAAACCAAAGTTGTCGCGGCCGACGGCGTCGTACAGGCGGAAGTAATCTTCCAATTTGGCGATTGGAGTCCAAGCCGCGCCTTCATATTGGAAACGGATGCCATAGCTCTTACCAATGTCGACAATCTGGCGAATGTTCTGTGCCGTGAGTTCGATGTTTTGCTCTTTAGTTAAGCCATTTAATGCCTCAAAAGCATTGAGCTGGATGGTAGGTGCACCCACGGCTTGCGCAAAACGGCACAGCGTTTCTGAATCTTGGAACAATTGACGTTGGCTGGCTTTATCTGTCACTTCAACCGCGCCAATGATGTCGATCGCCGTTGGGACAATGCCAAACTCATCCATACGTTGTTTGAGTTGCTCAGCGGAGAAGCCAGCTTGAATATAACGCCAGAGTTTTTCGGTGTGAATTTCGAGCCCTTGGTAGCCAGTTTCTTTGGCAAGTCGGACATCAGATAGGATATTGCTGTGCAGAGAGCACATGCCATGTAGAGCAAAACGCATCAGATTTACCTCTTCTCACTGCCCTGTACATTGCAGGACATAAGCCGAATTCAGCTCGAGCAAACCCGCAGCGCAACCGCTAAGTTGCACTTAATCAGTGGACAAAGGTATGGAAAAATCTGCGCGCTTTACTGCTTATTCGCTCGCAGGATCGCGTCCCTATTTGAGATTACTGAGCGATGAAGTTACTTCACTTCTCGACAAATCAGACTCACCGCAATCGCCTGCGCCAAATACATGGAGCTGCTGAGCGAACGGAAGCCCATCAATTCGCCTTCTTGCACTTCAAAACAGACATCCATTTTGCTGCCATGAGGCGTCATTTGGTTATCAGTAATGCAGACAATCGGTACGTTCTTTTTGCAAGCATCATCAATCAGTTGGCTGGTTTCTTCCGCGTATGGATTGAAGGTGATAGCAAACAGAACGTCTTTTTCGTTCATTCGTCGAGTTAACGGAGACAACATGCCACCGTGATCATCCAAGAGCACTACACTCTTGTCGGATTTCATGAGGGCGTACCAAAGATAGAAGGCCACTGGGTAAGCGCGACGAGTCCCCTGGATGTAGATGGTTTCTGCTCCATCCATCAGAGCCACTGCACGTTCCAGTTTTTGTGGAGAGACCGACATTTGAAGCTGTTCTAGTGCTTCAATGTTTGCGTGTCCGAAATCTTGGAAGATGGCTTGAGGCGAGTCATGTGGGACGTCCTCCATCTCACGAGCTTTACGAACGCGCTCTTTGTAGTCTCTCGGACGATTCAAATACTGATCGCGAAACAGTACTTGCATAGAAGTGAAGCCATCAAAGCCCATCGCATTAGAGAATCGACTCAAGGTCGACAATGGTACGTTGGCTTGCTTGGCAATGGTCGCCATGGTTTCTACCGCCACCAGCATCGGCTGGTCGGTTACAAAATCCGCGACTTGCTGCAAACGTCCGCTCAAACTGTCGTAACGCTTTGCGATTAACTCTTTTAGTGTGTCTAAATCTGCAGGTGCTTTCACTTCAACATCCATAGTTATACTGCTCTCCTATCAATGAACGCTTGGAGATAGAGGCCCCTTATAGTAACAAAAGGGGCTGCTATTTTAAGATAATAATTCAAAGTTTCGTACCGCTTCTTCTTTCACGTACGGCATCGCCTTTTGCATGAAGTAAATACGGTCAAACTTTTGCGGTTCCTGATTCATGTAATCGCGAAGATTATGACCCAGAGCCTGACGCAAACAGGTGCCAATATTGAACTTGGACACACGACTTTGCTTCAGCTTGAGCATGTCTTCATCGCGAATACCACTCGAACCATGAATCACCAACGGCACAGCCACAGCATTTGCGATACGGTCTAGGCGACCAAAATCGATAGTACAAGTGGGCTCGGTTAAGCGGTGAACATTACCGACAGAAATTGCGACACAATCTACGCCACTCTCTTCTGCAAAGCGCGCCGCATCTTCCGGTTCTGTGTAGATAGATTTTATGTGGTCGCGACCTTCTTCGTAAGGCACCGAACCAATTTCCCCCTCTACCGATGCTCCTAGAGCATGCGCCACTTCAACGACTTTCTTAGTGCGAGCAATGTTCTCGTCCAACGTCAGTTGCGAACCATCAAACATCACAGAACTAAACCCAGCTTTAAGCGCGCGAAAGACGATGTCTTCTTCGTAAGTGTGGTCAAGGTGAAGCACGACAGGCACCGTGCTCTTATGCGCTAGATTTAGGAACATCGCCGCAGCGGTTTCGACGCCATAAAAGTCCACAACGTCTTTATTACACGCCAGAATTACAGGTTTGTTCACTTGCTCTGCCGCTTCAACAACAGCACGTGCATCTTCAAAGCCGAACACATTAAAGCAAGGGACAGCGTAGTTAGACGCCGCAGCCTCCGGCAATAGGTCATTCAAATTTACCAACATGATGATTCCCCTACTTAAATTTCGCGATCATGTCTTTGATGCCAGGGATCGTCTCCACTTGGTATTCGTGGTGCGGATCAAAATGCTGAATCAAAGATTTCTCTGTTTTGCCAACGATGATGGTGAAGTAATACATTTCATAACCCGGCGCCGCCACACTTGGGTGATAACCTTTGTCGATGGCGATCACAGAGCCAGTGCGCACATGGTAAACCGGACCAAAGTCGTCTTCATGCTCGTATAGAAACTGCGCACCAAAGCCGAAATCTGGGTTAAAGCGGAATTGGTACACTTCTTCATAAAGGGTTTCTTTGCTGCCATCAGGCTTAACACGATCTTCATCGTGCTTGTGTGGTGGAAAGCCAGACCAACCACCTGCACCAACGGTGAATAGCTCACTCACCAATAAGCGACCACGTTTGTCTGCGTTGGATTGACCCAGCACGTGTTTGATTTTGCGGTGTGTTTTGGTGTCATCCGAACCATATTGCACCATATCTACGTTCTCTTCGCGAACACAGAAAGGCTCCAGTGACGCTTCAAACTTACCACCTGCAATCATAACGTCAGCTTTGTCGCTCACACATTGAATGGTCGCGCGGTAGCCAAGTGGTACGTAAACCGCTTCTGGGTTGCCGTCCCAAACTGATTTGCGTTTACCAATGTTGTCGAACGTTTCACTTTCACCGTCTTTCGTCACGGTGATGCTGCAAGTGCCGCCAGCCAATACGATGACAGACTCATACCCTTCGACAACATGGTCAAAGGTTTCGTTCTGATTCAAGAACACTTGGTTGAAGTAACATAGCGGCGTTACTTCGTCGTTCGCACCAATAATTGGTTCATTCTTGTTATCAAATGGTGGAATGTGTTTTCCCATTTTCTTTTCTCCTCACAGCTCGTAGTGAAACGAGGCTGCCCTATCCTTCTGAAAGTGGCTTAACAAAAAAGCCGGGCCACGATGGTGTGTACGCGCACTGTTTGGTTACCCTCAAAGTGACATACCGGCCCGGGAGACCAAACGCGCAGCAATGTGGTGCCCGAAAGCACCAAATCGTGCTTAACTTCGCGTCTCAATAAAATCGAATAGTTGTTCCTTAGTTGGCATGGCTTCTGTGCAGCTGTGACCGCTGACATTAATCGCCGCTGCTGCCGTGCCGTTGCGTACGCCCTCTTCTAACGAACCACCAGTAACTAGCGTCCAAATCAGACCGCCAGCGAATGAGTCACCAGAGCCAAATGGCTTATTGGCTTCGACTCGGAAAATGCCTTGCTCGAACTTATGACCCGTACGGTCGTACACTTTCGAACCATGCTCACCGGCTTTCACCACCACGACTTGGGTGTTCTCCGTTAGGAAGCGAGCCGCCGTTTGGTCATCATCGGTGTTGCCCGGAGCAATGACGGTTTCCATCATGTCGAACTCTTCACGGTTACCGATCACGATGTCTGAAAGACCCGCGGCAATGCCGTAGTAAATCGAAGCATCGGTATCCGTGCGCCAAGAGTAAGGGCGGTAATCAACATCCAGCACCACTAAGGTATTGCTGCGGCGCGCGTGCTGCATCGCAATCAAAGTGGCTTCACGGCTTGGGCTTTCCGACAATGCCGTTCCCGTGACAACCAAAACTTTTGAGCTAGCGATGTAAGCGGGATCAATCTCTTCTGGCTTGATGGTCAAATCCGATGCGTTGTTACGATAGATAAGCACGGTGCAATCTTTTGGCTTCATCTCTGTGAATGCCACCGAGGTGCGCGAACCAGAACCATCGGTTCTCATGCCATCAAGGTTGATACCTTGCTCCGTCATATAACCTTTAACGTAACCACCGAATGCATCGTCAGCCACGCAGCCAATAAAGCCGACCTTACCGCCTAACTTGGCAATGCCCACCGCAATGTTTGCTGCTGAGCCACCAACGAATTTGTTGAAGCCAGAGATATCTGCCATGTCGGTTTTAGCTTCGCGAGCGTAGAGATCTACGCCCGCACGTCCTAAAACGATGGCATCCAATGGTCGATTTGTTTCAAGTGCAATGTTTGTCATCGTCTGTTCCTATTATTTGTAGTCAACCCAAGCGGCGTTCTGGTCTGCCGATTCCACACACTTCTCGCATAAGCGCACGCCTTCGATACCTGCATCGATACCTGGGAACCAAATTTCAGACAGCGCTTGCTGGTCATCACGGTCAGCCGCATCGAATGCCAACGCGAAACGGTGGTACAAGTTCGCCCATGACTCGAAGTAACCTTCTGCATGACCACCACCAACACGGTTAGAAGCCACACCCGGTGCATCTTGGTATAGGTAGCCCATGCCACGCTCTAGAATGCGTGGTGCTTCGCCTTGCACTTCAAAACGAAGTTGGTTTGGTTGCTCATCCCACCATTCGATGGACGCTTTCGAACCGACGATGCGGATTTTTTGTTGGTGCATCGAACCTGCATTCACTGCCGACGCCCAAAGCGTACCGACTGCGCCATCTTTGAATTGCATCATGATGTGAGCGTTATCTTCGAGCGGAGCACGTGACTTGATGAAGCTTTGACGCATGCAAGACAGACGGTCGATTTCAAGACCCGTCATCACTTCACACAGGTAGAAAGCGTGCGTACCCACATCACCCAGAACATAAGTTGGACCTGAGACTTCTGGGCTGACGCGCCATTTCAAACCTGGATCGTTTTTCTCGTATTCTTCGTTGTGGAAGCCGTGAGCAAACTGCATGTTCACCACACGAATCTCACCCAGATCACCACGCTTCACCATTTCACGCGCTTGCTGAACCATTGGGAAACCGCTGTAACCGTACATCACGCCAATCACGCGATTGCGCTCTGCTGCGATCTGTTTGAGCTCTTCTGCTTCTTCCGTCGTGAAGGTGATTGGTTTTTCACACACCACGTGCAAGTTGGCTTCCAGTGCTGCTTTACAAATTTCGTAGTGAGTTGAGTTTGGCGTTGCTACCGAAACAGCTTGAATGCCATCTTCGCGTTGCGCTTCCTTCTCAAACATCTCTTTGTAATTTGCGTAGCAACGGTCGCCATCTAGACCTAAGTTCTCACCGAAATCACGACAACGAGCCGCATCCAAATCGAATGCACCAGCGACCAATTTGAACAAACCATCGCGCTGCGCCGCATTACGGTGCGAGTAACCGATCTGACTGCCACGACCACCGCCGACCATTGCCCAACGGATTGGTTGTTCAAAATGACGTTCTTCATTAAACATGTTTGACTCCTTGATAGGCTCTTGCTTGAGAGCCTATAAATCGAATTGTTGAAATCTGTTTTAAAGCTGGATGTTTTGATACATAAATCGGTTTGGGCTTAAACGCCGGCACGTTGCGCTGCTCTGCCTTCTTCCCATGCCGCCACTTTCTCAGCGGTGTCATCATTGCGTGTCACTTGAGGAAGACCCACTTCCCACCAGCAATCACACTTAGACCAAGCCATTGGCGATACTGGGTCGATGTCGACCACAATCACGTAAGTACGGTCGGCTTCTTTAGCGCGTTGGAATGCGTCATCAAACTGGTCGATTGAGGTCAGCTTCTCGCTGATTGCGCCTTGCGCTTCGGCATGCTTAGCAAAGTCCACGCGAGCTACCTCGCCATCAGGACGGCGACAGTCTTCCAATAGGTTATTGAACGACTCGTTACCCGTATTGTTTTGCAGCTTGTTGATCACCGCGAAACCACCGTTGTCGCATACCACGACAATCATCTTGTGACCCGTCAGAACTGACGAGTAGATGTCTGAGTTTTGAATCAGGTAAGAGCCGTCGCCGACGAGCACAACCACATCGTTATCTGGATTCGCAACTTTCGCGCCCCAGCCACCTGCGATTTCATAACCCATGCAAGAGAAGCCAAATTCAATGTCGAACTTACCAATTTGGTAGTTCTGCCAGTTCATCGCAAGCTCTGCTGGTAAGCCACCCGCTGCCGTAAGTACGGTGTCGCCCGGCTGCATAGATTTGTTGAGCTTGCCAATCACTTCTGCATAAGAAGACGTACCGTCGAGTAGGTCGCCTGGTTGAGGATGAGTACGACGATGCACCACGGCTTTCCATTCATCCGCTTGCGCTTTCGCCGTTGCCGCCCACTCGTCACTACTACGGAAATCGCCCAGTAGGTTAGACAGCTCAACTAAGCCACGTTTTGCGTCTGCTTTAACTGGAATAGCACGATGTTTAATGGCATCAAAACGTGCAGTATTGATGGTAACTAGCTTCATATCTGGGTTCTTGAACACCGACCAAGAGCCTGTCGTGAAGTCTTGTAAGCGAGTACCCACAGCCAACACCACATCCGCATGCGCTGCCATGTAGTTTGCAGAGTCTGAACCTGTCACGCCGATTGGACCTGCGTTTAGAGGATTGTCTTGCAGCATCGTGGCGCGACCAGCAATGGTCTCAACCACAGGGATGTTGTGCTTTTTCGCAAAGGCAGCCAACTCGTCCGTTGCTAGTGAGTAATGCACGCCACCGCCAGAGATAACCAAAGGTTGTTCCGCGCTAAGCAGCGCCGCTTTTGCATCCTCTAGATCTGCCACTTCTGGCTCTGGACGACGAATGCGGTGTACTTTTTCTTGGAAGAAGACTTCAGGG
Source organism: Vibrio sp. Y29_XK_CS5 (assembly GCF_024181835.1). NCBI lineage: Bacteria > Pseudomonadati > Pseudomonadota > Gammaproteobacteria > Vibrionales > Vibrionaceae > Vibrio > Vibrio sp. Y29_XK_CS5. The sequence goes on from NZ_JAMZAM010000001.1 coordinate 1,853,658, forward strand.
AAATCGTAAGCTACGCCCTGAATATCTTGTGGTAAGCCGATAAACGCTGGACCACAGGTTTCTGGGTCAAGCATGGTGTCAATAGCCTGAGGCAATGAGTGCATCAATTGCGTTGGCGAGATAATGCGATCCCAGTAACGTGTTAGCGGTTTGAACGCATCGTTACAAGTGATCGAAGGATCGTAGAAATTCTCTGGCTGTTGAAGCACAGGATCTGGCAGACGGCTAACGTAAGCATCACCAGAAATCAAAAGCACTGGTAAACGGTTTGTGTGCGCGATACCTGCTGCGGTAACCATATTGGTTGCACCCGGACCAATTGAACTGGTCGCGATACCGATGCGACGACGTAAGTTCGCTTTGGCATACGCGATTGCCGCTGTTGCCATCGACTGCTCATTTTGACCACGCCAAGTCGGAATTTTGTCTTCGATATTTTTTAGCTGCTGTCCAAAGCACGTCACGTTACCGTGACCAAAGATGGCGAATGCTGCACCAAATAGCTGTTCTTTTTTACCATCAATTTCAATCATTTGTGCGGCTAGGTACTGAGCTAGCGCTTCTGCAACAGTTAGGCGTACAGTTTTCATTGTCTTCCCCGGTAGTATCAATCATTTTTGTAGCCGCGTTGTCTCCACGGCTTGATACAGGGGAGACGAATCTCCCCTTCCTTACTTGTGCTCTTATAGACCGTATTTCTTCGCGTAGTCTGTGATGTTCTCGTAAGCCGTTTTCGCGTACGTCAATGGATGCGCTTTCGCTGGGTCTTGCTCTGCTTCAACCAGCAACCAGCCTTGGTAGTTGCGCTCTTTCAGTGCTGCGAATACGTCGTCGTAATCCACGTCACCTGTACCAGGAACAGTAAATACGCCATCAAGCACTGCGTTTAGGAATGATTTGTCTGCATCACGTGCGGCTTTCATCACTTCTAGACGAAGATCTTTAAAGTGCATGTGACCAATGCGGTGACCCCAACGTTTGATCATGGTCACTGGATTACCACCACCGTAAGTGATGTGACCCGTATCTAGAGTTAGGTAAACCGCTTCGCCGGTGAATTCCATCATGATGTTGATGTCATCTTCGGTTTCACAGATGGTGCCAACGTGATGGTGGAAAGAGAGTTTAATGTCGTGCTCGTTTAGCAGGTATTCAGCAACTTGAGTTAACTTCGCGCAGTAGGTTTTCCACTCGTCCATAGTAAGGATCACGCGTTGAGAAAGTGGCGTGTTGATGTCGCCGTGAACCGTGTTGCTCACTTCACCGAACACCATTGCTTTACAGCCAGCAGCCTTAAGCAATTTGATGTGCTCTTGCATCGCTGCGATTTCTTCTTCCGCAGTCAGCTTCATTAGATTGCCGCTGTACCAGCCAGAAGCGAGCACTAGGCCATGTTTTTCTAGTAGAGGGATTAGAACTTCTGGCTCACGTGGGTACTTAGTACCTAGCTCTGTACCAGTGAAACCAGCTTCTGCCATTTCACTTAGACACGTTTCCAATGGGATATCGCCGCCCAGTTCTGGCATGTCATCATTTGTCCAAGTCAGTGGGCTAATTCCATATTGCACGTTGCTCATTTTTATTCTCCGACAATGTTTCCGTTATTTAATAAATGTCGTGAAGTAAAAGCGTGGTTTTTATAGATGCTTTTCTTTCACCGATTTCGTTTCACTGGAAATTACATTAGCGAAAAAAACTTTAAATGAAAAATATTTTTCACAACATGAAATCGATGTCATCAAATTGTTAAATCATGAAAAAAGCCAATCACAGCAAGCCCTACAAGCAAACTTGCGCCAGATCTCATTTTATTTAAAACCTTTATTTTCAATAATTTATACTGACATTTAAAAATGAAAAATGTTTTTCATTTTTTGATTTGGGTAACACTTTAGGATAAAAAACGAACAGACACCTAGTCGAATAACAAAAGAGTAAATATGATAAACGCAACCGACAAATGAAAAATAATTTTCATACATCTAATAAACATTAAAAGTCGGCAATATAGATACCCAATACTCGTACCCTACAAAACAGAGTATTGGCCGCTACCCAACTTGATCTTATTCGATGGTTAAAGGAAAGCTTGGGGATCTAATAAAGGAAAAAACAATGGAAGCTACATCCAAGGCCGAAGCTCGAAAGCACAATATCGCCTACATCGTTAGGATTTGTTGTATCGCTGCGCTCGGAGGCATCTTATTAGGTTACGACACTGCTGTTATCTCTGGCGCAATTGGTCCAATCCGTGATTACTTCGGACTGTCACCAGCTCAAACTGGCTGGGCCGTATCCAGCGTAGTATTAGGTAGTATCATCGGTGCGGTCAGCGCAGGCTGGGCAGCCCTAAAATACGGTCGACGCAACACCCTCTTCATCGCCGCCATTCTCTTCATCATATCCGCCATTGGCTCTGCACTCGCTCAAACTTTCTCTTTCTATGTGGTTCTACGTATCGTCGGTGGCGTAGCTGTAGGTTTGGCTTGTGTGGTATCACCAATGTATATGTCAGAAGTCGCACCAAAAGACTTCCGAGGTCGTGCGGTGAGCATGTTCCAGCAATCGGCAGTTATCGGTCAAACGGGTGTGTTTTACGTCAACTACCTCATCGCAAAAGGCATGTCAGAGGCTTGGTTAGTGGATATGGGCTGGCGCTGGATGCTTGGCTCTGAAGTGATTCCTGCCGCGCTTTTCGCAATGTTGTTGTTCCTCATCCCAGAATCACCACGTTGGCTGGTTTTGAAAGGCAAAGTAGACGATGCCAAAGAGACGTTATCTCGTATCTCAAACCCGAAACACGCAGATCGTTTGATCAAAGAGATCCAAGAGTCGTTGAAAGAAACCGTCGGTGCGAAGAAGAACAAAGTCAGCCTGCGTTCGCCATTATTGTTCGCCATCTTAGTGATTGGTACGTTCGTTGCGGCGGCTCAACAGCTAACAGGCATCAACGTGATCATGTACTACACACCTGAGATCTTAAAACCGATCACTGGCTCAACAGAAAACGCGCTGTTCCAAACTACCTTTGTCGGCATTGTCTTTATCGGTGGTAACGCACTTGGTATGTACCTGATTGATAAAGTAGGTCGTCTACCATTAATGAAATACGGTACCTTTGGTTGTGCATTTGGTATGTTCGTGGTCGGCTATGTGCTTTACCAACAAACCGAAGGCTACGCAGCACTGTTCGCATTGTGTTTGTACGTAGTGTCTTACGCGACATCATGGGGTTGTGCATGTTGGACCATGATTTCAGAAATATTCCCGAACAGCATTCGCTCTCGTGCCATGGCCATCGCCGTCGGCGCACAATGGTTTACAGGCTTCATCGTGACGCAATCTTTCCCAATGCTAAACGAAAACCCTTACTTAAAAGAGCAATTCAATGGCGCATTTAGCTTCTGGTTATTCGGCGTCTTGTCACTCATCTGTATGGTCATCGTAGTTAAGTATGTGCCTGAAACGAAAGGCGTCAGCTTAGAGAAAATGGAAGAAGCGATGGCGAAAAAACTGGGTAAAAAAGTATCTGGAAGTGCGACTGAAGCACGTGCATAAGATAACTTAATGTTTTACAAAGGGAACAGGTGATCGCACTTGTTCCCTTTTTGCTTTGGAGGCAAAACTCATGCTCGATAAAATGGCGTTCTTTGTCTATGTGATCCGCTCTGGGTCTATCTCCTCCGCAGCACGAAAATTCAACATTTCGGTCTCCGCAGGAAGCCGTTGGCTGCAAGAACTGGAGCAACACTTCGGTACGACCTTATGTCGCCGCTCGAATCGGTTATTGGAAGCCACTCAAGCGGGGCAAACCTTATACGAAGAGTTTTCTCCTTTAGTCGACAGCGCAGAGCGCATCAGTCGCAAGTTAGAAGACTTCCAAGACAGCGAAAAAGGTCACATCAACATCGCGTGCACGCCCGTCTATGCCAATCACTATCTGATGGATAAAATCGCCGAGTATTCCAAACTCAACCCAAAGGTGACCTTCAACATCAACGTCACTCCTTGGGCATTGGATCACGCCAGTACTTGTGACCTAATGATCAGTGCCAATGCCAACTTCCAAGGCTACCGTGAAAAAGATTTATTACTGGTGAAACGCGAGCTGATGCAGTGCCCGTTTATCGTCGTGGCTTCGCCGCAATACCTAGAAAAACATGGCTTGCCCACACATCCAGAAGCACTACGAGACCACGCTTGCTTAATTGCAACCACACTGACGGGCAGCAATGATTGGATCTTCCGCCAAGGTGTGGAAAACATGGTACTCAAAGTGCCAAAAACAATCGAGGTGAACGACAGCGACCTATTACTAAGTGGCTCCTTAAAAGGAGCTGGTGTCGCCTACTTACCGCAATTCGTCACCGAAAAAGCAGTCGAGAAAGGCGAGTTGGTACCACTATTGGAAGAGTATGAGACCAGTATTTGGAGTTTGAATCTGTATTACCATTCACCCAAAACTGCATCTCCAGTGGCAATAAAGTTCAAAGAGTTCTTATTGGAAAAACCTTGTTGAGTCGGATTGGAGTTAAAACAATAAAGTGCTCACGCCATCGAAAGTCAGCTTGGCGCCTGAAAGAAACAAGAACAGGTAACAGAGCTGATAAATTTTTTCCTGACTGACGCGATGCAAAAGATACACGCCCATTTTAACGCCAACAGGCGCGAGTGGAATTAACACCAGCGCAGTCATTAAGTTGGTCGAATCAAACTCGCCAAGCCAAATGTAAGGTACGAGTTTCGCTACATTCACTATGCCGAACAACAGTGCCATGGTCGCTATTAGGTTGATTTTAGGCAGTTTCAACGGCAGTAAATAGATACTCGCAGGACCGCCACCAGCATGAATTGCGGTACTGGAAAAACCGCTCAGAGTACTCCAAACCCAAGCGCCTAACTTCCCTGATTGAGATGGAGTTTCACCACTTAGCCAATACTGAAAACAGAACAGCAAAGACAGCACGCCAACGGTGATCTTCAACGCCGACTCTGGAGTGATACTCAAAAATAACCCCGCTAATACCACCCCAAGCAAAGCCCCCGGCAACATAGTTTTGAGCACTCGAACATCGGCATTTCGATAATGATGACGCACCGCAAATGCGTCCATCACCAATAGAATCGGCAATAAAATCGCCGCCGCTTGTGTTGGCGGTATCACCAGCGCCATCATAGGAACAGCCAAAATGCCCAGCGCTCCACCGAGCCCACCTTTACCAATGCCATAAATTAGCACCGCAGGAATCGCCAAAAGATAGAACCAAGGATCGCTGAGCATCATTACTGCCTTTTCATCATCTAGTTTCGAATCACGCCACAATCTGAGCGAGATAATCGCGACTGCGTTTTAAATCACGCGAAACCTGACTCACGTCTGCGGTGCCGTGCTCATGCTCGACCACGATCCAACCTTGATAGTCGGCTGCTTTAAGTGCACTCATCACTTGTTGCAGCTTGATATCGCCATCCCCTAAGGGAGTGATCAATCCTTTACTATAGGCGTCAACCCATTCCAACTTATCACGGATAGCTAGTCTCAATTTGTCCGTCGATATATCTTTAACATGAATATGCTCGATGCGTGATCCGTACTGACGAATGATCCCTAGCGGGTCCATCCCATCTAAAAACACATGCCCGATATCGATACATAATCCCAGTTTGGTCCCGGGAATCTGACTCATGACAAAATCGATCTCATCTTTATAACTGATGTAGCCGCCAATGCCCGGATGAAGCAAACAGCGCAAACCATATTGGCTTGCCACGCGAATAATTCGCTCAAGGTTAACAATCATGGTCCGTTTATTTTCCATATTCAGACGCGGTGCAGTGACGCTTTGTCCGATATAGCCATAACGTTCCGTATGAATGCCTTCCATGATCAGTAAATTCTTTACGCCCAGCGAATCTAAACGCTGACAGACGGTGTCGACTTCTTCCAAAATGGCAGACATGTTTGCAGAGTCGCAAAATGGCACTTGTACCTTGCCAGCGCACACCTGCAGTCCACGTACACGAAACGCACTTTTCACCAGTTCAGGATCTTCAGGGAAGAAGCCATCCGGTCCTAATTCAATACCACGAAAGCCACTGTCACTTGCATCCATTAACACCTTTCCCCAGCTTGGATTGGTCGCATGAGATGCCTCTTCCACTCCCCAGCAACATGGGGCGCAAGCAATACGATCAAGCATGTGTTTTTCTCCTAAGTTGATTTCTTTTCACCTTAAGATTGGTAGGGGTAAAAGTTCGTGATTTGCGCCTCGTTTGTACTTTGCATTTTCGCAAAGCGGCTTTGAATTCCTGGCTATATCGCGACCACATCGCACTCCCTACACTGGTTATGACAGAACGATTACGGAGTAAACAGCGGTATGGAACGAATCTTTATTGTGGCGGCAAAGCGCACCCCAATTGGCAGCTTTAATGGCTCATTAGCGTCATTGTCTAGTGTTGAACTGGGCGCTCATGCCATCAAGGCAGCCTTGGAACAAGTGGACATTGCCCCAGAACAAATCGATGAAGTGATTGTTGGCAACGTACTTACTGGAGGCGTAGGCATGGGACCGGGTCGCCAAGCCGCAATGAAGGCAGGCATTCCAGAATCCGTTCCGGCTTACACACTCAATATGATTTGTGGCAGTGGGATGAAAGTCATCATGGACGGTGCAAGCCATATTCGAGCGGGCGACGCAGAACTAGTGCTTACTTGTGGTATGGAGAGTATGTCCAACGCACCATACATCTCTTCCGGTCAGATTCGTCGCGGTTATCGCATGGGTCATCAACTCCAAGAAGACAGCATCATCAAAGATGGTTTGACAGATGCCTTCCACAATTACCACATGGGTGTTACGGCAGAAAACATCGCCAAGCAATTCCAAATCAGCCGAGAAGACCAAGATGCCTTTGCCTTACAAAGCCAACGTAAAGCGATCAGCGCGATAGCAAATGGTCATTTTGAAGCAGAAATTGCGCCAATTACGATAGTGGATCGCAAGCGCCAATTCGAAGTAAAGAACGATGAATATCCGAAAGCCGACAGCACCTTTGAAGGTCTACAAGCACTGCGTCCTGCATTCGATAAAGAAGGCAGCGTTACCGCAGGCAATGCATCCGGTATTAATGATGGTGCATCCGCAATTTTGCTCGCTTCAGAAAGTGCCGTAAAACGCCATAACCTCAAGCCAATAGCTGAACTCATCGAATACGGACAAGGTGCTATCGCCCCAGAGGTGATGGGCTTAGGTCCGGTGTCTGCGATTGCCAATACCTTAGCCAAAGCCGAAATGGCGATTGAAGATATCGACGTTTTTGAGCTTAACGAAGCCTTTGCTGCGCAAGCACTTGGCGTGGTTCGCTCCCTTACCGAGCAACACAATATCGATGAAGCGTGGCTGCTAGAACGCAGTAACTTAAGTGGCGGTGCCATTGCACTTGGTCACCCAATCGGCGCATCAGGTAACCGCATTGTGACCACCTTGGTTTATCAACTGCAACGCACTCGCCGTGATTACGGTTTGGCATCACTGTGCATCGGCGGTGGCATGGGCACGGCGTTAATTTTGAAACGTTGTTAGAAGGAGCCTCTCATGAACACGAAAAACATGAAAAAAGCAGCCACTACAGAGCAAATTGAAAGCCTATTGCACGACGGCATGACCATCATGATTGGCGGCTTTATGGCAACAGGCGCACCAGAACGTTTAATTGACTTGTTGATCAAAAAAGACATCAAAAACATTACCTTAATCAGCACAGACACAGGCTCACCGGGTCGAGGTTCTAGTCGACTTATCGCGGAAAAACGCGTGAAGAAACTGTATGCCTCGCACATCGGCACTAACCCCGAAACGGGCAAACAAATGAATGAAGGCACACTTGAAGTGGAGCTTGTTCCTCAAGGTACATTGGCAGAACGCATTCGCAGTGCTGGCGCAGGTTTGGGTGGCGTACTAACACCAACAGGACTTGGCACCATCGTCGCAGAGAATAAACGCTTGATTGAAGTTGACGGCAAACAATATCTCTTGGAAATGCCACTGAAGGCCGATTTAGCACTGATTCGTGGATCTAAAGTTGACCGTCGTGGCAACGTTTTCTATAGCAAAACCACTCAGAACTTTAATCCTTTAATGGCAACTGCGGCGGAAACCGTGGTGGTGGAACCAGAGCAGATTGTGGAATTGGGCGATATTGAGCCTGAAGCCGTGCATACCCCAAGTTTGTACGTCGATTACATCTTAGTGGAGGACAACTAATGACTGCACAATTAGATAAAGAAGTCGTTCGCCGCCGCATTGCATGGCGCGTTGCTCAAGAGATGAGAGATGGCGACATCGTTAACCTAGGAATCGGTCTACCAACGTTGGTTGCCAATGAAGTAGACAAAGACGTCGAGCTATTACTGCAAGCGGAAAATGGCTTAATTGGCATTGATAAGCTGGCATCTGAGGCAGAAATCGACCCTGATCTGGTCAATGCCGGCGGACAAAACATCACCGCTATAGCAGGCTCTTGCTACTTTAATAGCGCGGACTCTTTTGCCATCATTCGCGGTGGTCACGTGGATTCAACCGTGCTCGGAGCACTGCAAGTGGATGAACGTGGCAATCTTGCCAACTGGATCATTCCGGGCAAAATGGTGCCTGGAATGGGCGGCGCAATGGATCTTGTGGTCGGCGCAAAGAAAGTTATTGTCGCCATGGAACACACGGTGAAAGGCAATCCAAAACTGCTTAAGCATTGCACTTTACCGCTGACCGCTGTGGGTCAGGTAGATTTGATTGTCACTGAAATGGGCGTGTTCGAAATCACCGGTAAAGGCATGATGTTAACCGAACTCGCACCGGAGTTTTCCGTTGAAGATGTACAAGCGGCGACGGAAGCCCAACTGATTGTATCACCTAGCCTTATTCCCATGCCGACACCAAACTAATCCAAAAATCAAGAGGAGCAATACGCTCCTCTTTTCATACTTTGATCGTACTTCAAGTTTCTGTCAGGTTTTTCTGAAACACGCTATTTGCCCTTAAATTTTCGAAAATCGATGCGTAGAATCCCGCTCAGTTACGCATATGGTTGAGTTGTACATAGGGTAAAAACCAATGAGATTGTTGTCTGGATTCTCAGCAAAAGAGTGGCTGTTGACCGCCGTGGTACTCGGAGGGTTAACCATAGCCACAGTCCATTATTCTAACCAACGTACTTCTGCTGCCCGTAGTGCTGCAATCCAAGTTCTGTTCGCTGACATGCAGTATTACGTCTCGCTCCTACACAACAATGCAAAAGCGTTTAAGCAGGACCGAGGCGCAAACCAGTGCGTCCTGACAGCTCTTGGCTATCAAGATTTCTACAACGGTTATCCAGAGACTCAGAGTGAGTGTGGTGAGCAAGTTGGATTTTTCGACAATCTGACCATCACTGATGAGATGAAACAAGCAGACTTGGTCTTTATCGAAAACAATCGTTATTCAATTGTCGGTTACGGCAGTGACGAATCACCAAAGGCACTGATGGCAAATCAGTGTTACGCCTACTATCGAATGGACAGCAAAGGCGTTGATGGACACAGCTTTAGAATTGACACCACTGGCTGTTAATGAAGATCAAAAAAGGGAGCACTGTGCTCCCTCTTTCCTACCAATGATAAGACTTAACTTAATGTCACTTCTTCCAATGGGAAGTGCTTGCTCGGCTCAACGAACTCTTGTTGTGCTGCGATGGTTTGCAGTTCCCATTCGCCCGCTTGGTAAGTCGCATTAAGTACGCCGTAACACGCGTCGTGGCAGTGTTGGAAGGCTTGTTTTGGCGTCCAGCCTTTCAGCAAGCCAGCGGTAAAAATCGCCGAGATCAAATCACCTGCACCGACGGGGGCTTTAGCAAATTCAAAATGAGGGCGCTTCGCTAAATAAGTGCCTTCTTGCGTCGCAAGTAACATATTGAAGCTATCGTCAGACAAACAGTAAAGGTGTTTCACCAACACCACTTTAGGACCTTTTGCTAGTGCACGCTGACAAGCGTTGATCGCATCATCCAGCGTATGAATTTCCATCTCTGCAAATTGGCTTAACTCGAACTGGTTAGGCACGATCACATCTGCCATTGGCATCAGACGGTTTAACAAGTTTTCTGCAATACCCGGCGCCACAATACAGCCTTTATCTGGCGCGCCCATCACTGGGTCACACACATAAAGTGCGTCTGGGTTTGCTTGTTTTACTTTGGAGACGGTTTCTTCAACTGCCAGACATTGCTCAGCACTGCCTTGATAGCCAGTCAGAACCGCTTGGCACTTTTCTAGCGCACCAATGTTGCCAAGACCACGAACCAGTTCGCTGATGTCATCAGCCGAGAACGCACGCCCCGTCCAACCTTCTTGGTACTGGGTGTGGTTAGAGAATTGAACCGTGTGAATAGGCCACACTTCAAAGCCCATGCGTTGCATTGGGAAAACGGCACTGCTGTTACCAGCGTGACCAAAAGAAACATGAGATTGTATAGAGAGGATACCTTGCATAGTACCAGACCTCTTCTTGTTGTTATCAATAGTTCAAAGACAGCGGCGAGCGCCAGATTTGCGAAACCAGTAGTGTATCCGACAAACCAAGATTCTCTAACTCAATTCTAGCCTTCTTCGCTCGAATCGATTGGAGAGCTGGTTTTCAGTACCATTTTCTTAATTTCCATTTTGTCTTTATTGAGCGCAATTTCGAGGGTGTCCCCTTCCCTTATCCCGAGCTCAGTCAGGATCACGCTTGGAATGACTACGACGGTATCGTCACCGATTTTAACAGGTTGGCTAATCATCTTTCGTCCCCCAATTGTCGAAAATGAGTTTTCACGTTATGAGTGGTGTTGTGTCCTCAACTTACCTAGTGTTTCAAATCAAAAGGTTATGGATAAAAGCAAAAGAGCCCTCCACACCGCGTATGGGAAGGCTCGATTGAAAAAACTTAGTTCACGAGAGGTTCGTGTTTGGAAGCGATCAGACCGTACGCACTCCAACCTAGGAAGGTAACGATAGAGCCCCACATCATGGCTTCGTAGCCAGAACCGTACAACGCATAGAAGCTGTACAGAGAACCAATCAGAGCGATGATGTTCGTTGTCTTCATCTCGCGCTCAGGCACGTGCGCCACTTGCTGCATGATGAAGATTGCGCCCATACATAGAATGTAAGGAATGACGTTAGTCACTACCGCCAGGTTAACCAGCGCTTCAAATTGCTCGTTCAATGTTGGCGAGATAGTCATTAAAGAAAGCACCGATTGGATAACCGTGATAGCCACCATGCCTTTGATTGGTGTACCGCGTTTATCAACTTGTGAGAACAGTTTCGGGAAGAAGCCTGCATCTGAAGATGATTTGAATACTGACGCGATAGTGAACTGCCAACCCAGTAGTGAACCTGCACAAGCAAGAACTGCCATACCCGCAACCACTTTACCCGCCGTAGAACCTAGCATCACTGTCCATACTGTTGAGAATGGCGCTGTAGATGCAGCAAGCTCAGAGTTCGCTACGATACCAGAACAGATGTTGGTTGAAACAATGTAAACCACTGCCGCAATCAGCGTACCGCCCAATACTGCGATTGGTACGTTCTTCTCTGGGTTTTCTACCGCTTCTGAGTTCGCACAAGCCGATTCAAGACCTAGGAATGCCCAAAGTGTCATCGCGATCGACGCACTTACCGCTTCACCAAATGGTAGGTGGTGTGGGTTCCACGCTTCTACGTACATGGTTGGGCTAAAGTAGAACCACCCAACGATACCCAAAGAACACACAGGAAGGATAACGCCCCAGACTGTAAACGAGCCGATTTGACCAGTAATCTTCGCACCACCAAAGTTAGCGAAGGTACAAATCCAAAGGATAGCGATGGTGTACAGACAGGTCTCTACTGGCGACAAGGTCACTTCAAAAAACGCAGATCCGTAGCCCACACAGGTTATCGCAATCGCGATGTTGGCAATCAACAACGACAAGCCGTAGGTCCAACCCGCCATAAACGCACCCGATTTACCAAACGCGTACGACGCATAGCCGTTCATACCACCGTCACGTTTACTAAAGCGACCACACTTTGCAAATACATAGGCAAGAGCCAATGAACCCGCCGCAGTAATCAGCCAAGATAGAATCGAAATCGTGCCCACTTGCGCCAGCTTACTTGGCAGCATAATGATGCCCGAGCCAGCCATGTTAATGAATGTCAGAATGGTTAGCTGCACCACCGACATTTTTTTGGTTTCAGTACTCATAAATTATTCTCCACGAATAAACGGTTCGCACCGCGACAATCAAGTCACGATGCGAACGGGGTAGATTAATCTTTAAGGGCGTAGCAATGGGCGGTGGTGCGACCATTGACGTCTTCTAGGTATACACCTTGAATCTCTGGTGCGAAGCCTGGGAATCGGTTGATGCCTTCTTCTAGAGATAAGAAGTAATCGACCACTTGTTGAGTCCAGATTTCGCCCGTGATCACACAGATAATGCCTGGAGGGTAAGGAAGCGCACCTTCTGCTGCGACACGACCTACCGCTTCTTTCAGAGGCAAGTAATCACACTCGCCGCGGAAGTATTTGCGTGTTGCCACATCTGGTTTGTGCACCATAGTTGGGAAGTATTCGCTACGGAACATCGCTTTTTGTAGCTGTTTCACGTTCAGCTCTTTGTACATGTCATGCATTTCCTGACATAGCTGACGGATGGTGTAGCCGCGGTAGCGTTCTTTGTTCGCTTCGTAAACGCGAGGAAGCACGATGTTTAGCGGCGCATCATCACGAATAAATTTCTCGAAGCGGTTAATTTGCGCCACAAGATGACGGATCTTACCCATGTCCTCTGCTGGAGTGAGAAGGAACAAGATAGAGTTCAAGTCACACTTCTCAGGGATGATGCCGTTCTCACGTAGGAAGTTAGCCAATAACGTTGCAGGAATACCAAAGTCTGCGTAGCTACCATCTTCAGCAATACCTGCTGTAGTGAGTAGCAATTTACATGGGTCAACGAAGTACTGACCTTCGCCGTAGCCTTCAAATTTATGCCAGCTTGCGTCTGGCTCGAACATGAAGAACTTCTTATTGGTTGCGATAAGATCGGTGTCGTAACTGCCCCATGGTTGACCATCCACTTGGTCAGGAATGAACGGACGAATCAGCTCACAACTTTTCAGGATTTCTTTACGTGCTTCGATACCAGTCTTAACCGCATCACGCCATAGGCGTAGACCCGCTTCACCATCGTGGATCTTCGCGTTCACATCCAATGCTGAGAACAGCGCGTAGAATGGTGAAGTTGACGCGTGCATCATAAACGCGTTGTTGAAGCGTTTGTGGTTACAGTAGCGAGCCTGACCTTTGATATGGTGGTCTTTTTTGTGGATTTGCGATGTTTGAGAGAAGCCTGCTTGTTGCTTGTGAACAGACTGAGTCACAATCACACCCGCATCTTCTGGTTTCAGATCCAGTAGCAGTGGAGAACAGTCTTTCATCATAGGAATGAACTGCTCGTAGCCCACCCATGCAGAGTCGAATAGGATGTAGTCACATAGATGACCAATCTTATCCATCACGTAACGTGCGTTGTAGATGGTACCGTCGTAAGTACCCAATTGGATGATCGCAAGACGGAATGGACGTTCATCACGAGCACGCTCTGGCGACACTTTCGCAATTTGAGCACGGATGTATTCTTCATCAAAACAGTGCTCATCCATACCACCGATAAAGCCCCAAGGGTTACGTGCTGTTTCTAGGTAAACTGGCATACCGCCCGCTTGGATCAATGCACCGTGGTGGTTTGATTTGTGGTTGTTACGGTCAAACATCACCAAATCACCTTCGGTCACTAACGCGTTACAAACCACTTTGTTTGAAGCCGAAGTGCCGTTAAGTACGAAGTAGGTTTTGTCTGAGTTGAACACTTTTGCTGCGTGTGCTTGAGCTTGGTGAGCAGAACCTTCGTGGATCAGCAAGTCACCTAAATCAACGTCCGCGTTACACAAGTCACTACGGAATAGGTTTTCACCAAAGAAATCGTAGAACTGTTTACCTGCTGGGTGTTTTTTGAAGAACTGACCGCCTTGGTGTCCTGGACAGTCAAATGCAGAGTTGCCCATTTCCACGTAGTGAGTCAATTGTTTGAAGAAAGGTGGAAGTAGGCGACATTCGTATTTGGTGACAGCCTCATTGATTTGGCGACCGTAGTATTCAATTGACTGTCTTTCCAAATCGATAACGCCGGTTAACCATACGTAATCTTCTGCTGAAACTGGGTTTTCATCTGTGACCAAGAAAACCGGAATGCCATAACCCGTTTCAGAAATAATTTTGTGTAGACCAGCCTTAATATCTGCAGAAGTAATAATTGCAGCGCCAACGTCAGTTAATTCGACGTGCTCAAGTGGTTTTAAAGTTCGGTTAAATTGCTCATCCAAAGATTCAGATAATAAACTGAAGTCTTCTGGCATGTAATTACTAACACCGATAATTAAACGTTTCATTTGAAATATCTCTTATTTGTTCTGTAAAGACGACAAGCACAGATATTACAAACGAAATTAATATTTAAAATTCAAAAAACAAATTTCGTGATTATTAGTTCATAATTAAAACTCTTATTTTCTCGAAATAAAATTTCGCGATCTTTATCACTTTCCTTTCGATAAGCCAATGATATTAGATTTTGGCTTAAATTGAATTTAGGTGAAGAATTATGTGACCTCACCAGTTATTATTAAAAAAGGAATCAAAAGAAAATAAAATTTTGCGATTTTCATCACTCTATATTTAATCACTTTGATTTAATAGATTAAATACAAACAATAATTACGCTTATATTTAACAATTTATAAACTATATACCCAAGTAACTTCAAGATGCAGGGTTCAGCGCGTTGTCATTGATTCGAGAGCAAGGAAAACAACGCAGTGTAATAGCCAGCTCTTTCCAAGTTGTTTGACGCAGCAATCGGGTCAATGACACGCTCCCAAAGGGCGAGCTGCCTTGGCTTGTATACTTTGTTGCCGATTCTTGATTTAGATCCACTAAACCTTTAAATCGCCGCCGCGTCTACAAACCAAGTCAGTCTCGCTGAACCTAGCATATCGAGGTTACTTGGGTATAAACAAAAAGCCATCAACATTTCTGCTGATGGCTTTTTACTTTATTGTTTTACTTTGTTGGTTTTACTTTGATAGCAGCGAGAGCCAGTTTAATCAAACAAATGGCTATCGAGCCTCACGCCATTATTCGACCACAATTGATACCGTTTCACCGCGATTCCAGACGAGTACATGGTGTGCTTACAG
This sequence comes from Vibrio sp. Y29_XK_CS5, assembly GCF_024181835.1. Taxonomy (NCBI): domain Bacteria; kingdom Pseudomonadati; phylum Pseudomonadota; class Gammaproteobacteria; order Vibrionales; family Vibrionaceae; genus Vibrio; species Vibrio sp. Y29_XK_CS5. Next base: position 1,868,983 of record NZ_JAMZAM010000001.1, read on the forward strand.
TCCATACATTCCACAAAGTACAGACCACTCATGCCAGCCATAACATGTAACCTTCGACTGTCACAGCGCTTACAAGACAAGCGCTGCACCTTACTGTTTACATCCACACGACGGGCGAAGTTCAGCGTTTCATGCGAGCTTAGAGCCTCAACAGCGCTGTCTTTAAACGGGTGCTCACTGAGCAAGTGGTTGATGGCATAATCATACACCGGAGGAATCGATGTTTTGCCATTCTCTATATTGGTTATCTTAGCAACGGAAACTCCCAACAAAGATGCAAATTCCACTTTGCTGTATTCCAAGATAAACCTTGAAGAGATGAACTTATCTGCACTAATGATTCTCAACATACACAAATCTCTAATAGACATAAAAAGAGCGTGAGTTTGCCCCTTTATGTTGAAAAGGATAATAACAGGTTGCTTCTTACTGTATTTATACGCAGAGTGTGCGCTATTTTATTTTTGGGTATATTGCGCTCAATTAAGTTAAAGATCAATAGAGATAATAGAAAACCGAAAATAGAAATTAAGATTTAGTAATATAAAACTTAATAGCTAATATTAGTTAAAGTAATGAATCTAGATAGATCAACACAAATTAAGCTAACAAATTATTTTCATAGCCGTTTTATTGGCTAATCAATAATATTGGATTGGAGCTTAATTCGTGTATTTCCAACAAGGGGGGATTTCCCTCTATTTGTCGATTTATATAACGATAGGTGATTAAGTGATGGATTTCTGTTGAAAAATTGCATAAAGATCACTCACCTCTTTATACCTAAGAGATGCTTGGGTATATGCACTTGGTGGAATTTCTTATAACACGGGCAATAAAAAAGCCTCACGAATGAGGCTTGTTGAGATTCTGTGGCTGTAAGAAGTTCTGAGTAAAGTCGAGCACTTCTTTTGATGGTTGCTTGGGTGGAGAAGCAAACTCTTGCTGTGGTGGAACCTCAGCATCAAAGTTCAGCTCTGGTGCGCCATCAAGCAAACTTTCTTCTTCATGATGTTCTTCACTCAGCAACTCATTGAGTTCATCTTGATCTGGGAAGTAAGGTTCACGTTTGTAGACCTTGTTTAACGCACGAATGATAGAGTGCTTTTTGACGAAACCAGATGCGAGCTTCCTCTGCAGCGGTTTAGCGATAGATTGCAGCCCCACTACAACATCCACGCCGATGTTGCTTGCGACTTCATCACGAACGACACGTGCTGGCTCATAGCCCATGTTCGCGGATAAAAACAGCCAAATATAAGCAATCGCATTGCCTGTTTTACCGGTATCTTTCCACGCTTCTCCCGCGTGAAACATTGCCTCTGCGCTGCCACTCTCCGCCGCTCTTTCAAGCCAATAACACGCTTTCACCATGCTTTTATCAGTGCCAGTGCCTCTTAGATAACACAAACCCACTTGGATTTTACCTTCAGCACTGTCTTGCTCGGCAGCTTTCATAAACCAGAACAAAGCATCAGCACTACGCCCTGCCGTATTCTCCGGTGATAACTGCCATTCCCCCATATACAACATGGCAGGAATACAACCCTCATCTGCTGCCATTTCGATGAGTTGATGCCCTTTGGGAATATTCTTCTCGGTACCACGTCCAGACAAAAGTGCCTTACCCGTTGCAAATTTCGCGTCGATATCACCTTCCATACCGGCAATCGCAGTACGCCAAAAATTCGCTTGCTCTCTTAAGATAACATCTTCACGCATTCGCTCAGCCAAACGCACCACACCATACATACCTGTGACGTTATCCAGTTTGGCAGCTTTGTCGTACCAATACAGAGCGCGCTTGAGATTGTCTCGCTCTGACTCTTTCGCTAAATAGAGAATTGTCGGAATATGACCGGTCTCCGCCTTAAACTCACGCTCTTTACGTTCTTGTTCGCGCGCTTTTTGCATCGCCTTGCGATACGCCACTTCACGCGCTTTCCTCTCTGCCTCTAGACGTTGCTTACGCATCGACAACGAGATCATCCAAACAAATATCAGGATGAGTGAAAGGCCAGTTGCTGTAATAGCAATGCCCATACTACTCATAAACCGCCTCTTTTTAGGTCAGTGCTCACCGAGACTTTCCGCGCTTGGGAAAATCTGCAAAATTCTAACTCGGGGTATAATTGCGCCATCTTTGGCGTACTCCGCTCTATTATATAACGACCATGTAGGTAAAATCTGAAGTTTACTGGTCGAGTATGGCGAATTTTTATTCGATATCACCGCAACTTATTTTTAATTAAAAAATAACACCCCTAATTTTATAGAAATGAGTCACAGTTTTGGGGCTTAGACATTCTCCGCCCCTATCATCCCCCCTTTCTCCTCCTATAAAAATTTACATCTTTAGGCTGTGCTGAATATCTCACTATGAGACCGTTTTATTATTTAATTTGTGAACAAAATCTAGTGTGACAGAAAATTTTTACTTGTAAAAAACTTAACTGCCTGCTCTCACATTTTGCTGATAGTTCAGTGTATTAGCATCTTGTTGAACATTTCCTTTTCGGCATTTTGCCAATCTATTATCAATTCAATAACAATGGATTTGTAAACGTGGACAATAAAACATTTAAATTATCAGCGATTGCTAAAACCGTACTGCCGCTCCTTTCTGTGGCAGTCATCAGCGGTTGTGGCAGTGATAGCACAAGCGATGACACAACGAACCCTGGCTCTGGTCTACACCCTGCGGGAGAGAACGAAGTTGTCATCTATTACAAACGCGATGTCGCAGCTGCATCATCAGCAAGCGATTACGAAGGTTGGGGTCTACACCTTTGGAATGGCGAAGGCTGTACCAGTACCGATCTTGAAGAAATGGGGCTCCCAGAGGGCGGTACGGACTGGGGGTCACCTCGCCCATTCGACGGCATCAGTGACACTTACGGTGCTTACTACGTTCTGAAAGTGAACCCAGACGCATCTGACCCACACAACTGTATGAACTTCATCCTACACAAAGGGGATGAGAAGGCATTCGGCAGTGCAAACTCAAAAGTTGAGCTGACTAAGCTAGGTGAATCGAAAGGTTTGTTCGGCTTCCACGGCAGCAGCGAACTTTACTACGAACCAATTGAAGAACGTCCTGTCGAAATTGACGGTCAAAAAGCGCATTGGCTAGATGCTAATACCATCGCTTGGGAAGCGGCGGCGAATGCAGACTCAATGAAGCTTTACTACAGCTTGACTAACGACATCAAGATGGATGAAGACAAGCAAATCACTGGTGGTACAGCAGTTGAGCTGACGAAAGCAGGCGAATTGTCTGAAGCACTGAAAAAACGTTTCCGTCACCTTTCTAGCCTACAAGCAGCAGGTATCGATGTTGATGCTGACGTACTTCACACCATTCTAAAATCGCAAATCGTCATGGTGGCTTACAACGCAGATGGCGATGTTATTTCTGCAACTGAAGTACAAAAACCAGGCGTACTTGATGCCGTATTTGCTAACAAAGATGCAGGTAACGCAATCGGTCAGGAACTTGGCGCAATTGTTGATGGCAACGCAGCAACATTCAAGCTTTGGGCACCAACAGCGCAAGACGTTGACCTGATCATCTACGATGCAGATTTGAAAGAACAAGCAACTGTTGCGATGACAGAAGATCCAGCTACAGGTATCTGGGCATCAGAAGCGCAAAGCGACGTATTAAACAAATACTACCGTTACCAAGTTAAGGTTTACCACCCAACAACAGGCGTTGTAGAAACTCGCCTTGTTACTGACCCATACTCGCTAAGCTTGTCTCAAAACTCTCTGTACTCACAAGTTGTAGACCTAGACAGCGATAGCTTGAAACCTCAAGGTTGGAATGATTACAAACGTCCTGAACTTGCTAAAGACGAAGACCACGTACTGTACGAGTCGCACCTACGTGATTTCAGCTTTAGCGATACCAAAGGGACCAAAGCATACAATGGTAAGTACCTTGCCCTGACAGAAACGGATCGTGAATCGGTTTCACACCTTCAAGCTTTGAAAGACGCAGGTCTCACTACGCTTCACATTCTGCCAGCATTCGATATCGCTACCGTCGATGAAAACGAAGCAAACCGCGTGGATATTACTGACACGGTTGGCAAACTCTGTGACATTAAACCAGCCGCTTCTGTTTGTGGTACAGAAAACGAAAGTAAAGTCATTGAAGATGTCCTAAACAGCTACGATCCAACAACGGGTTCAGCTCAGGCTCTGATGAATGACCTACGTATGCTAGACAGCTTCAACTGGGGCTATGACCCATTCCATTACACAGTGCCAGAAGGCAGCTACGCGACCGATCCTAATGGTTCTAAGCGTATTGTTGAATTCCGTGAAATGGTTCAAGCAACACACAAAATGAAGCTAAAACTTATCATGGACGTGGTGTACAACCACACTAACGCATCTGGCGTAAATGATAAGTCGGTTCTGGATAAGATTGTCCCTGGATACTACCACCGCCTGAACGTAAACACGGGTGGCGTAGAGAACTCAACTTGTTGTGATAACACAGCAACAGAGAACCTAATGATGGGTAAACTGATGGTTGACTCATTGTTAGTATGGGCAGACGACTACAAAGTGGATGGTTTCCGTTTTGACTTGATGGGTCACCAGCCAAAAGACGTGATGGTTTACGCGCTAGAGCAAGTACGTAAAGTTGACCCTAACACACTATTCTACGGCGAAGGTTGGGACTTTGGTGAAGTGGCACAAAACGCTCGCTTCGACCAAGCGACGCAAGTCAACATGGCTGGCACAGAGATCGGTACTTTCTCGGACCGTCTACGTGATGCAGTTCGTGGCGGCAGCCCATTCGATGGCGGTAAAGACTCAGAAGGTAACCACCCACTTCGCTTCAACCAAGGTTTTGGTAACGCAGCATACGCTAACGAAGAAACGAAGACAGACGCTGATTCAGTAAACGGTCGTCTGCACAACCAAGATCTTGTTCGCCTAGGTATGGCGGGTAACTTGGCTGAATTCGTTCTTCTTGATTACAAGGGCGACACTAAACTTGGTAAGAACGTAGACTACAACGGTGCACCTGCGGGCTACACTAAGATGCCATCAGAGAACATCTCTTACGTATCTAAGCACGATAACCAAACGCTTTGGGACAACAACGCTTACAAGATTGCTACAGGCACCCCTTCTGCTGAACGCGCTCGTATGCAAAACGTGTCTCTATCTACGGTAATGTTGGGGCAAGGTATTCCATTCATTCACATGGGTTCTGAACTGCTACGTTCGAAATCGATGCAGCGTGACTCTTACGATTCTGGTGACTGGTTCAACCGTGTGTTCTTCAACGGTACGGACAACAACTGGAACGTCGGTCTACCTCGTCAAGATAAAGATGGCGCAAACTGGGAGCTTATCCAGAAGATCGTTAGTGACAGTTCTGCGAAACCAAGTGCTGAAGATATCGAGCTAACTAAGAAGCAATTCCTAGAACTACTGAAAATCCGCAGCTCTAGCGAACTGTTCCGCTTAGATACTGCACAAGAAGTAATGAACCGCGTCGATTTCCGTAACGTAGGCAAAGACCAAGTAGAAGGCTTGATCGTTATGTCTATCGATGACGGTAAATCAGCAGGTAAAGACCTAGACACCAACTACGATGCCGTTGTGGCAGTGGTGAACTCAACGTCTAAAGAGCAATCTTTCACAGTGAAAGGTGCAACAGGTTTCGAACTGCATGAGATTCAGAAGAACTCAGCAGACGACATCGTAAAAGGTGCAAGCTTCGCGGGTGAGACGTTCACAGTTCCTGCGCTAACAACAGCGGTATTTGTACAGCCTCAGGGCGGTGCACAAGGCGACGGTCTACCGGTTAACAAGGACAACAAAGACGTATCAAGCATTCCTCCTTACGGTGAAACTGTGGTTTACGTGAAGGGTTCGATGAACGGTTGGTCTGATAGCAGCGATTGGGCAATGACCTTTATCGGCAATGGCTTGTACTCAGTAACAGGTGTACTTGAAGCTGGTGAGCACGAGTTCAAGTTTGCAGATTCAGGTTGGTCAAATCCAAACATCGGTTGTGATGCAGCAACCCAAGCAAGTGACTCTTTAGACCTAGGTGCAGCGGGCAACTGTAAGCTATCAGTGGCTGAAACTGGCAAATACAACTTCACTCTAAACGCACTGAATGTTCAAGATGAAAGCGTAGAAAAACCAGTAATTTCAGTAACGAAAGCAGCAGATGCGCCAACGTTTGGTGACACGTCACTGTTCTTACGCGGCACTATCACCACTTGGGATACGCCAGCTGAAGACTCTAGCGCTAAATTCTCTTACGTAGCCGCTGATGTTTACTCACTAGACATCGCTCTAGCAGCAGGCAGCTACGAAATGAAGATCGCAAGCGCAGACTGGGCTGATGCGACCAACTTTGGTGGTGACGGCAGCGTGGAGCTAGGTAAAGCGGTCACCATGAATGCCGGTGGCGGTAGCAAAAACCTTAAAATTACGATTGCTGAAGCAGGAAACTACAACTTCCACTTCAATGCGGCAGACAAGGCGGCACCAATCGTAACGGTAACTAAGAAGTAAAACAGTAGGCGCAATCATGTGCTAGCTTGGGGAGGGTAACACCTCCCCTTTTTTGTGCCTGTTTTCCGCAACGACGAAAACCACAAACCTCCACAGCTCATCGCTCCTAAGCACAGCGAGAGTTAGTGTGGCAACTGCCACAACCTCGCCACGTTTTCTGCCAAATTGGCTAGGTTTGTATCCGCTTCTTCCATCGCTTCAGGCAAGCTCATTGCGCGTGGCACACACACGAATACCGCATCAATGCCACATTCATAGACTGCTTGGAAGTTATCACCTGTGCAGCCTGCTAGGGCAATCACTGGCAAACCATATTCTTTCGCCACTTTCGCCACACCCATTGGTGTTTTGCCATGCACGGTTTGATGGTCAATACGACCTTCACCAGTAAAGACAATATCAGCGTCTGCTACATGCTCTGCGAGCTTTACGGTGTCTAGCACAATCTCGATACCCGGTTTCAGTCGTGCTGGGAGGTAACCAAGCAACGCCGCGCCCATACCACCGGCTGCACCTGCGCCTTTTTGAGTCAGAACGTGCTTGCCCGTCACTTGCTCTGTCAGTTCGCCGAATTTGTTGAGAGCGGAATCTAATAGCTCAACACCTGCTGACGTTGCGCCCTTTTGCGGACCAAAAATTGCTGATGCGCCTTTCTCTCCACACAATGGGTTATCAACATCACACGCCACCAACACCTCACAATCAGCTAAGCGAGCGTCGAGACCAGACACGTCAATGCTTGCTAGCTCAACCAAACCACCACCATTGAGGGTGATTTCACGACCAGAACGGTCTAAGAACTTCACCCCTAATGCCGCCAGCATACCCGTACCGCCGTCATTGGTTGCGCTACCTCCTAAGCCGATGATCAAGCGTTGAATACCGCGATCAAGCGCATTCGAAATTAACTGACCGGTACCAAAGCTGCTGGTGTTTTTCGGGTCACGAAGATCACTTGGCACAAGATGTAAGCCACTTGCCTCGGCCATCTCAATCACTGCGGTTTCGCCGTCCCCCAGAATACCGTAAAACGCCTTCACATCATTACCGAGCGGACCTTTTACGGTCACGAAAACCTGCTCCCCCTCAGTCGCATCAATCAAAGATTGAACTGTACCTTCGCCGCCGTCAGCAACAGGTAGCGTGACAAACTCTGCGTCTTGCCAAACACGAGACAAACCCACCTTGATCGCCTCACTCACTTGTTTAGCGGTCAAGCTCTCTTTAAACGAATCTGGGGCAATCACAACTTTCATTTCATTCTCCTGAAAACAGCGCGCTGCGAGGAACAAGTCGCAACTCATCAATGTAGCTATTCTCACTCAAAAACTCGGCGAATTCTTTAGGCAAACAACCAAAGTACACTGAGCTTAATCATTTAAATCTTGTGCGCTTGCACAATAAATCAACTTAACTTATTGAGATGACTGGCAATATAAAGCTCAACCAACCCCGTAAAATCATGCGTTGAAATGCCCGTCACTTCACTGATTTTATCTAGACGGTACCTCAATGTATTTCTATGAATAAACAATGCATTAGCGCAATCATTAGCGTTGCCATTGGCATGAAAATACGCCTCTAAAGTTTTCACCAACTGCCCAGATTTGTCTGCTGAAGCAAGAGAAGTCATCGCCTGAGCGAGTTGTTCACCTTGCCAAGAGTCGGCTAACGGGGCGAGTAACACAGGTATGCGATATTCAGAGAAGCTCAATGTGATTTGTTCTGGATGAGAACGGCGACCAACGGCAAGCACCTGCTTGGCACTTTGGTAGGAAAGAGGGAGTTGTTTTACGCCATCAAAATATTGCCCAATCGCAAGGCGAACATCGTCAATTTGATTGGCCGTTAATCGGCGCTGAATGCGCTCAAGTATACTTTGGTCACTGTTCGAGGTAGAGGAAGAACGCAAAGACTTCAGAACGACAATTTCGTTCATCGACATGATCGCCACCAACGGTTTATCTTCAGAACGATACAGTACGTCCACCACTTCACGTACCTTGCTCAAACTAACAGGAGCATTATCTGCAATAAGCTCAATCACCACGGCAACTCTTTGTGTTACTAAATCGATGCAAAGACGCTGAGCCCAATCGTGCAGATCTGAATCATTGAGTTGTTGGTTTAACCATGCTGACACGAACTCTTCTTGGTGGCGACGATCCCATTGCAACTGCTCCACCAGCGAAGCTTGCTCAATGGTCAGTTCCGCTGTCACCTTAACTAACTGAGCAAACGCTCGGATTTGCTCAGGTTTGCCAGTGACGCCCACCACACCAACCACTTCACCTTTAAAGTGCAGCAGCATATTGATGCCCGGTTTCACGCCTTGCAGGGATTGGCAACTTTGCTCATCCAACTCCAGCGAATCACCGTGGTTGAGCGCTAGCACCGCCCCATCGTGCTTTTGACCAATGCGCTCAGCTTCACCACTGCCAATAATAGTGCCTGCCGCGTTCATCACATTGATGTTGTGTCCAATGATCGACATAGTGCGATCGACGATTTGCTGCGCGAGTGTGTGGTCGAGAATCACCATTTTTGTTCCTAAAATCTCAACGATTGAGGCGTCAATAAATCACACTTTGTCTTCTATCGCCATGATATTGAACTGGAATCAACGCCAAAGTGAAATATCACCCAATTATACCCAAGTGACTTCAAGATGCAGGATTCAGAGCGTTGTCATTGATTCGAGAGTAAGGAAAACAACGCAGTGTAATAGCTAGCTCTTTCCAAGTTGTTTGACGCAGCCATTTGTTTGACTAAAAAAGCGAGTCAAAGACACGCTCCCAAAGGGCACTCTTTGCAAATAGTAAGGGTCTTGGCTTGTATACTTTGTTGCCGATTCTTGATTTAGACTGACTAGATCTTTAAATCGGCGCCGCGTCTACAAACCAAGTCATTCTCGCTGAACCTAGCATCTCGAGGTTGCTTGGGTATAACCTTAAATTATTTATGGCTATTAAGCCAAAAAGTCAGCCATCACTGCTTATACTTATAGTCGAGCCACCCAAGTTTTTGTACTTGGCGCGACTTGAACCGACAACCAAACAGTGACCGGAGGGAGACTATGGAACTGCGGAACAAGGCGGGCGACATTGCCAAAATTGCTGACAACCTCACCTTGAAAGAAATAACCGAAATGGGCTACACCGTCGATCTATGCGATGAAGCCTTTGATCCAGGCGAACATTGGAAAGCAGAAGGACAAACGCAAGGTATGGGCGAATACCCTGAAGAATAATCTATAGAACCTTTTAGCCGAGTGAATCATCGCTCGGCTTATTCATCATCAATTTGTTCATACACCACTTCCCCGCGCAGCACTGTCATGAGGACACGCGCTTGTGCTATGTCTTGTGCTTTCAATTGGGTAATATCTTGATCCAATACGGCAAAATCTGCCGATTTCCCAACATCTATTGAGCCAATGTCCTTCTCTAAACCCAAGCTGTAAGCCGGATGAATTGTATATGCATCAATCGCAGCGGTAACGTTTGGCAAGCCAGTATCTCCCATCACCAAACTGTTGGAGATGCCAACCAATGGGTTCAAATCATGCACATTCCAATCACTGCTTAACGTCACGTTAGCTTGAGTATTATAAAGCGCGCGCAGGTTCATTAAGGCTCTAGTTCGCTTAGCGCCTAAGAAGGCTTCTGCCCATTGATGTTCGTGATACGCCACATAATCGGAACCGACTTGAAAGTCTGCCGTAACGTCCAACTTGGCAAACCTTGGTACATCTTTGCTGTTCACCAGTTCCACATGCGTCAAAGTATAACGACGCTGGTTACCTTGGCTGCGCATTTTTTCAATCGCATTGAGTGATTCGCGAATGCCGCCATCTCCGATAGCATGAATGTGCGCGCTGTAACCGAGTTTATCGAGCTTGTTTAGCCATTCTGGCATCACTTTTGGTGAGATGTAATTCAACCCATATGGTGAATCAGGCAAGTAAGTATCAAGATAAGGTGCAAGGGTTTTTGCGGTGCCATTTATAAAGATGCCATCGCTGTACATTTTGACTTGGTTTACCAGTAACAAGCGAGAGGTGTCGTCGGACTGAATGCGTTTCAAATACGTCAGTTGAGAGTCCATGCTGTCGGTCGGATAGATCCATGGTCGTAAAGAAACACGAGCGGTCAAATCGCCTCGTTTTTCGCTCTCTTTCCATACTTCATACCAACCTCGCTTCCAGTACATTCGTCCATCACCAATTGTGGTAATGCCGTAGAGCGCGGCTTCTTCTAATCCGGTCAACAAGCCTTGGTAGCTCACCGCAAACTGCGCACTCATGCTGTTCCAAGCCAGCTCCATCACTAAATCACCCGCGTTATCGAGCAAGATGCCATTCAACTCGCCTGTATCCGGATCTTTGAGAATGCGACCGCCTTGCGGATCGGACGTGGTTTTATCAATGTTCGCCGCTTTCAGCGCAGCCGAGTTAACCCACATCGAGTGAGAGGTTTGCTCCATTAACACCACAGGCGTATCAGGAAACACCTCATCGATCACTTCGAGAGGTGTGCGTTGGTTTTCTTCCGACAAAGTAGCATCAAGCGTAAAACCGTAGCCCATCAACCACTCGCCATCTTGGACAAACTCTTTGCAGTCTTGCAGTTGTGGGATTTGCTCATCCAACATTACGCCAGCTTGCAACAAGCACGTACCGCCTGCTTCGGAAGCCGCCTCAAACACATGGTTGTGGTTATCGACAAAGCCCGGTAACAAATAGGTATCGCTTAAATCCACCACTTCCGTGCCATCACCAACCCACGCTTGTGCCTTGGCTTTATCGCCAATAAAAGCAATCCGCCCGTCACGCACGGCGACAGCATCGGCTTGCGGATGACCATAAATACCAGCGTTGATGTACACCATGTCTGCCGTTTGCTCAGCAGCATTCGCCCATGCGCTAAATGCAGACAGCAACACAGCACCAAGAATCCGTCTATGAGGAGTTAACATGACACCTTCCGTTGTATTCGCTAACACATTGAGTATATGCAAACTGGTTTAGTTTGCTGTCGGTGCGGGTTAGGCGTCATTATTTCTGTGCGCTTGCTTGGATTTCCTCTACAAACAGACGCACCTCTTCTAGATAGTTGCCATTCGCACAACCCCAGTCACTCACTTCGATAAATTCACGCGTTAACTGACCACTTTCATCATGAATGACGTTTTGGCGAAACAAGTTCCAATTTGCCGACTGTTTTGGATTGTTGGCATCCACATAACGCTCACCATAGCTTTCGATTAACTGGTTGTAGGCATTCTGACGCTGTTCTGCGTTTGCCGATTCACTCAGTATCACAGCGCAGTTTTTTTCGATGACCTGAACTCGGTCATTGGTTGGCAGCGTCGTTGAGCATCCTGCTAATGTTAGACCCATTAGACCCATTAGACCCATTAGACCCATTGTTATTCTTGTTTTCATTATTGTTTTCCTTACCTTTAGCACCACCGCGAAAGACCGAATTTTATAAACTGCGCTCCACGATTTCTAATCAAAAACGGAAAAACTTTGTGACTGACGTCTGCACATGTAAAAAGTGCGGTAAATTACTGTTTACAAGCCATAAAGAAGACAAATGGATTTCGCATTCCTTTCTGCTATTTAGACGTGCCATAATCAACGACGATAAAAACCTCAATAAAGCAAACATTTGAAGGATCAAAATGACTGCAACGGAATACCTAAACGACCTCAACCAACGTTACCTCGCTATCCATCGCACCAAAGAAGACTTCTTTTGGGAAACCTACATGGGCATCAGCGACGACCACGATGGTTCGACAAAAGCACAAACCGCTTGGACCAATTTCTTGAGCAACGCCGAACAAATCTCAGCCATCAAAGCGCAACTTGAATCGGCTGAAGCGATCGCTGATCCACAAGAGAAACAGCAAACGCAAATTGGTTTGCAAGGATGGTTGGCAACATTTGAATCGCACGCGATTGAAGGCGAACAAGCTCAAGCCCAAAAGAATGCTCTGATTGCATTTGAAGCCGAGTTGTTCGAGAAAAAGCAAAATCACGTCCTGACGTTTACCAATGAAAACGGTGAACAAACCGAGGGCTCTTTGCCTGTATTGTCTTCGACCATTCGCGCCAATAATCACCAAGAAGTGCGTCAATCAGCACATCAAACGCTACTCGACCTTGAGCAATGGTTGCTGCAAAACGGCTTTATTGAGCTGATCAAACTGCGTAATCAATTCGCACGTTCTTTGGGCTACGAAACCTTCTTTGACTACTCAGTGAAGAAGACGGAAAAGATGAGCTCTGAGCAACTGTTCAGCATCTTAGATGACTTTGAACTGCGCACGCGCGATGCCCACCTAAGCAGCTTGGCAAACCTTGCAGAGCAAAAAGGTCAAAGCGCACTGACTGGCTATAACTTTGTGTACTCGTTTGCCGGTGACGTCATGCGTGACTTAGACCCGTACGTGCCGTTTTCAAAATCACTACGTCGCTGGGTAGAATCATTCGGTCGCCTAAATATCGAATACTCAGGCGCAGAGCTGACGCTAGACCTGCTTGATCGTAAAGGCAAATACCCGAACGGTTTTTGTCATGGCCCTATCCCATCGTTCTACAACCAAGGCGAATGGGTTGCCGCGCAGGTGAACTTCACCAGTAACGCGAAGCCAGACCAAGTGGGCAGCGGCTATGATGGCATCAATACTCTGTTCCACGAAGGTGGTCACGCTGCGCATTTCGCTAACGTGAAGATGAACGCGCCTTGTTTCTCTCAAGAGTTCGCACCAACTTCCATGGCATACGCAGAAACTCAATCCATGTTCTGTGACAGCCTGCTGACCGATGCCGATTGGCTAAAACAATACGCGTTGGACGCAGAAGGTAACCCAGTACCGGATGAGATCATCCAAGCGATGATCAATAGCCGTCAGCCATTCAAAGCGTACGAAGAGCGCAGCATTTTGGTCGTGCCGTATTTTGAACGCGCACTTTACCAATTAAGCGATGAAGAACTGACGCCAGAACGCATCACAAAGCTGGCACGCGATTGCGAAAAGCAAATCCTTGGTTTGGAGTGCAGCCCACGCCCATTGATGGCGATTCCACACCTTCTGTCTGATGAAGCAGCGTGTGCCTACCACGGTTACTTGCTAGCACATATGGCGGTTTACCAGACTCGCGCTTACTTCCTCGATAAGTTTGGCTACCTGACTGACAACCCAGAGATTGGTCCACTACTGGCGAAACATTATTGGCATGCGGGTAACCACCTATCGCACAACGAGACTATCGTTAGTCTCACGGGTGAAGGCTTTAACGCTAAGTATCTGGCAGACATGTGTAACCTATCCCCAGAACAAGCATGGGAAGTTCAGCAGCAGAAGATTGCTTCGCTGCAAACTCGTGAACGTGCTCCGGTAGCGTCTTTAAATGCCAGCATCAAAGTGGTGGATGGCAGCAAAGAGCTTGCAAGCAATACGATCTCAGACGAGCAGATGTGCGAGCAGTTTGAGCACTATATCGAAGAGACTTACGGTCGATAAGCGAAACCAAGAGCTAGGGTATACTCCTAGCTCTTTTTCTATCAGGGAAGCAACCATGTACCAAGATATCCTGACTTTCTGGTTTGAAGAACTGGAACCAAAAGACTGGTTTGTGAGTAATGCAGACGTCGATAAACAGATCGAAACGCGCTTTCTCACCACCTTAGAGCAAGCCGCTCAATCTGAATTGTTTGACTGGCGAGAGACGGCACAAGGTCGCCTCGCAGAGATCATTGTGCTCGACCAATTCTCTCGCAATGTTTACCGCAACACGCCAAAAGCGTTCGCTCAAGATGCCCTCGCACTTGCCTTGGCGCAAGAGACGATTCGTTTAGGGTTGGACCAAGAATTGACCGACGTTGAGCGCAGCTTTTTGTATATGCCATTTATGCACAGTGAATCTAAGCGGATTCATGAAGAGGCAGAAAAGCTGTTCAAAGCTCTGGGGCGAGAATCTAACTACGAGTTCGAACTAAAGCATAAGGTGATCATTGATCGCTTTGGTCGCTATCCACACCGCAATGCGATTTTGGACCGTGATAGCACCGCAGAAGAAGTGGAATTCTTACAGCAGCCTGGTTCCAGTTTTTAAACACAGCTAGCACAAAATTGAAGCAGGATTATCAATTTATATTTGATAATAAATCAATCATTGTGCTGTTTATCATTTGGTGATTCGCGACTAATCTTTACCTCGTCAACACGATACATCACGATCAACAGAGGATTTCCACCATGGCTAAATTGACCATCGTCGCTAACATCATTGCCAAAGCAGACCAAGTAGAATTGGTAAAAGCTGAGCTACTGAAACTGATTGATGTCACTCGTGCCGAGGAAGGTTGCATCAACTACGACCTTCACCAAGATAACGAAAACCCAGCGCATTTCACCTTCTACGAAAACTGGGAATCACGCGAACTATGGCGCAAGCACATGGACAACGCGCACCTAGCACAATACATGAAAGCAACAGAAGGCGCGGTAGACACCTTCACTCTAAACGAGATGTCGCACATCGCTTAACGCTTGTACTACGCAGCACGCACTAGAAAGCCAGCAACCATCACCTTGCTGGCTTTTTGTTTTTCTTTTGCTTGTTCTCTCTTGCATCCTCTCCGAGCGATTCAAAGCAAGCTTATGAAAACATGAGCAAGATCTGATTATCTCCCCCCTAAGACTGGCAAGATTTAAAGCTACTCACCCTCTGCTGTATCAAAAGGTTTTGTATGAAGTTAGACGCCGTATTGTGGGATTACGATGGCACCCTAGTAAATTCTGTTCCGAAAAATATCGACATCACCAAAGCGATATTGTCCGTTGTAGCGCCGCGCCTGACCGGGGATAACTTACCGAAATACCTACGCAGTGAAGCGGATTATCATCATGCCAATCACGCAGCGAAAAACTGGCAAGAACTGTACGTAAACTACTATGGTATGTCCCAAGACGAAATGCTCATAGCCGGCACCATGTGGGCAGAGCACCAAGAACAAAACCAAACACCAGTGGATCTATTCAATGGCATTGCCAATGTGGTGAATGCGTTCGCGCACCTGCCACACGGAGTCTGCTCTCAGAACTCGCAATCCAACATTCGCAACGTACTTAGCGCCAACCAAATCAATGCTCCGTTTAAAGCCGTCGTGGGCTACGATGATGTGTCCAATGGACATCAGAAGCCGGATCCTTTTGGTGGCATCAAATGCATTGAATCCATCTTTGGGCACACGGATAAACAGCTGCTGATGTACATTGGTGACCACGAAGCGGACACGCTTTTTGCACGCAATATCGAGCAACATTTAGGTAGCAACTGCAAAGTGATTGCCGTAGCAGCAGCGTACAGTGGCGCTCAACCGCAGCACTGGAACGCCCAGCCAGATTATGTGGCACATCAAGTAGACGACTTAATCGACATCATTGGTAATTACGCTTAGCCTCAACATGCACAACACTGAAAACCCGAAAACCATCTCGAAGACAGAAAGCCTTTTGCTCTCTTAAGGCTTTGTGTATCGTACATGCCTTGTGCTGGCTTACTCGGCTCACGCGCAACTTCAGACCATTCACACTCAATACCTAAGGTAACGCAATGATCACATGGCCTTGTTTACTTAAACTCGATGGTGACGATGAACTGGTGTATTTAGCTTCACCAAAGCAGCTAAATGCAGAATGCCAAGCGTTGATTTGGGGTCAGGATGACATAGTGATTGATACGCAAGGTCATTGCTACGCATTGCAAACTGGCTTTGACAACTCTGTAGAATTAAGCCTTTTGCCACAAACACTGAATGTGCAGCAAGTGACAGAGCTGATTCAAAAACACGAATTTAGCAAAGCACAACGTTGCATCATCAAAATCCATTTTGTGTCGGTCCAGCAAGCGATTGAAGCGTTGGCTGATTAACAATTACGCCCTTGTTTTTATGCTGAGATAAAAACATAAGCACCTGAATTTCGATACTTTCTCATTTTGAGACTCATAATCACTAAAAACAGCGGAGTGATTCTTGCTACTTCAATCTTTTGGCTTTGAGGAAAATGACATGCAAGAAAAAGTTCGCCAACTGGATGCGCAGCAAACCACCTCATTTGACACGGAATACATCGATAAAGGCATGTTTGAAGTACTAACCAAACAAACATCTGGTCTGCCACCTTTTCCAAGATGCTGCGCTTGAAAGCAGTTTTGATATCATCCAGTTCAACTGGGTCTTGCATCACTTTGTTACCGACACCTATCAGTCCACCAAGCAAGTACAGCAAGAGGCTCTTCATTGTGCCTACCGGCATTTAACCCCAGGAGGGCTGATTGTCATGTTTGAAAACTTCTACGAAGGGCTTTTAGTGAACAATTTACCCAGTTCACTGATTTATCGATCTACCTCATCCAAGCTACTAGCACCGCTCACTCAACGACTAGGTGCGAACACTGCGGGCGTTGGTGTCTGCTTCCATAGTCGTACTACTTGGCACGATATGATCATTGAAGCGGGCTTTAAAACCGTCTTGCACGTTCCCTTCTATGCCTTTGGCAATTTGAGTAGTCTCAAGACCAAAGCGTTGCATTTGCGAAAACAAAATGTGGGATTATTGATTGGTAAAAAGTAGCTAATCCGCTATTAAAATTTGTTAATCTGGCACGATGAAACGTGTGAATAGTGAAGCCGCTTATGAACAAGGTCGTATTGGTATTTGGTGGATTGGGGAGCGCCAAATCGTCTGTGGTAGGTTTGTATAAGAACCTTCTGCACACCTTAAGTTCTCGCTTTGATGTCGTCGCCATTGACCCTGCAGTTCAACATCCCAAGTCCTGTGCATCGCAGTTCCAATTCCCTTACTCCGCTCGCTACGCCGATCTTGATGCGTTTTTACAAGCTCATTCACACACTGACGTTGCTGCCGCCTTCGTTCTAACACCGGTCGGCACACATCTTTCCATCATTGAACAAGTGAGTAATGCCCTCGACATTCAAAACCTGTTGTTTGTGGTTGAGAAACCGTCCTTCTCTTTAGCTGAAATCGACACAGGCTTTGACCAAGTCATTCCTAAGCTTAAACGTCGCGGAGCACTGTTTTACTTTATTGATACCGCTTTGGTTTCCCCTTCGTTGGAAGCACTCTTTGCCGATTCATCTATCGCGCTACCTGACTCTGCCCCGCGCAAGGTTATCGCGATTGCAGCCGACAACCCCATCGACAATCATGAAGCAATCCAAGACTTCCGTTTTGAAAACCGAATTGAATTACTCAACGCGAGAAAGCTACTTAACTTAGCCACCAGCGGCGGCGGAGGTTATGGCTTTGATATGGGCATCCATGCGATTGCTGGGCTAGTTCGCTACCTGCATAAATCCGGCATAGGAGACTCGCAAGTTGAACTAAAACAGATCCGTGCCGAACGTATTAACGAATCGCAATTGGAGTACACACAAGGCGCTGAAACCCATCTCTATATCGAAGGCGAACTCACGTCTCCGGAGGGCAATATTGAAGTCGTGATTGAGGCAGGAAAAGCGGGTGATATTTGGGACAGACGGTTGGAACTGCACTACACAGACCGCGTCATCGCAATTGGCTTTGGCACACTCAAGCATCCTCCTTATCTTTGGGAGAGAAGCCCCAATGGCATCAAGAGCACCACATTTGATGTTTCTGGCTCAGGTTATGCGATGCACTTTAACGACATCCTATGCGCGCTTGGTTTTGACGCAGAGCCTTTGCTCTCACAACAAGAAAGCGAAGCCTTGATGTCACAATCGATGAACTTGCTGCGCTGCGTATTTGACGCCATCGGCGATACCCATCAAGTTCGCGAACGAAACATTACCGTGGCTGATAAACACATGCCCAAATACCTATCGGAAGCAGAGCTAGAGATTAGGAAAGAGCTCAGTCAATACCTCAACAGTTTGATTCATTAAATGGGCAACGAGTCAGTATTTCTGGCTCAATTCAATTAAGTGATATAGTTTCTATTCATACCCTTCAATTTGTAAGTTGAATGATAGGAATATCATGATAAATCTATCCCACTTAATCAAAAATGATATGAACCTGCTGATTTGTCTGTACGTTTTACTGCAAGAACGCAGCGTGAGCAGAACCGCAGAAAAGCTATTCTTATCTCAATCGGCCGTCAGTAAACAACTTACTAAATTGCGCCAGGAGTTTGATGACCCCTTATTCGAGCGAGAATCCAAAGGTTTATTGCCGACCCCAAAAGCGTTGGCATTGGAGAGCAAACTGCAACAAATCCTGATGCAAATTGATCAGCTTCGTGAACCAGAAGAATTTGACCCAGAACGCTCGACTCGCGTTTTTAGTATCGATCTTATCGAAACCGCTTACTCCACAATTTACCCACGTTTTCTGCCTCAGGCGTTATCCAGTGCACCGAACATCACCATCAAAAGTGCCGATTGGAGCCACAGCAGTATTACTCGATTACAAAGGCGAGAAATCGATTTTGGTGTCGGTATTTTTGAGTTTGATGATCGTTCGAAAACCCATGTCGACACCATCCCTGACACACTGAATTACGCGGAACTGATGCGCGATACTTCGGCATGTATATTGAGAAAAGGACACCCTGCATTAGAGGAAGAATGGAACCTTGATGCGTTCTTAAAGTACCGCCATATACAAGTCATCACAGGAGGCGTGTCTAGTTGGCTACTGCACGAGGTGCTCGACACAAAACGACTTCGCATTGATAACGCCGTCAACATGTCCGACATTTCCAGCGCGGTAAAACTGTGTGAAAAAAGCGACTTGGTACTGACCTACCCCTACAAAAGCATCCGCGAGTTCGAAGGTAAATCAGACATTGTGATCAAGCCGCTCCCGATAGAGATGGAGCCCGGTGGGTTCTTTCTACTTTGGAACAAGCAACTCGACAACGACCCAAGCCATAAATGGTTAAGAGAACTAATCGTCAGTCAGTCTTATGCTTAATCTCAGAGCCTGTAACCAAAGTAGAAAATGCAAAGCTATGAGTTGATGTACTTTAGATGAACATTCAAGCGCCAAAAGTAGAGTGCTTGCAAAGCGATAACAGAGAATGTCGAAAGTAATTCAATAATAAAATAATGTTGATCGCCAAAATCAAAAGATACGATAGCCATCCCAACAAGCACAGATAAAGCGACAAACCTAAAAGACAAAGGGATAGATAAAGCGATAGAGCGAAGAATGTAGGTTTTACCATCTCTATTGTTCGTTCTATACGTGACACCTACCCCCAAAATTGACACGACTAAGATACCGATAGCCTCGGTTATCATAGCTTCATTGCTTGCATACGGTGCCAAGATCATCAAGTACGGGGTTACCGTATAAAAGATTAAGAATATTAAAGCGTATTTAATCCAATCACTGTCTGGCACTTTGTTGTCTCTTAGCTCCTCAGACAGCTTTGATGTTTTCCAAATGTACAAATCCTTATTCCTTTTATATGTGAGCTCAGATTTAAGGCTCCCCTAAAACCCTAACTACTAACGTTCAAAAACAACCAGTCAATATCAATAAAAACAGATAACTAGCAGCAACTTCGGTCTGAAGTTTACCTCACAAAACCATTCACAATCGATATAAAACAATCCAAAAAGCAAAGGAATTTATAAGATAACCGTTTGATAAGCTCGCGGAATACATTTGTTTATTCTTCTCCTTACCCACCAATAACAAAATGTTATCATTATAAAAATTATTGATAATTTCATGTAATCAGAAATTCTCCATATACTCTCCTCCATCGAAACGAAACACGAATTAATCATCACAGTTTTTGGAGCAGAATTATGAAAATGAATCACGTAGGCATCATGGTTGGCGATATGGACAAAGCAGTAGAGTTCTACACTAAAGCGCTTGGTCTTCGCATCGTAATGAACAACACAAAAGTTATCGAAGAGCGCGAATCAGCAATCGGTCGTATGTGTATCGCCGTATTCGGTGAAGGCTTCAAAGGCTTCAACATCGCTCACCTAGTGACGTCTGACGGCATCGGTGTTGAGTTGTTTGAAATGAAAGAGCGTCAAGAGCGTCACGAAGTAGACTTCTCTCGCCTAGGCATCTTCCACTTCTGTCTACAAGTAGCGAAAGAGCAGTTCCCACAAACTATCAAACGTATTGAAGAGTTTGGTGGTAAAGCTCGCATGGACATCATGCGCTACCACCCAGAAGACGACAGCAAACAAGCTCAAATGATCTACATGGAAGACCCGTTTGGTAACCTATTCGAGCTTTACTCACACACTTACGAAGAGACTTACGCGTCTGATTACGAATAATTAAACGTCTAAGAACAAAAAAGGACTGGCACTAAGCCAGTCTTTTTTTAATAACATCAGTTTATTAAGCTCAACCAATCTATATTTCTTCTTTTTTAACTCCCACGTTAATATTGCTAGCACATAAAGATTCCCGATATTCGCTTTCTATTTCCCGATATTGCTATTGTTAAAATAACGCTTAGATGAGAATACCTCCCATTAAGGAGTCATCTATGCATCTAACGGACAAGATGAGCGTCACTCAAGCACTCATCTCATTATTAAAAACGGAAAAAAAACGCATCACTTATACCGGTGTTAACGCGGTGTTGTGTGTGTTCGCAGAACTCGTCACTTGGATTTGCTTATACGCCGCATTGAGCAAGTACCTAAATACCCAAAGTCTCTATTTCTACTTAGCCCTTATGACCATTGCAGTCTGTGTGCGCTATTTTTTCTATACGATTTCGGTATGGCAGGCGCACCTTGCGGCTTATCAAATTATTCAGACCATTAGGCAGAAGCTCGTTCGTGCTCTGTCCGAAATGCCAACCGCTAAACTGATGCAATACCATCGTGGAGATATAGAAAAACGACTCAGCGACGATTGTCAAAGCCTTGAACCTCTTATTGCTCATCATACGACCGATATTATTACTGGTACTTTACTTCCGTTTGTTTTGCTTGGTTTTATGGTCAGCATCGACTGGCAGCTAGGCTTAATCGCATTAAGTCCTCTCCCCCTCGCCGTGATTGCCCAAACAGTCATGATGCGTGGCTTTTCAGATAGACAAAAAAAGTACAATCAAGTCGTTGCGAATATGCACAAAGCGCAACTAGAGTTTTTGCGTAGCATCGGCGTGATGAAACTATTCGGCGTTGACGCGGACTCTTACCGCCAGTTAAGCAATAACATGACTAAGCACCACAAGCTGGTTAACGCTTATACCAATCAAATGGTTGGAGCATGGGTCACCTTTACCACCTTAGCTCAGGCGTCTTTGGTTCTTGTTATTCCATTCGCCATCGTCAAATTGACCCAAGGTTCATTAAGCCCGGCCGAGCTCGCGATGATCGTGATTCTTTGTGCCGGCATCCTTAAACCATGGTTGGATCTAACAAAGATATTTGGGCAAGTGCAGCAGTCCTTTTCTTCTCTAGAGCGAATACTACCTCTGTTCTCAGCAACGTCGGATCAACATTTCAAATCCATTGCAGCGCCTTATGTCGAGCTTTGTTGTGAAAACTTAGCAGTCAAACGTGACTCACTCGATATCGTCAGTGGACTGAACCTTCAGTTATCTCATGGCGAGTGCATCGTAATTCAAGGCGCATCAGGCTCAGGGAAAAGTAGTCTACTGGCAACGCTCTACGGAGAATTAGCAACTTACGAAGGCGATTGGTTTATTAACCAAAAAGCCGTGTCTTCGATGTCCGATAGAGAACGAAGCCAATTTATCTCAGTTGTCGACCAACACCCTGTTTTCTTCAGCGCATCAATACGCGAAAACTTGGTCTTAGGAGATCGATTGATACACGACTCCGTGATTATCAAACTCCTCGATATGCTTGGACTTTCTGCACTTATCGAACAGCTTCCGAATGGTTTGTATTCCAGTATGGATGAAACCGAACGCAATTTTAGTGGAGGGGAACTACAGCGGTTAGCCATCGCTCGCGCCATGCTAGTACGCCCTGCCATTCTGGTTTTAGATGAAGCGACTTCTCATCTAGATAAGGTAACGGAAAATCGTGTTCTAGAAGCAATACGTCAACATGCACCGCAGCAAATCCAATTGGTCATCAGTCATGGTTCACAAGCATTAACTATCGCTAACCGAGCGTTTTCATTATCACACGGGCAGCTTAAACAAATTCATCTTGAGGAGACCGTCTGTGCGTAACATTCTCAAGCTACTCGATCACGCCGATATCAATCCAAAAACGTTTTTGGTTGGCATCGCTGGCAAAGTGTTCAGTGAGATTCTGCCATTATTTTGTTGGCTACTGATATTCGGAGCCCTTACCCAAACATGGTTACTTTCTCTTGAAGCCCTATTCGCAGTTTCACTTATCACGGTTGTCGTTCAATGGCGGTTAGGACAATCCGCCAAACAAAGCTTCTTAGGCGCTTATGACATTACTCACCACCTGAGAAAAGTGCTACTACATGACATTCGTAGCCAACCGTTTTCCAAGATCACAGGGCAAGGTCTGGGAGAGCGCATTAAGCTAATTACTCGTGATTTAAAAGCATTCGAAGACATTTTTAGTCACCTAATTGCTGACTTGATCGCAGCTTTGGTGGTTCCGTTCGCGATGCTTTGTGTACTGCTATTTTGCTCACCTTACCTAGCCTCACTTATGCTGATTGTTATGGTGATCGCGAGCTTATTGCTGTGGAAATTCGAAGATAACTTTTCCAAACAAGCACAACGCCATGTCGACAAAAACGCTTCTTGCACCAACAAACTGCTCGAATACATAGCTTGTTTACCAACGCTAAAACGCTTTGGTCGCAGTGAAGTATTAGCGACTCCACTTAATCAAGAATTAGTAGACTTGCGCAAAACAGGGTTAGGGGTTGAATGGGCTGGTGGAATTGGCGTCATTTTAGCAAGCTTGTTACTTGAGCTTTCTATTCCGATGGTTGCGGCGCTCGGTGCTTACTTAATGAGCCTGGGCAACCTTACGCTCGGGGAGTGGTTAGTTTCAATCATTGCTGCCGTCGCTTGTATCCGACCATTTGTACGCATGACTATTTTCTCTACGTTACTCAGATACATGGCTAAATCTGCCGATCGTCTATATGACCTAAGCCAAGAACCGCAGCAACCTGTGCATGGTGTTCAAGCACATCACCACGACATCGAATTCAAAGCAGTTGAGTTAACTCTGGATGGCAACACCATTCTTAAAGACATCAATTTGCAGGTTCCATATGGGCAACATATCGCGCTCATCGGTACCAGTGGAGCGGGAAAAACCACCTTGTTAGATTTACTTGCTGCATTCCACATCCCCACTCATGGAGCGGTAAGAATTGGTGGTTGCACGGTAGAAGCAACAGGGACAATGCACTGGTACCAGCACATCTCCTACGTTACCCAAAATGTGCAATTGTTCGCAGGATCGCTAAAAGAAAACTTGCTCATCGCCAAAAAAGACGCGAGCACCGAAGAGTTAGAAACTGCAATCACTACCGCAGGACTTGATGAGCTGATCGCTCGCTTGCCACAAGGACTAAACACCGAAATAAACGAGAATGGCAAGGATTTATCGGGTGGAGAACGTCAACGCTTGTCCCTCGCAAGAGCGTTGCTTCATGATGCGCCCATTGTGCTACTTGATGAGTTTACATCCGCACTCGACCACCCCAAACAACGGGAAATACTGCATAGCATTACCGAGTGTTTTGCCTCTAAAACCATGATCACAGTAGCGCATCGATTGGACACCATTGCTGATGCAGATTGCATCTATTTGATGAACCACGGTCGCATTGAGGATTTTGGCTCGCACGACCAATTAATCGCAACCTCTTCCCACTACCAGTCTCTGTGGGAAGCTCAACATAACAATTAAAAATTCAGCGCTGTGAGTAGTGCTAACTTATTCAGATTCAAGGAAAACAGTATGTACAAGATTTCTTCGCCGCGCACCGTCATTGCGAGCGCTATCCTCACAATTTTGGGTACTTCATACTCCTATGCCGAAGAGACGCCACCAGCAATGGAAGTGGTTACCGTTGAAGCAACCAAGTTCGATACTCCTTTATCGCAAGTGAACAATTCAGTTGTGGTCAAAACGGGAGAAGAACTCGAAAAAGCAGGCATTTATCAGGTCAAAGATCTCGAGATGGTATTCCCTGGACTGCTTATACAAACTCGCGGGAACCGAACTTACGCCAACACCACCGTTCGTGGGATTAGTTCACCTGACTACTATTCGCCAACCGTGAGCATTTATGTTGATGGCGTCCTGCAAGATAACGCTTTTGTCACTCAACCGCTGATTAACGTGGAAAAAGTCGAATTGCTGCGCGGTCCGCAAGGCACTCTTTACGGTGGGAACGCGCAAGGCGGTGTCATTAACATCGTGACTCGTCGTGAAACTGACGCCACCGAAGTTAAAGCTTCTGCTTTATATTCTAATTTGAGTCAGCAAGTTGATGCTGTCGCCGCTACCCGTTTATCTGACTCCATTTCAGCGGATATTGCAGCTAGATATATCTACGATGAAGGTGATATTAAACACGCCACCAGCGGGAAAAAAGACGCAAACGATGCCGATGAGCAAGCATTAAAAGTTCGCTTTCACTACTTACCAAATGACTCAAAACTTAGCGCAACCCTATCAGTCGCCGCAGATAAGCTCGACAGCCATGAGGAGTGGTACCTCACTGAGAGTGAACATGACTCTGGTGTAAAAGACGCACCAATCCCCAAACTTAAGCGAGACGTTAATACTTTCGCGCTGAATCTTGGTTACGATTTAGATTCCTCTCAAATCACAAGTATCACCGCTTATCAAACACGCGAGATAGACCGCGAATATGTCTATGGCTACTACCAAGAAGATCAAAACAAGTTCAGCCAAGAGCTACGTCTAAACCAACAATACAACGATCGTTTTAGCTACGTAGTTGGCGGCTACTTGGAATATCGCCGTTTGGGCGTTTCAGCCAATAACGCACGAAATAAATTGGACTATGACACGTACGCGTTGTTTGGGCAGACAAACTACCAGTTTGCACCACAGTGGGATGTCACTCTTGGCGTCCGAGCTTCATACCTAAAAGTAAACTCTGACTTCAACGGTAACCCGGCATGGTTTATCAATCCTTATAACAAGGAACAGACAGAATCGACGGTTTCACCAAAAGCTGCAATTGGTTGGCAAGCGAATGAGGACACTCGACTTTACGCTTCCATAACCAGTGGTTACCGACCGGGGGGCTACAACGTTGTTCCTCTGAGCAATGCAGATGCAAGCGGTTACGACGCGGAAAAATCACTGAATGGCGAGCTAGGCTGGCGCACCAACTTTGCGAATCAAAAAATCGATTTTAGTGGCGCATTGTACTGGATTAAAACGGATGATATTCAACTATATACCGGTACTCCTGGGCATCAAACTCTTAAAAATATGGGTGAGGCTCTGAGTAAAGGTATCGAAGCTGAGTTCGCTTTCTACCCAACCGATGATCTGACCATCACTGCTGCCGGGACTTTTGGACGTTCAACATTTGAATCAAACAACAGTACCTTTGAAGGGAATCGACTGCCTTACGCGCCAGACACCACGGCAACGTTGGGCTTTAACTATTACCTACCAGTAACAGGAATCAAAGGCGACATTTCGATCAACTCTCAAGCTCGTTATAACTCTAAAATCTACTTTAACGAAGCTAACTCACTATCACAAAGTGCGTACACTCTCGTCGATCTATCCATTAACTACGACTATAGCGAAGCTCTGTCTATCTCGCTCTTTAGCAACAATATTACTGACAAAGACTACACCACTTACGCATTCTCTTATGGTCAGACATACAGCAATTACGGTACAGGTAGAGAAGTTGGTGTGAAAGCGAAGTACGAGTGGTAATGAAACCTATGGTTAGCGCTCAAGGAATCAAACTCAAACCATTGCTCGCCGTTCTGGCGAGCGTTTATACCATCCAAAGCTTAGTCAGTATGTTCACACTTCAAGGCTTGCCAGCGATAATGCGACATGAGGGCATAGATACCTCCCAAATAGGGTTGTTCTACCTTGCAATGCTTCCTTGGGTCGCTAAATTTTTGTGGTCACCTTGGATCGAACGGCAACGCAAAAAGGGAGCGAGTTTACAAAATCACGCCATCATTATTTTTGGTTCTCAGCTAGTTTTAATTGCCATACTCGTTGCGCTTTGCGTCATTGGAACGATCGAGAATCGAATGACCCTGTTTGCTGGCGTTTTGGTTATCAGCTTATTTTCCAGCTTCGCTGATATCGCTACAGACGGTCTGGCGATTGACCAGTTGGAGGCAAAAAGAAGATACCTAGGCAACGTCATGCAAGTTGGTGGTTCGTATCTAGGGGCTGTTTTTGGCGGTGGATTATTTATCTATGCGACTTCATTGCTCGATTGGCAAACCGCATTATTCGGTCTGGCTCTTCTGACTTTATTATTCAGTATGCCAACGCTTTGTTTATTCTGGAATCACGGCGCCAATCAGAAAAGCGTGCCAACAGCTCGTATTCCCTCCCTTAAAGCTGCATTTTCTAACCCTGAAGTAAGGATTGGACTGCTCCTTGTGACCGTATCGCAGCTCGGAACGAGAGGGGCATTATCAATGATGATGCCTTTCTTAGTCGACAGCGGTATACAGCTAGAAAACTTGGGTCTTTTGGTTGCAGGTGGAGGAGTGATTACTGGTTTAATTGGCGTAGTGCTAGGTGGCTGGCTAATCAAAAAAAGTCTAGCACTCAATGTGTTACTACTAATGATGGTCTTTGAAGTTGTGTTTTTTAGCTTCTATTTAGCATACGACTTAAATATTGCTGAGCAAGGATGGTTAATCGCGGGTATCTTTGTCGTTAATGGCATCATTACGTCGGCTAAATTTGTTGCGCTTTATACTCTAATGATGGGGTTTGCCTCCGGACATCAGTCAGGTGTGAACTTCTCTCTTTTCCAATCGATGGATATGTTCATTGCAATCGTGATGGCTATCATTTGCGGGGCACTGATCGGCGCTTTCGGGTATTCAGTGCATTTTATGTTAATGATCGCTTTTAGCCTCATCGCTATCTTCATAATCCCAGTCTTAAAACCAAATGAGAAGGCGAGCCTCATCTCACAAATCTAACCAAGCCCTGTCGTTAAAGATGCTCTAGGTATATCCAGAGCTTCTTTCTCTGTGAGCTCGACTTAGTTCAATAATCCCTACAAATGATATCTATTATCATTTATATTAATTGATCAGGGAGATGCTCACGAGAAAACGACGAAGGCTGAAACAATGAGTAATATCGTGAAGAGCTTAAACTTAGTAGGCAGCGTAGATGGAACGTTTGATGTTGTTGCTCTCGATGATGGTGTGAATGCCTACATCGTTAACTGTACAGCAACAACGGACATTCAGTTCAATGATCCGGCAGACGCGGGGTTCTATATCAGCTTTGCTGGTATTAACCACGCCTACAGCCCCAAATACCCTGATTACCCTGCAGCATCTTTTGCTTCTCGATGCATAGCATCACTTTTGCCGAAGCCTGAACCTGTAAACCCTATTGAGCTAGGAGAAGGAGGTCGAATTGAGAACATTCGAATTCATTTCCCATTACACCATAGCTTGACTAAAAATCTTCTTCCTCAAAATAGGGGCTCATCATTCAAGCCTTTCGATCTTTATGAAACAGGTTGGCAAATGCCACTTACAGGAGAGATTCTTAACGTTGCCAAATCGATTTGGAACAATGACTTCCAAGGTATAGCCCGAACAGTATGGCTAAGAGGAAAAATCTTAGAGCTGCTTGCGTTACTCATGGTGCACAAAGAGCCTAAGTCTCTCGCCGAGCAAGCGTGCGATCTCATTGCAACGCAGCCCCATATTGATTGGAACATACCGGGCTTATCTAAAGAACTCGCGACGAATGAATGTTATCTAAAGCAATCCTTTAGAGAGCAGTTCAATATGGGCGTCGCAAGCTGGATCCAAGCTTATCGCATCAGCCTTGCCAAAGAACGTTTAGCCAACCCTAATGAGTCCATCACCAAAATCGCCTTAGACTTGGGCTATCAAAGTGGTAGCTATTTTTCGAAGGTATTCAAACAGCACACCGGGCTTACGCCCAAAACATTTCGCAGCCGCTCTCCAAAACAGTAATCGGTGTCGCACAGCGACGAAAAAGCGTGATATAGAAAAAAGGCTTGGTACTGAACCAAGCCTTTCACTTATTAAATGACTTGTTGAGGCGGGGTGCGCTTTGAGATACCTCTTTGACAGCCAAGATGGCTTCATCACCTTTGATATGAATATTCAGGCGCAAAGTGCAGACGACGAACAACCCGCCAATCCTAACAAGCCACTATAAGTCAGAGCGGCTTTGCTAGGCTTCAAGATCACTCTTCAGGAGCCCATACGCGGATATCGACATCCAAATCAGCGGGAGCGTAAACCACGACTGGTAGCTTGCTGTTGTAACGGTACAAATCACGAGTCGGCATTTGCACGAACGTTTCGACCTTCTCCATATCTTCAGGACAAGCCATTAACGTTGAGATAGCACCACCCGCTGAAGAATCAACTTGATAGTAGGTATAACCCCAACCTTCCAATGTATGCTCCGTTACAGAGCCACCTAAAGATACGCGGTTACAATCTGTTTCCATCATTTTACCAACCACCAACTCTACGCGCTTATCTGCTTCATTGCTTGCTGGGTCTACATAGAAAACATGTTTTGTCATGCTCTCCATTTCTGGAAACATCTCTGCTGATGGACGAGATACATCATTTGCTGAATTCATTGCAGAACATCCGCTCAGTGCCATAGCACCGGCAGCTAACCAAACTGCTTTCATTGTTTTTTCCTTTTTCATATGGACGTGCATATTGTAACTGGGAACACCAAATTAGTGTAAATATGCGATGCAAATTGCTCACGACTCTCACAATTACGACGTATCCCCCCATCGAACAGTTCTGGCAAGTCTCTAATCTGGACCTTGCAGCGATTTGGCGACAAGGTTATGGTTTGAAACCTGATTTGGTCACAATTCAAGGAAGAGAAAATGACCACATATCTTGCTGGTTTTACGCTGGGCATTTCCTTAATTCTGGCTATTGGGGCGCAAAATGCCTTCGTTTTAAAACAAGGCATCAAACAGCATCATGTATTCTTAGTGTGCTTCTTATGCGCCTTGTCTGATGCCATTTTAATTTCTCTTGGTGTCGCGGGTTTCGGTTACTTGGTAACTCAGTTTCCTTTGATCGAGACAATTGCGCGTTACGCTGGCGCAGCATTCTTAACTTGCTACGGCATCAGTAGCCTACGCTCTGCATTCACACAAAAACACATAATGAACCCTGAAGGTGATGCCTCAAAAAGTGCATGGCAGACAGCACTGATTTGCTTGGCATTCACATGGTTAAACCCACATGTTTATCTTGATACAGTGGTGTTGCTGGGCTCTATTTCCACTCAATATGAACCACATAAATGGCAGTTTGCGATAGGTGCTGTTTGTGCCTCTTTCGTATTCTTTTTCAGCCTAGGCTATGGCGCAAAACTGCTTATCCCGATCTTCAAACATGCGCGTTCTTGGCAGATTTTGGAATTCATCATTGGCTTTGTCATGCTGGCTCTGGCGATCAGCTTGCTGGTTTAGTGCGTATACTTTTCTCATCATGGAAAAAAGGGCAACGTCATGGCAAATCCGAGAAATCCAATTGAAGTAAAAGCGCTCGACCACGTGGTACTAAGAACAGACAATCTCGACGCGATGCTGCACTTTTACCGAGATATATTAGGATGCCCAATAGAGCGTGAATTACCAGACTTGGGGTTAACTCAGCTTCGTGCAGGAATGGCGATCATTGATTTGGTGACGGTCGATAGCGAACTCGGAAAGCTAGGTGGAAAATCGCCCAGTCAAAACGGTCGTAACCTTGACCACTTTTGCGTGCAAATTGCCCCTTTCGAGGAAAAAGAACTGCTGTCTTACTTACGCCAAAACAATGTGCATGTTGCAGAGTTTGCTGAAAGATATGGTGCCCAAGGCTTCGGGCGCTCTGTCTACTTGGAAGATCCAGAAGGCAATGTGGTCGAGCTGAAACCACAGAAATAATGCACCAGAAAACCACCCATTTTCGACCAGAAACATCCCTAAATGAATCCCAATCGCTGCGCGTTACGTATGTGTGTATCCAACAGCAGAACAGGATTAACGAATGACCTTTAGCGATGACATGCTATCAAGAATTATTGAAATGGCATGGGAAGATAGAACCCCGTTTGAAGCCATCCAACATCAATTTGGTTTGGACGAGAAAGGGGTTATTAACTTAATGCGCCACCACTTACAACCGAGCAGTTTTAAGCTTTGGCGACACCGAGTCTCCGGCAGGAAAACCAAACACCTAAAACTGCGCTCTCCAGAAGTGAAGCGTGGCTATTGCCCAACACAGTACAAACAACATTGAGCCTCTCTTAAATTTCTAATGCTATGTGCTTAAACCATAAAATACGGCGCACTATCGCGCATGAACTCAGCCATTGAGGCTAGATAGTCCCATGTCTCTCGGTAAGTGTGGTTCATACATTGGGT
The DNA here is from genome assembly GCF_024181835.1 of Vibrio sp. Y29_XK_CS5. Taxonomy (NCBI): domain Bacteria; kingdom Pseudomonadati; phylum Pseudomonadota; class Gammaproteobacteria; order Vibrionales; family Vibrionaceae; genus Vibrio; species Vibrio sp. Y29_XK_CS5. The sequence goes on from NZ_JAMZAM010000001.1 coordinate 1,900,177, forward strand.
GAACACCTGACACAAAGACGGGTCCTCTTCCAACCACTGGCTGACATGCTGAGCCGTATAAGAGACCTGCTTGACCTCATCATCCAGTATTTTTTGAATGGTTGGGCGCATCTCTTTCAGGTAAGGGACATCAGATTGATCAATAAAACTAAGCTGCGCGACCAGCAAACACCATGAACGGATTTCAACAGAATGCGCGCGGAAAAGGTGAATTTTAATATCGTCGTAGAAGTTGCTAACGTTGTTAAAATTGAAATCACTCGACTTGGCTTCTTGGTATACCTCAGTTTGGTATCCCGTCAACGGGATTAAGCTGGCATACATAGCGGAGTGATTTAAGTCGTTTTGACAATGGTGCATGATTTGCTGCTTCATCTCCCCTTGCGCATAACGATTGGCAATCATCTTGAGCCGCTCTGCGCCCTCTTCCTCATTGATGGCGTTGTGCAACAGGTAATACGCCATGGTTTGCTTGCTCTGAAAAATCTCTTGAGTGAGCTCATTCATCGCTTTTGGTGTAAGGGAAGAATCCGAATAAAGGTAGCTTGCAATAGAGGCTTTGTACTCATTAGAGGGCACAAAGTTATTATCTTCTAACAAGTTATAAAGGCTGGTCTGTAAACAATTCATGTCACCTTCCTTGATGGTGTTGCAACGCAACACGTCATGCTGACAACGTAGAAAGTGAGGTATTTATCAATACGCTCTTCAAGGTGAGGAAAATTCAGGCGGCAGAGTAGAGTGTTGGAATGATTTTGGCTCGGAGCGGCTGAACAGCGGCGAGATTTGGGGTTACTCTAATGCTTTTGCATGAATGTAAATGACCTCACTAATACTTGCAGCATATGCATTGTTACAGCATGGTTAAACGATCATTTTATAAATGTTATCTATTGCAAATCGACAGAATGAAATGCGGACAACTAACTTACCAATATTTAAAGAAAAATCTCTCTGTAGCGCAATTTCTATGGCAAACAACTTTTCAAAAACAGCGGAAAATTAGTGTTTTAGCTCTACAAAAACCGGACAGCTTTCACTGTCCGGTTTGATCTTATTGAGCCTAATTTGAAGGGGTTAAGCGGTTGTAGATGCTAGGGGGGTCATCTACAACGCTTAATGCTTTACGTTGTCAGGGGCGCAAAACTTATTTGCCCACAAAACCGTTGTACAACATGTAGAGGTGGGCAGCACTCCATGAGAAGTTATTTGCACCTTGTACTGCACCAGTTTCTGGGTTGTAGTTTTCCTGAATTGGCGTTGCTTCCGTTAGACCTTGAGCGTTCTTGAATAACTTATCGACCATTTGACGAGCTTCCACGCCGTAGCCGTAGTTGTCCATACCACGAACACCGAAGTAGAACTGATCGAGCCACACACGACCGCGCCAGTAAATGTCTGGACCGTAAGCTGGGTTATCCATTGATGCGGTACCTAACGGGATCTTCGGCGAGTTAAACTTGCTGGTATCAAGCATGTTCTTCACCACTTTATCAGCATGCTCTTGTGTCGCCGCGTTGTTGAACAATGGTGACCAACCTTCAGGACCCATGCCGCGTTTGACTAGAGCTGGACCCGCACATTGGTTACTCAAACCTCCAGGTACCACTTCGATATCGTAGTAGAATCCTGTCGCTTCATCGAACATACAACGGTTGATGTACTCTTTGGTGTCATCCGCTTTCGCTTTAAACTCAGCAGCTTTCTCCGCTTTACCCAGAACGTCTGCAATTTGCGATAGGTACAGGTTATCTGAGTACCAGTAAGAGGCTTGGTCTACCGACTCTTGCATGAGCGAGTAACCTGACAACTTGTTCTCGTCATTGGTGTTCTCGTTGAACTTCACTTCCCAGTCTTTCTTCGCCTGAGCCAGTTTGTCCATGTTCGCAGCTGAAGTATCACGGTAAGTGATCTCCGAGCCTTGTGCACCCATCACCATATTGTACGTGTTGTCGAAACCATTGGTGTTGTGAGCGTAGCGACCCATTTGGTCAATCACTTCTGCTTCTTCTTGCGTTGGTAGATCAGACTTACCTTGCAAGTCATCGATGGTATCGATAAAGCCAAACACACCCGCGTTATCGCGCCCTGATTCCCAACCAGCAGCCACTTTTGCCGGAATGCTCATCGCCGTATAATCACCAGAAGTCAGCAACTCATTGTATTTCTCGATGCCAGTCTCTTTGATCCACTTGTCACCATTTGCTTCGTCTTTGTACTGGAACTTCATGTCGTCTACAGACGCATCTGGTCCCCAAGATCCATCATTCACGTCATCTTCAAATACGGTATGAATTGGGTCTTTCGCTGCACCGTATTCCGGAATGCCGTTCTTGTTGGTATCGCGAGCACGTAACCACCAATCGTGGAATGCAACGAGCTTCGGATACATCTCTTCTAACCACTGTTTCGCTTCTTCCGGACGATTATGTTCGTCTTTTAGTGCGGTATACACTTCCCATACTGCCCATGCCGCAAGAGATGGTTTGGTGTTACGTTCGTTCCAGTTCAAACCGTCTGTTGCCAGTGGGAAGACTTTTTTGTATTCCGCAGACATACCTTGCCAACGTTCAGCCGGTAAGTTGTATGTCACCACATCAAGCAAGTAGCCTTCATCCCATGGACGCACAGGGTCGTCAGACTTAACTTGGTATTGGAATACCGTGCGAATGTTTTCCATCGCAACGTCTGGGTTGAAATGAGACATCGCGTACGCTTGTTTCCACGTATCCCACGGCCAAGTCATGTTGCCAGAGAAGTACGGCGCGGTAACAGAAGGTGTTACGGTGTCGTGGTCAATCGCGCCAGCAGCACCACGCCAGTTCGCACTGAGCGTTTCCATCGCTTTTACTGCAACGAATTCATGCTCTTTAGAAGCCGCGTCATTCGTTAGACCTTTTTCTAGGTATTCTTCCCAGCGCATTGCCGATTTGTGCATGTAACCGTTCGGGTCTGCCATCACATCGTCTAATTTAGCAAACTCAGAAGCTTGCTCTTTGGTGTTTTGCACGTGAGTGTAAGCCGTGTACAGTGTGATTTCTTCGCCGTTACCTAAGGACGCGGTTTGTACAAAACCTTTTTTGTCATCACTGATGGTTGAAGTTTCTGGCTTGATAGAGCGTGTCACTTCGAATTTCGAATCCCCCGAAGTCAGTAGAGACCATGAGTCACGAACTGCACCAAAAGACACTTCTACACCGTTATCGGTGGCTGTGATAGCACGAGAATAGGTAGGGTAAGCTTCTTCAACGCTGCGAACTGTGCTGTCATCGTTCTTGTATAGCTGACCATCATCCGCGCGATAATCTTGCATTAACTCGCCATCCCATTCGCCTTGAATAGCCAGTTTATTTGGGTTTTTGATTGTCGTTTTAACCAAAGAAGTACGGTCGGAGACAAAGCGCATTTCCAGCTTCGCTTCGACGCCATCATCACCCGTGTATGTTTGGATCAGCGCGCCTGGCTGTGAGTATGCTTCTGTCAGCTTAAGCGGCATCGGTTTACCACCAACCGTTAACGCCAAACGGTCGAAACGCGCCGCCATGAATGACACGTACTCTTCGGTTAGCAACGCGGTACCACCTAACGTGATCTCACCACCTTTGGTGTCTAGCGTGTGACCATGCCACGAACCGTTATCAAACATAGGAATGTAGCGAAGGTGACCACCATGCAAATCGCGCAGTGCCACTGGCACACCTGCACGGTTGATGGTGTTATGGAATTCAGCCGCTTTCAATGGCGCATCCACGTTAGAGTCATTATCACTACTGTTGCATCCACTTAGTGTTAGAGCAACCCCGACAGCAATCGCACATAAAGAAGTCTTAAAGTGCATGTTATATCCCTCATTTATTGGCTTTTGGTCCTGATCAGGCGAAAAAAGGTCGAGACATGCCCTGCCGAGTTTCGATGATGAAGATTCAGCCTTATTTATTTCACTTTTGGATTTGAGAAGAGATCGGTTAATTTGTCTCTTCTTCGTTTGACCTATTTAAATATACCCAAGTGACTTCAAGATGCAGGATTCAGAGCGTTGTCATTGATTCGAGTTCAAGGAAAACAACACCGCGTAATAGCCAGCTCTTTCCAAGTTGTTTGACGCAGAAATCGAGGCAATGACACGCTCCCGAAGGGCGAGTTGTCTTGGCTTGTATACTTTGTTACCGATTCTTGATTTAGAGTGACTAGATCTTTAAATCGTCGCCGCGTCTACAAACCAAGTCATTCTCGCTGAACCTAGCATCTCGAGGTTACTTGGGTATAACAGGTCATTAATTTTGGATAATAGTGGGTCTTTGATGCATTCATTATCAAACACATCCACTTAATATAAGTTCTTTATTTTATGATTAAATAGTCACTATTTTTCATTCGCCATTGAGATGGCTTTTAATAATTCACCGTCAATATTCGGAATCGTATCCGAAAGGAATATCTGATTGCCCGGAGTGTAAGTCATCAAGACGTTTCGGAGTCGCTTACTGCCTTCTCCGCTCTTGTTTTGCACATCAAATTCTATCAGTTTGTTGTACACCTCGTTCGCCAGTTTCTCTTCCTGTTCTTCAGTGATAGCAATGCGTCCCATGCAAATCGGTGGTCGCACATCATGGCTAAACACTTCATCTCGAAAGCGCTTAGCAAACAAAGTATCGAGCTTAGAACCTTCTTCGAAAATAAAACGACCTTGGTCTTTAAAACGGTATTGGTCATCACCTTTTAGCTCGATGTAATCCATCATTTCCAACGCACGGAAATAAAGCGTGATCGAGGTATGGGTCAATTGGTATTTGCTCGCAATATCTTGCGGAGACCATTCCTTCCGACGTAATAAATACAAAAAATCAAATAGGTACGGATACTGGTGAAATATTTCGCTGTTAGTGTCGGTGATAAATTGCTCGTTTTCTTGTTGCAGCTGTTTACCACGCATGGACAATTCGACTAAGTCGGTATCTAAATGAGTGGCATACGAGAGTATTTTATCCAACCCTAAAGACGTGTTATGCAACTGCCTTTTAATCGTTGATAGAGGAATTCCCATTCCAATAGAGAGGTCAGAATAACAAATACCCTTCTCTTTAATTTTTTCTCGCAAAGCAGCAAGTAAATACGTTGCAGAATTATTCATCGAACAATGCCTATTTTATTTTTGTCAGCATCCCTGATGATATATTCAAGAAATCCCTACTCTTGTGATGCCGGTTCCAAATATTTCCAGCAATTTCTATCTATTAAATATGTTTCAATGATGAGACTTTTTACCAAGCATTAACCGATCAATTTTTACCCACCAAGATTAAGCTTTAACCAGTTATTGCAAGCCTTATCAGTATGCGATGAGTATAATTGTTTTGATGCGTAAAATTAAGTTCACCTAGTTTTTTAGTAAAAGTTTTCTTTTTAAAGATTAAATTTTTAGGTGGTGAGTATCAAAAAGTTGCACTTAGAAAATTAGTCACGTGAGAGATCACAGAAAAACGGTGACTTGCTGGTAATTTATTGATTCGATGACCAGTAAAAAGCTTGTTATAAGGACCAAGAAAGTTGGTTAAATTGGTAGGGATATTATTGAAGCGTCGTCATATTATACCCTTATTTTTCTAGCTTGCTCACATAATTTTTCCACCTGCCACCATGTGTTGTTTTTATATTGTTGCGCGACATAAAAACTCTCGCCTGCCATAGGGGTAAGTAACTCAATGTGATCCACTTGGCAATGTGCTATCAAATCCTTAATCGGCTCATCCCATTTATGAGTAAACAACTCATACGTTGCCCAGTGTACTGGCAACAGCTTCTTTGCTTGCAGATCTTTAAAAGCTTGCACTGTGTGATGGGCTTGCATGTGCCCCCAATTCTCTACCGGATAACCTTGATTGCCCTTCACATCTGCCGCGACTTCCAGACAAGCAATGTCTATCGGTCCGCAGCGCTGAGCGATTTGTACAAAGTGATTGTCGTAAGCAGTGTCCCCGCTGAAATAAAGCGTCTCTTGTTGTCCTTTCACCACCCAAGACGCCCACAAAGTGGCATTCTTATCCAGATAAGTTCTACCTGAATTATGGTTAGCGGGCGTGCAAATCAACTCGACGTTGGCGTACTGAACGCTCTCCCACCAATCGAATTCCACTACGTTGTCCGGTCTAACGCCCCAACGAATCAAATGCTTACCGACACCTAGTGGCACATAAAATGTTACAGATCTATCAGAGTAATAACGTATAGTCGATGCTTCGAGGTGATCGTAATGATCATGAGAGATCAGGATGACATCGGGAGTCGGCAAGCTGTCGCGAACTGATGTATTGGGAATATTGCGCTCAAACCACGCCTTCGCAATCAACGGCGACGCGTAGTCGAACACAGGGTCAGTCAGGATGCGCACACCATCGGTCTCAATCATCAAAGTGGAATGCCCCAGCCAAGTGACTCGCATCGCTTGTTGTCGCTCTAAAAACCGCGTGGGCTCTATCGCTGAATAAGGCAGTTGCTTATCAGGACTGAGCGGCGAACGCCCGCCCATGTAAGCCCAACACACTTGCCAAAATGACTGAGGGCTTGGCACGTTTGGCATCTTATCTTTGACGCGTCCATTTTCAAATTGAGCTGATTGGTTGATGCGATGCGCCAACTGCGCGTAGTAAGTATGAGGAGTAATCAGTGATTGCGTTGCGCGCTCACGAGCCAAGTACGTGTTTTTAAGTGTCGTTTCAGACATGTCCTATCTACGTCTTGTTCACTAAACTATGGTTTTAGTTAAGCCTGCTTGTGTGTCTTTTTCATGACCAAAATAGGGCGTAAGATGAAGATTAGGTTTCAGAGAAGGATTCCTGTTCTTAGTCGGTCTTGATAAAGAACAGAAAAGGAGAAAAATTATGGTGACCTGCAGCCAATACGATTTTATTGAAATCGCCTGTATGTTTAAGCTACCCGTAGAAATTACGCTCAAGAACGGTGAGAAGCACCAAGGTAGCGCGTTCGATACTGGTTACGATATGGAACGCCAAGAATGCTTATTTTTGGATATTGAAGGTGAACGCATTTCGTTTCCAACCGAACAGTTAGTCGCGATGAAAGCACTCAAAGACAATCCGCATTTCAGTGAAGTCACCTTCGGTTGATTGTCCGATATCAACTCCTAAGCCCCTAAGAATCAGATGTACAAAAGCGCCCTTAACTGGCTGAGTTAAGGGCGCTTTAGTTTATGTTTAGAGGTTTACTTTGAACGGATAAATACCAGCATCGGCATCATGATCACGAACATCACCCCGACCAACTGGAAGGTGTGCACAAACGCGACCATTTGCGATTGCTGATGGAGCATGCTTTGGTACTGCTCCAATGCAGCAGGATCAGTAATCGACAATCCTTGCTTAGCAGCCCAATCATGCAACACAGGATTGTAAGGATTGAAACCTTCACCCAAAGCGTGCCATTGCTGTTGTCCATCACGGTACTGATATGTGGTAGCGATGGAAATACCAAATGAGCTACCAATGGTTCGGAACAAGTTAAAAATACTCGCCCCTGCTACTGACTGTTCTTTTGGTAGCGTCATGTAAGCCAGCGTCGACAAAGTCGAGAAAGTCAAACCTAAGCCCATACCTTGAATCATACTTGGCATCACGATCCAGAAAGTGTCAATTTCTGTCGAGTATAGGGTCATAAAATAACTGCCAATTCCAATACAGGTTAAACCAAATACAATCTTCAACCTTGGATCAAATTGCGGGTTGATGATGATGACCAAAATTAACATACAGGCGGACGCTAACCCTCGTGGTGCCATCAACATACCTGTGGTCGATACTGGATAGTTCAACAAACTCTCAAGCAGCATAGGCTGTTGAGTGGTCAAGCCAAACATCGCCATCGAAACGACCGCTATCATCAAAGACGAGACCATGAGGTTTCTGTCTTTGAGGAGCCACAGCGGCGCTATTGGACTCTTAGTCTTCCAGCTGCGGTAGATCCACATGACTAAGCCCATTATCGCTAGCAGTGCAGCGGTTTGAATGATGCGTGAGTTAAACCAGTCTTCATCGTTCCCTTTATCGAGCACGAACTGCAACGCACCAACACCGAGCGCCATATAGCCAATGATCCACCAGTCGAAGTTTGGTTTCGACTTGTTGCTGATGTGGATGTAGCGATAGATCAGCGCGGTACACACCAAACCAAATGGTAAGTTAACGTAGAAAATCCAACGCCAGTTGATGTTATCGGTAATCACACCGCCCACCACCGGACCTAAGATAGGACCCAGCAAGATACCGATAGAGAAGATCGCCATCGCCTTGCCTTTTTGCTCAGAAGGGTAAATCTGAACCAATGTGGATTGCGCCAATGGAATAACCGAAGCACCAAACGCACCTTGAATGATACGAAATACCACCATCTCTTCGAGCGAGCTGGCTTGTCCACAGAAGGCACTCGCAATGACAAAACCAATCACCGCCACCAGCATGACTTTGCGTTCACCAAAGCGCGATACCCAAAAACTGGTCATCGGAATGAAGATCGCTTCTGCCATGCTGTAGCCAGTTAGCACCCAAGTGATTTGGTCTGCCGTTGCGCCTAGTGCGCCCATCATGTGTGAAAGCGACACGTTGGCAACGGTCATATCTATCAGCACCATGATGGCAGAAAGCATCACGGCGACGGTGGCTATACCCCGTTTATCTGCCGTAATTTCGTTACTCATTGTGCGTTACTTTTTAGATCAACAGTGACTTCAGAACTCGCCCCCACACGCAACTGTGGCGCACCTTCAGGTACCTCTAAAGTTAAACGCACAGGGAAGCGTTGTTTAATTTTCACCCAGTTACCGGTTGCGTTTTCTGGTGGCATCAATGAGAAAGAGGTACCACTTGCAGGCGATAACTGCTCCACTTTTGCATCCCAAACCACATCTGGGTACATGTCGATCACGACTTCAGCGTGCATACCTGCTTTGATGTGAGTTAAGTCAGTCTCTTTGAAATTCGCGCGCACCCAGTAGCTGTCTTTGATGATCACAGGGAATAGTGTTTGACCGATGCTTACTACCGAACCCGTATGAGTGTTGATTTCACCTGCAATGCCATCGACTGGAGAAGTGATGTCGGTGTAGCTCAGGTTCAATTCAGCTTGTGCAAGTTGCGCTGCTGCTTGTTGAACAACCGCCGCTTCTGCACCTTCTTCACCACGGTTTGCGATTGCTTTTTCAACTGTTGCTCGCGCTTGCTCTAGACCAGCTTGCGCGTTAGCGAGTTTGTTTTTCGCCGTATCAAGGTCTTGGTCAGACGCTAACTTACGTTTCACAAGAGAATCGGTACGTTTGTACTCCACTTGCGCTTCAGTCAAGTTAGAACGCGCCGCATCCAAACCAGCCACAGCTTCGGTCACTTGTTTGTCTGCCACATCGTGTTGTTGAACGGCCAACTGATAAGCGGCTTTCGCTTGTTTCACTGCTAATAAGTAAGGGCGAGAATCAATCTTAAGCAGTAAGTCACCTTTGTTGATGACTTGGAAATCTTTCGCTTCTACTGATACCACCTGACCCTGAACCTGTGGAGCGACAGATAGGATTTTGGCTCTTACATACGCATCTTCCGTACTCGGGTGACTGTCGGAATATTGCCAAGACCAGTACATCGCACCAAAGGCGATTGCACAAACGAGTAGGAAAAGGATTTTGGTCATTTTAGATTTCGAAGAGGATTTCTTCGCGATATCGTCGCTCATTTATATTGTCCAAGTGTTCAATTATGTGATCAGTGTAGGATTTTTCCGCTTTCGAACAACAAGATGATCTGAAAGGTTAAGATCCGATTTTGAGCGTTGATCATTTGTTCAAATGATGCGCAAAGCAATCAGACATAAAGTATAGAATGCGCTAATAATTTCGCGACATTGAAAATAGAAATGATGAATATTTCAGACAGAAAAAAGCCCCGTCAGTCTTGGCTCCAACGGGGCTGTTAGGTTATTTTTCTTTAACTATCAACATGCTGTGTCGTTCTGCATTGCCACACGCCGACGTTGTAGCCAAATCACAACACCAAACAAGAACATTGCTGGAATCCACATCCACTCTTTGCGATAACGCTCAACTGGCACACGCACATCGACAATCTGTTGGTCGAACTGCAATCCTGCCGCCTCTGCTGGGCTAGCAAAACTAACGATATCAATCAGAGTTTGTTCATCTTGCTGATAAGTCGCTATGCCAAGTGCGTCCAGCTTATCTTGTCCGGTTTCCCCTTCAGGAACCGAAAGCAGCACCGAGAATTCACGCATCTTACCTACCGCATCTTCACCGCTGATTCGCATTCTGAGTACACCGCCCTCTTCAAGCGGTTCAAGCGTTTGTGCCAGTTGGGCAGGATTGCTCGATTGGTACGGATCCACCACCATGTCGATCCAGAACCCTGGGCGAAACAAGGTAAATGCTACGAGCAGCAACAACACGCCTTCGTACCAACGATTACGAGTCAGGAACCAACCTTGCGTCGCAGCAGCGAATATCAACATCGCAATAGTAGAGATAACAAAGATGGCGATACCGTGCGCCCAATCCACGTCAATCAACAACAAATCCGTATTGAAGATAAACAAGAACGGCAAAGCCGCGGTTCTCAAACTGTAGTAAAACGCGGTTAAGCCCGTCTTGATCGGATCGCCTTTCGACACCGCAGCTGCAGCAAAAGACGCCAGACCTACTGGCGGTGTTACGTCCGCCATGATACCGAAGTAGAACACGAACAAGTGCACCGCAATCAACGGCACTATCAAGCCGTGTTGTTGACCCAGCGTAACGATAACAGGCGCCAACAAGCTCGATACCACGATGTAGTTCGCCGTCGTTGGCAAGCCCATGCCTAGAATCAGGCTCAATACCGCCGTGAGCATCAGCATTAACAGCAAGTTACCCATAGACAGCATCTCAACCAAATCAGCCAATACTAAGCCAACCCCCGTTTGCGATACCGCACCAACAATTACGCCTGCGGTGGCGGTCGCGATGCCAATGCCGATCATATTGCGCGCACCAGCAATCAAGCCTTCACGCAAGTCGATACAGCCGTCTTTGAAGTTGCCATAATCGTGTTTGCCATCTTTACGCATCCAACTCAACAGAGGACGCTGAGTCAAAACGATCACCACCAGAATCACACTACCCCAAAAAGCAGACAACCCCGGAGACAGACGCTCGACCATCAAACACCACACCAATACCACCACAGGCAGTAGGTAATGCAAGCCAGAGAGTAAGACTGCGCGTGTATTTGGTAACTGTTCTAGTGGAGCATCTGGATCTTCTTCTGGTAGCGGCTCATTACTTGCGGCGACTTTTAGCAGTGCCAAGTAAACCGTAGCCAGAATTAACGCCATCCCTGGTAATACAAAGTCACCCAATACTGGCTTCAACCATCCTAAACCGTAGTAGACTGCCATCGACAATCCAGAAATCAACGCCGCGCCAAATGCAAATCCCGTGAGTCTCGCTAGCCAAGGTTTTGAGCGTGCGGCATCAATTGGCTGCATGCCCAACTTGAGCGCTTCTAGATGGACAATATAAAGCAGTGCGATGTAAGAAATTGCGGCAGGTAAGAAGGCGTGTTTGATGATCTCAACATAAGGAATGCCGACGTATTCCACCATCAAAAACGCTGCGGCTCCCATAACAGGAGGCATGATTTGCCCGTTCACCGATGATGCCACTTCGACTGCTCCCGCTTTCTCAGGAGAGAAGCCAACTTTGCGCATCATAGGAATAGTGAACGTCCCCGTGGTTACCACGTTGGCGATCGACGATCCCGAAATCAAACCCGTTAAGCCCGAAGCAACGACGGCTGCTTTTGCAGGACCACCACGCAGGTGCCCCAACATGCTAAATGCCAATTGAATGAAGTAGTGCCCTGCTCCAGCGCGTTCCAATAACGCACCAAACAGAACAAACAAGAAGACAAAGCTGGTCGATACGCCAAGCGCAATACCAAACACACCCTCCGTGGTGATCCACTGGTGGTTAGCCAGCGCATCCAACTGAACACCGCGATGGGACAATAAACCCGGCATATATGGACCAGCTAAGCTGTAGCCGATAAACACCAACGCAATCACCGGCAAAGCAGGACCAAGCACTCGACGCGCGGCTTCTAAAAGCAAAGGCAAGCCGATCAATGCGGTAATAAAGTCTTCAGTGGTTAAGCTGCCCGGACGTTGTGCTAGTGCTTCGTACATAACAAATAAGTACAGCGAAGAGGCACAAGCAATCAAACCCAACATGATGTCGAAGACAGGAACACGATCGCGTGGAGAACGCTTAAAAGCGGGGAAAACGAGGAAGGCAAGCAACAGGGCAAAGCCAAGGTGAATGGCGCGCGTTTCGGTGTCGTTCATCACACCGAAACCGACAATAAATGGGAGCGGAGACGCTATCCAAAGTTGAAACAAAGACCACAGTAACGCCAAACCCGCAATCAGCTTTTCCATGATTCCGATTGGCAGGCGAGCACCCACATCTTGGGCAATCAGTTCTTCTGCCGACAGCTCATTCGGATGCATGTCAGCATGGGACGTGGAGATCGTCTTATCCATAATTTTCTCACAAACAACAGAGAAGCAAGCGCTGAGAATCCATCGCAGCGCTTGCTAAAAATCGAAGGTGTTAAGAGTTACAACCAGCCGCGCTCTTTGTAGTAGCGAACCGCACCTTCATGCAGTGGCGCAGACAGACCCACCTCAATCATTTCTGATTCTTTCAGGTCTTTAAATGCTGGGTGCAGGCGTTTGAAGCGGTCTAGGTTATCGAACACAGATTTCGTCAGTTGATACACTAACTCAGGGTCCGTCTCTGCTGTGGTTGAAAGTACCGCTTTACCGCCGATAGATTGAGTATCGTTCGGGTTGCCACGGTACATTCCGCCCGGAATAGTTGCTTTGGTGAAGTACGCACGCTCAGCAAGTAGCTTGTCGATTTCAGGACCAGTCACTGGTACTAGCACAGCATCGGTGGTGGTTGATGCTTCCTGAATCGCGCCGTTTGGGTGACCGACGAAGTAGCTCATTGCATCGATGTTATTGTCACTCATTGCGGAAGCTTGTTCTGCTGGCTTCAGATCCGATACCAAACTGAACACATCTTGCGACCAGCCTTTTGCTTGCATCACTTGTTCAAACGTATCGCGTTGACCAGAACCAGGGTTACCGATATTGACGCGCTTGCCTTTCAAATCGTCGAAACTGGTGATGCCCGCGTCTTTGCGCGCAAGAATCGTGAACACTTCACTTTGTAGGGAGAAAACGGCACGAATATCCGTCATTGGTTGGTTATTTTGGAAAGGAGCCACGCCTTCTAAGGCTTTGTATTGATGGTCTGACTGCATGATACCGAAGTTGTATTCACCACTGCGCAAACCATTTACGTTTGCCACGCCACCCCCACTAGCTGGAGCATTACACTTAATGCTGTGGTCTGCTGCGCCACGGTTTACGAAACGACAGATCGACTGTCCAGCAACGTAATAAACGCCCGTTTGACCACCGGTGCCGATAGTAATAAATTTCTCTGCCGCACTTATTTTCTCACTGTATGAGAACAGCGAGACTGCCGAAGCAAATACTGCAATGAGTGTGGTTCCTTTCATTTTAGGTTCTTCCTGTCTATCGATTGAAAAATAAAGACATTTTTCTCAGCTAAAGACAGCAAAACCGGAAAATACTCGTGTGAAAATTTCGCACTTCATGAGCAATTTTCCTTAGTCAGCCAGTCCTTAGCTTCATTTTGTAATTTTTATTTCAGCGTTCGATTAATAATTAACCGAACACTTCCAGTCGAATTTATCAGAACAATTTCAAAACCTAGCTATGGTAATTTTGCGCTTTTCTCAGCAACCGAGAATTAACAGAAAATTCATCTTTTTGGTCACGTGTTTACAAATACCAAAGTAGTGCACCACTATCGTAGTCATATGGGGAGAGAGAAGAGGTATAGGGAAGGAAAAGAAAACTAGAAAGAATAGATAAAAAAGAGGGGCAATCCCCGCAACTGCCCCTAAAAGTCATGCCAATAATCTTATTGTTCTTTTGCTACTGCTTTTTCTTAGAACTTGTAACCACCGCTGATCATGAATACCCAAGGGTTGATCTTTACGTCAGTCTTTTGTGCTGCGCCATTAAATTTATAAGTCGCTTCGGTCTCGATATTTGCATACCAAGCGGATGCGTTTAGGAACCAGCTTTCATTGATCATGTAATCGACACCTACATTGGCAGCCAGGCCAAATGAGTCATCCAATTTTAGATCAGTAAGACCTACATCTTTGGCTTTACCGTTAAAGCCCTCATCAAAGAACATGGTGTAGTTTAAACCCGCACCTACGTATGGGCGGAACTTGCTTTGCGAATCACCAAAGTAGTATTGCAGCATCACTGTTGGTGGTAGGTGTTTAGTATCTGCGATATCACCAAGACCAAGAAGATCAGTCGAGATATCGTGACTAAATGGTGTTGCCGCTAGAATCTCCAGGCTGATGTTGTCAGTAAACATGTAACCAAACGTCAAACCCAGTTGAGTGTTTGAATCTACTTTTAACTCTTCTTGAGAACCTAGAATCTTGTCACTGCTGTCGTTTGGTACAACCGATGCCGCACCAACACGTAGAATGAAGTCACCTTCACTGTGAGCAAAAACACTTGGAGACACTAACGCAGCAACCACTGCTAAACTGCAGATTGTTTTTTTCATTGTTATTTCCTTTTGTAGGGCTTTGTTTCTTTTGTACTCCGCTATGCTCTTCCTTTTCGGACGGTTCTGTTATCAATCCAAAACCTTGAAGCACGCGAGTATCACTATTTTCTTGAGCTGCGCGCAAAATAGCATATAGAAACCCTACTATTTTGATGGAAATCAATTTGTGAAAAATATAGCTTTTCCGTATACAAAAACGCCAATTTGATCAACAAATTATGCAAATCGGATACAATTCTGTAATGCAAACTGTGCGTGTGAGAAGAGTACGTCGCAGTTCTCATTTCAATTCTTCTGTAAGCCTCTGTGCTCAACAAAACTTTTTTCTCGATATGCTCGGATTATTTTTACAAAACATCGACTTTAAACAGCCCGTTTGACCGCTTAAATTGGCGATTTTCGGGGTCTGTAAACCACTGAAATACAAGAAGTTATATTTCTGGAAAATCAGTTACTTAGAGTGATAGTCTGCATCTAACCAAGTAAGGAAAAGATAAAAAGCCATGATTAAGACCGATCTCACTTTCGAACAGGAAGACTTTTCGCATCACGATTTGCAAAACACCACTTTTCAAAATTGCCGCTTTTATCAATGCAACTTTGACCACGCCGATCTCAGTGATGTGAAGTTTATTGATTGCCGCTTTATCCAACCAAGCGACATTGAAGGCTGTACCTTTCGCTATGCCAAACTTAAAGATGCCAGCTTTAGCAACTGCATGTTAGCGATGTCTCAGTTTAATGGCGCAGACTGCGTCGGCATTGAGTTACGTAAATGCGATTTGAAGGGTGCAAACTTTCAAAGTGCTAATTTCGCTAATCGCGTCAGCAATACTGTGTTCTTTTGTATCGCCTACATTACGGGTTGCAACTTGGCTTACACTAATTTTGAGCGCGCACTGCTAGAGAAATGCGATCTATTTGAGAACCGATGGAATGGTGCCAACTTGATGGGTGCAAGCTTTAAAGGTGCGGATCTATCACGTGGAGAATTCAGCCCTGAACAATGGGGCAGCTTTAATATAGAAGAAAGCGACCTGACCCATGTTGATTTAGAGGGTTTGGACATCCGCCGCGTCTCTTTATACGGTGTTAAGATTTGCGACTGGCAACAAGAACAATTGCTCTCGCCATTTGGCCTGATCGTTATTTAGGAAACATTATGAACCTTTTAAAAGACCTACCTTGTGATTTGAGTGAAGAGGTATTTGAAGATTTACTCACACACAGACAGCTCCGAATCGAGCGTATTGTATCGAAGGGGCAAACGACGCCAGAAGGCGAATGGTACGATCAAGAAGACCATGAGTGGGTATTGGTGCTAAAAGGCGTAGGCGAACTGACTTATGAGGACGGCACGAAGAAGCGTTTGGAAGCGGGCGATCACGTCAACATTCCAGCGCACACGAAGCATCGAGTAAGTTGGACCGACCCAGAGCAAGAGACAATATGGCTAGCGATCTTCTATCAATGAGATAGTTCACCGCCTATTCCCTCCCTTTTAAACTTTCGTTAAAAGCTCACTTATTGATACTTTTATCACTTCAAGCAATTGGCTTTATTATTTAATAATAAAGCCAACCATTAAAATCCGCATAAAAAACCATGCCCATTAAGAGTTAGATGAAAATATTAGTATTATATATATTAGTGGGTAATTAGATTTCACTGACGCTATAGAGATGGCGTCATAATTCTGACAAAATATCTTAAAAAGATATTATTGGGATCTTTAAAATAATTTCTTTGACGTGATTCTGTCATCTAGTATTTTATAAAAACGTTTGCCTAAGGAATAAAAACAGATGACTATAAAAATAGAAGAAATATCAATTGACAATAATATTGTTAGTGTTTTCTGGAATAATCAAAATTTTGTCAGCCTTGAGTTCAAGCTTCAGCCAATCGTAGATCCAAAGAACTATAAGATTCACGGTTATGAAGTGCTGTCTCAT
Organism: Vibrio sp. Y29_XK_CS5; assembly: GCF_024181835.1. Lineage (NCBI taxonomy): Bacteria > Pseudomonadati > Pseudomonadota > Gammaproteobacteria > Vibrionales > Vibrionaceae > Vibrio > Vibrio sp. Y29_XK_CS5. The sequence goes on from NZ_JAMZAM010000001.1 coordinate 1,916,872, forward strand.
TTAGTTAATTCAAGTGGGGAGAGGTTGAATAGCGAGGAGTTTTTTGAATATATCAATGATGAGTTCATAAAAAAGATTTTTCTATGTCAAATCAGATTCTTAAATGAAAATTTATCTCAGTTTAACCTAAATATATCACTCAACCTACCTCTTAGTTGTTTACTTGATTCATCCTTCGTTGATGAAGTCATAGAAAATACTGAAAATCCCATCATCATCGAAGTGACGAAGATAGAAAGTATTAAAGAGGTCAACGCTGCCAAAAGAAACATCGTTAAACTCAAAAAACAAGGACACCAATTCTGGTTGGACGACTATCATCATGATGAGAAGCTCAAAACCTCTGCGTTGCAATGCATTGATTGGGATGCAATAAAACTCGATAAGAGTTACTTGCTATACCAAGATGGCTTGACCATGATCGGAATGCTGATTCCTTTACTTAAATTCCATAGCAAGAAGATCATTGTAGAAGGTGTAGAAACATCCTCTCAACGAGTCGCATTTCTTCATCCTGAGGTCTTTCATCAAGGTTACAACTATTATTACCCGCTCTCACTCTCTGAAACTCTCGATTTATTGAACTTTAGAGAGATAAAGGAAACACATCGATTCGAAACAGTTTTGTCCGCGTAGACTTGTTTATATTCCTATGAAAAAAGTTACATTTAAAGCGCTCAAATATCAAAGTCCACAGTTATTAATAGAAGCATACGTCTCTCGGCATTTATTAGTCAGAGTGTCCAATGCGATAGGCTTTGTTAGTGTGAGTGGTCGAATGATACAGATTAAAGGAAGGGACATTATTTATGTTCCCGCGCACTCTAAATGTTGGGTCTCACTTAGACCAATCAATAAGGACAAAGAAATAGAAGTTGAACGCTTCACTTACACAGAAGAAATGCTAAGAGTCATTGTAGATAATTATTACTTCTTCGATTTTGGAACGGGAGATGATCAAGAGAAGTTATTTAATACAAATGACTACTTCGACTCTTCAATTGAATATTGTTTGTCTGACGTTTCGTCATGTATGGTTCACTCAATCAGCGTCTTCGCACTTACGTCTTTTTTAAGCAGTTGTAGTGAGTTCGATAAAGCGAACATTTTATCGTCTGTAAAGCTCATAAATAAGATGACTAACTGTATTCAAGCAGACACTGAGTACCCATGGACGTTGGAGAATGTTTCGATAAAAACAGGGATCAGCAAGAGTTACTTATTAACTGAGCTCAAAAACTCGAACATTACCTTTACCCAGTTAACCAATAATATCAGGTTAAAAAAGTCAGTTTCGCTCATTATGTCAGGTATGTCGATCAAGCAAGCAGCGATCAAAAGTGGGTTTGGGTGCCCTAATTACTTTAGTCGGGTGTTTAAGAGACGTTATGGGGTTCAACCGAGTCGACTGATCAAGTCGTCCGGTTTTGTTGATACTGATGGTTTGGACTTCATCAAAGCCAAGCTGTAATCATCCAACGTCATCTATTGCGTCCAAGACCACACTTTTATTCCCCCTTCTAGAAGCGAAAATCGCAGTTAATTGGCGCTGTTAGTCACAAGAAAAACGGGGGGAAGAAATATCTCTTCCCCCCAATGCGCAAAGGGTCTTGGTAAAGCGCAAATAGAATTGAAGTCATGACCTCCGAGCCAGTCTCCCAACCGTTACTCAGAAATGAACCTAGTCACCACTTCAATATTCAATAAATCGTTATTGGATAGAGAGTGTGTTTTGTTTGCGATTATATTCGAAGCGATGGCTCTGCTTAGCGTGGTCTTTTACTTCCAGACCTTCCATCGTACTTGTGCCCTTCTCAAGTCGAACTTGATCACCGTTCAGCTCGACAATCAGCTTTTCGTAATGACTGCTTTGATTTGCGTCTTCATATTGCAGTCGCACTGTGTAAGTGCCTTTACTCTCGTCATATTCTGCCTGATAGCCTTCATTGAATGCTTCAATACTGATGCCTTCAGGGTAGACCACCATGGTGATACGTGTTGGTTTTTCACTGAACTTGTAGGTAGAGATACCAAAGCGTGTTTCAATGATTTCTTGTTCATAATAGAAGTGCGCAATTTCCTCTGGTGTGCTCACCATTACCATATCAGGCGAAAGACGCATGAGATGGTATTTCCAGAATGAAGAGGTTTTGCTGTCACCGACATTGGGCACTAGCGCTTGCAGCTCTTCTAAAGTGCTCACGTTAAACTCCCACAGCAAACCCAAAGAAAGTCTGTCTAGGGTATAGGTGACTTTGCGCGATAAGTTTTCTGCTTCAAAACCAAGTAAATCATCGCTGATTGCATCAGTAATAGAGTGATGGAGCAAATCGATCCCATCCACTTGATAGCTTGCTCTAGGGTCTTTGAACTTGGGAATTGAATCCGTTGACATCCCTTCACCGCCACACCCACTCAATGCCAATATCACCGCAGTCGCCGCTATCGCTTTATGCATCAATACACGCTCCTCTCTAAAGACGGCGGCAGTGTAACGACTACAACCAAGACTTGGTGTAAGCGTATGTAAGACGCCACTATTATTACATTTAAGTAAAAGTTATTTTATTTTTTGCAGGATTATCATTTTATTCGACATCAATATACTAAGCGCACTCCACAACAACTGAAGACGAATGATAACAATGAGCTGGTTTTTCTTACTTTTAGGCGTGGGCGCAGAAGCCCTTTCACATGTTGCACTTAAAGCGACTGACGGTTTTAGCAAGCCACTGCCAGCAACACTAGTTTTGCTGGGTCACTTGGCAGCATTTGTCTGCTTAGCACAAGCAATGAAAGGCGGTATGCCTGTGGGTATCGTTCACGCACTTTGGGCTGGCTTAGCTATCGTATCTGTTACCTTAATTTCTCAACTAGTGTATCGCCAGCATATGGATACCAGCCTTTGGATTGGTATGGCACTTATCGCTGCAGGTGTGATGGTGATAAACTTCTCCCACGGACACGCACATTAACCCTTAAGGCAGTAGATTGTCAGATTCTCGAAAGCCCGCTTTAGCACTGTTTGATTTTGATGGCACCATCACCGATGAGGACATGTTTAGCCTGTTCCTTCACTACTCGGTGACGGGTCCACGCAAGTGGCTAGGCAACATTATCATCTTGCCATTTTATGCGATGTACAAAGCTGGGTTCCTCCCTGCTAGACGAATGCGTCCAATCGCCAGTTTTGTTGCCTTTGCAGGGCGACAAACCGAAGAAGTGAAAACACTAGGAGCACGGTTTGCTCAAGAGATCATCGTGCAACACATCCGCCCTGAAGCCAAAACACGATTAGATTGGCATCATGCTCAAGGGGATACGATCGTAGTCGTTTCTGCGTCACTTAACGCCTACTTAAAACCTTGGTGCGACACTCAAGGTTACAACTTGCTGTGCAGTGAACTCCTTGGGAACAGCAAACGCATTAGCGGACTCTATCACAGTAAAGACTGCAGTTTGGAAAGGAAAGTCGAACGCGTTCAAGCAAAGTTCGACGTTAGTCAATATCAAGCCATCTACGCGTATGGCGATACACATGAAGACATCCCCATGCTCAAATTGGCAAAGCATGCCACGATGAATTGGCAACCTTGGTCTGCTAGTCGTTCCGACAGTTAAAAACAAGAAACCCTTCTCAATCGAGAAAGGTTTTATTTATTTGGGAAGAAAGAATGCTAGCGCCAAACGCCCCATTCACCTGTTGTTGCAGGTTCTTCGCCACGAGTCCACCATTGTGCGGTCCACTCACGACCATTGTGCGTTACGACATCGCCTTGGTTGTACACCGCGTCTTTGCTCCAAAGATTGGTTGGCTCGACTGGTGGTTGAGTATCGCCTTTAATCAACGATAATGCGTAACTAAAATTGGCACTCGGAGCCAATACTTGGTTCGCATAAACATTGTTCGTATCGAACATGTAGTGATTCATCGCTTCATGCCAAATACCTACATACCAATCACCGGTTTGCTGTGAGTTAAATTGATCTGCCAGTTCTGCTGCCCATGTCGTCGTGTTATTGGCATTAATAGGGAGTGAAAGGTCGACGATCTCAGTACCTGTTTCATTAAACGTACGAAAGCGCACGGTATCACCCGCCTCGACAGGACCAAACCCTTGTGGAACAAAATAGCCAAGTGACGTGAGGTTATTACCCGGTTCGGTGGGATCGACAGGGTCAGTTGGTGGTGTGGTGCCATTACCGTTCAACGTAATATCACTACAGTTGTAGAAACCTTCACCCGCTACATCAATACGCTGCCAACGAGTGTAAAGGATCGCATCACCCGAACGATCAGCAGGGAAGGTCACTTGCATGCGGTAGCGTTTTTCTGCATCAACATAAACGTCACCAGCCGTATCGATCAGTTCTAAATCGGCCCAAGTAAGAGGTTGCGTGTCGTCATAAGTTGGCTTGGAAAGGTAGAACTCCCAATAAGAAGGGTTATGTGGAGCTTTGCCATAGAACACCAATTCAATTTGGTTGTTGGCGTCTGGGGTGACATTGGTACGCTGCCAATTTGGCGATGGAATGTTTAGACCTTTTTTCGCCGCATCGCCTGCAGAACACAGCTCTCCATCACGAACGATTGCTTGTACATGTGCCATATCACGATAATTTGGCACGTTAGCCGCCACTTCACTGCGCTGAACAAATGGGTATGCCCCCGACTCGTCATAAGCAGCCTGACACGCTTGGTTTGGAATTTCATTGGTCCAAAAGCCACCGTCTAAATAACAGGTATTTTGACGTGCGCTTGGAAACTCGACCCAGCCGTGGGCATTAACATTAAATGAGCTTAACGCTGCAATCGCGCCCAAGCTCACTAGGGGAAGGGTTACGTATGATTTCATCATTCATCCTTAAATTTTCTATCACGCTGCTCGCGAACCAAGCAACGACGTAGAAAAACTAGCAGGATGCGATTATTTAGAAGGTGAGAATAAATGCTGGAATTGTCAGATTGTAGCCTGCTTTCCAGCATTTTATGTGGACTGCAGTCATACTCGACTCACTCTTTCGAGTCACTTCAAATTGATGTGCTACAACACAATGTTCCATATAGCGGTTATCGTTCATCTTTTGGTGTGTCCATCACCACCATGGTCGTGATTGCTTTGACATATTCGCATTCACCAAGCACGTCTGCATGAAACGCTTTGTATGCCGCAAGATCTTGAGTTTCGACACGCAACAAATATTCATTTGCCCCTGTGATGTTATGGCATTCCACCACCTCATCCACAAAACGTACATGATCTTCAAAACCGAGCTGCGCTTGCTTTGAGTGCGAGGCCAAACCTATCGACACATAAGCGACAAAACCAACGCCCATTTGCTGATTGTCCAACACTGCGCGATAGCCTTTGATAGTCCCTTTGCGTTCGAGGTCTTGTACGCGGCGCAAAGTAGCAGACGGCGACAATCCAACGCGCTCAGACAGCTCTACATTGGAAATTCTTCCGTCCGATTTCAGTGCTTGCAATATTCTTTCGTCAAATCTATCCATAATGTTCTTTTGTTGTTTAAGCGAAGCATTTTCATCAAATAAAAGCACAAAATTGATGACACTTCTACCTATCATTGTGTTTGACCGGTCAGAAAACGTAACCCCTTGCCCATCACTTTGTGGCAAACATATTTGTAGGAACACACTATGGAATACTCTCAACTTGGTGCACTCGCGCTGTTTGCGTTTGTCTCGACCTTCACTCCGGGTCCAAACAACATCATGCTCATGACATCTGGCGCCAATGTCGGCTTTAAACGCACTATCCCCCATATGCTGGGGATTACCCTCGGCTTTGGCGCAATGCTGATCTTAGTTGGCATTGGCTTGATGAGCTTGTTCCATGCTTACCCGATCACACATAGCATTCTTAAGGTATTGAGTCTGACTTACTTGCTGTACCTAACATATAAAATTGCCACCAGCAGTAAAACGGAAGTCAACGATGATTACCGCCCAATGAGCTTTTTAGGTGCAGTAGCATTTCAATGGGTCAACCCGAAAGGTTGGTCAATGGCATTAACCGCAATCACGGTATACAGCAGTGGTGGCTCTTGGCTAGAACTGGCATTCATCGCGGGTATTTTTTGCCTCGCGAATCTGCCTTCCGTGACCTTTTGGACCGCTGCTGGTATCCAGCTTCAGCGCTGGCTTACTACCTCCAAACGAGTGAAAGGATTCAACTATGGCATGGCAGCACTTTTGCTTTTGTCGACTATCCCAATGATATAAATGACAAAACAGCGAAAGATAAGTGTGACTTATGCCAAATTTCGACTAGTCCCTTGTTCGGTAAGTACAAAAAATCGCCACTTCCAAGGATGGATTGGGTCATAGTAGCAACAGCAGTGACAAGAATATTAAAAACCCTCAAACATAAGCCCTATCGATATATTCGATTTTGGCTTTTCTTTCACTGCCTTGTCGCTTTTGTTCTTTAATAGCGACTATCGATTCATTCTGACCGACAAGCACGATGCTGACAGGTCCGTCACACAAGGAGCGTTATACAATGCGTACTCGCAAGCTTATTCTTGCTACCGCTTTTGGTCTACTACTCGCGGGTTGTAGCCAAACTTCAACCACGACGACTGCCGAAGTTATCCCACCGGAATATCCCGTAGATTACTTCTTCCGTAATGCTGAAGTCTCTAGCTACCAAATCTCCCCTGCTGGAGATTACATTTCAATGATGAAACCGTGGCAAGATCGTAAAAACGTATTTGTTCATCCAGTTGGTAAGCCAGAGGATGTGAAACGTATTACGTCAATTACTGGTCGTGACATCGCTTACTACTACTGGGTTGGTGATGACACCATTATTTACTCTCGCGATACGGGCGGTGATGAAAACTTCTATCTCGTAACGATCAATGTCAAAACGGGTGAAGAGCAAACCATCACACCTACATCTGGCGTAGTGGCTTATGTGATCGACACTTTAGAAAGCCAACCAGATGACATTCTTATCACGACCAACGAACGTAACCCGCAAGTGTTTGATGTTTATCGTCATAACTTAAAAACGGGTAAGAACACGCTTGTGGCTCAAAACCCAGGGAATGTGCGTTACTGGGGTACAGACCACGATGGGAACATCCGCGTGATTTCAACTTCAGACGGCGTAAATACAGCGGTTCTGTACCGTGATACCGTGGATGAAGAGTTCCGTCCATTGAAGAACCTCACCTTCAAAGAAGACTTCTCTCCAATCTCATTTACACCAGATAACAAGAACCTGTACGTTGCCTCACGTATCACTCGCGATAAATCAGCGATCATCGAATATGATGTGAAGGCTAACAAAGAAGTGCGCGAGATCTTCTCTCACCCAGAAGTGGACGTCACCAGTGCAAGTTACTCAAATGCACTCAACAAGCTCACAACGATCTCTTATGTGACAGACAAACGTCAGTACCATTTCCTTGATAAAGGTTATGAAGAGACTTTTGAGCGTCTGCAAGAAAAGCTACCGGGTGTTGAAATCTCGGTGAACAACACCACTCGCGACGAGAGAAAAATGATCGTCGTGACCTACAGCGACACCGACCGTCCTAATTACTACTACTACGATCGTGATTCAGACCAACTTGAGAAGTTAGCTGCAAACGCACCTTGGCATAAGCCAGAAGACATGGCGAAGATGAAGCCAATCACATATACCGCTCGTGATGGTGAAACCATCCATGGCTACTTAACGTTACCAAAAGGCCGTGAAGCGAAAGACTTGCCACTGCTTGTTCTGCCGCACGGTGGTCCTTGGGCTCGCGATCACTGGGGCTTCCAACCAGAAGTTCAGTTGTTTGCAAACCGTGGTATTGCCGTTCTACAGATGAACTTCCGTGGTTCAACAGGTTATGGTCGTGAATTCTGGGAGAAGTCATTTAAGCAATGGGGTCAGTCGATGCAGGATGACATCACTGACGGCGTTAAATGGGCGATTGACCAAGGCTACGCACAAGATGGTGAAGTATGTATCTACGGCGCATCCTACGGTGGTTACGCCACATTAGCTGGTGTGACGTTCACGCCAGACCTATATAAGTGTGGTATCGACTACGTTGGTGTGTCCAACCTCTTTACTTTCATGGATTCCATTCCACCATACTGGGCACCATTCCTAGCTATGCTGCATGAGCAAGTTGGCGATCCGAATAACCCAGAAGATGCGAAGATGATGAAAGCATACTCACCAGTATTCCATGTTGACCAAATCAAAGCTCCATTATTGGTTCTACAAGGCGCGAAAGACCCACGTGTAGTGAAAAGCGAATCTGACCAAATCGTCAATGCTCTTCGTGAACGTGGCGTCGAAGTGGAATACATCGTGAAAGAGAATGAAGGTCATGGCTTCCGCTCTCTTGAAAATCGCCTCGATGGTTACCAAGCGATGGATCGATTCTTGAAGACACATTTATTAGAACAAACGCAGTAAACAAACTCCATTCTTCTATTAAGGGCACTTCGGTGCCCTTTTTTATTCTTTAAACCCAAATCTTATAAACATGGATGACGAAGTGTTCATTCGGGCGAGGTCTGTCGGAATTAAATCGCCGATTTTCACATCAGAGTGTAAATTTAGATAAAGACGCTATCTGCCTTACTGAGATGCTGTTAATCTTAGATGAGAAAGAGAATAGTTATCAAACGTAGTGAAATGTGAATTAAAATGAAAAAGAAACCACAACCAAAAAGCCTCGTTGTTATCAACACACAAACAGTAACGCCTAACATGCAGCGTATTACCCTGCAAGGCGAAGCACTAGGCAACTTTCCACAAGATTGCGAAGGCAGCTACATCAAGCTGCTGTTCAACGAAACAGGCGGTACTGACATCCAAGGCTTTTCTGAAGAAAACCGTCCAGTTATGCGTACCTACACCATTCGTCGCTTCGATCCACAAGCATGCACGATTGAAGTCGACTTCGTTCGCCACATTACTAAAGACCTACAATGTGGATTTGCAGCGCGCTGGGCGATGTCCGCAAAAGAAGGCGACACCATCAATATCGCCGGTCCTGGCAGTATCTCGAACCTAAACACTGAAGCCGACTGGTTCTTTATGGCTGCGGATATGACGGCGTTGCCAGCGCTATCAGCGAAGATTCGCACTCTGCCAGAAGACGCAAAAGGCTATGCCGTGATCAGCGTGATTTCTGAAGCGGATATCCAAGCTCTCGAAGCACCAGCAGGTGTGGAAATCCATTGGGTCACCGAGCAATCACTCGAAGATAAAGTCCGCGCACTAGAATGGAAAACGGGTGAAGCAGCAGTGTGGTGTGCTTGTGAGTTCGACTCAATGCGCGCGCTACGCCAATACTTCCGTAACGAAAAAGAAGTGGAGCGTGAAAACCTTTACCTCAGCAGTTACTGGAAACAAGGCGTATCAGAAGATGGTCATAAGGTCATCAAACGCGAAGATGCCGAGCTAAACGAACAGTGATTTAAGAGCGCAAAAAAAGCTAAGTAACAAGATTTGCTACTTAGCTTTTAAACACATAAATACCTATTTCTAATTTAGGCTCTCAGCCAAGAAATCAATCAGTAAGCGCACTTTTGGCGACAGGTTTCGGTTTTGTGGGTATAGCGCCCAAATACCTTCGCGATCGTCTCGGTAATCGGTTAACACTTCCACCAGCTCGCCATTGTCTAACGCCTCTTGCACGTAGTAGTCCGGCAGCTGCACCAAACCTAAGCCTCGTTTCGCTGCATCCACCAAGGCAAAACCACTGTTGCACTTAATACGACCAGAGACACGCAGAGACTTCTCACGTTTTTGCTCTTTGAAGTGCCAATAGTCAGCGGTACCCACCAAGCATTGGTGATGACTCAGTTCAGACAAGGTATGCGGCTCACCAGAGCGCTCTAAGTAAGCCGGGCTGGCACACACATACAGCTGACGCGATGAAAGGCGTTTAGCGATCAAGCTCGAGTCTTGCAAGCGTCCCAAACGAATCGCCACATCGACACCTTGCTCAATCAAATCGAGCTTTTGGTTAGTAAGAATCAGATCGAGATTTACTTGCGGGTACTTTTCTAAAAACTGGTGCAGCAGCGGAGCAAGATTCATTTCCCCATAGGTCACGGGCGCAGTCACTTTGAGCACACCTTTCGGTTCGGCTTGCATCTGAGTTACCGCCAACTCAGCTAACTCTAACCCTTCCACAAGGTGCTTACACTGTTGGTAATAAAGTTGACCAGCTTCAGTTAACGACACTTTACGCGTAGTACGATGAAGCAATTTCACTGCTAAGCGTTCTTCTAACGCTGATACACGACGGCTGATTTGCGCGACCGATGTTTTGAGCTTATTGGCTGCGCCGGTAAAGCTGTTGGTTTCTGCGACGGCGACAAATTCGCTGACGCCTTCCCAATTCGCCATGATTTTGATCCTATGGAATTCAATTTATTACGTATTCTCACACAAAGTTAATCGCGGAGAAAACCCGTTTAAAAAGGATAGCCGACTAAATGAACCGTCTGTTGCGGCCAAATAATTTTCAGAGAGCATACCATGGTGTCATCAGTACTGACCCAATGATTTGGGGCAACTTTTATCTTCAAATTATTGATGGGCGTATAACCACTGGATCGATAAACTGGCGTGCGACCAAATAAAACAGAAAATGCGTCGCCTCGCTCCAATGCATCCTGATGAACCGCTTCCAACAAGATTTTCACCAGCCCTAACCCGCGAGAACCGGGGTCAACACAGACTTCTGCAATACCACTAATGGGAAAAGATTGATCATCAATCATGACTTGTTTTTCGTGTACGGCAACATGGGCAGCGAGTTTATCGCCATCCCAAATTAGATAGCGGTGACGAGGTATTTCATTGAAATAACGTTGAGTTTGAAAGATTTTGTCTTGCTCCTTGGTGAAGCAAGTGGACAGCAAAGCTCTTAACTTAGCATCGAGTTCTTGGGTGACTTCATCATCAAGCAAGTATTCAAAGCGCATGATTTACCTCATTTATTCTTCAAGGTTAAAAGTAAACCTTTGAAAACTCACTTACTGAGATATAGCGCAAATAAAAAAAGCGCAGGTTGAGCTGCGCTTTCCATTTTTGAGCCGATAAGTAAGGAAATTAAGCGTAACGCGATGCTTGAAGTCTCATTTCGAGCACGATTCCCCCTCAGTTACGACTCTTACACTGGCTTTAAAGATGAGTAATCAGCATCAAGAGCGATACCAAAATGGGTTTTAAGCGCAGATAGATACGTTTCTCCCGCTTCCAGCTCAATCTCAACGACCTCACCATTTGCTCGGTACTTTAAACTGTGATTGAACAAAGTAATGATGCCGCTATCTGTCGCCAACGCCGCAACTCGACTCGAAGTGAAATGGGAATTTGGTGAAGTCGATGTGTAGTGATTGCCGCATACGATGTCACCGTCAAATACGTGCTCAAAGTCTAAACTATACAAATCAATCCATTGCTCAGGGTCATCATAGGATTGAACTTGCAACATATAGCCAACCAACTCATGTTCGATAAATCTGAATGTTTGAAGGTCAGTATGAATATCTTGGTTGAGTACAAAGGGTAGTGGTGCGCGTGGCGTGTTAGAACCGAACCCCACATCAACGATCCACTTATCTTCCCCCATGGTCACCAAAGTGAATTGATGCGTTCGACCTGATGGTGTGCCAGACAAATGAACGCGCCCCAACAACGGTCGTGCATCAAAGCCGATGGTTTTCAGTACATTCAAAAGTAATGCATTCAATTCATAGCAATAGCCACCACGCTCGCGATAAATCAGTTTGTTAATAATGTCTTGTTCAGCAACTGAAATGCCACGCCCAAGCGCAATATCAAAGTTCTCAAAAGGCAAACGACGATGCTGAGCATTGTGTAGTAATAACAAAGTATCAGTATTGATATTCAGCGATTGAGAGATACCCACTTTCTTTAAGTAGGCTTGAAGATCTGTTTGGTTCATACCCATTCCAATTCAACGTTTTTACGGTGGCAACAACACTAAACCCTCAACTGCACTTGAGGTCAAACACCAATGCGATTTTTATCATTCTTCTTAACCTCACTCGCACTAACAATGACGTTATTGAACTCATTATTACACATACGTAAAAATCATTTTCAATTTAGCCGGATTATCATTTTTCATGAAACACCTAAAATGGGCACCAACAAAACGACGCAGCGCAGTGAACAAACCTCAACTACGCTTATGACGTCACTCCATATACTGAGAATATAAAGGAAACATCCAATGTCGCTTGAAATCAAACCTGGTCAAACTCACATTAAATCAAAAGCAATGGTTGCATGGGCTGCTGGCGAGCCACTTAAAATGGAAGAAGTTGATGTACAACTTCCAAAAGCTGGTGAAGTGCTAGTACGCATCGTAGCAACTGGTGTTTGTCACACTGACGCATTCACACTATCAGGTGACGATCCAGAAGGTATCTTCCCTTCAATCCTTGGTCACGAAGGTGGCGGTATCGTTGAAATGGTTGGCGAAGGCGTAACAAGCGTTGAAGTTGGCGACCACGTTATCCCACTTTACACCGCTGAATGTGGTGAGTGTAAGTTCTGTAAATCTGGCAAAACTAACCTATGTCAGGCAGTTCGCGAAACGCAAGGTAAAGGTCTGATGCCAGATGGTACAAGCCGTTTCTCTATCAACGGTGAGACTATTTTCCACTACATGGGTTGTTCTACTTTCTCTGAGTACACGGTTCTTCCAGAAATCTCACTAGCGAAAGTAAACAAAGAAGCACCACTTGAAGAAGTTTGTCTTCTAGGTTGTGGCGTAACCACTGGTATGGGTGCGGTACTAAACACAGCTAAAGTTGAAAAAGGCGACACAGTTGCTGTATTCGGTCTAGGCGGTATCGGTCTTTCTGCAATCATCGGTGCTCGTATGGCTGGTGCAAGCCGCATCATCGGTGTAGACATCAACGAAAGCAAATTCGACCTAGCGAAACAACTTGGTGCTACTGATTGCATCAACCCAATGAAATTCGACAAGCCAATCCAAGACGTTATCGTTGAGATGACAGACGGTGGTGTTGATTACTCATTCGAATGTATCGGTAACGTAAACGTGATGCGTCAAGCACTTGAGTGCTGTCACAAAGGTTGGGGTGAGTCAGTAATCATTGGTGTTGCTGGTGCAGGTCAAGAGATCTCAACTCGTCCATTCCAACTGGTAACTGGTCGCGTATGGCGCGGTTCTGCTTTCGGTGGCGTTAAAGGTCGCTCTGAGCTTCCAGAAATCGTAAACCGTTACATGGCTGGCGAGTTCGGTCTACAAGAATTCATCACGCACACGATGGGTCTACAAGACGTGAACGAAGCGTTCGAACTGATGCACAAAGGTGAATCTATCCGTACCGTTCTTCACATGGATAAATAATCCAAGGTAACGGTTCACGTAATGTGACTGATATTTGAAAATTTGAAACAGGCTCTCTTCTCTCTTGGACACGTTTTCTTTTGGGAAGAGAGCTATCCGCTGTCTTTAACGGTCTTGTCCACCGTTAAAAATCATTGTTTTAAATACTCACAGTTTCAAACAAACATTGTTTTATCGAGAGATTATCCATGACCATTGAAAGCCTAAGCCAAGCCAAAGTATTCGGTGGTTGGCATAAACAATATACACACGAATCTCGCGCTTTAAATTGCAACATGCGCTTTGCGATCTTCTTGCCGCCAAATGCAACCAAATCAAACCCAGTACCTGTGGTTTACTGGTTGTCTGGTTTGACGTGTACTGATGAGAACTTCATGCAGAAAGCCGGTGCGTTTCGCATGGCTGCTGAGTTAGGTATCGCCATTGTGGCACCGGATACTAGCCCACGTGGTGACGACGTTGCAGACGACGAGAACTACGATTTGGGGAAAGGCGCGGGTTTCTACCTAAACGCCACTCAAGAGCCGTGGTCGCGTCACTACCACATGTACGATTACATCACCCAAGAGCTACCTGCGATCATTGAAAGCAACTTCCCTGTCTCTGACGTGAAGTCGATTTCGGGTCATAGCATGGGTGGTCATGGTGCAATTACCATTGGTTTGAAGAATTCAGATCAGTACCGCTCAATTTCTGCTTTCAGCCCAATCAGTAACCCAATGCAATGCCCTTGGGGTCAGAAAGCGTTTACCGCTTACCTAGGCACCGATATTGAAAGCTGGAAACAATACGACGCAAGTGAATTACTCAAACAAGCAAAATCACCATTGCCAATCTTGGTAGACCAAGGTGATGCTGATAACTTCCTTGCTGAGCAATTGAAGCCTGATGCGTTACTGGCGGCAGCAAAAGCTCATGATTCTGAAGTTGAACTGCGCATGCAGCCAGGTTACGACCACAGCTACTTCTTTATCTCTAGCTTTATCGCTGAACACTTGAACTTCCACGCTAAGTACTTATTTGCTTAACCTTGGTTGTGACATAAGAAAAACGATAAAAAACTGAATGGTTAAATATACAAAGCCACCCACTTATTGGGTGGCTTTTTGCGTTTTAAAAACACTCACCTTCTCTTTACAAAACCACCATTGCAATTGCTCTGATTGGTGTCTAACTTGTAAGGGAACGCTATTCGCTTACTAGGGTCTATAGACCCGAATAGGACCCTATGAAAAAACCATCGTCAGTTATCATTAGTACCACCTGTTTCAGCTTTTTGCTCGCCTCTCCAATGGCTCAGGCAATCAACTTTTTTGATCCCATTGATGGGCAATTGGACATGGGAGAATATCTGGCTGAAAACGCTTATGGATTTCTGCCCGTCCCGATAGTGATTACCGAGCCCGCCGTGGGCTATGGCTTGGGCTTCACTGGCGTGTTTTTGCATGAATCCGATGAGCAACGGGAGAAAAGGCGCAAACTGGCAGAAACCTCTCTCGATGGTGGTGCGCAGCTACTAACTCCAGCCATTACTGCAATCGGTGGTTTTGCCACCGAAAACGGCACTTGGATGGGCTTCTTAGGGCACCGCCGGACGTGGGCGCAAGACACGGTGCGTTACCTAGGTGGAGTGGGTTATGGCGACTTCAATATGACCTTCTATCCGCAATCCACCTTGCCGGGCTTAGATAGCGTCTTTAACGGCAAAGGGTTGGATTTCGAAATAACTGGCGGTGGCATGCTCAACCATCTTCAATACCGCATTATTGATGCCCCGCTATTTATCGGTGTGAAACAGCTCTATTTCGTCACCGATCAGAAAATCACCAACTCCCCTATTGCCGATAAGTTATTGCAAACCCTGACCAATACCTCTCCGACTACCTCTGGATTGGGTCTGACACTGGAATGGGACAGCAGAAACAACTTCTTTAGTCCGACGCAAGGCTACAACTACAAAGCCGAATACCTTTGGTACAACGACGCGATTGGCAGTGATTACGAATACGAACAACTGGATGTGGAAGGCATTAACTATTGGGAGTTAGCGGATCGATGGTCGCTAGCGCTACGTGGTCAATACAAATCTCTTTACACTGACGAACGCTTTTTACCACCAGCGTCTTATCCAGACATTGAACTGCGTGGCGTTGCGAGAAATCGTTATCAAGGGGACGAGACACTGTCAGTCGAATCACAACTGACCTATCAGTGGAACACGCGCTGGTCGACGAATGTTTTCGGCGGCTTTGGCTACGCTTCAACCGAAGCATCACTATTCGAAAACAACGCCGAATACGCTTACGGCGTGGGCTTTCGTTACCTCATCGCTCGTCGTTATGGTCTGCAAGCAGGCATGGACTTCGCCTTTAGCGATGAAGACAGTGCAGTGTATTTCCAAGTGGGCTCAGGCATCTAAACCCACTTATACCCAGTAACTTCAAGATGCTGGATTCAGAGCCAAATCTCTACTCATGCTTCGGGTTCGCACCATATTGGTTCGAGCCTTCTTCACTGTCTTGGATGAGAAAGTACAGCAGCACTAAGACACCAATGATGGGCACAAAAGCGATCAACGCCCACCACCCAGTTCGTCCTGAGTCGTGTAAACGCCGCACGGTAACCGCAATCGATGGGATCATAATGAACAGGGCATAAATCACACCAAAGAAGCCAAAATTGTCCATTTGCATCACACTGCCGATCACTCGATCGATGATGCCCATCACCAAATTGACCAACACATTCACTAACGTAAAGTACCAATACTCTTGGCGTCTAGCCCTACCACTAAAGTTGGAGTAATTGAGGATGACCCTGTAGTACCAATCAAACATATCGCTTCTCCTAATGAGATGAAAGTGTCGCGAAAGTTAGACAACGTGAGGCAAACT
Source organism: Vibrio sp. Y29_XK_CS5 (assembly GCF_024181835.1). Taxonomy (NCBI): domain Bacteria; kingdom Pseudomonadati; phylum Pseudomonadota; class Gammaproteobacteria; order Vibrionales; family Vibrionaceae; genus Vibrio; species Vibrio sp. Y29_XK_CS5. The sequence continues at coordinate 1,933,167 of NZ_JAMZAM010000001.1, forward strand.
GCACACAAAATAGACTAAATAATGTATTCATCCAATAGTTCTATTTTTAACTATGTCATTAACCTTGACGTATATTCCACCAACGGTTACTTTTCACCCATAACGTATTATATAAATCCATCAAGTTGGCTCTATTATTAATAAATAACCGAAATTTCTGCGGATCGACGTAGTGACGCTATCCCGCCGAAACAAGGGCAATAAATCAAAGGGCACAAGATGAGAAAAACAGTGGCACTCGCTTTGCTTTTGTTTGCACCGACACTTTTTGCAAACACGATACAGTTTAGCAGTCCTGAGAAATCCGATGTTGTTGTGGCATTAAAAGACCTAGAGTCATTGCCTCAAACTACCTACACCACCAAACTGCCTTGGCTCGAAACGCCAGCCGAGTTTGAAGGCGTTAAGTTAAGCATCCTATTACAAAATGCATTTGGACAAGTACCCCAGCGCGTTGAAGTACGTGCATTGAATGACTACCACTCCGATTTATCTCGTGAAGATATCCTTCGTTACCAGCCTATCGTGGCGTACAAACAAAATCATAAATACATCAAGATCCGAAACAAAGGTCCCTACTGGTTGATCTATTCTATAAATAAATACCCAGAACTAGACATAGCCCCATACCATTCGCAAATGGTCTGGCAAATCAACAGGATCAGCGTGAAAGAAGAATAACAATGAAGGCGAAACCCCATCCTACAAAACAAGGTCCATTTTCGACTAAGAGTAAGTTATTGTTGTTGATTTTTTCATCGACATTGCTGCTCGCCAACATCGTATTATTGAAAGAAACCCGAGCACTTACCCAAAGCTACTCTGCCCAACAAAACCAAGCGACTTGGTTTTTATTTCATTTATCTAAAGAGTTATCGGAATTAGTGGGTGAAGCGCGTCGGCTCAATGAGAGCGTGATGAACATTGATGGAGCCGAGCTGCAATATGAGTTAGCTTGGAGCCGTTTTGATTTGCTGATCAACAACAAAGAAGCGGACTCTTTCCTATCAAGAGAAGAAGTACGCGTGTACTTTGTCTCTCTATTCGATAAATTTCAACAACTCGAACCCATCTTAGTTGAAGCCAAAACAGGCAGCAGCGTGGCTGCTAATCAGTTTTACCGCGCAACGCAAAATCTATACATGGAAATGATTGACTACGTCACCCAGAACTTCCGTGTTGCAAGCCCGCTTTATCAGCAACAGCAAGTTCGTGCGTACAATTTACTGCAAGCGCAGTACATCTTGTTGGGCATTTTCGTGCTTACCGTGGCGCTGCTGACCTACTTCTATAAGCAAGAATCAAAGTTCCACAAACAACTCGCGTTAAGTGATCCACTGACGAATCTTGCCAACCGCAGTGCTTTGTTTCTCGATTTACATCGCAAGGAAGAAACCAAAACCCCGTTTTCGCTGCTCCTACTCGATCTGAACGGCTTTAAGAACATAAACGATACGTTGGGACATCAAGCGGGTGACATCGCTTTAATCGAGATAGCAAAGCGCTTAAACGACATGGCATTGGATGACTTTACTGTCTATCGCATGGGTGGTGACGAGTTTGCCGTAATCATCAACACAACCGACGAGAACAAAATTACCGAAGCAACGCACCACGTCCATGTAGTGTTTGAGAAACCGATTCTCGCCTCCGACCAAGCCGGAGCCCTATCCACCAGTTTAGGTGCAGCGAGCTACCCGCAAGATGCCGACAACATTGACTTCCTAATCAATTTAGCGGATAAGCGCATGTACAAAATGAAATTCCAACGTTAAACGGATAACCATGATGAAAAATTTCATGCGAGCGGTGCTATTACTGCTAGTGATCGCGCTTGGTGTGTTGGCTTGGGTCTTTATCCCATCCCACGAGACAGTGGGCGCACAAACCCTCGAAGAGGCGCTCAACGACAACTACACACTGGTTGGTCATCGCATTCACTCTACAGACCCTGACGCGGGTAACATGTTCGGTTACTTTGTTGTATACAAAGGCGCAAGCACCGAAGACCTAGAGCCGTTTTTGGTGACTTCTGATCAGTTTATTCGTATGGAGCAAACCGGCGACAACATGCTAGCTCTAACCGTGAATGGTCGTATTTACCGTTATCACAATGATTTGTGGGTAGAAAACCCAGATGGCAAGCTACAACACTGGTTTATAAGTGCGACAGCGAAATACGTACGCTAACTCATACCTGTTTGAGCCTTAGACAAACAAAAGCCCCGCTCATCAAATGGCGGGGCTTTTTTATGCTTGAGATTCGTTAAGCGGCGATTAAAGCACTTTTTCTTTGATGACCTTCATCACACCCGAATCACGGTTACTTGGTGCTGAGAAGCGCGCCACTTTTTTTACTGCTTCATGTGCGTTTTCCATCGCATAGGAATGCTCACTCACTTGCAGCATTTCTAGGTCATTGAGGTAATCACCAAACGTCATCGTCTCTTCAGGACCAAAACCCATGGTTTGTTGAAGGTGCTTGATCGCCGCCCCTTTTGACGCTTCTGCGTTCATCACATCAAGCCAGATCTTCGCACTCACCACCACTTGATGACTGTGACCAAACTTCTCACTCATTGTAGGGAATACCAATTCTTCAGAACCACCAAAGTGACAGATTGCGACCTTGATAAATTCGTCCTCTACTGCCAGCAAATCCGGCACGTATTCGCAACGGTGGTAGTATTTCTGGAACTCTTCTAACGCTTTTGGATCTTTGGTTTCGATGTAAGCCGAACGCTTACCACACAGTACAAGGTGTGTGCCTTCTACCGCACGTGCCGCTTTTACTATCTCATCGATTTCCGATTTCGGAATGGTGCAGCTATAAAGCTCTTTGTCTTGGTGCATCACCAAGGTGCCATTTTCTGCCACGTAAATCATACGGTCTTGAATTGGCGCAAACGTATCACGCAAACTGTAGTACTGACGACCTGACGCTGCGGAGAATAAAATGCCCTTCTCTTCAAGCTGTAAAAACAGGTCAAAAAACTCTGGGTCTAGACGACCATATTGGTCAAGTAAGGTGCCATCCATATCGGTGGCGATGAATTTGATGCTAGCTTGTGACATGACTTTAACTCAAAAGTGAAGCAGCTCAGGTCACTCTTTGAATGAAAACAGGCTGCAAAAAATAGTCACGCTAAGGTACAGGATCTTGGATGAATCTCAAGCTGAAATCACCGAGTCTTTACCGAGTTTCACTTTGAGAATAACAGGGGATTACGCCGTTTCTACGACACTATCAGGCTCCATCATTGGTCGCATAAGGTCTAAACTGCGAACCGTGCCAATCAAGAAATCCAACTCACGATAAATCTCCGCGACCGCTTCAAACTCACCCGCAGGTTCATCCAATTTAGGCTCAAACAGCTCTTTCCAATGCGAGATGGCGATGTAGAGCTTTCCGTTTACTTGAGAAAGCGACAAGCTAGAAAACTCACTTTCACGACGAAAAGTCAGCACACGCTCCATCAATTCATCCGTTAACAATTGCTTTGCCGTGTTTAAATCGTCGCTATACACCTCATACTGCTGGTCAAATTCTGGATTGCCCAGTCGGACTCGTTTACCTATTTGAATCTTGAAGAAGCTATCCCACAACTTTTCGCGCAAGGTTGGCGTATCATCACGATCAGTCAGCACAAAGGTGCAAATGTCTTCATTCATCGGAACGTCGATTTCGCAAAACAGCCCCGCAAAAAATACGTGATGCTTACTCGAACTGTCACTTCCAGAGCTGATGAGCTTTGATGCTTGAATCTCAGACATCACCACTTTGGCTTCACCGATGGTACCTGAAATAAAATCATCACTTTCGAAACCATCACAGCGGTCTAAGTACAAACCACTACGTTCAAAGGTATCTTTGTCAAGCTTGCGGCTTGGGTCCCAAGTCAGTGAAGGCTCAATGTGTGCCAACAAACTCTGCATAATGTATTGCTTGTAGGTTGTACGATACTCATTGTGCTTTTTGTTGAAGTAAGCCCAACCGCCGAGCAACAGTGCCAAGAGCACAAACATGGTAGCGAAGGTGGCAATATCAAAAGCCACTGCTCCAAAGAAAACACACACCGCGACACCAAGAAACTTGCGGCGACGAAGCGCTTCTAAACGTAAAGCTTCCAGTGGTTCGAGCTTATGTCGCAAATCATTTTCAAACAGAGTTTTGAGTTGATCAGTGGTCATCACATTCCTTTTTATTTACGTACAGAGTCCATTACCAACAATTGCAGGGTGAATCATTGCCACCGCTACAGGCATCACTCGGGACGCAATCCAAAGAGTTGCATCCCATATCCGTTACACAAGATGAGTCTTTGTTCTTACGCCGCTTGCGATTACGGGAAGGTTCCTCAGTTTGAAGACGCTGATGAGCATGTCTACAGCGTGTAAACTGGTCTTGAACACTGGTATAGCTAGAAAACACGCCTTTACGTTGAATTATTTTGCTGATGGCTGCAGAACAAGAATCCGTGCCGTAGTACACCGCATGAGCACAACGGAACCCTTTGTGTGGGGATAAATAGCGTTGATAAAATCGTATCAATGCCAACACCAGTTTCGACATGCTTTTCCTTTTGCATCTAATAAATCATTCGAGAACAACGCTCTTTCTTATACCCAAGTAACCTCGAGATGCTAGGTTCAGCGAGAATGACTTGGTTTGTAGACACGGCGACGATTTAAAGATCTAGTCACTCTAAATCAAGAATCGGCAACAAAGTATACAAGCCAAGACAACTCGCCCTTCGGGAGCGTGTCATTGCCCCGATTTCTGCGTCAAACAACTTGGAAAGAGCTGGCTATTACACGGTGTTGTTTTCCTTGAACTCGAATCAATGACAATGCTCTGAATCCTGCATCTTGAAGTCACTTGGGTATATCAATCAAAACAGTACATCACTCAAATTAATCATTTCAAACGCAATCCTAATTTCTGCGTTCTAAGCAATGAAAATCATTGAGATAAGGAGTCATAGCGAGCCGATACCGTCAGCCCAGGAGCGCCTTCGAATAGCAATCACAGCCAAAACAGGTACAATCCGTGCTCGATTTTTATTTCGCGCGGACTCACTCTCATGCACTCGCCTGAACAATGCTTTACTCGATTTTCTGCAGACATTTCTGGCTATAACTTGCCAGCGCAGTTTACGTTTCCGTTCTACTACACCCCTCACCCATTGTGTGTATTGGCTGCAGAGCAATTACAGCAGCACCTCATGACACAAACTGACTTTGAGCACGATTTTGGTCTTGAGGATGAGCAAAGTGGACGCGGTAAGATGTTCGGTGTTTTGCTAGTGCGTAATCCACAAGGTGAGATTGGCTACTTCAGTGCGTTCTCTGGCAAGATTGCCGATCAAAACTTGCTCCCTGGTTTTGTTCCACCCGTATTCGACATGTTGACGGAAGAAGGTTTCTTCCGAGGAGAGACGGATGCTATTAACGCGGCGAATGCGGAATACAAAGCCTTTGCTGCTAATCCAGAACTGGCACAACTGAAAGCAGAAATCAAAGCCGACCGCGAAGCGTATCAACAAGAAGAGAATGCCCAGCGCCAAGTGATGATTACCGGTCGTGCAGAACGAAAACAGCAACGTACGCAAGGCGAGCAAACCTTAAATCCAGAAGATCTAAAAGCGCTACTGGATGATTTGGGTAAACAAAGCGTTGCTGAGAAGAATGTGCTCAAGTACCTCAAACAAGCTTGGAACGAAAGGCTGGCAATCAAAGAAGCACGCTTAGCCGAGCTAGAACAAACACTGGCAGGGCTCAAAGAGCAGCGCAAAGATTTGTCTAATGCTCTACAACACAAACTGCATAAGCAATACCGCTTCTTGGACAACCGCAACGCAGAGCGCGACTTGGTGGACATTTTTGCTCCTACTACCAATCCAGTACCACCAGCCGGTTCTGGTGAATGTGCCGCTCCGAAACTGCTTCAGTTCGCATACAAGCATGGCTACCAACCACTAGCATTAGCTGAGTTTTGGTGGGGCGTATCGCCGAAATCGGAAGTGCGCCAACACAAAAAGTTTTACCCATCTTGCAACAGCAAGTGTCAGCCGATTTTGGGGCACATGCTGCAAGGCTTGGATGTGGAGCCAAACCCATTGGCAGAAAATTGGGCAGAAGATAAAGAGTTAGAAATACTGTTCCAAGATGAAGCCATGGTAATCGTCAACAAGCCATCGGGTCTGCTTTCTGTTCCGGGTAAAACTATCAAGGATTCCGCGTACACACGTCTTCAAACAATGTTCCCAGATGCCGAAGGACCATTTGTGATTCATCGCTTAGATATGGCGACTTCGGGGATTTTGGTGTTTGCTTTAACCAAACGCGCGAACAAGAGCTTGCAAAAGCAGTTCATTACACGCGGCGTACAAAAGCGTTATATGGCACTGCTTGAAGGTGTATTAACTGAGCCTGAAGGTGAAATCTCGCTTCCGATGCGTGGCGATCCAGATGACCGTCCACGTCAACTTGTGTGCTTTGAGCACGGTAAACCTGCCGAAACTTACTGGCAACTGATTGAAATAAAAGACGGACGCAGCAAGGTGTACATGTACCCGAAAACGGGGCGTACCCACCAATTGCGTGTACACAGTGCCCACCACATGGGCTTGAACATGGCGATGGTTGGCGACGGCTTATATGGCGAGAAAGCCAACCGTCTGCATTTGCATGCGGAGATGTTAGAGTTGGATCATCCGTACAGCAAGGAGCGTATGTGTTTCCAAGCAGAGTGTGAGTTTTAAAGTGACTCTACGTGAAAAGCAGATAGCAAAAAGGCGCTGAGTTACAGCGCCTTTTTTATGTTGAGAGCAAGTAAGAGACTCCCGACTGCGCTCCTACGTCGCTATCGGGAATGACGCGTTATAGAACAAAGTTTCCAATCACCATAGCTGAACATCGTCATTCCAGAATCGAGGAACGAGATGTCTGGAATCTCTGGTTTTTATGAACGGAAGTTAACTGACTTTAAACTTCGTCCACACTTGAGAGCGCCAGCGTCTTGCCATAATGATACCGCGCACCCATTCATCTAGAGCAATTGCCATCCAAGCACCAATCACGCCATAACCCATGTGAATGCCGAAGATGTAAGAAAACACCACACCTAATCCCCACATGCTCAGAATACCCATCTGTACGGGGAACTTGATGTCGCCCGCCCCCTTGAGTGCCGAAATGAAGATCAGGTTAAACACGCGTCCTGCTTCTAGCACGATTGACCCCATGACCAATGCGCCCGCCAATGCCAAGATTTCTGGCTGATCGGTAAACACGCTCAGAATCTCTTCATGGAATAGGTAGATCAAACACGTCGCTGCTGTTGATGCCGCAAAGCCAATCAAAAAGTAGATCTGCACGCGTTTCAAAATGCTGGTCACCCAACCTTTGCCTATGTAGTACCCTGTCTGGATTTGCGCTGCCTGACCAATCGCGAGCGCAAACGCGAAAGAGAAACGTGCGATGTTTTGCGCATAGGTAAATGCCGCTAGCGAAGAGGTACCCATTTGCACCACAAAGTACACGATGCAGATTTGCGCCATGTTGTAAGACAGTACTTCGCCCGCGTTCATGCCACCGATTTTTAAGATCTTTTTGTAGACCTCTTTCGGAACTTGTTTGAGCTTAGACATTGGCAATTCAATACTGCTGCGTTTCAAAATCACGCCTAATAGCAAAGTACCGATCACTTGGCTGACGACAGTCGCCACCGCAACGCCTTCAACGCCATACACAGGCAAACCAAAAGGCTGGTACAAAGCAATGTAGTTACCAATGATATTGAATACACCAGAGATAAGGTTCACCACCATTGGTGAGCGTGAGTAACCATGGCTGCGCAGAATTGTGGTGAAGACGATACCAATCGTTACGTTGAACGTCATCGCACCGCTGATCAGCAAGTATTCTCTTGCGTATTGCTCAACCTGCGCCTCTAACCCGTAGTAAGGTAAGAAGAACACCGCACCGATCACAGCAAGCACACTCAAAAATGCACCAACAATAACGGACAAAGCTACGCTGGCAACGCCAACATCAACGGAGTCTTTCTCACGCCCTGCACCGTTGTATTGCGCGATCAAGATGCCCGTGCCACTACTCACAAAGGTGGATACGATGATCAGGAAGAACGTGAGCTGCGTGATAACCCCAACCGCAGAGACGGCTTTATCCGAGTAACCACTCAGCATGAATACATCACTGGTTCCTAAAGCCGTCCGTAGCAATATTTCGACAAGTATCGGCCAAGCCAATGCCACGATAGACATACGCTGGTTGATATTCTGGCTTTTAGGCATGAATTGAGACCTTTCCTACAACTAAAAACTGCCCCACAGAAAACTGTGAGGCAGTTCAAAAAATTAGATTTATTAGAATTTGGACATTTCGGCAATTGAACACTTAACCACCAAAATGCAGGCGCGAATTCTAGACGGAGTTTGGTCACAAATACAACAAAATTTCGTCGAGTTTCGGAAAATATTTTCTAATGCATTCGACGGATTGCCTTAGCTTGACTGACGAAACTTTGAAGCAGTAGATTGACGAACAATCAACTCAATAGGTGGCAAACGCACCTCGTGTCTCTCACCACTCAATAAATTAAGAATGGACTCTGCACTGAGCGCTCCGACTTCTTCAATTGGCTGACGCAACGTGGTTAATGCTGGCGTAAAATACTGTGAGGTCGGCAAATCATCAAAACCGATCACGGATACATCTTCTGGTACACGAAAACCATGGTCATGCAGAGCTTTTATTGCTCCATAAGCCGTTTGGTCATTGGCAGCAAACAACGCGGAGAAATGCACTTTAGATTCGATCAACTCAACGGTTTTGGCGTAACCGGACTCACTGCTGAAGTCGCCTTGCTTAACCAATTTTGGTAGCACTTTAATGCCAGCCTCTTGCAGTGCGTTCTTGTAGCCAACAAAGCGAGCAACGGCGTCTGGTTGATTCAAAAGCCCTTTAATATGCGCGATGTTAACATGACCTTGCTGCATCAAATGCAGTGTCGCCATATATCCACCCAATACATTATCTATATTTATGGATCGAACCTTATCGCCAATGACATTGTATCCAACCGCAACAACCGGAATTCGCTCTGCATATTCCAGTATCTGCGCTTCCGTCAAACTGCCCGTTACAATGATGACGCCATCGACATTGCTCTTCGCCAAATACTCCAAAGCATGCGATTCCAATGAACGCTGCCAATGTCCCGTCGCAATCACCAACGAGTACCCCTGAGCATTCAGAACCTTTTCCATATCGTTAAGGATACGACTGGTGTGCGGACTTTCTGGATGTTGGATAAGGACGCCAATCGTCATGGAACGCGTATTAGTGCCTTGTCCCATTTGATAGTTCGGCTTATAGCCCAGTGACTTGATCGCTTTCTCTATGTTTTGGCTTTTATCGTCCGAGACAAAAGTTGTACGGTTGAGGAAACGTGAAACGGTGCTCGGTGATACCCCAGCCAACTTAGCCACATCGTAAATAGATGCTGCTCTTTTTTTCTTTTTCATTGTAGGAATTTTCCCAGCAAGCTAATAACAAAAATATAAGTTGCACCGGGGAACGCGACAACGTTTGGATATGGGAAATGAGAGCTAGATAATTTGCCAGTACGCAAGCGCGCACTGGCTTTCATATCGAGGGTTTAGAATGTCGCTAGCGAGTTTTCACTCAGTGCATCAAACAGATGAATCGCATCTAAATCCAAGTAGAGAGTTAAACTATCCACATCCACTTCCGCAGCTTGTGTTTCAACCATTAATGGCTGACCAGCAATTTCCGTTTTCAGTAGAATACTTGCACCTAGTAGCTCCTTGTCTTTAATTTTGACAGGGAATGGCAGCACGCGGTCATGATCCACTTGCTCAGCACGTAGATGGATGTCCGTAGGACGTACACCAAAGTGCAGTGCTAAGTTCTTCGATGCGTGTGCTTTGAAACGCTCTGGTAGAGGAATACGAACATCACCCAATTCCACTTCCCAGTTACCGTCTTCACCAATCAGCTTGGCATCCAACATGTTCATGGATGGGTTGCCAATGAATTGCGCCACAAACTTGTTAGCCGGGCGTTGGAACACTTCCGTTGGTGTGCCAACTTGAGCTACATAACCATCTTTCAAGATCACGATACGGTCTGCCAGTGTCATCGCTTCAATTTGATCGTGGGTTACGTAAATCGTGGTGGTTTTTAGCTCACGATGAAGCTGTTTGATCTCTTCACGCATTACACCACGCAACTTGGCATCTAGGTTCGATAATGGCTCATCAAACAAGAACACCTTAGGAGTGCGCACCATGGCACGCCCCATCGCAACACGTTGACGTTGACCACCAGACAGCTCTTTTGGTTTGCGATCTAACAGTGCGTCCAACTCAAGCATTTTTGCCGCTTTACGCACTTCAACATCGATTTGGTCTTTTGGCATGCCTTTCAGTTTCAGTGCAAAAGCGATGTTCTCGTATACCGTCATATGTGGGTACAGCGCATAGCTTTGAAACACCATCGCAAGGTCACGATCTTTCGCATCGATTTTATTCATCAGCTTATCGCCAACGTAAATCTCACCACCCGTTATACTTTCCAGCCCAGCAAGCATACGTAGCGTGGTCGATTTACCGCAGCCCGATGGACCAAGGAAAACCACAAACTCTCCATCTTTCACCGTGAAGTCGAAGTGTTTCACTACCTCAACATCATCGTAGGATTTTTTGATATTTTTGAATTCGACTTTTGCCATTACTGGTTCTCCTCTGCTCGATCTAGCAGCATGTTACGGTAAGCAATTGCGCTCGCTTTTAAGGTGCGTTTTTGTGTTTGGTAATCCACGTGGACAATGCCGAAGCGCTGCTTGTACCCGTAAGCCCACTCGAAGTTATCCATTAAGCTCCAAGCGAAGTAACCATTCACATTCACACCTGCTTTAATCGCAGCATCCAACGCTTCTAGATGCAGTTGGAAGTAACGCACACGTTGCTCATCATTCACTTCGCCAGCAATGCAATGGTCATCGCCAGCTGCGCCGTTTTCAGTGATGTAAAGTGGCGGCAAGTTTGGATAACGGTCATTCAGACGCAATAGTAAGTCCGTCAATGCCTGAGGGTGAATTTCCCAGCCAATGAAGGTGTGCTCTTGTTCTGGTTGAGGAACGGTTTCAATATCACCATGTTCGTTGTAACGCACCACACAACGGGTATAGAAGTTAATCCCGATAAAGTCCAAATCGGTTTGGATGATGTCGAGGTCACCTTCCAGAATCATCGGTAGATTGTGCGATTGGCGATCTAAGACCAACTGAGGGTATTCACCCTTCAATACAGGGTCCATAAACCAATGGTAACCTTCCGCATCACTGTACTCTGCCGCACCGATATCCGCCTCGCTGTATGGGTAAGCAGGCGTCGCATTGAACACACAACCGTGCATCGCATTTGGTGCATTCTTACGCATGTGTGGAATCGCAAGACCATGACCCAGCATTAGGTGGTGTGCTGATAAGAAACCTTCGCGTTCACCCTTAAGACCTGGAGCATGTTCACCCCAACGGTAACCTAGGTAGGCTGAACAGAACGGTTCGTTCAGTGTCGCGTAAGAATCAATCTTATCGCCAAAGTAAGCACTAACTACATCCGCATACTCTGCAAACTTGTAAGCCGTTTCTCGATTTAGCCAACCACCTTTGTCTTCTAGGTATTGCGGAAGATCCCAGTGGTAAAGCGTGACGAAAACTTTCAAACCACGAGCGTGACACTCATCGATGATTTGCTCATAGAACTTCAAACCTTCTTCATTCACTTTGCCATCTTCTGGAATGATGCGCGGCCATGCCATGGATAAACGATATGCGCCAACCCCTAAGCCTTGAATCATCTCGATGTCTTGCTTCCACAAATGATAGTGATCACATGCCACATCACCGTTATCTGCGTTGTCGACTGCACCTGGCTTATTACAAAACGTGTCCCAAATCGAAGGCGTACGACCACCTAACTGCGCACCGCCTTCAATCTGATAAGAAGAGGTTGCGACACCAAATAGGAACTCTGGGCTACGTAATTTTGAATCTTGTGGTAATTGGAATTTATTCATTGTTATAAAACCTTTTGTTTCGCTTAGCCCTTGACGGCACCAGAGGTCAAGCCGCTGATCATCTGTTTAGAGGCAAATAAGTAAGTAATCACTAACGGTAAAATGGAGATGGTTGTTCCGAGCATCACCGCTCCCCACGGCGTATTCGGAATGCCCTGCACGCTTCGCAGTGCCTGCGTAATCACGTAGTTTTCTGGCGTTGTAAGTACCACGAGTGGTTGCATGAACATGTTCCAGAAGAAGACAAACTGCACGATAGCCAAAGTTGCAAGCGCCGGTTTCATCAGTGGCAATACCACACTCCAGTAAGTTCTAAATTCACCCGCACCATCGAGCTTCGCCGCTTCTAACAGCTCTTTTGGAATCGAAGCCACCACGTGCTGGCGCATCAAAAAGATGCCAAATGGTGTCGTTGTGAACGGTAGCCAAACCGCTAAGTGGTTATCGAGTAAGCCGAGAAACTTCACGATCATGAAGTAAGGGATCAAGCTCAATACTGGCGGAATCATCATTGAGCCAACCAACATACCAAACAGCACGTTTTTGCCCTTGAACTTGTACACCGCAAACGCATAGCCTCCCATGCTACAAAACAGCAGTGAAATTGTGGTGCCTAGGAATGCGATGTAGATAGAGTTAAACATCGCCTGCCAAAACGGCATGATTTCCAGTAGTTTTGCGTAGTTGACCGCTAAGCTGTCGCCAATCGCAAAGCTAATCCCAGTGCCAAAGATTTCGGTACGATCACGGGTTGATAGCAGCGCCGACCAAATGAACGGAAATACGGTCATGATGGCAGAAACAATCAGGATTGAGCCGAGCATCACCATCAGTATTTTTATGAAGATCTCGATACTGCGATCGCTTGGACGCCAACGCTGCGCCGCAGGTAAAGTGTTAGTACTCATCTTATTGCTCCCCTAGACCTTTCTTACCGAAGAAGAAGAATTGAACCGCTGTACAGCCTGCAATCAAGGTAAAGAGCAGCCACGAAATCGCTGACGCTGTACCCATCTCTAGCCATTCCCAGCCCACTTTGTAGAGGTACATTGAGATGGTTAAACCAGACTGACCTGTACCACCCGTACCACGCGTTAGAACGAAGGGTTCTTCGAACAACTGCAAGTTACCGATGATGGTCATGGTGACCGCAAAGAAGATGAATGGACGAATCATTGGTAGTGAAATGCTCCAGAATCGACGCCATGCGTTTGCACCATCCATACGAGCCGCTTCTAGGATGTCTTTAGGAATCGTCATCAAACCAGTGGTGTATAGCACGATGTTAAAACCGGTGTATTTCCAGAACACCATAATGGCGATAGAAGGCTTCACCATGGTTGCGTCATCTAACCAACGGATTGGCTGGAAGTCGTTCACCCAAGAGAATGCCCAACCAAATAGTGTGCTGTCTGCCAATGCCATTAAGCTTTGGTTGATGATCCCTGAGTTTGGCGAGTACATGTTGAAGAAGATAAGTGACGCAGCCACCGTTGACGTAATGAACGGCAGGAAATAAGCCGACGTCAACCAATGACGAAAACGGTCACCCAAAGACACCAGAATGTACGCCACAGGCAGAGCAACCAAGTGCTGCGCTACACCAGACGTAATGGCTAGCCAAAGGGTGTTCTTCAATGAGCGCCACAGCCACGGGTCAGTCAGAGCAATATGGTAGTTCTCTAGCCCGACGTAATCCATCGCACCCAAACCTTCGACTGGGTTCCACTCATGGAAAGAAAGAAAAATTGAAAACAGTAACGGGAAGATCCCGAAAACAGAAAAAATAATCAAAAACGGCAATAGGAATCCATACGGTGTAAGCGCTTTCAAACTTAGACGAGAAAAAATGCTCTCACGTTGTGATGTTTCCATAACCTTGCTCGCTGCATGATTCATAGTAACGACCTCTACTCAGGAGGGCGATTTGCCCTCCTTGCTTACCAAATGGCGAAATGCTTACAAATTACGGGTGCGGCGCTTAATCATGCGTTCCGCTTCTTTCAATGCCGTTTCAATGTCTTTGCCTTCATCCAGCACTTCCATCAGTGCGTTTTCTAGGATGATAGAGCGAGCAACGTGGTCGCCTTTTGCTGGTGCCACTGGCTTGATGTTTTGTGCCACCTCAGCAAACAATAAGCGCGCTTGCTGCCCACCAAGGAACTCGACTTTCTCTTCAAACATAGGGTCGTCGTAAGTTGTTGTGTTTGCAGGGAATGCTGCGATAGTTTCGAAGTGTTTAAGCTGAATATCGCGACGAGTTGTCATGTATTCGATCAGCTTCCACGCTTCGTCTTGATGCTTAGATTGGGTTGGAATCGATAGGAATGAGCCACCCCAACTACCGTAAATACCATCAGGAAGGTTAGATACACCCCAGCTACCTGCAGTCTCAGGAGCAATCCAGTTGTTTAGGTGACCAAGTAGCCAAGCCCCCGAAAGCTGAGTAGCAAATGTGCCGTTACGGAAGCCTTCGTACCATTCGTTTGACCACGCAAGAATACGACCATCTAAACCTTTATCACGAATCTCTTTCGCCACTTCAAACGCGTGCACAAAACGCTCAGAGGTCACGACTGGGTTGCCATCTTTATCGAAGTATAGACCTTCACCTTCTGGCACTGTGGTAAAGATAATCGCTTGTGCCACATCCGCAGCAGACGCGATCAGTTGAACGTTTTGTTGCTTCAGCTTTTCACCCGCCGCAATATAAGAGTCCCAATCTTTGATCGCTTCATTGATATCAATGCCCGCTTTTTCAAAAATGTCAGTGCGGTAGTACATCACACCCGGACCTAAATCGACTGGCATACCATACACATCGCCATCTGCACCTTTACCTTGTGCCCATGCATAAGGCGCAAAGTTTTCTGCGTATTTGTCTGCACCATAGTTTTCAGACAGATTAACTAAGCCGCCAGACGCCACAAATGGACCGATTTTTTCTACATCAACAACAATCACATCACCTGCGCCAGACCCCGTCGCCAAGTTGGTTGTCAGCTTGGTATGGTGGTCACCGTGGTTATTCATTAGGTAATCCACTTTAATGCCAGTTTCCTTCTCGAAATCCGGTAGCAGCACTTTCAAGCTACTATCAAAATCAGGGAAACCATCGAAGCGAATTTTGGTTTCATCAGCCGCATTTACCGTTGCAGCAACACCCAAAGCAGCGGTCATGGCAAGCGTCAAAGTTTTCAGTTTCATGTTGTTGTCCTTAATTATCGTTTTATAGGGTATGCAGTTCCTTGACTGAACTTCTTGGCACCAAGCTTGGCGACAATTTGAAGTTCACATCTCGTTTATTTTTATTGAGAATTTGAATCACGAGCTGGACAGCTTCAGCGCTCATTTGCTCAATAGGGAAGTTAACTGTGGTTAGGGCTGGCGTGAGGTAACGTGCAAATAAAATGTCATCAAACCCCACCAAAGAGATTTGCTCCGGAACGTTGACACCATTGGCTTTCAGCACTTCGTAAGCACCAAACGCCATATGATCATTACACGCAAATACAGCAGTAAAATGACAATCGCGCTTCAACAGTTTACGCATTGCGCTTTCCCCTGATTCTTCGGTAAAACCGGCCTCGGACACCAACGCTTCGTCATACTCGATTCCCGCTTCTTCAAGAGCCTTGCGGTAACCTTGTAGACGCCCCCGTGCGTCAGATTTGTCCAGAGGACCGGTGATACACGCTATGTTGCGATGCCCCATTCGCAACAAGTATTCGGTCGCCAACTGACCACCAAATTCGTTATCGATCTCAATACAGCATTGCGCCATTTCTGGAATAAAGCGATTCACTAGTACCACCGGAATGCCTTTTTCTTTAAGATCGATTAAATAATCATCCGTCAGGTTTTGTGCATGCAAAATGATGGCATCCACGCGTCGTCCAAGCAGAAATTCCACTGACTCACGCTGGCTTTGCTCAGAGTTTGAACCTGCAGTCACCACCACGTGGTAACCGAAACGGCGCAGACGCTCTTCCATGCTGTGCAAAATGCCAGAGTAAAATGGACCACCAAGCTCTGGCACGATGATGCCAATACTGCCAGTGCGACTAGACGCCAAAGCCTGAGCGATTGAGTTTGGACGATAGCCAAGTTCTTGAATCGCTTTCTCGACTTTCAGCTTCTTATCGTGACTTACACGGCTAGTGCCATTGATCACACGAGAAACCGTTGCCTGAGAAACCCCTGCGTATTCAGATACATCTTTAATCGTCGCCACAAGAAACCTCTTCCACCTGAGCATCAAGATTCAATTTTGCTTCGAGATGCATTTCTCGAAACCGCTTTCATGGCAGCTAGTATTTCTTATCCACTAGGGTGTTATCGTGAGAGAAATCACACCGAAATCCCTTTAGATTCGGGCAATATCGGAAAAAATGAAGCGGTAGGCAGTTTCCTTTCACGCCATGAAACTGTTTCATGAAACGGTCATTTCACGCTCAAATGAGATTCAATAAAGGCATTGATTTCACAACTCTTTAATAAAGATCTCTGCGCAGTTTTTAAAGCATAGAAACAAAAAAAGAGCCGCAAATGCGGCTCAAAATAGGGTCAATAATGGACTGTACGGTGTTCACTGGCTGCAATGAACGCCATGACTAAATAGAGAGAGTTAAGAAATAAATCAGTGGTAGAGACCTAATAAATCTGCCTTCAGTACCTACCACTGTTACATGGACAGTAATTAATTAGACTCGGTTTACCACCAAGCTTCCCACATAGCACCTACGCTAAATGTGTCTTGCTTAGGGTCATTGTTGGTTGCTTTGTTGTCGACCTCACCTGCCGTCGCGTAGAAGCGGAGCATCGGACGAGCGCCAGCGCCCCAATCAAACGAGATATTTTGCGATAGCGTCACTTTCCAGCCTGTGTTGTCATCATCGGCACGTGCGTAATCAACCATTTGGTAACCCGCTTCTAGCCAAGTTGAGTGAACATCATTCCAGAAGTACATAGGACGGACGATAGCACTGTAGTTAGTACGCTCATCTTCAAGCTTGTTTGAACCGTCAATTGAGTAATCGTGGTATGCCAATAGGTATTCAACCGCAGCGTTTTCACCAAGGTTTGCATTACCTTCAAAGCTTGCGTAAATAGTTGTTAAGTCTTCTGTTTTCCAGAATACGCCGTTGTCAGCGTTATCAGAATAACGCAACACTAAACGGTTTGATCCGCTGTCGTGTGCACGAGAAATCACCGCACCCAGCTGGTAAGCATCAATGTGTTCTGAGCTCTCAATTGCTTCTGAATCAAAACCATAGTTCGCGTAAAGCTCTAAATCAGCAAAGCCCATATCAATGCCGTGCAGTTTAGATGTGAATGCATACGCACCGCTATCACCCGTTCCAGAGCCACCAGTACAAGAGATTGAAGGGTTTGATCCCGGAGTGATTTCCGGGTTACAGCTTTCAACCGAAGCAACCACACCAAGGTCAAGTTTGACGGAACCAAGCTCAAGGTTGTTGATACCGCCACCTTGACCATCGTGCATCATCCAAAAGTAATCGTTGATGCCCTGTTGTGGACGCTGATGGAAATCACGACCAGCCCAAATGTAAGCGTTCGGCTGACTCTCTAGTACATTCGTAACGCCTGCATAAGCCTTTTTCAGGTTCACTTCGTCACCCCAGTGATCGAACATCACCACAACATCCCAGATTGCGCCACTGTCATTCTTAAATGCTTTAGCTAACTGGAATTCACCGCCATTGCCTTCGTTACCTAATCGACCAATAGCGGATGAGCCGTTAAAAGAGCCATCAACCATCACGTACTTTTGGTCGCCCCCTTGGTAGTGAGCACCGTAACGAGCATAACCAGAGAACACAACGCCATAAGGAATCTCAATGTCCGGCGTTAATACCGCTGGTTGTTGGTCATCGACATAAGTTGGGTCAATGCGTTTCTCCAGTTCTTGAATACGTTTTTCCAAAGCTTCTACATCAGAATCGGCAGCAAAAGTAGAAAGAGAAGCAAGCGAAGTGGCCACTGCAAGAGTGAGAGGTAAAACCTTTAAGTTTTTCATGTGATTTCCCTAAGTTTTTGTAGGTGTAATTATTTCAATAGGGATCTTAAGGAATGAAACGTTTGAAAAGTCGCTACTGCTTCACATGGCACAAGCACTCGAAATGACATGAAACAACGCATGAAACTAGCGCCGTATTTTGTTAATTAAAATCATAATGTTATTAGATTCTAATTTGTCATTCATATTTTGAAATCGCTTTCATTTCACAGAAATGTTTAAGAATAATCACGTTAATTTGTTCAAAATAAGCGCAATTCATACTTGGTTTTTTGAAAGTTTTCATAATCCTGAAAACTTTCACAGGTCGTAAATTTCTTACAAATTCAATAACTCACATTCATGCCAAACATGATTCATATCACAATTAAACGTATTGCTATTCCATGTAGTACTAAATTACCACCTAGAATAGGCATTAAATAATTCTAAAGTAGGGATACACAATGTCGAAATTGGCCGGAGCACGCCTAGAGGAAATGGCGGATATCCGATCGACAAGAAAAAAGAAGATTGTATTTCTCTGTTCCAGCATTGCGACGGCATTTTTAGCCTATGGCTCTGTGCTGCATTACTTTGAAGGGAACTGGGGGCTTAGCTTTTTAATTGGTCTGTGTGCTGTGGCATGTTTAGCCATCAGTTATTTAATTAAAGTACGTGGGCATCATCAATACGCAGATTTACTGCTCACCGCGGTATTGATGTTCGATGGTTTACTACTGCTGCTCTATAACGACGCGCCATCCGGCAGGTTGCTTTGGCTCTACCCCATTGTGGCTGCCATTATTCTAATTAATGAATTTAAGGTCGGCTTACTATTCAGTGTCAGTTACACACTCATCATTTTTTTTGGTTTAACTTTTCTAGAAAGTGTTCCCACTGCAAGTGAAATGACTGAGCGTCGCTTTATGTTCACCTTAGTGGCGATCTGCTTTGTGTGCCATACGTTTTCTTATTACTACTCAAAAGTGGTTAATTACATCCAAACTCTCTATCGAGAAGGGATTGAAGAACTCGCTTATCTCGATCAATTGACAGGCTTAGCGAATCGCTGGAGTTTTGAAACTTGGGCTCGCGCCAAGCTAGAGGAGCTAGATCAAACCCATAGTAATACGGTTACCGCATTGGTCTTCCTTGATATTGATAACTTCAAACACATCAATGATAACTATGGTCATGATGTGGGTGACCGCGTACTAAAACACTTCGCGACACGCTTGAAAAACAACATTCGCAACAAAGACCGAAAGACAGACAAACACGATTATTCGATCGCTCGCTTTGCGGGTGATGAGTTTGTACTCATGCTCTACGATGTGCGCTGTAAAAAGGACTTAGACACCATCATGGATCGCATCGTCAATCTATTTAAAACTGGCTATCAATCGGAAGACACGATTAATGAGCTTACAATGAGCATTGGCGTTGCCATCTATCATCAGGATGCGAATGACCTATCTGAGCTGACTCGTTGTGCGGATAAAGCCATGTACGCGGCAAAGCACACGGGTAAAAACCAGTACGCCTATTATGAGCATTGCTCGCATGCAGAAGAGTTACGCCATCAAAGACATTCGCTTGTTGGCGCAATGGGAAGTGAAAATGTGACCTCGTTACAACGCGATGCCAGTTTATAACGACCAATTGCTTAGCATCATAGCAAGTGCAAATGGTCGTTATCACACATGTTAAGCAAACATGTACATCGCCCATAAACCGCCGAGCAAAAACGTAATCAACCAAATCACTTGGCGTGTTTTACTTGGTTTATCCTCTCTAGGACGAATAACGGGTTTCAGTGCCCGTTCCTTAATTTTTCCGACCAGACTGTTTTCAATCGCTCGTTTATAGAAAGCACGACGCTTTTGTGCCGCATTCGCAACTTTCGTGAAACGGTGCCTTTGCTCTGTCGTAAATTCCGTCGCCTCAAAGCGAGGAGGGAGATCAGAATGTTTAGGTTGTACTGCCATCACTTCCTCCTTGTTGATGGTTGCACCTGTATTAAGTATATACAAAGTTATCAGTTTGTTGTTAAAAAACGTTTGTATCTGAACAACATGCATGAAAAAAGCCACCCAAAAGGTGGCTTTTATCTCAATTCTATTTAGTGCTTAGAGGTACTCACATAAGTACGCGGTCGCGTCTTTCACTTGCAGTTCGAATGATGAATTACCTTCAACTTCGAAGAACTCACCACTATTGTAGGTGACCCAATCCACTTCACCCGCTTTCTTTACGATCAACGCACCTTTAACAACACTCATACGCTCCGGCGCTTGTGTGCCGAACGTGTATTCACCTGGTAGCATTACGCCAACACTGACATCCTGCCCTTGTTGACTAAAACCTAGTGACTTTACGCCACCAGCAAAATAACTGTTTTCCTTAATACTCATTATTGGTTTCCTTATCAAAAATCAGCTCTTTTTTACCCTGTTTCGGTTTACGACTCAAGTCTCTAAATGGGTCTTTGTTGAAAGAGCAAATTCTCAATAACTATGTTTCGGAATGTAAAAGTGGACATCAGATCATAGTTTCACCGTCTCAAAAGCTAGATTGTTTGTTTTTGTAGCTCAAGCTTCTCACCATAATAAAAAAGGAAGGTAAGTAGGAATCATGACCACCACTGCGCGCAGGAAAAGGAAACAGAAGCCAGAACCGCAACCCTCATTTTGGGCTCGTCATCAGTTCAAAATCATTAAAGGGGGCTTTGCTGTTTTAGGTTGCTCGTTGATTAGTGTGCTTGGTTACCAGTTGTACGCATCTTACTTAGATTACATCGACCCAAACAAAATCTACGGTGAATGGATAGAGATCGGTGCGCCACCTTATCAAACCGAACAGCTTTCTTTTACACCCGAAGGTGTCTTTCGCAACCATCGCCTTATCGCCACTCAATTCGAGTTTGATGGCAAAGTCGTCACACTGAACACCGGGCTTGGCAAAACTGAGTACCAAATCTCAGGGTCTCATCTCTCTCCACAGATACGACGCATTGAACCTCGACTCCCTGACCAACGCTTTATCCTAAAAGGCTTCGAACACACGGTTCAGGGCTCAGAAACTGGCGCAGCTTCCAAACGCAGAGCAGCGTTGAGCGAACACTTCAGTCGCAAATAACCTCCTTTTCAACGCTACCTCTATGTCGTAACTCTTTCTGTTTCATCAGAAAAGTTTAATTTCACTCGCAAAATAACCCCTACGGACTGAGTAAGCGATTAATTAAATACATGCAAAATATTTATAAAATCTTGGCTCAATATTGTATTTTCTATGCAAAACTATGTTTCTTGTAGTGAGTTTTGTGTAACACGGTCGAATCTTGATTTATTTTTTTTTGAAAAAAAATAAGCCTCTGAAATGCTCAAAGGGATGCTTTTGCACAGTGTGTGAATTGATTGTCTTTTCTGTCGCAAGAGCAGCTTATGTTCCTAAACGAGCATGAATTCAAGGATTGAGAGAGAAGTTATGATTCGATTTAACCTATGTGCAGCTGGGGTTGCCCTAGCACTATCTGGCGCTGCAAACGCGGCTCCAACCGCACCAAGTATCGATATGTACGGTTCCAATAACCTTCAATTTTCTAAAATTGAATTGGCAATGGAAACCACATCTGGCTACAACGACATGGTCAAATACCATGAACTGGCTAAGATCAAAGTGAAATTTAACCAGTGGAGTGGCACATCTGGCGACACTTACAACGTCTACTTTGACGGTGTAAAAGTGGCAACAGGCGCTATCACTGGCAGTCAAACCACGGCTTCATTTGAATATGGTCAAGGCGGCTTGTACCAAATGGAAATCGAAGCGTGTGACGCAACAGGTTGTTCTAAAAGCGCTCCGGTAGAAATTACCATTGCAGATACAGACGGCTCACACTTGAAGCCTCTGACGATGAATGTTGATCCGAACAACAAGAACTACAACACCGATCCAAGTATCGTGATGGGTACTTATTTTGTTGAATGGGGCATCTACGGTCGTGATTACACTGTCGACAACATGCCAGTTGATAACCTAACTCACATCCTTTACGGCTTTATCCCAATTTGTGGTCCAAACGAATCAGTAAAATCAGTTGGTGGTAACAGCTTTAATGCACTGCAAACGGCATGTCGTGGTGTGAATGATTACGAAGTGGTTATCCATGACCCGTGGGCTGCTTATCAGAAGAGCTTCCCTCAAGCAGGTCATGAATACAGCACGCCAATCAAGGGTAACTACGCAATGCTAATGGCGTTGAAACAACGTAACCCGGATCTAAAAATTATCCCATCTATCGGTGGTTGGACACTTTCTGACCCATTCTACGACTTCGTTGATAAGAAGAATCGTGACACGTTTGTCGCGTCAGTTAAGAAATTCCTGAAAACTTGGAAATTTTACGACGGCGTAGATATTGACTGGGAATTCCCTGGCGGCGGCGGCGCTGCAGCAGATAAGGGTGATCCTGTAAACGATGGTCCTGCATACATTGCATTGATGCGTGAACTACGTGTAATGCTAGATGAACTTGAAGCAGAAACAGGTCGTACTTACGAGCTAACTTCAGCAATCGGTGTTGGTTACGACAAGATTGAAGACGTAGATTACGCAGACGCGGTTCAGTACATGGACTACATCTTTGCGATGACTTACGACTTCTACGGCGGCTGGAACAACGTTCCTGGTCACCAAACTGCTCTTTACTGTGGCTCATTCATGCGTCCTGGTCAGTGTGATGGCAGCGGCGTGGATGAAAACGGCGAACCGTACAAAGGTCCAGCATACACTGCAGATAACGGTATCCAGCTTCTTCTAGCGCAAGGTGTTCCTGCAAATAAACTGGTTCTTGGTACAGCGATGTATGGTCGTGGTTGGGAAGGTGTAACACCTGATACGCTAACAGATCCAAATGACCCAATGACCGGTACTGCAACAGGCAAACTGAAAGGCAGCACAGCTCAAGGTGTTTGGGAAGATGGCGTAATCGACTACAAAGGTATTAAGTCATTTATGCTAGGTGCGAACAACACTGGCATCAACGGCTTTGAATACGGCTATGATGCGCAAGCAGAAGCACCTTGGGTGTGGAACCGTTCGACTGGTGAGCTAATCACATTTGACGATCATCGTTCTGTGTTAGCGAAAGGCAACTACGCAAAATCTCTAGGTCTAGCAGGTCTATTCTCTTGGGAGATTGATGCAGATAACGGCGACATCCTTAATGCAATGCACGAAGGTATGGCTGGCGGCGTCGTTACCCCACCAAACCGTAAACCAACGGCAGCAGCAGGCGCAGACCAAGCAGTAACAGGTCCTGCAAGCGTTGTGCTTGATGGCAGCAACTCAACTGACTCTGACGGTACAATCGCAAGTTACGCTTGGGAGCAAGTATCAGGTACTGCAGTCGTTCTATCTGGCGCGAACACAGCAACAGCAAGCTTTGATGCGGTAGAAGTCGCAGCTGAAGAGCAACTAACGTTTAAGCTGACCGTAACAGATAACGAAGGCGCAACGGCTTCTGATCTTGTTGTAGTCACCGTTAAGCCAGCAGGCGTGATTGATCCACCAAACACAGCGCCAGTTGCACAGGTTTCTGCACCAGCAATGGCAAGCGCTGGTGACGTGGTTGTGATTGATGCTTCAGCTTCTAGCGATGCTGACAACGACACACTAACGTTCGATTGGACGCTACCACAAGGTCTAAATGCTACGGTCAACGGTGCGAAAGTAACGTTCACAGCAGCAGAATACCCACAAGACACAAGCTTAAGCTTCACAGTAAGCGTAAGTGATGGTCAAGCAGTATCAACTGCAAGTGCAACCGTTGTTGTAGCGAAGCACAGCACAGGCGGTGGTACTTGTACTAACGCATGGGATGCAACGGCAGTTTACACTGGTGGTGATCAAGTGACTTACGCAGGTAAAACTTGGGAAGCGAAATGGTGGACTCAAGGTCAAGATCCTAGCAAGTCTGGCGAATGGGGTGTTTGGAAAGAAGTTGGTCCAGCTAACTGTAACTAAACACTGCTAAGGTGTTGTTATTCAGCACCTACCGCTATCAAAATTGTAAAATAGAAAAGGACAGCATCAGCTGTCCTTTTGTTATTCTAGATTTTGATTCACAAGCGCCATCGCTACGATCAACGAGCGTCAACTAAACGGTCAAAGCTCTGGAATACCTCATCACACTTCATGACGCGACCATGACCCTGCCCTTGCGTCGTCACCAATTCGACTCGCTCAATCTCATTAGCAGCTTTCGCAGATACACCGTGTTTGGTGAATTTGTCTTGTTCATCATGAACAATGATAGTTTTTGCTTTTCGCTCAGCGAGACGCTTTTCAGGGTCAATGGATTGCAATGGGTAACCAAACTGCTCTTCCACTTCCGAAACCACGGCTTTGAATAGCTTCATTGAATAACCCGAACGCGCAATGCTGCCAAACAAGTTTTCTACGTAGTTAAGCACAGGCGCAATCAACAGCAATGGCTTGTTTTCTAATTTGCTGTGACGACATTCTAACGCCGACGCAGTACCCATACTGTGCCCCACCAAACCTGCAACATCATCAACAGAATCCAACACGTCCTCTAGACCACGAACAAACCCCGGGATATGCCCATACTGACCATCACTTTCACCATGAGCAGGGTGATCGTAAGCCAAAGCGGTGTAACCCGATGCGGCGATGTGCTCCATCAACGGATAGAACTGACTTGCTGTCCCCGACCAACCGTGAGTCAGCACCCATACCGGACCATTACCAAGCTGATAAGTTTTGATTGCACCAGCATGACCTTGTACTTCACTTTTAATCAGTCCCTGTGGCTCTGTATTTTTAGGCTGAGTACGTGCTGGGGTAAGCAACAGCTTACGCGCGGTCTTTTTTGCATGTGACGGTGCCAACGTATGGTGCAAACGCGTACTGATGTTGACCAAGCTACGCTTAACACTGAAGCGCTGCGAAGTATTGAAGTAGATTTTCTCACTCATGATCTTTTCCTTAACTATCAGCTTTGCACAAAATAGAACGGTCGTGCTTTTTACACTGATAAGAAAGAGCGCTCTATGTCGCTCTTCATTATGAATCTCGTACTATGCCCGCTACCGCGGGGCTAGCGCTTCCATCGAATAAATAAATTATCGATGCCTTGCCAAAACAATCTCTGGCTCTCTTCTTGCCCTTTAATCGAATAAAACACGTGCGCACTTAAATACTGCCCGTATAAATCAAAGGTCGCTTGTCGCGTATCTAAATCGGCGACAAACTCTTGGTTCTCTTTGCCTTTCTTGATTTGAATTTCAAGATAATTCAGCCAAGTATCAATCGATTTACGTAATGCAGCTTGCAACGCACAGCCTTCTTCTGCAGTGTCGTTCCAAGCATCAAGGAACATACAGCTACCTTGAAAAGAGTGATTCCACGTCATCCAAGTGTCCAACAGACCACGTACTTTACGTTCGATATTGCTGTCACCCAACTCACGCGCAGGCGCAATAACCCGCTCTGCGAATACTTGATTGGCAAACTCCAACACCGATAGTTGAAGGTTCAACTTGGAATTGAAGTGAGCAAACAAGCCACTTTTCGACATGCCACACTGCTTCGCCAACTCACCTATAGTGAGACTTTCCAACCCGTTTTCACTCGCCAGTTGGAATGCACGCTGCAATATCAGCTCTTTGGTTACTTTTCCTTTTTTCATAAATACATTTTTAGCACGGTCGTACTTTTTTACAATCTAAAGTTTACTGGTCAAACCAATGTATACCCTCTGACACACTCACGATCGCAATACATTGAGCAACTCAATGAATACGAATTTTCGAAATTTGAGATGGGTCTGAATTTCACAAACTGGTTACTATCAATTGCACATGAGTTGATTTTTTACCGCGATGAGCAAGCTATTAGCTGTTAATTTCTCAGCGATTTTTCACTTTTTTAGGTAAGTATTTATGGCAACCACAAAGAAAATTGCCAGTTTAGAGTTCGCCCGCATCATCGCAATGTTCGCGGTCGTTGGGCTTCACTGTCAAATGGCACTCACGTACTGGCAATGGGATGAGGTACCTTGGGTTGGGTATATGCTTAACCAATTGGCTCGCTTTGCTGTACCACTGTTTTTCCTCATCTCCGGTTATCTAATCCAGCCTAAACTCAGCGCAAATCCCGTTGAAACACTGAAAAACTACGCTAAGCCCTTGCTTAAGATATGGCTGGTTTGGAGTGCGATTTGTCTGTTAATGCCGTTCCGTTGGCAAGTGGTTGCGGAGGCAAGCTATCTCACTGAGCGACAAGGCTATTTGGGCTACCTGATGTCGAACCCAATTAACTCGCTGTTAGAAGGCGGCTTAGTTCATTTGTGGTTCATTCCTGCACTTGTGATTGCCGTCGCTATCATTGCATTGCTGGTTCGCGTTGGCATGGCGCAGTTGCTGCTCCCGACGGCAATATTGTTGTACGTCTATGGGGTACTCGCAGGCAGTTACATCACACTGACTGAGCTACCAGCGCCCTTCTTTACTCGCAATGGTCCGTTCTTCAGCACATTGTTGGTTGTGCTTGGTTACTTAGCGAGACAACACCAGTGGCAATGGTCTCGTAATAACACCATTCGCTTGATTTTGGTTGGTATGGCACTGCACTTTGCCGAAGCCTATTATTTGATGAACGACGAGATCGCTTTTAATTCACACGACTTCTTATTTGGCACTGTGATCTGGTCTTTAGGCGTATTCATGTGGCTTCTTGCCCATCCAAACTTTGGCAATATGCCATGGGTGTTTAAGTGGTCACCGAGCATTTTAGGTATCTACGTGAGTCATTTGCTGGTGATCATCATCATGATGAACGTGGCAGGTATATTAGGGCTAGAAAACTTAGCTAAAGACGCCTTTATTTACCCAGCAACCATTGTGGTAACCCTGCTGCTTGTAAAAGGCATTGAAGCTACGCCGCTGAAAAAACTATTACTGCGCTAAATCCATTCAGCACTATGTATGGTCTGCACTACCACTTTTTGGCTAGTGCAGACTTTATAAAAATGAGAGCTCTCTCTCACTCACCAAAATTATCATTTCTAATACTTTGTAATTTGCTTTCACTCACAAAAAACATTGTTCATTTACTTTAGATTTATCCGACATCAACAAAATGCTCATTAAACGGAGGCGGTATGTGGGCAGGTCAGGGACTCGTTCCTTTTTTAGAAATTAGCCATTGGTTAACCTATGGTTTATACGCTGCAGTAATCCTATTTGGCGCGGCGAGCATTGCGTCACTCAGAAAGTAGTGGCGCAAGCTACATCAATTCAAAACTCCTACCGTTAATTCGAGCTTACTCACACTTAACCTATTAATATGTGGCTAAAATTTCTCCAGTCAGACAAGGAGAAATGTCTATGCCAATCTACCCAATTGTCGCGTTTTGCTGTTTGATATTTTCTAGCTCCACGTTTGCAGCTGCGACCAGTGAACTTAACCTCGTCAATTCCACCGTCGGCTATGCCGCACTGATTTTCTTCACCATTGCCTACATTCTGGTAATGCTGGAAGAATACCTACAAATGCGAAAATCCAAGCCTGTACTGCTCGCCGCGGGATTAATCTGGATTTTAATTGGCTATACCTTTGCCCAACACAACCAAGCTGACGTTGCTAAAGCCGCACTGGAACACAACCTTTTGGAATACGCTGAACTTTTATTGTTCCTATTAGTGGCGATGACCTACATCAATGCGATGGAAGAACGCAGACTGTTTGATGCACTGCAAGCGTGGATGGTTGGCAAAGGTTTTGATTTCAAAAAGTTATTTTGGCTCACAGGTAGTCTTGCATTTGTGATTTCTCCTATTGCCGATAACTTGACCACAGCGCTATTAATGTGTGCAGTAGTGATGAAAGTTTCTGGCGACAACCCAAGATTTGTCAATCTTGCCTGTATTAACATCGTCATTGCCGCAAACGCTGGCGGCGCATTCAGCCCATTTGGCGATATTACGACTCTGATGGTTTGGCAGGCAGGACACGTCAGCTTTGCTGAGTTTATGCCGTTGTTTGTACCTTCTCTAATCAACTACGTCATACCTGCATTCATCATGTCGTTGTTTGTACCAAACACAAAGCCAGATACGGTTCATGAGCACATCGAACTGAAACGTGGTGCAAGACGTATCGTTGGCTTGTTTATCCTGACCATTGCAACAGCGGTTTCCTTCCACGCCGTTTTACACTTCCCTCCAGTGGTCGGCATGATGATGGGACTCGCTTATCTGCAATTTTTTGGCTACTTCCTGCGAAAAACACTCAAACATTCTCTTGCCAAAAAAGCCGCAATGGCGATTGCCAACGGGGATGACTACGCACTGAAACGTCTGGGTTCTGTTGTACCATTTGATGTCTTCCATCGTGTGTCTCGCGCCGAGTGGGACACCTTATTGTTCTTCTACGGCGTAGTGATGTGTGTTGGCGGTTTGAGTTTGCTTGGCTATCTCGAACTGGTTTCCAACGTGATGTACACCGAGTGGAATCCAATTTGGGCGAACGTCATGGTGGGGATACTTTCTGCCATTGTCGATAACATTCCAGTGATGTTTGCTGTGTTAACGATGGACCCAAGCATGTCGATGGGTAACTGGTTGTTGGTGACACTAACAGCAGGCGTTGGCGGTAGCTTACTGTCGATTGGTTCTGCTGCTGGCGTAGCTCTCATGGGCGCTGCGAGGGGGCAATATACTTTCTTTGGTCATCTCAAATGGGCACCAGTGATTGCTCTTGGGTACGCAGCGAGTATTGCCGCGCACCTTTGGATGAATGGCAGCTTGTTCACTTAAACTGCCTTAATCCATCGGAATAATTCTTATCGGTCTGATGGATGGTTCACGCCATCCATCACCTCTATCTCTCCCAGTTCATACGGATTTACGCCCTCTAAGCAGCCAACGTTATAGCCATATTCACTCGGATTAGAGCGGCGCTGATGGTGAGTGTAGATGCCACATTCTCCACAGAAGAAATGCTTAGCTGTGTTGGTATTAAACTGATAAATCTTGAGTACTTCCTCACCTTGAGTGATACGAATTCCGTTCAACGGTACCGATGCTACAATCGCACCGCGACGTCGGCACATGGAACAATCACAGCGTCGAGGCTTCTCGATTCCATTCGGTAATGACAGTTCGATTTGCACTTTTCCACAATGACAAGAAAGCTTATGCAAAGGCTGAATTGTCGTACTACCCACTTGTTTAATCATGATTTTTCCTTGTTCCTTCCCTGTACACCTAAAGTGTGTTGTTCTTTCATGATGTTTTTTTGAGCTGCATGGTAAGGAGGTATCATGAGCAAAAAACACTCCAAATCATGCCTAGACTAATGTAACTGATAAGCGGTGGGGAAAACCACTTCAGCTTATGAAGAGCACCGACCGTGTATACAACAAGCCCAAACATAGAATGACCTTCGAAGACTATACCGACTTCACACAGGCATTCCCTAGCATGATTTATCTGCAGCGTTTAGTGAGTGGAGCGCTGTTTATCGTCACTCCAATCACTGGTCCAACAACGTTGTTTTAACCTGCTTATTCAATGAATTAGCCAAGAATTCAGATTACGAGAGGGGGTGCTGATGGCTGGATTGTTAAAGCTCATCAACACAGTACTGGTGCTGCACCAAGGGGCAGTGAATGTATTGGAAAAGCCGAGTGTATGGTTCAGCGAAAGTGACCTGGGTATAGATTTCGGGAAGGTTGCCCGAGCTAGAAAGAAGAGGTAGAGCGTGCTGACCATATAAAGTTCAACACGCTCAAGGGGGTTCAGTTACTTAGTGAGCATCTCAGCCTTAACAGCCTGCCACGCTTTATGCTCGGGTGTGGTCAGGTGGATAGGACCAAACGTACGCTCTGGGATGATTTTATCACTCAGCCTTTCTACCTCTCTGGCCACAAAGCTGCTAAACCAGATCTGATTAGGCATTCCGGGCCAATACTCGGTGAGCTGCTGACGCAGATTATCCAGCTCGTTCAGGCGACCTTTGATCTCGTTCAGCGCCTGATGCTGTGGTTTAAACAGCAACCGGGTGAACCAGTTTGAAGAAGCCTTCTCCATGTTGGTGACTTTATCTCTAAGTTCTGTCAGCGCCTGCTTTACAGGAAGCCGGGTAACCGGAAGGCCTTTCTCTCTGATCTCTGCTGTTATCGGCAACTGCTCTAGGTTGAGTTCTATCTCTCCGGCAAGACCGCGGTTTTCTCCGCTGACAGCTTTGACCATATCCCGCAGTTGCGTTAGTGATTCGTCACCGTGCAGCGGGGCGCTGGTCATTCTGGTTATAGGGACCGAGCGGAACTCTAGCTCCGGCCAATTTGTTCTGGCGTGCGCCTGCAGATGACGGGCGAGTTTAACCCGAGCCATCAAAGCGGGCTGTTGATCCCGAGAGAGTTTGATCTCTTTGGTCAGCGCGGCTTTTTCACGTCTCTCAAGTATCAGAAGCTTTTGTTGTTCGGCCTTTTCTGCGGCTTTAATCGCCTCATCACTCGGCGCGCGAGTTGTCAGCCGGTTGCTGCTGTCCCACTTCAGGTAGTGGCGCAGTGCGCCAGTTTCACTCTGCACCGCTTTTTTGACCAGATTTACCAGGCTGCTTGAGCCAGCAGAAAAACGGGTATCAAAGCCCCGGTGACCTTTAAGCAGCGCTTCGAGAAATCCTTTCAACTCCTGGCGATCTTTAGGACAACTCAGCTTCATTTCGCCGTTTGCCACATTTAAGAAACGGCTGAGCATGGGATCGCCGCTTTCCAGTTGCGTTTTCAGTTTCTCCTGGTGTGAGGCCGCTTTCTTGCCAGTGAGCAGGTAGTCGGACAGTATCTGGTTGATACCGTCTGAGATCATATTACGTTCACTGGAAGTAAATTTAATCTCAGTTTTCGGTGGCTCGACAGCAGGAGCCGGCGCGTTTTTTGGCGCTGCTTCAGCTTTTGTTTCCTGAGGCTTAGCTTTGGTTGTCTGCTCCGCTTTAGTCACCGCTTCGGCAGGCAGTGTTTTAGCGGCTTTTACCTTGCCGTGAGAAAGGCGCAGGTACGAGCCCAGAATATTGTCTTTGCTCTCTAAAGGTCGGGTTAACGCTTTATACATAGAGCCGAACCTTGAGTGACCTTCTAGCATCAGGTTAAACATTTCTGCCAGTTTTTGCGGCGAGCGGGGCAGTCTGATGACCCTGACTTTTTCCTGATCATCTATGGTGATCCGTCCCTTGATCTCTTCCATCTCACAATATCCGCGCAGAAACTCGCCATGCTTCTCCGGTTTATTGTCTACGTATTGTTGCAGTGCGCTGCTAAAAGCTTTGGCAAGTGGCGTGAGATCCTCATCATGGATGCGAGGCGCACTCTGCAAACCTACAGGGTTCTGGCTTAGCGGCTCACTCATACTCTGTGTTGAATGCGCAGCCCCCGGAAGTTCTGATTTAGATTTTTCCAGTTTCGGCGCCTGTTTCGGTGCACTCTGGTGTACCTGAGAGACACCTTTAAACAAGGTGTTGAGAAGTTTAGTTACCGGCATAATGACTCCTTAACCTTTTAACAGGTGCGCGTCGCAAAACAGAGAAGGTGCTTTAGCCTCTTCCTTTAAAGGGGCTTGAAGAGCGTTTCTGGCATCAGTCGCTGTGGTAATAAAGTTGCCAAGCAGGTTCGCCAGTAGTTCCAGCTCCAACCCTTCAATCGGGTGCTGGTAGCGCAGCAGAACCTGATCGCCTTGCGGACTCAGGGCGTAGTGTGCCTGACGCAAGACGGGATTTTCAAAGTTGTGCTTAAGAAGACGGGTCAGGTGACGCTCTCTCTGCACCTCCGACAGAGCCCCTAATTCTGCAAGAAACTGAAGGTGGTTGCTTCCCGCTGCCATATCGATTGCCAGCTCGATGCCTTCTTCAGTCAGCAGTGCACAACGTCCAAAGTTATCAAGCTCTAAGCAGTCCAGTTGCCAAGTGTTACCCAACTCGAGAAGCAGGTTGTTCAGAAAGGTTTGGTCGGCCGTCATCAGCACCTCCAGATACAGTCGGGGAATGAGTGTTCAGACTACCGCGCATGCAAGGGGAATTTCTTTCATTATTAGGCAAGGTTTTTTAGGTTTATTAAGCAAACGCTGATGCCAGTGGGCGCGCTATTTGACCGTTTATCGCAAGCCTGCTGTTGCGCTGGATACATAATATTGCGGCTCTGCAGCTTGGTACTTACCTCTACTCACCCTGGATATCAGAGACGCTGGCTAAAGGCGTGTTAGTTCTTGTGCTGGTGCGCAGCGGACTTGTAATGCGGAAGCAAGGAAAGGTAGTAAGGTGGTTGCCGATGCGCTGTTGAACAAAATACGTACAGCAAAGAGCAACATGCCCTAGCTTAATGTGTAAAGTCTGTTAAACAGTTAACATCCGCGCAATCTAGGTCGAAAACTCGACATCAATCACTTTTCACGACATTTTATTCAGCGGTTTATCACTATTTGGTTGGCGTTTTGCTAACCGCATCCGTTTTGGTTTCGTTCTTACAGCTAAAACGGCTTTAATACCAAGGAAAATACTTTTATGGATAAAGATCATAGCCTTAGAGAAAACCTCTTGGCCTTGACGCTCGGTAGTGCGTTGGTGTCACTTGGGGTTATCTTCTTCAGCAAGGTGGGATTGCTCACTGGCGGAACGGCCGGTTTGGCGATCTTCCTTACCAAAGTCAGCGACTTCAGTTTTGGCCAGATATTCTTCGCACTGAACCTGCCGTTCTACATTCTCTCTGTGATGCGCATGGGTTGGCGTTTTACCATCAACACTTTTATTGCGGTTTCGATCGTGTCTTTTGCGGTAGACCATTTGCATCATGTGATTGAGATTTCTCGTATTGAGCCCGTGTACGCAGCGCTACTCGGTGGTGGTTTGATTGGCATGGGCATGCTGGTAATTTTCCGCCACAAGATGAGTTTAGGTGGCTTCAACATCTTGGCGCTTTTTCTTCAGGAACGCTTTGGTATTCGAGCAGGTAAAGTACAAATGGCTCTGGACTGCACCATCGTAGTGATGTCGCTGTTTATCGTTGATGTTTACTTGATTGCTCTTTCTGTACTTGGCGCTGTGGCGACCAACTTGATCTTGGCGATGAACCACAAACCAGGGCGTTATCAGCCCAAGCCGCAGCCAGTATAAACGCAATAAACGGCGAACTTAGTCTTAGCGTTCAACAGCAGCTAAAAATAAAATCCCCGAGCAATATATCGGGGATTTTTGTTTTCAAAATTAATATAGATGATAGCGTCGTAAGCTTAGATAGCGATGATAAGCCCCTATTCTTCAAGCACTATTTTGCCGCTGCACCGGTTAGCTTACTGAGTACACCACTCACCTTCGTCAGCACTTCATCACACCCTTCAATACCGTGGCGCTCTTTTAGATACATTGGGTTGTTGTAAGCAAGCCATGTCTTACCTTCTGCATCCTCATAAACCAGCACTTTTTGCGGTAAATCAATCGCCACTTCTTGTGCACATTGCATCAATGGCGTCCCTACTTTTGGGTTGCCAAACACGATCACTTCTGTTGGTCGTAGCGTCATATCGACCTTCGCCGCATTCTCTTGATGGTTCACGCGAGCAAACACATTCAACCCTTTACCCTGAGCAATCTGAACAAATTTATTCGCTGTATCTTGCACCGAATGTTGGCTTGCAACGCGGATAACACTCTCTTCTGCTAGGGTCGAAAATGACGCCAGAGCAACAACCAACCCAACTGTGATTACTTTTACCATCTGCCAATTCCTTATTTTTACTATATCCAAAAAATTATATACCCAAGTCACCGACTCGCGAGCATGTGGACTCAGGTCATGACTTCCCGTAATCACAATAGACCGACCAACAGGCAATAATTGATTCAGATTAATAAAGCGTTAATCAATCCAACATTAAAACTGTGAAGCACATAAAATACGCAACCTATTTTATTGAGTAAGAGTTAACTAGTGACACGCGATCAATTTGAGTTATTAGCGCCAGGTGGCGATTTAGATTCCATTAAAGCGGCCATTGCTGCAGGTGCCGATGCTATCTACTGCGGACTTGACCGCTTTAATGCACGTAACCGCGCAACCAACCTCACCTTAGATAACTTGAACGGCGTATTACAGTTGGCGCATCAGCACAATTGTAAAATTTTCCTCACGTTGAACGTGTTAATTCTGGAAAGCGAAATTCCTGCTATAGTTCGCTTACTTAGCCAGTTGAACAACACCGCGATTGACGGCGTAATCGTGCAGGATCTTGGTCTTGCTTACATTCTCAAGAACCACTTCCCAGAGTTAGATGTACACGCTTCAACCCAGCTCAACACTCACAATGAAGGACAGATTCTGTTCCTCAATCAGTTGACAGCGAGCCGCGTGAACCTCTCTCGTGAACTCAATATCCATGAAATAAAACACTTGGCTCAGTTCGGTCGTCAGCACAACGTGATGATGGAAGTGTTCGTGCACGGCTCTTACTGCATTGGTTTCTCTGGCATTTGCTACATTAGCTCAGCGCGTAATGGTGCATCGGGCAACCGTGGACGCTGTAGTCAGCCTTGTCGTGAGCAATACGAGACAACCAAGACAGGCAACAGCTACCCGCTCAACATGAAAGACAACTCAGCTTTTGGCGATCTAGAAGCGCTTGCCGATGCAGGTGTGTATTCATTGAAAGTAGAAGGTCGCATCAAGAAATCCCACTACGTATACACCGTCGTCGATAATTGGCGTAAGCAGATTGATCGCTTATGTGATGGCGTAGAGCTGTCGAGCGACACCACAGAGTTGTACACCGTATTCAACCGTGATTTCTCCAACGCATTTTTGCAAGGCGACTTCGGTAAAGCGATGTACATCGACAACCCACGCGACCATGCGGTGAAACACTTCTCAAAGATATACAAATGCGAATCCGCGGACGATGTGCAAACAGTGAAGAAGAAGCTGTACGACGACAAAACCGCAATCATCGAAAAAGTCGCCGAGAAGACGCAAGACTTCGACGTCACGGCAACACAAACCTCAGGCAGTAGTTTAAAAGGCGCCATTGATGTACCGAGTTTACCGACGCTACCTCAGCCACAAGAGCGTGAAGGGACAGCAAAACTATCGGTACTGATTTCGTCGCTAGAAGATGCTTCGCTGTGCAAATATCGCGATGTCGATGTGTACTTTCAACTACCAATGGGATTAGCGAGCGAGTTAAACGCCATGGTCGACTTATTCCAAGAAAACACGGCGTTGAAGCCTTGGTTCCCTGCAATTTTGATTGGCGACGATTACCAAGCTGCACGCAAGTTCTTAGACATTATCCAACCAGAGCTGCTGATCACCAACAACTCTGGCGTAGGCATACTCGCTCAAGAGCTTGGATTAGGTTGGGTTGCAGGTCCACAAATGAATACGGTGAACTCATACTCATTTAAGTGTTTGCAAGAAGAATTCGCGGCACGCGGAGCATTTATCTCAAACGAGCTGAACATGAAGCAAATGCGTCATATTAAACGCCCACACAACATGCGCAGTTACTACAGCATTTACCACCCAAATACGCTCTTAACCAGTCGCCAATGTTTGTTCCAACAAACCGAAGGTTGCCGCAAAATCAAGGTTAACAAAGGTTGTTTGAAGCGTTGTGATAAACGCACATCAATCATCAACCTCAAAGACAACCCATATGTGGTACAAAAGCAAAAAGGCAGCCATAACGCAATTTACAGCGAACATAACGTGCTGAACCTGCAAGTACTGCAAGATTTGCCGCAACTGTTTACAGACGTGTTGATTGACCTACGTGATATCCAGACAGAAACCAAAGTCACAATCACCAAACCTGAGCTAATAGAGGCTTTTTCAACGCTGCTTGATGAACACAATGAGCAGAATCTAGACGCTCTGAATGTTGCGATTCACCCTACTGCTAATGCTCAGTATTTAAAAGGCTTATAAGCGAATAGAGCAAGATTGCACTCGCACAATTTATGGAAGACTTATACCCAATGAAGCAAGAAACGCTCAGCTACTTTGATGCTCTGAATTACAGCGTTGTGACGCAATCAGAAGACGTCTATGAGCTCACGCAAAACCGCACGGGGTTGACGGTAGAGCTCAACTTCTCTGCTCTTGGTAAAGGCAAATTGCCCGCAGAAAGCGCGCAAAAAACTGATAAGAAACTTTATTTTATCGATATTGATGACATCGAAAACATCGGTTTTGAAGCACTCGAATCTTTTGTCATCAGGCTGAATGAACATTGTTCCATGGTGGTGTTTGAGGAAGAATTCTTTGAACAAAGCATGAAAGAGATGTGGATGTTCTTATCGAATGATCCACGTGATCGTGACGTGTTCAACGACAGTAAATTCTATCGGGCGTAATACCCACATCATAACGGTTAAAATGTCATAAAGATAAAAAGGTGCTAGAAGACCTAGCACCTAGGTAAACATGTCATCGGGGGGAGTTTACCAAATATAATCAGTTGTTAGGGTCAACAGACCCTAGAGCTTTCCTTCACTTCCGCACATATGGATCTTATCCATCACCACCTGTTTCATCGCCGCTTTACCAGGCGTGATGTATTTACGAGGGTCGTTTGCGTCAGGGTGATGCGCAAAATGTTGTTTGACAGCATTTGAGAACGCGATCTTCAGCTCAGTCGCCACGTTCACCTTGCACACGCCAAGGTCAATACAACGACGAACCATTTCATCAGGAACACCTGATGCGCCATGCAGTACTAACGGAATATCGACAACACCACGGATTTTATCTAAGCGGTTAAAGTCGAGTTTAGGCTCCGCTTTATACAAGCCATGAGCTGTGCCAATTGCCACAGCTAACGAATCAATACCAGTACGACGAACAAACTCTGCGGCAGAAGCTGGGTCGGTCATTAGTGCATCGGCACTGTCGACAATCAGATCGTCTTCTTGACCGCCTAAACGACCTAACTCAGCTTCGACACTTGCGTCGAATCGGTTACAGTATTGAACCACCGAGCGCACAATCCCTATGTTCTGATCAAACGCATAATGCGAACCATCAATCATTACAGAACGAATACCGTGATCGACCTTAGTACAAATGTCTTGTAGGTCTTCATGGTGATCAAGATGAAGAACCAACGGGATTGAATGCTTATGTGCAGCTTCTTTACAAATACTGATCAGGTAATCGGTGCCCGCATAATCAAAAGTTCCCGGCGTGCCTGCGAGAATCACTGGGGAGCCCATCTCTGAAGCGGTTTCAACAATGACTTGGACCGTCTCTAAGTTATGAATATTAAATGCAGGCACCGCATAACCAGCTTGTTGAGCACGTTTTAGCATTTCACGGGAAGAAATTAGATACATAAAGCCTCCTGACTTGGTACGGATGCATCAAACACAAGACGCCCATTGACCCAAGTTTTTACAATTGAGAAATCTGATTTAACAGCGACCATAGATGCGCGCTTTCCGGCTTCTAGGGTGCCTAATTGGTGTTGCAAACCTAACGATTGAGCCGGAGTTAACGATGCCATCAACCAAGCTTGCTCTAGTGGGATGTTTAGCCATTTATGAATATTTTTAACTGCTTGCGGCAAGGTCAAAGTGCTGCCTGCCAAACTTCCACTTTCTGTAGTAACGACGCCGCCTTTCATTTGCACTTCGTATTCACCAAGCGTGTAGCGACCATCAGGCATTCCTGTCGCACTCATAGCATCGGTAATCAGCGTCATGCGTTGACCACAACAGCGATGCGCGACATCTATAGCAGCAGAATGAACGTGATGCCCATCGGCAATCATTTCGACATAGCTATTAGGGTGGATAAGCCCTGCCCCAACGACTCCTGGATCTCGGTGATGTAGACCACGCATGCCGTTGTAGCAGTGGACAATGCCATTTGCGCCAGCATCCAACGCCTGTTTCACTTGGTCGTAACTCGCATCGGTATGCCCAAGCATCACGTTAATACCCTGTTTATTCAGGTAACGAATCGCATCGATTGCCCCGTCTTTTTCTGGAGCCAGTGCGACGGTGACGAGCTGGTCATCACAATAAGAAATCCACTGCTCCAACTCTTCGAGCGATAAATCTCTAAACCATGTCGTCGGGTGCGCGCCGCGATTCTTCTCGGTGAAATAAGGTCCCTCTAGATACGCACCTAAGATCTCAGCACCATCAACGCCATATCGTTTACTCACAGCAACTTGCTTTAACGCGGCACGAATTTTTGCCACAGGAGCGGTTACGGTTGTGGCAACAAATGCGGTGACGCCCAAGCTCGCGAAATAGCGAGACATCGTATTGAGGCTGTCATGCTCGGCATCCATAA
This sequence comes from Vibrio sp. Y29_XK_CS5, assembly GCF_024181835.1. Classification (NCBI taxonomy): domain Bacteria; kingdom Pseudomonadati; phylum Pseudomonadota; class Gammaproteobacteria; order Vibrionales; family Vibrionaceae; genus Vibrio; species Vibrio sp. Y29_XK_CS5. The sequence goes on from NZ_JAMZAM010000001.1 coordinate 1,971,686, forward strand.
CGTCACAGCCTTTGGCTCCATGCACATGACTGTCAATCAGACCGGGTAGTATGCTCACCTCACCTAAGTCAATAAAATCAATGTGTTGATGAGAGTTGAATGGCTCAACAGAATCAATCACCCCATTTTCGTCGATGCGAATTAGCCCATCATCAAGCCATCTATCACCTTGCAATACACGCTGAGCTCGGTAGCAAGAATGCCTTGCACGATCTTGTTCAGATGCCATCTTCTTCTACCGTTCCCACATGTTTAGCTCTCTCAGCCATTTCAGCACTCAACGAAGTAATGCCACGATGCCCACAAGCCAGCGCTTGATCGCGAAACTCTGCGAGATCGAGTTCATCGCGTTCCAAAAGCATCTCAGCCGCCATCTGCATGTTTGTTCCCGTTACAACCTGGACATCGTCACGCTCTTGACTGATCAGTGATGCGGTACGAAAAGGTGTACCTCCCAACAAATCAGTCAAGAAAACAATACCTTCGCCAGAATCAACTTCATTAATCGCCTCGCGCATTGACACTTCCAGTTGCGGAGTCGTTGCCTCTTCTGGAAAGTCGATAAACTTAAATTGAGGTTGCTCCCCAATAACCTGAAACACCGCTTTGGCAAGACCGGAAGCAAACCCTCCGTGACCAGATAGAATTACAGCAATCATTTACGTTTCCTTAATGGGGCAGAGCACTCCACCCCAATGTTTTGTGTGTCCAATGTGATTTATAAGAAACCCATAAAACGCCCTACAACGCCTAACACCACGGTGATACCGATAAGTTTTAGCGGGCTCCAACCACGCTTGACGAGCGCGTACATAGCTAGGGTGTAGACCAATGGAAGAAACGCTGGCATGAGTTTATCGATCACATCGCCTTGCAGTTTCACCACGGCATCACCGGCGGTAATTTCTGCGGTCGTCGATAGACGAACATAAGTCGCCACCAAAGCACCTATCACCGTCATACCTACCATCGAAGCCGCGTGTCCGACTTTCTTCGTGTTGGCTTTGATAACAGGGATAGCAGCAACCCCCATGCGATACGCATAATGTGCGAGACCAAATCGCAGACCAAAATGCACCACGTTAAACAGCACAATAAAGAACACCGCACCCATGATGGAGCCTTGCAGCGCAAGGTCTGCACCGATACCGCCACAAATAGGAAGAAGAGTCAGCCAGAACATCGCATCACCGATGCCACCCATTGGTGCACCAACCGCAATCTTAGTGCTCTGAATACTGCTGACGTTTTGCTTGGAGCGTTCCATCGCCAGAACGATCCCCATGACAAATGTCACCAAGAACGGGTGAGTATTGAAGAACCCCATATGACCTTGCATTGCTTTAGATAGGTCAGCTTTATTGGTGTGAATCTTCTTCAGCGCAGGCAGTAGTCCGTACAACCAACCAGAAGCCTGCATACGTTCGTAGTTGAAAGACGCTTGGAGTAACAGCGAGCGCCACGCCATACGATTGATGTCTGCTTTGGTTAGATCTGCACCAATCTCTTTATTTTCATACTCATCTTCAGCCACGCCAGGAGCTGGCTGCACATCAACATTTTGGTTACGAAGGTCGAGTTCGTTACTTACATTAGATTCCATCTTCAAAGTCCTCAGCAGGTGCAGTTACAGGAGTGGGTTCCGTTTTACGCATGAAGTCGATAATGGCCATGGCCGTCGCAGCCGCGGCAATCGCTAAGATTGGCAGTTGAAGCCAAGCTGCAGCGACGAAGCCAAGGATGAAGTAAGGAATGTAGGCGTTCTTCATCATGATTTTCATCAAGACAGCAAAGCCTATTGCAGGCATGATGCCACCAGCGACGCCTAAGCCATCAATGAGATCTTTCGGTAGTACTTCAACGATTTTCCCTGCATGTTCAGCCCCAAGATAAACGGGTAAGAATGCACACAGAAAGTAGAAAGAACCGAGTACAGCAAGTGCCATATAGTTCACGCGTTCAATACCATTGGCATCCGCATTTTGTGCGTACTCGTCACACTTAGACATGACCGCAGACATCGCAGAGAAGAGCAGCGTAATGCCCATCTGTACGGCAACGGCGAAAGGCACAGCGACGCCAACCGCAACATTTGGCTCGACTTTGGTTGTAATCGCGAAAGCCGTACCCACGATGGTACCGATGATAACGTTTGGTGGTTGAGCCCCCGCAAGAGGGGCAAGTCCCATCCAAATCAATTCAAGCGTACCGCCGACCAAGATACCGGTTTGCAAGTCGCCTAAAATCAGACCAACAAGTGGACCAAGCACCACCGGACGGTGGAAGTGAGTAAGACCATTAAATAAATCTAGGCCAGCAAAAAAGGCTAAGATGCCGAGCATCAAGGCCTGTAAGAGTCCTATTTCCATGATTTCTTTCCTATTGTTAGATAAGAGTAAAGAGGTCAGTCGCACTTTCAGTTGGCACCCCTTGGATCGTGCATTTCACCCCTAGTGCTTTTAATTTTTCAAACTCCGCAACGTCTTCAGTTCCGACTGAAACCGTCTTGGCAATTTGCTTTTTCCCCTCAACGTAGTGCATGTTTCCGACGTTGATATTGCTAATTGGCACACCGCCTTCCACCAATTGGCGGAAATCTTTTGGTGTGCGACAAACCATTAGAATTCGTTGGCGTTCAGCCGCTTTATGGATGGTGTCGATGGTCTTTTTCACCGTCCAAAATCGGATTGCGATGCCATCTGCTAGCACCATCTCCATTAAGTTCTGTTGAATGGTGTCTTCTGCTACCTCATCGTTCACAACGACAATAATGTTGGCATCCGCAAAACCTACCCATTGCACACCTACTTGGCCATGGACAAGGCGCTCATCAATACGACTTAACACGATATTTGGCATGGTCTATTCCTTTTCGAATCCGTTACTTGTTGAATGGGTAGATGGTGACACCTTGCACCACACGATTGACTTCACCGGTTGGGCACGGATTGTCCGGTCCAAATCCCAGTTGAAGTGATTTTTCAAATGCCAACATTTGGCAGAAGAGAATGAATGGGAAGCACAGCCACTGATCGCCCAAGTCCAATCTCCCAAATTCAAAAACATCATCTTCGTTGAGAGACAGTTCTGTGAGAGCAATATGAGCTAATGCTTGCTTGTCGCGGCGGATCTCATTGAATAAATCCAGATCGTACCCACGGGTATAAGCGTCACTTGATAGCAACTGGATCACGACCGCTTTATCGTTAATGGTGAATTTAGGACCATGGCGGAAGCCAAGAGATGAGTCGAAAGCCGTCATCACTTTACCTGCACTTAGCTCAAGCGATTTGAGTGATGCTTCACGGGCAAGCCCTGCAAAACCACCACTACCAATTACGATTAAACGCTCATAAGGCTGGCTGGCGAGCGCCTTAATAGCAGACTCCCATTGCTCTAACTTGGCTTCGCAAAGTGCTGCTACCATTTCAATTTGTTCATGCCATTGCTTTGGAGATTGACCACCAAATAACGTCAGCGTAGACATCAACATACAACTGAAGCTTGATGTCATCGCAAAGCTCTTATCATTTGAGCCTTCAGGCATGATCACGCAGCAAGCATTTTGTGCAGTTCGAGCGTAATGAGAGAGTTCCCCGTCACGGTTACACGTCAAGAACAAGTGATGACAATGAGGAACAAGCTGATCGACAAGAGCAACAGCAGCAACACTTTCCGGGCTATTACCAGAGCGGGCGTAAGAAACGACCAAGGTCGGACGACTCGGGTCCAGATACTGTTCCGGGTTTGACACTAAATCCGTGGTTGGGATGGACTCAACTTGAAATCTCAGCCCCTCTTGAATAAATGGTGCTGCCGCATCGCCGACAAATGCAGATGTGCCCGCACCAGTCAAAATAATGCGTAGGTCTGGCTGCTCAAGCAGAGGCGTTAGAAAATCGCGGATTGCCTCATACTGCTCTTCTAAAATGGTAGAAAGTGCTCGCCATAACTGAGGTTGATGACTGATTTCTTGAGCCGTATGAACACCATTACGTTTTTCTAACCATGGCAACTCATAGCCTAAAACTGAACTCATTTGGTCGTCTCCTTGCTAGCCACTGAATTGGCGTAACAGGCTTCGGAATAGACTTGTGTCACTTCCATTATCTTGTGCACGACAATCTCAGCAGGTTGATTTTGAATTTGATGTTGAGAAATTGCCTTAGCTTGGTTGGGTAAATATTGGCTAAGGATTGTGATTGGCAGAGGGTGAGCAGCTAAGTTGTCAAACAGAGCTTGCTGCGCCGCTTTAACCTCTGGATGATTCCAGTAGTAACGGATGCGATCACTCAAGCTGTAGCTGCAATCGAGATATTGTTGATGCCCTTTGCTGGAGTAGTGAGAACGCCAATAATTAGGTTGCTCTCTCATCACTTGTTCTATGGTTTCGCGTAAGTGAGAAGCATGATGAGCGCCTAACCACTCTTTCTCCGCAGATTCCAGACCATACAAGGCTTCACGCAAAGCAAATGTGAGAGCTGGACCGACTTTGAGAATCGCAAAATGATCGCGAATCAGTTGGTGATATGCCTCTGGGTTTTGGTAATCCGTAGAATGCGCTTCGAAGACCAGATTTGGTTGGCTGTCGATCATATTGCTTAACGATCGCGCTGCCGCACTGTGGTAGTGATGTACTGAGTGGTGATCAAATTCCACTCCTGGTTGCACCACTAAGCCAATCACACGAGGCCAAACATAGCTAAGCCCGATATCACTGAACGTTTGATGATGAGCATTTAGCGTTGCCAATGCTTCTTCCGCTTTCGTCACTTGAATACCTTCTTCTTTAAGCGAATCAAGAGCACCACCTGGCGTTGGAACTTCCGTGCCAACCACATACACTGGCGCTTCACCACCGACCGTTTTCCATGCTTGCTCTGCCACCAAACATAACTGGGCAGCACGCTGCGCCATTAGCTCTTCACTCAGCGGTACCTCGTCATCGGCACAAGGCATTGAACAATCGAGATGAATCTTCTTAAAGCCCGCGCAAACATAGTCTCGAATCATTTGCGCTGAATATTCCATTGCTTGGCTTGCTGGTAAGTGCTGCCAACAGTTAGGACCAAGATGATCGCCACCCAATACCACGTTCTCAGCGGGAAAATTAACCCGCTCAGCCAAATCAAATACGTGGCTCGCGAAATCTTGTGGCGTCATTCCGGTGTAGCCACCAAACTGATTAACTTGATTTGACGTTGCCTCAATCAAAACCAGTTGCTCATTTTGCGCAGCCTGCTTTATCGCAGCTTCAAGTACTAAGGGATGAGCAGAACACACAGCATAAATACCGGTAAGCTGACCTTGTTTGTGTTGCTCGATTAGAGAAAGTAACGCTTTCATTTTGATTCCTAGTTAACGATTTGATCCGCAATGACGACATCTACGCCAAGTTCAATAAGGGATTGGTGCGTGTTATGGGGAATGTTGCGATCTGTGACCAAGACGTCGATCTGGCTTGCAGCTCGGATCATGCAAAAGCTTTTGCGCCCAAATTTGCTTGAATCGGTGACAGCAATGACTTGGCGAGCAACCTCACACATGGCGCGATTCACCTGAGCTTCTTGATTGTCCGGCGTAGTCACGCCAGCAAGCAGGTCGAATCCATCCACGCCCAAAAACAGCTTGTCAAAAAGGTAAGATCGAATTTGTTGTTCACCATGGTTACCTATCAGTGAACAAGAAGCGCGACGCAAGCTACCTCCAACCACATGTAACTCGACGTTTTCCATCTTGCTAAGTTGGTAGGCGGTATTGAGGGCGTTGGTCATCACAACCAATTGCTGTTTATTGACCAAGTACTGCGGCATAAGACCTATCGTGGTACCGGAATCCAAAATGATCGCTTCACCATCTTGAATAAGGCTCGCAGCAGCCTGTGCTATCGCTTGTTTCGCACTGCGATTAAGTTGATCTTTGCGGTAGAGCGGTTGGTCAAAGGCAAAGTTAGGGTTGAGTGTTGCGCCACCATAACAGCGAAAAACACAGCCTTCTTTTTCTAGAAGATTGAGGTCGTGGCGAATGGTGACAGCCGATACATTGTAATGCTCGACAAAGTCGTCCACTTTTCCTGAACCATGACGACAAATATGAGCCATGATTTGCTGTCTTCGTTCTGCACTGTTCATTCACCAACTCTCCTTTCGTTCCATTTCGCTTTCCGTTAGAAATGTTTCGATTTTCTTTTCGTTGGTATTAAAACAGGGCGAAGTTAGGAAAAGTGAAAGCTAGATCACAGTCATTTTTCTTTCGTTTTCACCCCAAAAAACCTTTCACTTCATGAAAAACGAAAGACTTTTCTTTCGTTATTAAATTGAAAGTAATCACAAAGGGGCGCATAAAAACTCACTTTCGATACAAGGAAAGTGAAAGGCAGGATGAAATAGAGTTAACAGCTGTCGTTTCGAACTACAGCCTGCGCGAGATCACAAAATGCAATATCGGTTATTTTTTGAAGGTCGATGAAGTTGTTAGAAGGCGTTTTTTTGATGCTGAAGTTGCACAAAGGTTTAAGTCGATCAGAAATAATCTTCACGATATTGATAGAAAAACCAATATCACTAATCACTAATCAACAATACGTACATCAACGCCCATTGAAGTGAGATGTTCAAGGTAATCGGACGGGATGCCACTGTCAGTAATGAGCATATCAAGTTGCTCTGGTCGGGCAATAAGGCAAAAACTCTGACGAGAAAACTTTGATGAGTCAGTTACAGCAATAACGACTTGTGCCGCGTCAAGCATTCTTCGATTAATGTCAGCCTCACCCTGATGAGGAGTCGTGACGCCAGTAGATTTGTCAAAGCCATCAACACCTAAAAAGAGCTTGTTAAAGCGATAGCCTGCGAGGAAGTCCTCACCACTCAAACCGTGGACGGAATAAGAATTCTCACGCATGGTGCCTCCAGTGACCATAACAGAGACATTACTTTGATTGGCAAGGTGATAGGCGATGTTAATGCCATTAGTCATGACGACAAGATCATTCTTGCCTTTCAAATGATAAGCAATTTGCTCTGTGGTTGAACCAGAGTCGAGAATGATTTTATCGCCGTCCGCAATCAACGAGGCAGCATACTCTCCGAGCTTCGCCTTGATATTACTGTTGAGCTGCTTTTTATCATTGAGAGGACGTTCAAACGCAAACTGATTATTCAACAGTGCTCCGCCATAACAACGTTTGACGCAGCCTTGTTTCTCTAGATAGTTGAGGTCATTTCGAATGGTCACTTCTGACACATCATATTGCTTGGCAAAGTCACTCACTTCACCTCGCTGGGCGTTCTGGATGAACCGCAAAATCTCTTTGCGCCTTAATGATGCGTTTAATTTCATAAAAGTTGATCACCGGTAACAAGCTATAGATGTAATGATAGGTACTCGTATACCCAAGTAACCTCGAGATGCGTGGTTCAGCGAAAGTGACTTGGTTTGCAGACGCGGCAACGATTTGAAGATCTAGTGGTTATAAATCAAAAATCGTTAACAAAGTATGGAAGCCAAGGCAATTCGCCCTTCGGGAACGAGTCACGGAAACAATTTCTTCGTCAAACGACTTGGAAATAGCTGTCTATTACGCTGCTTCGTTTTCCTTGAACTTGAGTCAGTGACTCGTTCTGAATCCTGCATCTTGAAGTCACTTGGGTATATCTGTTGATAATGCAACCTTTCTTTAATGCTATCAAATTGAAATCGAGAGCGTATTCATGCCAAAAAAGACGATAGCATGACTGTGAGTGTTATACGCTTCAAACTCACATCAACATTTCTTGAACACTCGCCTTGCACTGACTACAATGGCGCACTTTTTTTACGGACTTCAAGGTCACACAAAATGACAGATACAGCTAAACCAGCTCTACCAGATCGCCTAGCGGGTAACCCACGTAGCCCATTCTTCATCAAAGAATGTTTCGATCACCAAATCGGTATCCGTTTTAACGGCAAAGAGCGTACTGACGTAGAAGAATACTGCATCAGCGAAGGTTGGGTAAAAATTGCTTCTCCTAAAGCAAAAGACCGTTTCGGTAACCCAATGCTTATCAAACTTAAAGGCGAAGTTGAAGCGTACTACGTGTAAGCCGACCACGCTGAATTTCTTTGAAAGCTCGAATCTGACTCGGGCTTTTTTAATGCCTGCCATATCCCCTCCTCGTTTAATCTAATCCCTCTTCTTTTCAGTACAAGTTATTAAGAAATCGATGTAAATCGCTGTTTTTATCTTATTGTTGTCTAAAGTTTCTATAGAACTTACTGTAATAACCATTGCCAAAAGAAACGACACCTTTGAACACAAGGAGAGGAAATGGAAAGCCCACTTGTCACACTTAAACATGCGAGTAAAAGCTTTGTCGATGGTAAAGAGACACATCGCGTGTTGGAAGGCGTCGACTTTACGTTGAACACAGGAGCGAGTGTTGCGCTGACGGGCGCCAGTGGTAGCGGCAAAAGTACCCTACTCAATATCATCGCTGGCTTTGAGCCGCTTTCCGAAGGTGAGTTGTGGTTAGATGGCGATAACACGACGGCTTGGAAAGACCCACAATGGAGCCGATTTCGACACCAAAAGCTCGGTGTTATCTTCCAGCAATTCAATCTGTTAACGCCGCTCAACGTGCAGCAAAACATCGCCTTCCCTCTGCATTTGAATCAACAGAAATGGAACGACTGGTGCGATTACTTGGTCGAGACTCTGGGCATCAGCCAACTGCTCGATAGACATGTTTCTGCCCTTTCCGGTGGTCAACAACAACGAGTTGCGATTGCGCGCGCATTAGCCCACAAACCTAAACTGCTGCTTGCTGATGAACCCACAGGTAACCTCGACCAAAAAGCTGGTTTGGAAGTGATGAAACTACTGAGTGAAATCACCACCCAAGGCAATACGGCAGTGCTGTTAGTCACCCACAGTCCTGACTGCGCTGAGTTTATGAAAACACGGCTGCGATTGGATAATAATCAGCTACAGAACAGTCATCAAGTAAACAAACATGAGCTTCACCATGAAGCAAGCTAAGCTCCAAAACACCAGATTCACGCATACTCGACTCGCCCTGAATCTGTTTGCGGCGCACTATCGGCAGGCACCACTGCAAGCCGCCGCGATTCTGATCGGTATCGTGTTGGCTGTGACCTTGTTTGTTGCGGTACAAGCCATCAACCTCAATGCCAAGCGCAGTTATGCAGAGTCTACCGAGCAGCTTAGCGCACAAGCTCAGAACTTAATTATTCCACCAGCAGGGCAAAACTATCTGCCTGAATCACTCTACTTCACCCTTAGACAAAACGGGCTCAGTGCAGCACTACCTGTAATCGAAGGGCGAGTGAGAGACGAACAAGGGCGTCGCTGGTCAGTGCAAGGTAGCGAGTTGATTGCCGCCATCTCTTCGCGTTCTCGGTATTCTGCAAACGGAAAGTCATCAGAAAACCAACAGAACGTCTCTTTGTTCGACAGTGCTTTACCTTTGCCTGAGCTTTTAGCCGGCAAGCCAATCGTGATGATGAGTCAATCTCAACATCAAAACTTAGGAGAGGTAGAAACCCTAACTCTGGACGACATTCCAACCCAAATGGTGGTGCTACCCGACGAATGGCAGTTAGGTAGCCGAATGTTGATGGACATTGGCTTTGCCCAGCAACTGCTCAATAAACAAGGACAGCTCAGTTACATTGCGGTTTTCCACTCGGGTGATAAAAGGAATAAAGACACGCAAGCAAATTGGCAGAAGCTGATTGGCGATCAAGGGCAATGGATTTCCAACAATCAAAGCACAGACCTTGGCTCGCTGACCGACAGCTTTCACCTCAATCTCACAGCAATGAGCTTACTTGCCTTTTTAGTCGGGCTGTTCATTGCCTACAACGGCGTAAAATACAGTTTGCTGAAACGCAATCGTCTGTTAGTACAAATCCAACAGGCAGGTGTTGCGCCGAGCATTGTGTTCTCTGCGCTGTTAGTTGAACTCTCTCTTCTCGTTACCATCGGTGCTTCCCTCGGTTTTGTATTGGGCATACAGCTCAGCCATTGGTTGCATCCGACCGTAGCACTGACTCTAGAACAACTTTATGGTGCGACACTGCTGCCCGGCACTTGGCAATGGCAATGGTGGGCGCAAGCCCTGCTGCTCACATTAGCCGCAACCATATTGGCATGTTGGCAGCATTTTAAACAGCGAGTGCGCCAGCCGCTTTCCTCTCATGGCGGATTTTATCAAGCACCTGAAGCCTCTAACGAAAACCAATTGTTCTTGATAGGTGCTGCGTTGACGGCTCTCGCACTTGCAGGGTTATGGCTGAGTGAGCATCATCGCTTTACCATGGCGTGGCTCGGCGTGCTTGTGGTGTCGATTCCTTTGTATCTACCTAAAACACTCAGCGTCTTAGCCAATTGGTGTGAAAAGCGCACCACTTCCGGTTTGATGCAGTATCTGTTTGCTGAGCTGCGCGAGCTGATTTCTCCGCTTTCTCTCGCCATGATGGCACTGCTACTCGCTGTTACAGCCAATATGGGGATGAACACCTTAGTGGGCAGCTTTGAATCCACCCTAAAACAGTGGTTAGAACAAAGACTGCACGCCGATATTTACGTCAGCCCTGCCCAAGGGGAAATCGCAGATGTAGAGCGCGCATTAGGACAGTTCGACAATGTTGAGACCGTCTACAAGCAATACTACGTCGACGATAACCTGCAAGGCTTACCGATTTTACTTGGCACCAAAGACAAAGACACCTTAGAGCAAACCATGGTGTTCAAATCGCATTTGGAGAACTTCTGGTCACGTTTTTACCAAGGTGAATTAGTCGCCATCAGTGAACCAACCGCGGTCAAACTGGGTTTATCACTGGGTAGCGAGCTCACACTTGATGCTGTTCCAAATAAGAACCTGCTTGTGGGGGCGATATTTCACGATTACGGTTCACCCAATGGTGAAGTGTTATTGGCACCCAAATTATGGCAAGAGAGTGGCTTTACCGACCTGCCAACAAGCCTTGGCATTAAAGTATCTGGTGACCCACAAATCGTATACGACCAACTGCGCGAGCAACTGAATCTGCATCCAAGTCAGCTCTACGATCAGGCGCAAATCAAATCCATCGCGTTGGATATTTTCTCGCAGACCTTCGCCATTACACGCGCACTCAACGGCGTGACGTTGATGGTCGCAGTGATTGGCTTGTTCAGTGCTTGTTTTATGTTACTCGACGCGCGCAAAGCCGCCATTGCAAGGCTGTATGCACTTGGCGTCAGCCGTCGTAAATTAATGACCATGGTAGTCGGACAGATCGTTGCTTTGGTCAGTTTTACTCTGGTTATCGCCCTGCCCCTCGGTGCGATGGTGGGTTACGTGCTGACAGACATCGTCACCTTGCGCGCTTTTGGTTGGAGCTTAAATTATCTGTGGAATTGGAGTGATGCCCTCAGCATTGCGGCGATCACCATCTTGGTGGCAGTGATTGCGACCTTGATTCCGCTGTGGCGATTAGTCAGCAAGCCTGTCGTGTCCAGTTTGCAAAGCGAGGTGTTGTGATGGTTCGATTAGCAAGCAAACTTACTCTGTTCATAGGTAGTCTGTTCCTATTTGGATGTGAAGATCCCCAACAAAAAAATATGAGCACACAAAATATGGGCGCATTGCTGGGCAGTGGAGATACGCAAAGTGAGAGCAACCCATTCACACCCGTGGAAAAAGGGGTTGAACTCACCTTCCCAGCAGACCATCAAGCGCACCCGAATTTTCGTCATGAATGGTGGTACTTAACCGCTAACTTAATTGATGAAGACAGCAACCCACTTGGCGTCCAATGGACACAATTTCGCTTTGCTGCTGCGCCGCCGCCACCGCCAAAGGGCGAAGATGACGTGAAGAAAACCGAATGGCAGACTCAGCAAATCTTCATGGCACACAGCGCGGTCACCACAACCGACAAACACTACGCCGATGAAAAATGGTCACGCGATCAAGCCTCTCTAGCCGGCGTCGACACTTCACCATTTCGGGTTTATCTCGATGATTGGCAGTGGACTTCTTCAACCACCGATCTCTTCCCTGCAACATTGAAGGCGAACTCGGAACAGTTTGGCTATTCGCTGACGCTTACCAGCAGCGCACCTTATCAAAAGCAAGGCGAACAAGGTTACAGCACCAAGAGTGCCGATGGTCAGGTGGCTTCGTATTACTACAGCCAACCGTTTATTGATGTCTCCGGTGAAGTCACTATCGACGGCAAAACTCATCAAGTGTCGGGCAAAGGTTGGATAGACCGAGAGTGGAGCTCGCAATTCTTACTCGACTCACAACAAGGCTGGGACTGGTTTGCCCTAAGGTTGAGTGACGACACCAGCTTGGTGGTGTTCCAATTGCGAGATTCCAAAACCGGTCAAGCCAGTTACGCCAGCGCAAGGCTGATGCAGCAAGATGGTTCTGGCATCGCCATTTCTCAAAAAGACATTCAGTTAGAGGCAACAAAGCACACAGAAATCCAAGGTCGCAATTATCCAACCCAGTGGCAAGTGTCGATTCCTAAGCAGCAAATCGAGCTTACAATTTCTGCACTCAACCCGAACGCGAAAATGCCGCTTTCGGTGCCTTATTGGGAAGGTCCAGTGCGTATTGATGGCTCTCATTCTGGGACTGGTTATATGGAACTCACCGGCTACTGAGGACAAAAATTTCCGTGCACAATCTTGATTATTCGATTCATAATGATGAAATCATCATCCCCAAGAGCTATTGAATGCCCTCATGAGCAATATGATTTCGCCAATTCGACAAGTGCGACTCATTTTAGGTGAACCGTGTCGAGCGCTTGAATTTTCAGACATCCAAGAAGACCCATACATCGAGCCACATCGCCACGAGTACTGGGAGATAGTCTGGTGCTTGGATAATAGCGGAACGCAGAGCATCGATTTCGTCGAATACCAAAACCGCCTGGGTCGCTTATTTACCATATCACCAGGGCAGGTTCACCATTCCGAGTTCATGGGCAAAAACATTCGCATGTTGATATTCCGTCCCGGCTTTGCTGAAACCAATCCACGCAGCACCCAGTTGGTGAATAGCGTATTTTCTACGATTGAACGACCGCCATACCTCGATTGCAGCGAAGAGAGTTTTCCCTACCTAGAATCAATTTACACCCTAATCAAAGAAGAATGTGAAAGAGAGGATTGTGATTGGGATCTTGTCGAATCACTCATCAACAGCTTTCTACGTTATGCATTACGCTTTGCTAAAACACCGTCTCAAAAAGGGGAGCAGAAAGACGCTCGCATCGTACAGTTGACCGAATTAATTGAGCTGCATTATCGCGAACAAAAGAAATGCCAGTTCTACTCCGATGCCTTAGCTCTCACCAGCAAACGTCTAAACGAGTTAGTGAAAGCCGACAGAGGCAAGACGGTCACGCAACTGATTCATGACCGAATCATATTAGAAGCCAACCGAGAACTGGTGTTTTCGACGAAAACCGTCAAGACCATAGCATTTGAATTAGGCTTTGATGACCCTGCCTATTTCAGCCGCTTCTATCGGAAACAAAAAGGAGAAACACCAGCGGAATTTCGTCTCCGATGTTTAGATAGTGCAATATAATGGGCGGATAATCCCTTTTCGCCACGCTTGAATGTACTGATAATACCCGAACATAAATCCACCACATTCGGGTATTTTTCTATTCCATGGCTATCAATCTAAAAACTGATCCCATTTCAAAATCCTTTTATCAGTACCTGTGGCCTGCTCTCACTGGCATGGTGATCAAATCTTTGTTCATCATGGGCGATGCGTTATTTATCGGTTTGGGCGTTGGTCCCGATGGACTTGGTGCTATTGCCTTAGTCATTCCACCGTTTTCGATTTTTACTGCCATCGCCATGATGGTTGGCATTGGTGGCGCCGCAAAAATGTCGATCGAAATTGGTAAAGGCAACTCCGAGTCCAGCCAGATGTGGTTTAGCCAATCCATGTTGATTACCACTTTGCTATCCACTATCACGGTGACGCTCGCTCTCATTTGGTTAGATGAATTGATTGCCTTAATGGGCGCTTCAGGCAACTTGGCTCAGCTTGCTCATGATTACCTTGTTGTACTGTTACCGTTTTTTACTCTCTATTCCCTCGCTTGGGTACTGTCTTGCTTTGTGCGTAACGACACCAACCCCAAATTGGCAACCTATGCGATGTCGATTGGTGCCATTACTAATCTCGCATTTGATTACCTATTTATCATCGAGATGAACATGGGGATGAAAGGCGCAGCGTATGGTACGGCCATTGCTCAAGCGGTCATCGCACTGATTTTGTTGACTCACTTTGTGCAAAAGAAAGGCGCTTTGGTACTGAGCTTAAAAGGCATCGGATTCAGCAAAACCAAAGAGATTTTAAGCATCGGTACACCGACATTCTTTATCGAAGTCACGTCTGCAATGACCATTGTTTTGTTTAATTATGTCTTACTGACTCAATTTGGTGAGAGTCATATCATTGCCTACGGCTTGACTACGAACGTCGGTGTGTTCGCCCTCTTTGTCATGGTCGGCATCGCGCAAGCGTGTCAGCCAATCATCAGCTTTAACCACGGCGCAGCTCGCCCAGAGCGCATTGATGAGATCTTAAAACTAGGGTTAAAAACGGCAATTGGTAGCGGCACCGTCTTCCTAATGGGGATTTGGTTATTGGCACCCATAATTGCATCGGTGTACTTAGGTAACAGCAACGACTTGATCCCACTTGCCGCGACTGCACTCACCTTCTACTTCTTCGGCGTGCCTTTGATGGGGTTAAACATGGTGATTGCTAATTTGTTCCAAGCCATTGCCAAACCAAAGCAAGCAACACTCATTTCATTGAGCCGAGGGTTTGTTTTTGTTGCGTTGGGTGTTTTGATACTGCCTAAGTTCTTCCCCCACAACGGTATTTGGGCAAGCATTCTCTTCGCAGAGTCTTTCACCGCGGTGATCAGCTTGAGCATGTTATTCAATTACCGGAAACGCGCGGTAGAACCAACAAATGCTTTCGCGAGCAGTTCTTAGTTCAACCAAACCCAGCCAAATGATAAACTCGGGTTCTATTTCATTCTGTGATTAAAAGGAAATGCGATGAACCCGATTATTGCGCTGTTGAAAGAGAACAATATCAGCGACGAACAAATCAACGAGATTTTTCAGACTCTGACCCAAAACCCTCTTGCGGCAATGGCAACAATCAGCCAGCTAGGTCTACCACAAGACAAACTACAAATGCTGATGGCGCAAGTGATGCAAAACCCAGTGCTAATCAAAGAAGCGGTGGATGAGTTGGGATTGGATTTCTCAAAAGTTGAAGAAGCAAAAGAGAAGCTTCAAAGCCAAAATCAAGGCAACTAATTCCTTGTATACCTAGGTCACCTCGGATGCTTAGTTAAGTGAGAATCACTTGATTTGAAACCTGCGTTTGAAGTCGCTTGGGCATAGTAGAAAGCAGAAGGCAGTTAATCCCAATTGAGTGGGCTTAACTGCCTTTTTGTTATCAGGTTCAAGCCGTTATTTGCTACTTTCTATTCTCACGTATTCTAGCTACGCCAATGGTGAGTTCTCACAATACTTCTGGTCATCCGCAGTCAGTTTTTGCTTACTCGCTTGGCTTAAGTGGTAGTGCACCAACATCAATAAATCATGCGCGTAGAAAAGCTCAAAAGCGTCCTCTCCATTTTGTCGACAGATTGCTTCACAGCGATCAGCGTGCACTTTGGCTTTGAGTGGGTTTCCTGCTTTGAGCAAACTCATGGCTAAGCGATATTCTGCACGCTCTTCTTGCATCCAACCTCCCGCTACTTTCCAATACTCCAGCGCCAATGTAGCAGCCTCTAGCATGTGTTCTGCTTGCGCTTCAGAGCGTGTTTCAAGCTCTTCATATTGGCAGGCAAGGTTGTTACCCGTAATGGCAATTGAACGCGCTAAAGGCTCGGCAGCTTGATCTGAATCTATACCGTTGGCAGCTTTTGCTAACCACGTGCTCGCTTGCTCTAGTTCATTCATTGCTGACAGCTCGTTAGCAATTTGAGCAAACACGCGACGCTGATCGACATCATCTAGATCCGTAATCGGGTCTGTATTTTGATCAACGAAGTACTGTGCAACGGCTTTGGCTCTCTGACGCGCTAGACACTGAGTCGCTACGCCATTTTCGAGCTTATCTAAACTGGAGAGAAACTGGCTTGGGTCGTGCAGATGACCAATGGATGTGTGCAACATCAAGGGTAAGATGCGCTCAGCATGGTTAGTGTCTTCTACCTCGCTAAGCGCTTGTTCTAATTGATTGTATGTTTGTTGTGGCTGCGCTTCATGTCGCTGCCAGCTTTGGTTTATGAATGCATCAAAATCCGTATTGAAAGACATATCCTTATTATCCTTTTTCATTGCTCTGGATTGTTTATTAGCACAACAACCCTACACAAAATTTAGCCAAATAAGATAAACCTTGCCGGATTCTGAGAATGGTCTCACTTAAAGTGGCGTGCCCTTCTCCAATGCGAGTAATCGTTGCTTTCGCTCTACCCCGCCCGCATAGCCCGTAAGCTTGCCACTTTTGCCGATGACACGATGGCACGGCACCACAATCGAGATTGGATTTTTACCATTCGCTAGCCCCACCGCGCGTACCGCTTTCGGATTACCGATGGCATTTGCCAAGTCTTGGTAGCTCCATGTCTCACCGTAAGGAATAGTCGTTAGCGCATCCCAAACTTGAGTTTGGAAAGCCGTACCTGTCGCTGCAAGGGGCAAGTCGAATTCGTTACGCAGCCCAGCAAAGTATTCTTCCAATTGAGTAACAGTCTGGCTGAGCACTGCATGTTGATCATAACGCTCACCCAACTCGTCTGGTTTGGTGGTACACGTTTCAAACCAAATTCCCAGCAAACCTTGATCGTTAGCTTGAATGGTCACAGCGCCTAACGGACTTGGCATTACCGTATAAAGTGATTTCATGATTGATTCCATAAGTGAAAAGTCGCGTAACTGCCCCAAGGCGACGCAGTATGAGCATTCAATGACGGATAGTTTGGCATGGCTTTCTTCACCACCAAGTCTTTATCTAAAAAACAATCGGGCTGAGATTGGCCACGCAGTTGCGCATAACTCACCGTCCACGGACCAATGCCCTTTAATTCCAGCCATTGCTGCGGATCGGCTTCTGGGTTTTGCTGCATGTACTGAGCAAATCGCACGAGTGTGTCTTTACGGCTTTGCGGCATACGCAAGAAGCTAACATCGGCATTCGCAATGGCTTCTGGCGTTGGAAAGTGGCGCGCTTGCTGATCGTTACTGAGCGTTTCTACCAACAAATTAAGTTGTCCGATAGCCGCTTTGACCGACACTTGCTGCCCCAACACAGCGCGTACACCGGCTTCCCACGCACTCCAGACGCCCGGAATGCGAATCCCTTGGGTTTTCACCAACCCTGGCGCGATGTAATTAAGGTGCTGCTCCACCGTGCAAATATCCGCATCAAGGTCGAACATGCGACGCACTCCAGACACCAAATTCTGCAATTTAGTGACGTCTTCAATATCGAACTCCATCTCAAGGTAACCCTCCCCTTGAGTGACCTTAAATCGTGCATGGCAATCATCAAGTAGAACATTGCGCTGGTAAGCATCTTGTGTGACTTGCTCCATTCCTTCAATCGCACGCAGACGATAAAAGTCGAGCATGTGTTGCCAGTGCAAAGCGCCGCGATAAGGTAGCACGATTCGATTCGTCCCCACTCCATCAAACTCCTTTCTACGCACTTGAGAAGGCGTTAGCTGAAGGATCTTTTGGAACGCATCATTGAAACGTCGAGTGCTGTTAAAACCCGCGGCAAAACCGACTTCGGTGACAGACATCGAACTCGAATGCAGAAGCTGCTTGGCAAACATCAATTGCTGATACTGCGCATATTGCTTAGGTGACATCCCCAAATATTGCTCGAACAGCATGCGCAAGTAACGATCCGAGATCCCAAGACGATCGGAGAGATCTGCAAGGGACTGATGGTGTAACTCGCCTTGATCGATCATTTTGATCGCACGTTGGAATGTGGTTTCAACCCCTTTCCAAGCCCATGATCCTGGCGCACTGTCCGGGCGACAACGCAAACACGGACGATAACCTGCCTTCAAAGCTTGCGTCTTGTCAGTGAAGTACTCGACGTTTTCCTCTTTGGGCAAATTGGCTGGGCAGATCGGGCGACAAAAGATCCCTGTGGTTTTCACCGCAATGTAAAAGCGCCCATCAAAACGGCTATCACGTGCCATGCGTGCTTTTTGACATTGTTCGAAGGTCAACGATGTGTGTGGGTGGATGAGCATAGTGCTGTCCTTGCGTACACAGTGTGTGTTTAACGAGTGGGTAACTTGCTCGCCACTCGATCGGTATAACTTCATTGTAGAACGAGGAGTTACTGTAGATTAGCCATTTTCGGAACTCAATATTGAGAAATTTTGGCATTAGTAAATTTGTGCACTAAAGTTAGATCAGAACAACACAACAACGTCGGCTAAAGGGAATTGGCATGGACTTACATACGTGCGTGATTGTACTTAGAAATCACAAGGTTATTACCAGTAAATCAGTCGAGCACTCGATAGGGATTATCGAACGTGACTCTGATAACGAGATTTCAGAAATTCAAATCAATGCGACTGATGGTGTGAATATTCGCACTTATCACTACAGTAGTGTGGAAGACTCGCTTGAAAGCTTAATGAATCTATAAAAACTCCTTTCTCCCTTGTTAATCGTAAAAGCAAAAGAGCACAGCCCCCTGTGTTCTTTTTTTTTGCCCGTAGTACACAGGCGCCCTTCCAAAAGACCAACAAAAGTAAAGAATGTCATTCAAAATTTTACCAATTCCTTGATCAAATCCAGCACGTATGAGCACTAAAAACAAATACTTTTAACATTTTAAGTTAATGTATTTAAAAACAAAAAAACGTTCCATCGAATTTATCGAACGAGAACATCAAATTGCCCCAATTTTTTCTTTCTCTCCTCCTACCTACACTGATTTCAACAGCAAGGGAGTCACCACTCCTCATCAGAAAAATTCGAGAAAGGATAAAGTCATGAAAGCACTACTACAGAAAATCACTACTTCAAATGCAGGTTACAGCGCACTCGCACTTCGCATTCCAGTTGGCATCATCTTTATGGCGCACGGCGCCCAAAAACTTTTTGGCTGGTTTGGCGGTTATGGTCTTGAAGGTACAGGTCAATGGATGGCATCGATTGGTTTAGGTCCAGGCATGCTGATGGCATTTTTAGCTGGCAGTGCAGAATTTTTTGGCGGCTTGTTCATCTTGCTTGGTCTACTTACTCGCCCAGCAGCCGTGGCTTTAGCATTCACCATGGTGATCGCCATTTTCTCGGTTCACTTTGAAAACGGTTTGTTTATGTCGAATAACGGTTACGAGTTTGGTCTAGCACTGCTGGCAGCAAGCGTTTCTCTCGCTTTCTCTGGCGCAGGCAAAGCCGCATTGGATGAAACACTTCGTCAGAAACTGGCGTAAACGGGAGCAAAAACGACCTTCACAGTGCCACAACTCTCGCTTCAAGAAGGCGATTTATTTATAAACATATCGGCATTTCCCGAAACCCATACAAAAAACCCCTTGGCTTCACACCAAGGGGTTTTCGTTTAATTTTGCACTGGATCGCAAAAGCAGAAATTACTCGTCTGCTGGAATGTCGGCTATTTGCTGCAAGCTATACGCCGTTAACGGGTCAATCTCTTTTACGATTTCTTCAACCTGCTTAATCGCTTCTACAGACGTGCTGGCTTTGCGATAGCTCAAATAGATAGGACGGTACCAATCTTCTACGCCAGACACCTTGTGGAGCTGCCCGCTTGCAATAAACGGCTCTACCAGAGACGCTGGCAGGTATGCGCTGCCACCTTTCTCTAAAACGAAGTCTAACGCGATACGAGCGGTAGAAGTGCGAAGGTAAGGCGCTGGGATTTTCGGGTGACGTTCCGCGTGCTCTGAAGCGAAGCGCGTACCCCAATCAACGTAAACGTATTTCTTATCAAATACCGTATCAAGAGAATCTTGTTCGGTAGACACAAGCACCAACACCACGTCAGCAACTTTTTTGCAGTTAAGCTCATCCGCTTTGATTTGATCGAAGGCGAAAGCCATATCGAGTGTGCGCTCAAGCAGGCTGCGGCTTAGCATCTCACGCCCCATGACTTCTGCCATAAAGCCATAGCCACCAAATGAGTCTGTTACGACACTCAAACAGTTTTGCAGATAAGCATCCCAAATGTTCGGCGTACCACCCATGGTGAGCTGTAACGCTTTGCCATCTTCGAGGGATAATTCGAGTTTGGCTTGCTGCAAAGTGGTGACCATCACCTCTGCATAGCCTATTAAACGCTCACCTGCGGAGGTCAACTTTATGTTATTTCGATCACGAATAAACAACTGCGTATCGAAATAACTTTCGAGTTGTTTGATGCGTGCGCTCACTGCGGCTTGAGTAATGTACAAGTTCTCAGCAGCTCGTCCGAAGTGACGAACCTTTGCCAGCTCTAAAAATGTTCGAAAGACCTTTACATCCATAAACCATCTCCTGGTCAATATAAAACCAGATTAACAACTAATTAAAATTTTGACGACAAAAAAGTTTTGTTTTTCTTTTGTTAGCTTTGCGCCTAATTTTCGCCGTAATTCATCACATTCATCAATAACGGTTACAGAGGCTGTTGATATGTCTGACACTGAATTTCGTCATGGCAAAAAACGTTTTTACGACAACGTAAAATTCCCACGCGGCTTTGCAAAGTCTGGCGATTTTACTCTTTCGGAAGAGGAAATCCTAACAATTTATGGGGATACTATGCTTGGCCTAGAGTCAGGCGAGTTGACACCTGAGAACAGCGAAGAGAAACACTTCGTAAAAGTTCTGGAAAACCCAGGCAAAGCGAAAACTAAGATCGAGCGCACTTGGTTAAAATACACACAGTTAGCTCGTGGTCGCAAACGCTTCCACACGCTAAATGGTCGTAACAAACCAGAGGCGACAGATGACTACGCAGAAGAGAGCCTAGCAGAAGACGATTAACCGACTCTGCCAAGCCTTAATGCTTGGTTAATCCTCAGAATGTTTCATTCTGTGGAGTTGCAAAAATTTTTCTTTTCCAAAAGCCCAGAGGTGTTTCACCAAAGGGCTTTTTCATTTTTTAGTAAACCTATTGTACGGCGAACAATCACTTCGCCAGCATGGCGACCTTCTTCAAGAAGCTGTCTTTAAGATGCTCTTGGTCGTACTCTAGCTGATAGGTGTTGTGGAAACCCACTTTGAGCTCCACGCCATTGCCTCTCAGAAACACGTTATAGCCGTCGTAATCAGAAAAGGCTTCTACCCCTTCATACATCTTGCCAAACTCGGTAGGCGTACCGTTGTTCATCACACATTCGTATGCTTGCAGCACTTTGGTTGCGTCTAATTCGTTTTTCATTGCGATTCCCTCAGCAATAAACACACTTTAAGTATGGTTAAGGAAGAAACGCCGTGCCACACCATAGATTGCGTGAGATCATAACTTCGGCATTTTTCTTCCCTTTCTCCTACGCAACTCGGTTCAATTGGCTCGCTCATTCAGCCAAAAAACTTTTTTTCAGTCATAAATTTTAAACGCTAATCAACTAGTCTAACGCCCTCTATATAAGAGGGTAATCGCAACAAGCAAACGTAAAAACTGTTGAGAAAAGCAACATTGGTTAAAGAAAAAGCAAAATTTTGACCTAAAACAATAGCAGATCGTCATTACTTATTTTATAATGCGAATTAATGTTTCAGGACATCTTAAATTCCAATAACTAGGGGCACAAAATGAGACTTATCCCGTTAGCTCAAGCAGCACAAGTAGGCAAGTGGGCAGCAGCACACATCGCTAAGCGCATCAACGACTTCAAACCAACTGCTGAGCGTCCGTTCGTTCTGGGTCTACCTACTGGTGGCACTCCTCTAGCAACTTACAAAGCATTGATCGAACTTTACCAAGCAGGTGAAGTGAGCTTCGAACACGTTGTGACTTTCAACATGGACGAGTACATCGGTATCCCTGCGGATCACCCAGAATCATACCGTTCATTCATGTACAACAACTTCTTCAACCACGTAAACATTCAAGAAGCGAACATCAACCTTCTTAACGGTAACGCGGAAGATCACGAAGCGGAATGCCAACGCTACGAAGACAAAATCAAATCTTACGGCAAGATCAACCTATTCATGGGCGGCGTAGGTAACGACGGTCACATCGCATTCAACGAGCCAGCATCTTCTCTGTCTTCTCGCACTCGCATCAAGACACTAACTGAAGACACTCGTATCGCGAACTCTCGTTTCTTCGATGGCGACATCAACCAAGTTCCTAAGTACGCACTAACTATCGGTGTTGGCACGCTACTAGACGCTGAAGAAGTGATGATCCTAGTAACTGGTCACAACAAAGCACTTGCTCTACAAGCAGCAGTAGAAGGCAGCGTAAACCACCTATGGACGGTTTCTGCACTTCAACTACACCCTAAAGCAGTGATCGTTTGTGATGAGCCTTCACAACAAGAGCTTAAAGTGAAGACTGTTAAGTACTTCTCTGAGCTAGAAGCGGAAAACATCAAAGGTTTCTAATCCTTCGGGTAACAACCAAAGATAAACGCTGAATACACAAAACCCGTGAGTCATCACGGGTTTTTTCGTTTTTAAAGACTGGCAGGTTTGAAGGTGTAGGAATTTAAACTACCGTTAGCGAGGCGTTTAATAAGCTTGAATACCAAACTGGCGCAGACGTTTTGGCAATACCTCATCGAGTTTATCTAACTCACTCGGTTCGACCTCAATGAGGTTGAAGTTATGCTGCTCGTACACCGCACGAATCTTCTCTCGCTCCGCTTCTAACATCTCACCGGTGTCGCTGCCCCAAAACTGCAGATAGACTTTGCCACCCGGAAGGTAGAAATCGCTTGTCACCTCTTGGTCGATCGGCAGCTGACGCTCATAAGCGTGTACTACCCCTGCCAAATACAGCCAGTTATCGATCAGCAGTTCTCCTTTAGAACGAACATAATGCCCGTCTAAAGTGCGATGCTTAGCTTCAAACTTCTGGCGAAAACTAGAAAACGACTTATCTGTGGAATGGGACTCGGCATCTTGACCTAAAAACTCAATCACAGACTGCTTGAGACGCTTGTTACGTAGCACTACGTCGTGCCACACCACAAAGGTATTCTGCGACTCTTTATCGATTCTCTGCTGGCCACCAGCGCGGATTCCGGCTTCGGTTAAGCTCCAACCCTCTTCGGATTTGGTTATCCAACCTAATTCACTTAACAGCTGGTTCATGCGCTTGGCATTGAGCTTAAGCTTCTCACCCAACTGGGTTGCGCTGTAAGTTTTGCCAGATGTTGCGGCAAGCTCGATGTGCAAGTTGGTCGGCCATACGATGAACTGCCCAAATTTAGGGTGATCGACATACTCACCGCCAAACTTGGCGCCCTCTTCGGTCAAAATCCATTTCTCGTCTTGGCGAACGATGTAGCCTGCGCGTTTCAGATCAGCAAACAGCAGCTTGGCTTCTATCTGACGCATTTTTGCCAGCGCCGACGTCGATATTTTTTCAGACACGATTCATGCCTCCTGCTACTGTTTGAAATAAGGTAATGACTTGGATATTAACGCATTGATTTCATTGCTTGAAGTAAGAATAGTTGGGATTTTCTATCCACAACAAAAAAGGAGCACTTTGGCTCCTTTCTCTACATCGAATTGAATCGGCTTAATTATTCGCGAGTTTGGCAAATTTGCTGTAGGTGCTGATTTTGCCGTTGATGTACTCGATACCACTGTGCACATTGTTTTCGGTATGACCAACAATTTGGTATTCGACGATGAATTCACCGCTGATGACTTTGATAAACAAGAAGCCGTCGCTGACCTTCCATAACCCCTGCAAACCACGCTCGCTGAACAAGTCTTTTTCCACCAACGTGCCATTTGGTTTGAGCTCTAAAATCGACGAGAAACCGTCTACGTTCACTTTTACCCAAGGCTGTTGATGCACTTCGTAGCTGAGGATTTTGCGGCGTGTCTTCGCCCACTCACGCAGTTCTTGCTCTTGCGCTGGGGTGAGAATTGGCAGGTCTTCCATCTCCAATAGGGTGTGATGTTTTTCGTACCAGAAAAGTTGCAGATGGAGTAATTTCATTCAGATTAACGGGGTTTCATAACGACAAAGCGCAACTTTGCGCCAACCATGATGGTAAGTCAACCAATGAAACGAAAGAGTGCAGTTTTTACGAGGGTTAAAAACTGCACGTTCCCACGATGGGAAAACGGTGCCCAATAACGAGCACCGGAGCATATATACCCAAGTGACTTCAAGATGCAGGATTCAGAACGAGTCACTGACTCAAGTTCAAGGAAAATGAAGCAGCGTAATAGACAGCTATTTCCAAGTCGTTTGACGAAGAAATTGTTTCCGTGACTCGTTCCCGAAGGGCGAATTGCCTTGGCTTCCATACTTTGTTAACGATTTTTGATTTAGAACCACTAGATCTTCAAATCGTTGCCGCGTCTGCAAACCAAGTCACTTTCGCTGAACCACGCATCTCGAGGTTACTTGGGTATAACTGTTTATACAGTTAAGAGAGAATTATGCGGCAAACAACCTTGGTAATTCCGCATGATCACACGCTTGATTTAAGCGCTGTTGGGCGGTTTGAATGTGCGCGCGCCAATGTTCATCTTGCGCCCACATCTCAATCACCAGCGGCACGACGCAGTCTGTCTCTTTGAGTGTGCGGAAAATGGCATCGAAGTTCACTTCACCATCGCCAATCACTAGATCGCGGAACTGACCTTTGTATTCTGGCGTCACACGATAAGTGTCTTTAAGGTGGATTTGGGTAATGTGCGGCTTACTCAATTTCAGTTCGGTGCACACGTCATAGTTCCAACCCGAGATGTTGCCTACGTCTGGATAAGCAGTGAAATACGGCGAATTCACTTCGCGATTGAGCACCTCAAACTTACTCAATGAGTTAAGGTAATCGGTGTCCATGATTTCAACAGCAAGCATCACACCTGCGCGCTCTGCCAGTTTCGCCGCTTCCTTCATACCTTCAATAAAGCGCAAATGCGTGGCACGGTTTGCTGGCTCGTAATACACATCGTAGCCAGCCAATTGAATGGTACGGACGCCAAGTTTGTACGCCAATGCGATCGCCTTTTCCATGTGTAGCACGGCTTGCTCGCGTATCTTCGGATCAGCCGAGCCAAACGGGAACTTACGGTGCGCGCTCAAACACATCGACTGCAATGGCATGCCGTAGCGTTCGCACTGGTGACGCAGGGCATAAATCGTCTCGTCGTCCCAATCTAAGCGGCTGCGACGCTCGTCTGATTCGTCCACCGAGATCTCAAGAAAATCGAAGCCCAACTCTTTGGTCACGCTGAGCTTTTCTTCCCAAGTCAATTCGTTCGGCAACGCTTTCTCATACAAGCCAACACGATGACGTTGTAGGTTCTGATACATGTCGCCCCCTAGTTCCAGTAACGGTCGATTTGCGCTTTCAGTGCTTCTGCGGTTTCTTGCCCTTTGTCACCCGCCAATGCACGACCTGCGATAAAGGTTTTCGCTTTGATACCTTCAAACAGGTAGATGTCTTCTGGCACGATACCGCCCGTGATAGAGAGCTCGATACCTAGCTCAGAGAGTTGACGCATCTTGTTGATGTCAGCGTCTGTCCAGCCAATCCCTGCCAACTCTGCGTCGCGAGAACGGTGGTAAATCGCTTGAGTGATACCAAGATCCACCCACGCTTGCGCATCTTCCATCGTCCAGTTGCCGTAGATTTCGATTTGGATTTCGCCACTAAATTCATCCGCGACTTTTTTACACGCTTCGATGGTCGCAATGTGCGCTGCGGCTGAAACCGTAATCCAGTCAGCGCCCGCTTCAAACGCCATGCGAGACAAAATCGCGCCGCCATCAGTGGTTTTCATATCGCACACCAGAATGTGGTCCGGGTGGTTCTTACGTAGCGTCGAGACCGCATTCATCCCTTCTGCGAACGCGAGAATAGTGCCCACTTCAATCACATCGACGTAGCTGTGTACATTGCTTGCAACCGCCACGGCGTCAGTTAGGTTAGTTTGGTCTAGAGCGATTTGAATCATTGGTTTGGTCATGATGCTTATCCTTGAATTTTTTCACGTATCAGACGAGCTAAGCCGTCGTTATTGTTATCGGTTTCGCACACCAAACGGGCGCTTGAACGTACCGTCTCGTCTGCGTTATTCATGGCAACGCCTAATCCGGCGTAACGGAGCATGGAAATATCATTGTGGTTATCGCCCACGGCAATGACATGATTCGGGTGATAACCCAGCTCAGAAACGTATTCCGCCAGTCTTAAACCTTTGCTGTTGCCTTTTGCTGCGAAGTCTATGCGATTCGACCACGAGCGTTCGCCGTTGAATTTCTCTTTCACCCATGGGTTTTCAATCAAGCGTTCTACCGAGCTTGGTAAACCTTCCACCACGAACTTCCACACGAACTCGGTATTGCGCACTTCTTCACTGAACGAGTCGATTTTGTAGATCTTCGGTTGAAGATGCTCTGGCGCGGTTTTCGCCCACTTTTCCAACGCTTCCATGTAGTGAATTGGGTTGTAGTTTGAGTACGTCATGGCATCGGTTACGTACATCACCATCTTGACCTGAAACTCCTTCGCCAAGGCGATGAACGTCAGCGCGTCTTCCTTATCGATGGAGTTGTGCTTGAGCACTCGGTCATTGTGGTAGTCATAAACATAAGTGCCGTTGCAGCAGATGATAGGCGTGGTAAGACCCAACTCATCGTAATACGGACGTGCCGCAGTGTGATGGCGTCCGGTGACAATCACCACGTGACACTTCTGCTGCGCTTCTTGAATCGCTTTTTTCACCTCTGGGTGAATGCTGTGGTCATCGGTGAGGACGGTTCCGTCTAAATCTAAAGCAAGCACTTTGTACATGTCGTTACCTCTGCCCGTAGTAGGCGTTTTCACCGTGCTTACGCAGGTAGTGTTTGTCTGAAAGCTCAGGCTGGATCTTGATGCCGCTATTGAGTGAACGCGTTGCTAATGCCATGGCAGAAATCTCTTCCAATACCACCGCGTTATGCACAGCATCGTCTGCGTTGGTTCCCCAAGAGAAAGGCGCATGCCCTGCCACAATCACGCTTGGTACTGCCATTGGATCGATGCGGCGTTGACGGAACTCTTCCACAATCACTAAGCCGGTGTTCTTTTCATACTCTTCCGCAATTTCACGTTGTGAAAGCTTACGAGTACACGGAATGTCGCCGTAGAAGTAGTCGGCATGAGTCGTGCCCAATGCCGGAATATCAATCCCTGCTTGTGCCCAAATCGTTGCGCTGCGTGAGTGGGTGTGCACCACGCCGCCCACTTGTGGGAACGCTTTGTAGATCTCAATGTGGGTCGCGGTATCGCTGGATGGATTCATGTTGCCTTCCACCACATTGCCGTCTAAATCGACCACCACAATGTGCTCAGCGCGCATACCATCGTATTCCACCCCCGACGGTTTAATCGCAATCACGCCGCGCTCGCGGTCAATCTCAGACACGTTGCCCCAAGTGAAGGTTACTAAGCCGTATTTCGGCAGTTTGAGGTTGGCTTCGAGCACACGTTGTTTCAGTTCGCTGTACATGATTTCTCCTTAGGCTGTGACAGCCAGAGCTTCATCAATCACGTTGAATACATCGGTTTTGCTGCGGCAACGGCGAAGCTTGTCCAAATCCACGCCCGTTTCACTGTCTTCATCATCCAACACTTGGGTCACTTCCATCAGACCTTCCATGTGCTCGTCTGAAGAGCTGCCCGCTAGCGTGATTAGCACATCAACTGGCTCGTCTTCGCCTTCAAAGTAGATTGGCTCTTCTAGCGTAACCAGTGCGAAAGCAGTTCGAATCACGCCGTTTTCTGGGCGTGCGTGTGGCAGTGCCAAGTTAGGCGCGATGCAGATGTAAGGACCTAACTCTTCCACGCTGCTGATGATGGCGTCATGGTAAGAAGGCTGAATCGCACCAGAGGCAATCAACATGTCCGTACCAATCTTGATGGCTTCACGCCAGTTAGATGCTTTTGCTTGCAGTTTGATTGAGTTGTTGTCGATCAGTGATTGTTTTAATCCCATTGTTCTATCTCCAGTTTGGGTGCCGTGACTTTGGCTTTTCGAAGCCCGGCACCACTGTTGTTATCCGCTGTTTGTTATTGGTTTCTTATCTCTTCATTAAGAAAAGTATTTGGTCATGCTTTTTTATTTTGCTGGTACAAAGTTTTTATTGATGATGTCGAGTAACTCGTCCCCGAAGGAGTTAGGGTTAAGCATGTTTTGCACCCCAAGTACAAACTTGCCTTCGCCTGGTTCCATCTCCGCAGACAGGTGCTTCGACGATACGATGATGTCCGTGCTCGCAAGCTTCGACTTGTAGTCCGACACTGCGCATGAGTCCATCACGTGAGGAATGCCTTTCTTCTCTAAGTATTTGCCGATCTTCATTTTCATCATCATCGATGAGCCTTGACCATTACCACATACCGCTAGGATGCTTACTGGGCGCAGACCGTCGCTCGCTTTGATTGCTTGCTCTACCGCTTCAATCACTTCTGGCTCTTCACTGATTTCTACTGTGCCTTGCGCGTCTTCTTCAGCACGTAGCTTGCGAGAAGCGAAGAACATGTAAACCAGAGACAGACCAACAAGAACGAAGAAGAACATTTTCGATGCAGACAGACCTTGCATGATTGGTGGGAATACAAGCGCCCAGTCCGCCATGCCCATCCAGCCGTTGAATTCTGTGCCGTGTTGGCTAAATAGGTGGATAGCCCAAGCAGAACCTAGTACCTCGATGATGCCCATCACGAAACAGATCTTCATCACCGCTTTCCAGCCACCGAAGTGGTTAGCAAATACGCCGATGGTCGCGTTAGAGAAGAACATTGGAATGAAGCCAGGGATGATCATGATTGGCGCATCGAATGCCAGCATTGCCAGTACTGCCGCGAACTGACCCAGCGCACCCCACATGAAACCAAATACCATTGCGTTTGGAGAGAATGCGTAGATAGCCGCACAGTCAATCGCCAGTACCGCATTTGGAATCACGCGCTCAGAGATGCCTTTGAACGCTTCAGACAGCTCAGCAACGAACATACGCACACCAGCTACAATCACCTGAATCGCTACAGCGAATTTCAGACCCGTTTCTAGGATGTAGATAGTCCAGTGTGTGGTGCCCGCCATTTCTTGAAGGTTATCAAGACCGAATGAAAGCAGAATGATGCCGAAGAACACCGTCATCACGATCGCCGTTGCTGCGATGCTATCGTGGAAGATGTGTAGCCATTTAGGCAGTTCTAGGTGGTCAACGCTGTCGTTCTTATCACCCAGTTTTGGCGCTACTTTTGTTGCAATCCAAGACGCGACCTGTTGTTGGTGACCAATTGAGAAACCCGCCCCGCCGGTGACTTCTTCCGTTGGCTTGAACATGATGTTGGAGGAGATACCCCAGTACAGCGCCATTAACACCGCAGAGTAAATGATGGTTTCCCACATGCTTGCGCCAAGCACAAAGTAGAACACCGCAATCAGACCCGCTTGCTGGAACATGATGTGACCAGTCAGCATGATGGTGCGGATACCCGTGTAGCGGCGGAACAGTACCAAGAGGATGTTGATACCTAATGCCAACAGAACGGCGTAACCCACCCAAGAGTAGTTGTCGCCCATCGCTTCCATGGTAGACATCATGGAGGTGTAAGGGTCAATGACTGAGCCGGTTAGCCCGTGATATTCAGAAAGTTTGGAAATCACAGGTTTGAAGCCAGCAACTAGGGTGCCCGCACCCACTTGAACCAGCATGAAACCCACGATCGTTTTGATGGAACCTTTAATGATGGTGGTGGCGTCTCTTCTCAGCAACCAATAGCCAATGCATGTTACCAAACCCAGTAGTAGTGGGGCTTTGGTCATAACTTGGCTGTAAAAAATATAGAAGATGTCGTACAAGAACTCCATATCTTTACCCCTAGAGTGTTTTTTATTTGTAATCGTATGTAGGTCAGAGTGATTCCATCTGATGTCGTAGAATCTACTCAGTTTTTGCTCACGAAATAAACTCTAACAATCAAAAGTAATCACGCAATGCTCATTTGTGATTATTTTGATATTTATCAATTTTGCCTTCCAAAAAACCCCACAAATGGTAAGCGGATCACACACAAAAATTAAATTATCAATAAATACAATGACTTATGAAATCTTGTGATGAAGTTCAGATTTTCATCAGTCTTGAATTTGACAATCAAGAGCGTGATTAATAGAATCAAAACAAATCACAAGTAATCACCAAATAATCACTAGATACACATTTCGGTGAATTTGAATCAAATAGGGTGATGGGTATGAATGAAGTACAAAGACACAATGGCATTCTGTCTTTATTAGAAGAAAATCAGACGATTAACGTCTCACACATTATTGAGAGCTTTAACGTCTCTCCGGCTACGGCTCGCCGTGATATCTCTAAACTGGATGAACTAGGCAAACTACGCAAAGTACGCAACGGCGCAGAACGCGTCGAAGCAGAAAAGAAAAAATGGTCACCGCTGAACATCAACAGCACTGAGCATTACGAAGAAAAATCCTTGATTGCGATGCAAGCCGCTGAGCTTTGTCAGCCTGGCGACAGCGTGGTCATCAACTGCGGTTCGACCGCTTTCCTACTTGGGCAGAAGTTGTGTGGGCAAGACGTGCAGATCGTCACCAACTACTTCCCATTGGCAAGCTACCTGATCAATGAAGACCATGACGATGTGATCATCATTGGCGGTCAATACAACCGTTCACAAAAATTGTTCTTAAATCCGGCGCCCAACTCGCTTGGCAGTTACGCAGGCAATTGGATGTTCACCTCGGGCAAAGGATTAACCGAAGCCGGACTCTACAAAGCCGACATGTTAACCGCGGTGGCTGAGCAGCAAATGCTTGAGCAAATCGACAAACTCGTCGTCGTGGTAGACAGCTCCAAAGTGGGTCACAGAACGGGCATGTTGTTCTGTCCTACCGAGAAAATCGACATTCTGATCACTGGCAAAAACGCCAACCCAGAGGTCATCAAAGCGATAGAAGCAAAAGGGACACAGGTCATTCTGGTCTAACGCGCCCTAGCCTCTTTCTCAAATAAATAAAAATAATTCAGCTCAGTGCCTTAACCACAAATTAAGGCGCTCGGCTCCCTACATCCCAAATTTAATAAAAATTGTGAAACAAAAAGGTGTTGCTATGAGTAAAGTAAATGAAATCACTCGTGAATCTTGGATCCTAAATACATTCCCTGAGTGGGGTACCTGGTTAAACGAAGAGATCGAAAATACGGTGGTAGAACCAAATACATTCTCGATGTGGTGGCTAGGTTGTACAGGTATCTGGTTGAAGAGTGAGGGCAACACCAACATCTCTATCGACTTCTGGTGTGGTACGGGCAAAAAGACACAAAAGAACGCCTTCATGAAGAACCAGCACCAAATGATGCGTATGGGCGGTGTCGAAGCACTGCAACCAAACCTACGTACTGCTATCTTCCCGCTTGACCCGTTTGCTATCAAAGAGATCGACGCTGTGATGGCATCCCATGACCATGCTGACCATATCGACGTTAATGTCGCGGCAGCGGTACTGCAAAACTGTGGTGACCACGTGAAGTTCATCGGTCCACAAGCGTGTGTCGATTTATGGATGGGTTGGGGCGTGCCAGAAGAGCGTTGTGTTGTCGCGAAAGTGGGCGATGTACTTGAAGTCGGCGACATGAAGATCCGCGTACTGGATTCATTCGACCGTACTGCACTTGTCACGCTGCCAGAGGGCACTTCTTCTTACGATAAAGAAATCCTCGACGGCATGGACAAACGCGCGGTGAACTACCTGATTGAAACTTCAGGCGGCTCGGTTTACCACTCTGGTGACTCGCACTACTCGAACTACTACGCCGCACACGGCAACGAATACCAAATCGACGTGGCACTGTTGTCATTCGGTGAAAACCCACGCGGCGTGACTGACAAGATGACATCTTCTGACATCCTACGTGCAGCAGAATCATTGAATTGTGATGTCGTGATGCCATTCCACCACGATATTTGGGCGAACTTCCAAAACGACCCACGCGAAATCGAAGTGTTGTGGAACATGAAGAAAGACCGTCTGCAATACAAGTTCGCACCGTTCTTCTGGCAAGTGGGAGGCAAATACACCTTCCCTACCGATAAAGGTCGCATGCACTACCAACACTTCCGTGGCTTTAGCGACATCTTCAAAAACGAACCAGAATTGCCATACAAAGCGTTCTTGTAATTCCGTCGCAACGTCAGACAGCGAAAACCAAAAGGGCTCTCAATTGAGTCCTTTTTTATTGCAGAAACCGCAGATTATACAGAGCGCACTTTCTACGACGATTAACATTCGCTATCTAATAAGTAGGAGAGCTTTCAGAGAGACTCACGCTCTCAAAAAACCTAGACGCGAGTGCACATCTACAAGCATTCTAATAAATGCCAACTTCGCTCTAACTTACGCTCAATATCGACAATATCCGTCTAAAGCCTCAAAGATAAACCACTTAAAATTTAGCCACTTAGGCATCATCCATCGACAAAAATCATTTGATGTACTGCTTACAAGTCCAATGTTAAATTGGTTTCGGTTAGTACATCCGAGTGCAATGTGTGACTGCGTTCGATGTCGCTTAAGTGTCAAATCTCCAAGGACGGAGTACCCATCAGGCACTTGAGTTCCACTTGATGTATGCTCTTATTTTTAATATCAAAAAGGACTCACTAAGAGTCCTTTTTTTCGTTTAGACAACCGTTAATCTCAGATAGCACGTAAACCGCGTCAGACTTCGACTTGCCATTGATGGGTTAGTTGAGAATGAGTCGAGCGTTAATCGGCTGGATAGGACGATTGTTCTTGCCCATGATTTCCATAAACGCTTTCACTTGCGCTGCAGATACCGTTTGAACCTCTTTTAGTACTAACCAACGAACGCCTTCAGAACATGGCGGTGTCGTTAACGAGCCATTGAATCGGTAGTAGCTGTGCTTAGAAGGAATGAGAGACTTGATGCTCACTGGTGCAAAGCTGGTTGTTTTGCCTTTTTCAAAGTCATGCTTTAGCAACTGCTCCAATGCTGGGTTTTCATCTCCTAGCTTATAGAAGACTGCCACAACCGCTAGATTGCCATCCTTATCAGCATGAACAAAGTGCGCCTCTAGCGGGTACTCTTTTCCGTTGATGTGATTTTCAGATGGCGTATGGAAGTGAAACTGAGAAAGCGTGAACTTTTTATCGTCAACCAATAGCGTGTTATTGCCTTCAACATTGGCTTGCAGAGTATGGCCATTATCAATAGCAGAAACGGCATCACCTAAATAGTTGATGTTGATTTCATCCATAATACCCAACACGGTTGATTGAATATTAACAGGACTTTGGTTCTTACCTTGCTGGCAATCTTCAGAGAACTTACCCCAAAACTCAGGTCCATTCTCGCCTTCATATCCCCAATGCGCAGCATGTGCTGTAGAGCTCAATAAAAGGCTAATCGCTAACAGTGATTTCTTCATCTTATCCTCATTTAATAAATTAAGAAAAATCAGATAATTAGTAAAACCTCAAAGTCATCACAGTGTCAGATAAATATAAACACATCCATAATCAACATTTATCAAAATGAATTAAGCAAATATTTAAACCACTTTGGAACAGAACTAATAGTAAGGTTTGTATTTCACCATCAGACTAGATTATTTCAACATAAAGGAATCACAGCAAAACTGCTTGAAGCCTTATTCTTATACCTTAATAATCCAAACGCAAAACAAACATCGTCTAAAACGACATCAATTTACCTCGTCATAAAAAACCGAACTCTAATTCAGAGTTTACTGCAAACTAAAACTATCATTTAAAAAGACATACGATTATGAGTGAATATATCTACGTTTATGATGACAAAATCTTGGATGAATACCTAGATAAAGTGAATGCTCGTAAAGATATGATTAATCGAACGACATTAAGATTATTTGCCAATGAGCTTAAAATTGAACTTTCAGTCGGTAGGCTTAAAGCAAAAGAGTTTTACGACTATATAAGAAGACCCAAGAACATCATTAGGTTATTGAAGTAGGGACTATTTAATAATCTGCTCCAGATATTTAGATTCGGCTTCAACCACAACTGAACGCATTGAAACAGAACGTGAGTCGTATACTATAGTTTTCATCAAACGTTACTACACAATTGTTTGGTTTCACTTTGGTTCCGTAGATGTAATCATCTACTTTTCCTGCTATTGATTCTTTGCAGCTTTAAGCATTTAAAGCTGCTTTTTTTCAGTATCGACTCACTGTGGATATTAGGCATAGAAACGACTGCAAACAAACGCAATACTTCATGATACGCAGCAGTTTCTATGGCGTACTTCGATGCTATCTCTTTTCAAGCATGCCTTTATCGACAATGAAGTCTATGATTTCTTGCAGCCCCTTCCCTTCTTTCAGGTTGGTAAACACATAAGGTTTTTCTGGACGCATTCGAGCGGTATCCGCTTCCATGACCTCTAATGATGCTCCAACGTAAGGCGCAAGGTCTATTTTGTTGATAACAAGCAAGTCAGAGCGTGTAATGCCCGGTCCGCCTTTGCGTGGAATTTTCTCCCCTTCCGACACATCAATCACATAGAGCATCAAGTCAGCCAGTTCAGGGCTAAACGTGGCACTGAGATTGTCACCACCACTTTCGATAAATACCACGTCTAGGTTTTTGTGCCGCGTAGAGAGCTCCTCCACCGCAGCAAGGTTCATCGAAGCGTCTTCTCTAATCGCGGTATGCGGGCAACCACCGGTCTCAACCCCGATAATACGGTCTGCATCTAAGGCTTCTGCCTGAGTGAGTATCTTTGCATCTTCTTGTGTGTAGATATCGTTAGTGACGACAGCGATCTGATAAAGATCTCGGAGAGTTTTGCACAGAACCTCTAGCAATGCCGTTTTACCAGACCCAACAGGTCCACCAACGCCAATTCGCAAAGGTTGTTTGTAGTCTTCTTGCATAAGAGTTGTCCAAATTATGGATGGAGTTGAAAATTCGATGTGTAATTATTTAATGGCTAATAATGAAAAAGCCGAACGTTATTGAAAGTCACCAATCAAGAGGATGATTTTAAATGGCGCTCATCAAGCAACAGGTGATGATTGTTTTATTGAGTATTGGAGTATTGAATAAGGCACTGAGTTGTGAATGGTTTGAGAGTGATTAGGCAAACTCATTGGCGAAGTTTTTGACTAACTAACCCGTAAATATTGATAACGAAGGTTTGCAATTTTTATCATCAACAATGTCTACATGATTCGACTGGTAGGTTATGTCTCCTAACCACTCTCGAAGCAAAATATACAATAAAAGCCTCACCATTCCATTCCGATATCAGCCCATAAAATTTAGAATTAGAATTCAGGCTAAATTATCTGAACATTGTGACTTCATATCTACATCCTAAGATGTTCAAAATACTTCAAGCACCATCTCTGCATAAATAACACTATTATCAGGTGTGCTATTGATGCTCAATTCAGCTATGTGACTCGTAATCTTAATTTTCATGATTGATAAAAACAAAAACATTATTCATTACTTTCAATAAGTTAAATAAAAAATCAATAGCGCCTATTTAGATTTGAGCTCAAATTACTGAGATAAGACACTTTCTTTGATGAATTTATGAAAAGAACAAAGGAGTAGCGTTATACTGTGCGTTGTACTGTCGCATGGATGCTTTTCTTTTAGCCCAACTTACTGCCTGTAGTAAGCCCAATTATGAGATAAGCAATAGTGGAATATAGATATATTGAAATGTTCAAACCCGTAAAACTTGAGGAGTTTTACGTAGAGTATCACTACATTGTCAACATCGCCTTTGCCAAGGGGACGGTGTACATCAATGAACAACAAATCACCATCGATGGTCCTTCAACCTTAATCATTCCTCAATTTACCTGCTTGTCGTGTAATTTGACTCAAAAGTCGTCATTCTCACCATTGCAGATTCAGTTGTTAATCGTGACCGATGAGATGCTCGAATCCTCACTGCTTCAGCTTCCCCAAAAACGTAGCTTTGTTAAAAACACTGTCGCCCATCAACTGCCAACACCAGTGGATGTGGACAATAACTTTCAGCTACTCAAAGAAGTGTATGACTCCTTAAGTAGAGATGCATTAAAGATCATGTTCTTAGAGCAAACGCTGTACTTCATACTGCTCTCTCTTTGCGAATCGGGTATCGATGTTTTCAATGTCTTTCAGTTCAATTACGAAGAAAGCAAACGCGAAGTCATCGCACGAATGATCACGAAAGAACCACAAAGAAAGTGGCAAATTCAAGATGTCGCCAAGCA
Source organism: Vibrio sp. Y29_XK_CS5 (assembly GCF_024181835.1). NCBI lineage: Bacteria > Pseudomonadati > Pseudomonadota > Gammaproteobacteria > Vibrionales > Vibrionaceae > Vibrio > Vibrio sp. Y29_XK_CS5. Next base: position 2,008,241 of record NZ_JAMZAM010000001.1, read on the forward strand.
ACTGTTTACCTCTACCTCAACATTAAGAAGGCATTTGCAGAAAGAGAACCTGTCGTTTAGCCAGCTATTGGTAGATGTAAGAATGGGGCTTGCATTGAACATGCTAACGTTCACTTCCTACAACGTTTCACAGATCAGCAACCGCTGTGGATTTGGTAGCGCCGCTTATTTTTGTGATGCCTTCAAGAGAAAATATCACTTAACGCCATCACAGTTCCGAGCTCAGTCTAAGAAGACCAGTGATGCGTCACTTGTCTCCACAAGAAGTGACGATGTGAGCTAACACCGCTCCAGAAAAAGGCAGTGGATGACGGATCGAGCGTGAAGCCTTGCGCTTTCTGCTCACTCTATTTTGCTTTTCATTTAAATCACCAATCATTGCGTCCAGGTAACGTTTTCTCTCGTCCTTCAGGAGTATGGTGTTTCGCTTTATGTACTAGAAAACTTCACGATATACCCAAGCCATCTCAAATGGCTGGGTCATAAAAATTAGATTTAGGGAAATATTATGTCTAATTCGATCACCGTTACATCTGATGACTACAACAACATCTGTCGATTACTGGATAACATTCCGAATTGCAGTGACGAGCTGCTTAAATTAGAAGATGAAATTGACCGCGCTTTGATTGTCGATGCACACGAGATCGACAACAATATTGTCACGATGAACTCTAAGGTGACGTTCAAATTCCTTGGTGAGGAAGAGCAGATTCAGAAAGTGCTCGTGTATCCAAACCAAGTGAAAGATAACTCACATATATCTATACTAGCCCCGATTGGCATGGCACTTATCGGACTGTCTGTCGGTCAATGCATCGATTGGACACTGCCAAACGGCAACAAAAAAACCATCGAGATCTTGGATGTCGTTTTTCAACCAGAAAGAAATATAGAGTAGAGATAATCCAACGAATAAACTCAATCATCAGCCATCACTCTTAACCAGAGTGATGGCTTTGTATTTGATTACACTTGTGGCGGTGTGCCTTCTGCGTTTGACAGAACACAATCCATTTGAACTTTTGCACCTAGCGCAATGTTAGATACAACAATCACGGTTCTTGCCGGCAAATCGCCATCAAAGAAAGTGGCGTACACCTCGTTGATTGCATCAATATCAGCAATGTCAGTCACTTGAATATTGACCTTAACCGCGTCATTCATCACGTGACCAATACTCTCAACGATCGCTTTAATATTTTTCAAACATTGCTCAGCTTGCTCTTTAGCCCCACCTTGAACCAACTCATGGTTCAGTGCATCTATCGGTAGTTGCGCGGAAATGTGGTTATAGTGAGAAAACGCCACAGTTTGCGTCGCAAGCGCATCAAGAGGAGCATTCAGCGTGTTGTTTGCCTTAATCACAATGCCATGACGATCTTCAACTTCTTGAGGCGGCGTACCGTCACCATGAGAAATCACGGCATCAATTTGTACTGCAGCGCCCATTGGCAGCGCTGAAGCTTGAATAACCGAGCGAGCAGGCATGTAAGCCACGGCTCTTGCGATCGCCGAATCTGGGAAGAAAGTACGGTACACTTCGTTCACTGATTCAATATCTGCTAGATCTTGCAGGTAAACGGTCGTTTTTACGATGTCATCTAGCGGAACATCAATGCTCTCTAGAATGTTTTTGATGTTTTGCAGACATTGATGAGTTTGTTCTTTTACGCCACCTTCGACCAAGTTTCCTGTCGCTGCATCTACCGGCAACTGTGCGGAGATGTTGTTGTAGTGCGAGAATGCGACCGTTTGTGTAGAAATCGGATTGGTCGGGGCTAGATCAGTATCACGCGATACCTTGATTAAGTCACATGGCTTTTGGGGTGTTGTCCCCTCTCCATTAGAAATAAGCGCATCCATTTGTAGTAACGCTCCTTCAAAAGGCACCGCCTCAATCGCCAGCACTGTGCGTGTTGGTAAAAGGTTCGTAAAGAAAGTCGTATATGCCTTATTTACTTCTTCAACGTCATGAATGTTGGTCAAGTAGACATTTACCTTAACGACATCATCCATTACATGATCAATGCTCTCTACAATTCTTTTAATGTTCAAAAGACATTGTTTGGCTTGCTCCTGAATGCCACCTTCAACAAGCTGGTTGGTTTGAGGATCAATCGGAAGTTGAGCGGAGATATTGTTGTAGTGAGAAAACGCAACACTTTGCGTTGAATGGCTGTTGAGTGGTGCAGTTTCTGTATTTCTAGAGCATTTAATAATGGTGCCAGTCATTTTAATGTTACCTTTAATTAATGATAAAAGTATTTAACTTACATAAACATCATGGAGGCTAGAAAGGAGAGCCATTAGCTATATTTCATTCCAATTCAACATAGAATAATAAAATCAACTGCTTCTGTTATATCCATCTTTTAAACCATAGATAAATAGAGCCAAGATCAACAAAGAAGCGGTGATAATCAGAATAGTTCCTAATATATCGATTTTATTTAAAGAGAAAGTAATCATCCCGGATAGAACCCCAACAAGGATGACTAAATCAATTAATATGCCTCTAAATATTTTCATACCTCTCCTTTCACAAACAATCACATCGTAAGTAAAACTATAAGATTATGCTGATTATTTAGACGTACTTCATTACAACATGCGCGCATTATGTTTAATTTTTACGCGCTTTACATTTCAATTTTCCCATTGCCTTGATGCACCTTTTCCTACTCAAAAATTCATCTCTAATATCATTAATAAAATGAAACCAAGAAGAACAGAAAAAGGCTTGCATTTGATTTTATAAATTAAACAATTAAGTCATAATGTTTTGAAATAATAAGAAACATTTCACACCCACTTGTCGATATAAACTCCTATTTGATAGAGTCCACTCGCTCATATGAATTGAGTAACCTACTCACAGATAACTTTATTCCGCTCTTGCACAACTTAGCCCTATCCAATTTTGGTTAGGGCTTTTTTTGAGGTAGAAAATGAACTTAGAAAGGATTGACTATTCATCGATTGAGGACTTTGAGATTAGGTTAAAGCCCTTCAATGCCACATACTGGAACAAGATATTAAGTTTTCTCAATTCTATTGATGATGTCACCTCCTTTTCTTGCGATTCAGAAGACAACGTCTTTGTCGAATTAGACTCAAGCTTACTCTTCTACAACTGTGAAAATTCAAATAAATACAAGTTTAATTTCGATAACGTTTTTATTTATCAGTTTAAGTCTATCGCCAGTGATGGGTATAACATCCGCTTATATTCGAATGGTGTTAATTTTTTATCTATTTAACGGATAGTAAGCCGAAAAAACATGTACGAGAAAACAGATAAGTTATGTCCAAATTGCTTTCGTTGGCTGCTAAGAAATACAGCCAAAGGTGAGATATATTGCCCCGATACGATCTCATGCAGAGTGAAGGGCTCATTGAGCATGCCTCCGTTAAAAGTCACCAAAGCGAGGCTAAGAAAAACCTTAGTTAACGAAATTAGAAAAGACAGACAGCACCAGAACCTAACGGTCATCAACCGAATTAATAAGCTCTTGAGTTAGAACATAACAAAAGAAGTGCTTTCACTTTGAAGCACTCACCAAAACTTGGATAAAGCGAGCAATCTCGCCCAAACCAATATAGATGCACACAACCACCACCGAGTATGCACATGCTCGGTGGTGGTACTTTATTTAAGCCCAAACAACGTAGAAAACAAAAGGACAAACAACAGATGAAGACTGTTATTCATGAAACCCTATTCCGCTTATCTTCAGCCCCACAAGAGTCTCATGTTCAAATTAGGCAGGAGCTCTACAACACTCTAAAACTGCCATTCGAGAAGCAGTTAGCGCTATATACCCATGTTCTTGGTCCAGTAAGTTCCGGTCAGCTGTCCAGCAACCAGAGCTTAACCAGAGCGGTTGGCGATGCGGAAAGAATCATCCTAAACAACAAGTAGTCGACGGCGAGAAGTCGCTTTCTCACTCCCGCTTAACCAAAAACAGTCGGTCTCGCCGTTTGGATACATAGCGAGACCGACTGTTATATACCGAGTTAACGCTAAGACAATTGGGGTCTATCTCGCCTCATTTCTTTCTAAGTACGAAAAACAGAATAAACATAGAGCCAATTGCTGAAGTCATCAGACCTATGGGTAACTCCTGACCTGGGATCAGCACTCGACTCATTAAGTCACTGGCTGAGAGCAGCATCGCGCCAATAAAAGCACATAAAGGCAATAGATAACGATGACTCGGTCCGGAAAATGGTTTCGCAAGATGCGGCACGATGAGCCCAACAAAGCCAATCACGCCACTTAAAGAGACAAAGATCGCTGTAGAGAGTGCCGATAAAATAAACACGGTCACACGGAGAAATTTGACGCTTACACCCAGTGAGTTACTGGTGTCCTCATCCACCAACACGGCATCGAGAGAACGCCAGCGCAACATGGTAAACAGTGTGAGCAAAATAACCCCAACAGAGGCAAACGGCAGATTTTCCCATTTTGCCAGACCTAAGCCCCCCATTGACCAAAAGAGAATATTACTCGCCGAACGTTGATCGCCGGTATAAATCAAGTACCCAGTAATGGCACTGAACAGGAACGAAACCGCCAGCCCAGATAAGATCAGGCGTTCAACCCCTTGCGATTTTTGCAAAAAGAACACTAGGATGACCGAAGCCGCCGATAAGGTTGCCCCAGCAAATGCTGCCACAGGTAAAGACCATTGACCTAACGCTAAATCGAAATGGCTAATAACCGCAACAACGCCAGCCGATGCACCCGCGGAGAGCCCAAACAAAAATGGATCAGCCAAGTCGTTCTTAGTCACGGTCTGCAATAGCGCCCCCACCATAGCAAGCCCAGCACCAACTAAAATCGCGAGCAGAAATCTAGGAATTCGAATCTCACTCAAAATAACGTTGGTCATTGCAGGTAGCGAGGCGTGGTCAAAGGTAAAAAACTGATAAACCGAGGAAAAGGGTATGTTTATTGTTCCGTAAGAGAGCGAAAGGAACAGTATGACCGATAGCAGCATCAGACTTGCCACGATAGCAAGCCAAAACTTTACATTCGAATTACTCATTAATCACGATACCAGCCTCGGGATGGAGCTTGGCTGCAATCTTCTTGATGGCAACCACATTGTTGGGACCTGGCGTCAGCTCACTGTACTTCAACCGCAAAAATTGACCATTTTTCACCGCATTCGTTTGGCGCATTAGAGGGTTGTCACTCAGGGCTTTTATCGAACTGTTGATCGCTGCATCATCTGAGCTGCCATAATCCACCAAAATGATCATATCGGGATTATGAATGGCGACTTTTTCCCATGGTGCGGTGCCCCAACTAAAGTTATCATTGCCCATCACGTTGACGCCACCAGCCGCTTTGATCAGCGCGTGAGGCATGGCAAAGCGCCCACTGGTAAAGGGCTGATCAATGCCTGAATCGTAAAGGAACACCTTCTTGATTGGATAAGCTGCCACCTTTGCCTCTATTTCGTTGAGGTCTTTTTTCCAATTCTCGACTAAGCTCTGTGCTTTATCACTCTTATCGAAGACTTTGCCCAGCTTAAGGACATCGCCGTAAAGCAGCTCCATAGAAGCTTCTTGCTTCTTCTTAGTGATGTGAGCGCAGCTTTCGCTGAGTACCAGCGTCTTTACTCCAAAGTGAGCCAAGTTTTGTGGCGTCAGATCCGAGCCAAATTTAAGACCGTAGTTCCAACCAGCAAACAGGAAGTCTGGATTCTTTTCTAGTAAAGGTTCTAGCGTTAAGTAACGCCCAGAGATTTCGGGAATATCACCTAAGTCTGCCTTGAACTGATCGGATACTTGATACCAACCTGTAATACCATTTACTGCCACCATGTTAGGTTGCAGCCCCAATGCGAACGCCATTTCCGTCATATTGAGATCTTGGAATACCGCTCGTTTTGGTGCTTGTTCAAACGTCAACACGTCCCCGCAGCTTTCAACACTGACTGGGTAATGTGGTTCCGTCGGTGCATTGGTGTTTGCGTAAACAGAGACAGATAAAAACAACGGCATCAAGCATATTTTTTTCACGGTAACTCCTTAATCTATTTCAAAAAAACGGATCGCTTTTCCTGTTGTAGGATGTAAGAAATGAAGGGTATTCAAATCAAAAGTATCTTTTATCCAGTGAGCGTTGAGCGTGTTTTCGACCGTATCGCACACCTGCATCTTGCCTCGATTAATGATCATCACTTGGTCGGCAAAGTATTCGGCAAGGTTTAAATCATGTAACACGGCAATCGTTGTAATCTGCTTATCCTTAACGATTTTAAGGAGCTCTATTCTCGCTTTAGGGTCTAAGTGATTCGTCGGCTCATCTAAAAGCAGCAACTTGGGCTCTTGCACCAACACTCGCGCTAAGTTGACGCGCTGAAACTCTCCACCAGAGAGCTGTCCAACTTTTTGCTCTCTTAACGTCTCCAGTCCAAGCTCATCGATCACTCGGGTAATGCATTCGTTGTCGTATTGGCGTGTGGAATAGTGAAAATGAGGGAATCGCCCCAGTGAAATATAATCAAGCACTCTCATTTGTGGGTCGACTGTATTATTCTGCCCCATAAATGCAATATATCTTGAACGCATTTTATGGTTATAACTCGAAAGTGGTTTTCCAAGAAAACTCAATTCACCAGAGAATATATTCACCGTTCCCATAATGGTGCGAATAAAGGTCGATTTTCCGCACCCATTAGGACCAACAATCGCTAAGAACTCTTTCTCTTTGAGACTAAAGCTAATATCCCTAACTAACTCCGTTTTAATGCCCAGTGACAATCCCTTAATGGTTAACACTTCTTTCACATTAATAAGCCTTGCTAGTTAATATTTAGCCATTATCAAATAAAAAAAGCCGTAGTCAATAAAAACAGAAAATAAAAAACATGTTTTTAATTATGATTTAGAAATATATTCATTTTACTTAGAAATAGAGCCCTATCCTTTATTCATGTGAAACGAATAGCAAAGTTAATTGAAAAACTACTATATCAAATAGCTAAATTTCCAATCGTGATAATAGATATGAAGTATAGAAAAGTAATTGACTGTAAAACGATAACACTCAGAGAGTTTTATGTGGAACATCATTACATAATATATCTCTCTGAAGCCAAAGGACTGGTGTCCATCAATGACAGTAAGATCGCCATTACTTCCCCAACTATCTTGATGATTCCTCAATACAGTCGAGTTTGGTGTGACTTACGCAGCGAGAGCCCGACACAGTGCATTGAGGTTCAAATACTGACTGTATCCAACCATACGATCGACTCTCTGATTGCTAAAGTTCCACAGCGGGCATTTGGTGCCAATAATATCTCTTACGCTATCAGTGACAACTTCGAGATAAAAGACAGATTCAAAATACTAAAAGAGGGGCATGACACCTTAAGCAACCACGCTTTAAAGACGTTACTGGTTGAAGAGTCTCTATTTTTTATATTCTTAACAATGAGTTACTATGAAATGGATATTGTTCGAATGTTCAAGTCCGATCATTACCAATCAAAGCGAGAAGTCATCACTAGGATGATAAGCCAAGATCCGACTCATAGGTGGCAAATTGAAGAAGTCGCCAGCAAGCTGTTCATCTCCTCTTCCACGCTAAGAAGACACTTGAATAAAGAAGACGTCTCTTTCAGCCAATTGCTGTTAGATGTAAGAATGGGCATTGCACTCAATATGCTGACGTTCACTTCCTACAATGTCAGTGAGATCAGCCATCGTTGTGGCTTTGGTAGTTCGGCTTACTTCTGTGATGCATTCAAACGAAAGTACAATCTTACGCCCTCAAAATTCAGGCAGTATTCTAGAGAAAACAACGGCTCATCACTGCTGACACTCAAGTACTAATCACTCCCTCATAATCAAACAAACGCAATCAAAACTCAGAATCCACAAAACCTAAAAAAGCCCAATATTGGCGTTAATATTGGGCTTTATATTTTGTTTATAGGTACGGAAGCTTAGCTTTCCACTTTCGCTGGCTCGCCTTTGAACTTGTTTAGCACAGCAGTATGCAGACCATTCTGATATGCCACCGCAACGAGTACAATCACCACACCGATTGACTGCAATAGCGTCACCGACTCACCACTTGTAAATGGTGCAACAAGAACGGTAGTAATTGGGCTTAATAGCAATAGACCTGCAACAACGGTTGGGTCCAAGTTTACCGAACCAATTTGTACAAATACCCAAGCAACCGCATGACCAACAACACCTAAGATCACAATCCAGATCCAGTTGCTCATATTAATCGCATCACCAGCAATCGAACCATCAGCTGCTGATAGTGGCAGTTTGCCGTCGACAAGAACACCCGTGGTAATGTTGAAACCGTGCGTCGTCGCCATAACAATCGCAGCAGGGATAAGCTGAGCAAGGAATACCCACATCAGTGGCTGGAAGTAGCGACCTGCGTTCAGTGTGCCCGACTTACGGCTAGTGTAGAGGTATAGCGCGTAACAAATACCGGATTTAATACCCAGAATCGTACCCACTAGTGCAATTGGGTAGCCCCACATGGTGCTTGGACCTTCAGATGGACCACCTTCTAGAACACCACCCGCTAGAACAATACCGAACAACATAATCGGTACTAGGAACCAGAAACTTTTCTCTGGCTTAAACTTATCAAACGTCATGGCAAGCAATGGCATGATGATGATCTGTAGGTTAAGCAAGATAGATGAGATGCCCGCACCAATAAAGAAGATCGCAAAGTTCCAAGAGGTCATATCAAGACCAAGGAAAATACCAGCAACAATAGCGAGAGCAAAACCAGATTTATTAATTAATCCTTTCTTTTTAATTTCGGCAACGGCAAACGGAATTAACACCAAGAAGCCGACAAGACAACGTAAGAAGGCGTTGGTTGCTGGTTCAAAGTTTGCTTCTTTTACCATGATTGCCGAGAACGCTAAGGCGAAAATACCAATCATAATAAACATATAAGCAAGTGGTTTGCTCATTTTTTTCTCTGGTCCAGATGTGGACTCGATTCTAACTTCAGACATAAATAGCCCCAGAATGTAAATAAAAGTAATATTGGATTTTTTAATTAACGCACATTGTTATTTAGCAAAATAAAAATATGCATTAATAAGCCATACCAGTACTCAATGACTGGTATGGCTTAATTAATACAGAGTTAAATAATTTGCGTAGGGAAACGCTAGGGTAAATATCGTTTTTATATTAAAAGAAGATGGATACTATCTACGGTCAGGCAGCATGCCTTCTTTCAAAATAAAGCTAATAATTTCTTCTAAACCAACACCGTCATGTAAGTTCGCGAAAATAAATGGACGATCGCCACGCATCTTCTTCGCATCACGGTCCATAATATCGAGAGACGCGTGTACATATTCAGCAATGTCGATTTTATTAATGATCAATAGATCTGACTTGGTGATGCCCGGACCACCTTTACGTGGGATCTTGTCACCTGCAGACACATCAATAACGTAAATCGTTAGGTCAGACAGCTCTGGACTGAATGTCGCAGCCAAGTTATCACCACCAGATTCGATCATCACTAGCTCAAGGTCTGGATGACGCGATTGTAAGTCGTTCACCGCCGCTAGGTTCATCGAAGCGTCTTCACGGATAGCAGTATGTGGACAGCCGCCTGTTTCTACGCCAAGAATACGATCTGATGGCAGCGCGTCATGCTTGAGCAAGAAGTCCGCATCTTCACGGGTGTAAATATCGTTCGTTACAACCGCGATGTTGTAATGATCTTTAAGTGCTTTACACAATTTACGTAGCAGCGCTGTTTTACCAGAACCAACAGGACCGCCTACACCAACACGTAAACACTGTGTCATATTAATTTTCCTTTTGTTCTTTAAAGCAAATTAGCTTCGAAATAGTCTTGAATATTGCGTTTCATGTTTTGCACTTCCTAGCGCTAAACCAGGAAGCGTTGGACCTAGCTCCCAATCCTCTAAGCTGAGGGCTGATTCGACCGCTTCAACAAGCTTAGGTTGCAGTCGAATACACAGACGCTGTGCTGCGGTATGCCCCAGCGGTAGTGCTTTACATGCCACCGCCAATTGGTTTTCTAACCATCCCCATGCAAAACCAAGCAGGCTCTGTCGAACAGGAATATGGTTAAGCTGTGTAACCCAAGCAAACATGGTCACGTATCCAGATTCTTGAAGCTGTTTTGCCCCTTCAACATGCAGCTGAGGGTGCATTTCAAGATTGGTCAGTAAGTCTATTAATGCTTGACCAAGACGAATGTCTTCTTCGCATAACTCAGAGGTTTCGCGATTCGCTAACAGCCAATCGTTCCAAAACGTCACTTCTTGGCAATCACGATTCGCCCACGAGTGATACAAGCGCGCTAGCACAGGTAATTCGCAACGCGATAAACCGTCATCAAGCACGCCTTCTAACCACGCACCAAGCTCTTCTTCGTTTTTCACCCAACCAAGCTCAAAAGCGCTTTCTAGCCCTTGCGACCAAGCAAACGCACCAATAGGAAGCGCTGGGCTAATAAATTGCATCAAACCAAGTAGTGCTAGATCACCGACTTCACGATCAGAAGTATTAGTGTTCATGCTGATGCCCGTGGTGATGGTGACCATGAGAGTGATCATGAGATTGCTCACGACCAACATGCGCGTATGCACCGGATTCTGGGTCAAAAGGCGCTTGATGATGCGTCAATGTTGCGCCAAGCAGCAGTGCCAATTCTTCAAGCACATGATCCGGCGTCATTCGAACCCAGCAACGTCCGTCTTCATCCTGACCAACCGCAAGCAACGTGTGGCGGTTGCCTAAGTGATAACAAAGACGAGCGAGAGGAAGCGTGCCATTGATGTAAGCCGTCGTGACGGGTTCGTTCGCAGCATGGACACGAATCACTTCACCCGTTTTCGCTTCTAGCAGGTCGCCATCACGTAATACTGGTCCACGATCGAGAAACAAACCGACATCATGTCCCTTTTCCGTCACTCCTTTCAGGCGTCCTCGGATACGCAGCTCATAAGGAAGAATAAGACTATCGAATACCTCACATTCCGTATTGGCATCTAATCGTTTTGTTAGTTCAAGCATTGCAAGCCCTTACTGTTAATTAGAACAAATGGTAGCGTTGAGCCAACGGAACTTCTGTTGCTGGTTCACACGTCAATAGAACGCCGTCTGCACTTACTTCATAAGTTTGTGGATCTACGGTCAGTTCAGGACACACGTCGTTGTGCTTCATGTCTTGTTTGGTCTTGTTACGAACGTCTTTACACGCAACAAGCGGGCTGTTCAGACCCAGCTTTTCTTCTAGACCTGTGTTCATCGCAGCTTGGCTAACAAACGTCATGCGCGTCGCTGACACTGCGCGACCTAGTGAGCCAAACATGTTGCGGTAGTGAACTGGCTGAGGCGTTGAGATCGCCGCGTTTGGATCGCCCATCGCAGCGCCTGCGATCATGCCACCTTTCAAGATGATGGATGGCTTAACGCCGAAGAATGCTGGTTTCCAAAGCACCAAGTCAGCGAATTTACCTACTTCAATCGAGCCCACTTCGTGTGCGATACCGTGAGTGATTGCTGGGTTAATGGTGTATTTCGCGATGTAGCGCTTCGCACGGAAGTTATCTGCGCCAAGATCTTGGTCTTCAGGAAGTAGACCACGCTGTACTCGCATCTTGTTTGCAGTCTGCCAAGTACGACATACCACTTCACCCACACGTCCCATTGCTTGTGAGTCTGATGACATCATCGAGATCACGCCCATATCGTGAAGAATGTCTTCTGCGGCAATACTTTCGCGACGAATACGAGAGTCTGCAAACGCAACGTCTTCCGGGATATTTGGATCTAGGTGGTGACACTCCATCAACATATCCAAGTGCTCATCAACGGTATTGATGGTGTACGGACGCGTTGGGTTTGTGGAAGAAGGCAGTACATTTGGCAGTGCACACGCTGCAATGATGTCTGGAGCGTGACCACCACCCGCACCTTCCGTGTGGTAGGTATGGATACAACGATCTTTGAATGCAGCCAGCGTATCTTGTAGGAAGCCAGATTCGTTCAAGCTATCTGAGTGAAGCGCAACCTGAACGTCGTAGCGATCTGCAACATTCAAGGCGTTGTGAATACATGCAGCAGTCGCACCAAAGTCTTCGTGGATCTTCAGGCTCATAGCGCCTGCTTTTACTTGCAGCTCAAGCGCTTCAGGCGTACTTGCACTGCCTTTACCCAGTAGACCGATGTTCATTGGTAGATCATCGACCGCTTGCATCATCTTACCGATGTGCCAAGGACCCGATGTGCTGGTTGTCGCTAGACTGCCCGTTGCAGGACCCGTACCGCCACCAATCATGGTCGTTACACCGCTCATCAGCGCTTCATCAATCTGTTGCGGACAGATAAAGTGGATGTGTGTATCGATACCACCTGCGGTTAGGATTTGGTTCTCACCTGCGATGATTTCAGTACCAGGACCAATGATGATATCAACATTAGGCTGTACGTCTGGGTTGCCGGCTTTACCAATGGCTGCGATACGACCTTGCTTAAGACCAACGTCAGCTTTAACGATGCCCCAGTAATCCATGATGATAACGTTAGTAATAACCGTATCCATCACTGCGTCATCACAACGCTGGCTCTGACCCATACCGTCACGAATAACTTTACCGCCACCAAATACGACTTCTTCACCGTAGTGCGTGTGGTCTTTTTCAATCTCAATCCATAGCTCTGTATCACCCAGACGGACTTTGTCGCCCGTGGTAGGACCGTACATGTCTACATACGCTTGTCTAGAAATCTTCATTACTGTTACCTTTACTTAGAATTGTTATCTAGTGAGCCCATCACGTCGCCACGGAAACCGTAGACTTGACGTAAGCCAGCGAACGGAATCAGCTCCACTTCGCGGGTTTGACCTGGTTCGAATCGGATTGACATGCCAGCGGCAATCGCTAGGCGGTGACCGTAAGCAAGCTCTCGGTCAAAAGATAAAGCGCGATTCGCTTCAGCAAAGTGGTAGTGCGAGCCAACCTGAACAGGGCGGTCACCCGTATTAGAAACTTTCACTGGAATCGTTGTGCGGTCAGTACACAGCTCAATGTCATCCGCTTTTAGTTGGTATTCACCTGCAAACATGGCGGTCTCCTTAAATAATCGGGTTATGCACAGTCACTAGCTTTGTGCCGTCAGGGAAAGTTGCTTCTACTTGTACTGTTTCAATCATTTCAGCAATGCCAGGCTGAACATCAGCACGAGTTAAGATTTCACGACCTGCACTCATCATTTCTGCAACGGTGCGCCCTTCACGTGCACCTTCCATGATTGCGCAGCTGATCAGCGCAACAGATTCTGGGTAATTCAGTTTGATGCCTTTTTCTTTGCGTCTTTCAGCAAGCAGACCTGCAGTGAACAAAAGTAATTTGTCTTTATCTCTAGGTGTTAATTCCATCGTTTACTCCGTTTCATGATTTTCAATATAAAATCGCGTTATTAGGTGTTTAATAAGGCGTTATAATTCGATTTTGATTAAGTCAGCCAGATTCTTGGTATCACCGGTTCCATGCCAATGAGCAGTGGACGCAATACTTCTCTCGCTTGTTGGAATAAGTCCCAAACTTCGTTTCTTTCGGTACCGAGATAGCGGATGACCAACACGCCGCGTCGCTCACTCACCGCCCAGCGATCGGATGCTGGCATGTGCTCTCGAAGTGCTAAGATGGCTTGTTTTGGATCGTCTAGACCCACCGCCCACATATTGGCGTGAACCGTTGAACCACCTTGTCCCCACTTACCAGTAAAACGCGGATGAGTTGGGTCGATCGTTTGTCTTTCAAGCCACAGTGGCTTGCCATTTTGGTAGAGGTTAAATTGTTGGGTGATGCATCCACTGTTGAATGGCAACTTACTGGCAGGTCGCCCTAGAACGGTAATTTCCCAGCCAAGACACTTGGCATTTGTACCCAAGTTGATCGTGCAAGTTTGGTCACCAATAGAACCATCAAAAGCAATCGACTCTTGAGGAAGCCACTCTAAAATGGCGTTATCCTCAACATCCAAGTTGGTGTGTTGTTTCCACGGCACCAAGTTGCGGTCGGCTTTGTACAGCTTGTTTGCGGCGGGGGTTGTCACTAGAGCGTGAGCGTCACTTTGAACACTAATGTTGAAGTTCAGCTCGTCACCACTCACCAAACCACCAGGCGGGTGCAGAATGTAGACATGGCAACAGCCATCTTTGCCCTCAGGATAGAAAGGTCTTTGGACAATCAGAGGTCCAAAGTGTCGTAGGGTATTTAATCGTGTGACACTGGAATTGCCTTCAGCATGAGCACCAAATTTTAATGTCAAAGACGCTAACCACTGACGATTGAGACCAAAACCTTGTTCAACACGAGGTGTATTGGTTTTGTCAGTCGTTGTCGTTTGGAAATCTGTCATATGAACATACCTTTCTACCTACCTTTAAATAAAAAATTAGGATTAAAATGCTTATTACCGTTTCATTGGTAACGAATGAAATAGGTCAAACTTCAACGAATAACGCTGAATAGGAATAGAAATTACGAGTAATAAATAACGCCTAGTGAAAAAAGAGAGACTTAATAATTCTCTTCTTTAATTTACCCCATAGCGTCACTATTAATAAACTTACACAATTACATGAATTTCTATATCGATGCTGTAACGAATGGACACAATATACAGGAATCAAGCGAAGTCTAAATTAGACATTTTGCCCAAAAGATTACAATATAAATGTCAGCATCACTTCATTATTAATGGAATGTTTAAAACTATTTCTGCATTACTAAATAAAAAATATAAACAGTGAATTTACTCACAATTTCTATCATTGCTAAACGATGAGATAAGAGTGAATTACCGGAAACCGCCAAACTTAAACAATGGATTTTCTGAAGCGGCTTCTGAACTGCTGAGGTGTGGTGAGTTTATTTTTTTTAAACACAGTGCAGAAATAGGCGGAGCTCTTAAATCCACTCAGGTTGCTTATCTTCAATATGCTGAAGTTACTAAACTTCAGATACCGAATCGCGACATTGAGCCTCACCTCGTTGAGGATGCAAGAGAAAGACTTCTGCTCTGCCGATAACCCTCTTCTCAAGGTAGAAATGCTGGTAGCCATAGACAAAGCCGCCGCCTCAAGCGTCCAATGCTTCCTCGGTTCACGCATAAGCAGATTGGACAATCTCTCAGAAACCGACAGGTCACTTTTCATGTTTAAGACGATATTGATGTCTTTGTTTTCCAGGTGTAGGTGAATCAGAAGTTCAACCACACTCTGTCTAAGCAGCACTTTATTCAACCGCCCCATACAACGATGCCCATCAACGACCCGATTCATTAAAAAGACATCACAAAAATCTTTGTTATGAGCTTTTAAGAAATTTCCGCCATCACTCGAACGACACAACTTTCGATTTCTCTTATCAAAGATAAACTTGTTTAACTCATAAAGGTCTTGCTTAATAAAGCCAATATCAAAATTATTTAAGCTAATGAAATCTAATTCAGACTGCTCAGTTAACTTTGATATATTAACGTGAACAAACGAGTTTTTTGGAATGATAATTAAGCTATTGTTAAACTCTTGAACTGGAGAGCCATTAATACTAATGTCTCCTTGATAACCTGAGACTCTGGCAAATATCGTCTTTTTAGTTCTGTAATTGTGTAGCCTAACATTGCTGGCATTAATATTATGAAAAAACATTGCTATCAAATAATTAACATCTATATACTGTCAAGCATACTAGCAAGATAGTCGATTCTTTGTGCGACATGTATAGATAATCAATCCATAAATGAAGTTATATGACTTCAAATCTAAATCGTTCCCCTACCCTTATAGAAAACTGGTCGCAGTAAAAGCAAGAAACCCAACTAGCATAACAAGTACTTCTTGGTGTTAGCCTCAGTTAGGCTTTTGACTACCCCTTCTTGTTCAAGCAGAGTGAGCGCTTTTTCAATAGGCAGTCTTAACAACCCTAGCTTTATCATTAACGTATCGACCGATACTGAAGTGTCGCCGACGGACGACAAGCACTGAACAATGCAATCTCTGGTCTTACGCTTTGACTCGTAGTTGCTGATAAACCGCCTTTTGACGGCGACCTTCTCTTGCTTGCTCTTACATTGATTACCCAAATCCATACGAAACCAATTTAAGTCTTCCAATAACACGCTATATGGCTCACCCAAGTTATCAATGACCACTAACTGATCATCCGTTGAGTTGATCACGGTGTAATCCACACCCTCCGATATTCTTGTCTCGCTCGGTGTTTTTATACTCGAATAGAAGCGAATGGTGTCACCAAGCAAGCTATCGCTCTCTTTCTCCAACTTGCCCGTGGCGACAGCCAAACCAACATCAATCAACTTATAGAACTCACGCACGATTTTGTGTTTTGGCTGATAGGCACAGTCCAAGTTCAGCTCGCAGGTTGCACAGTGATAATGACATTTACATTGGACGTAGGATTGGTTGGAACCATCGTAGACCCAGTTATTGCGATAATTGATGTAATACATACTACCCAGAGCCGTATGGGTCGCATTCACCTTGTTACTTTTTACCAACCGACTCATGGTGGTAACGAGCGTCTCTTGGTTATAAACACCCTTGATATAGAGGTTTTGACAAAGCTCTTTTAGACTCACCTTCTGCTCAGAGTTAAATAAATAACCAATGATTTGATTCTCTAAAGCATCAAGGGTGTCGTTTTCTTTTTCCTCGAATTCTTTTTTGAATTTTCGGACTAAGATTTTCAGTTTATCTTTAGCCAGACGTATCACTTGAGCCTTGGAGATATCATGTGTTGGTTCTAGCAAGGAGTAGAGCTCAAACCCCGCGCCTTCAAACTGTAGGGTGCGACATAAACCTTGCCTTAACGTTCTAATTTCTTTCTTTTTTCTTCCATCCACAGCATGAACACGCAAGATAAAGTGATGAATCTCTTTCGCAAAAAATACCAATTTCATAATCGTCATTTAAAAATAAAAACCTGAAGGGCTTACTAGTGAGCGTTGGAAAATTCGGCGAGGTTAAATACGCCAGAAACAAGGAGATAAAACGACCACGATGGTGAGGATCTCTAAGCGTCCCATCAGCATTCCGAGGCTCAAAATCCACTTTGCTGCGTCTGGCAGTGCCGAGAAGTTGCCAGTTGGACCAATAATAGAACCGAGACCAGGACCGACATTCGCCACCGAAGTAATGGCACCAGACAAGCTAGTGACAGGGTCTAAGCCTATGATTGCCAATAGCATTGCGATAAAAATAATCGTTAATGCATAAACAAAAGCGAATGCCGTTACACCTTGCACAATACTGTCTGACAAACGTGCTTTGTTGTAACGCAAGGTAAAGACGCCAGAAGGGTGTACCAACTGAAAAACCTGTTTTTTAAGCAGTGAGGTCGCTATCTGAATTCGGAAGATTTTGAAGCCCCCTGACGTTGAGCCAGAGCACGCGCCCATCAACAGAACGAAGCAAAACAAAATGGTTGGCAAACTCCCCCAACTGGAGAAATCGTCTAATGCAAAACCCGTGGTGGTCATCACTGTAACGATATTAAAGGTCGCAATACGAATCGCGTCGATAAACGGATAATCGAGCTTCAATGCCAACCAGCAAGCCACAACCAAACTCAAAGCAACGACCAACTTAAAATAGGCTCTGATTTGCGCGTCTTTCACTAAACACGACAGACTCTTTTGGTTGATTGCTGCCACAAACTGAATGAATGGCATACCACCCGCAAACATAAAGATGATCGCCACCCAATGAGCCATTGGCGAGAAGCCGTTCATAGAAGCATCGGTCGTTGAATATCCTCCGGTAGATACGGTGGTCAGTGCGTGGTTTATCGCATCAAATACAGTCATGCCAGATAGCAAGTAACTCATCACACAAAGAAAAGTCAGCAGCAGATAAACAGACAGAATACTCTTGGCAACACTCTTCATTCGAGGCGCACTTTTTGTTGACCAATCAGAGGATTCGGTTTGGAAGAGTCGCATTCCACCAACATTGATCATGGGTAGAATAGCGATAGCCATCACGATGAACCCTACGCCACCAAACCACTGGAGCAGCGAACGCCAAAGCAATATGCTGGGTGCCATGTTATCAAGACCAGCAAGAACCGTAGACCCAGTTGTGGTGATACCAGACATGGTTTCAAAATAAGCGTTGGTGAAGCTAATTTCATTGATGAATACAAAGGGAAGTGACGCAAACGCGCTGCCTAGAACCCAGACTAGCGTGGTGATCAAAAACGCATCTTTTACTTTGAGAGCGATTGATGTTTTCCCGCCAATCGCCACGCACACTAATCCCCCGATATGGGTAATGATTGCTGATAAACCAAAATCTAACGCCCCTTGAGTCCCTGTCACTACAGCCATCAAAAATGGGATATACATAAATAATGCGAGTTTAGATAACAGGAATCCCAAAACGAGAAACACTGGTTTATAGCTAATCATTAAAAATCAGTTCATTTATTCTTACCAACAACTTTATTATTTATTCAATTTTCCGAATCAAATTCAATTGATATATAAGGTTAAATCAATGACCGATATAATATGAGCAAAAATATAAATCATGCTATTTATTAGCAAGACACATCAAAACACAATAGGCAGATAGCGCAATGACTTATTCTTATCGTTTCGTTACATTGATATAAACAACTAATTAAGAACAATCTGAATTAATAGTTATAACTTTATGTTTCTACCTAAAAAGATCCCTCTATTACCTAGTTACTCGATGTCGAGTAACTGCTACATAAACACAGGTTTTTCATCGCCCTTGAGCGATCGCAGTGAAAAGATTCAAATTACATCTTGTTTAACAACGGTTTATGTAAAGATATATAAGACCACCACTCATTTATACCTCTCGAAGTTTTGTTTGCCATTAAGACCCATCATGGAGAATGGACTCATCAATTCACTCGACATTCTGCTTAAGAAAAATGACGATACTCTGTCCTCCACGGACAAAGATCTACTAACCCATGCCATCCACTTTTTTAGGTCTCAGTTTGCAAGCTAACACTGAAGAAACCATATAAATAGTGCCATTAGACATTGTTTTCTTTGGAGTTCTTTCTGAATTCCTGAGGCGTCACACCATACTTCTTCTTAAAGATCGTACAAAAGTACGCCGAGCTATTGAAACCACTGAGTTCACTGATTTTTAAAACATTGTATGACGTGAACGTTAAGTAGTTGATGGAGATACCTAACCTTACATCATTGAGAATGTGCGAGAAGGCTCCCCCTTCCTTAGAGAGGTTTCTCCGTAACGTAGAAGGGCTGGTAAACATACAACTCGCCGCCAAGTCTAACGTCCACTTCTTCGTTGGTTCAGACATAAACAGCTTGGCTAAACGAGAAGACAACGATATGTGATAATCACTGTTAAACAATATGCTGACATCCACACCTTTTTTATACAGCAGTAATACCAAGTGAAAGATACTCTGCTTCAGTGCGATATTTTTAATGCTTTTCAGCTTTTGGCAATTATTAAGTTGTCTATTTGAGTAAAAGATTTCACACAGTTCTTTACTCTTATACAGAATAAATGACTCATTCTTGTTTTTGTTTAAGATGAGATCATTAAGCTTTTCGAGCTTCACCTTCATCTTTTTGATGTCAGTCTTGTTGAGAGTCACGACCTCAAATGAGCTCTCATCCCCCTGCCTAAGCAGATCGCACTCAACCATCGCCCCTTCTGGGATAACCAGTAAGCTATTGTTAAACAATGACACTTCGTTTCCATTGATGGCGATGAACCCTTGGTAATTGGAGATCCGAACGAGTAAGCTCCTTTTCGAACGGTAGGGCTTCAGTGTGACTTTCTTTGATTGAACTTGATGGAAAAACATATGCGAATGACCTGGTGCTTTTTTCTGAGAGTATCACTCCTCCCACTGAAAACATCATGAGCCATAATCAATGAAATATTTTCAAAATAATATGATGGTATTTCTACATTTTGTATTTATTGGTGTATTTTCTGGTAAAAAAACACAGTTAACATGATAAGCGGCTGTTTATTATAGAAAACAGACAGAAAATCCTGCACTTGTTATTTAACACCGCATAATAACAACCATTTAATTATTCGCTCATTCGATATAACACAACTAGGTTGGTACACTATCTGGGTTTCTGTTTATATTTTTAAATCACCTGAGATATACCACTTTTTTCGAAGGAATTATGGAGCGCATTATTCGGTTTTTTACTTTCGGTCTTTGGGGAACGAAAGAGGAACGACACCTTTCAAGAAAGATCAATCATTCTTACACATCATTAAAAGTCGTTGGCAGGGGGACGGTGTTTATATCTGCCAAAGAGGTTCATCAAGACCTAATGACGAACAATATTTATGAAAGAGCTCGGTTACTCGTTGAGGAAAAATAGTTGTTTTTGTTGCTAATCTTACCAATCTTGGTAAGTGGTTTTTTGGTTTGTCATATCCATCCGTTCTATCGATACAAGGTGCACCGTTATGAAGGACAGTACCTGTACTTAAAAAGCGCAAACTTAGGCATGATATGTTTGTTTATCGCCTTAGGCTTAGTCTTGCTCATTAATCGCTACGCGTATTTTTTCGCAGCCATCGTACATGTCGCCCCGATAAAATGGTTGCCTGACGCATTGTTGGCACAAACGCCTTATGAGTTTACATCGAACCTACTCTATGAACTTGATGCCTTTACCAATCAAGAGGTAATTAATCTCACCTGGGTAACCATGATTACGTTTTCGATGTTGCTCGTGCCTGTATTTTGGTCTCTGCTCGCCTACATCAAATATTGCATTCGCTACATGACGTTTAGCCCAAAAGAGCGACTGAATGCGAGAGTCTTTTCCGACAGCTCGCTGGATGACTTTCTCTTTAAATCAGCCTTAGAAAAAGGGGACAAAATGGTCATGCTGACCCTGTCGGATAGAAGGTTATATGTGGGGAAAGTGCTCAGCTTAGGCGAGCCCAACGAAGCAGAAGGACTCAACCAAGAGATATCGATAAAGCCGGTAATGAGTGGGTATCGAGACAAGGGTACGCTAGAAGTCCATTTTACTAAGCACTACGCCAACACTGATGCCAATGCCGTCACCATCATAAAGCAAGATCTGATCTCCTCAGCCTGCGCTTTTAGCTTTGCAACCTATGAGAAATTGCATCGAAAAGGCTAGAACTTGTGAAAGCGTATCATCCTACCCACGGTTGATACGCTTATCATACTTCTACGCTGGCTTAACGTTTAAAAGAAACTGCTCTAGAGAACCGATTCCCGCCAGCTCAAAAATCTGATTAAGCACGTTCTGATGATAATTGTGCATATCAAGGATTTCCTCAATCACCTCTCGCTCCATGCTACCCAGAAAAATGCCCGCTAATATGGCGTCAAACCAGCGGAAAGTACACCGAGCGACGACGTTTTTTACGTTAAGTTCATTTGCCCTAATCGTGATATCCAGCAGCAGTTGGTACTTATAAAAATACAGCTCACTGCCATATTCCTCCGTAATAGGGAACGCCTCCGCTTCCTCGCCAAATATCAACAAGCGATCTTCTATCATTTCTTGATGCTTGGTTTGCACATTGCGTCTGAAATTACTGACTTCCACACCCAACCATGAACCGACCAGCAAGATGTAACTGTCCATACCTTGAAGGCTCTCAAGTACTTCCTGCTGCTTTTCATAGATGGCCTTTCTCACCGCTGGCACTTTAGCCTTCGGACATAAACCACGCCAAGCAAGGTCCAATAAAGTCACAAGTTCATTGGGATCTTCGTTATCCGAGTAATAAAAAGTAGAGCGGTTGATGAAGCGATCTGCCAAACGTTGATGTTTATCCCTGTAGAGATGAATCAGACAGGCATCCGTCGTTTTACAATAAGCTTCACAAGGTATAGAAACATAGTGTGATTGGACACGGTTGATTTGGTAATGCGTGTTCTCGCACGAGTGTCCCAGAATGCGTTTTAAGAGGCCCATAAATCTCCTAAAGACCTACAAGAGGTTGATATCCTTAACAAACAAACTTAATGGTGACTCTGCACCCTAGCATGCTCATTTTTTATTTGGGTCTCATACCGGAAGTTGACGGTTTTTCACTGTAACTTGCTTGAGAATCTAAAGGAGAGGAGCCCTGCGCCGTAACTCATTCAGGACGAGACATACGTCAGATCAAAAAAGCCAGTCTCTCGGGACTGGCTTTTGTTTTGTGGAGCGAGGCTGGTTACTTAATAAAAGAAATACAGCCTTGCAGAATCACTAGGTTGACGATATCGATAAAGAACGCGCCAACGATAGGCACCACCATAAAGGCTTGTGGTGATGGACCGAAGCGGTTAACGATAGAGCCCATGTTCATTACTGCCGTTGGGGTTGCGCCCAGACCAAAACCACAGTGACCACTTGCGATGACCGCTGCATCGTAGTTGCTGCCCATCACGCGGAACGTTACGTAGTACGCGAAGACTGCCAGAATCACCGATTGCACTGCCAAAATGATGAGGAACGGGATTGCTAAGTCGAAGATGTTCCACAGTTTTAGGCTCATTAGTGCCATCGCTAAGAACAGAGACAGCGAAACCGTACCGAGAATATCGACCGTTTCAACATCCACTTTGCGAACTTTGGTCACTTCCATGATGTTGGTGATCACCACACCGATAAACAGCGCGTAAACGAAATCTGGAATCATCAACCATTTGATGCCAAAGCTGTTCACCCAACCTTCTAAGTAGCCAGCACCAGTGACACACAGCAGGATGATCGACAAGCTTTCGACCACTTTCTTCGCGGTCACTCGGTCTTCTTCGTGCTCGTTGTAGGTCACCAATTCAGGGAAACGTTCGTGAGTTTGGTTGGTGCGTCCATATTCAGATTCAAGGTTGTGCTTATCTATTAAACGCTGCGCCACAGGACTGCCGATGATGCCACCAATCACCAATCCAAAGGTAGCGGATGCCATTGCCACTTCTAAAACGTTGTGCAAGCCGTACATATCTTGGAAGGTTTGCGACCATGCTGCGCCCGTACCGTGACCGCCAGACAGCGTAATCGAACCTGCAATCAAGCCCATAAGCGGGTCCAAGCCAAGCGCGGTTGCCAAAGAGACACCGACCGCGTTTTGAATAAGAATGTACACCGATGCCACGGCTAAGAAGATAAACACCTTAGCGCCGCCTTTAATCAACTGGGTGTAGTTCGCAGCCAAACCAACAGTGGCGAAGAACATCAACATGAAAGTGTTTTGCAGCGGTAAATCGAAAACTAAATCCACGCCATTGAAATGCATCGCGGTGATCGCACAAGCGACAATCAAACCACCCACGATTGGCTCGGGAATATTGAATTTCTTTAAGATCGGTAATTTAGCGTTAACGAATTGTCCCAAGAACAACACACAAATAGCGACTAGAAACGACTCTTGTGGACCGACAGAAATGACCTGATTCATAAAACCTCTTTGCCTCCTTTTTCTCATCCTTTGAGTAACAACTCGCAGGTTGAGCGGTATTTAGGCAGGTCAGAGTGCCTACTGAACGTGTGGTTTTCTAGGGTCCAAACCCACTAAATTCTCATTAAATAAGAAAGCAACAACTCAAATATTCACCCAATTCTCACTCAATGAAAAAACACACTTTTTCACCAAGTTTTGTGGCGCAATTTTCTCGTTTTTTTCGCTCTTCTCAACTTATGAGAAGTGAACAATTTTTTACCAGTTTTTGAAGGCAAAAACGTATGCGATTGCGTACAAATTTTGCGTGAAACTCTGGTGCAAACTTTGTCGAAATTTCATCGGCAAAAGTGATTGAGAAAACAGCGCAAGAAGATTGGCGCTTTCTATCCCATCGCCAAGGTGTTATACATATATATAACACCAACTCAGCCAAGGAAACCAATCATGACGCATTGGCATGATCGCCAACCGATTTTCCGTCAGTTGGCTGACCAGATCACCCAGCAAATATTGCAAGGCATCTGGCAAGAGGGCGAAGCTTTGCCTTCGGTACGCAGTGTCTCTGCGGATATGAAGATCAACCACCTGACGGTCATGAAGGGCTATCAGTTATTGGTTGATGAAGGATTGGTAGAAAAGAAACGTGGGCAAGGCATGTTTGTCGCCCAAGGTGCAAAAAAACAGCTGCTTGCTGATGAAAAAGCACGTTTCCTTGAACAACAAATTCCGCAGATCGCCGACACACTACAACGTCTGGATATGTCTCTTGATGAATTTATCCAACAAATCCAAACACATATTGAAGGTGACCAATGAGCGCATTAGTCAGTGTAAAACACGTCTCCAAGCAATATCGTCAGCAGGGTGAAGCGCTGCATGACGTGAGCTTTGATCTACAAGCGGGTCAGGTGCTTGGCTTGTTAGGTCATAACGGTGCGGGTAAATCGACTCTCATTAACGCCCTACTCGGTGCACACGAATATCAGGGCACCATTCGCATCAACGGCTTTGAGCCAATCATGCAACGCGACAAAATCATGCAGAGCTTGTCTTACATCTCGGATGTGAACGTTCTGCCAAACTGGATGACCGTTGCTCAGCTGCTCGATTACACCGAGGGCGTACACCCAGGTTTCAATCGCAGCAAAGCCGATGCCATGCTTCGTCAAACCGACATCAAGCCGCGCGCACGTATCAAATCCCTATCGAAAGGCATGAAGGTGCAATTGCACTTGGCTGTCGTCATCGCGACCAATACGCAGATTCTGATTCTGGACGAGCCAACGCTTGGCTTGGATTTGGTTTATCGCGATACCTTCTACCGTCATTTGCTGGAATGGTTCCACGATGGCGAGCGTGTGCTGATCATAGCGAGCCATGAAGTATCGGAAATCGAACACCTACTGACGGACGTGCTGATCCTTAAACACGGTCGACCTGTCCTACAAACCTCAATGGACAGCATCAGCGAAGATTACTTCATTCTCGATGCCAGTGATGAGCATCGCGCACAAATCGAAGCGCTGAAACCACTGTCATCGCAAAAAGGCTTGGGCACAACTAAATGGTTGCTGTCGTCACAATACGCAGAGCAAGTTGCAGGGCTGGGTGATGTATATGGCGTCAAGCTTGCGGATCTGTTCTTGGCATTGCAGAAGGAGGCAGCATAATGAAATCGATTGTCGCGATGTTGCGTAAAGAATGGCTAGAGAACCCGTTGGTTACACGCGTGCCGTTATTTATGTTCGCCTGTGGCGTGCTGCTGTTTGTCAGCTTAATGAGTAGTTCGACACTGCAACACAATATGTTCTTCCAAATGAGCTTTGGCGGTGATGTCAGTGACATCCACAAAGAGCTCGGCGATGACGTCAACATGCTGATCACCGGCGGCATTGGTTTGTTGTCTATCCTGCTTGGCACTCAATATTTCCCAAGAACGCTGCGTAAAGAGCGCTCAGAGGGCAGTATCATGTTTTGGCGCAGTATGCCTGTCAGTGACGTGAAAACCCACCTAGTGAAGCTGACGTTTGGTTTATTGGTGATTCCATTGGTGTGCTCGGTATTGGTTTTCGCTGCGGACTTTATGCTGTGGATGTTAAATGTTTCAACCGACCATCAGCTGGCGTTATTGTATCGCCAAGCATCATTGGGCTTCGTGCTGCTGAACTGGGTAGAGTTCTTGCTTCGAATGGTGGTAGCTGGCGTGTTGTTATTGCCGCTCGCACTAACCGCAATGGCAATCTCACAGAAAGTGAACTCACCACTATTGGTCATCTTGATTGGTATTTACGCACTACGTTGGATGCCAATTGCGATGTTCAACTACTATGGTCTGGATGATTTCTTCTCGGCAATTTTCTATCTACCACTGCACGCGATTCTTGCGCCAAACCCGTTCAGCGCGATTCCAGGTGCAGGTTGGATGAACGTTGGGATTTACGCTTTCATCGGTGTGCTTGCTTGGACGGCTAGCATCAAGTTCAGCCGCACCGTGAACTAACAAGCACAAGCACACATCAAAAGCGAGGTACTGTCCTCGCTTTTTTCATTTTCAGCACCATCCATCTTCACTCTGTTTGCGTCAACACAAAAATAATCAGCCTATAGCAATAGCGCTTCGGCGTGGTTAAGTTCATAATCCCCCGCTTAATGCGCTCAGCGCTGTTATCTAGAATTTTTGAAAAGCAGAACACCAACCATGACCACCAAGCCAACAGCCATTATTGGACTGTACAACCCAAAGAGTCCAACCAACGTTGGCGCTGTATTGCGAGCCGCAGGCTGCTACGACGCTGCGCAAGTTCGTTACAACGGTACACGCTACAGCCGCGCAGTAAAATTCCAGACCGACACCCAGAACTCACAAGAACGTATTCAATTAGTGGAGATGGAAGACCTCACTGCCAATGTTGCCGACGATGTGGAAATTGTTTGTGTAGAGTTAGTGGTCGGTGCAACAGCACTGCCGCAATTCACTCACCCAGAGAACGCGATTTATGTGTTTGGACCAGAGGATGGCTCATTGCCGCAAGAGATGGTCGATAAGGCGCATCACGTGGTGTACGTGCCGACTCACGGTTGTATGAACCTAGCCGCGACGGTGAACGTTGTGCTTTACGATCGCATGGCGAAAACACTGGGGACGATTGATGACCACCAGCAAGTCCTTGCTAATCGCGACAACAAGAACCGCTTGAAAATGAAAGCTTGCGTATAGACTGACGAAGTTCGTCGTTGGCAAGCGCCAGAAACAAAAAAGGTCACAGCAATACTGTGACCTTTTGTTTTATTTGGCGTCTTAATCTATCTAGCCAAGGAACGAGATGTAACCTTGTAGAATGATCAAGTTAACAATGTCGATGAAGAAGGCACCAACAATCGGAACAACCATGAACGCTTGTGGTGACGGACCAAAGCGGTTAACGATTGAACCCATGTTCATTACCGCCGTTGGGGTTGCCCCCAAACCGAAACCACAGTGACCACCTGCGATAACCGCAGCATCGTAGTTGCTACCCATCACCTTGAACGTTACGTAGTAGGTGAAGATAGCCAGAATCACTGACTGCACGCCTAGAATCACCAAGAATGGGATCGCTAGGTCAAAGATGTTCCATAGTTTCAAGCTCATCAGAGCCATCGCTAGGAACAGAGACAGCGACACCGTACCTAACATGTCGACCGTTTCGGCATCCAACTTACGAATCTTGGTCACTTCCAAGAAGTTAGTGATGATCACACCAATGAACAACGCATAAACGAAGTCTGGAATCATCAGCCATTGAATGTCGTAAGTGCTCACCCATTGCTCTACGTACTTAGCACCTGTTACACAGATCAATAGGAAGAACAGTTTCTCAACCACTTTTTTCGCGGTTACTTTGTCTTCTTCGTACTCGTTGTACGTCACCAACTCCGGGAATTTCTCGTGGGTTTTGGCATCTCGACCACCACGACCATACTCAGATTCGATGTTGTTCTTTTCGACCAGACGCTGCGCAACCGGACTACCGATGATACCACCGATGATCAAACCGAATGTTGCTGACGCCATCGCGATTTCCAATACGTTATTCAAACCGTAAACGTCTTGGAAAGTTTGTGACCACGCCGCCCCCGTGCCGTGACCACCTGATAGAGTAATCGAACCAGCGATAAGCCCCATCAGCGGATCTAAACCCAATGCCGCTGCCAGTGAAACACCAACACCGTTTTGAATGATGATGTAGAACGACGCGACTGCTAAGAAGATGAAAACCTTCGCGCCCCCTTTCATTAACTGAGTGTAATTTGCTGCCAAACCAACGGTAGCGAAGAACATCAGCATGAATGTGTTTTGCAACGGTAAGTCGAACTCCAAATCGACGCCGTTAAAATGAAGAGCAGTAATGATGCAGGCAACAATTAAGCCCCCTACAATCGGCTCAGGTATGTTGAATTTCTTTAAGATCGGTAGCTTAGCATTAATGAAATGCCCCAGGAAAAGCACACTGATCGCAACCAAAAAGGACTCCAGTGCACCTACAGATATTAAATGATTCATATCGCCTCTTATTATTGTTCTCTTCATCCTCCGTAATGATTGAGTGTTAGTTTAACCTTCGCTCAATAGCAAATTTTCTCGCTATATTTTTCCGAAAATACTCAAAAGGTTGTGTTAAATGCGCCTTAGGCTAGTTTAAGGGACGGTCGTTAAGCGATGTTCTGATTTACGCGCTATTCGCAAGCCCTAAAATGTAAAAGGAGCCTGTTAAGCTCCTTCTTATCCTCTTCATAGACAAACAGAAATGACTGCTTGCAGGAGATGGATATCGTGTTGTGAGTATTGTCCGAGTGACACTTTCTGAACCGCTATCGGGCTCCCTTACTTAAACAGAATGTGATCATCACTATCGAGCAAAGTTCCTTCCCGTCATAACGAATAGAGCGCCGAGGTGGCGCTCTAACATCTGGGTTTGCTTGTATCCCATCGTAGTTAAAAACTCTGACTCATGGTGTTTGGAACGAGCCGAATCCCGGGAAATTCTCAAGCTTGCAACAAGTGTTCTCGTTACAACGGAGCGAGATTATAACATATCGCTGAAAATTTTCCTCATTTCAGTGCTATTCGCCACTTTCATAGTTTGCTTCTGCAATGATCAACTGTTCAATATCATTACTGCAGATGAAAGCGCGAAGTGCCTCGAACTTGGCTTCATCCCACGTGTAGATTTGCAGGGCGAGCAGCTTATCAATGATGTCTTGCTTAAAGCGAAGCTTAACGGGTTTTGCCGGAGATCCTGCCACCACAGTGTAAGGTGGGACATCTTTGGTCACGACGCTGTTTGCGGCAATCACTGCGCCTTCCCCAATGGTGACACCGGGCATGATCATCGCGCGCATGCCAATCCAAGCTGCGTCACCAATCACGGTATCGCCTTTGCCTTGGTAAGATTGCTCGATGTCATCAAGGAACGGATACAGACAAAACCAGTCCGTCCTGTGATTATGGTTGCCGCCCATCAAAATCACCGCTTCAGCCGCGATACACACGTAATCACCGATATAGAGCTGATCGACTTCCCACCTCGGTTGCCACGCTTTACTGACTTCATCGCCATGCAGATAACGCACGACAGAATCTTCGAAGCCATTATCCCAACAATCGCTGTAATAACTATGGGTGCCTTTGATGTGGATGTTTTGGTTTTGCACCACTTGATGCAGGTACTGAAATTTGGACCAATGTTTTTTCATGGCAATTACCTCAATAAAGTAAATGTATGCCACGGAACGATTTCTCGTGGCGTTGTTGCTGCGTTCTCAGTCAACGACGCCTATTGGATGCGGGGTTGCAGTAGTAATGGATTATTCATGAATGTGTCCTCCAGCGCGCACACTATAAAAAGCATGTATAATTTTCAAGCAAACCAAACAAATAACAAGATTCCGAAAATGAAAAGTCACTCTGCCTTTGCCTCTCTGCTGCTGTTTGCTGCCACAGCGTCTGCGAGCGAAAACATTAAAATCGAATACCTCCCAGCGGAAACTGCCGATGATCGCTTTGCTGCGCAAGTGATTGAAAGCAGTGAAGTGAACGACATCTTTGTCCAGCTTTCTGATGATTACTTCCCGTTTGATAACCCACTGACATTGACCTACGGTGGCGAAGACGGTCCGCTTTACGATCCAGAAACCCACACCATCCATATCCCATACACCTTCTATCTGGAATCATTCAACTACTTCACCAACAACAAATACCAAGAACGTTACGGTAAATCACCGAAAACGGGCGCGCTCGATACTTTGCTGCACACGCTATTGCACGAAGCCGGACACGCTTACATTGCCGATCAAAACATTCCGGTACTGGGTAAAGAGGAAGATGCGGTCGACAACTTCGCCACCATTTTGTTGATTGATTACGTCGATGACGGTGCCGATGTGGCGATCAGTGCTGCAGACATGTTCGCATTCGAATCCGACGACAGACCGGACTACTACGATTTTGGCGAGTACATTGACGAGCACAGTTTCGATCTACAGCGTTACTTCTCTACCCTGTGTCTGGTCTACGGCAGCGATCCAGAGCAATACAAAGCCTTGTTAGATGAAGTAGAAAAAGATTACTTACGCGATCGCAAAGAGTTCTGCCAATTCAATTACGGCAACATCCGTGATAATTGGCTGCATTACTTGCAAGACAATGAACTAAAAGAAAAATAATCGCGTAAAAGGGATAAGAACCGCCAACAATGAGCTCAATCATGACCAAACTGACCGTATTTTACGATGGCACTTGTCCCTTGTGCGCCAAAGAGATGAAGGCGCTAAAACAACGCGATTCCAAACAGCAGATTAAAACCGTCGATATCTACAGCGAGGCGTTCGCCGATTATCCGCAGATCGATCCGGAGCAAGCCAACACCATTTTGCACGCCCTCAACGATAAGGGTGAGCTGCTGCTTGGGTTGGACGTGACTCATCGTGCATGGCAATTGGTCGGTCGCGGTTGGTTGTATGCACCATTGCGTTGGCGCATTATCAAACCTGTTGCGGACTGGCTTTACCTCAAATTTGCCAAAAACCGCTACCGCGTTTCCTACTGGCTAACGGGCACTTCTCGCTGCAATAACGGTTCGTGTTCACGTTAATTGTGATCCCGCTTAAAAATGCTACGACCTTAGTCTAAATTTATAAACTTCCTGTACTTCTGATTGATTAACTCGGTTAATCTCTAAGCATTACAACAATAAGTATTAATAATTTTATCAGGCAGGCTTATTCAGCTTGTCACTTGTAACGCTGCGCCGAGAGAAGGACGTCTCTATGAATCTGACGATCAGAAAACGACTATATATCCTTTCAATAATTCCAATTCTAACCATGGCAATAGGCATGATGTGGTTCACCTACCTACAAACCACTGCCTACAACGAACACGAGATTGAGCAGACTCGAAGTCAAATGATGGAGATGAAAAAAGCTGAGCTCAAAAACTACGTCCAAATGGCGCGTTCCGCTGTCGAGCCACTACTCGCTCAAAACGCCCCACTTGAAGAGGCTCTGCCTATCTTGAAACAGCTGGAGTTCGGTCAATCCGGTTACATCTTTGGCTACGATTCAAAAGGCGTTCGCGTCGTAGTGGGTAAAAACACTAAAGGCATCGGGGAAAACTTCTATAACTTGCAGGATAAGAAAGGCAATTACCTAATTCAGGATTTGCTCAAAAACTCCAAAACTGGTGAGTTCACGACTTATTACTTCCCGAAACTCGGTCAGAGCGAAGCACTACCGAAACTCAGCTACTCAGTCTTTATTCCTGAATGGGATTTGATGTTGGGAACGGGTTTCTATACTGACGATATCGACGCTATTGTGGCAAACATGGAAGAAGAAGCGCACCAGGCTCTCAACACCACACTGACGGCAATTGCTCTATTCTGTGTCTCGATTGCAGCCATCGTTGCAGTCTTCGCGGTGTTTGTTAACCGCAGCATCATGAAGCCTATTGAGCAGTTTGATGCTTCAATTCACTCTTTCGCGCAAGGCGATGCCGACTTAACCGCACGCATGGAAGAATCAAGTGTACCGGAGTTCACTCAGCTTAGCCGTAACTTCAATATCTTTGTTGAAAGCCTGCAAGGCATCATCAAGAGTGTTAGCCATGTTGGGCAAGAAGTGGTTTCAGAGACCAACGACATGTCACAGCGAGCGTCGCAAGTGGACGAATTGGCTTCAGGTCAACGTGAAGAAACCGAACAAGTCGCTGCGGCAATGACCGAGATGACAGCAACGGCGCACGAGATTTCCAGCAACGCTAACCAAGCGGCGCAATCCGCCAAAGACGCTGATGATAACTCACAGCAAGCAAAACACATTGTTGATTCTGCAGCGAGCTCTGTCGAAGCGCTCGCGCTAGAAGTGTCGGAAGCCAGCACGGTAATTTCTCGTTTAGAGAGCGATGTACAAAACATTTCTTCTTCGCTAGAAGTGATTCAAGACATTGCCGAGCAAACCAACCTATTGGCACTAAACGCAGCCATTGAAGCAGCCCGTGCAGGCGAACAAGGTCGCGGCTTTGCAGTCGTTGCTGATGAAGTTCGTAAACTGGCGAGTCGCACTCAAGATAGCACAGGCGAAATTCACCAAATGATTGAGCAGTTGAAGTCTGGCTCGGATGCAGCAGTGAAAGCCATGGGTTCAAGCCAAGCGCGTGGTGAAGCAACGGTTGAGGAAGCACGTGCTGCCTCTGCCGCACTGCAAGAAATCCAAGCCGCAATTGCTAACATCATGGACATGAACACCTTGATCGCAACGGCAACCGAAGAGCAAAGCCAAGTTGGGCAAGAGATTTCACAACGTATTGAAGTGATCTCTCAACAAAGCAGCCAATCGGCACACCTTGCCAACCAAAACCGTGCAGGCAGTGGCAACCTTAACCACAAAGCTAACGAGCTGTACGACTTGGTCGGTCGCTTTACGGTTTAACGCTTTCCTCACCCATTCACTATGCAAACAGCGACGCCAAAACGTCGCTGTTTTTATTTCTGCTATCCTCAGAAGTCTTAGCTATAATGCCGCCAACTTAGCACCCATAAGGGCAAACCAGATGATTATCATGACCACCAATTTCGGTGACATCGAGATTGAACTGAACCTAGAACGAGCGCCAGTTAGCTCAAAGAACTTCAAAAAATACTGTGAAGATGGCTTCTACAACGGCACCATTTTCCACCGCGTTATTGACGGCTTTATGATCCAAGGTGGCGGTCATACCGAAGACATGGCAGAAAAGCCAACACGCGCCCCTATCGCGAACGAAGCAAACCGTGGTCTAAAGAATCTTGTTGGCACTATCGCAATGGCGCGTACCGATGCTCCGCACTCTGCAACGGCACAGTTCTTCATTAACTTGGAAGACAATGATTTCCTAGACCACACCGCAACTACCAACCTAGGCTGGGGCTACGCCGTGTTTGGTAAAGTGACTGCGGGTATGGATGTCGTAAACCGCATCGCGAAAGTGAAAACGGCCTCTAAGCTTGGTCACGATGATGTGCCATGCGATCCAATCATTATTGAGAAAGTGACAGTCAGCGAATAAGCCCATTCGCCTCTTGGTAGAAATCGTCGCTATAAAACGACAAAAGCGCCTAACGTCTTATGACCTAGGCGCTTTTTGTTTTTATGACACAGCCTATTAGTTTGGCTTGTGCCAGAGTGATTGATAGAAAAGCTCGGCTTTTGCTCCGACTAAATCAAGCTCAGAGCCTTGAAAATCAGCCAGATATTCAGCAACAAGGTTATACCCAACCCAATATCCCATGTATTTCGGCCAGCGGCTTTCATCGCTGCCAAGAAAGTAAGCGTCGAAGTTGTAATCTAAGCTGGTCAACTTGTCTTTCATCTCAGCATAGAAAGGGCGCCAATCTTGATCTTTGATTTGCTCAAACAAGCTCGGAGTGACGCCGCCATTCACCTTACGTTCGAAATGACAAGCTAACCCTTCCATAATAAGCACATCACCAAGCGCAACGCCATTCTCTCCCGCTCGCATACGAAACAGGTGATGCAACTCATGCGCTAACACCGCAGCCAGTTCTTTCTCAATAACGTTTTTAATATCAGCACGTTGAGTATCAAGCAGAATCTCTACACGATAGGCACTTAAGCAATAGCCACCAATGCCCGTCTGCGGTACGTCATTGCGATCAAACGGGCTAACAGTCAGGTCGACGTTACTTAAATCAAAGTAACTAGAAAGTTGTGAGCTCAGATCATCAAGTTTCTGATGTAAATACTCAGCGAGTGGAGACAACTCTCCCGTCGCATTTAACAGGGTTACGCGATAACTCATTTATCTTCCTTGATAATTTGGGTTAGGAGCAGCGAGTTTACAGTGTAAAGAGTGAGCAGTTCTAGCGATTACATTCCTTTGAACAAACTTTGAGATGCACGGCTCACAGGGAGCTTGTTTTCTCCAACGTGAACAAACATCCTTCCAGCAAAGT
Organism: Vibrio sp. Y29_XK_CS5; assembly: GCF_024181835.1. Taxonomy (NCBI): domain Bacteria; kingdom Pseudomonadati; phylum Pseudomonadota; class Gammaproteobacteria; order Vibrionales; family Vibrionaceae; genus Vibrio; species Vibrio sp. Y29_XK_CS5. Next base: position 2,042,255 of record NZ_JAMZAM010000001.1, read on the forward strand.
CTTTGTTTACTTTGCTAATTTTGCACACTTGCACCACGCTTGAACGGTGCACTTGCCAGAACTGTTCTGGGTTAAGCTGCCCTATCAACTCTTTCAACGATGTACGAATTAAATACTCCTGCACTTTGCCTTGTCCTTGTTGGGCATATACAGAAACGTATTTTTCTTCCGCTTTGAAATACAACACATCAGACGTGGCAATCAGATGAATATCTTCCCCTTGCATCGCTTTGATCCACTGAAGATATTGCGGCGTTTGTGGCGCGGATAATTGTTGTAACTGTTCTAACAGGCTGCTCATCTGCACATTACTGCTTTCTTGCTCTCGCTTAGCAAGGCGTGCTTTCACTCTTTCACACGTCGTCAGCAGGCGCTCATCCGAGATAGGCTTGAGCAAATAATCGGCGGCATTTTGTTCAAAGGCTTTGATGGCGTAATCATCGTACGCAGTGACAAACACAATCAAAGGTGGATTGGCGAGTTGATTGAGTTTTTGCGCTAGTGTCATGCCATCCAGAACTGGCATACGAATATCAAGAAACGCAATGTCAGGTTGGTTTTGCTCAATGACTTGCAACGCTTGTTCACCATCCGCGACTTTGGCTATCACCTCTAGCTCTGGCCACACTTCAGCTAGGCTTTTATCAAGATGACGCCTCAATAGCGGTTCATCATCAGCAATAATGGCAGTAAACCCTGTATTCATTCCTTTCTTCCTTGATTACGATTCCATTGACCAGCGCAAGCGAACACAAACGCCACCCTGAGCAGACTCACTGATAGAAACCTCCCCTTGCCCTGCGAACAAAGCTTCAACTCGCTGCTTGAGATTACTTAAACCGACGCCAGAGCCCATGTGCCCACTCACGTGATTTAAGCCAACACCTGTGTCTCTGACTTCAATCAGCAAGTTCTGTTGTTCGCGCTTAATCAGCAAACGGACTTCACCGCCTTCTCGCTTCGGCTCAATACCATGGATGATGGCGTTTTCGATTAAGGGTTGAAGCATCATCGGCGGTAACTCGCTTCTGCCTAACCCCTCTTCCACTTCAATCTTGTAACTGAGTCGGTCACCCAAACGAGTTTGCTGGATGCCTAAGTAAGCCTCAAGTAACGCCGTTTCATTGTCTATGGTGGTGTGCTCTTCACGTGAGCTTTTGAGCGTTGCACGCAGCAGCGCGGTTAACTGTTCTAGCATCAGCTTAGCTTTATCAACATCTTGCGACATGAGCGCACTGATATTTGCCAAGGTATTAAATAGAAAATGCGGCTCAATCTGGCTTTGCATCTGCTTAAGCTGACTAAGTAATAGTGCACGATCTTGCTCTGCTTTCTCGCGTTTGATGGCTTCCAACTCTCGTTGAGCGATTGCATGTTGCTCGCGTGAGTAGAAATAGAAAAAGCACATGGCACTGAATAACAACCCCATGAGTCCAACCGATAGCATACCTGAGATGCCGAAATATTCTCCGAGCCAAAACTGGGCGTTTACCACACCGAACAATAAGCAAGCCGTCAGCGAGATAGCCACTTCCGCCAAACGAGGAATGGTAGGAAACAGGCGGTCGACAAGCCATGAGAAGAAGATAGCCGAATAGCCAAATCCAAAACTCACCATAACATGAACGTAGAATGAGCCCCCCCAAACAGAAAGCGTCATTGCTGCGATAAAGAGACAAAATGCCGTGGTCACTAATAAGCTACGCGACCATCCACTTTTCACCACTGATTTTGCTGAACACATTTAGAATTTCCCTTTGATGTTAAAAACAATCATATGCTTATCATTGATTTGTGCGTAAGCAGATTGGTCGTCTCCGGTTAAAAAGCGTGCGGCAACTTCCACTTCTACACTTTGATCGCCGGTATCAATCCATTGGTAGTTAAGCCACTGCGTGACAATCACACCACCATCTTGTGGCGCCAACATCACATCCAACGTAGGGGTTACATCACTTAGCCAGCCCATATCCGCTTTACCGTTCCATGCAGCCCACGCTTCCAAATCCCAACTCCAGTGCAGCATTACGTTATGCTGAACGATATTGGCATGCTGAAACCCTTGGGCGTAGCTTGTCGCAAGTAGAGCGCTGCTAGCCAACAGAGAGTTGTTAGGTTCAGGGAGCTGAGAGAGTAATTCGCCACGCTCTATTGCTTGCTGCCATTCGCTTTTCGACCATGCTCGGCTGTCGTACCAATATTCAGCAATCACGTTGTGTCCGGCTTGGTTTGCCCAGTTCATCCCAACTAAAGCTTGGAATGCGCTTCCCTGTTCCTCAACTGAAACGGGTTGGTAAAGATCATCCTGCTGAAACTGATAGCCGACACTTTGCTTTTGCCACAGCATGGAACCGTGCATGGCGATGGATTCATCCCACACGGCAATGGCACTGGCTCCGAGTAAACCTCGGCGCACATCATCGTAATAACCAATAAGTTGATACTCGGTGTCTCCCACCAGCGCATAACGACGAATACCAACTCCTTGTTGCTCTGCGGCTTGATCAAGTGAACTTTGGTCTTGTTGCCCCCAGCTTGAATCGGTCGCAATGACGGTCCATTCGCCGGCCATATCGTAGTGTGAAAGTGAAAACACGCCCGCGCCCTCTTCTGCGACTAAGCCAACAGGGTTTTGTCGATACGGCTTAAACAGATCCAAAGGTCGGTAGCCATAACCCACACCCCAATCCACGCGCAACTTACCTAAGCTCACATCAAGCGTAGTGTCACCGACTTGCCACTCCCCTAGCCAAGCCAGCTCTCTAATCAACAACTGGTTATCAGCTTCACTCCACCAATCACTCTCTCCTTGTTGATTGAGGTACAAACCTTGGCTGTACAGAGCAAACAAGCCACTGAAGTTTTGATAATTCACCTGCACATCCAACAGTGCATTAAGTGAATCACGAGAACTGCTCTGCGCTTGTATAAATGCGCTGTCACGCTGCTTGGCCGTTTCGTAACTGACAGCCCAATCCCACTCAAAACTCAGTTCATCATTGGCAAAAGCAGGGGCTGACGCGCCCACACACAATGAGGCAGCAATCAACAAACTGGTGCTTTTGTTAAGGTTAGGCTGGTGCGATTTCATGTAACTTCCTTGCTCGTTTTCATGGTTCTATTTACGGAGTTCAGGCTAAAGCTGAGTCGTATTGGCTTTAGGCAGATAGCTTGGGTTGTAGAACTTGTTATCCAGTTGCCAAGGCACGATTTCTTGGTACTCGATAACGGTCTTTTTGCTCGGCTGAATGCTATCAAGCAAGGTCATCTCACTGACGTAGTCTTCACCGTTGTCGGTTGCACGTCCGTATTGCGCTTGCTTGGCGAGTTTGCCAGAGCGCAAGTAAAGATCGGCTTTGATAGGAAACGCATCTTGCTCAGACAACCACAAGTCGATCTTCTGATAGCTCGCCCCTTTGGTCTTCGCGGTTAGAGCAAGATGATAAGCCGCGACACTTTCTCCGTTCACCGAAACGGTTTCTGTCGCTTTCCATTCACCTTGATAATCTTGGCTCCACGTCAGGGTTGAGATGTCGCCGATAGACGCTTCCCCAAGCAGCTTTTGCATCGGCGTAATGCGAATCGGACGGCGGCTCTTAGGCATTTGCAGCCAGTAGTTGTCGCCCATCATCAGCATCTTTTGCCCAGCTTCGACTGCTGATTTGAACACCACTAGCGATTCACGATTTGGACGCGTGTACACGTGGTAAAGGCGGGTTTTATCTAACTCTTGGTCTTGATATAAGCGCACCAGTGACACCACTTTGGAGGAATCATCTTGCAAGCGGTAGCTGTCGGCTTTTTCAATCAATTGCGCAACTTGCTGTGCATCTAGCGCTGTTTCATTTGCACTGACATTCATGCTTGCAACGCCGCTTACCGTCAGCAGTGCAATTGGTAATAGTGATTTGAAATTAAACATAAATCAGTGCCTCCGTAATTGGCTTGTTCACCCCTTTGCGCGCCGAGAAAAACGCCGCAACCAAACAAATCATCATTACTGCAAATCCTGCTATGGCTACCAGCTCCCAAGAGAAGTAAATCGTTAATGGGTAACCTTCTGTGCGTCCTGGCGGTGGCGGCATTTGCACATCCACGACCATCAGTAAGACGGTGACTAGCGCCGTAAACAAAGCACCGATTAAGCTGCCAATCACGGCAAGTAACCCTGCTTCGCGCAAGAACCCAGCAATGATTTCGCGAGGGTAGCTACCAAGAGCCGACAAGGTGCCGATTTCACGGGTGCGCTCGGTGACCGACATGGTCATGGTGTTGAACAGGGCGACAAAGACCACCAACGCCATTACTGCGCCCATGATGCCGAAGATACGGTCGTACAAATCTTTCACTTTGAGATAAAAGAACGCACGTTCTTGCCAAGGCGTAATTTCAATATCTTGATCACCAAAGTTCTGTTTTTGCTTACTCAGAACCGAAGCAACTTGTTGCTCGACTTGGTTAGTTAAACTGGTATCGAACAGAAAGACAGATAACGCGCTGACTTTGTCTGAACCGAGCAGCGATTGCGCGCTGTTGATGTGCACGTACAACTGGCGTTTATCAAGCTCAGGTACGCCGGTTGAGTAGATGCCACGTACTTTGAAGTCATACGCATTCAATGCGCCATCGGTAGTGGTCGCCAGCAAGGTAATCCAATCGCCAACGTGCACGCTTAGGTTGTTCGCCAAATCAACGCCGAGCATCACTTCTGGCTCTGCTGGGTCATAACGCGATGCATGAATGTTCGAAAGTGTTTGCCCTTCACGCACGTCCAAAAACGGTCCTTTCATATCGAATTCGCGTTCGTTAACACCAATGCCGATAAAGATCGATGACTTGTTGCCGTTGGAAATCAAACCGCTGAACTCAACTCGTGGCTGCACACCTCGCACTTCATTCAACCCAATCAATTGCTTGGTGATGTCGTCGGCGTGAGTTAACCCGTTACTCAGCGGCATCTCTTCTTCTTTGGCGAAGTAACCCGGAGTGGTTAACGTCAGATGCCCCGTGTCACGCGCTGTCGATTCTTTCAAACTGTCATAGGTGTACAGACCAAAACCGCCCGCACTGGTTAACGCAAACACGGCAATAGCGATGATCAGCATCGACAACAAACTGCGACGGCGATTGCGTTGCAGGTTCAACCAAGCAAGACGAACCGAAACAGGAATTAGCTTGCCCATGAAACCTCCTCCACACTTGCGTGCGTTTGGGTAATTTTGCCATCCACCAATTCAATGGTGCGGTCACAACGGGATGCCATGCGAGGGTCGTGAGTGGCGACGATAAAAGTGGTGCCTAGCTCGTGTCCGAGCCCTTTCATAATGTCGATGACCTTGTTGGCAGTTTGGCTATCAAGACTTGCGGTTGGCTCATCAGCAATCACCAATGCTGGTTTGTGCACTAAGGCGCGCGCAATTGCCACGCGTTGTTGCTGACCGCCTGATAGGTTATCGGGCATGTGATGAATAAACTCGCCCAAGCCAACGTGTTCTAGCATTTGTGTGGCGAGCTCGGTTTGTTCAGCTTTTGAAAAGCCGTTGAGGTGTAACGGATACGCCACGTTCTCTAGCGCCGTCATCACGGGGACAAGATTGAATTTTTGGAACACAAAACCAAGCTTTTCACGACGCATTTTCGCCGCCTGCATTTGCCCGGTTGGGTATGGGCTGCCTGCAAACGTCACCTGACCTTGGTATTGAGTATCCAGCATACCAAGCACGTTAAGTAAGGTGCTTTTGCCTGAGCCAGACGGTCCACACAGAGCCACCATTTCGCCAGCAAACACTTCACCAGACACGTCTCGCAATGCACGCACGGTTTGGCTGCCAAGGGCGTAATCGCGACTAAGTTGATTAAAAACGATCATGACGCCTCCCTAATACTTCGCTAGCAGCGCTTTCGCGGTTTGCGTTTCTAAATTGCTGTCACCCAACTGCTCCATTTGCACTAACCATATTTTGGCTTGTTGAACGTCTTCAGCGCGCAGCGCTGCTTCAATGGCGTAGCGATAAATCCAAGACGTTGCGGCGAAAGGTTGTTGGCTAAAACTCGGCTCATCGAGCAATGAAAGGTACAGCTCGTAGCCACGCTCAAAGTGATTGAACATGTCAGGTAGAGAAGTAAAGGTGGTGGCTGCCATGGCAGTGGCCAGTTGGTATTCCGGCAAGCCTTGTAAGCGTTGTTGCTCTTGCAGTGGTACTGGCTGATTCACCATTAAATCCAAACCTTTTTGGATTGTGGCAAGACCCCTCTCGGTGAACTTCATCTTGTTCCAAGGCATAAACGCTTCACGACCTTGCAATGTCTCAGCACTGCCTAAATACACCAAGGTCACTGGCGTTGCGCCCTGCTCTTCGAGTTGTTTGGATAATTCGCCGTAAACGGTATCAACTAAGCCAGAGTCACCCTGCGCTGCTTGGTTGAATTGACTGAGTGTGCGCTCGCTTGGGTTAGCCAGAGCCAAATTGCTGCTGAGTGCAAATGCGGCGATAAAGGTACTTGCCAGTTTAAGAGCTTTGATTGAGCGAGATTGAGAAACCATCATGTACTGTCCTTAGTTGAACGTGATTTGATGGTTTCAGATTAAGGGAGAAGATCGCACGCTGCTTTTACATGCGACCAATGGCAGTTATGCGGAGTGAATGGTATTGAGAGAGGATGAATGGTTTCGCTTCTCTGAAGCCTGCAAAATCGCTTCGACCATTAAGGTCAGCGCTTTAGGCTGATAGTTACGCTGACGATAAACCAAATAGGCTTCGCGATCCCCGCGGCTATAGGATGGTGCGACGCGCACGAGATTCAATTCAGGCTTAACGTGGCGTAATGGGATCGACGCAATTCCCAAACCGTTTTCCACCGCTTTGATCACTGCGGTTATGTCATTGACCACTAAGCGCGGCTTGCAGTTGAGCATGTCCACCAGCTTGTCTTGTTGGTAGATAGGCACTTGTGTGGTGTGTGTGCTGGCTACCCAGTCTTGCTTGGCTAAATCTTGTAAGGTTTCAATATTGCCGCCCGCTTGCACCAGATATTCAGGGCTAACAAAGAAAGCGTGCTCTACTTTAAACAACGGGCGCGCGATCATATCGTCCAAACCATCCAAATCGAACGTCACCACTAGATCACGATCGGTTTCTGGAATCGAATTCACTTGGCTAAGCAGAAGATCAATGGTCACTTTTGGATAGGTTTTGATGTAATCCTCAACCACCTTATCGACTAAGTCATTGTAAAAGCGGCTTGGCATCACCAATCGGATTCGCCCCTCCACTTCTTGGCTTTGCTGATTGAGCTGCAAGATGCCGGATTCAATCTGCGACATCGCACTGCTGAGCTGATCAAACGCCTGTAAGCCTGTCTCGGTTGCCACCAACTCACGTCCCTTCTTCTCCAGTAATCTCAGCCCTAGACGCGCTTCCAGCGCCGATAAACGACGAGACATAGTAGAGACCGGCAGTTCGAGCTTTTTCGCCGCCGCGAGCAGAGAGCCTTGCTCAACCACTGAGCAAAACAGGTACAGATCATCAACGTTTCCAAATATGGAATTCATACTTCTTCCATTGGTTATTTTTTCCAATTTTAGATGAGTATAACCTAGCCCACGTAGAAAAGAGACCCGAATATGCCGTGAACGCGGCGCGTAATAACGAATGAATACTAGGTACAGACGTGAAAGAAAATTTTTATAAATACGCGATATACACTGTTTTTTCAGCGGCTGCTTTGTTCTCCGCTTTTTTAGTCACCTCAGACAATGTTTCCCCTTTCACCACCCAAGCGACACTGCATCGTAATGTCGCAACCATTGCGCCGGAGGTATCTGGTGTGATTACGGATGTGATGGTGAATAACGGTGAATTGGTTGAAAAAGGTCAGCCACTGTTTGCTATCGATGCCAGCAGCTACCAATTGAAAGTGGCACAAGCCAAAGCCGAACTGCGCCAAGCACGTGAATCAGATTCCGCGAAATGGCAACAATTGGCAGCAGCGAAACAAACCCAAAGCCAACGCGAGTTCGAATACCACAACGCGAAGCAAAAACTGGCGCGTAACCAAAAACTTCGCAATAAAGGGCTAGCAACTGAGCAAGAGCTGGATGACGCGATCACTAATACACAAGTCGCCAGCAGTGCGGTGGAAGCAGCGAACGCAGAAGTGAAGCGCATTGAGGCAGAGCTTTCTACTCAAGACCGTACGGCAGCTATCGAGTTGGCAGAAGCAAAACTTGCCAGTGCGGAGCTGGACTTAAGCCATACCCAAATCGTGGCGCAAACCGAAGGCGTGGTAACGAACTTGCAACTGCAATCAGGTAGCTACATCACACAAGGCACAGCGTCATTGATGCTGGTGGACGAAGCCCATGCGTGGATCAGTGCAGACTTCAACGAAAAAGGCATTGATAAGCTAACTAATGGTCGCGAAGTGTTGGTGTCCTTCGATGCGCTACCGGGCAAAGTATTTAGTGGTGAAGTCAGCAGCCAAGAGCGTGCAATTTACGATACCAACAATGCTAATGGACAGCTTTCTAGCGTGACCAATGATACTCGTTGGATCCGTGAGCAACAGAAAGTGCGTACTCGCATTACAGTTAACGAGTTAGATCCTTCTATGATTTCTGGTTCACGAGCAAGTGTGATCGTTGAAAGCGGCAATCCAATCATGGATGTCATTGGCTCAGCTTGGATTCACTTGGTAGCGATGTTCCGCTACATCTACTAGGGGGTGAACCATGTGGACCTTCGAAAGCCTGTTTCAAAGTCGTTCTGAGCGTAATGAAGCACTGCGTGTCGCCCTTACTGTGACAATTTGTATGGTGCTGGGCAAACTGCTGAACCTTGATTCTCCAGTTTATCTGGCGCTGTACCCAACCATCATCATGACCAAGAACAAAGACTATTCTTGGCTTGGTCTGCTTCGCACCTTGCTACCTACGTTATTAGCAGCAAGTGCAGCATTAGTGGTAACTGAAGTGTTTTCGCAGCATCCGTTTGTGGTGTGGACCATTAGCTTGTTCTTCTTCGACTTTATGCGCCGCAGAGCGACCACGCCGCCGAAGAAAGGTCAGATGCTAATGCCAACCTTCAACTGGATTCTGATTGTGGTGTTTGCTCAGCATACCACCATGGACATGCCAATGCGCATTCATGAAATCCTGCTATCGATGCTGATAACCATGGTCGTCGCAAAAACCATGGTGACTCTGTTCCCTGTTGAACGTGGCGGCAAACCACCAGCATTTGAAGAAGAGCCTGTTACGTTTGAGAACCGAGCGATTTCACTCGCGTTGATTGGTCTTGGTGTGGCGTTCTTAATGATTGTCGACATCATCTCAGCAACGTTTTGTTTGGTGCCAGTGATTGCCGCAGCAACGCAAACCACACACAAAAGCTTTATCGACGTGGTTGACCGCCGTTTTCAAACTCAGGTGGGCGGCTGTGCATTAGCTGTAGTGTTCACCTTGTTGATGGCTGGGCATCAATCCACGTTCGGTTACTACACCATCGTATTGGGTCTGCTTGCCTTTATGATTACCGCATCAATGGCAAAAGCAAAAGGTCCAGCCAAAGACGTTCATGCTGATGCATTATTGGCGACCATGTTGCCGATTCAACTCTACATGACCAGCAATGAACTGGGCTTGGAGAGCACCTTCCTCCGAGCTTGGGAGCTCACCGTGACTTTATTTGTGCTGTGGGCGTTGTACCATTTCACGCACAAGCCAGAAAAAGCCCAAGCCTAATCATGCCATCGCCTTAAGTGCTCAATACTTAAGGCGAATCTGCTCATTTCATTGCGCTGTCTGTACCAATTTCCATTTCAACCTTATAAAAAGTGTGGCGCAAAGCCTCAGCCTGGTGTATTTATCCTTCCCACGGCTTTCCAGGTCAGCTTACCCATAACAGGCGGCGTCGCACACTCCTCTCTTGCACACCTTTGCGTGGTGTCTGTTATTTCCAAATTGGATTCTTAGCATCGGAATAGTTTGAGCTCGCAGAGTTCTGGTTGTTTTCGCCCCGCATTGGGGCGTTTTTAGGTTGTAGAAGATGAACAAGCGTTTCTTCCCTAGGATTGATTTGCCATTGCTGATGGCGATCATTCCGATCATGCTATTGAGTTCACTCACTCTCTGGAGTGCCAGTGGATTTAATGAAGCTATGCTATTTAAGCACCTCGCTCGATGCGGTTTGACGCTGGTGTGTATTTTGGTCATGTCGTCGATTCCTGCGTCCAGTTATCAACGTTCAGCGCCTTATTTGTATCTGGTTGCGGTTTCGCTCTTGGCTGCCGTTGCCCTGTTTGGTGATAGCACCAATGGCTCACAGCGCTGGCTTGATATTGGCTTCTTCCGCTTTCAACCCTCTGAGCTGATCAAGCTCTCCATTCCCATTATGATCGCGTGGATGCTGCATCTAGAAGGTGGGCGACCAGACATTCGAAAAATTGCTTTCTGTTTGCTGATCACCTTTGTGCCTGCGGGCTTGATTGCCTTACAACCAGACTTGGACGGCGCTATCTTCACCGTGATTTACGCGTTGTTTGTACTGTTCTTTGCAGGCATGAGCTGGAAGATCATTGGCGGCTTTTTGGTGAGCATTCTAACGCTGGCACCAATACTTTGGTTCTTTGTGATGGAAGCGTATCAAAAGAGCCGTGTAACGCAGTTCTTGCACCCTGAATCGGATCCACTGGGTTCAGGCTACCAAATCATCCAATCATTGATTGCGATTGGTTCTGGCGGCATGAAAGGTAAAGGCTGGATGAATGCTACTCAAGGTACGTTAGGGTTTATTCCAGAGAGCCATACCGACTTCATCTTTTCGACCTACGCAGAAGAATGGGGATTTATTGGTTGTGTGGTGTTGTTAGCGTTGTATTTATTCATTACGGCGCGTGTGATGCTGCTAGCGTGCCAATCTGAGCATTTCTTCAGTCGCTTAGTGAGTGGCGCATTGGCGATGAGCTTCTTCCTCTATGCCTTCATCAACACCGGCATGGTAAGTGGCTTGTTACCAGTAATGGGCAGTCCACTGCCGTTCTTTAGCTACGGTGGTACGGCGATGCTGACTCAAGGCATCTGTTTTGGCGTGATCATGTCGCTGTGTTATTCCAAGTACCGAAACACCTAAACGCTAGCCACAATAAAAAAGACAAACAACACGATCAAAAAAGGCTTCCCTCGGGGAAGCCTTTTTTTACAACTGGAGAACCGAATTATAGTTCGCCGTTGTGGTATACCTGCTGAACGTCGTCACAGTCATCTAGAAGGTCTAGGAACTTCTGGAATTTCTCTGCGTCTTCGCCTGTTACTGGCGTGTTCGTTTGCGGTACGAATGTGATTTCTTCAACGTCGATCGTTAGATCTGGGAATGCACCGTTAAGCGCAGTTTTTGTTTTGAAGAACTCTGTGTGAGGTGCGAATACAGTGATAACACCATCTTCTAGCTCAACGTCAGTAACGTCCACATCTTCCATCATCAGCGTTTCTAGGATGATTTCATCATCTTCGCCTTTGAACTGGAATACAGCTTGGTGATCGAACATGTGAGAAACAGAACCTTCAACACCAATTTTCGCACCCACTTTAACAAAGCATTGGCGAACGTCTTGGAATGTACGGTTACCGTTGTCTGTTAGACAGTCTACGATCACGCTTGTGCCGCCAGGACCAAAGCCTTCGTAACGTGCTGGAGTGTAGTCTTCACCACCGCCGCCGTTCGCTTTGTCGATCGCTTTATCGATAACGTGTGCAGGAACTTGGTCTTTTTTCGCTTTTGCGATCAGGTGCTTCAGAGACAAGTTCATGTCTGGATCACCACCACCGTTTTTCGCGCACATGTAAATTTCTTTACCGTATTTGGAATAAACTTTAATTTTTGCGCCTGCAGTTTTCGCCATAGAGGCTTTGCGCACTTCAAAACTTCTTCCCATCGGGATGTCTCTCTAAATTCAAATTTAATGCGAAGGATTTTAGCAAAGAGTGAACAGTTTTACCTTTCACCTTGCAAAGGAATGGGGAGGAAACCTCATTCGCCGCTGTGGTTTACACCAGAGCCACGGTTCGCTTTATGCGACACCCATTACTCGTTTGTACTTATCGACCGCCTGTTGAAAAAACACTTTCTCGTCAGCGTCGTTAATCTTAGACAGCTGTTCGTCTATTACCTCAGGACCAGATTTCGCTTCTTTAAGCTTCCAAACTAAAAACGACGCTTGTTTATCAAGCTCGACTTTGTTTTTCTCGTCAGGCGGCAACAGGGATAGATTGAACGACATTCACAGCCTCAAGGTACTTTAATAAATACTAGCCGCGCACTATAGCACACAGATTTGACTTTTAAGAAGTGAAACGCACTTTACTTGATCAATTTCAAGTTGCTTGTTTTGGATTCGATCGCGTTTGCAAGGAGTCTGGTAGATATCGCTCAAAGATTTGCTGTAACCGTTCTTTCGTCACCGGCTTAGCAACAAACTCATTCATGCCAACATCAAAACAGCGCTTTTGATCTTCCTTGATGACATTCGCACTCAAAGCAATGATCGGCACTTGCTGTCCCCACTCGTCCATCTTGCGAATGTTTTCAGTGGCAATAAATCCATCCATCACTGGCATTTGACAGTCCATCAATATCAAATCGAATTTATGCGCTTGGCATTGCTGGAGCGCTTCTTCACCGTGTTCGGCAACATTCACCTGCATTCCGAGTTTTTCTAGCATCATGCGTACCACTTTCTGGTTCACTGCCGTGTCTTCCACCACCAGAATCCAAGGCTTCCCCTCGTCTTTGGCTGAGTTAATACACTCAGAAGTGATGGCATTACTCTCACCATTCGGAAAATCGAACACATTTGGTGTCTGAGGAGAAATAGCCTTTTCACTGACGATATTGAGTGGAATAGTAAATTCAAAACAACTGCCTAGACCGGGTTCACTGGTCAGACGGATTTCTCCGCCCATCACTTCGACCAAACTACTGCAAATCGCTAAACCCAAACCAGTACCGCCGTACTTACGAGTGGTACTGCCATCAGCTTGCTGAAACTTCTCAAACACCGCTTGTTGGTTCTCTTTGGCAATCCCAATACCCGAGTCCACAACACGAAAATGCACGCTGGCAACACCCTCTTCTCGGCTCACCTGCGACACCATTAACTTAACATGCCCGCGCTCTGTGAACTTCACCGCGTTACTGAGCAGATTGCTTAGCACTTGTTTGAGTCTGCCAACATCCCCTTCGACTTCTAAAGGTAACTGAGGGTCGATATCACAAACCAGTTGAAGATCTTTTTGCTGAGCTTTGACAGTATGAAGACGCCCGACCTCGTGAAGTAAATCGAGTAGATTGTAGGTCGTGGTTTCTAACTCAATCTTACCCGCTTCAATTTTGGAAAAGTCGAGGATGTCGTCGATGATGACCATCAACGAGTTTGAAGAACTGTTAATGATAGAAACGAAATCTTTTTGTTGATCATCGAGTTTGGTATCTCCGAGCAACGAAGCGATACCGATAATCCCGTTCATTGGCGTACGAATTTCATGGCTCATGGTGGCAAGAAATTCGCTTTTCTTACGGTTTGCCACTTCAGCTTTGTCACGTGCCTCTTCGATTTCAGCTTGGTGTTCTTTCACACGCTCAACACTTCGGTTGTATTTGCGTTCCAACAAACTCACTTCATCAAAGAACCAACGTTTTGGCAATGTCACTTTACTAGGTACATGACCGCCACTGAAATCGCTCACCGCACCGGAGAGCAACTCTAGTGGTTTCACCATCAAACGAAATGCCACCCATAAAACACCAATGATGAGTAAGAAGATCTTGATCGCTTCCGCGATCACGAGAAAAAAGAAGGTTTGCCATAACCCTTGATAGATCGGGCTAAGATCTGATTGCACCGTCACTTCGGCAAGATCATAAATTTTCGTCCCCATTTCGTATTTCAACGGCCATTGACGCTCGATCCGATCTTCCGTTAATGCGCTACCTAGTTCGAAGATCACTTCATCTGGGGTGGCAATTCTTAGATAGTCCACAGAGGGTAGGCGCATTGCGCCTTCAGCCTGAGTGCGTAACAGTTCTCTATCTTCAACCCACAAACTGGCAGAGAAACTGGAAAGGTAGCTGGTTTTTACCTGTTCAAGTTCTACATCTAGGCGAGCGAGATCATCGTTGAAATCACGATAAAGGCTGATCGAAGAGATGATCACGGTAAAGATTAAACTCAACGCAAAAATCGCCAGCATCAATTGATTTCCGATACTAAATCGGCGTTGAGCTCGCTCTTTTATCTCCATATGAAATCGCTCCCTTAAACTTGCGCTACTATAAATATAGTCACGTCACGACAATAATCGAGGTTAGGATGAAAGGACTCTTACGTACATTAGGCTTTAGTTTTATGGCCTTAAGCTCATACTCTATGGCAAGCGAAGTGAATTATTACGTAATTGCTGAGCAAGCCCGCCCATTTCAAATAGAGCAGCAAGGAGAGCAACACTCTGGAATTGTGACTGATATCGTCAGCGCCATCTTTGCGGAATCCGATTACGAAGTGAAATACCACACCTACCCATTCAAGCGCATGATTTCGGTACTCGAAGCGGGCGGCGAGGAAAACTGGGTTACTTATGGCAGCCCGAATTGGGGGAAAGTGCAATCGGAAAACCTCTCTGAACAGCCTATTTACACTGTAAAACACGTACTCGTGTCCAGCAGCAAAGCGCCATTCAAATTTAGCGATATGCAGCACATGCAAGGTCGTTCTATCGTGCTGCTGCTTGGCTTCGATTATCCTAACCTTAGCCCATTCTTTGAAAACGGCACCGTCAATGAAATGCGCGTCAAAGACTACGACGCTGCTTATCGCGTTCTGCAACGTACTCCTGGTGATACCGCCTTCGTCGAAATGGAATCGCGCGTGGTATACAACATCAAACGCCTAGAGTTGCCAATGGGAGACTTCCAGATCCAATCTTTCAGTTCAATCATCCCTGACTACTCCATTTATTTGGCTTTCTCTCCAGAGATGAATCCAAAAGTACAAAGCTTCATCAATAAACGCTTAGCGGAGCTTAAAAATTCAGGAAAAATCGACGACATCATCAAAAAATACATCTAGTCACTCACGCCTTAGCAATCATAAAAAACCACCAGCTTGGATAAGCTGGCGGTTTTATTTTTATTTCATATCTGCAACTAATCTTGTTCGAGCGCTTAATCTTGTTCAACAAATTTGGGGTCGAACATGTGGCCGAGCTTATTGGCTTTGGTTTGCAGATAATGTTGGTTATGCGGGTTATTGCCCTCTTGCAGTGGCACTCTTTCTATCACGTTGATGTTCACCTTCTTCAGCGCTGCAAGCTTACGTGGATTGTTGGTCATCAAACGTACTTCATCGATTCCAAGATGCTCCAGCATACCTTTGCAAAACGCGTAGTCACGCATATCTGCGGCAAAGCCAAGACGTTCATTGGCTTCGACCGTGTCTGCGCCTTCGTCTTGCAAGTGATACGCACGAATCTTGTTGATTAAGCCAATCCCCCTGCCCTCTTGGCGCAGATAAAGCAAAACACCGCAGCCTTCTTCGACAATGTTTTGCAATGCACGGTTAAGCTGGAAGCCGCAATCACAACGCGTACTGAACAGCGCATCACCAGTTAAGCATTCTGAATGCAGGCGAATCAGCGGCGCTTTACTGTTTGCTGGGTCGCCATACACCAAGGCGAGATGTTCTTTTCCTGTCGCGTTCTCGATAAAACCATGCATGATAAACGTTCCCCATTGAGTTGGCAGTTTGGCTTTATCGACAAAGCGAACCAGACTATATGGCTCTACATGTTTTAGTTCAGCACGTACGTTCATCAGAATCTCCCCTAAATGGTTTTCACCAGAGCCATCACCGCCATCGCCCCAGAAGGCATCTTTGTGCGAATGTTCGGTAAGACAGGCGTTTCCTGTCTGCATCAACTGTTTGGCAAGCTGAGGATTTTGCAAAAACTTCTCACGGACGATAAACGCCATCACAGAAAGTTTGTCGTTATCCCAATCTTCTCGGACTAGGTGCTGATACTTACGGCTTAAAGCAAAGGCTTCGTCGGGGCTTTTCGCTAAGAGGATTTTGTTTTGCAGTTTGAGGTCACTGAATTTTTGAGCTTGATAATAATGTTCGCTGGTGGGCCAAGATTGGGTGGAAACTTTGATTGGAGCTTGGCAAAAGTTGGAGAGAAAACCGTGGGATTCATCGGGCTCATAGAAAAGGATCTGATCAACCATAATCGTACTCCTGACGTTGCTGTTTAATAGTCAACAAAAAGCATATTGCTATTGATATAAGCTTTAGTAACGCAGGGTAAGAAAGTCAAATAATTGGTTGTAAATCAGAAAATGAAAAGGGCAGTCCTTTGACTACCCCATGGTTTTTATACCGCAGTGTGAGAATTAGTGAATTAAGCCAAGTTCCCTTGCTTCTTCGATGCTCAAGCCGCTTTCACGGATTTCTCGAAGTGCTTCAATACGACGTCTTGCTTCGGCAGACTTCACGGTTTTCTCGGGTCTCACAACGGCTTCTTCTTCTGGGAGTTCCCATTTGTGAGCGATGTTGCTCATCTCTTCATGGTCGATAGAATTAATGGACATATTTCCTCCGAACACACCATGTTTTCGATGGGTAATCTATAGCAAACCCCCAATGCAGAGGTAAGAAAAACAGTGGGGAAATGTGACCCCTTTCGACCTTTCATTAACTCTTTAATAGATTCATCATTTAGTTTTTGCAAACCACGTTTTTAGCGTTTAGATTTGAAGAATTCCCCCTACGAAAAGTGAGCTGATCCAGCTCTCATTTTTCCCTCATAAATTCACACTTCCATAACGGAAAAAAATCTTTTTATTACACTCAACTTTCGAGTCACTTCACTGATTAGACGGTTTTATCTTTCGCAAACCTTACACACCTGATAATGATAATAATTATCTTTTGTATTGGTAAGGTGTAATTATGAGTGAACTTAACCTGAACCAGGCATTCCACTCTGATCCTGTTATTCAGATCAGAGACTTATGCGTGGACTACATCACTGATAACGGTGACTTCAATGCTGTTAAATCAGTGAGCTTTGATATTGGCAAGGGCGAAATATTTGGTCTGGCTGGAGAATCTGGCTGTGGCAAAAGTACCATTGCTTTCTCTATCAACCGCCTACACAAGCCGCCCGCGTTTATCTCTGGTGGACAAATTCTATTTGAAGGCAGAGACATCCTTCGCCTACCTGATAATGAACTAAATACGCTACGCTGGAGCGAGATTGCGATGGTGTTCCAAAGTGCCATGAACTCGCTGAATCCGGTACTCACGGTTCAGGAACAATTTGCCGACGTATTACGCCACCACAAAGGGTTAACCAACGAGCAAGCCAAAGACCGCGCAGAGAAGCTTCTCGACTTGGTCAACATTCCGAGAAATCGTCTGGGAGAATACCCACACCAGTTCTCCGGAGGCATGCGTCAGCGTTTAGTGATTGCGATTGCCCTATCCCTCAATCCCAAATTGATCATCATGGATGAGCCAACCACAGCACTTGATGTAGTGGTTCAACGCGAAATCTTGCAGCAAATCTATCAGTTGCGTGACGAATTTGGTTTCTCTGTGCTCTTTATTACCCACGATTTAGCGCTCATGAGCCAATTGTGCGACCGCATTGCCATCATGCGCCACGGCAAGATTGTCGAAGTGAATAGTTCATACGAAATCCGCAATCATCCTCAACATGAATACACCCAAAAGCTATGGGCTTCATTCCCAAATATCCACGATGTACACAAACAACCGCAAACGGAAGGAGCACCAGCATGAGTGAACCGATCATCCAAATGAAAAACGTGATCAAGGAATTCAAAGTCGGTGGTGGTTTTGCCAAAGAAGAAACCTTCCGCGCGCTTCAGGGCGTGAGTTTTGATCTTTATGCAGGAAAGACCCTTGCTCTGGTAGGCGAGTCTGGTTGTGGGAAAAGTACCTGCGCTCGATTAATTACCAAAGTGTATCCAGCCAGTGATGGTGAAATCCTATTTAACGGGAAAAACGTCAACGATATTACCGCTCGTGCTGAGATTCAGGATTATCGCAGCAAGGTCCAAATGGTGTTTCAAGACCCGTTTGGCTCTTTAAACCCAACCCATACTATTCGTCATCACTTAACTCGCCCACTGAAGATTCATAAGCAGGTGAAGAGTGACAAAGAAATCCCAGCCAAGCTACTAGAACTGCTGGATTTGGTCGAGCTGCCAGAGGAAACTCTGAACAAGTTCCCTCATGAACTTAGTGGCGGTCAACGTCAACGCGTCAATCTCGCGCGAGCTCTGGCGGTAGGCTCACAACTTATCCTTGCCGATGAGCCAACATCGATGCTGGATGTGTCGATTCGTTTGGGTGTGCTCAACCTAATGCAGCGCATGAAGAAAGAGCTTGGAATCGGATTTCTGTATATCACTCACGACCTTGCAACCGCACATTACATCGCCGAAGAAACCGCAGTAATGTACAAAGGACAGATCGTAGAGTGGGGAGACACTCAAGCGATCTTAAAGAACCCACAGCATCCGTACACTAAGTTGTTGATCTCAGCGGTGCCAGATCCTGATCTGCCGTTTGGCAACCTAGTGGAAAGTGAACCAAACTATTCAGTAGATGCCGATGAGATCCGTAATCGCAGCAGTGTTATCGTTGAAGAATTCGATCAAATCGGACCAAACCACTTTGTAAAACAATGGACTGAGGCAGCTTAATGAATTTGATGACCTGGCAAGATCATATTTCAGATTGGTACGATAATCGGAAGCATGATCAAGTAGAAAGATTAGAAGCGATCTTATATCAAGCACCTGTTTCTGTATTTGGTCCAGAATTAACGGACGAACAGAGTAAAGCCATCGCTTGTTGGCTAGATGGCTGCCTAAGAGTCTTTCAATACGCTAGGCATCAAGACCATAAAAAAGCGTTTCAAATCCTACAGTACACCAGTGCAAAGCTAGAACACGCGGCTTGCCAACCGATGACCGATCTTCTAATCAAGGATTGGTGCCTCAAACGATTGCAACATTTGACCGTTTTGGCGTTGGAGTTTTGCAATCAACAGCACGATCAAAATGAGTGGCAGCAACAAGCAAGCAGCTTGATCGAGTCACACGTTGCGTTGATGCGATCGTTAAATTGGAATGAAACTAGGAAGCATGATCAAGGATTACGTCATTAATCCGGAAAGATGATCAAGGTTGCTTGTTTGTTCCGAATGGATTTTATGGATACAAAAGACAGGAATTTTAGATAAAAAAAAGCGAGTTTCTTGAGGAGAAACTCGCGAAGTCTATTCAGAATGAATGTAACAATATGAGCCAATCTATTAATCATCAGAAAGGACAAAAGGTTGTCTATTCGGGATAAATCTTAGTCTGCGCTCAGCGTTGCAATGTCAGTGGTTTGTAAGAGTTAAGTCTGATTTCCATCAGTGCAATTCATTGTTACATTCTGAATCAATTACTCATGCTTATCACTCGATAAGTATCCGCTTGGTTGATATCAGATCGCCATCTCATCAAGTGCTCTGAATACCATTTCATCCATATGACCTTCAAAGATCTGACGGCATACCTTACGACGGACAGCTAAGCCCGCAATCAAACGTTCAATGGTGAGATGTTTGACATCATTTTGGCTATTAAACAGTTCGACTGTCTTACTTAGTGTCTCGTATGGAAGCGGTGCATCCCCTACTCTCAAGAAATCAAGCTTCTCAATGAAGTCAGAACACTCTTCTTTGATCGAGGCATACGAATGCCCTGTCATCGCCGATAAAGCCGTTATACTGCGTTCTAGAGCCTCTGGAGAGGTATATTTAGATAGAGTTATGGTTATCTCGTCAGCATTGATCTCTACCAAGTGCTTTTTCTGTTTCACTCGGCGACCTAAATTGCCACGTGGAGACGGGGCTTTACGCTGAATAGGCTCAAATTCGCCGTCTATGATACCTGAGAGCTCATCTAGCTGCTGCCTGGTCACCATCTCATTGCGAAGTGGGTTTGGCAGTGTAGGCGCCATATTGCGCTTTCCTGCGTTGGTTGTACGAGCACGAGAATAACGCAGGACCTCTTCCACATCGCATTTGATGTCGATTTGGTAATCCATCACCTTGTCGTTTTCGATCATCGCTTCGATCGTCAAGTGATACCCCCAAAGATTCACAACAAAATGATCATCGCTCCCAGCCCCTTCCGATAGTCGTTTTAATTCACGGATCAGATCCATGGAGAAACGACGCCACTCAATATTGCGCGCTAATTTCTGGTTCAATTCGCTCAGCAACATGCAGTCCGTATGTCTACGTACCATGCGGCTACGGAAGAATGAATACAGTTGGAACACCAAAGTGTGCTGCTTCAGAATTTCTGGTGGGAACAGGAAGAAATAATCTCGCGTAAGCAGTTCTTCGTAGAAGGATGGCTCCCAAACCAAGATATACAGATTTGGTTTAATACGAATTTCGCCATCAGCGCCTTCTGTTGGAGCCTCCTCCGATGCCGTGATAGTACGCGCTAAGAAACGGAAACGGTCACTCTTGAAGCCTTCAGGCATGTTCTCGCTAAGCCAACGCCCTGTCAGTTCATGCAATTGAAAATCGGTAAACTCGATACGATCGATGCTGTCACGAATGGAATCTCGTGCCGGACCGCTGTCTTTTTTGCCACGTAACGACAGAATATCAGTAATGTACAGAGGAGTTTTGTTTGGAACATGCGCCGCATCCATGTGGTACTGATCTTTGTGATGATCATGGTACTGCACCGTTAGAGTAAACAGAGCAAACAAAGTCATCAGATCATCTACCGTCATGATATTTTTAGACGATCGAGTTTCAATCACAGCTTTTGTGCCAGAGATCGACACCATGGATTTTTGATAACTTTTTCGAGTACGCGGTGGCGCGAGAGCTTGGTCGATGATCCCTGCCCAATTGGTTGGTGAAACAACAAATTGATCCGCTTCATCTTTCATCATCGGCGGAGTATTTAAACCATGTTCGTTCAGTAAACGTTTATTCACTTGAGTTTGTGCTAGCGCTTTAGAACGTTTTTGCTTTTCGTTTTGACGAACTTTTTCAGTTACTAAGCTGGTGGCACCTAAGGCTGAAATAAGTTGATTCGGGTTAACGAACTTATGCAGCATGGTTTTACCTGCGAGACCTTCTTCAAAACGTACTGGTGTTTGAGTAAACAAACCAATGTTAACGGCAGCACGCAGGCGCTGTTGTAATGCAGCTCTGGTCAATTGACCGTCTGTCGCTTCAACAATTTCAGTTGTAGATACCAAACCATCTTTGCTGCTGAACCCTCTTAAAGAGATCAGATTAAGTAACTCCAAGATGCTTTTGGTTACCCCTTTGAAGTGTTGGTATTGCTCTACCCAATCTGCAGAAGATTCGTGTACCTCAAAAAGGTGCCCATCCTTATGGCTTCTTGGCGTTTTAATCAGAATTTTTTCATCAGCCGTCATTTTAGATCCAGATCACACTAGCCGTAGTTTTGCTATGGTTCCGAAGGATAAAGAAAAACAGATCATAAATAAAGAAAAAATCTTGGGTTTTTAAATAACTGATCTTTCTGATTATTCTGATCTTAATTGATTATATGATCTAATGATCTGGAGATTTTTGGCTCTGTAAGTTTTTGTTTTATAATGATATTTAAAAGTTCATTAACGGAACTATGATCATGATTATATCGAAACGATGATCAACATGAGCCGGAAAGCATGATCACAAAACGTCGTAAGCATGATCATTAAGTTTCTGAAAAGATGATCAAAACAGCCTTGAAACGATGATCATGATGTTTGTACAACTTATCCACAGATCCTAGCGGTTCAAATGGAAAACTTTCGGTTTCTGCATATTGAAACATTGTCATTTTACACTCGGATCGATGATCAAGAGAGAGGTTTTTTATCGTTCTGTTCATTGAGTTGGATATTATTTGCGCATGTGATGAAAACTTACTCTACTTTGCTGGTTGTGCCTCTTATTAATGATTAGCGTTAATTAAACGGAAGCATGATCATCAGATGAGTTTCTACATTTTGCATTCGCTTTGTTTTCATCGTTCCGTGATTTTATATTCGTTTTTGCCTCTATCCCCCTGTCTGTCTGCATTCTTCCGTAAATTAGCTTGAGAATTACATGCTTCCGAGTGGTTAATTCACTTGATCATTTTTCCGGTAAATTGATCCGTTTGAAATAACGAGCTGCAATGTAAATGATGCGTTGATTTCCTTGATCATGCTTTCGATTTTGGTGTGAGTACCGGAAGTATGATCAAGAACTCCCCTTGATCATACTTCCGCTTCATTTCACTTAAATATACGTTCTAACGTACTGGATGCATGATCAAGGTGTGGTTTTTTTCCATTTCTTTAAAGAGACACTGAAAATCATCCAACATAAGATTCATCTCACACTATCCGTAATTTAGCGTTGTTTTATAATCGTTCCGAGATTAATGCTATTTACATTGTAAATAAGTGACAGTGTGACATTTTAAATCTAGTCGAATTTGAAGCACTTTATTCGCAGGGTTTTGATTAAATTTTGTGATGTTTTGATGGTGAAATCATAAAACTGGCGTTTGTGAGTGTTTTTTATGTGATGGTTATTCAAAATGCTTGTGCACCTTTTTGTTGTTTTTGTGTTGTAGTGCTGTACAATGAAATGCAGATATCCTTCCAACGGAATTTGGCATGAAAAGAGAAACAACGATTGAAAATCTCCAGGAATTAGCAGAGCTGACGCAACAAGTTCAAGCTGACCGTATTGAGATTGTTTTGGAAGAGCGTAGTGACAACTACTTCCCACCAATGTCTAAGGCAATGATGGAAACCCGCTCTGGTTTAACTCGTCGTAAACTAGACGATGCTATCGGCAAGATGGAAGCGGAAGGTCATCAATTTACAAAGAATAATGCTAACCATTATTCAATCACGCTTGAAGAAGCGCACATGCTAATGGATGCGGCGGAAGTGCCAAAATTCCATGAACGCAAAAAGAATTCTGAAAATAAACCATGGATCATCAACGTACAAAACCAAAAGGGTGGTACGGGTAAATCGATGACCGCGGTTCATTTGGCGGCGTGTCTGGCTCTAAACCTAGATAAACGCTACCGTATTTGTTTGATTGACCTTGACCCTCAAGGCTCTCTGCGTCTGTTTTTGAACCCACAAATTAGCGTGGCAGAACACGACAACATCTATTCTGCTGTCGATATCATGTTGGGTAACGTGCCTGATGGTGTTGAAATCGATCGTGAATTCCTTCACAAGAACGTACTGTTGCCGACGCAATATCCGAACTTGAAGTCGATTTCTGCTTTCCCAGAAGACGCAATGTTCAACGCAGAAGCGTGGCAAACACTCTCTGAAGACCCATCGCTAGATATCGTTCGTCTGCTGAAAGAGCAGTTGATTGACAAGATCGCGAATGACTTCGACGTAATTATGATTGATACCGGTCCACACGTTGACCCGCTAGTATGGAACGCAATGTACGCATCGAACGCGCTATTGATTCCTTGTGCGGCGAAGCGTCTTGACTGGGCTTCGACAGTAAATTTCTTCCAACACCTACCAACGGTTTATGAGATGTTCCCTGAAGATTGGAACGGTCTTGAGTTTGTTCGTCTGATGCCTACTATGTTTGAAGACGACAACAAGAAGCAAGTTTCTGTTCTAACTGAAATGAACTATCTTCTAGGTGACCAAGTTATGATGGCTACCATTCCTCGCAGTCGTGCATTCGAAACCTGTGCTGATACCTACAGCACTGTGTTTGACTTAACCATAGGCGACTTCGAAGGTGGTAAGAAAACACTCGCAACTGCACAAGATGCGGTACACAAGAGTGCATTAGAACTAGAGCGCGTACTGCACTCTAACTGGCCGTCATTGAATCAGGGGTAATGAATAAATGGCATTGAAAACGTCTGAATTAAACGCGAAATTATTTGGTAAAACCAATAAGCGTCGTGTTGCGACACCTCAAGAAGCGCAAACGGCGGCAAAAGACAAAGCACAAACTATCGAACTAGCAGTCGCTGGTGAGAATACTGTGCAATTTGAATTGGTACGAATCCCTGCGGATAAAGTGGCGACAGACACGAGCGTATTTGCAGAAAACGCTCGTGAGCAATCTTTCCTAAACGAACACGCTTTATCGGATGTGTTGGTGACGTTGAAAGAACGTGGTCAACAATATCCAGCAGTTGGTCGTCGCACGCAAGATGGCAAGATTGAAGTATTAGATGGTAGCCGCCGTCGTATGTCTTGTATCTTAGCGGGCAAAGATTTCTTGGTTTACGTTGGTGACGGCATCAACACAGACCACGCGAAATTCCTTTCTGATGTTGCAAACGCGCACAAGCCACTGTCTCTCTACGAGAAAGGTAAAGAGATGCAGGCGAAGTTAGAAAGCGGCGAAGCAGAAGACCAAAAAGCACTGGCAAAAATGTTCCAGTGCAGCGAAGCATTGGTGAGTGGTGCGTTAAAAGCGGCGGCATTACCGTTAGAGCTTCTTCAAGCGTACCCGAATGTTGGCGATTTAGGTCGTCCAACGATAGTGAAGCTGCACAAGCAATTCTCATCACTAACTGGTGAACAGCAACAAAATCTGCTGGATAAATGCCGTACGTCTGAAGGCTACCTGTGGCAACGTAGCACAGCTCAAGGTGTTGCTCGTCTGACAAAAGAAGTGACAGAAAGCATTGAAAGCTGGATTGCAGAATTAGCACCTGCGAAGCCAGCTAAGAAAGCTGAAAAAGTTGATCTTGTTAAAGGGCGTGCAAGCTACAGCCGCAAAGGCAATAACCTTGCTCTTAACTTGAAGAAAGTTGACGACAGCTTGATGGAAGAAATTCTTGCTTTCGTTGAGAGTAAAATGAAGTAAATATATTCTTCTTTGAAACCGCCTTCGGGCGGTTTTTTTATGTCTGAAATTTGGCAAAGTCTCCGTGAATCGAGATGTGATAACATGGCGTCAGTTTAATGCTCGGATATACGTAATGCTCGCTCAATCTGAATTCCTTTCTCAACTTCAAACTCAATCTCATGATGCGTTTCAACGTCGTGGCGTGGCTATCTATGGTGAGCCCGAATGGCAAGATGCGCTAATTGCTGACTTTTACAAACATCAATCGGATCAGACTTGGTTCTGTGTTGGTGATTGGTCCCTTGAAGGGGCTTTTTGTGTGTCTGGCAAACAAGGCAATATGTTGCTTGGTCGTGAGTGCGATGTTTTATTGTTTGATGCGAGAAAAGGCGTCGATGCCAACAGTTTTACCGCTGCTCTTGGGGCTTTAGTTGGCGGTGGATTGCTGCTTGTTATCGCCAATAAACAAGAGCAACCAAGCGAAGCTGATTTGTGGATGCAAATGCATTGGCAAAAACTGACTGTGATAGACCAGAGTCTTCCGTTGCCGACACTATCGAGCGTACAATTTGGCGCGAAGGAAAACCAGTTTGAGCAACAAACTGAAGCGGTAGCATTAGTTGAGAAAGTAGTAACGGGACACCGCAAGCGTCCATTGGTGTTGACTGCTGACCGTGGTCGTGGAAAAACCAGCGCTTTAGGTATCGCTTGTGCACAGCTTCTTAAGCAAAAGACGCTGCGTATCTTAGTTACCGCACCAAGCATTAAAGCTGTTGAACCCATCTATCAGCATGCATTGCGATTACTTTCAACAGCGCAACGAGTTAAGAAAGAACGATTGGAAGTAGGGCAGGGGTACATCCAATTTATTGCCCCAGACGAGCTGCTTTCGTCTATGCCGGAATGTGACTTGTTGTTAGTGGATGAAGCTGCGGCGATCCCTGTACCAATGCTCAAGCAAATTACGGAACATTATCATCGTTTGGTTTTTTCGAGCACGATACATGGTTATGAAGGGTGTGGTCGAGGGTTTACGCTTAAGTTTATTGAGTGGTTGAAAGAACAAAGACCAGGAATGAAAAGCCACCACCTTCAACAGCCTATCCGTTGGAGTACAAATGACAACCTAGAGTCGTGGCTGTATGAGGCGTTTTTGTTGAATGCAGAGCTTGAACCGTTTGAGCGAATAGAGCTTGATGAAATTGCATTGGTCAATCTCCGTAAGTCCGAGCTGATTTCTAATCCTTCCGTATTGAAAACGTGCTTTGCGCTATTGGTCAACGCGCATTATCAAACGGCGCCTAATGATTTACTTCACTTGCTGCAAGATGAAAACAGTCAGGTTTATGTTGCTCAGTACCAAGGTCAAATCGCCGGTGTGATTTTAACCGTGGAAGAAGGCAACTTTGCCGAAAACCTAATTAAAGATATCCAGCTTGGCAAGCGTCGTCCAAAAGGGCATTTAGCTCCCATTACCATTATTAACCAGCTTGGCTACTCAGAAGTTGGCGCGCTTTCTACATTACGTGTGATGCGTATCGCTGTTCATCCAGAGTTGCAAGGGCGAGGAATTGGTCAACATATGTTGTCATTGCTGGAGCAATCTGCGCCATCTCACATTTCCTATTTGTCCACCAGCTTTGGTGCAACGGAAGAACTCATAAAGTTTTGGCAACGCTCGGGCTATGAGTCGATTCGACTTGGAACGATGCGTGACGCTGCGAGTGGCTGCTATTCACTTTTGATGGTTCGCAATTGTAACGCCCAACAGCAGTCTTGGATTGAAGAGTCTAAGGATCTATTTGAAGAATTATTGTCGTTGAGTGCTTCTGCGATTTATCCACGACTTGAGCCGAGTTTAATGCGTACGTTGTTATCCCAACCAATTCAAGCTGTCTCGCTGAATAAGGCGAAGCTCACTTTGGTGGAGTGCTATGCTCAAGGTGGTAATAGCTTTGAATCTGTGTCGACATGGCTTCAACAATGGTTACTTCAATTTGGTTTGGTTGATGTTTCTGATCTGCTGATCAGTAAGTCACTCTTAAACAAAGATTGGAATGAGTGTGCAAAGCAATTTGGATTGGCGGGACGTAAGCAAATCGAAGCTGAGATACGCAAAGAGCTTCAAGCTTTAATCGCTAAATTTACAGTGTAAAACGATACGCGGTTTTGTAATTTACACTGTAAAGTGGAATAGATAGGAATTTAGATAGAGGAGAGAGTTTACACTGTAAATTCTCTCCTTTGTTTTTCAGGCTGGCTAGAACGAAAAATTGATAGGAAGAGTTAGTGTCAAGCGAGCGCCTTTGACACTTGAAGGTGGTTTTACTAACGGTTGCGCTCGTCCTACAAGCTCAATCGCTTCTTTATCTAATGATGCTGTTCCTGAGCTTTTTACGAGTTCTACATCGAGAACATTTCCCTCCCTGTCCATGGTAAAGCGAATCACTGGCATCCCTTTCTTCTTAAGTCGACGTGCTTGCCTTGGATAGCGTTTTTCTCGTTCTAGGTGTGCATGCAGAGCTTGTTGCCAACTTACCTTTGCCGCTCGTCCTGCTTCGGATTGCTGACCCTGCCTTAGTGCGCTGATTTGTTTGGATTCACGTTTCGTCTCCAAGCTAGGTTTTGAACTGGCGGCTTGATTGATTTCAGGTTGTTTTTTCTTTGACTGCTTTTCTGGGGCTGGTTTTGATCTGTTCGGTTTTGGTTTCTCTGTTTTTATTGGCTTTTCAGTGTTTGCAGCAATCGTGCTCGGTTGTTTGGATTTGACTAAAGCTGGAGACTGCTCTTGTTCGGGCTTATGTTTTACGGATTGCTCTTGACGGGCTTGTTGAATTAACTCTTCTTGTTGCACTGTACTTTCAACCGCTTTCACCGTGTTTTTGGGGGCAGCCATTGGTGCTACGATACTCACTGTAATCGGTATCGCTTGTGGCGGAGAGGAAAAGTCATACTCAGGTGTCCACATGTAAGCGATGGCTATTAAGGCGTGAAGAGAGGCGCTCAGTAGTATAGCCGTTAAAACAAAACGTTTTTTCCTATAGCTATAACGAAAAGATGGTCCTGCTAGAGCATTCATTGTGGCGCTCCCGACGCTTGCTCTACACCAACTAATGCAATTTGGTTGTAGCCGCTAGCGACCATTTCATTCATCACTTTCATTAAATCTTGATAACTCAGAGATTTGTCAGCTCGAAGAAATATCCGAGTGTCTGGTTCAACCTTGGCTTGTATTAGGGCTTGCTTCAAATCGGCAAGCGAAGTCTCGTGCTTTTCTCCCACAACTAAGGTTAGGTCTTTTTGAATCGTGAGATAAACTGGTTTATCAGGTTGAGGCTGAGGCTCTGCAGATGACGTCGGCAAATCGACTGCAACGTTGACTGTCGCTAATGGGGCGGCAACCATCACTATGATTAAGAGCACCAACATGACGTCAACCAGAGGTGTCACGTTGATCTCATGATTCTCAACCATATCATCGCTGTCTGAGGCTGGCTTAAATCCCATGGCTTAACCCACCTTCTTTAGCACTGTGTCGTTGTGTTCTTGGTGAGATTGCATTCGCTTTTGATCCAAATCTCGGCTAACCAAGATCATCAATGCTACGGAGACATCGGCGAGTTGCGCTTTGTAGCCAGAAATTTTACGTGTGAAGTAGTTATAGATGACCACTGCTGGAATTGCTGCCACTAAACCAATTGCCGTGGCAAGGAGGGCTTCTGCGATCCCCGGAGCGACCACCACTAGCGTCGTGTTCTGAGATTTTGCGATTCCGATGAAAGCATTCATGATGCCCCAAACTGTGCCGAACAATCCAACGAAAGGACCGACGGAGCCGATGGTTGCGAGGATGCCAGTCAGTGAAGTCATGCTTCTCCCTAATTCAGCTTGCACTCTTTCTAAGCGCAGTTGTACGCGTTCTTTAATGCCATTTTCTGAAGCAGAGCCTAGAGAAGAGAGTTGCAATTCATGCTGCGTTGCTGAAATTAGTGAGGATTCTACGCCTTTAAAAGGCTGAGTGGTCTGTTTGGCATTTGCCAATGACTCTGCATCAACAAGCTCAGTAAGTAGTTTTTGTGTGCGTCGTGTTGCTTTCATCAGTTGTACTTGTTTAAAAAGAAAAACTGCCCAAGTCAAAATGGATGCGGCAAGCAGTGAGAGCATCACTCCCTTTACCACCCAATCAGCAGCGTGGTACATACCCATTGGGGATAAATCGTGGGTGATGAGCGGGTTAGAAGGTGGTGCTATTTGTGTTTCAGTGACTGAGTTATTTATAGAAGTACCAGTTGACTCAGTTGCAGAAGAAGAAAGGGGAAGAAGTGCCAGACTAAAAGATGCCGACACTAGGAGAAAAAAACGCTTATTCATTATCCATTGCTCGTTGTGAAAATGACTGATGGCGCAAATAACCTTTTCGCGCCTGCTCTATCCACTACACCGAATGAAGTAACGAAATCCGTAAAATAAATTTAAATATTTGGGTCAATTTACACTGTAAAGCATGTTTGCCGTGATTTTAGAGTCAAAAACGCTTTTCAAATTTTACGCTCACCTCATTTTGCTGATAGGTGTACAGCCAATCAACGTTGCTGTTTACCCGTTTATGAGTCCACTCTAGAATGGGTGTCAACGTCCAAAAAACCAACTTTGGAGAGGAAAATGTGACAGTATAGTTTTGCTCTGTGTCTCTTCTCTTTGCATCGAGTAGGGCGTTATATCCCTCGTATTGCCTTTCTCGCAGTGATGCAAATAGGTTAGCGTCAAGCCAACCTTCGACGCTTTTCACGACTCCGATTCGACCACCATAGAGCTGGTAAGCATGTACATCTTGATCATTTTGTTTATGCGTCCAGTCTATGCCACCGAATGCGAGCCATTGTTGTGGCAACTGGTGCCAATAGTTGATGCTTGCATTCCATTGCCAATCTGATTGATAGTCGAGCTTTGTTGGACGGTAATCTTGGTATTCGCCTTTTAGTTCCCATCTCAATGCGCTTTTCGAGTCTAAGCTATGGAATCCATTCAACTTTAGACCTGTTGACCAATACAAACTCTTATCCGCGTATGTGCTGTACTCGATCAACGGCGCAACCAAGATACTATGACGCTGGTCTTGAAAGCTGTAACCAAAGCTAACATTCGCTGTTTGCTCGTTGTATTCACTGTGATTGTTGTAACGAGAACCATACGTCAGCGCTTGCAAACTCATACCATGATGACCTTTGAAGCTAATGCGCTTATTCGCACTTGCATTAAAAGTTAACCCTGCTGCTCTCTGTTTTTCCGGTGTTACTCGATCAAATAAACACTTTCCTGTCTCATGA
This sequence comes from Vibrio sp. Y29_XK_CS5, assembly GCF_024181835.1. Taxonomy (NCBI): domain Bacteria; kingdom Pseudomonadati; phylum Pseudomonadota; class Gammaproteobacteria; order Vibrionales; family Vibrionaceae; genus Vibrio; species Vibrio sp. Y29_XK_CS5. The sequence continues at coordinate 2,072,546 of NZ_JAMZAM010000001.1, forward strand.
CGGACTAAGCAAGTATAGGTTTCTGAGCTGCTATTGAGATTGTCATTGAAAGTTGGACCAAAGCTGATCGCACCTTGCCATGCATCTCTGTGCTCTAGTGCTGATATAAAAGCATCGAGAGTACGTCTGACACCATCAGCCCTTGGGTTATCAGTAGGGAGAGTAGATTTGATTTGTGAGAAAAGGGTGTGTGCGTCTTGGTTTTTCTTACGCTCAAACAAAACGCGAGCAAGCTCTAACTGAGCGGGAAGAAAATTCGGATATAAGGATAAAAGCGATCGGTACTCTGCCTCTGCTTCACTTAAACGACCTAAATAGCGTGATAGACCGCCTTGGGCATAATGGATAAGTAAAGGATCTGTATAGGGTGAAGATTGATACTGGTTCAATAGTACTTCTACTTGTGACCATTGCTTTCCTTTAACTGCTAGGTAAAGCGCTTGCCCTAAGTTGTCGTTGCTTTGATCTGACGAGCTTTGTTCCTGAGCTTGCTTCGACCTCTGTAATTCGAGTTCTTTTTCTTCTTGCAGGAGACGCTTTTCTTTTTCTTGTGCTGATAGCGCATCTCTTTGTTGAATGCGAAGATTCGTATCTTGGTCATTGGCTACAACGGGAAAAGAAAACAACGGCACTAACAGAAATGTCAGAGCGATGGTGTAAGAGGTTCTAACCGCCATAAATATTCCATATAAAAAGAAGCAGCACGGGCTGCTTCTTGGTTATCACTCATTGAATCGAGAGTTATTTTTTCTCGCCGCCAAAAGCAGTGTCTAGATCGCTATTGTTGGTAAAGGTGGCGATACCAGCCAAGCCAGCAGCATTCGCACCAAAGAAGTGACCTTGAGAAGCGCCATTCGTGGTTGTGCCATTCTGTACAGCTTGAGCAGTGCCATTAAATGCTGCGGTTGCTGCATTAATCGTTGCGTCTACACTTACCGTTAGGTTGCTATTGTTGATTGAACCGTCTAGCGTTTTGGCTCCGAAATCAGCGTTAAACGTACCTGAAAGTTTGTTTGCGCCAGAGAACTTGTTAATACCAGTAATGTTGTAGGTCGCCTTGCCGCTGGTTGGTACAGTCGTTCCTGCATCATTACCGACGTAGTAAACGGTACGGTTGTTAAACTCAGAATCTTTCTTACCTTCGTACCATTCTCCAAACCACACATCTTGATTCGCTACTTGGACAAAACTGTAAAAATTGTCTTGAAAATGTTTGCTGCCTGATGTGTGAACACCATTTCGCTCGTCATCAAAAATACCACCAGCTAGACCTTCAAAGTCCACTCGTTTGCCACCTGTTTTACCGATGCCTGCATTGCCTTTAGAGTGAATAAATGGGACCCAAACTTCTGATTCTCCTACTTGGCGAAGCGAATCATCACTGATCGCGCCATCAAATCCTGCATGAACAAGTGGGCTTAGACCAATCATTGCTGCTGCAATCCATGAAAGTTGAAGTGGTTTCATTGTCTCTTCCTTTTGTTGATTGAAATAGTTAAAGAAAGAGACCATGCCAGTGCATCCGGTGCGCGCGACAGATGACTAACGCGGTCTCATTTAGTACACCGAAATAGGAGACAAAACCCGTAAATAAGTTTGTGATTTTTTAAATTGTTGGCGAATAAAAAACAAAACGCCCACAACTGTGGGCGTTTTTGATAGCTGCTTGTGTTTTAACGGCTGGTAAATTCAATCGTTGTGGAAATTCTTTCAACCATACTAAAGTCATTAGGACCGTTAAGACTCCAGCTGAAGCCCATTGAGGCTTTTGCCACTTTGCCGTTGGTCGGTGGACTTTGTAGTTGGAAGGTTAAGCTGTCACCAGCGGGGATAACAATAATGACATCGTTATCTTGAAGGTCTTTACTAAAGTAGCTTTGAGAACCAACTAATATCCTTGGTGTTACATCGTTGTTGCTACTACTAAGCGTATACTTTCCGAGAGTAATGGTGACTGGCTTTCCTACTGCTTCAAAAGTATAGCTATCGAGAGTGTAATAGTTAGGAATAGGACCCGTATCGGATGTTTTATCGATGACGTCATTTTGCTTGTGAGGCAGTCGCAAAGGAGTAGTATCTGAGTCGCGTGTGAGTTTGGTGTGCGGTTGGGATTCAGAAATCGCTCTTACTCTAACTCCCACAGAATGGCTATCTGAAAACTCGCCATCATTTACGGTTAAACTGACGACGTAATCCCCGGGGATATCTGGCGAAAATGAAGTTAGCACAGCATAAGGATCATCGATGACGGCGGATGAGCCGTTTGGTTTTTTAGTGAAGTGCCATTCATAAGTGAGTACATCGCCGTTGGCATCACCACTGGGTGTGCCATTCAATGGGACACTCATGTTATCAAGAACCCAAAACATTGAACCATCTACCTCCGCATGTGGAGGGACATTTTTATAAAAAAAGGAAGCGGTGGTCGTAGCGGAAGCTTCAGAAAAGCCATCGAATGCAGTCACTTTAACCACATAATTGCCCTCCGTATCAGCCTTGATTGAGTTGAAATCATATACAGTCGATTTCGCTATAGAGTAATTGCTGCCTTGTGGGTGGGACAACACTTCCCATGTAAACGACAATTTATCGCCATCAATATCTTGAGGTCTTGTGTTTAGGTTAATTTGCTGAGTTAGGTTACCGGTGTACTTATCTTTGGTAAATTTAATCGTTGGTGGTGTATTTTCGTCTTCCCTGATGACTTCTATCTTTACTTGGTTAGGGCGGCTGTCTGTTTTGCCATCGTTAACCACCAATTCTACAAGGTAAGTGCCCAATAAGTCTGGTTCAAAGCGCGGAGTTCTGGATTCTGGATTAATGAGCTCCGCCTTACTCTTGAAGGGTTTCGATACCATTTTCCAAGAGAAGGCTATTGAGTCTTGATCGTAGTCGACGCTACCCGTGCCATCGAGATGCACCACTTTTTCACTCAGCTTTACATGTTGATTGATCCCAGCTATCGCAATAGGGGGGTGATTGTTAGGCGTTTGGGGTTCAGAGGCATCATTCCCACCGCCACCATTACAACCATTAAGAAGTAATAATAGCAATGGTGTGAGAGTATATTTCGAGCTTAGACTCATCTTAGTTCATCCTAATTGATTAGAAGCGCGGTCCATAACGCGGCGCGGTAAAAGAAAGGCTTTATCTGATACACCGAATGAGATTTGAATATCCGTAAAAAAGCGCGGAGAGACCGCGCTTTTTTATGTGTCATTGTTGTGCAGGACGATCAGTTTGTTTGGAAGTTGTAGCCAACACCGCCATAAAAGTTTGTTTGATCTTTGATCATTAGACCGTAAGTCATCATGACACTACTTCCTTGTGTTGGTGCTGACCAAAACTTAACAACAATCTCATCACCGACAGGTAGCACGCTGCCATCTTCAATGCCGCTTAATTTCAAGTCGTGATCGGGATTGGTTGCGTTCATTGCAAAGACCTGCTGAACTTCATAATCTTGTCCAACTGCTTCAAGAGTTAGTGACCCTAGGAGTACGTATTTGGGCGCTTCACCCTTGAGGTCTTTATTCAGAGTAATAATCGGTATTTCGAGAGGCCATTGTTTTTTCTCACCGTTGAAGTGCAATACGAGGTCGCTTGTTCCTGCTTTCGATGCCGTTACTCGAACAAAATCTTTTTCACTGCTTAGAGCACCATCACTTACGGTTAGAGCAAGCGCATAATCACCCTCGACATCGGGGGTGAATGTTGGTTTTGCTGACGTAGCATCCGACAATTCTGCAGTACTTGCCGAAGGCTTGGACACAAATTCCCACTGGTACGTGATACCTGAATCATTGCCATCAATGCTTGCGCTAGCGTCTAAGGTTGCGGTTCCACCCAATTCGAATGTGGTATCTCGTCCTGCCATGGCAACCGGTGCTACGTTATCGGCAGAGTAGTTGATGGTGATCTCTTTAGTTGTCTCTTCTTTACCGTCTGAGACGGTTAGAGTTAGTTTGTATTCACCCGCAACGTTTGCTTTTAGCGTTGCTTGTTTGGTGCTTGCGTTGCTCAACGACATCGTGGTGTTTTTTGGTGCTGAGTTGAGAGCCCATTGGTAGCTGAGCATATCATTATCAGCGTCGTAAGCTTTCGCGTCTAATTTCAGGGTTTGATCAAGCGCTGCCGTGTAGGTTTCTGATGCATAAATAACGGGCGCCACGTTGGTATTTACTTCTGTTGCGGTGATAGTCAGCGATTGTGCGCTACTGTCTTTTTTGCCATCGTTGGTTACCAACTGAACGGTGTAGTCTCCTGCCACGTCTGGTGTGAAGTATGGAGAGACTGCATTAACGTTATTTAACTTGACGTTACTGCCTTGTGGTTTTTTGCTGATAGACCAAGTGTACGTTGCGATACTGGCATCTACACCGTAGCTACCCAGTCCATCTACACGAATTCTGTTTCCGACTTTTGCTGTTTCGTAACCAGAGACAACGGATACAGGCGCTTTATGTGAATCTGCAGTGTTTGAGTCTGAACCACCACAAGCGATAAGCGAAGGAATGGTGATAGCAAGAAGCGTCCATTTCATGTTGGGTTTCATTAAATCATCCTAAATATACGGTTCTATAGGCTTGGTGGTGTTTGGGACACCAAGCCTATATTGGGCTTTATGAAGTTTCATCCACTACACCGAATAGCAATTGGAAATCCGTAAAAATAAAATGAAAAAAGAAAACGCCTCGGGTGAGGCGTTTTCTTTTTAAGGGGCGTTCATAAGGTTTAGAAGCGTCCGTTTAACTTGAGTCCTATCGTTCTTCCTGGTGCAGGCATCCCAGATACCGATCCAGCTTCAAGATAATAAACATCGGTGATGTTGCTTCCGATAAGCTCTGCAGATAGGTGTTCGTTAAATGCATATTTAATGTAAGCATCAAATGTTGTTACATCGGTTCGTTTAATTTGTTCATCTTCGTGACTGCCAGAAACATAGTTGGTGCGTAACCCGCTTTCTAATGCTTGATTAAAGAACCTTGCTCCGACTAATAAGCTACCCGAATACTCTGGTGCTGCTTGTGCTGCCAGATAGCTTGCTGCTGTGAAGCCACCGCGAACACACGTTTCTGTTGATGGTGTGGTTTTATCGACAAGAGCTGGGACGAAGCCTTGAGCTGCAGAGTTTTTGTCACACACCTCATTGCGGAAGTTATAAGCCAATGATGCATCGGCAAAGTACAGTTGGTTATCGAACATACCGTTGATTTCAATACCACTGGTGCGTTGGCTATCCAGATTGGCAAATGAAAAACTGGATCGATCGCGATCCATTACATCATCAATCGTTTGATCAAAGTAAGTGAGCTTTGCACTTGCGTTCTCAAAGTAGTGAATGTACGCGACCTCGAAGAGTTTCGCTCGCTCTGGTTCAAGGGGTACTGATGCTGATGGGTTACCAGAAAATCCACTGGTACTCTCAAATAAGCTTGGGAATCGCAGTGTCTCTGCATATCGAGCATACGCACGGCTGTTTTCGTTGATTAGCCATGTTGTGGTAAGAGATGGCATCCAACCACTGCCGCTGTTCTTGTAGCTGAGGTTACGGTTGTCCTTGCCATCAATTTGTCCTTTGGTTTTACAGCTGCCTTCAACAAAGTTGTCTTTCTTTTGGGCAATCAAACAAGGGTTGTTAGCAAGATCCAGTTCGTTTTTACTGTTGGTTCGCCATTCAACTAGGTGATCCTCAACGAAACTGGTTTTGTTTTTGGCTTCCGTTGTTTTCTCTTCTACCTTTGCAGTTAACAGTGAATCAAAGTTGTTGATCTCATTTTGACGCAGTTTTAACTCTTCACGGTAAGTATCCGCTTGGGTGGGATCGGTGGTGATCAAATGTTGCAAGCGATTGATTTCTCGGTTTATGTTCTTTTTTGTGAACGTTGCACGAACTTCATGCTCAGCATTCGCGACGTTTTGTGCGATTTCTTCTGGGGCGTAAGTTTCAATGGTTTGAAATGCGAGACGATAACCATCTTTCTTGTATTCTTTAAGACCAACATCGTTGCTATTACCCGTTTTGATGCGATTCTCGATGTAAAAGTCGGTGGCTTCATAACTGATATAGCGCACGCCTGCGTTGATAATAAAGGCATCTAGTGGACGCCATTCGATGACCGCGGCTCCGTTATATTCTTCTCTTTCTCCCGAGCGCACAGGACCACCGTAGAAATCAATGAGGTATTCCAAACCTTCTTTTGGGGTCAATTCATGCTTCATGTAGCTGCCGGAAACCGTGACATCCAAGTTATCGAGCAATAGCATTTTGTTCTTAAAATCAAAGCCAAAACGGTTTTCATCACGATTGACGGTCGAGGTGTTGATGATGATATCTGGTGTCTCGCTACGAAAGTTCACAAAATTGGGAAAGCCATAGCCAGTATTGCTTCTGGAATCCGTTAACGTTGTCCATAGGTTAGTACTGAGGTCAATGTAGCGGCTTTCTGGGTTTGCTCGAAACTTGATGCTGTAAGCTTGCATCTTGGCATTCGCTAGCGGCCATTGAGGCAGACCGTCACTGTTTCGATAATCTGAACGACTCGCGAGGATTTCCCCGTGAGTGCTCTCTGTGTAGCGCGCGTTCAGTTGTAACTTATAGTAATCGCTAAAATTAATGGTTGTTTTTAATAGGAACGATTCCATCTCAGAGGATGTATTTGGTACTTCGTGCCCAGGGATATGGCTCAATGCAATGTGTTCCGGGTTCAAATATGGGTTTCTGCCCGCAACGATCTCGCTACCGCTACCATCTCTTGATTTGGAGTAGAAACCCGTTTTATTTGTGCCTGAGTAGTAGTTACCACGATTACGATATGCATACGCGCCAAGCCATTCAATTTTTGGTTTTACGCCCGCAATAGCTAATCGATAAGCTGTATCCTCACCGTTTAGCGGATTGTCATCTTTATCATCTCTAGTTTGAAAGCGTACTTCTGGGTCGTCATATAATGGTACGCCGCCTAACTCATTGTATACTGGGACATCTTGCCACCGTTTACCTGTATGCAAGCGAGCTTTGTTGGGCTTTACTGAGTTGCTGCTGCTTTCCGCCACGAACTCCATACCGAAATTATCACCCTCAGGCACAATGTCTTGTGGCTCCAATGTCGTGACTTGTACTGCGCCCCCTACAGAGGTATTCACGTCCGAACTGATCTGTGCGCCTTTGTAAACTTTCAGACCACCAATCAAGTTTGGATCAATGTAGTTTCGGTTTGAAGCGCCTCGGTAACCGTTATAAACGGAAATGCCTTGTTCTGTGCCATCTATGACGACAGGGACTCGTCCAAAACCTTGTACACCACGAACATTAGGATCAATGCTTCCACCGCCATTACGAGCCTCACCACTAAAGGTATTTGCCATTCCGGTAAACAGATCGGCAGCGCTTGCGCCTTTGAAGCGTTCTATTTCTTCTTTGCCCATGTAGGCACTGGCAACATCGGCGTCATAGATCGCCATCTCACCATCACTATCGCGATAATAAGCATCTTCAAAACTCGTTCTTACCTGAATTGCGTCGAGTGTCATTTCAGAGGAAGGAGAAAGTTGATAAACACCATCAGCCTGCTTCTCGGCATTCAATCCCGTGTTTGCCAGCAGCAATGTCAATGCTTGTTCGGGGTCATAGTTACCTGTTAATCCAGGACTTTGCAGGTTTTCTGAAAGTGAAGCATTGAGATAAAACTCAACACCAGACTCTACCGCAAACTGGTTTAATACATGGTCAAGATTACCTGGTGGAATATCGTACTGTACTGACTGTTCTGCCCATGCGGCAAAAGGAGTGATGAGAGAGGCTAATCCTAGATTGGCTTGAATCATTATCGCCAATATCTGGCGTCGTTGAGGGAGCGGCACCTTGCTTTCCTTAATCGGTCTACTAACTGCTCTTTACACCGAATGAGATGTCTAAATCCGTAATTTTTTTTATGGTTTTGCTTTCACACTGACCCACATTGGTGTCCGATAACGGATTTCGATTGGTAATATTTGGCTGATGTTAAAAAGCGTTTTGTCGACGTTTTTTGTCGAGAATACCCCGGTGAGCTTCAAAGAGGACAACTGTGGATCGACTGAGAGAATACCGCGACGGTATCGACTTAGTTCCGTAATAAACTCTGTGAGTGGCACCCCTTGTGCCATGATTTTTTGTTCTAACCATAGGGCGTCGTCACTGAGATTCTTTTGTATGTTCGAGGTTTCACGTTGCGTAAAGTGGGCGTTTTCACCAGCAAGCAAGTGCTGTGCTCCCATACCAAGTAAAGGGTAGAGTGCTACTTCGCCCTCATAAACGGAAACTAGCGTATCGTCGTCTCGTTTTTGTACGGTGAAACGGGTGCCTATTGGTACGACTCGACCTTGCGGAGTAGTGACATGGAAAGGGGTGAGATGGTGAGAACTGGTGACCATAATCTCACCTTCAAGCAGGTGTAAACGTCGTTCTTGCTGGTTAAAGTCGACAAATACGCGGGTGGCGGTGTTCATTGCCATTTGAGTGCCATCAGAAAGCAATATGTCTTTCACCTCACCCGTCGCTGTAGTGTACTCCGCACCATTGGGAAGAGAGGTATGAGTAGACATCATCAAACTTAACGTGCCAAGAGAAAGGCCACCAAGCATCAAGACTTGTCGGCGGTTCAAACCACGCTGTTTTGGAGCAAGCACTTTGCGGCTGATCGGGGAGTTTGGAATACCAGTAAACTTTCTTTGCAGCTCTTCTAACTGCTGCCACGCATAAGTGTTATCAGGGTGGGCGCTTCTCCAGCTATCAAAGGCATCTCTGTCTTGTTGTGTTACGTCATCGGCCCACAAGCGCGCCATCCACAGAGAGGCTTGCTCGATGGATTCACGAGAAACTTGCTCCATGTTACTCGTTCTCACTCAGCATGGTCATCATGCAGCCCTGCAGTGCTTTCGCTACGTATTTCTCGACAGAAGACACTGACACGTCGAGTGCGAGTGCGATTTCTTTATAGCTCTTGCCTTCCAATTGGCGCATCAAAAGTGCTTGGCGAGCTTTAAGAGGTAAACGATGCAGAAGGGCATCAATTTCGACCAGAGCTTGCACAACGACAGCTTGGTCTTCAGGAGAGCCAGCGACTTCTACAGGTTCTTGTTCGATGAGTTCTAAGTAAGCGGCTTCGATTCGACGACGTCGGTAAAGATCAATGACCAAACCTTTTGCGATATGAGTAAGGTATCTTCTCGAATCTTTCGCTTCAGGTAATTTGCCTCGGGTAAGGAGTCTTAAATAAGTGTCTTGAACTAAATCGGCAGTTGCTTCAGGGCACCCCAAACGACGTTTAATAAACACAGATAACCAACTGTGGTGCTCTTGGTACATGTTACCGATACGAGCTGCGCTTGCTGAACTGATAGCCGCCATGATTTGATACTCCTTCCCTAACTAATAGTAATGATAATAATTATCATTACGACAGTTGGCGGAATATAACAGAAAAATAAATAGGTTCCAGAGGAAAAATTTATAAAAATTATTAATGATAAGACTATCGTCACTAAATCAATGACTTTAAAAGTAAAAAAAGATGTGAATAAACCAGGGTGTTGCCAGCGCGACAGGTAGAAGAAAACGACCGTATACAAGATTTTCTGAGCTATATAAGAAACATTCTATTGTCGAAGTTGATTCGGTATTGATAAAACTCTTTTCGTTATTTTCTTTGCTTGAAAACGGCTGGAGGTAAATCAATTTTACGACCTTTTCTAAACCAAATTGCATTTTGTCTAAGATGGCTTTGTTGAAATGAGTTTTATGCTCAATGCTTTATATACCTGAGTTTTGAGCCTGTTAATGCTTTAGTGATGTGAGCCTGATTCTTAGAATTGAGAGGTTTGTTCAGAAAATGATTTTGGTTAGACTGAAGGTGGTGATGGGTAGCAGATGGATTGGTTATGTGGAAGATATGCCTGGAGTGGTCAGAAGATAAAACAAAGGTTTTTGCCCGCTTACCGGGAGATGTGGATCTCGGAGGTGAGCTAAATCAAAAGGAATTGCCTGAGCAGCTTCAGATGATGGAAGCTGACAAAGCGTTTGTCGATGAAACTGAGGTGGTGCGATTCATTAATTGCGCGCGTGAACGTAAATCAGAAGCCTATGAAGGGATCGTGATTGCACAGATCAAAAACGCTCAGGTGGAAGTTGAACTCTCCAACAATGACATGCTTGCCAGCATGAATGTGACGGGCGCTTATGGCGGACGAGGACTAAGAGGTCCTGAAATTGTTCAAGCACTCGCGCATGCTCGTGTTTCCAAAGGCATCAATAAACTTGCGTTGAAAAAAGTGTTGGTTGTCAGTACACAGCTAAAACCCGGAGAAACCTTCACCCAAGCTGTTGCGGTTGGCAAGCAACCTGTTAAAGGCAAAGACGCTATCTTCACGCCACTTGTTAAAGACATCACCAAGCGCATCCTTAAGCCGAAAGAAGGTCAATCCTCTAGTGACAAAATCGATCTACGCAATTTAGGTGAAACCATCGCTGTCGATATTGGGGATGAAGTGATGCGCCGCACTCCGGCGACCAGAGGCATCCCGGGCTTCACCGTTCAAGGTCGCGTTATTCCGCCACAAGCGGGCAAAGACAGTCCAATTAAACCCGGTAAAGGTACTGAAATCAGCAAGTCCGATCCAAACCTCTTGCTTGCATCTGTTTCAGGCACACCACTGATCAAAGAAAAAACCATCGAAGTCGACAATGCTCTTTGCCTCAATAGTGTCGGAGTAAACACCGGTCACGTGAAATTTAAAGGCAACGTCATCATTGGCGGGAACATCGAATCGGGCATGATAGTGAAAGCGACGGGCTCAATCACAGTGGGTGGTTTTATTGAATCTGCCGATGTACAAGCTGAAGGGGATATTCAAGTTGCTAAGGGCATCATTGGTCATACGGTGAGCGATGGTCAGCCAAAAAGCTGCCATGTGCGCACCAAAACATCGATTCGTGCCAGTTATGCCCAATATTGTGAATTGCAATCTGGTGAAGACATAGAACTTGCTGTCCATAGCATGAACAATGACATTGTTTGTGGGCGCAATTTAATCGTGCTTGATGCCAGTGGCAAGAACGGCACTTTAAGTGGCGGTGATGCAAAAGTGGGCAGTAAGGTTTCCTGTTCGCAATTGGGTGTAGAGGGAGATACGGCGACCAAGGTTGAAGCCTTTGCAAATTATTCTGTCTTTAAGGAACGTATTGCAAATCTAAAAGACGAGTATAAATCCGCGCAAGAAGGCACCATGGACGTTATCCGAAAGGAACTTGAGTTTAAGAAACGCCCTAAAGCAGAGCGCACGGATGAAGAGCAAGCGCAGATAGAAGTATTGAAGGCGCAAAATAACACTCGTTTGGAAGACGTAAAGCAAAAGCTTGAGCAAACTGAACAAGATTTCGAAGTCGCATTAGCAGAGAATATTGTTGAAGCAACTGACCGAGTCTTTACGCGGGTTACGGTTCAATTTGGTGATGAGCAAGTCACCACCAAACGTACCCATGGCGGCTGTGTATTTAGCTTTAATCAATACGAGATTAAAGTCTCAGCAACCTTGGAAGAAGAAGACCTGGCTGCTGTTTAACCTTAGGAACGAAAGCCCATTTATCTGGGCTTTCGCTTCATTTTTCCTTAACAAATCAGACCCAATGCTAAGTCGTTAAGCGATGTGTTCACGGTAGTAGTCACCTAATGCGAAGACGTCACCACTGCACATGATTTTCATCGCTTGTTTGATGTGCTCAATTGACCAATCCCACCACTGAATTTCTAGTAGCATCGATACCGCCTCTTCATCAAAGCGCAGGCGAACCACATGATTATTACCAACCACAATGGAATACGGTTCGACATTTTTAGTGATCACTGAACGCGCACCAATCACTGCACCATCACCGATTGTCACGCCCGGCATTATCATGGCTTCACTGCCAATCCAGACATCGTTGCCAATAATGGTATCGCCGGCACGTTCAAAGCCGCTTTGTACCCCATTGCCAAACTCTTCTGGGGAAAAGGGAAAGGTGGAAATCCAATCAATACGATGTCCCTGATTACCCGCCATCATAAAAGTCGCACCAGAGGCAATCGAACAAAATTTCCCAATGATCAGTTTATCGACTTCGCCATATGCGCCGTTTTGCCATTCTTGTTGTGTCACGCTGTCGCCCATCAAATAACGAACAGCCTGATCTTCGAAAGTTTTGCCATGGTAAAAGCCGGAGTAGTAGCTGTATTCACCCACTTCAATGTTTGGGTTGGTGACATGTTCTTTAATGATTTGCCCTTTCAGCCAAGTATCGAAAGCGTTCATCTGTATTCTCCATGCAAAAATTTAAGTTGTGCGCAGTGTAGAGCCTTTCTATTATTTCCAGTAGATTGATTTTAGAGATTCATAATTACTATATGGAAATAAACTGGCTCAGTTACGTACCGATTTACATTGCACTGTGCGAAGAGAAAAGTATTGCTGGTGCGGCTAAAAAGCTGCGCTGTTCCAATGCTCATGTGAGTCGTCAACTTAGGCAGTTGGAGGCGATACTTTCTGTTCAGCTTATCCAACGCACCACGCGACAATTTAACCTTACTTATGATGGACAGCGTTTCTACCACCAAGTGAAAGGCTTAATGGAAAACGTGGAACAGATTAATGAACAAGTGATGGAGACCGATAAGGTTGCTGGGCATTTACGTATTGCTGCTTCTGCCTCATTTGGTGCGGAGTTACTCAACCCTTCATTAATTGCATTTCGCCAGCAGTTCCCCGACGTTACGTTTGAGGTGATTTTCACTGAGACACCGCTCGATTTGATTGAGTCTGGGTTTGATCTTGCGTTCTTTTTTACCGACTCACCCCCTGAAGGGTATGTCGGACACCATCTGCGTTCTTTACACTGTAAACCATTCGCGAGCAAAGCGTATCTAGCGACAAAACCATCACCAAACACACCAGAAGATTTGCATCTTTTAGAGCACATTACCTATCGCAATGCTGAATTGAATCTGGATACATGGCACTTTCATCATCAGCAAACTCAACAAGACATCAAGGTCACGTTATCCAGCGTGCTGTGCTTTAATCTTGTCCAATCGATGCTTGATGCGACAGTAGCTGGTTGCGGTGTCGCGATGTTGGATGAGTTTGCACTAGAAAAACTGAGTCCCCAAGAGCGAGCGCAACTTGTCACTTTACTCCCCGATTGGCGTACTAAAGCGATACTTCCACTCTATCTGCTTTACCCTAAACGTGAACATCTACCGAAACGAACACGAGCATTTATTGATTTTTTTAAAAACAATAGATGATTCGGTGGTTTTTTGTTCAATAACAACATGTTGTGGTAACAATAAGTGAGTTTAGTTGAAGGGAGCAACTTGTTGCCTATAATTCGCACCCCTTAAATATCACGTTTTGTGAATATCGTTTCAGTGCATCGCACGCATATTTGGGTTTTTATTATATGACACGTTCAATTGTTGCTCTTTCGTTAGCTACTATTTTCACTTCAACTTTTGTTTCTGCAGAAACAATTGAAGGCTCCTCATACGACCGTTCTGGTTTTGGTGTAAATATTGGCTACGCAATGACTTCCCTTGATAATGTTACAGCGGCGACGGAAAGCGGTGTATCTTTCGGTGTTTCGTACACTTTTAACAATGGTCTTGTGATCGCAGGTTCTTATGTTCCAACCATCGTTGAAGACAGTGCATCAATCGGCTATCTAGGTGCGCATGTAGAGGCTTCGCAAGCAAACCTTATGGTTGGTTATGAGAGCATGAGCGGTTGGCGTATTTTAGGTGGTCTAGCTGCTACTGATACGGAAGCGACAGTGTACAACGCATACACATCAGTTAGTGACTCAGACTCTTCGACTGGTTTCGCTGTGCAAGGCGGTTACGTATTCCAAAATGGAATTACGTTGGATGCTCAAATCTCAGTTGTAGATTTTGCTGGTATCGATGCAACAACTTCTAACCTTCTAGTTGGCTACAAGTTCTAATTCTTAGAGGGGACATGCATTTTGTGTCCCCTGTTCCCCCTCTATTATTCGTATGCAACAGCAAACTGACGTCTTGATGAGAAATTAAAAGTCTGGTTGGTGCTGCAGTAGAGCGATAAATGCGTCTAGGTGCTGTTCAATTGTCAGATCAGCAGAGATCGCGGGTAGTTCAACCGTAATGCATGGCAATGCGCGCTCGTTACACCAAGTTCCGAATGATCCCGGAGTTTCGTAATCTACGTCATCGACGAGCGGTAGCTTGAACTGCTCTCCAAGCCACTTCGCCAGCACTGAATGGGCTGGATCATCAACAAACGCAAGGGGCTCATGAAAAGAGACCACGAACTTTGGATTACGTTGCTCAATCAGGTTAATTAATGCATCGACTTCGGGTTCAAGCGATTGTTTGCTGCCTGTTTTGACTTTGACATCTCTCACGGGTGTGTGTGAACTCCAACGATAGACGGTGCCGTGTTCTGTCCAATTTTGTGTGGGGAAAGCACGGTTTAAGTCGACTTGATTGGCGTTTGCTCGTGTACCCAACTGGTTGGCATCTGGGTTCATCGATAAAATAACGTCATGCTTTAAATCTTCAGCGGGCAAACTTCTCAGCGCGCAAGATAGCCCTGCGATAGACGCTGTCTCATCACCGTGTGTGCCTGCTAAAATCAAACCTCGGGAGTTACTTTCTACTTGCGCAGGGAAGTACAGCAATGGCGCGCCCAACACCGATTTTCCATATGATATCGGCGAAATTAAAAAAGCCGCTCTTTCCGTTCTTGGAATTAGACTCACCGTAATCTCCTGATTGTTCGATTAGTATTTGGATATCACTCAAGTTATGGTTGCTGAAACTGGCACTTTGAGATTACTTGGGTATAAACCGAACACTTAAAGTTCGTCAATGCTTGTATTATCAATTGTGGTACTTGCTTCAAAAGACGTGTTAGGAGAACGAAGAACGATATGGATTTTAAAAAGCATTCTACAGCGTTAGTGATTTCCTCTTTATTGACCCCATTTTTGTCCGCAGCTGCGTTTGCAGACTCTCTACCTGATGGCGTGCAATTGGCATCTGAACAACATTTAGTGCGTGCAAACGATGCCGAAGCAGCGACACTAGATCCGGCAAAGGCTGAAGGCTTACCCGAGATGCACATCATTCGCGATTTGTTCGAAGGCTTAGTCATCCAAGATCGTGATGGCAACATCGTTCCCGGCGTTGCAGAATCTTGGCAAACGGAAGATAACCAAACTTTTGTGTTCCATCTGCGTAAAGATGCGAAATGGTCGAATGGCGATCCTGTGACAGCGGATGACTTTGTTTATTCGCTGCGCCGAGCTGTGGATCCTAAAACGGCATCACCGAATGTTTGGTATCTCAAACTCACCAAGATCAAAAACATTGCTGATGTTGCGGAAGGTAAGAAGCCGCTGGATAATCTCGGTATTACCGCTGTCGATAAACATACGCTACGTTTCGAGCTGGATAGCAAGGTGCCTTATTTTGTCGCAATGACCGGGCATACCTCCATGATGCCAGTGCACAAAGCGACGGTTGAGAGCAGCAATAAACCGTGGAGTGATCCTAAGCAGTTTGTTGGCAATGGTGCATTCGTGCTAGACAAGTGGGTGGTGAATGAGCGTATTGAACTGAAGAAGAACCCAAACTACTGGGATAGCGCAGACGCTCACCTCACTCAGGTGACCTATATTCCGTTTGAAAACCAAAATGCCTCGATCAATCGCTATGCCGTGGGTGAGGTTGATATTACTTCAGATGTACCTACACACATGGCGCAAAAGCTGAAGAAAGAATACGCACAAGCTTACACCGCGGTGCCTCTGCTTTGTACTTACTATTATGCGTTTAATACCACTCGTCCTCCGTTTGATGATGAGCGAGTTCGTAAAGCTGTTTCTTACTCCATCATGCGTGATGTGATCACCGATGGTGTGACTCAGGTGGGTAACTTGCCTGCATACACATTTGCTCATCAATACACGGCGGGCTTTGACGCAACTCAGCCAGAATATAGCGCATGGACACAGAAACAGCGTGATGCAAAGGCGCGTGAACTGTTGAAAGAAGCAGGGTACGGAAGCGGTAAGCCTTTGGATTTCAAATTGCTGTACAACACCAGCGAGTCCAACAAAGCCATTGCAGTGGCAATTGCTTCTATGTTGAAGAACAATTTGGGAGCCAAGGTTGAGCTAGAAAACCAAGAGTGGAAATCTTACCTGGTCGCACGTAAGCAAGGGGATTTTGATGTCATGCGTGCCTCGTGGTGCGGAGACTACAACGAAGCGTCCACTTTCTTGAGTCTGTTGCGCTCAGGCTCATCAGGTAACTTTGCTCGCTACAGCAGTGAAGCTTATGACAGCACAATGAACAGTGCATTGGCTGCCACCGATGAAACAGCGCGCCAAGGTTTCTATGACCAAGCAGAGCAACTATTAGCTACGGATATGCCAATCGCGCCGATTTACTATTACATGCAAGCGCGTTTGGTTCGCCCTACGGTGGGTGGTTTTGCCAAAAACAACGTAGAAGGTCGTATTTACTCGAAAGACCTCTATATCAAGAAATAGCACCTAACCAACCAGTGCTAAAATCTAGCCCCGAAGAGGTGTCTTGCGGGGCTTCTTTTCTCTTAGCGGGTGGAGAGCTTGTTGACTAGCATTGCGACTCGTTTGCCAAGATATTCGGCTGTCGCGAGATCAGAAGGAGGTAACTGACCATCTTCACCACCTTGAGCAACAATGCCACCTTGCACACCGTAGCGATTAAGGTTTTGCTCACCAGAATTGCTGATCTTGTCCAAGCCGACCCACATCATGCCGTGTTGGTTAGCGAGCGTTTGTAGGTATTGCAATGTGCAAGATTGGTCACCATTCATAGCCCCACCACTGGTAAAGCCGGCTGCGATTTTCCCTGCCCATTTTTGGTAACACCAAGATTCACTGCTTGCATCGGCAAATGCTTTAAACTGTGCTGCCACACTGCCCATGTAGGTTGGAGAGCCAAAGATAATCGCATCACACTCAGCAAGTTCATCCATTAGGTTAGGGTGCACAAAACGCCCCTCAATAATCTCACTGCCTTGAATACGGTGAGAGAGAATTTCAAATCCACCTTGCTGTTCAATGCCCTGTTGTTCAGCGCCAGCAGCAATTGCGCGAGCAAGCTGACCTGTTACGTCGGTTTTAGAGAAATAAATAATCGCAATTTTAGCCACAATGGTTCCTTTTTCATTGTTGATCTTGAATCGTGCGAATAAGGCTAAAACCTCAAGCATGGTTGAGGTCAAGAAGGTGTTTAAAAAAACCGAGTAAACAAAAAGCCGATGTTGAAACATCGGCTTTTTAGTGGGCTATTTCTTTCTGCGGGTATAAATGCGTGAGGTGGTTTTTGGCTCCTCAACCTTGGCTTTCTCTTTCGCCAGTTTGAGTACCGCTTTTTGGAGCATCAAGTTGTTCGGGTAAGTGATTAGGTTGCCGTTGTCGTGCTTGATCAACACATGGAACATACGGATTTCCTGAATCTCACCGCTAATGTCTTCGTCTTTGTCCACGACTTTAATTCGGTCACCGACACGATATGGGAAGACAAAGAAGATCAGAAAGCTTGCCGTGATGTTACTAAGAATCGACCATTGAGCGATGAAAGCCACCCCCAATACCGCGAAGATAGACGATAGGAATAGCGACACATCGCCATAACCAATACCGGTCACGATGGCGAATAGCGAAGCAAACAGGAACAAAAATGCGACGTTGAAGCAACGTTGAATAAAGCTCAAGCGTGCTTTGTTTACGCCTTTAGCTTCTGCCAAATTCAGAATCGCGCGGTTGGCGATCTTCTTTAGCAAGCGATAAGCGATCACAATGATGACGCCCATCAACACTTTATAACCGATAGAGCCCGCCGTGAAATACTGGCTGATTTGCTCTAAATGCATCCAATGATTCATTTCTTCAACTCGAGAATATTAAGAAGGCGCGTGTTATAGCCGATTTTGACTCGCAAGTAATTAACTATTTTCACTGCGGAATGAGATTTATGTTGAACAAATTTTGACCTTTATCCCAGTTCCGGATTGAGACGTAATGAACCTTGCTCTTTGTTGTATTCGCTGCTGCTAATCTAGACAAGTTGATTGCGCTATGGAAAGTGGAGGGATGTGTGGAAGAAGATGAAAGGGCTATCATGGGACTTGTCGCCATTGTTGGCTTTGTGTTGGTTTGGATACTTCTCGAAGAGTTTGGCTATTTTGGTTTACTCACCTTCAATAAATAAGCCCCGTGAAACACTCAGTTCAACGGGGCTTTGATTTTTTTGTGCGGTTTAGTGCTAGCTGACGGCGCGAACCTTACCTTGCTTCAAGTCGTTAAGCACTTGCGCCTTCGGACCATCTGCAATCACACTGCCTTTTTCCATGACTATCACGCGATCAACAATGTCGAGCATTGAGGTTTTGTGTGTAATCAAAATCAGCGTCTCACTTGGTTTTAACTGCGCTAACTGATGTTTGATGTGCATTTCCGAACGGTTATCCATTGCACTGGTTGGCTCATCCATCAATAGCACAGGTGGGCGACCTAAAAACGCTCGCGCAATGGTTACCGCTTGACGCTGACCACCTGAAAGCATCGCACCACCTTCACCGACCTGACGCTCAAGACCTGCTGGGTCAGATTGAGTAAAGGCTGTGACGCCCGCTCGGTTTGCAGCATCTAATACATCGCGATCATCAGTTAGTGGACGACCGAGTGTAATGTTGTCGCGAATCGAGCCGAAGAATAGATTCGAATCTTGCGGTACGCAACCGATATTGCGTCGTACGTCTACGTGATGAAGCTGTTCAATATCGGTGTCATCAATACGCACATGACCTTCTGTTGGCTTGTACAGACCCATTATCAAGCGTTCTAGCGTGGTTTTACCCGAACCAATACGACCGATGATCGCCACTTTCTCACCTGGATTGATGGTTAGGCTCAAATCACGAATCGATGCTACTGGTGCATCTGGGTAATGGAAGGTTACTCGGTCAATTTCAATCTTACCTTGCACGATAGGACGGTGAATGTAGCGTTTACCTTCTTCTTGCTCGTCTGGCATTTCCATCACTTGATTAATGATGGTCATCGAAGACTTCGCTTGGTTGTATCGGGTTGAAAGCAAAGAAAGTTGAACCATAGGACCAATCGCTCGACCACTTAGCATGGTTGCTGCAATCAAACCACCCATGGTGAGGTCCCCATTCGCAATTAAGTACACGCCTAAAATGATCATGCCGACGTTACTACTTTGCTGCACAAAACCTGCTGCATTTTGAATACTGTCGGTGATACGACGGCTCTTGATGTTCCAGTTTGCCATGTGTGCAACGGCTTCTTCCCAGCGGTATTGGAATTGGCTTTGTGCACTCAGCATTTTCACCGTTTCTAAGCCAGATAAGCTCTCAATCAAGTTAGCGTATTTCTGTGAAGCAAGACGTGAGCCTTCTTCAATTGAGCGGCGCAATGGACCTTGGATCAACGCGGAGTGAATCATCAGAATCACCACGCCCACCATAGGCACGAATACTAAGTCGCCAGCCATTAACCAGATGATAATCAGGAAGAGAATCGCGAAAGGTAAGTCAATCAACGCACTTACCGTGGCAGAGGTAAAGAATTCACGAATGGATTCAAACTCTTGCAAGTGGCGAGCAAACGCACCCACAGAAGGCGGCTTGGACTCCATACGGATGCCCATCACTTTGCTAAACAGCTTAGAGGAAATCAGGATGTCGGATTTCTTACCTGCCACGTCGATGAAGTAGTTACGCAGTGATTTGAGCAAGAAATCAAACAAGAACACCACGAAGATACCGCTTGCCAACACCCATAGCGTCTCAAACGCGAGGTTTGGTACTACTTTGTCATACACCAAGCGAGTGAACATTGGTGCAGCGATAGCAAAGATGTTGATAAGGAGAGAAGCGATAAGCACATCGCGGTAGATGCGTTTAGATTGCCACAAGGTTGACCAGAACCAGTGACCTTCTTTGGTTTTGAGCACTTCGGGAGAGCGCTCGTCATAACGGAATTGCTTTTTAACTAAAAAATAGCGACCAGTGTACTGCTCAAGTAGGTCTTCTAGAGGAATGGAGATAGGCACCATTCCGCTTTCTAGGGTGGTGATTTCAGCTTCTTGCTTCTCAACGTTAATGCTATTGAGAACGCAAGAATCACCACCTTTAAGAAGTAAGATAGCCGGCAGAATTAGGCTAGAGATCTTGTCTAAATCTGCGCGGTTTTCCTTGGCAACCAATCCGGCCCTTTCCGCCGCTCTTGGTAGCAGAAACGGGGTAAGCTTGCCATCAGAGAGCGGAAGACCGTTAATCAGGGCTTCCGGTGAGTTGGCTAGTCCGTAGTATCGGCTAACGTAAATGAGCGAGTTCAGTAAAGGGTCTTTCATCCTTGGTATACCTTTCTTATTCCTTGTCGACGATGAAGCCTTGGAAGACTTCCACAAAGTGTTCGGTTAGGAAATCCAACTGAATCTGTGTTTCAACACGAGATGCGATCGTGGTAATACCCAAGTTATGAGCAGTACGTGAGATCGAAGTCAGCGTGAACTTCTGCTTCTCGTCGTGCAAGTTGTGCGTGAATAGGTAATCCAGTTTTACGTAATTCGGGCGGAATTCCTGAATGTACTCAAGTGACTGGAAGTTACGACCATAGTTATCAACACCGAACTCTGCACCAGTTTGACGAATCGCGTTACACAGCAGGGCTGTATGGTGCGGATGGTCAATGAAACACGCTTCTGGAAGCTCAAAGTGAAGCATAGGTGCAACTTTCGGGTGCTTTTCTAGCATGCTGGTGGTCCAACGAATGAACGATGGTTGAGACAAGCTGCTTTGTGCGATGTTGATTGCCACTGGCTCTTTTAGCTCGCCGCTTTCTAACATCTTAATCATCGACTCAATGACGTATTGGTCGAAGATGTTGGTTGCGTCTAGCTGCTCAAGAGCAAACAGGTATTGGTTTGCACGGTAAGTCTCGCCATCTTTTTCGATGCTTGAGAACACCTCGTTGTGGAACACTTTACCCCAAGTATTTTTCGCAGACTGGAAGCGGAATTTAATCCAATCGCTGTGAATCGCTTCTTCAACCAACGCTTTCCATTGCTGTTTACCCATAAGGTTAGAAGTATTTTCACCACCAACGAAGCCGTACGCTTTGTCTGGTTGCGCTTTGGCTTTCGACAAGGCGTTATCCACCATCGATAGCACTTCAGTGCGCGTTTTCTGATCTTTACTGTGTGCAACACCCAGTGATGCTTTTGGTTTCGCAAGACCGGTAGGATCGGTATTCAGACCATTTACACAGTTAACGATACTGTCAGCTAGAATGCGCAGTTCGCTCTCATCCATGTGTGGGAATAATAGACCGAATTCGTCGCTAGATAGACGAGCAATGGTCGCTCCTGGTACATCGATAGTGTTTTTCAGACGTTGAGACAACTCTTTCACGTGGGCATCAGCGCGTTGATAGTCTTTCGTCTCGTAAATATCGCCAATGTATTCAGCATGGAGTAGCGCGATACCCCCTTGCGTTTGTTCTGCAAGCCATTGGTCAACTTGGTTAATGTAGAACGAGCGGTTACCTAGTTTGGAGATTGGGTCTAGGTAAGCTTGAGCACGCAGACGCTGTGCTTCTTTGGCTTGTTCTTTAAATGACAGTTCGATTTGTGCCGACATTGAGTTGATGCCATCAACCACTGCAATTAGGTCCTTGGTTTTTGGACGCGCCAGTGGGTCACCAAACTGGTTGTTGGCGATCTCGTGCATTTTCTTCACGATGGCAGCCAGCGGTTTTAATGAGCGACGTAGAATGTAAGAAATCGCAATCAGACCCACTAGGAAGATAATGCCAAATGCCGTAAGTAAGCGAATAAAGCCTTGCCAAAGTTGCTCGTAAGCAGCTCCTGGGTGGCTGATGATTTCAACTTCTGCAAGTTGCATCCAACCACTGGTTACCACGCGTTTATCATGAATCGCTTTGAACAAGTTCAAGTCGATGAACCATTGTGGAACATGGCTTGGTTTGACTGGGTACGAGCGTACGATTTGGTAATCCGAATCTAACGCGGTGAGACGTACGACAGAATAAGTACTGCCATCGAACAACGCATTAATCACGGATTCTACCGCCACCTTATCCTTGTCTTTTAAATAAGGTGCCAGTGCCAAACCAACGGTGTTAATGGTGTTGTTGACCTCTGAACGTTGCTGCTGCTCTAAGCTGTCTCGAGTAGTGTTGAACTGGATTACGAATACTGATGCCATCAAGAGTATAAAGACCGTAACCATTCCCACTACAAGCTTCTTATATAGGGTCATGTTTTTCACTCGTCATAGTTAATTTTAGGTTTTTTTAACTGCAACTTACGTTCGCGCGAGCGTAAGTCATTCCAAAGGCTCAAACGTGAGGCTTTTCCTGCTAGCTCTCCAACGCTAGCAGAAGACTTCATTAGCCATAGGTTTGAACCATTAAAACTGTAAATCGGTAGCAAATCGCTACGCTTGGAGGCTCGGACAATTTCTGGATTGATGTTGTCGAGAATGAGCGGCTCTGAACTTGGGGTTGGGTAATAGGCGAGTACCATGTGAAACTGATTCAATTCGATGGCTTTTACGTAGATCAAACGCATCTTTGAATCCGGTACGCCAAGCTCGAGTAAAGAGAAGTATTTGGCAATAGTGAAATCTTCACAGTCACCGGCATTGCTGCCTAAAAACTCGAGTGGTGTTGCCCAGTAGTCTTTTTTGCCCCATAGGTCTATGTCGTCAACGAAGTAAAGTTGATTGAAAAAGTCGTTAACGCCTGCCAGCTTTTCATGAGTCTCCAATGTTTTAAAAAAATCGATATTATCTCGCCAGGTTTTCACGCGCATTCCAGCGCGTTCACCATAGACTGAAGTGACCGTATCGACCCATCTTTGTTCTTTGTTGTTCAAGGCTCCAATTTGGAACGAAAAACAACTAATGCTGATTAATAATGTAACTTTACGCTTCAATCTGGGTGGCATATTCGACTCACATCACAAGTGTACTCTTCCAATGGGCTCGACAGTGAGAAATAAGTGCTTTTTATTTAACCACTTATCAACACTTAAATATACATTGGAGAGTCCTTGCTGACACTTACTCCTTAAGTGCGTTGGTTTTGGCGCTCAAAATTGGTTTAAGCAAGTATTCCAAAACGGTTCGCTTACCTGTGATGATATCGACTGAAGCCGTCATACCTGGAATGATTGGCAAGTCTGCATCCTGTCCAAAACTGGTTTTCTCAGTTCGTACACGCACGATATAGAAGCTGTTGCCTTCCTCATCTTGTGTGGTGTCGGCACTGATGTGCTCCAGTTCCCCTTCAAGACCGCCGTACTTGGTAAAATCGTACGCGGTGAATTTCACGATGGCATGAAGGTCAGGGCGCAAGAATGCGATGTCCTTCGGTGCAATTTTGGCTTCAACCAAAAGGGTATCTTCAGTTGGGACGATTTCGACGATGTCCATACCCGGTTGAATAACGCCGCCAACGGTGTTGACGTTCAATGTTTTGATAGTGCCTGTCACTGGAGAAACCACAACGGTACGATTTACGCGGTCCTCCAAGCCCACAGCCGATTCCACGAGCGCAGAAAGTTGGTCTTGGGTGCTATTGAGCTTCTCTTGTTGTTCAGAACGGAATTTCAGAGCAACATCAATACGATTAAGCATGGATTCGCGGATACCAGATTTGATTACGGGAATCTTCAGTTCACTGGATGTCATTTCGCGGCGTGTGTCGTTCACCTGACGCTGTAGTTTCAACAGTTCGATTTTAGGCACAACGCCTTCATCTGCGAGCGGCTTGGTAATGTCTAACTCTTTCTTGGCAAAACGATAGCTCTGGCGCAAGTTACTCACACGTGCTTGGATCTCAACCAGGTCTTGCTGCTTCTGCTTTACTTGCTGGTCGATAACTGAAATTTGGTTACGCAGATTATCTAGGTCTTCTCGGTATTCCGCTTTTTGGCGTTGCGTTAGGCGAGGTTGATTTTCTTCAAGCGTTGGTGGGAATGTCAGTTTTCCGTAATCAAGAACGACATTTTGTTCCCAGTTGCTGTCATCGAAATCGCGATTGACTTCGACACTACTGATCGACGCAGAAAGTTGCAGTACGGAAGCCGTCAAGTTGGCAACTTGTTGTTCACGTTCACGGAAGTCTGAGCGGAAACGCGTGTCGTCAATCAATAACAACTGCTGACCTTTTTCGACTCGTTGACCTTCCTTCACCAAGATCTCTTTGACCAAACCACCTTCGAGGTTTTGTACGACTTGGATTTGAGAGGAAGGGATAACCTTGCCTTGCCCTACGGTTACTTTATCGATTTGCGCCCACGACGCCCAAGCGATAGCCGCAACAAAGAATAACACCATCACCCACAGCATTAAGCGGGCACTATTTGGCGTATTTAGAAGCAATGCAGCGGTTTTGTCGTCAACAAAATCCAGCTCTTCGCTGCTTAGTTTGTTGTAGTTGTCTCGGCTCATCACATTCCTTGTTTTATAAAGACGGTTTATCTTTTTGATCTTATTATTATTAACGGAGCATGTCAGCATACTCAGCTAATAAAAATGTGTGAAAGGGGTAAGTCCCCCCCTCATTTACTGTGCCTTGAACTTTGTTTTGTCCAACTGATGTTTTTTTAGTTTGTCGTACAAGGTTTTGCGCGACACTTGTAATTCTAGTTGAACCTCTTTGAGTCTGCCTCTATGTCGTTGCAAGGCATCAAACAACAAGCAATATTCAAAGTGTTCTGTGCGTTGGGTCATACTTTGGATTTCAATGCTTTTTTCGCTGTTCCAATCCTCCATACGAAACGCGTCCGGTTTCAATGCCCTTAATTCGGCAAACTGCCTCAATTGTTTGATGTTTTCTGGCCAATCGAGTTCCGTAATCCGCTTCACTTCATTCAGACTAATCTGAGGGGGTTGGAGCTGATAGCGACTCGCTGCATGACGCACGAAGTGTTTGTATAAGGGACCGATGTCTTCTTTGCGTTCATTCAAATTCGGCATCCGAATCATCTTTACTGAGCTTTCAATGCCTTTATCGACGGTGTTTGCAGCACCAAATACGCGTTGCAGTTTCGGGTGGTTAAACAAGCATTGCCACTGTTTTTCCGATATATGCTCGGCGCTGTGTAAGTACAAACTGCAATGGCTTTTACCGTCTGTAAGATGATGTATGGTTTTGTCTAACGCTTCATGTGAAAGCTCGTATAAGTCTTCACCGGATGCGGCAATCAACTCACTTTCTGCGGTCGCATGGATATCGTGAGCAAACTGAGCAGCGAGTCTTCGCCCTGTGCCATCTTCACCGACAAGAATGAGCGGCTGGTGGAGTGGGGCGCTTATCAGCGCACGGCGAATGTCGACCATAGCTTGACTGTGACCAATCATTTTTGGACCGACATGGGTTTGCATGTCGAGCTCTTTCTTTAGCCAGACGTTTTCTTGCAATAAGACCAGTTTATCGCCGGCATTGTTGAGCGATTTTAATAGTTGCTCGGTAGAGAATGGCTTTTCAAGAAAGTCATACGCACCGCTCTTCATCGCTTCGACCGCGGTTTTTACATCACCATGCCCAGTTAATACGATAAATTGAAAGTGATTATTTTTGCCTAACAGGGTGCGCATGAACTCTAACCCATTCATCACTGGCATGTGGATATCGGTGATGATCAGTGCTGGCGTATTGGGATCAATCACGCGCAGCGCTTCAACTGCATTTGGGAAGCAAGTGACGTCAATTCCTTCAATCAATAACGCTTGAGTAACCGCATCACGAATATGCGGCTCATCATCGACAAAGAAAACAGGGTTATGCATGAGAGTCTTCCTCTGCTGGATGAAGTGAAACGAGAGGTACGCTGACGACAAAAGTCATCCCACCTGATAGCTGAGATTGTGTATCCATTTGGTTGTGAGCGTGACGGGTATAATCGGCATCGCTATCAGCATCATCGCTATTAGCATCATGATTATAAGCGCTGAGTGAGCCTTGATAGCTCTCCAAAATGCGTTTTGAGATGGTTAAACCCAGTCCGAGCCCCTCTGGCTTGGTGGTGTAAAACGGGTCGAAAATCTTAGCTAAGGCGTGTTCTGACATGCCGGGGCCGTTGTCAGAAACCAAAATATCGCAGTTACTCTGGTCACACTGCACGGCAATCGAAATCTGTGGGTCGATACAATACCCTTCCATAGCTTGAGCTGCGTTGTGGAATAGATTGATCAGCACTTGCTCAAGCTCGACGCTGTGAATCGCGAGTTTTACGTCGTATTCAATGGCTGGCACTTTAAGCGTCACTCCCTGTTTGATCAGCTTACTGCTCAGAATACGTGTCGCGTTGTGCACCGCATCGTGTAGAACCGATACCTCACTGTGTAGGTTGTCATCCGTCTTACGCGTGAAGACCTTTAAGCGTGCAATGACTTCGGCCATGGTATCGTTGAGCGACAGCATTTTATCCAGATTGTCCGCCACCATCGGGTAACGCTCCATTGTCATTAAACGCTGCGAGTTTTCGGTGTAAGTCCGCAGCGCAGCCAATGGCTGATTGATTTCGTGATTAATGCTTGCAGACAGTTCACCAAGTAGCGCTAACTTTGCCGCTTGAGTTAGCTCTTGTTGCGTTTGCTTCAGTTCTTGTTGGCTCTGCTCATATTGATGCACGGTTTGTTGTAACTTGTGGTTGGCTTGGCTGAGGATGAAAGTTCTCTCTGTTACCTTTTCTTCCAAGCTGGCATTGACATTGGCAAGACGTGCTTTGTTGACCAGCATTTGGAACCATGCCAACGCAATTAACCCCACGAGCGCATACAGCAGCAGATAAACTATGTCGGCTTGCAATACAGCGGTGAAGACTTCTTGTTGGCTAATCAGTGCAATGACGCGAAAACCTTTGTCAAACAGATTGGTCGCGTAAGCAAGGTAGTTGGGTGACACCAAGAGTTGGTTGTTTTCAAACTGATTGACTCCGCTTTGCCCAGTGAGCTCGCCACGATATTGAGGAAGGGTATCACCGTATTGTTGAGTTTGATTGAGCTCTTGTTTTGCTTGTTCAGATAATGGGAACAGAGCACGATAGCGCCAATCGGGCAAGTTACTCATGAACACCACGTCGTGCACACCCGCAACCAGTAAATCGCCATCGTCTTGTGCCAAGCGCTGTTCTAGCTGCTCCAAATTGACTTTAACTGTTATTACGCCTGCGACTTCGCCATCAACCCAAAGTGGTGATGAGAAGAAATATCCGCGCTTATTGGAGCGAACCCCGAGGGCAACGTATTGAGCCTTCTCCCCATTTAATGCGTGTTGAAAGTAAGGACGAAAGGCAAAATTAGAACCGACGAAACTGTCGTCTTGTTGATAGTTGCTTGATGCGATCACCAAACCGGTTTTATTGTGCACGTAAATAGTGTCAGCGAGGCTTTGTGCTAACCAATCAGCGAGCAATAAATTGAAGGATTCTGACGGTTTACCCTCTTTGACCGCTGCGAGTAATCTTGGGTCATGGCTGAGCAAGTTCGGGATTTGTTCAAACTTTGCCAGTTCATAATCGATTTCCTGTGCAACCTGCGAAGCTTGAGTTTGCAGCTTATTTTGCCACTGATCATGTTGATGCTGGGTTGCGTATTTATGAGTCAACATCAGCCCGACCAGACCGATGGCGAGCAAGACCAATAAAAAATGGTGCAGAGCTTTGGGGTTAAGTAGGTTCACGATTGGCTCACTAGTTTTTAACGCCATGTTATCAAAAGGCATTTAGTGATGCTGTGAGCTGCTGCGACAACGTGACATAACACAAAACCGCAATCAGGGTTCTCGCTTGCTTTCCTTGAATTTCCCTATCATCGGGCGCACAATCGACAAAAACGAGTGAAGGAGTGAAGATGGAACTTGCTGATATTCGTCGTGAGTACACAAAAGGTGGCCTGCGTCGTAAAGATTTAAAAGCAGATCCGATTGATCAATTTAACCTATGGTTAGAGCAAGCGGTACAAGCAGGGTTGACTGATCCAACCGCAATGACGGTCGCGACAGTGGACGAAAATGGCATGCCGTTTCAACGCATTGTGCTGCTGAAAAACGTCGATAAAGATGGCTTTGTGTTCTACACCAACTTGGGCAGCCGCAAAGCGCAGCAGCTTGAGCACAACAGCAACATCAGCCTGCATTTCCCATGGCATCCACTTGAGCGTCAGGTTCACATCACAGGTGTGGCAGAAAAGCTAACGCCGATGGAGAACATGAAGTACTTCACTTCTCGTCCGAAAGACAGCCAATTGGCTGCGATTGCGAGCAAACAAAGTAGCCGTATTTCTGCACGTGGTGTATTGGAAGGTAAATTCCTAGAGTTGAAGCAGAAGTTTGCCAAGGGTGAAATCCCGATGCCATCCTTCTGGGGTGGTTTCCGCGTCAAGCCGCAAAGCATTGAATTCTGGCAAGGTGGTGAACATCGTCTGCACGACCGTTTCTTGTTCTCAAATCAAGAAGGCGAGTGGGACATCGATCGCCTTGCGCCGTAATGGCTTTGACAAAGAGATAAAAAACACCGCCTCAATAGGCGGTGTTTTTGTGTTTACCCAATGGCGAATCAACGTTCACCGTTAAGCACGACAGAAAGCTGATGTTTAAGCAGGGTTTTCGGCACAATCGATCCGTAGCCTGCCTCCATGGCTTTGTCGATAAGTTCGTTCTTACTGTTGGCTTCAAACTTAGTGCGCAGACGAGCAACATGCCCTTCTACGGTCTTGGTTGAAATCCCCATGACCTGTGAGATGAATTGCGGCTTTTTGCCATACAGCAACAAGAACAGAGTCTCTTGCTCACGGCAGGTCAGCTTTTCTGGCTCGGGTTTCAGGTTAGAAAAACGAAAGATGGACTGCTGGTTGGGCGTGCCACCGATGGCTCTGCATACCCAATATCCCACTTCGATGACGGCAGTATCAGTAAGTTCGCGACCATAAAATATGGTGCCAATGATGTTGCCGTCGTCGTCTCGCCAAGGCGTCTTAGTAAAAATGTGCGCTCGCCAATGACCATCTGGATAAGGGTGGATATCAAGGATCTTTAGCGACTCGCCTGTTTCAATTACGTGCCTATCTTGTTCTTGAAACTCTTTTGCACATTCAATGGTAGGGCTTGCGACCTCAAAGTCTGTTTTGCCTATACAGACTTCAGGTGAATCGTAGCCTATCAATTCTGCGTATTCCTGATTCACATAGCGGAATACCGAATCTTTATCTTTGCATCCCCAACAACCCGGTAGCTGTCGAAGGAGCGACTGTTCTATGGTATTGACTGGAATATTCACAAGGGACTCACTACTGCTACATATCGCCTGCTTGATTGCAGGTCAGTATTCTCACTTCGCTTATCCCGCGTTTTTATTACAACACTGCCTTGATCATGCTTTCGAGAATCGCGCCAGATGGAACTGGAAGAGAGAAGGTCGATCAGGATAACTCAGCGTGATGATTAACGTCAGGATACGGTGAGATGGTCGATATATTATCAGCTTATGCCATTGTTTTCATTGGCGTGAGACAAAAAAAAGCCAGCCTGAAGACGGGCTGGCAACACAAGATATAATCTTGTCGACGTGTAGAAGAGGTTCTAAATTACATAGCGAGGGTCTGCTAAGTAAGTTAGAGGTATCAAGTAGATACCGATGAGCTCAGGGTCGTATGCATCCTAGAGCTCGAGGTCTAATGTATTGAATTGTGAGCATATTAGTAAGGGGGGAAATCCCTCTATGCCCCTGTTTTTCGGGCATTTCGTGCGCTTTCGATCGTAGTTTTTACCTTGTTGCTTACATTGATGTGCATTTCAACCCCAAAGATCTTTGCTATTGGCTTGTCTCATCTTTGGTAATTTTGGCTATCTGTCCGTTTTTGTTAAAAAAATTGGTTGCACATTGACCGTAAGTTTCTCTCACATGATCATCGTTCCGGAACTATGATCATGTAGAGCGCAATGATCGTGTTGATTTGATCTTGTGCGATTGGATTGGGGAAGATTTGCAACCCAACAGAGAAGGTATATGATGCCAAGATATAAGCCGACTGTGTAAAGACGACTGTTTGAAATGAGTGATTCAGATAACCCGAAAGCCCCGCTATATAAAGAGATCATGCTGCCTAAACCAGCAGAGTTGATCACGCTTCCGTCTTATATGGATTGCCATGATCATGCTTACACACAGATCGTGATCGGTTTAAAGGGACAAGCAGAATTCGAAGTTCGTGGTCAGGGTAATTTGGTTGGTCCGGGGCAAGGTTGCATCGTAACGGCATCTTCTGATCATGCTTTCGGTGGCGTGATTCATCAATCAGACATCTTGGTGCTTAATATGCCAAAGCCTGCCAACGATGATCCTGAGATGTTGCAAAAAATCAATAACCTAGAACGCTCTCATCTTTACTTCCAATTGGATGGTCAGATTCAAAAGCTGATTCAAATGCTGGTGCAAGAGATGCGTAATCATCCAGACGATTTACTGCTTAGCCGTGCGTGTAATGACACCGTGATCGCTCTTATGCAGCGTCATATATCAGCATTTGAAACCTCAAGGAAAGAGTCACGCTTTGATCTGGAAGCGATTGACCGTTACATCGAACAGCACTTGAGCCACAAAATCAGCGTGGCGCAATTGGCTGGCAGCGTATTTTTGGGTGAAAGCCAATTCCATAGCTTATTCAAAGATCAGATGGGCATTACGCCGCATCAGTACGTGCTCGGCAAACGCATCGATATGGCGCGCGATTTGATTGAACAAGGTCACCTAACGTTGGGGCAAATTGCCGAATTCACCGGTTTCTCAAGCCAAAGTACTTTCACTCATACCTTTACTCGTTTACAAGGATTATCACCTTCTCAGTATAAGAAACAGGTTGGCTAACACTGCTCATCAAGTTGCTTATTTGAGCGAAGCCGCGTATGAGTCGCGGCTTTTTTGTGCTTGTGTTTTGCACAGGAAAGTCGAACTTTTTTGCGTAATTCTCCGGAAAATTTCAATGTTTTTGTCCATTCCTCACAAAAGCGCAATCTAAATCCTTCTTATTCAAACAGAAATTGCTCAAAACCCGCCTGCTTTTGTTGTAAATGACATGCAAAGATGAATTTTTACAACACAATATATTATGTATTTGCGTGTG
Organism: Vibrio sp. Y29_XK_CS5; assembly: GCF_024181835.1. Lineage (NCBI taxonomy): Bacteria > Pseudomonadati > Pseudomonadota > Gammaproteobacteria > Vibrionales > Vibrionaceae > Vibrio > Vibrio sp. Y29_XK_CS5. The sequence continues at coordinate 2,103,830 of NZ_JAMZAM010000001.1, forward strand.
ACTATGTAGATGTTTTGTTATAAAAGCGAGTTTTTAGCAAAAAGCTCGGAGTTTTTGACAAGTATTCTTCTCGGGCTCAAAATACACTGCCAGCCATTGATGATCCTCGAAGCGGTTTTCGAGGAGAGAGATTGAGGAAAACGCATGTTTACAGCAACGAACGTGTTAACACCGGAATTTATCGAGCAGCCGCTTGATAAGTTGTGGTCACTGATCTCGCCATTGTACATGGTGGACGAGTCTCAATGGCTAGAGCAATTATTGCCACTAGCAACGCCGACAGCGGAAGAAAAATCGGCAATCACGACCCAAACAACCCAGCTTATCGAAGCCATCCGTGCGGATAAAAAGTCAATTCAGATGATTGATGCGCTATTGCTGGAATACAGCTTAGATACTCATGAAGGTATCTTACTGATGTGTCTTGCAGAAGCATTGATGCGTATTCCTGATTCAGCAACGGCGGATGCACTGATTAAAGATAAGTTAAGCGTTGCTGACTGGAAATCTCACCTTAAGAGTTCTGATTCTGTCTTCGTTAACGCTTCAACTTGGGGCTTAATGCTAACAGGTAAAGTGATTGGTCTTGGTGAGCAAGAAACCCAGAGCCCAGGTCAGGCTGTAAACCGTCTGGTAAATAAATTCTCAGAACCTGTGATTCGTAAAGCCATGTATCAGGCAATGAAGATCATGGGTCATCAGTTTGTACGTGGTCGTACGATTGAAGAAGCGCAGAAGAACGGTCGCCCAATGCGCGACAAAGGTTTCACTTACTCATTTGATATGTTGGGTGAAGCGGCGCTGACCACAGCAGACGCAAGCAAGTACTTCAAAGACTACCTAATGGCGATCGAAGCCGTTGGTCGTGAAACGTACGGCAGTGACACAAGCCCTGCACCTTCTGTTTCTATCAAGCTTTCTGCACTTCACCCACGTTACGAAGTGGCGAATGAAGAACGCGTGATGACAGAGCTTTACGACACCTTAACGCAACTGCTTAAGCGCGCTATTGAGGTGGATGTTGCCATCACGATTGACGCAGAAGAAGCGGACCGTCTTGAGCTGTCACTCAAACTGTTTGAAAAGCTGTACCGCAGCGACCTAGTGAAAGGCTGGGGCAAGTTTGGTCTAGTAGTTCAAGCCTACTCGAAACGTGCACTACCTGTACTCGTATGGCTAAACGGTCTAGCGAAAGAGCAGGGTGATTTGATCCCTCTTCGTCTAGTAAAAGGCGCGTACTGGGACAGCGAAATCAAGTGGTCGCAACAAGCGGGTTACGAGAACTACCCTGTTTACACGCGCAAAGAAGCGACGGATGTTGCTTACCTAGCGTGTGCGCGTTTCCTACTGAGTGAAGGCGTGCGCGGTAATATCTTCCCGCAGTTTGCTAGTCACAACGCACACACTGTTACGGCGATTGCTGTAATGGCAGAGCACAAAGATTACGAATTCCAACGTCTGCATGGTATGGGCGATTCGCTTTATAACCATGTGATGGACACTTATGGTCAGCCAGTACGTATTTACGCGCCAGTCGGTAGCCATGCGGACCTCCTGCCTTACTTGGTTCGTCGCTTACTAGAAAACGGCGCGAACAGTTCGTTTGTGCACCGTTTGGTGGACGCGCGTTGTCCAATTTCAGAGCTGACGCATCACCCTGTTGATGTGCTGACCTCGTTTGAGACCTTGCACAACGGTCAAATCCCAATGCCAACCGGCATTTTCCCAGAGCGCAAAAACTCATACGGTGTGAACGTTGATATCGACAGCGAAGCGAAGCCGTTTGAAGCGCAGGTTGAAAGCTTCCTAACTCAGAAGTGGACTGCGGGTCCGATCATCAACGGCGAAAAACATGCCGAAAGCATGATCAAGGAAAACTCTGCAGAGATCATTACTGCCCCTTACGATCGTCGTATTGAAGTGGGTCAGGTGGCTTTCGCAAACCTTGATCATGTTTCCGCTGCAATCGAAGCGGCTGATGCTGCATTCCCAGAGTGGAAAGGCACCGCAATTGAACAAAAAGCGGCGTGCCTAGATAAGCTTGCGGATCTGATGGAAGAAAACTTGGCTGAACTGGTGGCAATTTGTCACCAAGAAGCGGGTAAGACGATTCACGATAGCATTGATGAAGTGCGTGAAGCGGTCGACTTCTGTCGTTACTACGCGAAACAAGCACAAAACCTTCAGCCGTTCGAATTGGAAGGTTTTGATGGCGTGAAACGCATTTCTAGCCGTGAAGGTTTGGGCGTATTCGTTTGTATCAGCCCATGGAACTTCCCATTAGCGATTTTCCTTGGTCAAGTCACAGCGGCATTGGTTGCAGGGAACACAGTTGTGGCTAAGCCAGCTGAGCAAACCAGCTTAATTGCGGCGCGTGCGATTGAATTGATGCTAGAAGCCGGCTTCCCAGCGGGCGTGATTCAGCTATTGCCGGGTCGTGGTGGTGAAATCGGTCATGCACTAACGTCTCACGATGCGATTGCAGGTGTGGCATTTACCGGTTCGACAGCGACGGCGCAACGCATCAATGTGACGCTTGCCGAGCGTAGCGCGAAGCCAGTACCGTTTATCGCTGAAACTGGCGGTCAAAACGCCATGATTGTGGATAGTACGGCACTGCCAGAGCAAGTTGTGCGTGACGTGATTCGTTCCGCTTTCGCTTCTGCAGGTCAACGTTGTTCTGCTCTGCGCGTTCTGTTCGTTCAAGAAGACGTTGCAGATCGCATCATCAACCTTATCCAAGGTGCGATGAATGAACTGCATGTTGGTATTCCTTACTTGCACAAAACGGATGTGGGTCCGGTTATCGACAGCAATGCGAAAAATAAACTCCTTGCTCACCTAGAGCACATGACAAGCACGCAAACCAAAGTTGCTCAATTGCAATTGGATGAAGCGTGTCAGCACGGTGATTTTGTGTCGCCAAGTGCATTCGAAATCTCGGGCATTGATGTTCTGAAAGAAGAGCAATTCGGTCCCATCTTACACATTGTTCGCTTTAAAGCGTCTGAGTTGCCAAACGTGGTTGAGCAAATTAACCAAACTGGTTTTGGTCTCACAATGGGCATCCACAGCCGTAACGAAACCACTTACCGTTGGATTGAAAAACACGCTCGTGTGGGTAACTGCTACATCAACCGTGATCAGGTTGGCGCGGTGGTTGGCGTTCAGCCATTCGGTGGTCAAGGTTTGTCGGGTACAGGTCCGAAGGCTGGTGGTCCTCATTACCTATATCGCTTTACTAAACAACATCTTGTTCAAGCAGAGAAGGCGTAAGGAGTCGCATTATGGTTCATCAGATCACGTTTTTTAAAGATGCATTCTCTGCGTGGGAGCAGTGGAATCTGACCGATTTTGATTACAAATGTGAGCATTTGCTGGCATTTAAATCTGCGATTGAAGAGCAGCATAGCGTGGTTGGCAAAGTGGTGTCTTACCACTTGCAGCAAGCGTCTACTCTGTTAGCAGAAACTCATCAGTTAGTGGGGCCTACGGGCGAAACTAACGAGCTGTACGCAGCGGGTCGCGGTGTGGCTTTGGTCGTTTGTGAAAACAACCTGGCGAATACCGAGAACGCACTGTACAGCGCATTTGCAATGATCACCTGTGCTCTGATTGCAGGCAACAGTGTGGTGATTTGTAGTGACAATACAGAGCTTACTCAATTGGTTAAGCATGCTGTGGCGTCAGCAAACTTCCCATCTAACTTAGTCCAAGTGGTTGCGTACGATGCGTCTTCCCCGTTGTTAGACAGCGACGTACGTAGTGTGGGTTATGTTGGGCATTCACAGGTTGAGCATGCGCTTAACCTGCAACTGGCTAAGCGTGACGGTGCCATCGTCAGCTTAGTTTCTGAAACGGATTTAGAGTCACCGACATTGACTCATGATCCTCATCTGTCGTTGCGCTTCATTACCGAGCGTACTCGAACGATAAATATTACAGCGGTGGGCGGTAACGCGACTCTACTCGAGTTGGGAAGCGACTCCCACTAACCTGACTTGTGATACCAATCTGAACCAAAAGAGCCTGAGAGCTTACTCGGGTTGGTATCTCTTACTTTGATGTATTGCTGCGATGGCAAAATATCAAAGCAGGCAAGGAAGGAAATAATTATAACGAGGACTATCAAATGATAGAAAATAGCTTTGCTATCACGACCACTTTTGTGGCGTACTTACTAATTATGGTTGCCATTGGCGTTTACGCGTATAAGAGGACTTCCAATTCATCAGACTACTTCCTAGGTGGTCGTAGCCTTGGTCCATGGCCAGCGGCACTTTCTGCAGGTGCATCAGACATGAGTGGCTGGTTGCTACTTGGTCTTCCGGGGTATGCATATGCAGCAGGTATTGAAGCGTTCTGGCTAGCAGGTGGTCTGCTTGTGGGTACATGGCTAAACTGGTTAATCAGTGCAAAACGTCTACGTACGTACAGCATTCAAACTGATGCGCTAACGCTGCCTGAATTCCTGTCGCGTCGCTTTAACGATAAGTCGAAACTGATTCAGACAATCTCTGCTTTCTTCATTCTTCTATTCTTCCTTTTCTACACCAGCTCAGGCTTGGTAGCAGGGGGCAAACTGTTTGAGACCGTATTCGGCTTGGATTACAGCATTGCCGTTATCATTGGCACGGTGTGTGTGGTTTCTTACACGCTATTCGGTGGTTTCTTAGCGGTATCTTGGACGGACTTGGTGCAAGGTCTATTGATGGCAGCAGCACTAATGATCGTGCCAGTTGCTGTGATGGATGGTGGTCTAGGTCAATTAGCGACGGACATGCACAACATTAACCCAGAGCTACTAACGCTATGGAACGATACGAAAGGCGAGCCTCTATCGGCTATCGCGATCATCTCGTTGGTGGCATGGGGTCTAGGTTACTTCGGTCAGCCACACATCCTAGCGCGTTTTAAAGCTTCTCGTTCGAACAAAGACCTAACAACAGCGCGTCGTATCGCTGTAGGTTGGACTGCGCTTTCTATGGCGGGCGCAATGCTAGTTGGTCTTGTTGGTCTAGTGTGGGTAACAGGTCACCCTGGTACGCAACTAGAAGATGGTGAGAAAATCTTCATGCTATTGGTGAACACGGTATTCCACCCAGTGATTGCCGGTATCCTATTGGCGGCAATCCTAGCGGCGGTAATGAGTACTGCAGATTCACAGCTTCTAGTATCGTCATCTGCTCTAGCAGAAGACTTCTACAAGCAAGTGATTAAGCCGGATGCAACGTCTGAAGAAGTTGTAATGATTGGTCGTGTGGGCGTTATCGTGATTTCTCTTATCGCGCTATTCCTAGCAATGACGCCAGACAGCTCTGTTCTCGGTCTTGTATCTTACGCTTGGGCAGGCTTTGGTGCAGCGTTTGGTCCAGCAGTTGTGCTTAGCCTTTACTGGAGCGGTATGAACCGCAACGGCGCACTAGCAGGTATCCTAATCGGTGGTGTGACTATCGTGGTTTGGAAACAGCTAACAGGCGGTTGGTTCGATGTGTACGAAATCGTACCGGGCATCATCTTCTCAACGATTGCGATCATTGTTGTAAGTAAGTTGACTGGTGGTGCAGCGCAAGAAGTACTTGAGCAACACAAAGAATACGAGAAGAAATTGGTTGAGCTAGACTAATTCCTCTCAATTAAAAACAAAGCCCGCGTTCGTCGCGGGCTTTTTTGTGCTTACTCGATGGTGATTTGAATGACCCGTAATACCTCAATTCGAGAATTTCTGAGGTATAGTAAAAAACGTGTTGACCCGTCTATCAGTGTAGGGCTGATGCTATGTCTGTACCGACAAAAGGAGCCACTATGCTAACCGTAACCCAACTGGCCAGAGAGTGTGGACTCTCTCGTACTACGATTCTTTACTATGAACGTGAAGGCTTGCTAGCGCCTGCACATCGTTCAGAAAACGGTTATCGCTGGTATGGAGAAAAAGAGATGCAGCGTTTAAAAACCATTTCGTCTTATCGTTCTTATGGGTTACCGATTTCCAGCATACGCACTTTGTTGGCACAGAAAGGCAAATCTCAAGCGGAGATCTTGAAAGACCATTTCAATGAACTTGAACGCGAGATTCAAAATCTGCGAGCGCAGCAAAAAGCGATCGTGGTGCTATTACAAGAACCACAACTGATAGAGGATAATATTGTGACTAAAGAACGTTGGGTACAAATCATGCAAGCGGCGGGCTTTTCTGAAAACGACATGGTGACATGGCACCAGAAATTTGAAGAGATGGAGCCTGCTGAGCACCAAAAATTCCTTGAATCTTTGGGTATTGAGCAAGACGAAATTGTGCGCATTCGCGCTCTATAATTAGCGCTTAAGCAGGACATTAAAAACCGGTTAAATAAAAATAAGCCTCTTCGTGAGGCTTATTTTTTATAACAGCTTACTTAATCATAAACTGCTTAGAAACGGATCTTTGAGTAAACCACAGTGTTACTCAATTCCCCTGAGGTAGAGAGGCGGTCGTGTCTCAACTCACCTTCAAAGTCATAACCACAACGCTCTGCGACAGCACGGCTTTTTAGGTTGGTTGAATCTGCCATAATCGCAATGCGTCTTGCACCGAGGTCTTCAAACGCGTAGCGCTCTAGCTCAAGCACCGCTTCGGAAATGTAGCCGTTGCCCACCGCGGCATCATCCAGCCAGTAACCGATTTCAAACGACGGCACTTCTTGATCACGAATCATTAAGCCTACTGCACCAATTAAACGGTCGCTTTCTTTTTCAATAATGAAGTAACGCAACTCCCCTTCAAAACTTTCAAAGTTGGCGATGGCTTTTTCTGTCCCCTCAATCATTGCTTCTAGTGTGAGCACATGTGGCACCCAAGGAAGATACACTTCGAGTGTCTTCTGGCTACGCAGTACTGCTTGGTGTGCTTCTTCTGCACGTTCTAAACAAGCAGGGATTAGCTTAAGACGTTTCGTTTCCATATCGGCTCTCCTTTGGGTGAAAAATGAAAGAAAAATCATTTAAGCAGATGTACTTAGAATGATCTAGTTGTTCGTATACCCAAATAACCTCGAGATGCTAGGTTCAGCGAGAATGACTTGGTTTGTATACGCGGCGGCGATTTAAAGGTCTAGTGGGTCTAAATCAAGAATCGGCAACAAAGTATACAAGCCAAGGCAGTTCGCCCTTTGGGAGCGTGTCATTGACTCGATTGCTGCGTCAAACAACTTGGAAAGAGCTGGCTATTACGCTGCGTTGTTTTCCTTGACCTCGAGTCAATGACAACGCTCTGAATCCTGCATCATGAAGTCATTTGGGTATACAATATTATTCACTTGGTTTGTTTTGAAGAACCTGAGAGAATCGTAGGGTTATTCAAACCACTAGGTTCACTATGAAACTTTTAGTAAGAAACTTGGCTCGTCAAACGACTGAGCAAGACATGCGTGCACTCTTCTCTGCACACGGCAAAGTAGAGCTTTGTACATTGGTTCTTGATCAAGAAACCGGTTTATCAAAAGGCTTCGGCTTTGTGATCATGCCAGATGAAGCAGAAGCGATTTCTGCACTGGAAGCGCTGAACTTGACCAGCGTAGCGAAAAGCAAGATTCGCGTGAAAGTCGCTCAAGACTAAGAGAGAGAAAAGCCAGCATCATTGCTGGCTTTTTTGTATTTCAAGAGAGGAAACGAGCGCTAATCGCATTGGCACATAACGAATTCCTTCTTTCTCGCAGAGATCATCGGTAGGTTCAAAACCGTGCTTGTGATAAAACGAAACTGCGTTGGGGGCTGAACGAAGACGCACATAACTTCTTGGCTTATCATGGGTTGAGTCCAGTATCGTATCGAGAAGTTGTTTACCCAAACCATGACCTTGAGCTTTGGTTGCGACGAATAAGTGGGTGAGATAGTTATCATCTTTTAAAGCGGCAAAGCCAACCACTTTACTGTCGCGGAACGCCGCTAAGGCTAAAAAGTCTGGATGCGTTATTGCTTGTGTCACATCTTGTCCGATTCTTGCGAGAAAGCGCCGTTTTCCTTCCTCGGTAAAGTGCTCAAGGATGTGGCGCTGTGTAACTTTAGAAACCAAATCCGCCACTTGTATATACCCAAGTAACCTCGAGATGCTAGATTCAGCGAGAATGACTTGGTTTGTAGACGCGGCGACGATTTAAAGATCTAGTCACTCTAAATCAAGAATCGGCAACAAAGTATACAAGCCAAGACAGCTCGCCCTTCGGGAGCGTGTCATTGCCCCGCTTTCTGCGTCAAACAACTTGGAAAGAGCTGGCTATTACGCTGTGTTGTTTTCCTTGAACTCGAATCAATGACAACGCTCTGAATCCTGCATCTTGAAGTCACTTGGGTATAATGTCATTCGTTTGCGCTTTGACTATCTCTATCATCAATTTTCTCTTCGATCTGTTTCATTAATTGCGCTAATTGCAGTTTATCGAAGTTGTTGGAATTTGGAACCTGATAGGAATCTGTGGCGGTGTAGAGCATCAAGCAGTTACTACTGAAAGGTTCTTTCTCAATTCGAACCTTGCTGATTTCATTCAATGGAATACGAAAGTACACTGTAGAATCTTGATGGTACTTCAAACTGTTAGAAGCGGGCTCAATGCTGATCGATTTTGGCGTAAACCACTTACGCTTAGATAGATGTAATACGTACAGCAATAGAATAAATACAGCCAATCCTGCCCCTATTAACCATAGGTAACCGCCTATATAAGCAAAGTAGGTGAGTGATAGAAACCAAATGCTGAATAAGAACGGATTGTTCTTTGGTAAGTTTTGTGAGGTCTCATGAATGATCACTTCGAATTTCCTCGCTGCTTATGTTTGACAGTTTACGCAGAGCTTGTGTAAGCGGCTGAGATTTCACTTCAATTAAAATCAGGTTTATTAGCCCACCAACTGAGATAGCCGCAAGGACCGCGCTGATACCACTTCCTTTGGTCACTAAGCCATACAGACCTGTGCTCAACATAAGGATAAACGTCGCCATTTGGACGGTTAAATGGCGCTGAACCAAATAGTGACCAGTTTGGTAGTCCTTAATAACGTAAACGTATTGCCCAAAGCTACCGAGTTCTACTTTGACCTTTCGATCTAGCGCATGACAGCGGAACCCTTGTTGATTGAGAGATTTTGCGAGGCTTTCCATGCCAATGACTCCATGTTCTATCTAGTTATCTTTTGCACATCATAATGTCACGATGAGAGCCGCTTAGTTTCGCTGAACAACAAATCTAAGAGGCAAGTCCCACCGTATACTCAGTGCTTTCTTTAGTTTGCGGAACGCTTTCAGGTTTAGTTATTCGCATCAAATCCGCATTGAACTGCGCGATGGGTAGTGCGATTTTTTTGTGCACAATTCACACTGTAAATTACACGAGTCGGAAGAGAGGTATCCGTTCTCTCTCACCTGTCGGAATCAAGACGCTCTTTAATGCTGAATGTAAAAAATACACAGTGACAATTACTTATGCGTAGTATCTCGTAGTATTACATACATAGGCGTTATTGTTCATAATTTGATACAAAAGTTGAGGTCTGACCAAGGTCTCAGTTTTCAGGCACGTGTGCGGAATTTTTTGGATGTGGGGCACAAAAAACTAAAGGGGCTTTTTAATTGTGGAATTATTTTGAACAAAATATGTCAATTGTCAGTAGCACAGAAAATCAGGGAGAAGAGAAATGCCGGATATTTATTGCTCAGTTTGTAGAAGATCAACGCAGCATAAAGTGATCATGAAGCGTTGTGAACCAGAGCATATCGACACGCTAACTGGCAAAGTCGTCAGTTTTACTCAGTTGATGGCAAAGTTTGTATCGGGTGAGCATTACTACGAGATGGAGCCGCAGTACTACTGCCGTTGTTGTAACCATCGCGCTATTGGTGAAGTGGTTCAGCATCCAGCGCGACAGACATCAGCAATTATGTAATTGACGCTTACGCAGCAAGATCTTTTTCTGTTGCGAATGGCAATCCGTCGATCATAACTGGCCAGCCGTAAGACGCATATTCAGACGCCAGAGACTTTGCGACTTCGTGTGAGACGGTCGTGTACGTCCATTCTCCAACGCCAAATGGTTTGTACGCGAGTTGTAGGGTTAACATTGCTTTCTCCTTAATATTTTTACCTATTATTGCCTTATCATTTGGCTCATTTCTTTTCTCTTCAGCTCATATTTTTCTCTTCAAAGTTCATCATTCCATTATTTTGTTAACAAAATTATCTGATTAATAAAGTCGCCAATATTGGTGTGTTGATTTATAAATTATGCAGATGAATGTTTTTATTTTTTGACTATTTGATGAATTTTTGTGCTAGGCAAACGTTAAATGTATGCAGGTTTCACACGTTGTTGATATCACTATTTGCAAACTGAATAGTTACTATTACTCTGATGACTCCTGAGTTGTTACAAGGATGTGGTTAATGAGTTACCAATTAGACAGAATTGATTTGCAAATTTTGAGAGTGCTGCATTCTCGTGGGCGAATTCCGGTCGTAGAACTGGCAAAGCAGGTTAACTTAACCACATCACCATGCTCTGAGCGTGTCAAACGGTTAGAGAAAGAAGGCTACATAAATGGTTATCATGCCGAGCTCAATGCGGAGAAGCTTGGGTTGGATGTGCAGGTCTTCATCCATATTCGCTTAGATCAAACCAGCTTTTCGATTTTTGAGAAGTTTGCTAAAGCGGTAGAGTTAATGCCTGAAATAGAAGAGTGCTATTCGCTGTCAGGTGACTTCGATACCATGATCAAAGTGCGAGTGAAGAACATGAAGGCTTACCAAGAGTTTATGTCGAGTAAGCTTGGGACGTTGCCTGGTGTGATACAAACTCGTAGTGAAGTGGTCATTGAAGAACACAAGACGGGCTTTGGGGTGAATCCCGAGCTGCTTGGTTAAATTGCACAAAGTGTGCGAAACACAGATACAAAAAAGGAGCCAATTGGGCTCCTTTTGAGTTCTTAACGCGAGTTAATCAGCATTAGTGATTAGATGGCTCTTAGGCACTGACGAAGGTTGTCAGTACGCCGATCAGACCACCAAATACCCCGCCCCAAACGACGAGCCAGCCAAGGTGTTCTTTAATCATCTTCTGTACGATCTCTTTTACCAGCGCTGGCGTCAATTCACTTAGGCGCTGATCGATGATGCTTTCAATATTCTGTTTGATTTCATCCATCATTGCTGGTGACTCTAACTGCTCTTTGAGTGCTTCTTTGATGCTGTCGCTCTTGCTCAGTTCGATGATGGACTCTTGCATCTTCTCAACAAATGGCTGACGCATTGGTTGTAGCGCTTCTGCGCCACCAAACATCGCGAGCATGCCGCCAAATTGAGAACCTTCAATGACTTCCACTAGAGAATCAAAGGCTGGGTTTAAGTCGACTTTCTCGATCACTGGTTCTAGGTTGATGTTTACGCCGCCAGCCATTTCCTTGTTTAGGAAACGATCGATGTTCGCTTCGGTAAAAAATTGCTCCATCATCAAGTTTTTGATTGCCAATTTAAACTCTTCGAAACGAGCTGGAATGACACCTGAACCGTACAAGCCGGGTACTTTTTCAAACAGCATGTGAATCGCTAACCAGTTGGTGATAGCGCCAGAAAAAGCGAATAGACCCGCGTACCAAAGGTAATCATTTTGAATGTGGTATCCCGCGCCCATCATGGCGATCGCGAGGATATTAGTCAGCAAACTTTTGTTCATAGTGACCGATTATGTATGAATTGATGAAGTAATAAGTGGGCATGATTCTATACCTAACTGGTAGAGAGATGCTAGGTTGAGCTTGATTGGGTCTGCTTTTAGGCGGGATGAAATAGGTTAGCGCTAAAAAAACAAAACCCGACATTCACTGCCGGGTCACTGCTTTTTCTTAGAAATTCTAAGTGTACTTTTATTGTGTTTTTAGAAGCGGAAGACCTTACAACAAAGTTGGCATTTCCAGCGCTCTGAGTAGCCGAATAATTTGTCTGCCCAACTTGGTTTTACTTGTACGATCTGCATTGAACCACATTTACACATAAGCTAATTACCTTATTATTAGATTAATAACTAAGCCATCAATTGAGTATAGCTGTTTCTCAAAAAGTGAAATTACAAATGAATCCAGCTTGCTACTCTGCGTTGTGTCCACTACTAACGATTACGCAACGGGACGCCATACTACCAGAAAAAGTGTGACTTTCACCCACAAAATTGTTTTACATCTGAGAAAATTAAGTGATCGTCATCACCATTTGTGTGGGGTGTCTTCTTGGGGAAGCGGCTCGACATAGCAAAATCGAATGAAAAAACGGCGCTTATTGCGCCGTTTTAGTTTGGTGATTTACTGCAATTTAAGAACGTTAACCCTCGAGCTCTTCCCCAAGGAAGCCACCTGTTTGGTGCGCCCAAAGCTGAGCGTAAATGCCGTTGTTGGCAATAAGCTCTTTGTGTGTGCCTTGTTCGACGATGTTGCCTTTATCAAGCACAATCAAGCGATCCATTTGCGCAATGGTCGACAAACGGTGCGCGATGGCGATAACGGTTTTGCCTTGCATCAGCTCGTTCAAGCTTTCTTGAATGGCGGCTTCCACTTCTGAATCCAGTGCTGAAGTCGCTTCATCCAGTACCAGCAAAGGTGCGTCTTTTAGCAGTACACGTGAAATCGCAATACGCTGGCGTTGACCACCAGACAGTTTCACACCGCGCTCACCCACTTGTGCGTCGTAACCCACGTTGCCGAACGGGTCGGTTAGGGTTTCGATAAACTCGTGTGCGTGCGCTTGCTTAGTCGCTTTAATCAGGTCTTCTTCAGTCGCATCTGGGTTGCCATACAAGATATTGTCGCGGATTGAGCGGTGTAGCAAAGACGTATCTTGCGTCACCATACCAATATTCGAGCGCAGCGAATCTTGCGTGACGCTCGAGATTTCCTGCCCATCAATCTTGATGCAACCTTCTTCTACATCGTGGAAGCGCAATAGCAAGTTCACTAAGGTGGATTTACCTGCGCCAGATCGTCCAACTAAGCCCACTTTCTCACCCGGTTTGATATTAAGGTCGAGGTTGTTTATCACGCCCTTTTTCTCACCATAATGGAAGCTCACGTTATCGAAGTGAATGCCGCCTTGAGACACTTGCAGATCTTTCGCATCGGCTTTGTCTTTGATGTCGATAGGTTTAGATAGCGTCTTCATGCCATCTACGACAGTACCCAAGTTTTCGAATAGGGCACCGACTTCCCACATGATCCACATCGACATACCATTGATACGCAGGGCTAAGCTGATAGCAATTGCAATAGCACCAACGCTAATCGCGCTATCCAACCACAAGTAAATCGATAGCGCAGCCACCGAGAACACCAATAGATAGTTGGAGATCTCTACCGCTACGTCGAAGCCAGTCACCAAGCGCATTTGGCGATAGACGGTATGCAAGAAGCCTTTCATGCCTTCTTCGGCGTACTCGGTCTCTCGTTTACTGTGCGAGAACAGCTTCACAGTTTGAATGTTGGTATAGCTGTCGACAATGCGCCCTGTCATGGTGGAGCGTGCATCGGCTTGCTCAGTCGCCACGGCCTTTAGTTTCGGAACAAAGTGGACCTGAATCGCGATGTATGCCATTAGCCACACCAACATTGGGATCATCAAGCGCCAGTCAGCCGCCGCCAGCATCACGATAATACTGGTGAAGTAAACCAAGACATAAACAAACACGTCCATCGTCTTCATGACGGTTTCTCGCACCGCCAAAGAGGTTTGCATCACCTTGGTGGCGACACGCCCTGCAAAATCATCCTGATAGAAGTTCAGGCTTTGATTTAGCAAGTAACGGTGCGCAAGCCAACGTACCGACATTGGGTAGTTACCCAGCAGGGTTTGGTGAATCAGCAGTGAGTAAACCACGACCAAAATCGGCATGACAATCAGCAATAAAGAGCCGTAGAAAATAAGGTCTGCTTTGTTGTCTTGTAAAAAGGTTTCTGGATTGCTGGTGGATAGCCAATCAACCAACTGACCCATGGCACCAAACAGAGATACTTCTACGATCGCCACAATCGTCGACATGATCGACATGATGATCAGCGGTTTCTCAAAGCCGCGCGTGTAATGGCGCAAGAAGGCGTAAATCCCAGTTGGGGGTTGGTCAGGCTGTGATTTGGGGAACGGCTCGGTAAAGCCTTCAAATCGTTTAAACATAACTCATCCTAAAGTTAAAGCATTGCCACGTCAGAGGGTGAATCCGTCAATTCTTCCTGCCTTGGACGAGGCAGAAATCCTGAACGTGGAGATAAGACATATTGTGGTCTGCTAGCCAGAAAAGCAGACGTATTTGCGTATGTGTGAGAGGCGAAAAAATAGTCTAACCGATTGCCTTTTAAATGTAACTAGTTGGTTATAAAGAATTCGCTAGTGCATTATTCTTGGGATGACCATTCACGCGTCACAAAACAGTAAATCGGCAAAGTGACAATAAAAAGTCGGGTTAATCCGGTCTTATACCAAAATATTTACTTTTGGTTGATGGATTTATTATTAAAAACAGCAAAACTTCGGTTAACAATAAATTTACAATCTCATCATTCTAGTGAAAAGGAATATATTGGATGCTATTACACGAATCAGTGCCTCAGAATGCACATGGAAAAGAAGAAAGCACGCAAAGTGCTCTGCGTCATACCGCAAATTGCGTTGTGATGGTGCCACCTAAAGAGTTTCGTTTTAACGAAGAAACTGCGCAAGACAACGAGTTTCAACACCAAGTTTCGCTAACTCAAGAAGAAGTCTCACGTAACACCATGGCTGAATTTTCCGCGATGGTTGAAACCTTGCGTAAAGAAGGCGTGCAAGTGGTTGAGTTTGACTACCCTCAATCTGACACAGCCACGCCAGATGCGGTTTTCCCTAATAACTGGTTTAGCACCACTCCAGAGGGCACTTTGTATACCTTCCCGATGGCATGTGAAAACCGTCAGCATGAAGTTCGCCCAGATGCGCTGGTCGCCGCATTAGCAAAAGCGGGTCGTGAAGTGCATCAACAAGATTCATTAACCGAATACCTCGGAGAAGAAGCCTACCTAGAAAGCACAGGCGTGATGGTGTTCGACCACTTCAACAAAACCGTTTATGCCGCGCTTTCACAGCGTTGTGATCGTCTGGTGTTAGAAGATTATGCCAAGCGCATTGGTTACGACCGCGTGATTTCTTTCCAAACCCGTTTGCCTTCTGGCGCGCCGATTTACCACACCAACGTAATGATGGCGGTGGGAGAGCAGTTCTGTGTGATTTGTGATGAGGTGATCCCTGAGTTTGAGCGTCGCTTTGTGCTTAAATCATTGGCGAAAGATAAGCAGGTGATCTCGATTTCTCTTGAGCAGATGAACCAGTTCTGCGGCAACATCCTTCAGCTGGAAACGGTACGCGGCGATAAGGTTATTGCTATGTCTCAATCGGCTTACGATGCGTTCTCACCAGCACAAAAAAATCAACTGGCGACTCACGGTAAATTGCTGCCATTCGACGTTTCTACCATCGAATCGATTGGCGGTGGTTCTGTACGTTGCATGTTAGGCGAAGTGTTCCTACCAAGCCGCAAAGCCGTGCTGTAAGCCATTTCTAAATTTCCCCCAAAAAGCACCATGTTGAAAGATGTGGTGCTTTTTTATTGATGGGCTCCAGCGGATTTACGACATTACCTTGTGTAGAGCGGCATTGGCGAGTGAAGTCGTTTTATGCACTCTGGCAATAAAAAGCTCGGCACATGCTAACGCATCACTTGCTGCGCTGTGGTTGTAGTAAGCAGGGAATCCAAGGTTCTCCCTGAGGTCATCAAGCTGAAAGCTGGCAGGGCTATGAACAAGGTTTGATGATAAGAATCGTCGTTCGAGCTCCATCGTATCGATAAAGTAAAAGGGAAGTTTAACGATGCCAAACTTTTTGCTGAGGTAGCGCAACAGGAAGCCTTTCTCAATGAATGCTCCATGAGCTAACACCACTTTTCCTGCCAAGGCTTCAAAGAGTTTATTCATCGCTGCATCGATAGTGAGCCCTTGGCTGAGGTGCTTGGGGGTTAATTGGTTCACGCTGGCACTTTTAGCGGTGATGTATTGCCCGTGTGAAATAAAAAGCTCGTCAACGGTCGACAGTTCGATCTGTTGAAAACTGAATGGCACTAAACCAATAGACAAAATCTGGTCGTGTTTAAAATCGAGTCCACTTGTCTCGAAGTCAATAGCGACATATTTAAGCTGTTGAAGTGGTGACGTGACAGAGGGTAATGGAGTGCTGAGATAGGTTCCCCAACCGCCAATCCATTCACCTTGCTCTTCGATATGTTGTCGAAGTGTCTCGATGTTCTCCAAGTGGAACTTGTGTTTTAGACTCGTCAACATGGCTTATTGGTTTCCCTTTACAAACCTAAGCTTTGCGACGTCTTGCAAATTACCGATGATTTTAAACGCTTCTTTGAGGTGCTTCCTTTCAAAACTGCTGAATTGATCGGGGGCGATGTGGTTATCGGGTATATGCCCGTTTTGTATAGCATGCAATTGATGGCGGAAGCGAACTTGGCTGATGAATCGCAGCGCTTCAATAATGCTCTCGCAGGCATCTTCAGAAATGGCTTTATGAGTCATAGCATAACGAAATCGCTCCTCTGTGCCAGCAAGCTTGCATCCTACCGAGAGGCTGAAAATTCGCGCTAAATCTACGATGAGATTCAAGGCGTACTTTTTGATGTTTAAGGTATTGCTGTGCTCCCCACCTTTCTCTACCACCAAGTTATTAAAGATGCTCAGTGGTGGTGAAATGTTAATGGCATCTCGCGTCAAGCATGGCAAGAAGCTCGAATTGTGTTGAATACAATCGTTGAGGTGATCTTGTAACTCCTCGACTAACTCATAAGAGCCATAGATGGCGCGGGTCTCTAGGAACACACTGATATTCAATAATTGATTGTACTCCGGGCTAGAAACCCATTTATTGTAATAGTGCTTCCAACGTTGCAGAGGCTGACACCACCGAGGAGATGCCGCCATATATTTACCATCGCAAAGTGGGTAGCCACAAGCCGCTAGAGCGTTGCAAACTCGCATCGCAAGGTGGGCAAAGTACAGTTGGTGCTCTTGGAATTTGTCATCTTCAACGACGATGGCATTGTCTTGGTCAGATAAGAGATGCACTTCATTACGCGCATGAGAACCTGCCACCATCCAAGCATACTTACAAGGCGCAGGACCAAGTACCTTTTCCGTTAGTTCAATGATTCTGCGAGTAAACGCATCCATGATCATCGACATGATTTTGCCTTGTAGGTTTGAGGAGGTGCCGTTTTCAACCAGCGCCTGAAAAATCGATTCTTTCTCGTCGCGCAGCTTGGCAAGAGCTTCGATAGAATCAGCGTAGCGAATCTTCTCAATCAAAAACAACGATTGGGTACGGTGGTTGTGTACTAAGTGGGTGGTCGTAAGCAGTCCGCATACTTGCCCTTTTGATATGACAGGCAGGCTCCGGATATTGTGCTCTAGCATGAGTGAAATGGCTTCAATGATCCGCTCGTCTTCATCGATCACGGTTACAGGAGAGGTCATGATTTGGTGAACTGGCGTCGTGAGTTGGAGCCCTTTCGCCACCACTTTCATGGTCATGTCTCGATCGGTAATGACTCCCACCAATTCACCGCTTTTTTCTACGACAGCACAAGAGCTTTTAGGACGAGAACACATTCGTTCTGCTACGTCTTGGATTGGGGTGAGATAGTCCACAGACGTAATGTTTTCACTCGCGATGTCTTTTACAGTTCTGAAGAATAAACTTTTGTTTTCCTTGTGTTGCGAGTGATTGACAGCACTGTTTAGACGTTTTGGTGCTTGTGGATCAAAGCAATCTGTCGTTGCGCTTGCGCTGCTCATCACCTTACGCACAGCTTCGTAGGGGATGGAGTAAAGCAATGTGCTGTCTAGTGCGTAGACCTGATAACGTTGTGATTGAAGGGAAGAATCTTGAAAGAAGGTAAACCCAAACTGGTCATTTTCTCCCAATCGAGCCAACAAACCTCCTGTCGAGTCTTTTTGCTCAATTGCACCTGAGCGAATGAAGTACAAGTGCGCCGACTGACTTAGAGTTTCTTCGTCGATGGTTTCTCCCTTAGCTAGGTAACTAACCACTACGAGATCGGCGAGCTGCTCAACGATCTCTGTGGGGAGCTTATCAAAAGGGTCGAGCTTCTCTAAGAAGTGCAGGATATTGAGTGTTGCGGAGGTTTTCATAAGGACAGCTTCTGGTTGTTATAGGAGGCTCGACTTGAGCCTCCTGTCGATATTATTAAGTGACATCGCCTTTCGGCTTTACCTCGAATTCATCGGTTACTTAGCATGGCGTAAATTCAACTGTGCATCGAACAGTGATGCTGGTTCAACCGCCGTACCGATAGACTCCAAATGTGCTTGCTTAAGGCTTTCATCGGGTACTTCGGAGTAGTTCGCAGTGCCGTTTTCGATCATGGTATTGATGTACTTGGCTTGTGGTGCAACAGAGAATTCTGAGCCCGTCATCCCGATGATGTAAGGCATAATCACACGACCGTAAATGCCATCATCCTTCATAAACATAAATTCATTTGCGCTTACGCCAGTGTTGACTGGATTCCAGAAAGTGAGCCCTTTTAGATGGTTTGGTTGGTTGCCAGAACTCGCGCCCCAGCGACCATAAATCCATCCGCCCTTCATGTTATCGAATAGGTTGTGCATGGACTGCTCACCGTGCAAATCAATAGAGGAGTCAGCGGCGTATTGGCTGTTTTTGTACACATTGGCAATCGAGTATTTCGATACGCCAGGCGCATGCCAAGCGTGAGAGTTGTCGGTAATGTTTTCAATTAAGTTGTAGTTGCCGTACATGATAGTGAAAGCAAGGTGTCCCGGCGTTCCGGACAGCGTGACGTCATCAACCGTCACATTGTAGGTATTCCATAGCACGCCTCCTTGGTTGAAATCGCGTAGTTCAATGTTTCTTACCCAGCTGTCATGAACTCGATTAAGTGCTAACAAGCTATAACCACTGTCGTGCAAGGCACTTTCATGATGGACAAATTCTTCGTGCCAGTTGCCTGAAATCGTCATGTTCTCAATCCCGACGTTTTCATAAGAGGTGACTTTTTTCACTTGCCAAGCGTCGGCTTGATCGAGCGTATGTGCAACTGGGGTAGAGAATGTCAGAACATTGCCATCAATAGCTGCAATGGTATGTTTCTCGCGTTTATCGAGCCCTTTAACCAGATTTGCCCAAACTGGCGTGTCTGGTGCTGAGGCTTTGTACTCGATGAGGTACGGTGAGATTGCATCGTTGATTGCTGGCTCGCGTTGAATCAAAGCAGAAATTTGAATACTGTCGCCGACAGAAAAACCTGCACTACTGTCTACCTGAACAGAAAAGCTTGAGCCGCCTTCAAGCGTTTGTGAAAGCTCAATAGTTGCGGCTGTGGTTTCGGTGTCGCTTCTTGCTCCGAGTTGAAACATGTGTGGCGTCGTCCATTTTTTGGATGGATTTTCTGGCTGCAAATAGGTGTCCATTTTGAGCACGGTTTTACCAACGCCATCGCCTTTCACCACAACATTATCCAGATCGACGAAAATCGGCTGCTTGTTCTTAATATCATCCACGTTATCTGGATCGATGAGGGCATCATCTGCGGCATTATTGATGATGTAAGTGCCTTCAGGAAAATAAAGCACAGCGATTTTTGACTCAGCGGGATTCGTCGTACGGCTTTGTTTCATCGCTTCAATAGTGGCTTTTATCGCAGCTTTATCGCTGATTGAATCATTCGGTATTGCCCCAAAATCTTGGACATTAAACACATGGTATAGAGCATCCGTTTCTGTTGGGGCGGGTGCCGGTAATGGCGTATCGCTGAATTTATAACCAGCAAAGGAGTAGTCTTGAAGAATGCGCTCTTCAGGTAGTGTTGTTGAGGTATCCAACAGACCTGATGCTGAATCTCGGCTGGCAACAAAATCCGTCCAGTATTGGCTGGTGTTTTCGACACTCGATTCGCTATTACAAGCGACAAGCAGCAAAGCGACAGAGAGAGTTCCTATTTTGTATCTCATGGAATCATTTCCTTGTTATTGGGGGTACACGTTTTTTATGCGTTGTTTTAATGCTGGAATGGCGTGCTGGTAGAAAGCGCGCAATCCTGAGCAGAGGTAATTTTGCGGAGAAGATTCTTTGTTTGAACGCACCCTGTCTTTAGGGCAACCGCCAAAACAGAACTTAAGGTATGGGCATTGCTGGCATTGTTGAGAAAGTGAGTGGGTCTTATCGAGACCAAAAGATTGTTGTTTTGGGTCGCATGCCATTTGCGCCAAGTGTGTATTTTTGACATTACCTAAGCGGTGGCTATCTTCGATGTAGTGATCGCAACTGTAGACGGAGCCTTCCTGCATTATCGCAAGAGCACGACCACAATATTGGCTTGTCACACAGGATGAAGAGGGATGATTCAGTAGAACGGCGAGGCAGTCCTCAACGGTTGGAATGTAAACCTGACCAATATCGTTTTTCAGCCATTCATCAAAGACGGTTGTCATGAATTCGCCCCAACCTTGTGGGGAAACAGAATAAGGTTCTTTAGTGGTGACAAGGCATGAAGAGCGCATTTCTAGCTCGGCTTTATCCACGATCGGGATAAATTGCATTTGTTTGGTTTTCACTTCATCACGCAGGAAGCGATAAATCTCTAGTGCAGAGTGTGTGCTTTGGTGAGTCACACAAGTGAGGGTCGCAAAAGGGATGTGGTATTTATGAAGCAAAGCCGCCGCATTGAGCACCTTTTTATGTGTGCCTCTACCTGAGCGTGTGTGGCGATAATGATCATGAACCTCTTGGGTTCCGTCGATGCTTAACCCTACGAAGAAACGATGAGTTTTAAGAAACTTACACCACGGCTTGTTGAGCAACATTCCGTTGGTTTGCAAATCGTTATGAATGGTTTTACCAAGTGGGTTGTGTTTTTTTTGCAGCTTGATGATGGTTTCAAAGTAGTCGAGACCGAGCAGTGTTGGTTCACCACCTTGCCAACTAAAAACCACTTGTTCGGTGGGTTGAGCTTCAATGTATTGCTTAATGTAGAGTTCTAATGTTTCGAGCGGCATTGAGTTCGCAGTCACTTCTTTCAGCATTTCTTCACGACCGAGAAAATAGCAATAGTCACACTGAATATTGCAGGTAGATCCTGTCGGCTTTGCCATGATGTGAAAAGGGTAAGATGACTGCATTCCGCGTTTCCTTTATTTCTAGACTTATTGTTGTTTCACAGAAAAAGACCTGCTCCCGAAGGAGCAGGCTTTGTCTTATTTGAACCAGCCTTCAACTTGAATACCGACTTGGAATTCGGTGTCGTTGTTATCACCGAATGCATGATCGTCTTCATAGTCTTGGAAGTAAGTCGCGAATACGCGCAGTTCAGGGCGAGCCCAGAAGCTCTTAGATGGCGACCAAGTTTGAGCAAGTGTTACCTTGCTAGCTGATTGAGGGGTGTCATCGGCAGTCGTCGCATCGAAGTAGCCTAGCTCGAGTACGGTTTTATTGTTGTCGTCCCAGCTGTATTCAGGGCGAATAACCGCTGAAAAAGTCGTTTGTGTTGTGGTCTGGTTGATCTCGATATCGTCAATTGAAGAGGTCCAGAACAGAGAGTGAGCAAGTACAACGTCGTCGGTCAGTTTCAACAAGCCATAGTTCATTACTCGGTAAGCGGACGCATCTTTTTGCACTTCTGCGAAGTAGTTTTTACCTGCATGGTCGTTAAACAGCGCTTTGGAGAAGCCGTTGGTACCGTATTGGAAAACCGTATTGTTCTTACCCCATTTACCGCCGTAGGTAACCAAGCCAGTAGCCATCACACCATCTTCGGTTTGCAACGTAAATTCATCCGACTCATTTGGCATACCGTAGTCAAGACCGACTTCCAGCTCAGCGTTTTCCCATAGTTTGATGCCTTTATAGCGAATGTCGAAAATGTTGACGTTGAGCTTGTTGTTCTTTGTGCCTGGATCATCAAAGTTTTGGCCTTTACGATCTGAGCGGATGGCAGAGACAGACAGCAGACCGTCACCAACAGGAATGTAATCAATACCGCCACCAGTACCAGACACATTCCAGTAGTAGGTATCAATGATGTGGTTATCGTGACGTTGGTTGTAGCGCTTACCTGCCCATACAGTAGATTCTGGTAGAGAAGGTATCAGTCCTTTCACCGCTACGTTTACTTCTTTGAACATGAAGTCAGTATCGCTGTCATCCATGGCTTCCCAATCGTTTGAACCATCTGACTGGTAAACAAAACGAGATTGGAAATAGACATCGTATTGATCGGTTTTCGCAAGCTGGGTCCCCAAGCCTAAGCCCAGATAAATGTCATCTTCGTTGCCGAGGCGACCAAGTTTCTGTTTGTTGTAAGACACCATCGCACCATTGCTTGAGCTAGAACCTGCACCTGCACGAAAATATCCAGAAAAATCGATATCTTGCGCAGCAACACCTTGGCTGCATAAGGCAATTGATGTCATGAGAAGAGAGGTTTTGATCGTAGAGTGGTTCACATTAATTTCCTTGTTCTATTTATTTTTCAAAGACGAAAGTCACAACAGAAATTAAGTGATTATTTTTTTTATTTGAATGAAGAAAATTGCTGAGGGATGCAAAAAATGAAACTCTATTGATTCATATATTATAAGCGTGATCGCCCTCAATTATTGGCTCTGTGACATTATTCACAAATTGTTACCTAAATAAGGAAAATTACCGAAGTAGTTTCTTTTTTTTCATTTTTGCATGTTTTTACACATTGAATGAAGCTCTCATATCTTCATAAACTGGCTCCAGATAAAAAATACGTGAAATAAAATAATCAACCTGGAACGAGTCGCAATGATAGAACATGCATATCCCTCAAAAAGGTATAAAAGCACTAATTTTGAAGAGCAATTAACAAAGGCTGTTTCTTCAATTAAAAATAATATCCCTCGTATTGGCATTAATAACCCTAAGATCGGCAATGAAGATGGTACATGGCGATACTGTGGTCCTTCAGATTGGGTTTCTTCATTTTGGACGGGTCAGTTGTGGCTTTGCTACCAGCTGACAGGTGATGAGACGTTCAAAAATAGCGCAAATATGCGTAAACCTTATTTTAAAGAATTACTTATCAACCCAAATTGGCATGATCATGATTTAGGTTTTCAATATTCATTAAGTTGCGTTGCTGGTTATATGTTAACCGAAGATGAAGAATATAAATCAATGGGTATAGAAGCTGCTCATAGTTTATATCAACGCTACCGTCGACTTGGTCAATATATTGTTGCATGGAATGAAACTCACATTCTTGGTCCTGAAAAAACTCAGGGAAAAACAATTATCGACTCGCTACAAAATACGGCGCTGCTTTTTTGGGCAGCAAATCAAACCAATAGTGATGTATTAAAAGATGCAGCAATTAATCACTCAAAAACAATGGCTAAGCATATTGTTCGTGATGATTTCTCTACTTTTCATACCTTTAACTTTGATCCGCTGACTCAAACGCCAATCAAAGGTGAAACCTTTCAAGGATATGCAGATGACTCTTGCTGGGCTCGAGGTCAGTCGTGGGCTATTCATGGTTTTGCTCAAACCTACCTTTATACCAAGAATCCTGAGTTTTTGGCGCTTGCGAAAAAGCTAGCGCTGTTTGTCACGCCTTACCTGCAAGATGATGCGGTTCCTGTATGGGATTACCGTTTACCAGAGTCTGAGCACCCATACAAAGACAGTTCGGCGGGGGCTATTACAGCAGCAGGGTTCTTGTTGATTGCGAGCCTTTGTGAGGACGAGCAAGAGCGTGATTTCTTCGAGCAATGGGGCATGCATTTAGTTCAAGGATTGATCGAACAATGTGATCTAACGGCAGACCCTTCTGCTCATGGCTTACTTTCTCAAGGCGCATCGTTTGTCGCAAAAGACTTGGCAAACAACATGCTGCCGTACGGTGATTACTACTATCTCGAAGCATTGATGCGTATCTGCGGTCATCAACGCTACTTCTGGTAAGGAAACTGATAATGATTTCTGGATACGATATTAGCGCGATTGTTTTTTATTTTATTTTCATGGTCTTGCTTGGGTTTATTTTCCGTAAGCAAGTTGCCAATACCAGCGATTATTTCCGTGGAGGCGGCAAGATGGTCTGGTGGATGGCGGGCTCTAGTGCCTTTATGACTACGTTCAGTGCTTGGACCTTCACTGGCGCGGCAGGTAAAGCTTACATTGATGGTTTTGCGGTCGTTTGGATTTTTGTTTTTAACATTATCGGCTATCTGATCTGTGCGCGTATTTTCGCCCCTCGTTTTCGACAGCTTAATGTAATTACACCGATGGAAGCGATTCGTCAGCGTTACGGTGCGAAGACAGAGCGTTTCTACACGTTTATCTACATGATCACTGGTCTGATGGGTGGTGCAATTACGCTGTATGCAGTTTCAATTTTCATCTCTGCGGTGATTGGTATCAACATTCAATTGGCTATTGTGATCACAGGTGCAGCCGTTGTTTTCATGACCATTACAGGTGGGGCTTGGGCTGTTGTTTCAAGTGACTTCTTACAGGCACTATTGATTGTTGCCATCAGTGTTGTGACCTTTATTGCGGTGATGAACAACGTAGACAGCGTTACCGATATTACTGATCACTGGC
This sequence comes from Vibrio sp. Y29_XK_CS5, assembly GCF_024181835.1. Lineage (NCBI taxonomy): Bacteria > Pseudomonadati > Pseudomonadota > Gammaproteobacteria > Vibrionales > Vibrionaceae > Vibrio > Vibrio sp. Y29_XK_CS5. Next base: position 2,128,537 of record NZ_JAMZAM010000001.1, read on the forward strand.
AGGGGGCTGCGCTTTGGACGGGTAATGGCATCCACTACCAAGAAATCTTCCTACTGTGGATTGGCGCTATCTTTATTCAACGTGTTATCGACATGAACAACATTGGTCAGTCAGTTCGCTTCTTGTGCGTGAAGGACTCGGCTCAAGCTCGAAAAGCGGCTTACCTTACCGCACTGTTGTTCGCATTTGGTAGCGTGATGTGGTTTATCCCTCCAATGTGGTCTGCAAGTGCAGGTCTTGACCTTGCGGGGATGTACCCACAACTAGGTGCAAAAGCGAATCAAGCGGCTTATCTATCAGCAGTTCAGGTTCTTCTTCCTGCGGGTATGGTGGGGTTAGTGGTTTCGGCAATGTTCGCCGCAACAATGTCGACACTGGATTCACGCATTAACTTTGTTGCTGCATCGTTTGTGAAATCTATCTACAAGCCAATGTTGAACAAAGATGCGACGGAAGAGCAAGAGTTGCGCGCAAGTAAGATTTCGACTGGTGTGATGGGGTTGATTGTCATTGGCTTCGCGCTGTTCCTTAACGAATTACGTGGCATCAGTTTGTTCTCCATGATGATCATCTTTGCGGGTCTTGTGAATATTCCGATGATGATCCCTCAAACTCTTGGCATGTTCATCAAACGTGTTCCTGATTGGGCTGGTTGGGCGACCGTTTGTTTCGGTTTCGTGGTTAGCTTAATCAGTAACAATGTCTTTAACGCTCAATGGGTATCAGAAACGATTGGCGTAGCGCTAACAGGACGTGAGCTTGGGGACTTGGGTGTGGTTATTACCCAGTTTATGCACGCCATTATCACGGTTGGCTTCTTCCTTTGCACAGGCTTGTTCTACAAAGCGCCTGAAGGGGAAAGAAAGAGTGCGATCGAACAGTTCTTTACGAATCAAAAGACACCAATTGTCTCGCCAGCAGGCATGGAAGAGTCTGATGTGATGCAGTGTCGAATTTTGGGGCGCTTAACGCTGATCTTTGGTGGCGTCATCACTGCATTCTTCTTAGTTCCGAACGAGCATGCTTATTACTTCTTAATCTGTGGTCTGTTCATCATGACCGTCGGAGGCTTGATTTACTCTCAAAGCCTTGGAAATAAACAAAAAATCGCAAGTGTTACACAATGATAGGTGAAAGAAATATGAACACACGTCAAGGCATTCATAAAGCACACGCAAAAACGCTAGACACTCAACAGTTACGAGAGGAGTTCCTTGTTGAGAGCATCTTCGAGGCTGACAGCTACACCATGACGTACAGTCATATCGACCGCATTCTGTTTGGTGGTGTGATGCCGCAGCAAGAGAAAGTTTCTTTCGATGGTATTGGTAAAGATTTCGGTGTGGATTACTTACTAGAGCGCCGTGAGATGGGCATCATCAACATCGGTGGCTTGGGCTACGTTGACGTTGATGGTGAGGTTTACGAGCTAGAAAACCAACAAGCGTTATACATTGGTAAAGGTGCAAAATCGGTGTCATTTGGCAGTGAAAGCGAAAGTCAGCCTGCGAAATTTTACTACAACAGTGCACCTGCTCATGTTGCGTACCCTACACGTAAAATCACTCAAGCAGATGCGATGCCAGTAACGCTAGGAGATAGTGAAAGCTGTAACGAACGAACCATTTATAAATACATTGTGCCAGATGTGGTTGAGACCTGTCAGCTAGTGATGGGGCTAACCAAACTGGAAGCTGGCAGCCTATGGAACACCATGCCTTGTCACACACATGAACGCCGTATGGAAGTGTACTTGTATTGTGATATCCAGCCGGAGCAAGCCGTGTTCCATATGATGGGTGAACCAACAGAGACTCGCCATATATTGGTTCATAACGAACAAGCGATTATCTCTCCGAGTTGGTCTATCCACTCTGGCGTGGGGACCAAAAACTACAGCTTTATTTGGGGAATGGTTGGTGAGAACCAAACGTTCGACGACATGGACCACATTAAAACCACCGATCTTCGCTAGGAGCAAAACATGGAATTTAAACTGACAGATAAAGTCGCGATTGTGACAGGTTGCGATACAGGCTTAGGGCAAGGCATGGCTTTAGGGCTAGCCCAAGCGGGGTGTGACATTGTTGGTGTGAATATTGTTGAGCCAACAGAAACCATCGAAAAAATCCAAGCAACAGGTCGCCGATTCATCGATATCCGTGCGAACTTGATGAAAACGGATGACATTAGCTCGATTGTGGATCGTGCTGTGACAGAGTTTGGTCGTGTCGATATCTTGGTTAACAATGCAGGCATTATTCGTCGCAACGATGCGTTGGAATTCTCTGAGCAAGATTGGGACGATGTAATGGACATTAACGTTAAGTCGGTGTTCTTCTTGTCTCAAGCGGTTGCGAAACAATTTATCGCACAAGGCACCGGCGGGAAGATCATCAACGTGGCGTCTATGCTCTCTTTCCAAGGCGGTATTCGAGTGCCTTCTTATACAGCATCGAAAAGTGGTGTTATGGGGATTACCCGCTTAATGGCGAACGAGTGGGCAGCACACAACATTAATGTGAATGCGATTGCCCCAGGCTACATGGCGACCAATAATACCGCTGCATTGCGCGCCGATGCAGATCGAAACCAAGCGATCTTAGAGCGTATCCCTGCACAACGTTGGGGTTTGCCTGAAGACTTGGCGGGTCCTGTGATTTTCCTAGCATCACCAGCGTCTGATTACGTGAACGGTTATACATTAGCTGTCGATGGTGGCTGGCTCGCTCGCTAATCTCGTACTCCCCAAATGCCTGCACTCGCAGGCATTTTCTTTCTGATTTTATTCCCGAGCTTCTTTCGGAATTGTTACGTTACTTTCGGTGTTTTCGATGAAAAAAATAGCCTTGATCGGCGAATGTATGATCGAGCTCAGTGGGCAGCCTTTTGGGCAAATGACTCAGAGCTATGGTGGTGACACATTAAATACTGCGGTTTATCTCAGTCGCCTAAATCCTGATTTAAAGCCTGCCTATATCACGGCGCTAGGTGAAGATTCGATTTCTCAACACATGGCAGAAAAATGGCAAGTAGAAGGGATTGATACTCAATATGTATTGATTGACCCAGCACATCCAACCGGGCTTTACATGATCCAATTAGATGATGCTGGAGAGCGCAGTTTCGCTTATTGGCGACATCAATCGGCGGCGTCTCAATTACTCAAGCATGAGCAATTTTCAAAGATTGAACAAGCGCTTATGTCCTTTGATTTTCTTTATCTATCGGGCATCTCTCTTGCCATTTTAGATGACGAGGACCGAGCCAAACTTATCTCGATTTTGACTGATGCTCGTCACCGAGGGGCTCGAGTTATTTTCGATAGCAATTATCGTCCGAGTTTATGGAGCAGCAGGCTCGATGCTCAACATTGGTATCAAGCCATCGTCAACATCAGCGATTACTTATTGCTAACCAGTGATGATGAACAGGCTCTGTGGGGCGATAAAAGCCTTGAGACCACCATTCAACGACTCAATCAGCAAAGTAAAGCGGTCGTTGTTATCAAGCAAGGAGCGGACGGTTGCAGTGTCGGATCTTTAGCAAACTGGAACAATTCTGTGACCCATCATCCTGCTAGCTCGGTGGAAAAAGTGATTGATACCACCTCAGCTGGTGACTCGTTCAATGCTGGCTTTATTTGGGGAATAAGCGAAGGTTTAGAGCTCGGCACGTCATGTCAAATTGGCAACTTATTGGCTAGCAAAGTCATTCAATATAAAGGTGCCATTGTACCGTCACCAATAACTGATCTATTAAGAGACAAATTGTATGAATAATTTAGGTGCAAAACTTGCGTCTTATAAAGTAATTCCTGTCGTCGCGATTGAGCGCGCTGAAGATGTACTCTCGTTAGGCAAAGCCTTATCTGACAATGGCTTGAACGTCATTGAAATCACGTTTAGAACCCCAGCTGCGGCGGAGGCTATTGCACTACTGAGCGTTGCTCAGCCTGATATGTATATTGGTGCTGGTACAGTTTTGGATGCAGAGCAAGTCGAGCAAGCGACTCTAGCTGGGGCGTCATTTATTGTAGCGCCGGGCTTTAACCCAGATACTTTGCAAGCGTGTGCTGCTAAAGGCATTCCATTTATTCCAGGCGTTTGTACTCCGAGCGAGTTGGAGCAAGTACGACAGCAAGGCGTTCGTTTAATGAAGTTTTTCCCTGCAGAGGCTGCAGGTGGTGTTGCCATGCTCAAAGCCCTTTCTGGTCCTTATAAAGATGTGCAGTTCATGCCAACTGGCGGGGTGAACGAAGGCAATATCAATCAGTACTTAGCGTTACCGAATACGGTGGCATGTGGTGGTACATGGATGGTGCCCCAATCATTAATTGAAAACCAAGACTGGGAAGAAATAGGGCGCTTAACGAGAGAAGCCGTGAAGGTGGTTAATCAACAGGAGAAGCAGTAATGGCGGAGACTAAACGTGTTGCCGTTTTATTAGCGGATGGTTTTGAAGAGGCAGAAGCGGTGGTCTTTATTGATATTATGCGCCGACTCAAAATTGAAGTGGACGTATTATCGATACACGATCGCAAACCACTGAGCTCCTATTTCAAAACGTTGATTTCTGCAGACTACTTGCTGTCAGAAAAAAGTGCAGAGCTGTACGATGCGGTGATGATGCCGGGCGGTCCAATGGGCACGGACAATTTGACGTGCAGCAGCAAAGTGATTGAGTTTCTAAAAATACATATCGCAGAAGATAAGTGGATCTGTGCACTGTGTTCATCCGGTGCCAAAGTACTGGCAGCAAACAAGCTTCTAGGGCAGCACCATTACACAACGGGTGGTGGTCTAGAGAAGAACTTTTCTGATGGCGTATATGTTGATCAGCCTGTGGTTGTCGACGCTCCTTTCATCAGTGCGAAAGGGTTAGGGGTGAGCTTTGAGTTTGCTTTTACGGTTGCTGCGAAGCTGTTCCAAGACAACAAAGACGTTGATTGGCAAGCGGATCATATTTATTTCTCAAACTGGCCACTAAACCATTAGTGTCTGTTGACCTTTCGAATAGCCCCTAGTCATCCACGGTTAAGAGCTTAATACTCCACAAAACCTTTGCCCATCAGACTTCGTTTGCTTTTGATGGGCAAACACCAAACTGTTTTTTAAACGCGCGACTGAAATGGAAACTGTCGTTGAAGCCGAGTTCGAAAGCGACGCGTTTTACATTGGTTCCGGAGCGTTTGAGCATCATCATGCTCGCGTCGAGTTTCAGCTTCAGGTAGTACTGCTTTGGGGTCACGTTGAGGTATTTTAGGAAGAGTTTTCTTAAGTACTGTTCTGTATAGCCTGCTTCCTGCGCAAACTGCTTTATCGCAATATTCTCACCGATATTTTCACTCATTTTTGCCACGATTTCATGGACCGTTTTTTCTTGACTGGTCATCGATTTCGATTGGTCAATTAAGGTGAGCCATTTATAGAAAACAAACCCAAAGCCTGCGACTGCGGCATTGAGTTTTATCGGTGACTTAGAGGCAATAAGCGCTTTCACTTCCGAAAGAATGCTTGGGTAATCGTCGTTCTTTAATGCGATAGGCTCTTCAAAAGGAATCGGGGTTACGCCCTGCATCAAAAACTCGAACCAGTTTAGATTCCAAACGATTCCATTTGTCCAGTAACTATCGATGTTTCTACTGTCGATGAAGGTTACACTTGGTGCAGAAACCGTGAGAATTTTTCCGCTCTTCATCTTGATGCATCCACTGCCTTGGATGGTGTATACCGCCACAATAGCATTCGGAAGCATAGGCAACATACGGTCTCTTGGCCATTTGATGTGGTAGTTCATGTCGGCATGTACATCCCACATTGAGCGCAGCGTAATGCCACATGAATCTGCAGATTGTTCGATAAGGAGCGGCTGATTTTTCATTGTTTCGCTTTTTACATTCAACAGGGATTTTTACTATGGTTTATAGTACCAATCACGACTAACTTTAGGAATCAGTAGTCCGTGATAAGGCTTGAATAATAGAGCTCTATCACCTTTGCATATTTTTGAGGCCTAGATGATTTCTGATTTCTTAAACCCAAAAGAAAGAAAGGGCGCTTTCTATAGAAACGACCAACAACAGCCCAATATCGTGTTCATTACTGTCGATATGATTTCTGCGGATTGTTATCACCCCCAACGTCCGCTTTCTGGCGTGATCAATACGCCAAACATCGAGTCCATTGCCACGGAAGGTACTTCATTTAGTTCGGCATTTACTCCCAGCCCTTTATGCGGCCCGGCAAGGGCCGCTATTTTTACTGGCATGCACCCTCCCTATCTTTCAAACGGTGAACGTACGCCGGTAGGAATGAAGGTGGATCTCGAGCTCGATGACATCATTTTCCAAGATTACCTAAAACGTGTCGGCTACTCCCTCAAACATTCAGGTAAATGTCACGTTGGTGTAGAGAAATTCGTTCGCACCTTTGGTGAAAACGTGCATGCTTGGGATCGCTGGGGACCACCAGTAGAAGACGATGATCGCTACCTAGCATACCTCGCGAATATGGGCGTACAGTTACCAAGATACCGCAAAGAGCTCCGTGGTTTACAGATTGATAAGTTGTCTCCTGCAAATTCATTTGGCGGTTGGATTGAACAGCAAGATGGCAGCGATTTCCCGTTAGATGCGCATTACTCAGTGTTCTTGGCGAAGTTGGCTGTGGAGCAAATAAAAGCATCGAAAATCCAAGCGCCAGCTAAGCCAATTTTCACTCAATTAGAATTCTTCGACCCTCATCAGCCTTATTCTGTGCCAAGTGGTTTAGAGGCGCGTTACGAGCAAATCAAAGCCGCCATTACCTTGCCTGACAGCTTTACCATGCAAGAAGAGGGCAACCCAATTTATGCACTCTACCAGCAATATTGGGGCATGTATGATGCTGAAGTTGCGAAGGACTATATTGCTTGTCATTTATTGCAAGTAGAGGTGGTGGATCACGCTATCGGTCACTTAACACGCTTCCTCAAAGAAGAAGGGCTATGGGATGAAACTGCAATTGTGTTCTCTGCTGATCATGGTGATATGAATGGTCGTATGGCGATGGCGGATAAAGGCTCGTATTTTCAGCCAGATATCTTCCGTATTCCATTGGTGATTAAGCCACCTAAATCTCAGCAAACCATGTTGAAACAATCCGATGAGACTGTTTCTGCGATTGATGTGGCGCCAACCATCCTCGGATTTGCAGGTATTGAAATTCCATCACAAATGGAAGGAGATAACTTGCTGAACGTGATGCAAGGTAAGGCTCGCCGTCCATTAACGCAGGTTTACCAAACGGGTGTACATGTCGGGTGTAATTACGGCTTTGGTTTTCAGGTAATGCTAGAAGGTAAACCTTATTTCTACGGTTATAACGCAACCACGGGTTTTGAAGAATTACATCATTTAGATAAAGATGATCAGTCCAACTTGTTCGACTTGGATGAGTATCAAATCCATAAAGAAGCGATTGTGTTGCAAGCGGCTCAGTTGTTGCAATCTGACCCTCGTTGGTCTGGCTACTGGTCGTCATATCGTCTGCATAACGCCCGTTACCTGCCATCGGCTGGTGGCGATATGCAAATGCTGAAACCACAATAAATAACTAAATGACTGAGAGAGTGAGGAGGTACTCACTCTCTCTGATGCTTTGAGTATGTCTTGGAAAAAACAGGGGGAAGACCCCGACTATCGTTTTACACTTGCCAATGAGCGAACCTTTTTGGCTTGGGTACGCACCGCACTTGGCTTTTTTACCGCAGCTATTGCCGTAGACCAACTAGCCACAAGCCTTAACGATACCCTGTATAAGCCATTAATTTGCTTATCCTTATTGACGATTTCTATTCTTTGCTCAATTTTCGCTTACGCAAATTGGCGAGGGAATGAAATCGCCATGCGGCTAAATAATAACCTGTCTTATTCTCATGCCATTAAAGTAATACCGATCTTAATGGTGGTGGTGATTACCTTCTTGCTGAGCAGTATCTATCACGATGTCTTTGTTGGATGAGACCCAATTAAAAAGCGATGCCGGCCTGCAAGTTGAAAGAACGGTTTTATCTTGGCTGCGCACTTTGTTTGTGTCGGCTTTGATCGTGTTGTCGATCGCTAAGATATTGCATGGCTCAATTTCTTGGTTATTGGCAGTTTCTTTGGTTTGTGCCTGTTTAGCTTGCCGTTATGTCTATGCATCTGGTCTTTGCGTCGCGACTAGAGGAACCCGTTGGAAAGCGGGAAAGCATAAAGTGATTGCCACTTCTTTAGTTTTATCGGCGTTTTTCTATGGGCTCCATTTGCTTGAATTGATCTAACCTTTGCTGTCCTTTCGATGTTGAAAACAATCAAAAATGCCACTCGATGTTGAGTGGCACTCTTTAACGGGTATTCTTGAGGTACTTATTCCAGTGTGACTGCCTCGGCATCATGTGCACTATTTCGTTGATCATGACAGCAATGGGCGTGGTGTTCCTCATAACCATCATAAGCGCATTCACCGATACTGTTTCTCGGACACACAGAATATTGGCTTCGACCAATGAGCTCTGTTTGACATATTGGACAGTACTTTTCCATAGCAACCTCCCACAACTAACGATTGAAAATTTCGTCCGTAGACACGAGTACAAGAGTAATTTTAGACCCTAGATTATGACCGTGATGTGAAGGTTTTGTGTGCGGGTGAGAGAGTATTCGCTGCCCTGACAGCACTCTGACAGAGTGCTGCGTAAGGTAAATTTTCATTTTTTGACCAGGGTTCTGATTTCAAAAGAGAAAAGGCAATTTGAACTACGCTTATATACTTGATGCTTGGCTGTATGCCGCTCTATTTTTGCAGTGACTTTTAGAAGCCATATCACAAACATAATTATCCTCGTTCTGAACCAACCAGTTGGGTTATTTTCGCTGCTTATACTTAAGCTTCAATCCGTTGGTTGAACTAGTGAATATGGAGATAATAATATGCCAATGAAGGTACCTAAAAACGCGACATTTAAGAAACACGGTATTGGTAATCACCTTTACTTATGGTCAAAAGAGAAGGGAAAGCCAACCTCGGAACATTTGATCATTAGTGCCCATGGACGCACCTCTAGTAAGAGCCCAATCAAATTAGCCGCCAATGAGAATCTCCAGTTCTATTGTGAACATGGATACACGCAAGGCGGCAGCATGGATATTCGCAGGCTCGCTTCGGGTTATGTGAAGCCAAGGCAAATTATTACCAGCACTGATCTGGATAAAGATTATGACCTGACCAAGTATCAAAGTGCGGACGAGGCGGAAACTTACGCTTACATTGCGCAAGGCATGCATGACCTTGAATCGTATTATCGTGACGTGTTAAAGCTGAACGATGAGGTCGTTGAACAGTTTCTGATGCAGCACAAAGGCACCGTTCAAATGGATGTATTGACCATTCGTAACCGTAGCTGCGGCACTCCACCAACCTTATTTGAAGCTCTCAAATTGCTCCAAGACAACGACATCAAATACAGCACCATCCATTGCTCGTTTTGTCGTGGATTACAAAACGGAACCAATTTTGGGCAGCAAAACCCTGTTCCTTTGGGTAAGTCGATCTTTGATTAGAGCCAAACTAGGTTTTGATAAACGTAAGGTCAGCTGTAGAGCTGACCTTTTTTCTGGATAATTTTATGAGGCTCAGTAGCTAAGCTCTTCTTTTGGAAATGTGCCTTCACCATTAGAAACGATCGCGTCTATTTGGATAGAAGCGTCCATAAAGATTTCTGATACACCGATAACAGTGCACGCTGGAAGCTCTTTATCAAAGTAGCTTGCTAAAATATCCTCCACGACTTGCAAGTCGTTGATATCTTTTAGCTGAATATTCAGCTTCACGATGTCGTCCATTATATGGTGTACGCTTTTGATGATGGCTTTGATGTTGTCTAAGCATTGCATGGTTTGCTCGCCTACGTCATTAGCAATGACTTCGCCACTCGACGGATGGATTGGCAGTTGTGCAGAAACGTTATTGTAATGCGAGAAAGCGACAGTTTGAGTTGAGAACTTGCTGATTGGTGCCGCCTCTGTGTTGTGGGCGCGAATCACAATCCCATGTCGATCTTCAACGGCTTGTGGTGGCGTTCCGTCTCCATGAGAAACCGTCGCGTCTATTTGCACTAAGGCGTCCATTGGTAACCCATCAGCTTTGATGATAGTACGAGCGGGCACGTAGGCTACGCTTCTTGCTATCGCCGAGTCTGGAAAAAATGTGCTGTAGACTTGATTGACAGCAAAGGCGTCGTCGAGACTTCTCAGATGGATATTGAGTTTAACAATGTCATCAAAAGGGACATCAATACTGTTCAGTATGCTCTTGATGTTTTTTAAACATTGTCGAGTTTGCGCTTTGATCCCGCCTTCAGCAATATTGCCTGTTTCTGGTTCAATCGGCAGTTGGGCTGAAATGTGGTTGTAATGTGAGAACGAAACACTTTGGCTCGACAGCAAACTGGCTGGGGCTTTTGCTGTGTTTCTTACCAGCTTGATCAGCTCGCAAGGTTCTTGAGGGTGTGTTCCTTCACCGTTCGAAATGAGCGCGTCGATTTGAACTAAAGCGCCTTCCAAAGGCAGTGCAGCAACGGCAATTACGGTTCGAGTTGGAAGGTGGCTGATGAAGTATTGTTTATAAACTTCATCGACAGCATCTAGATCGGTCATAGATTTAAGATAAATCGTGATTTTAACGACGTCATTTAAGCTGTGCTCGATGCTATCCACGATTGATCTAATATTGCTTAAGCATTGCTTAGTTTGCTCTTTGATGCCCCCTTCCACTAACTTTTGGCTTTCTGGGTCAATCGGCAGTTGCGCTGAGATATTGTTGTAATGGGAGAAAGCTACCGATTGAGTTGAGCCGTCGTTGATTGGTGCTTTTTCTGTATTTCTAGATACTTTGATGATTTCGCCGTGCATTTCGAATGTTCTCCAATTCTGGCTGCTATAGGACCGCTATGGGTGCATTCCTATAGGCAATAGATAGCCAGACCAACCGCTCAAAATAGAGGCAAGTCTGGCTATGTGTGCCGAATAAAAACGTTAGTTAGTGAATGAGATCGTTATAGGGTGCTGAGGAAGGTCAGGATTTTGTCTTCGTGACGCTTGATGGTTTCTTCGCTTGGTGTGATGGCATCTTTATGAGTGAAGTAAACCAAGATGGCCATTTGCGCCGTTAGACGGTTCTCTGCTTCGTCGAATGCCACAGAGTATTCACTTTCTAGCGCACCGCGAGTGACTTCCTCTTTGTCGTTTGCTGGTAAGCAGTGCAGAAGCATTGCACCTGGCTTCGCTTTTGCCATAAGTTCTTCCGTGATCACGTAATCAGGCATGAAGGCAGCTAAGCGCTCTTCTTTCTCATCCATTTGAGTGACCCAGTAGAAGCTGTCGCCGTAGACCACATCACAATCACTGATTCGCTCTACGTCATCGGTGATCTCAATATGACCGCCAGACTCTTTGCAGAACGATTCTGCAAGCTCGACCCATTCTGGTTCCATGTGGTATTTAACTGGCCCAATTTGTTTAAAGCCCATGCCGTATTTCGCACAAGTTAGCATCAATGAACGGCATACATCGGTAGCGTCACCCATGAATGCCAAAGTCAGTTCATTAAGCTGACGACCATCAGTGATGTGCTCGCGAATGGTAAATAAGTCAGCCAGCATTTGCGTTGGATGGAAACGGGTATCTAGGCCGTTGATAACCGGTACGGTAGACATGTTTAACAAACCATCTAGCGTTTCAGGGCTGTTAGTGCGAGCCATGATCACATCACACATGCGTGACAAAACACGTGAGGTATCATCAATCGATTCTTTGCCGCCAAGATGGATGTCTTTTGGCGATAGGAACAAAGCGTGACCACCAAGTAGCGTTGCGGCAACTTCAAATGAAACGCGTGTGCGAGTCGAGCCGGCTTCGAAAATCATCCCTACTGACTTTCCTTTGAACAGTTGTGGGACAGCATTGTCTTTTCGCGCTTGTTTTAGGTAGCTCATCAACTCCATCATGTTGTCCATTTCTCGGACTGAGAAATCTTTCATAGACACCATATGCTCAATGTTTGCTTTGTGTAGGTCAGTTGCACTTGAAGAAGGTAATTTCATAATCATTTTCCTATTTTCATTTGGGGCTTACTTAAGCTCGCCCCTTTTATTTTGAGTCGCTAGATTCGTATGGACTTAAACTTGAGGCACTTGCTGAGTAATGCAGTGAATATTTCCGCCACCGAGCAAAATCTCACGAGCAGGAACACCGTTTACTTCATAGCCTGGGTAGAGCTCCTCTAGGAGCGCAATCACTTCTGCGTCGTATCGCTTATCGAGTAGAGGTAGAACAATCTGGTTGTTCGTGATGAGATAGTTCGCGTATGAGGCGGCTAGACGCTCACCGGCTTCACGCTCCATCCCTTCTGCAATATCAATCCCTGCCGCTTCCTCTTTTGCCATGTATAAAGGACCTGGCATTGGCAGCTTATGGATTTTGATTTTTCGGTCTTTCGCGTCTCTTTGATTGGTGAGGCAGTCGTAGGCTTCGCGACTGATTTCGTACTGCGGATCATTCGGGTCATCACACCAAGTCAAAACCACTTCACCGGGTTTGACGATGTGGAGAATGTTATCGACGTGGCCATTGGTTTCATCGTTGTATAAGCCACGAGGTAACCAAACTATTTTCTCCACATTAAGGTGCTCACGGAGAATTTTGCTCAATTCTTCCTTACTTAGATCTGGGTTACGGCTCTCGTCCAGTAGGCATTCTTCTGTGGTGTACAAGGTGCCTTCACCATCGATGTGAATTGAGCCGCCTTCAAGAATTATCGGTGCTCTGTAACGTGAATCAGCCGTAATTTCACACATCTTCTGAGCCACTTGATCATCGCGCTTCCATGGCCAATACAGACCATCAACAAACCCACCCCAAGCATTAAACTCCCAGTCGACACCGCGACGCTCACCGTTGTCATTTACGACGTAGCTTGCGCCGATATCCCGCATCCAAGAGTCATCGGTCGACACTTCCAAAACGCGAATATCATCAGGTAAGCGTGATACGGCATTATCATATTGCTCTGCGCTTACCAACATGGTGACAGGTGTGGTTTTGTTGATTTGCTTGGCTACTTCGGCAAACACTTTTTGGGCGGGCTTCGCACCGTTACGCCAGTTATCCGTGCGCTCTGGCCAAGCCATCCAAATTTCACTTTGGGGTTCGTGCTCACCAGGCATTCTGAACCCGTCTTGCTTTGGTGTGGTTTCTAATAGCTTTTTCATTGTCTATCTCCTGAACTAAGCCTCAGCTTTTTGTTCCACTTGTTGATTTTTGCGTTTCAAGGCACCGAGTAAGATCCACTCGCCAATTAATATCGTGGTGATGACGCCGATTAATACCGGAGCTGTGTAGTTCCAATCGGCAACGGTTAGGTCAAGTGCTTCTGGGAAGATGAAAAGCACCACCGCTTGTAAAATCACGAAGAAGCACACAATGGACATCACAAACTGCAACCCCATGCCGCCAGGGACTTTAAATGGGCGTTCGCGTTCACCATCTACCAAGCGCAGTTTCAGATAAGCAGGGAACATAAACAGATAAGGCAATAAGAAAATGCAGCTTGAAAAGGCAAAGATGGACCAAAACAAGTCGTCATTACCTTGAGCAAATAGGGCGTAAGACAAGATCACCACGGTAGAAACCGTGCCAGTAATATTGTTTGCACCTACTGGAGAGCCTTTATCCGATACCTTTGCAACAACTGCCGGTAGTTCGCCTTCTTGCGCTGCTTCTGCGGCGGCACGGCTTGCGCCCATTGTCCAACTCACCATGTTGCCGATGAGCGTTAATAGAGCGCAGACACCAAAGAAATACACCATGGCATTGCCCAGCGGACCATCACCAAACAGGGTTTTGAAGGTATCGATTAAGCCTGCAACCAAGCCGATGCTCTCAACAGGTAACGCCATCAGAATGCCAATGGTGCCGAAGATGTAGAGGAATGCAGTGATACCAATAGAAAGGAATACGGCTTTTGGCATATCGCGTACGTCTTTCATCTCTTTGGTCATAGTTGCAACCAATTCGAATCCCATTAGGTTGAATACAATGGCAGGAAGAAATGCCACTGCTGAATCAAGCGTAGGAACCATTGCTGCAAGCGTGAATTCATTCGCCACGCCGTGTTTCATCGCATAGATAAAACCGCCTACACCCAATGTGCCAATCACCAAGATTTTTAGAATTGCACCGATGTTGGTGACCCAAACCCCAATGTCTGCAGAGACGTTACAGATCCAAACGGTAAGCCATGTGAGCGCAATACAAATCGCAATTTGTCCCCACAATGAAAGGCCGGGCATAAACAGCTCGGCGAACATACCTGCGAACATGATGTATACCGCTGGCATCCAGAGACCGACGTTGATCCAATAGAACCAAGTGGTACGAACTGCCCATTTAAAATTGAACGCCTCTTTTACCCAGTCATAAATACCGCCGTCACCAGGGTAGGTAGTGCTTAGTTCCGAGGTGATGAATCCATAGGGAATGACAAAAAAGATCAGCATTACAACCCACCACCCGATTGAGCTGACCCCTATACTGGCGGATGCCGTGAGTGTGTCGACCACAAGTACTGCACATAAAGTAAATAGTGCAATACTCATGACCCCCATTTTTCCTTGAGTTTCGTTGCTCATTGTTTCGCTCCTTAACTACCGAATATGGCAATTATTAAAAGTGAAATTTATGTAACGAACCTTGATGCGAATTTAATATCGGCTTTGGAGAGGTTAATTGCGTTGTAAATTAAAAGAAGTTAGGCATTTTTAGGGAAAAAAAACGTAATTATCGAAATACTTGTTCTTGATCAATTTATGAAATTCAGATTTTTCTTACTTAGCTAAGCACAAAAATATATACGAGATCACATATCGAGTTTCAGTGCGCTAGTAATAATGAGTTCGTGATATCAATAAGGTTTTCTAAGCCAAAATTTGGATAGGAATCGAATTGTGATTTTTATCTCCAATCCTTTGCTGTGAATTCAATACAGTGAATTGAGTCTATTCTGACGTCACTTATTTGGAGATTTAGATATGTCAAAACCTATTATTGTTGTAGCTGTTGGGGGTAATGCTCTATTGCAACGTGGAGAGGTGATGAGTTGTGAAAACCAACAGAAAAGTATCGCGCAAACCGCGACCTCATTGGCTGAGCTGAGTAAAAACTACCGTTTAGTCATTGTGCATGGCAATGGCCCTCAAGTCGGTCTACTTTCTTTGCAAAATAACGCTTACAAAGATTGTCCTCCTTATCCTTTCGATGTTCTTGGAGCAGAGACGCAAGGCATGATTGGGTATTTGATTCAACAAGGTCTTAATGCTGCGATTGAAGACCGCTATACCACGACAATACTGACGCGAATTGTCGTCGATGAAAACGATCCTGCCGTTGCTGACCCTTCTAAGTTCATTGGTCCAGTTTATACCGAGGAGCAAGCGAAACAACTTGCTGAGGCAAATCATTGGGTTGTGAAACCTGATGGCTCGCATTGGCGCCGTGTCGTCCCTTCTCCTAAACCACAAGAGATCTTAGAAATCAAAGCAATCAAAGACTTACTTGAGAAAGAACACCTGATTATTTGTGGTGGCGGTGGGGGTGCTCCAGTGATCGAAAAAGACGGGGCATATGTCGGTTTTGAAGCGGTTATTGATAAGGACATGACAGCCGCATTAATTGCAGAACAAATTGGGGCGGAGCATTTACTGATTCTGACTGATGGCACCCACGTTTGTCTTAACTGGGGAACACCACAAGAGCAAAAGCTAGAGAATGTGACTATTGAGCAAATGAAGCAATATTCTTTCCCAGCAGGATCGATGGGACCGAAAGTCGATGCATGCTGCCAGTTTGTTGAAAAAACAGGACAAAGTGGTCATATTGGCGATTTATCTTTTGCGTTAGAAATCATTGAAGGGAAGTCTGGTACACATATACAGCCATAATATGCAAATACGTTAATTCACAAATCAATAAGGTCGCATGTCAAAGTTACGGTCGCTTTTGGCGGACATTGATAGTGTGACCTTATATATTAGGTTTCAATTAAAATTTGGAAGGACAACATCACGATGCGAAAAGTTAGTACGGAAACAAAATTGTTGAAAATTAACAAAGCAGTTGTCCGCTTGATGGAAAGGCGAGAAGCGACAGATATTTCGATGTACGACGTTGCTAAAGAGTGCGGAATGGCAACTTCAACGGTTTATCATCATTATCCGAATATAGAAAACTTATTTCATAACTTATTGGAGAATGTTTTTGTCGATTTTGACTTACTATTAAAGCAATGTATTGATGAAGAACAAGTTCTACATTGGACCGATATTAATCGAATGATAGAAACCGCTTATGTGAATTATTACAATAACAATCCAATTGCCAAAAAGTTGATATTGGGACGCCACACGTTTGCAGAGTTAGGTCATGCAGATACAGAGCATGATCTTGAGTTAGGACATCAAGTTGAGATGATTTATCGCCAGTTCTTCGATATTCCTCAGCTACCTCAACCGATTAATATTTTTGCTATATCCCTGCAAGTTGCCGACAAAATCTATTCTCTCTCTTACCGCAAATATGGCTACATCACCCCAGAACTGGCAAAAGAAGCCCTTCGCCTGTCTGAGTCCTATCTTCAACTCTACATCCCCCCAATTTGTCAGAAGGTCAATTTTCATTCGGCGTAAGTTGGTTAGCTCTTGTGAATTAGCATATTTAACAAGTTTCATTCTGATTCGTCTTAGTTTGATACAAGCGATATATGGTCAGTAAGTTGGTGATGATAAATGTACTCTCGACCAATGAACCACCGATAGAGCCAAGCCAAATATTGTGGCTTACCCAGCAGAAGGAATTAAACAAAATTAAGCTACGTAGAGTGATGCCTTGTTTGGAAAAGAGTGCCCAAGTGGCGACGGACGATCCTATTACTGTAAGTAGCTCAAAAAAGTGGGTGATGTTTGGTAGGGTCATCAGCCACATAAGAGCAATGAAGAACCACATCACTTTGCGTGATTGGGTTTTGATTGAGGCGAAACTGCGAATGCCATTAATGATCACGCCAATGGCAGCGACGGTTGCGCCCATTAGGGTAAAGTGAATACCCATGATGAAACAAAACGCCATCATCTGATAGCGAAAGCGCATGTCGTCTTTTTGCCAGAATGCCATCACGCCAACCATAAACGCGATGCCACCAATGCCTTGTGCTAACCAGTTTTCCATTTATTTCCCTAGAGTGTTGCAAAGTCATCTCGTTAAGTGAGTAAGCGAATGAGCATCCTTCAAAGTTGCCGCCCTTATAGAGTTTGATTCACTCTGTGAGTAGATCCTGAATCACGCTCGTGCCTCGCTTTTCAGGATGACGAATAGGGAGATATTTGTCATATCGTCATTCCGACGAGCCTAGGCGAGATCAGGAATCTACTTATCGCGATAACCCAATCAATTGAGCCATGCTTTGAATGAATCAGCCCTCCACAAAGGGAGGCTGGGCACTTTATCTAAATCGCTAAGGGGTTACCCAAGAGCCTTGAGATTACTTACCAATCATTACTCATTCACAAGCGCTACTGCTTCGCGAGTTAGGCGAGCAAGCTCTTCCCAGTTGCCCGCTTCGATCAGTTTCTTATCTACCATCCACGTACCGCCACATGCTAATACGCGTGGGATAGCTAAGTAATCTTTGATGTTCGCAGGGTTAATGCCACCAGTAGGCATCAGTTCGATGTCGGTGTATGGCGCAAGCAGTGATTTCACCATGTTGATACCGCCGGAGGCTTCGGCAGGGAAGAACTTCAAGGTGGTTAATCCCATTTCCAGTGCGGCTTCAACTGTGCTTGGGTTGTTCACACCCGGTACGATATCAATCCCGATTTCTTGGCACGCTTTAACGGTATTTGGGTTAAAGCCAGGCGATACGATAAAGGTTGCGCCTGCTTCTTTTGCTGCAATTGCTTGCTCGCGGTTCAGCACCGTACCTGCACCAATCAGCATGTCTGGCTGGGTTTCACGCAATAGGCGAATCGCTTCTGCAGCCGCTGCTGAACGGAAGGTGATTTCAGCAGCTGGTAGTCCGTTTTCTGCCAGTACTTTACCCAGTGGGATAATGTCTTCTGCTTTATCTATGGCGATAACAGGGATGACTTTCAGAGCTTTCAATTGTTCTTTAATACTAGACATGAGTGTTCCTTAAACGACGCCAAGCGCCGGTTGTGTGAATGCTTTGGGAATGATGGCACCGCGATGTTGAATCACAGCACCTGCCAGTGCGTTACCTCTTTGACATGAGGTCGCGAGATCGGCGCCAGCAAGGTATGCTGATAAAAAGCCACCATTGAATGAGTCGCCCGCCGATGTGGTGTCCACCACTTGAGCGACAGGTTGGGTTGGCACGGCTTGTGGAGCAAGAGCCGCGCTCGAACCCTGATTTGTTGAGTCTTGAACTAAGCAGCCATCTGCGCCGAGCTTGACGATGCATTTGCCCACACCAAGAGAGGTAAGGCGTTCAATGGTTTGCTCTGGTGCTTCGTCACCCCAGATCAATTGTTCATCATCAAAAGTCACCAAGGCAACGTCCGTCAGTTGATACATGGCTTGGTACACATTTTTGACGGTTTGATTATCGTCTTGAGGCCATAGCGCTGGGCGGAAGTTACTATCAAACGCGATTTCAACGCCTTGGGCTTTAAGTTCGACCAATAAGTTGAGCAGTGAAATTCGGTCTTCTTCTGGCAAGATGGCTAAAGAGATACCGCTGAGAAACACCGCATCCACTTGAGTTAATGCTTGTTTAACCATTCCAAAGTTTGGATGTTGAAGTAGGTAACGTGCGGCTGATTGATTGCGCCAATATAGGAACGTACGCTCTCCTTGATCATCAAGCTGAATCAGATACAAACCCGGCGTGCGAATCTCATCGCGCAGCACTAAGTCTGTTGAGATGCCTTCGTCTTCCCAGCGAGTCAGCATGCCCGTACTGATTGGGTCATTGCCAAGCGCCGTAACGTAAGAGACTTTAACTTCATCAGGTTTGCTATTGGCTTCGCAGCCGCGGCTCAAATAAACCGCAGCGTTGAGCGTATCCCCACCAAATGTTTGATGCATTGAGCCGAACGGTTTGCCATTCAGCTCAATCATACATTCACCAATAATGGCGATGTGCTTCATTGGTTACGCCCTCTCTTCAAAGTAGCGTTTTGCGTTACCAAAACAGATGTCTTCGACCATAGGGCCAAGCAACGATAGGTCATTCGGAACTTCGCCGTTCTCTGCCCAACGACCGACCATGTCACACAAGATGCGGCGGAAGTATTCGTGACGAGTGTAAGACAAGAAGCTGCGCGAGTCCGTTAACATGCCGACGAATTGGCTGAGCAAACCAAGTTGAGAAAGCTGTTCCATTTGGCGTTGCATACCGTCTTTCTGATCGTTGAACCACCAACCCGAGCCAAACTGCACTTTGCCCGCGATGCCGCCACCTTGGAAGTTACCAATCATGGTCGCCATCATTTCGTTATCACGAGGGTTCAAACAGTAAAGGATGGTGCGAGGCAGCTCATTGGTTTGGTCCATTTCATCCAATAGATGTGCCAGTTCAAAAGCAAATGGGCGATCGCCAATCGAGTCAAAGCCAGCATCAGCACCTAGTAGTTGGAACATGCGTGTGCTGTTGTTGCGTTGTGCGCCAATATGAAGCTGCATGACCCAGCCCAATTGTGCGTAGCGTTTGCCGAGCCAAACTTGAACTGCGGTAGAGAATTGCGCACATTCAAGCTCTGACAGTACTTCGCCACTCAAACGACGAGCCAGCAACGCATCTAAATCAGCTTCGCTTGGAATTGGCGCGTAACGGACGATCTCAATGCCGTGGTCTGCCGCACGACAGCCATGTGCATCGAAGTGTGCCAAACGTTTATCAAGCGCACTCAATAAATCATCAAAGCGGCGAATTTCAATGTCTGCTACTTCGCCCAGGTTGTGCATGTAATCCGCAAACACGTCCAATTCAATCTTGAACGCTTTATCCGGACGCCAACTCGGCAGTACTTTAACGTTAAAGGTGTCGTCTTCTGCGATCGCTTTGTGGTGTTCTAGTGAATCGATAGGATCATCGGTTGTGCCTGCCATTACGACGTTCATTTGCTGCATGATGCCGCGAGCTGTGAACTCAGGTGTCGCAAGCAGCTCATTACATTGATGCCAAATCTGGTCTGCTGTGTCTGGGCTAAACAGCGTATTGGTAATGCCGAATGGGCGACGCAGTTCTAGGTGCGTCCAGTGGTAAAGCGGGTTGCCCAAGGTTTGAGGAACCGTCTTCGCCCACGCCATGTATTTGTCGTAATCGCTCGCATCACCCGTAATCAAACGCTCTTCAATGCCTGCCGAGCGCATGCCACGCCATTTGTAGTGATCGCCTTCAAGCCAGATTTGACCCAAGTTATCGAACTGACGATTTTGCGCCACTTCCGCTGGGTTTAGGTGGCAGTGGTAATCATAAATTGGCTGGTGGAACGCATGCTCATGGTACAAACGACGTGCAGTTTCGTTTGAGAGTAAAAAGTCTTCACACAAGAAATTCTTCATCGTTAACTCCTATTACAACGCAGCGACAGTGGCACGAGCACCGTTATCGATTAGAGATTGGTAAGCACTGCTCACCGCATCAATCACTTGTGGGTTTTGACCAAGCTCTGCAGGGAAGATGGCTTCAACCGCGAGCAACGCAGGCACAACAGAAACGTTCAAGCCGTGTTGGTCGCAAATCTGACGTAGTGTCTCTGCCATTGGATCGCGAACATCAATGTCGTTGCCTTGCTCGTCCACGCCGGATACGTAGCGCATCCAACCTGCAATTGCTGTTGCCAACCAAGAGAAGTTAGAACCTTGAGCAAGATGGAATCGTAAGCTGCCACCCATGCGTTGCGGGATCTTCTGGCTGCCATCCATCGCGATTTGCCATGTTTTGTGTTTCAAGCTTGGGTTAGTGAAGCGCTCGATAAGCAGCTTGGCGTAGCCTTCTAAATCGGTGCCTTCTGGCATGGTCAGCGAAGGGGCTTGCGCTTGCATCATCATATCGAATGCCGCTTTGCGGTAGCCTTCATCTGTCATGGTGTCAGAGATGTGCGCGTAACCGCCAAGGTAACCTAGGTAGGCTAGGAACGAGTGGCTACCATTTAGCATGCGCAGCTTCATTTCTTCGTAAGGCACAACGTCGGCAACAAATTCTGCGCCAGCCACGTTCCAATCCGGGCGACCTGCCACGAAGTTATCCTCGATAACCCATTGGCGGAATGGTTCACAAGCGATGCCACACGGGTCTTCGCAGCCAAGTAGCTCAGCGATTTCGGTCAGTGTCTCTTCGGTTGCTGCTGGCACAATGCGGTCAACCATGGTGCAAGGGAAGGTAACGTTGGTTTCAATCCAGTCACGCAATTCTGGGTCGAGCAGTTGAGCGAACTCAAGTACCGCTGCTTTTGCTACGTGACCGTTCTCTTGCACGTTATCGCAAGACATCACGGTAAATGGCGTCAGACCGCGTTCACGGCGCATCTTCAGCGCTTGCACGATGTAACCCAGTGCCGATTTTGGCTCCGTTGGGTTGGCAAGGTCAGCAATGACTAGCGGATTGTTTTTATCAAGCGTGCCCGTCGCTGGGTCGGCGCAGTAGCCTTTCTCGGTAATCGTCATTGAAACGATCGCCACTTGTGGCTCTGTCATTTTTTCTAACACCACTTGAATGCTGTCGAGGCTTGGGTGGAGTGATTCGGTCACTGATCCAATCACTTTTACCTCTGTCGATCCTGCGCCTTTTTCTGCCACTGTATAGAGGTGGTCTTGTGCGCGCAGCGATTGAATTAACTCTTCACCACCAAATAGGTTGATTTCGCAAATGCCCCAATCCGAGCCTGTTTTGCTTAGCATTTCATTGGTGAATAGAGCTTGGTGCGCTCGGTGGAATGCACCAAAACCAAGGTGAACAATACGGCTTTTAAGCGTTGAGCGGTCGTAGTCCGGAAGCAGAACGTGGTCATTCAGAGTGGAATTCGAAATAGTCTTCATTTTGGTATCCCTTTTCCCGCAGGCGAACCTGCGGGATGGTTTATTTTAATCATTCGAATCTAGAGGTCGTAACTCTAGAGCTTGTCACTAAGCGCTTAGTAGCCAAGAACAAGGTTAGGCAAGAACAGGCTTAGTTCAGGAATAAAGGTCACTGCCATTAGTGCCGCAATCAGTGCAACGTAGAATGGAAGTAGAGGCTTAATCACTTTGTCGATGGCAACGTTCGCCACAGAACAACCGATGAACAACGCGCTACCTACTGGTGGGGTACAGATACCGATAGCCAAGTTGAACGTCATCATGATGCCGAAGTGCACTGGGTCGATGCCCATATCCAGCGCGATTGGTAGGAAAATTGGTGTAAAGATCAGTACCGCTGGTGTCATATCCATGAAGATACCAACAATCAGCAGAATGATGTTGATGATCAGAAGAATCATCAGTGGGTTATCTGAAATAGCCAGTAGAGCGTCTGCGATCATGTAGGGAATATCAGCGTTTGCCATTGCCCAAGACATACCCATAGATGCGCCAACCAACAGCAATACGATAGAGGTGGTGACTGCAGATTCTAGGATGATCTTAGGAAGGTCTCGCCATTTCACTTCACGGTAAATCAGTACTGCAAGAGCGAAGGTGTACACCACCGCGATAGCTGAGGCTTCTGTTGCGGTGAAGATACCGCCGATAATGCCACCCATGATAATCACAATCAGTGCCAGAGATGGGGCTGCTTTTAAGAACGTATCCCAAACCATTGCAAGAGAAGGGCGTGCTGCGATTGGGTAACCACGACGTTTCGCAATGATGCCTGCCACCACCATGATGCTCAGACCCATCAAGATGCCAGGAATGTAACCTGCTAGGAACAATGCCGCGATAGACGTACCGCCAGACACTAATGAGAACACGATCAGTGTGTTACTTGGTGGGATCAACAAACCAGAAGGACAAGACGTAATGTTTACTGCGGCAGAGAAGTTTTCATCGTAACCGTCTTTCTTTTGCAGTGGAGACATAGTACCGCCAACCGCTGCAGCAGAAGCAACCGCTGAGCCAGAAATAGAGCCAAACATCATGTTCGCCATCACGTTTACGTGTGCTAGAGAACCAGGAAGACGGCCACCTAAAACTTTAGCAAAGTTAATCAGGCGAAGTGCGATACCGCCTTGGTTCATGATGTTGCCCGCCAAGATAAAGAACGGGATTGCCAATAGGGCGAAGTTATCAAGACCCGCCGCCATACGCTGCGCCACAACGGCGATAGCAGGCTCTAAGGGTAAGCTCATTAAAATGGTCGCTAACGACGACAAGCCGATAGCAAAAGAGACCGGTACACCAATCGCAAGCAGGACTGCGAAGCTACCGAATAGGGTAAGAATTAATTGCCATTCCATTGTGGAACCCTCTATTGATCAAGTTGGGTGTCGGTGAGTAGGGCTTCACCAGACGTCAATTGTTTGATGCGGTCAAAAGCAAATACCGCAGAGTAGAAGATCATCAGTGCACCACTAATTGGAAGGCAGAAGTAGATGTAGCCCATTTCCAAGCCTAGTGCTGGCGTTAACTGACCCGTAGCCAGTGTTTTCATCGCCAGTTGAGTACCGCCGTGAACCAATACCACGTAAGAGAATAGGGCAATGGCAATTTGGATGACGATTTCATTGATGAGTTTGCGTTTGCCTTGCAGCTTCATTGTCAGCAAGTCGATAGCAAGGTGACGTTTCAGACCAGTAGTGTATGCGGCACCAATAAGGGCTACCCACATAAAGAGATAACGAGCAAGTTCATCGGTCACGGTACTTGGTCTACCAATAACGTAACGAGATAGCACTTGCCAGACCACGCAAAAAACGAGGAAGGTCGACAGAGAGATGGTAAAGGCGGCCAACCCTCTATTTATGTATTTGACCAATTTATTCATTTTAGTTTCCTTTCAGTAAATACGCGTATCTCATAACAATTGGTTTACCAATGTAAGAATGTGTTTCTGTGTAGGGCAGTAACATACGCTAATCTTTCTGGTCGGATTATAAGTTAGCCGATTTGGTTGTCACGTGAGCAGGTTCACAAATGGATTGGTTGACCAATTTAAGGGTTCTTATTGTGATTTTGGTCAATCAATTTGCTTTTTTGTTTTGACGATAGGTTTTTCGATCGCCAATAATGACCTCGAAACAAGAAATACCGTGAAAAATTAAAACTACCCTACATATTGGACAACCAATCCAAGGAGAATAGAACAATGATGACGCGTAAGACTCTTTTAAGCGCTGTAGTAGGTGCTGCAATGACCTTCGGCGCCACTGCTTCTGCTTATGCTGCGACCACTTTGAAGCTAAGTCACAACCACCCTCGTGACCATGCAGTACATAAAGCAATGGACTTTATGGCAAAAGAAGTTCGTGAAATGACAGACGGTGAAGTTCGTATCCGTATCTACCCTGATGCGCAGCTAGGCACTCAGCGAGAATCGATGGAGCTAATGCAAAACGGTGCTCTGGATATGGTGAAGAGTAACGCGGCAGAATTGGAAGCTTTCTCCCCAGCTTATGCGGCATTCAACATGCCTTACTTGTTCCGCGATAAAGACCACTACTACAAAGTGACCGACGGTGAAGTAGGTCGTGAAATCCTGAATTCTTCAGCAGACAGCGGCTTTATTGGTGTGACTTACTACGATGCTGGTGCTCGTAGCTTTTACACCAACAAGCCAATCAATACGCCTGAAGATCTAAAAGGTCTGAAAGTGCGTGTACAGCCGAGCCCATCTGCGATTGCGATGGTAAAAGCGTTAGGTGGTAACCCAACACCATTGGCATACGGTGAGCTATACACAGCATTGCAACAAGGCGTGGTGGATGCTGCGGAAAACAACATTCCATCATTTAGCTTGAGCCGTCACAGTGAGGTATCGAAATACTTCAGCCTAGACGAGCACACAATGGTGCCAGACGTATTGGTTATTTCGACTAAAACGTACGACAAGCTAACACCTGAGCAGCAAAAAGCACTGATGAAAGCAGCAGCAGACTCTTCTGAATACATGAAGAAATTGTGGGCTGAGTCAGAAGCAAAAGAGCGTACAAAAGCTGAAAAGATGGGCGTAACTTTTGTTGAACCAAATAAAGCGGCATTCGTTGAAGCGGTTCAACCAATGTACGCGGACTTAGAAAAGACAAATCCTGAATTAAATGAACTGGTTGAGAAGATCAAAGCAGTTAAGTAATTCACAAAGTAATTAGTAATAAACAATCGAAAACAAGGTGTTACCACATTCTGGTACATAGAGGTTGACCAATTGTTATTGGTCGTTATGATGGCGTGAGAAGTTAGATGGAATATAGTGATAATATCATCATGATGCCTTTTGAACCGAAAAGACCGTATCAAGAGATCGGTTTAGTCCTTAGACAAGAACTTATCAATGGCCGTTACGTGGTCGGAGATAGGCTGCCGCCTGAGCGCGATATCGCAGAACGTCTCGACGTTAGCCGCACAGTAGTGCGTGAAGCGATCATCATGCTGGAGCTGGAAAACCTTGTCGAAGTGAAGAAAGGTTCTGGGGTGTATGTTATCAATATTCCATCTCAACCGAACTCCCGTGAGAACGTGATCAGCGATGATGCCGGTCCGTTTGAAATGCTCCAAGCTCGCCAGTTACTTGAAAGTAACATTGCGGAATTTGCAGCGATGCAAGTGACGCCAGGCGACATCGTGAAAATGCGTGCAGCCCTTGAGTTAGAACGAGAAGAACTCGCCAGCGGTACCGCAGATTGTAACGGTGATGAGAAGTTTCATATGTGCATTGCAGAGGCAACTCAAAACTCTGTGCTGGTGGACATGCTGAAGCAATCTTGGGAGCGACGTGAGAGCAGCCCAATGTGGAATAAACTTCATTCTCACATTGCTGGTCAAGACTACCGTGAAGAGTGGTTAGACGATCACGCCAAAATCCTTGCCGCATTGCAGCGTAAAGATCCAATCGCTGCAAAAAATGCCATGTGGCAACACCTTGAAAACGTTAAACAGCGCCTGTTGGAGCTGTCTGACATCGATGACCCGAATTTTGATGGTTACTTATTCAGTTCCAACCCTGTTGTTCTGCAGGGCGCTGAAAACGGTTAACCACATTGCCGGCTTCGGTCGGCTCTAGTCAGCGCAGCTGCATTATCGTGGCTGCATATTAAGAAGTCGTTGTGCACTTAGCTTGATAAATTCGAGCGGGCTGAGTGCGTCTTAAAAAAGGTGAGTGTCATGGAACAAACTTGGCGTTGGTACGGTCCGAATGACCCTGTGTCGCTAGACGATATTCGTCAAGCAGGCGCAACAGGCATTGTGAATGCCTTGCATCACATTCCAAATGGTGAAGTGTGGTCTAAAGAAGAGATTATAAAACGTAAAGCCATCATCGAAGAGAAAGGCTTAACGTGGTCGGTGGTTGAAAGTGTTCCTGTTCACGAAGAAATCAAAACTCAGACGGGCAACTTCCAACAATGGATCGACAACTATAAACAAACGCTGCGTAATCTTGCTGAGTGCGGCGTAGATACGGTCTGCTACAACTTTATGCCAGTACTCGACTGGACACGTACAGACCTCGAATTTGAAATGCCGGATGGCTCTAAAGCGCTACGTTTTGACCAAATCGCTTTTGCGGCATTTGAGCTGCATATTCTTAAGCGTCCGGGCGCAGAAGCGGATTATACCGAAGCTGAGCAAGCGCAAGCCCTTGAATACTTCAACAGCATGACGGCGGATCAAATTCAACAACTGACAAGCAACATCATTGCTGGTTTGCCGGGCGCAGAAGAAGGTTACACGCTAGAAGAGTTCCAAGCACAATTGGACCGTTACTCGGGCATCAGCAAAGACAAACTCCGTGAGCACATGGCGCACTTCTTGGCAGAACTCATGCCAGTGTGTGAAGCGCATGGTTTGAAATTGGCGGTACACCCAGACGATCCACCGCGCCCAATTCTTGGCCTGCCACGAATTGTGTCAACCATCGAAGATATTGATTGGTTGACTGAAAAAGTACCAAGCAAAATGAATGGTTTAACCATGTGTACCGGTTCTTACGGTGTTCGTGGTGACAACGACCTAGTGAAAATGATTAAAAAGCACGGTGACCGTGTTTACTTCACTCACTTGCGTTCAACCAAACGTGAAGAAAGCAACCCGATGACATTCCACGAAGCGGCGCACCTTGATGGCGATGTGGATATGTACAATGTGGTGATGGCAATTTTGGATGAAGAACAACGCCGCGCAGAAGTGGGCGATCACCGTTTAATTCCTATGCGTCCTGACCATGGTCACCAAATGCTGGATGATTTGAAGAAGAAGACCAACCCAGGCTACTCAGCCATCGGTCGCTTGAAAGGTCTTGCGGAAGTGCGTGGACTAGAGATGGCACTAAAACGCGCTTTCTACACTAAGTAATTGAATTTATTAAGCACACCAGAGAGTGCCATCAAACCATATTAATAAAAGCAAAAAACCGAAGCGTAATGCTTCGGTTTTTATTTAAGCTGATTAGGGATGAAGGATGTTAATCGTCGTCATCCGGCACAAACTCTAAAATATCACCTGGTTGGCAATTTAAATGCGTACATATGGCTTCCAAAGTGGCTAACTTAACCGCCTTAGCACGACCATTTTTGAGTACCGATAAGTTTTGTTCAGTAATACCAATGAGCTTCGCTAGTTCATTAGAGCGCATCTTCCGTTTTGCCAGCATTACATCCAAGTTGATTACAATCGCCATATACCATTCACTTAAATTGTCAGCTCACTTTCTTCTTGTAGCTCGACTGCTCTATCCATCACTACAGCGATGACTCGGACAATAAAACCGATGACCATCATAGTAATGTCGCTGTCGTCTACTTCCGCTGACACATTCCAATTCCCGTCATTGTACGACAAAGCCAAGCTAAGAAGCACGTCCATCGTGACTTCAATAAACGGTGTTGCGATCAGTAAGTAGCTGAGTTTCTTGAAACACTCCGTATTTTGGCGTTCAAAAATCTGCCCTTTCTCATACAAACGGAAAAGGACGATGAGCTGCCACAGTAAGGCCACTGTCAGTAGTGTTGAGATCATGCTTGGGAAGTAGCCAATTATAGAACGCGTAACGGAAAGAGGGAGCGCCACTTCAATAGGAAAGGTGGCGTGAAACCACTCCGCATCAAACATAGTTGCCCCAAACCAAAAGACGGTATTGAGCACAACCGTGAAGATCATAGAAAACCAAAATAGGATAAGTAGCTTACGACTAAAGTTGCTTATGGAATGTTGAGACATGACAAACCTCATATCAGATTTAATTTTCGCTCATCCTAATCAGTTAAAAATAATATCGCAATAAAAACTTATCGTTTTACGATAATTTTTTATTGCTTTTCTTAATGCGAGTATTTAATGTTGCCAAGTGGATTTATAAAATTGATGAATAAAGGTACGGAGAATGAATAAGGCGATTTTTTTTACAACGACGTTGCTAACGGTATCTGCTCCTAGCTTAGCTGAGGGTATTTTTTTGGATGATTTGTCCAAAGACTACAATCTCGAAGAGAGCAATACATGGGAGAGTTCTCCATACGCGCTGGATACAACGCCAAAACATGACGCTTTTACCGATGATAAATGTACGCGAGGGACAGAAGAGCAATTCACATCTCTTGCCGATGCGAACAAAAAGAAAAACGTCGAGTGCTACATCACGCATTTTCCAAACAGCAACATTAAAACCCGCATGCAGTCGAACGACGATGGCGATGTTAGTGTTGGCTTCTCATGGGATTTTGATTAACCACAGTTATTTATTGTGAATTTTTGCTCTTTAACACTATGATTCTTAGCGTAAAAAGTGATCGAAAGTCACTTTTATAATGAAGAGTTGCAAATAATCTGCGTCTTTTTCTTTGCGATGTCGTCTTATTAGACACAACTATTTTGACCGGAGAATTCCATGTTCAAGCCGCAACCAACGCGTTCAGACATTAAAGATAAATTCATCAAGCACGATAGCCAAATGCTCAACCAAGTGTACGGAACAGACCAAGTCGTACCGTATTGGATTGCCGATATGGACTTTCCTATTGCATCACCTATTTCGCAAGCGATGCAGCAACTTGTCAGCCGTGAAACCTTCTCATACGAGTTTGATAGTAAGACGGTTTTTCAGTCCATTGCTGATTGGAATAAGGATTTGCATGGTCTTGAGCTTAGCATTGATAACTTTGTTCAAGTGCCGGGCGTACTGAGTGCGATTGCGCTACTGATTCGCGAGTTCACCAAAGAAGGTGAGGGCGTTCTGATCCAGACACCGGTTTATCATCAATTCCGACGTTTAATTGAATCTGCGGGTCGTACTGTTGTGGGCAACACAATGAAAATTGAAAACGACTACTACGTGATGGACTTTGAGCTGCTTGAAAATCAGTTGAAAAGTGGTGAAGTGCAAATGATTTTGCTGTGCAACCCTCATAACCCAGTGGGGCGTGTTTGGACCAAAGCAGAACTAGAGCGCATGGTGGCGTTAGCTGAGAAATACAAGGTGATGATCATCAGCGATGAAGTGCATGCCGACATTGTGTTTGAAGGTTCCAACTTTACCAGTATGACTTCATTAGGTTATGAAAACAGCCTGACGATCATTGGCTCGCCGGCGAAAAATTTTGGTTTGAACAGCATCTCTAACGGTTATATTTACAGCGACAACCAAGCACTTTTCGAGAAAATCAAAGCAACGTCAGCTTCACTGTCTATCGATCATGGCAATGCGTTTACCACTTACGCGACGATTGCGGCTTACCAACAAGGTAAAGAGTGGTTTGAAGGTTTTTATGCCTACACGCAAAACAATCGTAACTGGATTATTGAGTTTATTGAGCACAACTTGCCACTGGTGAAAGCGTTCCCGCCACAAGGAACCAACCAAATTTGGTTGGATTTTTCTGGTTTAGAATTGGAACCTTCTCAGTTAAAAACCTTGCTGACAGAAGAAGCCAAAATGGCGCTAACGCCAGGTATTTGGTTTGGTGAGCCCAATGAAAACTACTACCGCATGAACTTCGCTTGTTCTTTAGAGCAAATTCAAACCTCGTTTGAGTTGCTTAAAGCCGCTGTCGATAAACGTAAATAAGTGAAGTGGTAGGAGAATGAAACGATGACACAAACCATCACTAAAGGTATCAAAGCGCTAGCAGATGGCGCGGTTGAGTCTGAGTCTTAGCGGTCTATGTCATACTTGCCATACGGTTTATATTTCGATTAATATCGAATTATCTTTTTATGTATAGAGACCGTCGTATGTTAGCAGAGTGGTTGACGCACAAAGAGCAGCTCAAAAACTACATTGTCAAACAGACCAGTGATCCAGATTTAGCCGATGACATTTTGCAAGAGGTGTACATCAAGGCGAGTCAAAAGATCGACCAGTTAGAAGCGCGAAGCAAAATTAAAAGTTGGTTATATCGCATCACGCACAACGCGATCATGGATCACTATCGTACGCAGCAAAGTTATGAAGAGCTGATAGACAATCAGATTGAAGAGGAAATGCCGATAGAGCTGGAGAATCTACAAACCATGGGGCATTGTTTGCGCCCAATGTTTGAGTGCCTACCAGAGAAATATCGCCAAGCCATGATTTTGTCTGAACTCGATGGTTTGCCTCAACAAACGGTAGCAGATCAGTTGGGGCTTTCGCTTTCTGCGACGAAAAGCCGAATTCAGCGCGGTCGAGTTAAGCTCAAAGCCTTGTTAGTTGAGTACTGTAATGTTGAAGCTGGGCGAGGAGGTATCGTTGATTTCTCACCAGAACCGCAGTGCCTTCACATGGCTCAAATGTATAGTGCTGAAGTGGCATTAAGCTAAAATATCCGCTCGATTTACAATGTAAAAGCGCAGAGTTTTGGTTCTGCGTTCACATTTTTAAAAGTTGTGGTTATTGAACGTATTAATTCTGACAAATGTAACGAATACATTCGATGATAACTCCGGTCTCTTGATTAGGGCGCGACATGTGAGGGCAGCAATGCCCTCCACTCCAACCTGTGTCGCGCCCGCTTTACCGTGAACAATGTGAAGTAAATAGGACTGAATAATGACAACGACGAAATTTACCGCAGGTGATTTGTTTCCCTCTATCACTCTACCAACGTTAAATGGCGATACAATCGTGCTAGGTAAGCCTTCAGAGAATGTCGATTGGCGTTTAGTGGTGGTTTACCGTGGCAAACATTGCCCTTTGTGTACTCGCTATCTCAACCAACTAGAGACACTAAAAGCGCGATTCTTACAACTCGGGATGGATATCGTAGCGGTGTCCGCAGATAGCCAAGCACAGCTAGAGCAGCATAAGGAGCAACTGACCGTCACGTTCCCAGTGGCTTATGGTTTGACAGTAGAGCAGATGCAAACGCTAGGTTTGTATATCTCGGAGCCTCGCTCAGAAAAAGAGACAGACCATCTCTTTGCAGAGCCAGGTTTGTTTGTGGTGAACAGTAAAGGACAAGTTCAGTTAGTCGATATTTCCAACGGTCCATTCGCTCGACCTGACCTAGAAGTCTTGCTCTCAGGGTTGGCGTTTATCCGTAACCCAGAAAATGATTACCCTATTCGTGGTACCTACCAAGCGGCAATCTAATCACTGTTTTGGTTTGAGGCATTAAAAACCAACAACGTTCGCAGACTTCCTCTTCTAAAATTGGATTGTTCGTCTCCTAGATTGTGGTAAAGTCCGCGCCTGCGATTTACCGCATCTTTTACTGCCTCTTCAATCAAAAGCACAAGGTTAAGCTAATGCCATTTTCTACTCTCTCTTTGAGTTCTGAGCTGATTCACGCACTGCCAAAAGACTTTAAGAAGCCAACTGATATTCAGGCTTTGGCTATTCCTGAGCTACTCAGTGGTAAAGATGTGTTGGCATTGGCAAATACAGGCAGTGGTAAAACCCTTGCGTATGGTTTGCCTTTGTTGGAAAAGCTAAGTGTAAATCCAGAGCAAAAAGCGCTGATTCTAGTACCTACACGTGAACTGGCGACACAAGTGAGCGAGGCGATTAACCAAGTTGGTCAATCTATTGGTCTCAACGCAGTGTGTTTGTGTGGTGGTGTTGATAAAGAGCAGCAACTACAAGCACTTGCGTCAAATCCCCACATTCTTGTGGCGACAACCGGTCGTTTAGTTGATCTGGTGAACAACGGTTTGGTTCTGAGTAATATCCATTATCTAGTGTTGGATGAAGCGGATCGTTTGCTGGATATGGGCTTTTGGCCAGACGTGCAAAATATTGCAGGGCAGATTTCAAACCAGCGTCAAACCGCGATGTTCTCAGCAACGTTTTCTGATGAGTTGAAGGGCAAAGCCAAGCAACTCATGCACGCACCAAAACAGGTAGCAGCGCATCAAGAAAACAGCACCAATCAAGCTATTGCCGAAACGCTGTATCTCGTCAACAAAGGCAGCAAAACCAAAGCGTTGGTTGAACTGATCAAGCAAAATGCATGGGCGCAGGTATTGGTATTTATTGGCGCGAAAGAGAACGCTGATGGTTTGGCGAAGAAATTGAACAAAGCTGGAATTACAACCAATGCGCTGCACGGTAATAAGAGCCAAGCAGAGCGAGAAGAAGCGTTGGCGCAGTTTAAGTCCGGGCAAACACAGGTGTTGATCGCTACCGATCTATTAGCTCGCGGTATTCACATCGAGCAACTACCAGTAGTAATTAACTTTGAATTGCCAATGCATGCGGAGACTTACGTTCACCGAGTTGGGCGCACAGCCCGTGCGGGCGAGCAAGGTGTTGCAATGTCGCTGGTCTGCCATGGAGAAACCGAAGCGCTTACAGCGATCCGTAACTTGACGCAACGTGAATTGCCAACGCAAGACCTTGAAGGTTTCCCTGTAACGGATAAGCCATCAACAGGCGAAAGCAAGCGTGCTCCACGTGATAAAAAAGCCAATCGCCGAACCAATGCCAAAAAGAGCATTAAGCAGTTTCAAGGCAGACCGAAACGCCAAGCGCCTAAAGCTAAATGAGCAAAACCAAATAAAAAAAGCCATCGTAATGATGGCTTTTTAATTAAATGGAGTGTGTGTCTAAATAGGGGTAGTGCTTAGAAGTTGTAAGAAACTGTCGCGCCTACTGCCCATTGGTTTGCACTGTCTACGATAGAAGAATCGCCGATGCCACTACCTAGACGAGTGTATTGTGATACTTGGCTGATTTGCCAGTGCTCAGTGATTGGCACTACCAGTTTGTAACCTAAACCGTAGTTTACGGTTGCATCGCCTTTGTATGCTTTGCGGTTTGCACGTGCTTCTTTGTCTGTTACACCGAAGTAGTAATCAACGTAATCTTTGCTTTGGTAAGACACGCTCGCAAATGGTACGAAATCAACATTACCGATATTCATGATATGGAAGTAAGTAGCACCACCTTGGAAGCCTTTGTAAGCGCCTGATACATCATGTTGTAGGTAAGTTGAGATCACGTTGTTTGGATCAAGTCTGAAATCTGCGTTCAAACCTAGATCGATCGCGATATCACGTCGTTTCGTACCTTTTAGGCTTTTCGCTACATCGCTATCACGAGGTACACCGCTACCTACCACGTAAGCACTCATGTTAAGTAGTTCATCGTTGTCACCTAGGAAACGGTAGTTAATACCGCCTAAATCAGCGTTGAAGTCTTCACCATGGTAGCCACCGTTTAGAACTGGCGCAGTGTTGTGTTTTTGGTCTTTGAAAAGATCGCTCGCTTGTACTACGCCAGCTTCGACCATCCAGCCACCTTCGTTGTTGTAGATGTTACCGTTACGAATGTAAGTATCACCCGCTGTTGCCGTGCCTGCAGCCGTCAACGTTAATAATGCAATAATTGTTTTGTTCATTGTTCTGTCCCAGTTGTTTGGTTTTGAACACTGTACAAAATAAAATTGTAACCCTCTATCAGCAGAGCGTATGGAAGTGTAATGATGACTTTAAGAAATGTATGGTTTCGCTTAAAAAACGCTAAGAAGTAGAACCATGCCCGCTGTGAGGGCATGGTTGAGACATTGGTATAGATGATCTCTATCGCCGTTGAGATGGTTTAACTGGGTTTGCGGTGAAGGTACTTCATGACTTTCCCTTGCTTCCACATCATAACGCCTGTGATAGCAACGACGGGAACAAGTACAAATAACGTTAACGTCATGAACATTTCATTTGCCTTCAGCGGTGAATAAAGCGCTGCACCCACCAACAGCGCACACAATATATGCATCCATCTTAAAACCAATCTTACTAACTGTCCGCTCATTGCCTTTCTCCTTTGCTTTGTTTCAATACACGATACAGAGCAAAGTGATGACGGTTTTGGCTTTGAGATAAAACGCCTAATAGCGTTATAAGTGAACGTATAGGATGATGAATGGTTTTATGCTGAGCAGATAACTTTCGGAATGTATCTAAGACCCAACATTGAGCACCCGTCTTCCAAGTAGCTATCGGTGACAACATCGAAGCCGAACTTGCCGTAGTAGTCTTTCAAGTGCGCTTGTGCGGATATAAAAATGCTGTCGGTCGGGTAGATCTTTCTTGTCGCATCGAAACTCACTTGCATCAATTGGTTGCCGATGTTTTTCCCTCTGTAATCTTCTGCGACGATAACGCGACCAATACACACGTCATTGGCATCAGAGTTCAGCAAGGGTAAAACGTCAACGGGGTATCCGAGTTTCGGAGGCATAATACGACTATAAGCCACCAGACGTTCGTTATCATATCCCATCACGTGGTAGGTGTCGGGATGGTTATCTTTACCATCCAAATCGCTGTATGGCGTGTTCATGTCTACGATGAAAATATTGATTCTTTGCTGCAAAAAATCGTAAAGCTCTTGAACAGACAGGTCTGCGAATTTCTTAATTCTCCATTCGAGCATCATGCTTCCCCTTGTATTATTTTGGGTACAACATAAAGAGTATTTGTGCGTGATTCATTAACCTTTGTTAATTGCCAAGCTCCAGCTTAAATACAGATTTGCTGTATTGAACGACTAAAAAGCAAAAGCCCCACTGACTTGGTTGTGGGGCTAATATTGCAAGGGATATGCTCCGATCTATCGGGAAGTCAGAAAGGAAGTTAATCCGCAGTCGGACCAACCAAACGCATTTCCCAATCTTCGACTTCACCGGTTTCTAAGCGGCGTTCGACAAGCTTGCCCCAAGATTCAACCAATGGAAGTTCCGCTAGCTGGCTTAGCTCCGTTTTATCTAGGCAACCAGTAAATACTGCGCCCATGATGCGAGCCAATGACCAGTCTGGGTAAGGTCTTTCGCATAGAATAATTTCGTCACCTGCGCCGATATCGCCTTCTTGCAACACTCGGAAGTACCAGCCTGTTCGAAGCGTGTCTTGCAGTCTTCTCGCCATGTCGTTTTGCTCGAAGCGCACGTTGAGTTTCCAGCAAGGCATGCGCCCTTGGGATACTTCTAACAAGGTTGAGCCGATGCGGATCTTATCTTTCAAGCAAATGGATTCTTCTGTTACGCCACTTGAGCTTAAGTTTTCGCCGAACGCGCCAGCTGCTTGGAAAATCGCTTTGTCGCCCAGCTCTTGCTGCCAAACCGGATAGTGCTCACTTGGGTAAATATGAAGGGCTTTTTGAATCCCACCATGAAAGCGCGGATCGCCTTGTTCGTCACTGGTAAAACCCAGTTCTGTTGCGTGCTGGCGCTGCGGTAGAACCTGTTTGTTAATCGCACTTTTCGCACCGTGTGCAAAGGCAACGGTTTTACCTGCTAATACGCTGTTAACTACGCCTAACTTCTTCATATTCTTTCCTTATCGCTAAAACTGATTTGCCAAACGGCGTGAGACAAAATCACGTTATCGCTCACCCAATGATTTGAATACCGGAATCGCTGCCAGTACTTCAATGCGCTTTTCTGTGCTTTTTAAGTAACGCGTTTCGCTATCTGAAACCAACACATGACGTTGATAACCTTCCGCTTTAGGAAACTTGGTTAACACGGTTTCAAGCAATGCTTCGCACTTGTCTTGGTTGATGTTATCAATATCGACTTTGATTAAGAGTTGGTTTTCTTTGGATATTTCAACTTGATATCGCATACGTCGCACCTCACGGCTTCATTCACTTTGCCGAGCATGATAGCCTAGTGAACTTGTGTCAGAGTAGGGATGTAAGGACAGTTAATAATGCCAACCCGCCAAATCGATTCTCACTCCGGTGTCATGACCTCCAATGAGATGATGGCTGCCAATCCTCATTCACCAGCTTTGGTTAAGACCATCGACATGCCCAAAGGTTACATTGATGCGATGCACCAACACACATGGCATCAAGTCATCTTCCCGATCAAAGGGTTATTACAAACCAAAACCGATCACTACCAACACCTTGTGCCTCATACCTCTGCGCTGTTTGTACCTGCGGGTATTCAACATGAATCCATCGCGCTAAGCCATACGACATTTGTCGGTATCTATCTAAACCCTAAGTTTGGTACTGAGTACGAGCATCAAGTTAGAACCATCACTCTCACGCCGTTCTTAAACGAGTTGTTACAGGAAATACGCCGCCAGTGCGAAGGGCTCGTGAGTGATGAGGAAGTATCACGATTGCTTGGCGTGTTGCATGATCAAATCATGAAAGATAACGTGCAGACCTTTCAGTTACTGCTGCCAGAAGACCGACGCTTAAAGCTGATATTTGAAGCGCTGACCGACACGCCAGCATTGGATTGGTCACTCAAACAGTGGGGAGAGACAGTAGGCGCATCTGAGCGAACATTGTCGCGCCTGTTCTCCAAAGAGTTCAACACCTCATTTCAACTTTGGCGGCAACAAATTCGGCTGATTTATTCGCTCTCTTTGCTAGATGAAGAGCTCTCGATCCAAAGCATTGCCGATCAAGTGGGGTATCAAAACGACTCTTCTTACATCAAAGCGTTTAAAGCCTATTTTGATGTCACCCCACAACAGTTTCGCGTGAATGGTCGACGGGGATAGTGAGTCCAATCTTGCCCACGAAATCAGTCTCGTCCATCACACTACTCTAACGGTAACTGGAAAGTACTCTTAATTTCCTTTACGGAGACGTTAGATTGAATGGCGCTGATGCCTTTCACGCGGCGAATAGCACTGATGTGGTCAAAGTATTCGTCTAAGTCTCGAGCCACCACTTGCACCATATAATCCGCGCTGCCTGCAATGCAGTGACACATTAAGATCCAATCGGTTTCTGCGACAAAGTCTTCAAAAGGCGTGGTGTTTTCTACCTCATGACTACCGAGGGTAACCAGAGTAAAACCAGAAACTTGGAAACCGAGTTTTTTACGGTTCAGCTTTGCAGCGTAACCCTCAATGTAACCTTCCTCTTCCATTTTCTTCCAGCGTCGCCAGCAGGGTGTTTCACTCAGGTTGACGGTCTCGGCAAGCTTAGAATTGCTCATGCGACCATCTTTCTGAATATGGTCAAGGATGGCGAAATCAGTACTATCTAATTCAAAGTTGGTGGATTCTTTCTTTTTCATAATTGTTTTAGAAATAGTCTGCTCAAATTGACTTTTATCGTAGCGCAGATAGCAATTTTCTTTCTACCCAAATCGTTAAACTGTTTCCCATATTCGTTGATTACTTTTTGGGAGAGAGTGCATGAGTGCTCAATTGCTAGCGGCATTTTTGTTGTTTGCCGTTTCTATTTCTTTAACGCCGGGAGCAGGTAACGTCGCGCTGTTAGGTATTTCAAGCCGATATGGGTTTTCTGCGACCGTGCCGTTTGTATTGGGCAATGCAGTCGGGGTGATCATCATGTTGGTTGGTGCAAGTGTGGGGCTTGTCAGTTTGTTTACCCTTTACCCAGATTTGTACACAGCGTTGAAGTGGATTGGTGCGGCCTACCTGCTGTATCTCGCATGGTCGATTGCCACAATGGAACTCGACAACGATTTGAATGCGAAAAAGTCTGGCTTTTTATCTGGCGTTTGGGTGCAAATTCTAAATCCCAAAAGTTGGGTTGCATCGCTGACGGTGTTCTCTCAATTTATCTCGCCAAACAATGATTACCTGACTCAAGTGGTGATCATTATCAGCGTGATGGTAGGAACCGGTGTGCTGGGGATGTTTGCGTGGGCGTACTTTGGCACCGTATTGAACCGCTTTATTCAGTCACCACAAAAGGTGGTGTGGGTAAACCGATGCATGGGCAGCAGCCTCGCTTTAGTGGTGGTGTTTATGCTGAGTCAGCCCGTTTAAGCTCTTATCCAATTTGACGTGCGCGCCGAGAAAACGTTATATACCCGTTTCGCTATGGCGCGCCATACTTCCTCTAGCAGTCCCGTGGTATCCAAATGAGCTTAACCAAGACCAACTCGCATAAGACAAACACTCGCGTTAATCAACTGAGCTTTGGTTCGCCAAGTGTATCATTGGTGATGGAGTATGTTGAGCTAGAGCCACTGGCTTTGGATAAAGTTCGTGTGCAAATCGAAGCCACAAACATTAATCCAAGTGACCGATTGTCGATTCAGGGAGTAGGGCAGTATCGTCGCACCCATGTACCGCCGCGAGTCCCAGGCTTTGAAGCGGTAGGGCGAGTGGTTGAGATAAACGATCCGCATCAAACTGAATTTCAAATTGGGCAAAAGGTGCTGGTGGCACAGAGTGGGGCTTGGCAAAGCTATGTCGATGCGCCTGAGGAGAATGTCTTTGTAGTGCCGGAAGATCTTGAGAGCGGCTATGCTTGCCAGTTGTATATCAATGCCCTGACGGCTTGGGTGATCACCACTCACGTTGCCAAGTTAGGTAAAGATGACGTGGTGATCATCAACGCGGGCAATTCTGCGATTGGTAAGATCTTCGCTCAGTTGTCGCACTCACTTGGATTTACTTTAATTGCGATAAGCTCCGCGCCAGAGCGTTATCCATTCGATTCCATTGCAGTGTTAGATAGCAAGCAAGATCTGCAGTCTCAAATCGATGCCCGAGACCTGCCTCAACCCAATGTTGCATTCGATGCCATTGGCGGCAAGTTGGGTACAGAACTCATCCAAATTGCGCGTAATTCGGGAATATACATCAACTATGGAACGCTTTCACTCACCCCTTATGAGCCAGCTTTCTTCGCTTGTATGAAGCAAAACAATATCGACTTCAGTACGTTCTTTTTGCGCTATTGGGAAGAGTCAGTTGGTAAGACCGTTCGTAAGCAAATCTTTGCTGAGATGCTAGAACACTTTATGGAACACCAGATACAACTCGATGTGGATTGCTATCTTCCGTTAGAACAGTTCCAACGTGCCTTCGAGCTGATAAAAGATGAGTCGGTCACGCTGCAAGGCAAAATCATTCTGACCATGTAGTAGATGTATTCAAACACCTTGAGGTTACTGGGTAAATTGAAGAATAAAAAAGGGATGGCATTCACCATCCCTTTTGTGTTCTAGCCAAGAGCAATTGAGGTGCCTTTAACTCGCGATGATTTCATCCATTAGGCGATCGATTTGTACTACGACTTGTTCGCTGGCGTCTTCCATGGCGTTAATTGCAGTCACCATGCCTGCCATGTTGCCAGATTTGGCTTGGCTCATTGCTTCACGTCCACCGTCATGCACGCCTTTGTGTGGTTCTTCAAGCAATGCATAGCTTCTTAAGTGGCTGTAAGCCTTGCCATCGCCACGGTAGTACCACTGACCCAAGCGACACTCAGAGTGGCTATTAACGGTTTCACCAAACGCGCCTTTTTGTAGGAGACGATAGATATTGTTCTTCCAAATAGCGTGGTCGAGTTTGACCGTATCCAAGAAAGCGCGTGTGGAAGCAATGTGGATCACCTGTTGCATGTGTTCCGATTTCACGACCACTTCGTTGACAATAGAACCAATCTGCGCAGAAGAGGCAGACACTTCCTCAGCACAAGTTTGGTTTTCATCAATCGAGGTTTTAATTGCGTTCACTTGCGTTAGTACTTGGTTAACCAAAGAATCAATCTGCTCACTGGCTTCGCTGGCTTTGCCTGCAAGGTTTCTTACCTCATCTGCCACCACGGCAAATCCGCGGCCTGCTTCACCGGCTCGTGCTGCTTCAATCGCTGCATTTAATGCCAACAAATTCGTTTGGTCAGAAATCTCTTGAATAGTCGATACAAGAAGGGAAATAGAAGTGGCAGTTTTATCTAATATTTGAACAGATTCAATGCTTTGTGAGGCTTGCGTACTGATCTTCACGGCTCGGTTATCAAGACGAGCAAGAGCTTGATGAGTCTGCTTAAACATTTCATCTAGTTGTTGCAGTTCTTGGTTTTCATGCGCCATAGATTGCGCACTCTCCACCATCTCTGTTCGAATGGTTTGGAGCATATCTCCACCTTTCAAACTGCTCGACATCAACTCATCACTATTGTGGTGTTCCTGTTGAGCGGAGCGAACAAGCTGCTGAGCCTCTTGGAGCTGATTTTCCAGAGCAGCAACGTCAGTTTGGTACTTCTGTTTGAGGTCTGCTAATTCTTGCTTTAGCAGCTCATTTTCTGATTTGATTCGTTTTAATCCAAACATAGGTTCTATAAATGTGACAGGATGTTAAAAAATCCATGCTAATCGAGTTGGATATCGAATACACGATCACTTTCATATCTTTGCTTGGTGTAATCACACTTTTTCGGTAGGGCTTTATACAAACAAGAGGTCTCAGATTTT
Source organism: Vibrio sp. Y29_XK_CS5 (assembly GCF_024181835.1). Classification (NCBI taxonomy): domain Bacteria; kingdom Pseudomonadati; phylum Pseudomonadota; class Gammaproteobacteria; order Vibrionales; family Vibrionaceae; genus Vibrio; species Vibrio sp. Y29_XK_CS5. Next base: position 2,169,385 of record NZ_JAMZAM010000001.1, read on the forward strand.
GTTGCTTACCTGATAACCTCTGTTCTTTCTATCCGCTCATGAGCCGTTTTTAAAGCTCTTGCATCAATTGGATGTAGTTACCACAGGTATCGTCAAGTACCGCAATCATGACCGTGCCTGCTTCTCGTGGCTCAATTGAGAACTGCACGCCAAGCTCAGTTAATCTTGCATATTCTTTATTCAGGTCATCGACCGCAAACGACGTCCATGGGATTCCGGCTTCTTTCAACGCGTCTTGGTATATTTTTGCTGGACCAAATGCCATCGGTTCTAACAATAATTCCACGCCAGATTGCTCTTGTGGAGAGACCACTGTTAGCCATTTGTGCTCACCAATTGGTACTTCTGTTTTTTTAATGAAACCAAGGATATTGGTATAGAAATCGAGAGCTCTATCTTGATCGTTAACAGGAACGCTGGTTAGGGAAATTCTGATCACGGGTATTCACCTTTACTGTTTTGGAATAAGTAAAAGATAGCGAAAGCTTGGCTCAAAAACTTATTCTAGATTGCTTTTATATATTTTTTGAAACGCTTTGGGGGAGTAACCTGTGCTCTTTCTAAAGACACTCGAAAACGTGGTTAAGCTCTCATAGCCAACCTGAAAACAAGTATCCGTAATCGAGTGACCTTCCTTGAGCAGCACTTTGGCTTTTTTAATCCGCATATCCCTTAAATAGCTTCGCGGCGTGACACCATACATCTGTTTGAAAATCCGCACATAGTGAAAGCGTGACATAAAAGCCGCTTTGGCTAAGTCGTTTAGCTCGATGTTTTCTGAGTGATGCTTTTCCATAAATGCCTTGGACTGCCTGATCAGGAGGTACTGTTTTGGGCTCAACGGCATCTCGTTGTACACGCGATCGATTTCTTGTTCATAAAAGGTTTTTGGGCGAGATGGCATCGTATTTCACAAAGCGAAAGAGAGTGGTTTTAGTCTAACACTGGAAGCAGATTCGTGGAGGTTATCTACTTCTCACTTTACTCAAAACCGTCCAACACCCACTTCCTCGCACTTTTTTGCTCTTTTCTGTTGAGTGACTTACTGACGATGCCTGGTTCATTCTGAATAAAAATAAATCACTCATTAACGTAAAGAATGTAAATGAGATTAATTATCATTAATGTTGTGTATTATGCTTCGCACCACGTTGTTGTTTATAAAATATAAGTAGTATTATGAAACTGAAGTCACTATCAGCAGCCATCACCGTTGCCATTGCCTCTTTTGCTGCTCACGCTTCCGATGAAAATATTGTTGTTGTCGGTTCTGCCCTTGATCAACTTGTTCAAACTGAGATTAACGCTGAAACGTTAGAGCTCAAACAAGCGTCGGATATTAAAGACGTATTGAACACCATGCCGAGTGTTACGGTTGACGGTAACGCTCGTTACTCTCGTAAAGTTTACATTCGCGGTATGGAAGACAAATTCTCTGTCGTAACCATTGATGGTGCGCGTCAAGAAGGTCAGCTATTCCACCACTCGGGCGACCAAACGTTCGATCCTGCGATGCTTAAGTTAGCTGAAATCACGCTAGGTGGTAACTCTGTACTGTCTGGTGCTGGTGCGATTAACGGCTCATTTAAATACGAAACGAAAGATCCCAGCGATCTACTTTCGGAAGGCGAAAGCGTCGGTGCTCGCGTTAAAACGGGGTATCAAACGGCTTATGAGCGCTTCACGACGAATGTTGCGGTTTACGCGCAGTTGAATGATGAACTTCAGTTGATGGGTATCATCAATTACTCAGAAGACGGCGATCTTTACATTCCTGGTAAAGATGACGTGACTTCAAAGCAAGGTGAACTGAAATCTGGCTTGGTGAAGCTAGTCTTTGTTCCAAACGATGCTAATGAATTTAAGCTTACTTTTAACACCTACCAAGATGGCGGTAAGCGTCAGCTATCGGGTGAAAAAGCAGGCGCACTTTACCTGCATGATGATCACAACTACAACTCACTTAACCGTGATACCGTGACGTTCGAGCACCGTTTCGATAATGGAAGCGACTTGGTTAACCTAAAAACCAACTTGTACTACAACCGTCAATACATGGAACGCGACGCGTTAGTCGAAGAGTACGGCGATTGGAAGAAGGTGAACGGCGCTTGGGAATTCACCAAAGATGGTGACCTATCGATTCCTGATCGCGAATACAACGTGACGACCATTGGTGGTGACGTCCGCAATATCTCTTGGGTTGGTGAACACGAGCTGACTTACGGTTTCGAAGGCTACAAAGCGGAGCAGTGGATTGACTCTGGTTTAGGTCACTACACCTCAGGTTCAAAACAAGGTCAAACGAAGAACTACGACATGGATGGCGGTACTGTAACGGCTTACGGTATTTACGCTCAAGATGCGTTTGAGATTAATGACTTCCGTTTCGTAACTGGTCTTCGCTACGATGTTCATGAGCTGGGTGGCGTGTTTAAAGGTAAATACGATCAACTATCGCCTAAGTTCCAAGGTGAATACCAAACCACAGACAACCTAAAACTTCGTATTGGTTACGGTCGTCTATTCAAAGGGGCTTCATTGCCAGAAACGCTAACCATGAAAGCGGCGAGCGATGTTAAACAGTCTGATACCAAAGCGATGACGGGTAACAACTACGAAGCAGGCTTTGATTACGACATGTCTGGTTTGCTGATGGCAGACGATGCAATCCTTGGTTTTACTGCTTACCAGTATGATCTAGATAACCAAATGCACCCAACCAAAAACAACACAACTTTGGTAAACCAATACGATGTTGAAGTTTGGGGTGTAGAGACGGTATTCACCTACAGCATTGAAGACTTCGCGCTTTACGCAAACCACTCATACTCTGATGGTGAGCAAACGAGCCTGAAGAATGGCAAGAAGAGCCACATGAACAAAACTGGTATCCATAACATCAAGGCGGGCTTCAAGTACGATCTAACCAGCGAGTTTGTGTTCGGCTGGGATTCACGTTTCGTTCCGGGTAATGATTACAAAGACGAAGATGGTGACAAGATTGAACGTGCAGGTTTTGCAACGCACAACCTATGGGCGGCTTACGTACCAGATTTTGCAAAAGACCTGTCACTTAACCTAGCGGTAGACAACCTATTCAACAAGCAGTACGCAGAGCATACAGGCTTTGGTATTTCTTGGGGTTCAGATAAGTACACTAGCTACGAAGCTGGTCGTAACTTCAAAGCGTCAGTAGCTTACAGCTTCTAAGCGATAAATCACTCTTAAAAACAAAACCCCGATAATTGGTTATCAATTATCGGGGTTCTTTTTATCTAACTTTGCCTATCAAGGTGCAACAAGCATTACTTGGTATGGAAGATCTGCTCGGTTTCTAGCGACGTCATCGCGCGAACTTGACGCCAGATGTAGTAGAAAATACCAAACATCATCAACATACTTGGGATAGCAATCATTGGGTAGCTGTAAAGGGTGAGCTTACCCAACTCTTCATTGAACGCCGCTGTGCCCGATGGACTAGTCACAATCCAAGTTGCTAGAAAATAGTTCATCGCAGATGAGAAAGCGAAGGTGCTAGCGAACAGATAGTTCGACGACATCAGGCAACGCTCAAATGCTTGCGTTTTACCATTCTGCTCTAAACGTTCGTTAATCAGTTGTAGGTTCAAGATGGTATCGTTCAATACAAGCTTTTGCATTAGCGGATAACGAGTGAAGGTTGAGCCTAACACTGCAATACCTATCAGACCTGGAATCAACGCCTCTTTTAACGCTAACCAACGTGTGTCTAGCTCTAACAAGCCAATACCACCGGTTAACAGCACACTGATAAAACCAAGTGCAGAAATGAAGTTGAATTTCTTGTTGCGGATAAGATCCATGCCGCCATAAACCAATGGGAACGCCAAGGCAACAACGAGTGCCATTGCTGTACCTAGGTGTTCTTCACCGCTGAACTTCATCAAAATGAAGGAAGGGATGATGACGTTAAACAGGACTTCGAATAATGGATTCGACTTTTTCGCCGTGGTGTTACTCATAATTTTACTGACTCTACTATGTCGGCTTGGGTTTTACTTTGTGAGAAGTGTTCTACTCCTTGCGCCAGATGTAAAGTCTTAAAGCCCCGAGTTGTGTAACGACTTATGAAATGGGACGGTAATATTGCTTTATTTCCGTAAGTTGTGTTTGGCGGGGCAAATATGTGCTGCATCGTGATCTCAAAACCGCCGTGCGCTTAAAACGCTAAATTTGGCAGTGTTCACAAATTCTCATCTTCCTTACTATTTACCGTGAATCATTCTTAGTTCGTTTAACGCGCATTACGTTGTAATTGATTCTATCAATGCTTTTAAAATCCATCTCAAACCGCTCTGATATAAAAAATAGCAATATCATCGTCAATTAAATCAATTTTTAGCCGCTTATTTTTCACTCCATCATACGTCATAGAAACAGCAATGCTTTCCGCAAGAGAAGCACACGAATTTAGTTGTCCGTATCGGAGTTTAGAATGAAAAAAGTAAGTGCAGTGGCTGCCGCAATTACATCTGTTTTAATGACAGGTGCCGTCTTTGCTGAGACCGAAGTGGCGTTAGATGTGATCGCTGGTGATGAAGCCGCACCCGTTGTTGAAAAAGTAAATGGTACCGATGTTATCGCTGATGGTTGGGAAATCTTCGGCTATGCGTCAATGAACTTTAGAACTGTTGATGGCAAATCAGTGGATACTGAATTTGGCAAACCAGATTACAAAACAGCAGGTACACACGGTAAGAGTACCAACCAAGTTGAATTCATCATCAAAAAGCATACTGAGCACGCGAACGGTGTTTGGTCTGACTTTGTTGTTCGCTCTGAATATGGCAACGGCAACTCTTATGCCTACTCTTCTGCGGGTAGCCAAAAAGACAATACCACTGCACAGTTTGAAGTGAAGGAAGCGTTTGTTGAAATCGGTGCACTGCCTTACTTTGGGGAAGACACCTCGATTTGGGGTGGTCAACGCTTCCTAAATCGTGCGTCTGGTCTGTTATCTGGTGAGTTCTGGAAGCAGTCATCAGGTGTTGGTGCCGGTATTCAAACTAAGCTCGCTGGCAACACCGCAGGTATCGCGTATGTGATTGCCGATCCAGACGCAGGCGCACCAGATGTGTTGGTGTGTGAAGACAACAGCAATGCGTCGACGTGTGAGATTGTTAAAGCCAATGCTGAGCGCACTACCGTTTCTACTTTGGATTTCTACTACTATGGCGTAGATGTGGGCTTCGGTAGCGTAGATTTCGACTTTAAATACATGCAGCAAGAAGGCAAAGACAATTCTTCAGATGATGGCTTTGGCGCTGCAATTACTTTGAACACGAGTTACTACGGCTTAGACGGTTGGACGCAAAACGCACTTGCCTACGGTAAAGGTGTCGCGCAAAACCGTGGCGTGAACTTTGGTGGTTGGTCTGGCGGTGACGATAAAGCTGAATCTCTATTCTTCACTTCTTACGGTGTGCTAAACATCTCTGAAAACTGGCAGATGGGTTCTGAAATTACCTATATCGGTGCACTCGACCAACTGTTTGGTGCTGATGACTTAAAACGCTACCTTGTGGCTGTCCGTCCTTCTTATAAAGTGAACGATAACCTTCGTCTTGAGATGACGGCGTCTTATGGTCATGAAGAAGGGGCTGAAGGCTACTGGGGACGTACAGGGGATGATGTCGAAAGTGATATTTACAACATCGAACTCGCGGCGGCGTTTACTGTAAACGCAGACTACTTTGGTCGTCCTCAAATCAAACCTTACGTGAGCTACATTACCGCTGATGATGAAGCGAGCGCGCGTCAGATTGGCATCGAGGATGGTAAAAATGAAACCGTGATTGGTGTTCACACCGAAATTTGGTTCTAACCACACTTTGCAAAAGGCAGCGAATAGCGCTGCCTTGTTTGCTTTTGAATGATTGTTTAGCAGATCTGTTTTACCTTGAGAAAGAGAGATAAATCATGCAGAAAAACCGTGTAATCCTTGCCCTCATGTTGAGCTCGGCGTTAACCGCATGTGCGGCTTCTCCAACATTGGAAGCGACGACGTTGCAATCGGTGCCGGAAGCGGCAGTTTGCTGCAATAACTTCTCTGAATTTCCATGGTTAGAGCTCGGCACTAATGAGCAAATTGAGTTTTCGATTAATACGGATTCGCCGGTAGGTCGCTTCGCTGAAGGGAACAGCTATTTTGCTGCGTTTAAGTTGCCAGCGCGTTCAAGCAAAGTGAATATTCAGCTTGCCAGCCATATGGTCAATGGCGAGGTTTTCGCGCCTAAGCTGATCACTTTAGATAAAGCGTTCAATATCGTGAATATCAATGATCATGATAGCTTTGATATCGAAACCACGGGCATGCTTACACGCACTCAATACCAGCTGAGCTTTACGCTCGACGTTGAGAAAACGCCTTACTTTATTGTTTATACTGATGAAAGCGAGCTAGGTGATTCGATTCAAATTCCTCATCCTGCCAAAGAGCGTGCTGTGGAGTTGGGTCAGCCAATGCCGATGGTGACCGACCCGAAATATACTTATGAAGCTTTTGGCTCTTTGGAAGTGGCGATCAAAACCTTATCGTTAGCCGCGCCTTCACGTACCACAGAGACACAGAAAGCGGCAGTTGTTGTGGCTCCGGTAAAATTGTCAGCGCCAGCATCAGCAACCATGCAAACATCGTCAGCAGTAAGTTCGAACACGAAATCGGCATCAACGAGTGTTCATGCTGATACACAAGCCTATTATTTTGAATCTATTCGAGCAGCAGTGAAGAACAACCAAACATCAAAAGCGATGACGCTGCTAGAAGAAGCCAACCGATTGGGTATCGACGGCGCACAGAAAGTGTTTGTTGACGCCGTAGATAACAAGTAACTCCATTATTAAAGTGTCTATTTTTGGACCTCAGAGAGCGCTTTCGCGCCCTCTGAGTTTTTTTAGTCTCTAGCAATACATAGCTTTTCTGCAGAACGCTTGTTGAGCAAGTAGTTCTCTTCCTCAAGCGCTCGGTGCGATAGTACTGGGTTAGGTTGAGTGAAGGTTAATCCCTCCAACAAAGTAACTGGTGCTAATGGTTTTAATCTGGTTTTTACACCATCACGATTACACTTCATTTGCCCGGATTCTGGGTACCATTCGATCTCAATTGAACCGTCAAGCACATCGGCTTCAATGCCGACCTCATATTCCTGACCGCGCAGTTTCACGATGAACTGAACTTCAGGTTGAGGGCGTTCAAACTCAAATGAGAATTTGGTTTTCTCAGCTTGTTCGACGTCAACATGCAGGGCGTTGTTATCACCAAACGGCAGTCGAGCGCTTAGGTGTTTCCAAGTTGATGGTAAGCTTGGGCAAAGCTTGATGGTGTTGCGCGAGAGCTGTGGCGTAAAGCCGAGATAGTCTTGCTGAGTGTTACGAGCAAATTCCGACACTGACCACGCTTGAGCATAAGTTCCGCTTTGAATGACGGACGTCGCAGACGCTTGGTAAGCATCCAAGTTTTCGCTCATGGTGCCGCGATGTCCCTGATATAAAATCTGATGGGCTAAGTTTTTGCTCAGTTGATACGCTAAATCCTGTTGCTGGTAACGGGTAAGTGCGCCCACAGTGAAGCCTGCGTTCCAACCCCAAATGGTCCCATTATGGTATGCCGCATCTTTGTGATACTCAGGGCGGTTGTCATGATAGGGGTGGAATTCTGGGTGCTCTTGTTGCAAAGAGCAGATGCCCCAAGGGAAAAGCAGATGCTCGACGCTGTTCTTCACAATGTGCTGCCCAATATACTCTGGAATTAAGGCTTGGCTGGTCGGAATGGTCAACGTCATTAGCTGGTTTGGGCGAATACTGGCGTCTTTCACATCGTCTTGCTTGAGATGATCCGCTAAGCACATGGATTCGCTATCCCAGAACTTGTCGATAAAGCTGGCTTTCACTTTGTTCGCCAAGGTTTGGCAATGTTCCGCTAAGGCGTGGTCACCATTCCATTTTGCAAGTTGGTTTGCCACTTGTAGACTCTCAAACCACAATGCTTCGATGTCGTTGGCTTTCGGTCCACGAGGTGACCATGGGATCTGACCGTTTATCTTGGCGTCCATCCAGGTATCGGGATCGCGATGTCGCATCAAGCCATCATCATCGAGATAGTGCTTTTCAACCCCTTCAATAAAGCGCTCTATGATGGGCAACATTTGCTGGGCGAACTGTGTATCACCGGAGTAGTTAATGTATTCGAAGATCTCGCGAATCATCCACGGTGTGCCGTCGGTCGTGTTGTAGATGATATTAGTCTCGCTGGTGACACGGTTTGGAATTCGACCATGATTTTTGTCTTTCAGATCATCTAACTGCATCGAAGCAAAGTTGGTGATGATGTCGCGGGCTTCGTCAAACTCGCCATTCACTAAACTGGTGCCGGGCAGCGCGATAAAGGTGTCTCTGCCCCAACAGTCTTTAAACCATGGCAACCCCGCCCAGATGCCGGTACCCAGCTCTTTATTGACGAAGGTTCGGCTGGCCAATCGTGCCCACATAACGGCGCGGTTGTATTCCAGATCGTCACACCAAAAATAGTTCTTGGTCAAAAACTCAAATACTGCGTTTTGATGTTTCAACTCTGCATGTTCGAGGGCTGCATTTTGTGCTTGTTGGATAGCATCGGTTTTGTTGTTGGAGAAAGCAAAGTAGGCAGTGAAGCGGTTCGTTGTGGTCTCTGAACTGAGCTTAATTTGAATGTTTTGGCTGCCGGATAGAACGTTATCACTGACGTTCGAATCTCTCTCATTGAGCGTTTGTGCCCGGAAGCTTTGGTTTGCGCTGATCGCGATAAACAAGAGTGAGTCTTCAGGGCAGATGTCTGGATCGACAGAGATAAGCAGGCAATCTTCCAACGCTTCTACTTGGCAGTACGATGGATTGAGGTTGAGTTCAGGAAACAGTGCCAACATTTCGCTGCTGGTGGATTCCACATTCAGTGCAGCAAGGCGTTGCCCTGCGATCAAGGACAAGCCATCTTTACTGGCATTCTCATAATGATGTTCGATTCCATATGGCATTAAGCAGGCATACTGCGCCTGTGTTTTGTCGTTGAATGCGTTGCCAATGCTTGAGGCGAAACCACCTAAATACCAACCTTGATGATGGCGATAACGTGCCGTGCCCAAAGCGCTGTGTGTGGTGCCTTCATAGTAGCCGTCGAGGTTATCACCAAACACAAATGGGAAAGGCGTTTCGCTCTTGATCGCCAACGCCTCGAACAACTCATCGAGCGGAAGGATTTTGGCTGTGCTTGGCAATGATTTGGCGGGGATAGGACCTGATTGCGAAGTGATGAGATGATCGAATTTCGATTGAGTGAGTAAGGAGGCGGTGTCTGCCATTGCGGGTTTGACGCTTAGACTTGGCGACGCTGTGCTGAAGTCGAGTGTCAGCAAATAACGACCTGATTGTTTTGGTTCAAACACCAAATCATTACCAATGCCTTGAGTTGGAATAAGCGAGAGCTTTTGATTCAAACTGATATTCACTGCTTTAATATCATCTGCGGCGAACGTCCATTCTTCGCTGCCATTCAAATCGGCGATTTTGAATTGGTGTCTATCGGCTGGGAAAACTACGCTAGCTTGTAGTTGGTGCTCATCAATTGGCTGGAAAGGCGTATCTAGCCCCCAACCATTTAATGTGCCTTTCAGATATAACGTTGGGTATTGGGGCATATTCTAGAGTCTCATAAAATAAAAAAGGCACAGCGAACTGTGCCAAATACGAACATGAAAGAATTAGCGAACAATTTGTTTTGCTGCAGTGTCTAGGGCGTCTTTCACGGTTTGCTTGCCTTGCATCGCGTTATCAATAGCAGCACCTTCCGCAAAGAAGTAAGACGTCATTTGAGGGATGTTCGGCATGATCTCGCCGTTTTCTGCGTTGATCATGGTTGATTTAATGCGTTCGTCACTTTCCAGCACTTTCTGGAACGATTTTAGTGTCACGGCACCAAGTGGCTTGTCGTCATCCATGATTTTCAATGCGGCGTCTTGGTATAGGTAGTTTTCTAGAAACTCAACAGCCAGATCTTTGTTTGGGCTTGATGCGTTAATACCCGCACTCAAAATGCCAACGAATGGGTTACCTTTACCGCCGTTTAAGGTTGGCAACACAGCAACGCCGTAGTTCACATCCATTTTGTCTAGGTTGCCCCAAGACCACGGACCGTTGATGGTCATTGCCACTTCACCTTTGGTGAACGACGCTTCGGATACTGAGTAATCCATATTTGGATCGACGATGCCTTTGTTGACCATGTCGACAAGGAATTGCAGACCAGCCACACCCGCTTCATTGTTTACACCCGTGTCTTTAGCATCGTAGCCTTCTGCTGTTTTACCAAAAGCATAAGCGCCGCCAGCTGAAATCATTGGCCAAGTGAAGTAAGCGTTTTTCACGTCCCACATGATCGCTTTCTTGCCTTGTTTTTGCATCGCTTGGTGGATGGACTCCAGCTCTTCCCAACTCTTAGGTGGGTTTGGCAACAGGTCTTTGTTGTAAATTAGAGAAGGGACTTCGATAGCCAGAGGGTAGCCAAAGATTTTGCCATCTACAGTGACTGCATCCCAACTGAAATCGACAAGCTTATCTTTAAACTCTTGGCTCGGTTTCACTTCTTGCAGTAAGCCCGCTTGAGCGTAGCCACCAAAACGGTCGTGTGCCCAGAAGATGATGTCAGGACCACCGCCTGTCGCGGCGTGTTGTTGGAACTTTTCTTCTAGAGAATCCGGGTGCTGAACATTAACCTTAATCCCCGTATCTTCTTCGAACTGTTGACCAATTTGGCTCAATCCTTGGTAAGACTTATCACCGTTGATCCAAATGATGATTTCACCTTCCTGCATTGCAGAAACAGAAGGCGCTAAAAGAACAGATAAAGTGCAAAGCGAAAGTGTTTTTAGAATAGGTTTCATTGCGATAGATTCCTTGTTTCAAACCTAGTGACTGGACGTCAGCTGTTGTTTCACGGTTTGATAATACGGGGATGCACTCTGCGGTTAAAATTGATTTCTTTGTCGTTGGTATTACATTTTTCTATATCAATGCGTTGGAATGTGATCGGGGAAGGGCATTGGCTCGGGCGATACCCAGTAGCCAATGCTTTGTGGTGGTTGATGTAGAGAAGGGATTTGGAAGGTTTTGACTGTTTTTGTGAACAGCAGCCAAATTTAATCTGCGATGGAAGTGTCTATATCTAGTGTGAAAGCACTAGCGCACTGTGGCTCGATATTCAGTTGGCATTTACCGACACCATTTTCGACGCGTAAGGTGAGTGGAGAAAGACGATTCATAGCGTCTTTTAAGATGTACTCGCCATCGCGCAGTTCGAGTTTTTTGATCAGCTCAGATGGCATGACCAACTCTGCGTTTTGAGGTTGTTCTCCCCTTAATCGTGCGACTGCCAAAATCAATTGCTGACTCGAATAGCGAGCAAAGCAGAATGACTCTTCCCCCAAGGCTTGTTGATTACTTGGATACAGGTCAAAGTAACCTCCCATTTTGGCTGGCGAGGTCAAAGCTAAGTTGAGTAAGCGTTGATAATAGGCTCTTACTTCTTTCTGTTGTTGCGATAACAAGCCCCCGTCGAACTTGCCATGATTCATCCACTTTTGGTGCTCTGGGACACCGATGTAATCAAAGATGGAGGTACGACTTGGTTGACCAAAGCCTGCGTTCTCTCTTCCTGCTTCTCCCACTTCCTGTCCGAAATACACCATGGTTGGTGAGGTGCTAAGCAGGGTAGAAATCAACATAGCGGGCAAGCCGTTCTCTGCACTGCCAGCAAATTCAGGCGAGGCAAGACGCTGCTCATCGTGGTTATCAAGGAAGTGCAGCATGTGGTGTTCAATATCCATCATGCTTTCTTGAATCTCACTGATTTTGCTCACATGCTGTTTGCTGTGCATCACGTCTTTGAGGCAATCATAGAGGTCAACTTTGTCGTACAGATAGTCCATCTTGCCGAGATGAATGTAGTCGCGATAGAGATGCGGTTGATACACCTCTGCCATCAAAAACGCCTCTGGATTGACCGCTTTGATGCTGGAATTCATAAAGCTCCAAAACTCGACAGGCACCATTTCCGCCATGTCATAACGGAAGCCATCGACGCCTTTGTCTATCCAGTAAAGCGCTATGTCGCGGAACTTATACCAAGAGTTTGGCAGCGTTTTGTCTTGCCAGAATTGCAAATGCTCAGCATGGGATTTGTTTGCGTAATCGGCTGGCAGTTCTGGGAAATCTTTGCTGCCGTCTGGGCGCACGCCGTAATTGATTTTGGCGGTTTCATACCAATCATCAAATTGCGGCTGAGCAAGCCTGGAGCCGTTGCCGGTCCATTTGGCGGGAAACTCTTCAAAGGCAGGCAATTTTTCAAAATTAGAAAGGTTCCTAATCAGCGTCGGGTCACCTAGCGGGGAAAATTGCTCAGGAATGTTAGGTAACTCAAACGCTTGATTAGGAACGTAATAGAAATTGTTGTCACGATGGTACTCAGCGCTCGTATCGTCATCGGCACCAAAATCTCGTACACCGACAGGGTTGTTCAAACCTTGGTAACGTCTGGCAACGTGGTTTGGCACAATATCGATAATGACCTTCATGTTGTGCGCATGCGTACGCTCGATAAGGGCTTCAAACTCTTCTAATCGATATGCTGGATCATCCGCCAAATCGGGATTCACGGAGTAATAATCTTTCACCGCATAAGGCGAGCCTGCACGTCCTTTCACCACCGCTGGATGGTCGTTCTCAATGCCAATGGCACTGTAATCGCGGATCACCGCATGGTGTGGTACTCCGGTGTACCAAATATGCGTAATGCCAAGCTGTTGAATGGCAGTGAGCGCCTTGTCGTTAAAGTCACTGAACTTACCGACGCCGTTTTGCTCAATGGTGCCCCAAGGTTGATTGGTGGTATTGGTGTTGCCAAATAGTCGGGTGAAAACTTGATAAACGTTCGCTGCGGAATTCATAGATATTTAAGGGAGCTCGTGGCTCCCATATCCTCCAAAATTTATTTCAGTTTGACTGCGAAAGACTCGTAAGGTGCGAGGGTTATCGTCGCTGCAATCGCGCAAGGCGTCGCATAGTTACTGATTAAGCACTCTACCTGATCGGCTTGATATTGGGTTGGAACTTGCAGTGTTTGCTCGTGCTCTGAGAAGTTACTCACGATAAACAACTGTTCACCTTGGTATTCGCGCACGTAGCCAAACACGTGTTGATGCTCTTGCCATACTGGAGTGAAGCTTCCGTAGACGATGGTTTCATGACGTTTACGCAGCTCAATGAGCTTTTTGTAGTGGTAGAAGATCGAGTTCGAATCGTTAAGCGCTGCTTCCACGTTAATCTGTGGGTAGTTCGGGTTGACCGCAATCCAAGGTGCTCCGCTGGTAAAGCCCGCGTGCTCTGATGCGTTCCAGTGCATTGGTGTACGCGCATTATCACGACTGTTCTTGTGAATCGCATCCATCATGTGCTCGTGGCTGATACCGGCAGCGGTTTTCACATCGTAGAATTGTCGCGTTTCGATATCGCGGTAATCGCTTAGTTGGTCGAACGCCACGTTGGTCATGCCAATCTCTTCGCCTTGATAGATGTATGGCGTGCCTTTCAAAAAGTGCAGCGTTGTTGCTAGCATCTTGGCTGACTCGACTCGATAGGCTTTGTCATTGCCAAACTTCGACACTGCACGAGGCAAATCGTGGTTGTTCCAAAATAGGGAGTTCCAACCCGTGTCTTGCAGCTCGACTTGCCACTTGGTTAGCACGTCTTTGAATTCTTTAAGGTCGAGCGGAATCGGCTGCCATTTGTCGCCACCTTGCCAGGTTAGGGTAATGTGTTCAAATTGGAACACCATCGACAGCTCATGACGCTCTGGCGCACTGTACAGCTTAGCGATCTCAGGCGTTGCCCCCCAAGTTTCACCGACCGTTAATACATCTTTGCCACCGAAGGTTTCTTTGTTCATTTGTTGCAGCAGCGGGTGCAGGCGATCGCCATTGCCCGTGATGCCTTTGTCGACTTCTTTTCCTATCAGATCAATCACATCCAATCGGAAACCGCCGATGCCTTTTTCAATCCACCAGTTCATCATCTTGAATACTTCTTGATGAACTTTCGGGTTCTCCCAGTTCAAATCTGGCTGGCGTTTTGAAAAGAGGTGGAAGTAGTACTGCTCGGTTTTCTCGTCCCATTGCCAAGCATCGCCACCAAAAATCGATTCGATGTTATTTGGTAGATTGCCTTCTGAGTCTGCATCACGCCAGATGTAGTAATCGCGGTACGGGCTATCCTTAGATTCACGCGCAGAAACGAACCAAGGGTGCTCATCCGAAGTGTGGTTAACCACCAAATCCATAACGATTTTGATATCACGCTCGCCAGCTTCTTTGAATAGCTGTTCCATGTCTTCCATGGTGCCGAACTCACGTGCGATGGCTTGATAGTCTGAAATGTCGTAACCATTGTCATCCATTGGCGATTGGTAAACAGGAGAGAGCCAAATCACGTTGATGCCAAGGTTTTTTAAGTAATCCAGTTTGCTGATGACACCTTTTAGATCACCGATGCCATCATTGTTGGAGTCGTAAAAACTGCGCGGGTAAATCTGATAAACGACTGCATTATGCCACCACGTTTTTTCCATGTTGTTTGTGCCTTTTCAATCAAAAATCTAAGACAAAATATAGTGGCTTTTCCCCGCTAGTAGAAATTGAACTTTTTGCTTATGATATAGGAAAAATTGATACCTAAATGAGTGGGCGATGATGAATCGAGTGAATCGATATTTTCTGACCGTAGCCAGAACCGGAAACATCAAGAAGGCGTCTGAGCTGCTGCATGTAACACAACCAACCCTGACAACGGCGATCAAGAAGCTAGAAAGCGATATGGGTGTATCGCTATTAATACGTCGTTCTAAAGGCGTAGAGCTGACAGAATACGGGCAAGTATTTCTCCGTTATGTCGAGGAACAGCAAGAAAAGCACCTCGATTTGATGCACAAAATTCAAGACATGCATCAAAGGGAACACGGTAAACTGAAGATCGGTGTTGGTGAAGCGTGGTGGGAGCTTTTTGTGCGACATGGGATCACCAAATACCAAGAAGCGCATCCTCATAGCTCACTCTATATTGAATTTGGCAACAACCTTTCTTTGATGCAGCACCTGATTCAAGGTGATATAGATTTATTTATTGGTCACGAAATCGGCGGATTGAAAGATCTTATGCCGGTGGTGTTCAGACCGTTGTTCCAAGATCAAGAGTCTTTCTTTGTTCATCGAGACCACCCTCTACTTAATGACAAAATGTTTTTGGAATCACCATCCGAGGCGATGTCTGCTTATCCACTGATCCGCGTAACGCCGGGGCATTCTCGATACAGCTCAGTGCTCAACAACGCATTCGAGTACGATCAAATCTTCAACCAATCTAATGAAACTGCACTTGTGGTTTATGAAGTCGGTTCTCTGCTTGCTAGCTTGGATTTGCTCGAAACGACCAATGCTATTATGCCTTACAGCGATAAGATGAACGGTTGGATGGAGAAAAATGGCGTGAAGTGTTTGCACACAGATACCAGTAAAATCGGTAACGTCGGTATCTATCACAAACGCCAGTTAGATAACGACAAAGCTCAGTTCCTTATCAATGAAATCCTGGCCATGACGACAGAGATTTAGTAGGGTCTTACATACCCTCATAGTAAGCACGAATCGATTCTAAAGAGATAATTTTATGACCAACAACATAAATTTCAGAGCCTTCCTACCAAGTGATAAAGAGGATTGCCTGCGCATCTTCGATGAAAACTGCCCTGAATATTTCGCAACTAATGAAAGAGAGGATTACGCGGAGTTTCTTGATAGTGACCCACAAGGTTATGAAGTGTGCTTTCTAAATGGTGAACTCGTTGGTGCTTATGGTTTGAGTGGCAAAACACAGGCATTTCATAGCTTGAACTGGATTTTAATCTCACCAAAAGCGCAAGGCATGAAGATTGGTCATGAGTTTATGAGCCGAGCGATTCACCGAGCTGAGCAGTTGAACATCCCCCAAATCAAAATCGCCGCAAGTCATTTATCTGCGCCGTTTTTTGCCAAATATGGTGCCGTAGAGCTGAACTACATCCCTGGTGGTTGGGGTGTCGATATGCACCGTATCGATATGGAATTGAATCTCCAGTCGTAAGCAAATTCGAGCTATGAAAGCGTAGCGTGAGTATTTGGTTAAAACACCTTGCACCATATGGTGCTTTTATTGGTTTTTGTTAGGTTATTGAACTTGGTTATCGAAAGCGTTTTTTGCCTTTCGTCAAACAGATAAGGACAGACAATGCCAACAAAGATCTTAGTGCCTACTTTGGCGCTACTTCTCAGTGCATGCGGTGGCGATGGAGATTCGTCATCACCTGCAGACAGCGGCTCACAATCCCCTGATACACCACCTACAGCCACCACTTTTGCCGAGCAAATGCTTGCTGCAGTTAACGATGCTCGATCTAAAACTCAGCAATGTGGCTCAAGAACTATGCCTCCCGTTGGAGCGCTTACTTGGAGTTACGATTTAGAAAGCGCAGCGTATGGACACTCTAGCGATATGGCAAACAGTGATTTTATGAGCCATACCGGATCAAATGGCAGCACGCTTTCCAGTCGCGTCAATGCCACAGGTTATGCTTGGAGCAGGTTAGGAGAGAATGTCGCGAGAGGGCAACGTTCAATCGATGCGGTAATGAACTCTTGGCTATCGAGTGAAGGGCACTGCCTTAATATCATGAACGCCGACTTCGACCAGATGGGCTCATCCATGGTGGAGAACCAATCGACGAATTATCGCTATTACTGGACCCAAGTCTTCGCCAAGCAGCGTTGATGACGACAAATAGATCAGTCTGGACAACAAACAGATAAAGCCAGTAGAGGAGACTCAACTGGCTTTATTTTTATTGGTTTAGTGATTAATCCAATGCTCACATGCCAGCTCTGCAACCATCATTTCGATATCAAATGGCACCGGTTGCGGTATTGGCTTCAGGGACTGCGCGTTTAAGGCGATGCGTTCTAAGCTCAATGTTTGCAACGCGAGACCAAGGTCCATGATCTCAATAGGATTGCCGTCACCAGCTGATAAGTTGACGAGGTTCGCGTCTGATAAGACGAACAGTTGTTTGTTGTTATCCTTGAGCTGATACGCAGTGACATGAGGGCGAATTTTGTTTTGGCTTGTGCTCAACTCCTCAAGTTGTGATAGGTTGATTTCACGTTGGAAATGCCCTGCGTTGGCAATGATGGTTTTGTCGCGCATCAATTCAAAGTGCTCTTTACGTAGTGTGTTATCGCGACCAGTAATCGTAATCACCATATCTGCGTCTGGTAGCGCTTCTTCTATGGTAGAGGTGTAAAAGCCCTCCATGTGAGCTTCCAACTTGGTTAGAGAATTGCTCTCTACGACCGTTACGTGAGCCCCCATACCACGCAAGCGCTGTGCTGTACCGGACCCGCAGTAACCATAACCGATGACCACCACTTTCTTACCATGCAGCATTACATTGGTTGCGCGCATAATGCCATCGACAACCGATGAGCCTACACCGAAGCGGTTTTCAATGATGCGTTTGGACATAGTGTCATTGATGATCAACGTGCTCCATTGATCAGATTTAAAATCCTCTCTTAATCGGTTTGCGCCTGTGGTTGTTTCTTCAGTTGCGCCTAATAAAGTACTTTGCAGATGAGTGAATTCTGGATGAGTAAAAATAAGCTCATGCAAGTCCGCACCATTGTCAGCAATGATATCTGGATTAAAGCTCAACACATTTTGGCAATAACGTATGTGGTCTTCAAAGCTCTCATCGCGTCGTGAAAAGACATGAACGCCATAATCACGAACCAGCGCTGCAGCTGTTTCATCTTGTGTTGAACCCGGCGAGCCAGTCAGTACTACCTTTGCACCACCTTTAGTCAAGGCTTCCATCCAAACCCCGGTTTTGGCTTCAACATGCAAACAAATGCCAATGGTCAGCCCAGAGAATGGCTTTTCTCGATCTAGTCGCTCGATCAAACTGCGCATAATTGGCATGTGTGCTCTTGCCCAATCGATTCTTTTTTTGCCTTCTGGTGCAAGCTCTAGGTTGGCGATGTCATGAGTCATGCAATTATTGTGTGTCATCTGGTTTTCCTCTGTGCTCTCGTTCGTGTACTCAGAATGAAATAGGCTCAGAAGAAGAAAAATAAACTTAATCGCAAAGAGTGTTTCCCCACAGAAACGATAACGTGACGCCCTTAAAACGTGTGCTCCTATCTGATTGATTTTATTGATCTCAAAGAGTTCACCATCATCGAGTTTTATTATGCATCTTAGGAAACAGTAGGTTTCTACTACGGAACAATCATGCTTGTCGCTTCGCATACAATAAGTGGGGGCTTGATATAATTAAGGTAAGCAACTGAGACTAAGACAATGAAAAACCTGAATCTAAACCTATTGATGACGTTTTACACCGTAGTGAAACACAACTCCTTTTCAATGGCGGCAGATGAGCTGGTATTGTCTAAATCAGTGGTGAGCAAGCAGATCAAGCAATTGGAAAATGAGCTGCAATGCACATTGATTCACCGTACTACCCGCACCTTATCGCTGACAGAGCAGGGCAAGTTCCTCTATGAAAGCTATGTAAAAATCATTGATGACATCAAGCAATGCCACGATGCGTTGGACCAACAAAATGAGACGCTGAGCGGCACACTTAAAGTGCGTTTACCCATCGTGTTAGAGCATGACCATACCTTGATGACGAAGATCTCCGAGTTCATGAAGCTGCACCCTCATTTAGAGTTAGATCTTACTTATGGCTATACGTTAGGCGGCTTACTGAGTGAAGGAATTGATCTTGCGTTTCATATTGGAACTGTGCCCGATAGTTCTTACAAGTGCAGAAAGATCAAAGATATCGGAACAAAAGTTGTCGCGTCTCCCCAATATGTCGAAACGTTTGGAGAGCCATTTTTTCCATCTGATTTGAAGCAACACAGATGCATGAACTATCGCAGTTGCTTAACCAAAGATAAGTGGCGCTTCACTTTCTCGGACAATTCACACGAGTTCGTAGAACTTAAGTCACCTATTCGTTCAGATTCTGAAGCAATGCTGGTTCAAATGGCGAAAAACGGCGTCGGGATCGCGTGTGCGCTCGACTTTCTTGCCGATGGCTATCTTGCCAAAGGGGAGTTGGTGAGCTTGCTTCAAGAATATACGTGGTCAACGGAGCTTTATATCGTCTACCCAAGTACTGTTGCGCCGCCATACAAAGTAAGAACCTTTATCGATCATCTGCTGTTTGGTTAGTCTATTACCTTAGGCTTTGCCATTTTCCCCCTCTGTCGCTGTTGTGAACAACCTAAGCTTTCATCGTATCCACTCGTAATATTTTCTATTTTAGAACATGTGGTCTAAAAAGTTTGACAGGATAAGTTTTAATCGATTATTCTTTTTATAGACCGGGTGGTCTTAAAAGATTTGAAATGAATAAGCCGTTTAAATGAAGGGGATCGAATGATGTCTACGAGTAAAACTACGATAAAGAATGCGCATATCAATTGGGATTGTGAGGGTAAGTTCAACTTCACGACTGGGTTTGGTGCAACCAAAGCGGAATCCATGATCGCCAATTACGCAGCGTTTATTGCTCCGGTGATCCTCTACTTTTTTGCATGGCAAACCTTGGAGTGGAGTTGGCTTCAAATTATTGTCGCGTCATTGCTCACGTTAGATATGATTGGAGGTGTTCTGACAAACTCTTTAGGCTCGATGAAGCGATTTCTACATACCGACCAAAAACTTGAGCTGACTTGGATGGGCAAATTGGTAGGCAGCAAATTCTTGTTCCCTGCTATTCACTTTCAATTGTTTGCTGTGCCGTTATGTTTTGATGTCGCTTGGTCTTACGCATTTTTCTGGTATGCCGTGATGATGGTATCGGTTGTGTTTTTGCACTTCCTGCCGCTTTATCTACAACGTCCGGTTGCGCTACTTGCAGTCATGTTATCCATCATTCTTTCGACATTAGTCCCGGCTCCGACTGGTTTAGAATGGTTAGCACCAATCTTCATTATTAAGTTAGTGCTCTCACACGGTGTTCGAGAAGAGCCTTACCGCCCGTCTCTTTCTCAATAGATACGAGCATCGTCAATTACGCCCCCTTGATAAACGAAACGCCAGCAAGGAATTCCTGCTGGCGTTTTTTATACTTGGTATTAACTCGTTAAGTTACGTAGTTTTGGATCATCGGTAAGGTATTCTACAAATTCGATTTCAAAGCCAGCTGGGTCAACAAAGTAAATGTTCTTACGGTATGGCTCTTTTGCGCCGGGTTGGGCAATTGGATAACCTGCTTCAATCAGTCGTTTTGTCACACCGTCGATGTCATTAGTCACGTAGGCGAAGTGTGCGAGACCAACTTGGTGAGCACTTAATTCTCGGTTGTTGCCTTCGCCGTGGTCGCTCATTGCAATGTATTGGTATTCATCGCCAAAGTGCAGCCAGTTTCTCGGCTTTCCACTCCATTCGCCAGTACCTTCATCACGTACATACCAATGCGGAAATGCCGCTTGATAAAACTTCAGCATTTCTGGGATATCCTTTACCACTAAGTTCACATGTTCTAGTTGGATCATTGTGTGCTCCTTTCTTTCATTTCCTAGCCAACGATGAACATGCTAAAACCTCAAGTTAAGTTGAGGTAAAGGGCTTTTTGGAATTTTTGGATTAAATAGGTTATGTGTTTTTGTTTCATTTCAATTGATTGTTTTTTAATGAGATTTATTTATGACACCTGTAGTGAGTAGACTTCTGATTTTGCCGAGGGGAATAGGAAAGGTAGAGGGAAGTAGCTTTTGCCGGCAATAATATTTGATAGATCTGTCTATATTCGTAAAACATGAAATAGCTCACAGAGGGTGGCTAATTTTTGCTCTATCATGTATTACAAGTTTTACGGTAATGAATACAAGAATGATAAAGTCCAAATCAACGTTGGCGATTAACCATATAGTTAGTGACATATTGAAAGAGAAGACGCCCGCAGGGGAGTTTTTAAAAGGCGAAAATGAGTTGGCACTGTCGTTAGGTGTTTCAAGAACTTCTGTTAGAAGTGCGCTACAAACATTGGCGAGTAAGGGGCTCATTACAATCACACCCAAAGTTGGCAGTGTTGCAAATACGCCAGATAAGTGGAATTGGTTGGATCACGATGTCTTACGTTGGGTGACAGAATATAAAGCTTCTGACACGTTTATTCCTCACTTGCTGGAAGTTCGATTGATGGTTGAACCTAATGCTGCAGCGTTGGCCGCAGTGAACGCGACAGGTGATAATCTTGCATCTTTAGAGCGTAGTTATAACCTTATGGCGCAAGGTTTGGAGAGGAACGACAGAGCACAAATTAACATCGGTGATATCGAATTTCACAAGCAACTTTTAATAGCGACAAAGAACCCATTTTTGATTTCACTAGGGGACGCTTTAACTACTACGATGGAAGTTTCATTCTCTCGTACCTTAGAACAGGATGTAATTCTAAGTAAGCCCGCGTTAGATGACCATTATGAAGTAATGGACGCTGTTAGAATGCGTAAGCCTGAAGAGGCAAGAGATAAAATGCGTGAAATAATCATGGGTGCGATTGCTAAAACAGTTAAAAAGCTCAAAGGGACAGAGTTAATCCGTTAGATAGAGATCAAAAACTCGTCACTTGCTTTAAATCAGATTCAACACTTCAAGGTGTTACTTTTTGCATATAATGCCTTGTATTACAAGAAATGACTTATAGTAACACATGGAGGCGTAATGGATCCGAGTTGGATTGCTGTTGATTGGGGAACGACTAATTTTAGGGCGTTCTTAATGACAGAAAGTGGCGAATGTTTAGATAAAATAGAGCAAGCCAAGGGGCTGCTCTCAGTACCCAAAGCTCAATTTCCGCAAGTATTCGATCTGTTGATCAATCATTGGAATAGTACCTTTGGTTGCTTACCTGTGATTATGGCGGGTATGGTTGGGTCTCAACAGGGGTGGAAAGAAGTCCCCTATGTTCAAGCTCCAGTTTCAGCGAAAGATTTAGCTAATAATACTTATAGCGTTGAACTACTTTCAGGGCATCAAGCCAAAATTGTGTCTGGTGTGAGTTGTATTAATCAATTCGGAAACCCGGAAGTGATGCGAGGAGAAGAAATACAACTTATCGGTCTGAGTGAGACCGTTAAAGGTGACTTTCAAGCGATATTATTTGGTACACATAGTAAAAATTCTAGGTGGGAAAAAGGGAAGATAACATCTTACTCAACGGTTATGACTGGTGAACTATATTCCCTCTTGACTGGGAGTAGTATATTAGGTAAGTCGTTGCCAAAACAATCTTATAATAAAGATGCCTTTATTAAAGGTGTTTCACTTGGTAATAAGTACCCTCTAAATCATGTGCTTTTTAGTGCAAGAACATTTAAGTTGTTTAATGATATAAATGATGAGTTCATACATTCATATATATCGGGGCTTCTTATTGGGCATGAATTAGTTTTATCGAGTAAACAGGATAAACTATATTTAGTTGGTTCAAAGAAACTCGCCTCAAATTATGCGGTGGCCTTAGATTATCTTAAGATTAACTTTGAAGTTATTGATGGTGAAGATTGTTTTCTAAAGGGTATAACTAAAATCTATAGCAATGGTGATAACAATGAATACTAATGAATTAAGAAATAACCCTTGGTTCAAAGAGCTTCCGTTAATCGCAATATTACGAGGTGTGCAACCAAATGAGGTTTTAGATATTGCTAAGGTATTAATTGACAATGGGTTCAGATTTATTGAAGTACCATTAAATTCACCTGATGCAGTGCTAAGTATCAAAATGTTGGTTGATGTCTATGGTGAACAAGCAATTATTGGTGCAGGTACTGTAACTAACATAGAGAGCTTGATTCCAGTGCTTGAAACCGGAGCAAGATTGATTGTTACGCCAAATATGAATCCAGAAGTTATTCGGGCTGCACGTGCTAAAAACTGCGTTGTTTTTTCTGGAATTCAAACCGCGACAGAAGCATTTACTGCGGTAGATTGTGGCGTAACAGCATTGAAATTCTTTCCCGCAGAACTCATTCAACCTCGTGGTGTAAAAGCAATCAAATCAGTGTTACCTCCTGAAATGATCTGCTGCCCAACAGGTGGTATTGAAGCAGATGCTGAGCAAATGAAGTCGTACGTTGATGTTGGAGTAGACGGATTTGGCTTAGGGTCTGGCTTATATAAGAAGGGTATAAAACCCTCAGACTTAAGCGTGCGTGCAAAAGCGTATCGTGACAGTTGGATGTCCATATAACATACAAAAGCAAAAGGCTACCTTATGAAACTAAGTAAAATTGCTGCTCTAGCCGCTGTACCCCTAATGGCAATGTCACTCCATGTTCAAGCGAAATCGATGCGAATCGGTATTGGAGTACCAGAGTCTCATTTTGAATATGCTGCGATGCAAAAGTTTGAGCAGTACGTAGAAGAAAACACTGATATCTCTGTAACTATATATCCAAGTAACCAGTTGGGTAATGATCAGGAAGCATTGGAGCAAATTAAATTCAATGCGGTTCAAATGAACCTACCATCCCCAGCTGTGCTTGGTAATATCGTCAAAGATTTCAATATATTAACCCTTCCTTTTATCTTTCCAAATGACGAAGTTGCCAATCAGGTGGTAGATGGTGAATGGGGACAAGAGTTGTCATCCAAGTTGGATGCTGCTGGTTACGTAGGCTTAGGATATGGCAACTTTGGTTTCCGCCATGTGACCAATAACGTGCGTCCAATTAAGAGTATCGAAGATATGAATGGTCTCAAGTTGCGCACAATGCAAAACAAAGCGCACTTAGATGCATTCCGTTCGTTGGGTGCAAATCCAACGCCAATGGCATTTTCTGAGTTATTCTCGTCGCTTCAGCAAGGGGTTGTTGACGGTCAGGAAAACCCATATACCAACATTTACTCTCAACGTCTGTACGAAGTGCAGAAATACATCTCAGACACTGGTCATGTATATTCTTGGGTGATATTTGTTGTTGGCAAAAAGTTTTATGACGGTCTCACTGCCGACGAACAACAAGTAATGCAGCAAGCGGCACGAACTGCGATTAACCACATGCGCGTATCTGTAAAAGCGCAAGATGAAAAATCTCTGCAAGGTATGATTGATGCAGGATTAGTTTACACACCGCTTTCGCCCGAAGTAAAAGCCGAAATGCACGAGAGAGTGGCACCAGTAGTTCAAAAATACGCAGATAGGATCAACCCTGAACTATACAAAAAACTAACCGAAGAAGTTTCTAAGCTACAGTAAACTCTTACTAAAAGGGCTGTGCAATGCAGTCCTTGAATATAAAATATGGTGCTGTTATGAATGATAATAAAAATTCATTCTTAGACAATATTGAGGAATATATAAGTACGTTTCTTTTTATTGCGCTAATTATTTTGTGCTTTTTACAAATACTATTCCGATTCGTTTTCAATTTTTCATTATCTTGGACTGAAGAGTTATCCAGATATGTATTTATATCTTTAGTATATTTTTCGGCGAGTTTAGCTGTCGTTCGTGGAGCACACGTTCGTGTCGAAGTCATTGATGGTTTCGTTACAGGTAGAAATAAAAAGATATTGGATTCAATTATTGATCTATCTTTTGCTGGATTTATGGTCTGGGTAGGTTATTACGGTTTGGAACTCTCTGTTGATGCTTTAGCGTTAGAACAAACAACGCCAGCATTAGAGTGGAAAGCTGGGTGGGTATACGCAATTATCCCATTCACTTTTTATTTGATTTCTTTGCGATTAATTCAGCGTGTATATCGAAGAATAACAGGGAAGTTGGATCAAGAATATGCGTTAAGTGAAGCTGAAGAAGCGTTAAAAAACATTAACAATAAGCAAGGAGAAAAATAATGGATGTATTTCTAATTACAATGTTTTTCTTTGTGGTCTTACTTGCTATTGGTATGCCAATTGCCATAAGTATTGGTATGTGTACAGCCTTTGCTTTGCTATTGGCTGACATCCCTATTTCGTTTATTGCCCAAATTGCATTCACCTCTCTAGATTCATTTACTTATCTCGCTATACCAATGTTTATCATGGCTGGCTTTGTGATGGAGAAAGGCGGTCTTTCAAAGCGGATCGTAAACTTTGCCGCGAGCTTAGTTGGTCGAACCGCGGGCGGTTTAGGTATTGTGACCGTTGTTGCTTGTATGTTCTTTGCTGCGATTTCAGGTTCGTCACCGGCGACGGTTGCCGCCATCGGTTCTATGATGGTGCCATCCATGATCGAGAAGGGGTATAACCGCCATTTCGCGGGTGCATTAACCGCTTCTGCTGGTTCTCTGGGCATCTTAATCCCACCTTCGATTCCAATGATAATCTATGCGGTTACAGCAGAAATCTCTATTGGTGACATGTTTTTAGCTGGATTTATTCCAGGAGGCATGATTGGTTTCGGATTGATACTAGCTGTGTACTTGATTGCCAAAAGACGAGGCTATAAAGGTCAAGATGAGGGCTTCTCTCTTTCAAAAGTAAAAGAGACATTTTTAGAGGCGAAGTGGGCTCTATTAACCCCTGTTATCATTTTAGGTGGCATTTACTCTGGTATTTTTACTGCGACTGAAGCTGCGTGTATTACAGTGATTTACACCTTAATCGTTAGTTTCTTTATTCACAAAGAGATGACGGTCAAAGACCTGATTCCAACAGTATCTCGTGCAGCCTTAACGACAGGATGTGTGATTATAATTCTGGGCTTTGCTACTGCGTTTGCTCGTTATCTTACCATTAGCATGATCCCTCAGATGATCGGTGAAGCAATATTAGAAGTGACGGATAGCCCAACACTTATTCTGTTGATATTTGTCGCGCTGATTATGTTTACTGGTCTATTTATCGAAACCGCCGCGCAAATTCTAATTTATACGCCTTTGTTTTTACCTATCTTGGTTGAGTTAGGGGTGAGTCCATTCCACTTCGGCATCATCTTGATTGTCGGTACTGAGTTGGCGTTGATTACACCACCAGTAGGAGTGAACTTGTTTGTGGCTAAAGGGATTACTGGGTCGTCAATGGTTCAACTTACCCGCGCAGTTATTCCTTTTTTAATCAGTATGCTGCTTGTGCAGATAGCTCTAGTGTTTATGCCTGGCGTTGTTACTTTCCTACCAGAATTATTTAAGTAAGGCTGAATTATGAAAATTATTGGCTACGAAAAGTTCATTGTTGCTCCACGCTGGGGTTTTTTAAAAATCATTACTGATGAAGGTATTGTGGGGTGGGGAGAACCATGTTTAGAAGGTCGAACCCATACAGTTCATACTTGTGTTGATGAGTTGATGGAATATCTGATTGGTAAAGACCCACGTGATATCGAACTTCATTGGAACTACTTGTATCGTTCGACTTTTTATCGTGGTGGTGCAGTCATGATGAGTGCATTGTCAGGTATTGATCAAGCTCTGTGGGATATCAAGGGTAAGGCGTTAGGTGTGCCTGTATATCAATTGCTGGGTGGTAAATGTCGGGACAAAATTCAAACCTATTCATGGATTGGCGGTGACCGACCTGATGATGTGGTACGCATGGCAAAAGAGCGTAAAGAGTTAGGTTTTAACGCGATTAAAATGAATGGTACCGAAGAGCTCAATTACATCGATGAATTTAGCAAAGTAGACGCTCTATTAGATCGTGTTCAAGGACTACGTGATGCAATGGGTAAAGACTTTGGTATTGGGATTGATTTTCATGGTCGTGTACATAAATCAATGGCGAAAATCATGATGAAAGAGCTTGAACCAATGCGACCTATGTTTGTTGAAGAGCCTGTACTAGCTGAGCATTTTGACTGTATTCACGAGATTGCTCAATATGGCGCTATTCCTATTGCTACAGGCGAGCGTCTCCACTCTCGTTGGGACTTCAAACAATTATTAGAGCGTGGTGGTGTCGACATTATCCAACCTGATGTTTGCCACTGTGGCGGTTTGACGGAACTAAAGAAAATTGCATCAATGGCAGAGACTTATGATGTTGCACTCGCTCCTCATTGCCCTTTAGGAGCGATTGCGCTGGCTTCATCAGTTCACATTGATACGACATGCCAAAACGCTATTATTCAAGAGCAGAGTATCGGTATCCACTATAACAAAGGCAATGATGTACTGGACTACGTCAAGAACAAGGAAGTCTTCGACTTCGAAGAGGGCTACTGCCTCAATCTAGAGCAACCAGGGTTAGGCATCGAGATTGATGAAGATTTTATGCGTGAGCAGCATGAAAAAGCTCTGACTTTACCTAAATGGCGTAACCCACATTGGACCCATAAAGATGGCTCGTTTGCGGAGTGGTGATTATGAGTAAATGTGGAAGTTGTGGTTCATGCGGTGGTGGGGCTTGTCCCCCTCACCACAATGAAATCTTAAAAGAAGATGACGGCGCGTTGAAGCGTGCACTGTATAAATCAATGGGACACACGGATAGTGCACTGCGTAAGCCCATTGTTGCAGTGGTAAACAGCTATACCAACGCGACTGCGGGTCACGCAAACCTTGATGTGGTTGGCGCGGAAGTGATTCGAGGTATTGAAGAGGCGGGAGGCACCGCAATGACCTTTGGCACTATTGCTCCGTGTGATGGTATTGCGGAAGGTCATATAGGCATGCGTTATATTCTCGCAGGGCGCGAGGTGATCACAGCATCTATTGAAATCATGGTTAGAGCACATAATTTTGATGCGATGGTGCTACTTGGGTCATGTGACAAAATCGTTCCTGCTATGTTGATGGCAGCTGCGAGGCTCGATATTCCAGCCATTTTGGTTAATGGCGGTCCAATGTATCCCGCTGAATATGAGGGTAAACACTGGGATGGCAACATAGTCACAGAAGCTATTGGCTGGAAAAATAAAGGACAGATCGATGAGCACGAGTTTCGCAAGATTGAGGATCTCGCAGAGCCCACGATAGGCTCTTGTACAATGTATGGTACCGCTAACACCATGTGTTGTTTGTCAGAGTCATTAGGTATGACGTTACCCCAAACCTCGACCATCCCTGCTATTCATCCCGAAAGGCTTCAGGTTGGGTACGAAAGTGGAATGCGCATTGTAGAAATGATCTCGGAAGGTCTGACAGCGCGAAAAATCATTACCAAACAAGGGATAAATAATGCAATCACTACATTGCTAGCTACAGGCGGCTCGACCAACGCCATCATTCACTTACAAGCAATACATTACGAAGCTGGCTTGGGGGAGTTGGCACTGGACACGTTCGATCAAATGAGTCGAAAAGTGCCTTTATTGGCGTCCATCTATCCTGCATCTGAGTACGATATGGTGGATTTCTTTGAAGCTGGTGGGGTTGCTGCGGTGGAAAAAGAGTTAGCGCCGTTGCTAGAGCTTGATGCAATGACAGTTGCAGGTAGTAAGGGAGAGTGTCTAGATAAAGTGTTCAACAGCACAAATCGAGACCTCATCCGTCCGTTAGATGATCCGTTTATGCTGGAATCTGGCGTAGGGGTATTGAAAGGAAACTTATCACCTTTAGGTTCGGTAGCTAAACCTGCGGCAGTGCCTAAATCTATGTTCCACTTCAGAGGTAAAGCCATGGTGTTTGATTCTGAGCAAGAGACGATAGATGCCATTTTACAAGGGGACATTAAAGCTGGCACGGTTGTTGTCATCCGCTATGAGGGAACGACAGGAGGTGCAGGGCTTCCGGAGATGTATAAACCGATGAAATTGCTGGAAGGTATGGGGCTTTCAGAAAGCTGTGCTTTAATCACAGACGGTCGTTTTTCTGGCTCAAATCGTGGTCTTTTTGTCGGTCACGTTTCACCTGAAGCTTATGATGGTGGGTTGATTGGATTGGTTGAAAATGGAGACGAAATCACTATTGATTTGACCACGCGTGAGATCACCTTGGAATTGAATGAAGAAGTCATTTCAGCGAGGCGAGTGGCCTGGAAGAGGGTACATAAAGAAGTACCAAAAGGATTTTTGGGTTTATACCGAGAACGGGTGTCATCTGCAGCCCATGGAGCGATTTTAAAATGACCTTGACTGTCTTAAAGCATTCTAAGCCTTTTCCTTTGAAGCCTTTCGATATTTTTGGTGTTAACCCAATTATTGCTATGCCGTTCGATAACAACGGCAATGTTGATATTGAGAGCTTCAAACGCTTGGTTAAACACTTAATCCAAACGGGATGTGAAGGCTTAACTTTGTTTGGCATTGCGAGTGAGTTCTATAAGTTAAATCAAGATGAGAAACGAGAGCTTTCCCATTGGTTTCAAGAGATTACCGCAACCTCTCAGGTATTCAGTTGTGTTTCAATCACAGAGCATGCAACTGAGCTTGCGGTAAAGCAGGCAATAGAGTACCAAAAACAAGGTTTTAATAGTTTGATGCTATTGCCGCCGTTTTTCTTGAATCCTAGCAATGAGCAGATCATCGAACATATTCAAAGTGTGTTAAGCGCTGTTGAGATTCCCGTTCTTATTCAGTATGCCCCCACTGAAACTGGGTTGCCGATAACCCCAGAAGAAATGAAGGCGATTACTGAAGGTTACCCAAACGCTGTATTTAAAATCGAATGCAACCCACCAGTTATTTATTCACAGCAGTTGCTTAACCTCTTACCTGAAGCGGTGATCATGAACGGTTACGCTGGTTTATATATGTTAGACATGCTTGAAATCGGTGGTAAAGGAGTAATGCCCGGTTGTTCATTCAGTGAGATTTATACAGAACTCTATCGGCTTTGGCGAGACGGAGAGACGCAAAGAGCCCAAGAATTACATGTTATTTTGTTGAAATACATCAGCAAATGGATGACTCATTGCGAGTACATCATTGCTGTGGAAAAAGAAATATTGAAGAGACGAGGGATTATCTCAGATAGTTATTGCCGTAAGCCTAATTATCAATTGAACAAGCTAGATTATAGAGATATTGAAGATTTCTTGAGCCAATTTGAGCCAGTTCTAAAAATCCCCAAAACCAAAAAAAGCCAGCAGTAGTAGCTGCTGGCAAAGTCTTTGGGCTTCTAGGTTTTTGCTTTTATTTCTTGCCACTCCGTTCTACACAGTGCCCCGATTGGCCTTCTGGGGAAGAAAACACAGCACTGTGCGCTTTGTGTCCAAGAAATTTGGAGATTAACCTTGCTTACGGATTAGGTAGTCAAATGCGCCTAAGCTTGCTTTTGCACCTTCACCCATCGCAATGATGATCTGTTTGTAAGGAACGGTTGTTGCGTCACCGGCTGCGAACACACCTTCTAGGCTAGTATCGCCACGGCTACCGACTTCGATTTCGCCGCGCTCAGATAGGGCTACTTCTGAATCTTTTAGCCATTCTGTGTTTGGTACTAGACCGATTTGAACAAAGATACCTGACAGTTCAATCTCTTTGATTTCGTCTGTGTTGCGGTCTTTGTACTTCAAACTTGTTACGCGAGTACCGTCGCCCACAACTTCAGTAGTTTGCGCCATCGTGATGATGTCTACGTTTGGTAGTGAGTTCGCTTTGTCGATAAGCACTTGGTCTGCGCGAAGTACGTCTGCAAATTCAAGAACCGTTACGTGTTCTACGATACCAGCAAGGTCGATAGCTGCTTCGATGCCTGAGTTACCACCACCGATAACTGCGGTTTTCTTGCCTTTGAACAGTGGGCCGTCACAGTGTGGGCAGTACGCGACACCTTTGTTGCGGTACTCTTGCTCACTCGGAACGTTCATTTCACGCCAGCGTGCACCAGGGCTTAGGATGACACTCTTACTCTTCAGCGTTGCGCCGCTTTCAAGTTGGATGTGAATCAAACCATCTTCTGTGTGTGCTGCGCCCATTAGCTTCTCAGCTTGTTGCTCAGTTACTACGTCTACGTCGTATTCTTTTAGGTGTTCTGCTAGATCAGTTGCCAGTTTTGGACCTTCAGTACGTTTTACCGAAATGAAGTTCTCGATTGCCATGGTGTCCATAACCTGACCACCAAAACGCTTAGCAACAACGCCAGTACGAATACCTTTACGAGCAGCGTATAGTGCAGCTGCGCTACCACCAGGACCACCGCCGACAACAAGTACGTCGTATGGGTCTTTTTCGCTCAGTGCTTTTGCCGCTTTTTCGCTCGCGCCGTCATCCACTTTGTTTAGGATTTCAGTCAGAGACATACGACCTTGACCGAATAGCTCGCCATTCACAAATACACTTGGTACTGCCATGATGTCGCGTTGTTTCACTTCATCTTGGAACAAACCACCGTCGATCATGGTTGCTTTTACTTTCGGGTTGATCGCCGCCATCATGTTGAACGCTTGAACCACGTCCGGACAGTTTTGGCACGACAGTGAAATGAAGATTTCTACGTCTAGATCTTTGTCTAGTGCTGCGATTTGCTCAATCACTTCCGGTTCTAGTTTGATTGGGTGACCGCCAGAGTGAAGCAGTGCCAATACTAGAGAGGTAAATTCGTGACCCATTGGCAAGCCTGCAAAGCGTAGTGCTGTGCCTTTTGCTGGGTTAGTTACCGCCATCACTGGTTTACGTGCGCTTGCGTTGTCGTCACGTTCAACGGTGATTAGGCCGCTCATCTCTGCGATTTGGTTCGCTAGAGACAAAATGTCATTCGATGCTTTGCTTTCATCTAGACTAACCACTAAACGAACTTCTTCTTTTACATTAGCCAGATATTGTTTGAGTTGTTGTTGGATCGCTTGGTCTAACATAGTTGTTACTACCTTAATTAAAACTAAAAAGTGGTTACTGTAGATAAAACCTGAGGGGGAGAGAGCAAATCAGGCAGAAGGTCGTCAAGGTATCTAACCTGAAGTGCTCTCTAATTCAGTTCTAATCAGAAAAAGGAAATCGGGAACTGATTAGAACTTAAATTTCAGTGGCTTAGATTTTGCCAACTAGGTCTAGTGATGGAGCTAGTGTCTCTTCACCTTCTTTCCATTTAGCTGGGCAAACTTCGCCTGGGTGTGCTGCTACGTATTGAGCTGCTTTCACTTTGCGTAGTAGGTCTTCTGCGTCACGACCGATACCTTCAGCAGTGATTTCCATTGCTTGGATAGTACCTTCTGGGTCGATTAGGAATGTTGCACGGTCTGCAAGACCTTGACCTTCACGCATCACACCGAAGTTGTTTGTGATGTTGCCTGTTTGGTCGCCAAGCATGTAGTACTGAATCTTACCGATTGTGTCTGAGCTGTCGTGCCATGCTTTGTGAGTGAAGTGTGTGTCAGTTGATACTGAGTAAACTTCTACGCCACGTTTTTGTAGCTCTTCGTAGTGGTCTGCTAGGTCGCCCAGTTCTGTTGGACATACAAACGTAAAGTCTGCTGGGTAGAAGAAGAATACTGCCCATTTACCTAGAACGTCTTGTTCTGTTACTTCAACGAATTCGCCGTTTTTGTACGCTGTAGCTGCAAATGGTTTGATTTGAGTATTAATCATAATTTACTTTCCTTTGAATGTTTTAAGCTGAGCTGTTGTTGCTTTCGGAAAGTATATTCTCATCGGATTGTGTTTAAGGAAAATCGCTTGTAACTATCCTATTGATAGCCATTTCCTATTTCACTTGATAGGCATATCCGATGTAGGTGAGTTTGCTTTGATAGGTTTTATTGAAGATGAATGCAGAGCGATAATAGATAATGTTGATTGAGAAGGGCGATGAGGGAGGATGGAGGTATAACGTGTGATTCCCGCTTAAAAAGGCGCGATAAGCCGCGCCTTCTCATACTGTGCAAACGGAATTATTTGCGGTTGTGACAGTGGTACTCACCAGTTTTACTGTTTGTATGACAGCCGTTTGCATCGGTGCCTCCAGAATGGGCAAACGCCGCAGAAACCATACCGAAACTAATAAGAAGAACGAATACTGCCTTTTTCATTTAATACTCCGAAATGTATGCCCAAACTTGAGCGCGCGGAGTTTTACATAAATGCTACTGGTTGAGTATGATTTCAATCAACCTTTAACGTCTCATCGCCCACTTATTTCGTCAGTGGACAAGATTTCAAAGGATTAGCTTAGATTGTCGAGCACTTTGCCACACAGCTTCTTCAGCATGATCATTTCATCCAGCTCTAATGTGATTTTACACATCATGGCGTTTGGCACTGCTTTGGCTTGTTCTCTGAGAGCAAGACCTTGCTCTGTGAGGTTGAGTACGCGGACGCGCTCATCGGTTTCACTGCGACCACGCTCTACATAGCCTTTTGCTTCTAAGCGTTTAAGCAGCGGTGTGAGTGTGCCTGAGTCCAAATGCAGTTGTGATCCCAGTTCTTTCACACTGGCACCGTCTTTCTCCCACAGCACCATCATCACTAAGTACTGCGAATAAGTCAGATCAAGCTCGTCCAGCAACGGGCGGTAAGCTCGGATCACTGCATTTGCTGCGCTGTAGAGCGGGAAGCAAACTTGGTTTTCGAGTAAGAGTTTATCGTCGTCGGTCATGGTGTTGTCGGTGTAACACTGGCTCATTGGCGTTGCCTACCTGCTCATAGAAAAAGAGAGTCATAAAATAAATTGTGCACAATATAGTTGCAAACGATCTTTACTTCGATCTAAGATTGTGAGCAATTAAATTGTGCACAACTTAAATTAAGAAGGATACTCGCATGACTACTCTATACAAAACTCAAGCTACCGCTTTGGCTGGTCGTAATGGTCAAGTAAAAACAGATGACGGTCTTCTCGATCTAGAGCTGTCATACCCGAAGGAAATGGGCGGCACAGGCGCAGCAACTAACCCAGAACAGCTGTTCGCAGCGGGCTATTCGGCATGTTTTTCTAACGCGATTCTGCACGTAGCACGTGAAGGTAAAGTAGACCTGAAAAGCGCACCCGTAACAGCGGAAGTAGGTATCGGTCCGAACGACAACGGCGGCTTCGCTCTAACAGTGAGCCTAGCGGTAGAGCTAGATATGCCACAAGAACAAGCGCTAGAGCTAACGCGCATTGCACACCAAGTTTGCCCATACTCAAACGCAGTTCGTGGCAACATTGATGTAGCAGTAACGGTAAACGGCGAAGCGATTTAAGCGGGTCTTACCACGGAACAAAGACAAAAAAGCCTGCAAGTACGCAGGCTTTTTTTGATTGGTATGAAGTGAGAATACTTAACGCGACTCTAGTGGGTAAGAGCGGTAGCTCCACATGCCATAAGTACGCAGTGCATCGCGATAAATACCAAGTAGTTCGCCATCGCTGGCTTTGGCTAAGTCTTTAAGCGGTTTGTCTGGGTAACTTACGGTGTCGAAAGTGATGCCTTGTGGACCAGTTTGCCAGCTTGCGATTTCAAATAGCGTTTGACCACGGCGCACGTGGCTCGCTGAGCTGATGATGGTCGCGTGCTTGATGTTGTGACGTGCCAATGCGTAGCTGCTGAATAGGGCGTTACCTACCGTGCTGGTGGCATAGTTTTCTTCAATGATGCGATCTTTGCTGATTCCTTTTTCAATCAGCCAATCCGCCATTAACTTGCCTTCGGTTTTGTGGTTCTTTGGTACGCCGCCCGTCAATACGATCAACGCGTCTGGGTTTGCTTTTGCCATGGCTAGCGTGGTTTCCAAACGCTCAACCAAGATTTGGTGCATTGAACCATCCGGATTCAGTGCGTATCCCAGTGTGACGATCGCCCCCTTGTCATTTAGTTTGCCTTTGTCGGCTTTCTCTTTTAGTGGCGTTGCAAGTACGCGGTCTACGGTGTCGAAGATGCGTTGGATGTCTGCCGCTTTACCAGCATTGAGCTTCGTGAGCGTCGCCATGTGTTTCGCTGATTCCGTTTGGTTGCCCTCAAAGCGTTGCCATACCGCTAAGTAAGCGTGCAAGTCCACATCGTCTGGTGCGACCGAAAGGGCTTGTTCGAACAGTTCAATCGCGCGATCTGCATTCTTGTTGTAGATCTGCGCGTTTGCCGCAGAAATCAGCAGGTCAGTACGGTATGGCTCAAGTTTGTAGGCTTCTAGTAAGCGGTCGGTAACAATCTCCATGTTGCTCGGCATTTTGGCGGTAAAACCAGCGTGCGAGATACGCGCAGGGGATTTGAATGCCTTTACCGCGTCGTTGAGCAGTTGGTCGACAACCTGACGCTTGGTGACGATCTGTGAATAGTCGGCTGAAGATTGGATAGCAGCATCGTTTGCTGCAATGGAGTATGGAGCAGCCGTTAGCGCAATCACGCTACCAAGAGCAATAGCAAGTAAGTTCTTCTTCATGAAATGTCCTAGAGGTGCTGTAGTACCTAGTTTTTATCGTGCCTAACGTTGTTGTAGGTCGAACGAGTTCGATGGATTTTTTCAGTCTAGGTTCGCTTCATGAATAAACTGTGAAATGAATCCCAACTCAGCCGAACGAAGGGATTCATGTGGTTAAAACGCGAAGTAGGATCACGAAAAACGTTGCCCACCGGCTGTTGTGTTAAACGGTTGGATTTAAAGACAATCGCGAGCTGGTTGCTCTCTTCATATGTGAACAGCACTCGACCAGCCATCCATTACGATGTGCGGCGTTGTATGCGCCTCGACAGCAGCGAAGCCAATCTTTCTTGGTCGAGAAGTAAGAGGCGCTGCCCTTACAGATTTTCAGTGTCCATTTGGCGCGAGCAGAGCGCATATGCTGGCAACACTTTTTCATCCATCCATTACGGTGTGCTGCGAAGTAAGCGCCACTGCAGCCTTCTTGCCATGCGGTTCGAGTCTTGAATTCAGAAGCACTTTTGATGCAGGCATCGAGTGTCCATTTCTTTTGCGTTCTCGGCGCACCCATGTGAGCGCAGCAGTGCTCCAACCAACCTCGGTTTCGTGCCGCTTGATACGCACTTTTGCAGGCGCTGATCCACTCGGTCCGGGTCCGAAACGCTCGAGCGCTTTTGAGGCACGCCGCGAAGTCCCATTTCAGTTCGATGGGCTTCATGTGAGTGCAGCATTCGTCTAGCCAACCATTGCGATTTGCTGCGTTATAAGCACCGCTGCAACCGCGTTGCCAATCAGAACGGGTATTGTACTTCTTGGCATTTTTCGCGCAGTTTTCAAAGGTCCATTTTTTACCTGTACGAGAGGGAAGCATGTGAGCGCAGCAATCTTCTACCCAGCCATTTTTACGAGCTGCATGGTAGGCGCTTTTGCACGCTTGGTTCCACTCAGAGCGGGTTTTATATCGAGCGGCGCTGCGTACGCATTTTTCGTAGGTCCACTTAACGCCAACGCGTTGCATGTGGGCACAGCATTGGTCTAGCCAACCATTCCGATAAGCAGCACTGTAAGCCGCTTTACTTCCTTCGCTCCATGCGGTGCGAGTTTTGTATTGTGCTGCGCTTTGTTTGCACAGTTCGAGATTCCATTTCCCCCGTTTTTTGGGTAGGTCCATAAGATTCATAAGCGCACCTCTTCGAACGTATTCAGAATAAGGTTGAAAAGCCGTTTCCCTAAATGATGTCCTACCACGCTTTCTATGAAGCTTGCTCTCGGCGGTAGGTGAAAATACTGGTTGGGTATATGTACGGATTTTTAAGGCTTTGAGGTCAATTTAAGAGAGAAGTATCGGTGGGAAAAACAAACCCCGCAGCTAGGCGGGGTTTGATATTGAGCTTAGAAACGAGTACTACGCCAGTTTAAATGTCGCTACTTTCGAGTTGAGGTCTTCAGCTTGTGATTTCAGCTCAGAAGATTGGTTCATGGATTCTTCTGCACCAATCACCAAGTGATCGGTCACGTCTTTGATGGACGTAACATTCTGCGTGATCTCGTTGGTCACGTGCGTTTGCTCTTCTGCTGCTGTAGCGATTTGTGTCGCCATGTCGCTGATCAATGCAACCGCTGAATTGATTTCATCCAACGCTTGCGAAGCACGGTCGGCATCTTCTACCGAACCCATCGCCAGTTCCGAGCTGCGCTCCATCAGGGTTACAGCACGTTGAGTGGTGCGTTGCAGCGTTTCGATGGTGGATTTGATCTCTTCTGTTGAAGTGTGTGTACGTTGCGATAGTACGCGAACTTCATCAGCCACGACTGCAAATCCACGACCTTGTTCACCAGCGCGCGCCGCTTCGATTGCCGCGTTCAACGCAAGTAGGTTGGTTTGTTCAGCAATATCACGGATGGTCGACAGCACGGTGTTGATGTCTTGTGCGTGTTGGTTTAGTTCACTAATAACACCACTTGCTTGGTTCACTTCAGAAGACAAGTTGTTGATCGAGTCTTTCGTGTTTACCACAAGTGAGTGACCGTTTTGTGTGCTTACTGATGAATCTTGCGCTACTTTCGCTGTTTGTTCAGCGTGAGAGGCGATCTCTTGAGTTGCAGACGCCATTTCTGTCACTGCCGTTGCCACAAGCGTGATTTCTTGTTGCTGATGGTTTAGCTCATCAACCGATTGGTTTGCACGCTTAGTGCTTAGCTCAGACTGTTGGTTTAGGTCTTCGGCTTGATGACGAATATGACCAATAAGCTGCTGAAGGCTCGCAACGAACTGGTTGAAGTTCTCTGCCAGTTCACCTACCTCATCGCGGTTTTCTACTTTGATGCGTTGAGTTAAGTCACCACTGCCGTTAGCGATTTGCGACAGTGCATGAGAGACGTTGTAAAGCGGGCGGAACAGGATGTTACACAGCAAGTTAAACAACGCCACACAGATGATCACAACGATAGCCGTCGCGATAATTTGTCCCCAAACGGCATCGTAAAGTGGTGCAACAAGTGAGTCGCTATCCAGAACGGTTACTGTGGTTAGCTTGGTACCGTCGATGGCTTTTGCGTAAACCACAAAGTCTTTACCCTGAATAGACACAGTTCGATCCTGACCAGATCTTGCTGCTGCAACGATGTCATTGTTGCTCAAACCAAGCTTGCTCACAGGTTGATTAAGCAGTTTGCTGTCGTTGTGAGTGAAGATATTGCCTTGGTCGTTCGCAATGAACATATAGCCTTCGCCCGGTAAAATTACTTGGTTTAGGCTGTTTAGGATATCGCCGATTTCTACGTCAGCACCTAATACTGAGGTTTGACCGTGAAGCTGTATCGCTTTACCCAAAGACACCACGTTTGCGCCTGTTGCGGCGGCAACCGTTGGGTTATCCATAAAGACTTTGGATGGATTAGCAATGGCATTGGTATACCAACCCCATTTGCGTGGGTCATCGTTACCTGGCGGTAGAACAACGCCGTTTGCGTTATCTTGCGAACCGTCCGGGTAAGCTAAGAAGACGTTATCAAACTTGGCAGAATCGCGAACTTGTTTTAAGTGCGTCACGATTGCCGATTTTTTAGCGTCTTGTGATAGTGAAGTCAGTGCTCGTTCTTTGGATAGAATCCAGTCACTTACATATTGGTTGTAAGATGCGCTTGTGCTTTCTAAACGCTGTGCAACTTCAACGTCAAGTCGTTGCAAAGAGTCACGGAAAGACAGCCCCTCTACCAACACTCCCCCGAGGATGATGGCAGCGCTGGCAGAGATCGCCAGCTTGTTCTTCAAAGATAAGTTCTTAAACATACAGATATGATTGGCTCTTATTATTTATAAAAATTTGTATTTCGCGCCGATATTATATTTTAGTGTTCAAAATAAATACCGATCTGTGTCGCGTATTTGATTCATACTCATGCTAATGCACACATTTTGTTCAAATTGTTTTGCTTTTTTGCGCTAACTTGTTTATTAGCAAACCGTTATTTACATCTTTGTAAATGATTCTTGCTTTTATAAAATGTGATCAAAGTCTTACTATAAGGGCGTATATTGCATATTAAATATCAAGCATATGACGTGATCGATATATTGCCTCAATTATTCATTGTTAGGGACAATAGTTATGCGTAGCACGTTGTTATTAACCGCATTATTACTGTCAGGGTGCGCTCTGACTCCCCAATCAACACCTCTCCAAGCCGATACAAATTGGCATGTCGACCAACTTGCCAATGGGATGAAGTACCACATCTATCCGACTCAAGACGAAGAAGTCTCAGTACGTTTGATGATGAATGTCGGCTCCTTCCAAGAGGACGCCAGCCAAAAAGGCTACGCTCATTTTATTGAGCACATGGCGTTCAATGGCAGTACGCACTTTTCTGGCAATGATGTTGTAAAGCTGTTTGAAGCATCAGGCGGCAGCTTTGGTGCAGATATTAATGCCACGACAACCTATCAGCAGACGACGTACAAATTGGATCTCGCCAATCCAGACAAGCTGAATGAGGCGCTAACGTGGATGCGTGACATCGGTGATGGCATTCAATTTGACCCAACGCAGGTAGAAAAAGAGAAAGGCGTGATTTTGGGAGAGTGGCGACGTTCTCGTCCGGATGATAAGCCGCTGTCTTTCACTGCGTACGAAGCCACAATTGAGGGGACGCCTTACGCAGAGCACGATCCAATTGGTACGCGTAGCTCGATTGAAAATACGTCATCACCCGCTCTAAAGCGCTTTTATGACAAGTGGTATCAGCCGCAATACGCAGAGTTGATCATCACAGGTAATGTTGATGTGGACTCGATCGCTAAGATTATCGAGAAAAAATTCTCAAACTGGGAGAGCACGTCTGACGTTGTGGTTGAGAAGCGACGTGATATTCGTGCGAATAACGCCAATCGCATTCTGCCAAGCAGCCAAATGGAATCGCCAAGTCTGCATCTGATCATCGACCGTGATTCTGTGATGCGCCAAACCTTGGCTCAACAACATAGCGCATGGCAAGACGAAGTCAGTGCTCAGCTTATCCAGCAACGTTTGCTTGCGGTGTTAAATGATGCGGCGGAATCTTTCCAATACGCTTATGCACAGCCTTACACGTCCAACTACCACAGTGTCATGTCTGCCGGTGTTTCTTTTGCGCCAGAGCGTCGTGACAATATTCAGAAAATCTTCCTAAATACGCTAACGTCTTTACGCGACTACGGAGTGACACAACAAGAGCTTGATGGTGTGATGTCTGGTTGGTATGGCGAGCTATCTAACCTTGATTCAGATTGGTCGAAACGTAAGCCAGCAGGTTATGCTGAAGCGCGTACTTACCAGTTAGAAATCAATTCGGTAAGCCAATCGAAGCAAGGGTATGAGCAAAGCTTGTCGAGCTTTATCGACAGCAACACATTAGATCATGCCAATGATGAGCTGAAAGCGCTGTTGTCTGAACCAGCAAACTTTGTAATTGGACTGGGTAAAAACGAAAACAAAGCACAGTTTGCAGGTCAATTTGCAGCCTTGAGCGCCGCATATGCACAAGCTGGTGAGAAGCCATTGGACATGTATGCGCAGACGGATGGTTTTATTCAACCAACCAAAGAAGGCACGATCACTAAAATGCGTGAAGAGAAGGGTGGATTCCAAGTTTACACTCTATCGAACGGCATTGAGGTGTGGTTCCAAAAAGACGAGAAAGCAGCCAATCGCGCATACGTTTATTTAGCAAGCCAAGGTGGTAAAGCAGCGTTAGATAAGTCGTTGTACCCTGCCTTTGATGTGGCAACGATGGCCGCTGCACGCAGTGGCTTAGGTGGTTTCTCTGGTTCTGAGCTCGACAGCTACTTGCGTAAAACGGATATTTCACTGTTTCCTATTTTGGGTGCAACCAATCATGGTGTAGAAGTGATCGCGCCAAAAGCACACCTTGCGAGTGCGCTAAATGGTTTGTACAACATCATGACGGAAATTAAAGTCGACGAGCGTCAACTTGC
The DNA here is from genome assembly GCF_024181835.1 of Vibrio sp. Y29_XK_CS5. Classification (NCBI taxonomy): domain Bacteria; kingdom Pseudomonadati; phylum Pseudomonadota; class Gammaproteobacteria; order Vibrionales; family Vibrionaceae; genus Vibrio; species Vibrio sp. Y29_XK_CS5. Next base: position 2,210,193 of record NZ_JAMZAM010000001.1, read on the forward strand.
CGCTGTGAAACGCGAGTTTGTTCAGCAGCGTCGAGCGTTCTTTGAATCACCAATGGGTAAGTGGGTCAAAGCGGCAAATGAAAACGCTTACCTGCCGAACAGTCGCCAAGTTCTGTTAGCTGCAGATGGGGTTAAGGATGTCACACCAGAGCAAGTTTTCGCTTTGCATGAGACATTGTTTAACCACAACCGCGGTTACAAGATGGTGATGGTTGCAGACATCGACCCAGAGCAGATCACGCCGTTATTGCGTAAGTACGTTGCATCGATTGATCTAAAACCAAGTGAAGCTGTGGACTACCACATCGATTTTAATCCTAATGCGCAAAAACGCTTGGTAATGGCAGAAGGGCACGAGCCATCGTCGTTGTATTTATTACGTTTAACGAACGGCAATGAACAGCCAAGAACGGCGCAAGAAACGGTTGTTATTGACATACTTCAACGCATTGCGGCAGCACGAGTGACTGATCAATTACGTGAAGAGGCAAGTTTGGATTACAGCCCAAGCATTTACCCAATCACGCAAGATGAAGAGATGGTGTCTGACTGGTTCTTTGAATCTCAAATCGATCCGAAAGACGTGAGTAAAATGGATGCGCAGCTTGGCAAAATCATCGATGATTTGGCAACGAACATTACTCAAAAAGAAGTCGATATTGCGAAGAAACAGTTGGTGGTTGCAATGAAAGACATCGACGACAGTCCGGGTCAACGCAGTTGGGCATACACGCGTTACCTTGTTCATGACTATGGACTGGATGTATTGCTTGATATCGACAAAGCGGCGCAAAGTGTCACTTTAGAAGAAGTCAAAGCGTTGGCAAAACGTGCCTTCGGTAACAAAGCGAAACGCACGACGATCATCCTCAATCCAAAATCATAATTTGCAAAGGGCGACTCCATGGTCGCCCTTTTTATTTTTGAATGCCGCCGTATTCAGTCAGTTTTGCTCATTGGCGGCAGACTCTTGCGCTTTAATCTTCTGCTTGTAAGTTTTTGCTGCCTCTTTACGTGCCGCATCTAAATCAGCACGACGCACGATCACCTTCATGCCCGGCATGGGTTTTACCTTACATGCGTAGCGAGGCTGGCCATCCACTTCTACTTTACAAACATGGCAGCAGCCTTTGATACGTCTGTTCTTTAAACACGGTGCGGCGATATTCACTCTGACCTTACGAGCGATATCAACAAGGTTCTGGTCATCCGGTGAAATAGCGATTTTATGGGTATCAATCTCAATGATTGCGGGTTTAAAGGTAAACATAAGCTCTTAAATTAGGGTTAAACAATGATTATATCCAAGTGACTTCAAGATACAGGATTCAGAGCGCTGTCATTGATTCCCTATTTACCGAAAGCAAGGAAAACAACGCAGCGGAATAGCCAGCTCTTTCCAAGTCATTCTCGCTGAACCTAGCATCCCGAGGTTACTTGGGTATAAGACGAATGATCACGAGAAAAGACGACGCAGTTATTGGAATTGTATAAGGTTCCTTCGGGCTTCAATCGAAAATCATTTTTGTGAAGGAATGCCTCATATTTACTAGGTACAGGAAACCATGTGGTATCGATTGAGTCTCATCTAATTCCAAATAGCAGTAAATGAAGGTTCCCCCAATGAAACGCTACCTATTGTCGACGATTCTACTACTAAGCAGCGCGAATGTATTCGCAGAATCCGCACCAGCGCAGCCTGTTGCACCAAAACCATTTGGTTTAGAGAGTATGACTGCGGAGCAGCAAGCAAAAATTGAAGACATCCAGATTAAGCTCAGCAGCGAATTAGCGGGCAAACAAGATCCTAAAGCGGCTCAAGAGAGTGCAAAACAATTCGAGAAGCTGGTTAAAGCATCATCCTTTGATGAAGCAAAAGCAAAACAGCTGATTCAGCAAGCAAATGCAAAACAGTTGGACAAACAACTTGCTCAACTTAAAGCGCAGCACGATATCTACAATGTGCTTACTGACGAACAGAAAGCAACGCTTGAGAAGCGCCAGCAAGAGCAGTTGAAAAAGTTTGAGTCAATCAAACAAAGCGCTCAATAAACATTCAGCTTAAACTCGTCACAGAACGAAAAAGACTCCCAAGCGGGAGTCTTTTTATGTATTTGTCTGCGATGAAAGGAACGATCGCACTCTGATACTTAATCGTTTTTCTCTTTGCCGTAAACGCGAACGCCCGCCTTTGAGCCTTCTGAGTTACCGTAAACTTCGATATGCTTTACGCAGCGACGGTAACCAAAGTAACGCCAATCTGTCATTTTGTCTTTATCAAGATCACGATGGAAACGAATGGTTTTTTCGTCACCATTTTGGAATCGTACAACCACTTTTCGTAGTTCGATATCTTTCTCTGCTTTCACTTTGATCGCGTTGGTATTGCGGCAAACAATCATCGGGATTTTTGCTGCTAGGTTACCGTGCTCAAGCAAAATGGTACGACCCAAAGTGAATTTATCGTCCGCATGAGCAGGCGCGATAAGTGTTGTTGCAGCGAGTGCTGCCGTGATAATAGCGGTATAAATTCTCATTAAAATAATCACCAAAACACAGGAGCGCGAATCATAGTCGAGAGAAATGAAAATCTACTAGCGATATTTTTGCATGTGGATGAAGTTTCACAATCCGCTGACTTTGCCCGAATAAAAGTACTGGCTTCGCTTCTGCCAAGTGCGAATCCGTTATCGAGGCTGTGTTCGTAACGATATGAAGGAGTGGGAGAGGTGATGAAGAGGATAAACAAAAAAGAGCACTTAAATGTGCTCTTTTGGTTTGTTATTAAGCGCTTTTAACCGCCTGTGGTTTATCGGCTTTTGCGGCGCCTTTCACTGCTGTGGATTTGTCTTTTAACGTCACCACTTCTTTTTCTGGTAGCTCTGCTGCCTCACCGAAGAACTTACCGCCTGGTTCGATGCTCAAGTTGTTGCTCCAGATCTTGCCGCTAACACGACCTTTTGCGAGCACTTGAATGTGCTCTGCATGGAAGTTGCCATCAAGGACGCCATTGATGACAAGTTGCTTCGCATAAACGTCGCCTTTGATGCGACCACTTTCTGCGACCACAAGGGTGCCTTCGACGTGCAATTGACCTTCAACAATACCATCAATCTGGATGTCGCTTTCTACTTTGAGTTCTCCGCTAACAGTACAGCCTTTGGCGATGAGAGTTGAAGCTGTTGGGCTACTCGTTGTTCCACGGTTTTGATTAAAGATTCCCATCGTATTCTTCGCTCCTTGGTAAAGATGTCTTCAAAATCATTGAGGTTCCAATCGACAAATGGCCTCGGGTTTAGGGCTCGTCCGACAAAACGCACTTCATAATGAAGATGGGGACCAGAAGAGAGCCCACTGTTGCCGGAGATTGCAATGAGTTGTCCTTTTTTGACGAACTCACCGGTTTTGACTTTGAACCCTGTTAAGTGCGAGTAAGAGCTCGAAAAGCCGAATGAATGTTGTAAACGTAAGAAGTTACCCGAGCCTTTTTTACTGCGTCGAGTAACTTCAACAACGCCATCTGCTGGCGCGTAAATCTTGGTTCCAGTGTTTACGGCAAAGTCCAATCCTCGGTGCATCTTGACTTGCTTTGTAACGGGATGGACGCGTTTACCAAAACCAGAAGAAAAACGTGCCTTTCCTACTGGCGAGCCGTTAGGGATCTGATTAAGCATTGCCATACGTACATGTGAGGTAATGGCTGCGGTATCTAGTCGCGCATCCAAACTATCGCTGGAGGACTCTTTGGCAACACCAAGCACTTTTTCTAACTCACCTAAGCGTTCAGAAACGAGTTGAACGCGTTCTTCTCGTTCAGAGAGATCGTTCTCTAACTCGGATTTAAGATTTTTTAAATCATCGAGTTCTTGCCCGATACTACGCGAACGTTCGGTCAGTTCTGCCTGTTTAAGAACCGCATCATCCACTTGTGAGTAGAGGTGGTTTATCAAAATTGCAGTCGCCGCTAACGCCAGTACAAACACCACTACGCCAGTTTTAAAGTTGCGTTGCATGGTTTTACTGAAGTACCAATGCTTGGAACCGTTAATGGTGGAGATTGAAATCGTTAGCTGGTCTTTCATTGCGCTTAATTAGGTGTAGCTCTGCCGTTTATTTGTTGAAAAGCAAGACTTTAAGGAAAAGGTGCGTCGGCTTCTACTGATTATGTTGATGAAAATGTCAGATCGTGATCTGTTTTCACACAATCAATAAAAGTTAGGGGGTAGATTTAATCTTATCGCCGCTTTGGTCAGTGAGATAAGGGGAGCTTATCCTTTCGATTGAGTAAATTACCAATAGTATGATTGAGCAATTTAACTCACTTCACGTTTTATCTTATAAATGTTGGATATTTTAGTAATTTAGCATTTGGGAAATTGATAAGTCTGGTTGGGTGTTTATGATGGCGTTGCACGCGAATAAACGCCTGAAACAAAAAATGAAATTTTTCATCTTGTTAAAGCGTTCATTGAAGGCTTAATGCTCTCTCAAACCAGCTAGTTGGTTTGGGGAAATATAACCAAGACAACGGAGTTGGTCGTGAAAAAATTATTATTAGCTACTGCAGTGGTCGCAGCAGTTGGTGGTGCCGCTTATGTGTACCAAAACAACCTTGCCCAAGGTGAATCTTCAAACTCGCTACTCACGCAAGTTCCGGCAGATACACTTGTTCTGACTTACCAAACAGAACCATTCAATCATTACGAATACATGACTGCTTTCGGTGGAACACAACAGCCGCCTCTTGCTGATCTGTTCGTAGAAGAAGAGTTGACTCCAGGTCTCGAGTTTGCGGTTAACTTCTTCGATGCTTATGTTGCGGCATCTTCTTCACCTGAAAGTCTCAAATCTTTCCTAGGTACTGGTGATATGGTAAGCCCAATTATCTATACGCTTGGTTTTGTTCCAGTTTATAAGATGCAGCTTGAGACTCCTGCATCACTATGGAAAAGCTTAGATGAGCAAGAAAAATTAGCCGGTATTCAACACGAGAGCGTGAAATTGGATACGGTTGAGTTCCGTCGTTATGAGCTAACAGACTCACAAGATCCGCAAATGGGTGTTGGTCTTGCTGTGGGCGTAGTGAACAACGTGCTGACGGTGACGTTGGATATTCCTGAGCTAGGTGCTGAGAACCCGCTTAAGATGGCATTTGGTCTAGAATCGCCAAAGAACAACATTGCGGATTCTGGTCGCTTGGAAGCGCTGAAAGCGAAATACGGTGCGAACAACAACTCGTTTGGCTTGGTTGATTTTCGTGAAGTCATCAAAGGTTTCACTACGACGGATGGTAACCGCCTTGCTCGCCAACTAAACACGGCGGGTTCTGATCCAATGTTGGATGAACTTCGCACGCCAGCGTGTCATACCGAGTTTACTCAGATCGCAGAAAACTGGCCGCAAATGGTGGTATTTGGTGAATACTCAGTCCAAGACAGCAAGGCGCGCATTAATGGTAGCTTAGTCGTTGAATCGAAAAACCAAGTGATTTTGGAAGCACTGCAATCAATGCGTGGTGTACTCGCGGAATCAAACGGCGAGAAGAGTATGTTCAGTGTAGCGCTGGGCTTGGATGTTGCAACGCTTGCACCAGCAATTGGTAAGATCTGGACCGATCTAACTACGCCTCAATACCAATGTTCAATTTTAACCAAAGCACAGCAAGATATGCGTGGTCAAAATCCAGCTCCAGCAATCAGCATGGGTGCAGGTATGGCGAATGGTCTGAAAGGCTTGAGCATGGAAATGTTCGGTCTTGATGTAGACATGAGCGGTCAATACGGTCCTGAGCTTGGTCAGCTAGACGCAATCTTCTCGATCTCTGCGGACGATCCAAACATGTTGCTGCAAACCGCGCAGATGTTTGTGCCTGAACTTGCTCAAATCCAAATCCAACCGGATAACCAACCAGTGAATATTGGTGGTTTGTTAGAACCGTACGCTGGCAAGCCAATTGATGTGTTTGCTCGTCTGAATGACAGTCACTTGACGCTTTACAGCGGTGATGCTGCAGCATCTGCAAGTGACAAGGTGATGGCACAGCCACTAACAGCGAATGGTCTATTGAGCTTCACTCTGGATTCAGAGCGTGTATTGGAAGTGATGGAAACGGCATCTGAAGTTTCTGGCGAACCAGTTCCAGAAGATCTGATGATGAGCCTTCAAGGCCAACTTGTTGGTGGTATGGCGGTGGATGTAACCAAAGATGGCATCACGTTCGACTTTGATTACACCGGTTCAACGAAACCACAAGTGAAGGTAGCGCAGCAATAAGCGTGATTCACTGGCTTCAATCTCGAAGTATTTTTTCATAATCAAAAGGCGACCTCGGTGTCGCCTTTTTTGTTTTTCTCAATATATGTACTTCAATTCTCTCCCTTTCATTCAAAAGTGGGCACCAAATAAGATCAATAAAAATCAGTGGGATGGATCTTTCTCCTTCATAAATGATCAAATGTACCTTTACTAAAACTGTACGGTACAGTACAGTTTGTAAAAATCATTAAGTTGGGTTTCAAAAATGAAGAAGAAAGTCATTGCGTTGTCGCTTGTTATTGGTTCGTTGTTCGCTGCGGGTTGTGCGTTATATCAACCTAATACGGTGACCACCGATAACGCTTATGTTCACTCGGATGTGACGGCGATTTCTCCGGAAGTCGGTGGGCAGGTAAGCCAACTTTTTGTCGAAGATAACCAGTGGGTAAGCAAAGGCGCACCACTGTTTTCGATTGATGATGAAGATTTCATTGCCAATCAAGAAATCGCGAAGTCGGCGTTAGATGTCGCAAAAGCAGCGCTGACCGCAAACCAAACCAAAACTGAGATGCAGTTGGTAAAGATTGAGCAGGCGAAGCAGGGCATTCACAGTGCAAGTGCCAACGCGGAACATCAAGCGGCGGAGTTCAAACGTCTTTCACGCTTGGTACAAAAGCAGTCGGTTAGTAAGAACCAATTTGAAGCGCAAAGAACGCGTTCTATTGAAGCGAACAGCAACCTTGAAACTGCCAAGCTAGCGCTAGCCGCTGAACAGAAGCAGCTTGACGCGCTCGTGACAGAAAAGATGCAGCTAACCGCGCAACGCAAACAAGCCGAAGCGAACTTGAGACTGGTGAATATCGCTCTTGAGCGAACCATCGTTCGAGCGCCATTTGATGGTTATGTGGCAGACAGACAAGTGCAAGTGGGTAAGTTTGTTCAACCGGGTATGGGTTTGATTGTGATGGTACCGGATTACGTGTGGATTGAGGCAAACTTCAAAGAGACTCAATTGGAAAACGTTGAACAAGGGCAAGACGTGGAAGTGGTGTTAGACATGTTCCCTGATCATCCATTGCATGGTCGTGTAACTTCCATAACCCCAGCAACAGGCGCGCAGTTTAGTTTACTGCCACCGCAAAATGCGACTGGTAATTTCGTGAAAGTAGTTCAGCGTGTGCCAGTGCGTATCGAGTTGGATATTCCACAAGAGCTGAAACAGCGCATCTACCCTGGCTTGTCGGCTGAAGTGTCGATTGAGACCGCAACGCAAGGTTAATCGCCATGAAAACACGTTCACCATTGCTGATTTTTGCGCTGTTCGCCATTGCGGCTTTTGGGATCAATTCAGTGATGTTTACTGAGTTGTCCCACGAGATGGCAGCCACATCTGGTTTGTCTGCAGATGAAGTCGAGTTAGTGAAAATCGGCTTTATGATCACTCAAGTATTAGGGTTTATGTTTACCCCAATCATGGTGCGTAAGCTTGGAACCTCATTGCCATTACACTCTGCATTGCTGGTGGGTTTGGGAACAAACCTTGCGCTCTATTGGGTAGGTCAGCATGCGTTGTTGTTTACGCTAACTTGGCTAGTAAGCGGCTTTTTCATGAGCATGTTATTGGTGGTGGTGAATCTTTATCTACTCAATTCTTTTGAGCAGCGTTGGTTGCCTGCGATTATTGCACTGACGCTGATCTTCTCAACACTGTTACCAATGGGCGCTTATCCGTGGTTGGTGGCAGAGATTGTTGAAGAGTTTGATTGGTCGTTTTTGAACGTTGCCTCGGCTTGGTTGTACTTTTCAGCTCTAGTGATGATCGGCGTGTATAAGCCTCAGGCGATTGAGATTGAAACTAAGCCAAAGTCTTCAGGTTCGGTGTACCTTGTACTCGCGTTAACGATGAGTTTGGTGGTGTTCCTACTGATGCGTGGCAGCTACTACAACTGGTTGGATTCAGACTGGTTTGTACAGGCTTCTTCTGTCGCTGCAGCACTGGTTTTGTTGGTGGTGTATCAGTTGGTGAAAACGCGCCATTTGGATACTGCGTCGATGCAATTGCACGGCAAGTTAAAGACTAACGTGTTTATGTACAACGCCTTTCTTGCAGGCTTTGCCGTGATGGCAAGTACGGTGCTGTTTGCTAACTTCCTAAAAATGGCGATGCACTATAACAGCCTCAATGCGGGCTATGCGCAGTTGCCATCGTTTTACGCCATGTTGGTCGGCATGCTGGTAAGTGTATTGGTGTATTACTTCCGCCGTCCGCTGGCGGATGCTGTGGTGCCTTTTGGCGTGCTGATGATTCTACTGTCGGTGCACGAGTTCAGCCAATTACCAAGCTTTGTTGGTACAGAGTCACTACCCATCCCAATGCTGCTGCGCGGTTTTGGTGTTGGCTTGTTGAACGTGTCGGTGACGATTGCGGTGTTGATGTATTTCCAAGTAGGGCAGCGCTTAGAAGGCATTGCTAACTTCTATCTGTTCCGAACCATGGGCGGGGTGATTGGCGGGGCGTTTTTCTCTCGTGTGATTCAAAACCACAGTGCGCAAGCATCGGGAGAAATTGGTCGTACTCTGGATGGTTCTAATCACGTATTCGCAGCTTACGAGCAGGCGTTGAGCGGCGCGATTCTAACTCATGGTCGCTTACCTAATCCGGCGCTCGGCATGAGCCAGATTAGTGCCGTTGTGAAGGAGCAAACAACGACATTGGCGCTGAGTAATTCGTTGGTGATGTTTATTGTGTCTATTTTTGCGCTTGCGCCAATCTTGTTGATTGGTAAGAAGCTAGCCGCAAAACAAGAAGCGCACTGAGGTTAGGTAAACAGAACAAATAGCCAGCCAAACAACTCGGTAACTAAGCCGTAAAAGAACAAAGGGAGCCAATGTGCTCCCTTTGTTTTTTTAGTTTTGAGGTTCTTAGCGCTGATAAAGTTTAAGGAACGCCGTCACCGCTTTTTGTGTGTGCGAATCCAATTCTTCATCGCTTAAGAAATCAAAGCCCATCAGTGCCATGTTCTGGTAATCCATTTTGATCAGCGCGAGTAGCTGCCCGCAGGCTAAATCGGCATCATCGATGTTAAGTTGCTGGCTGATGGTGTCGGTTTTTAGAAACTCAATTAAGTATTGGTGAATACGCTGCGGTCCGGTTTGCCAAAACTGATTTGGAACCGAGTCGTGTTTATTAAAATCAGCAGACACGATGCGATAAAGCGATAAGATTGGGTTAGAGCAAATGCCACGTAGATACTTTTTAGCGAAGTCTTCTAAGGTTTCTCTTAGTGGTTCATTCTGTTTATCGGCAAGTTGGAAAACGGATTCTAGGCTGATCTTGGTGTTATGCGCGAGCACTTCAACAAACAACCCTTCTTTATTGGAAAAGTAACGATACAGGGTCTGTTTTGAACCTCCACAAATTGAAACGATTTGATCGAGTGACGTGTCCTTGTAACCCTGTTCAATAAACAGTTCGGTCGCGACTTCGATGATTCGAGTTCTTTTCTTTTCAGTAGATGCGCGCATAACTAAATCAGCCTAAATAAAACTGTTCAGTACAGTATCATTATTGCTGCCGAGACACACCGCTTTTCCGCGTTTAATGCTTCTTCATTGACCAAAATTAAAAAAGGCGACACGAGGCCGCCTTTGAAATCAAATTGGTTACGTTAACGTCGGTAGTACAACGAAATACGGTTGCCGTTAATCTCTTGCACGATAAATGGAATCTCATAAATATCGCTCAGCACTTCGGCATCAATCACTTCTTCAACTAAGCCCGCTTTAATGACTTCCCCGAGCTTCATCGCCACAATGTGGTCAGAGTAACAAGACGCAAAGTTGATGTCGTGAATTACGATTACTACAGCTTTGTTCTTCATTTCCGCAAGCTTACGTAGCGTACTCATGATGTCGACGGAGTGTTTAATGTCGAGGTTATTCAGCGGCTCATCCAAGAAGATGTAGTCGGTATCTTGTGCCACCACCATAGCAATAAATGCCATTTGACGTTGCCCGCCCGACAGTTGGTCGATAAAGCGATCTTTCAAATGGTCGATTTCCAGATGTTGCATTGATTCATCAATGATGCGGTGATCTTCTTCTGTCAGACGACCTTGCGAGTACGGGAAGCGACCAAACGCCACCAAGTCACGCACCGTAAAGCGCATGTTGATGTTGTTTGATTGGCGCAGCACTGATAGGCGCTTTGCTAAGTCTTCGGTGTTCCATTGGTCAAGCGGCTTATCACCAATCACGACACTACCAGCATCGCTTTCTGTTAGACGACTCGCCATAGATAGTAGGGTACTTTTACCCGCGCCATTAGGACCAATAATGCTGGTTACTTTACCAAGAGGAAAAAGGGCATCGGCATTTTTTACCACGTATTTTTCGTTGTATTTTTTGCTAAGACCTTGAATACGGATCATGTGATAAACCCTTAATCGAATTTGTTTTTCATAAGCAGAAGCAAGAAGTAGCCGCCGCCGATAAAGTTGATAATAACGCTGATGGTGGTGTCGAAATCGAACAGGTTTTCAACCACCCATTGACCGCCAGACAGCAGTACAACTGACAGAACTGAGCTCGCTACAATCAATAAGCGATGTTGGTAGCCAGTGAAGATTTGGCGAGTCAGAGCCACAACAATCAGACCAAAGAACAAGATTGGACCAATCAATGCGGTCGAGATAGACACCATCAAAGTAATGATGAACATGACTTGCATGGTCAGTTTGTGGGTATCCACACCTAGGCTTTTCGCGTTGTCGGCGCCAAGCCACATTACGTCTAATTTGTGGGCAATACGCATTAGGTACGCACCACACAGCAGCATCGGCACCACACACCAGTACACCAATTCACTGTTGATATTGTTGAAGCTCGCGAACATGGAACTTTGGATGAAGGTGAACTCATCTGGGTCGGTGATCATGGTGAAGAAACCAGTGACACTGTTGAACAAGCTACTCAACACGATACCAATCAACAAAAGGGTGAAGATATTGCGCTGACGACCACGAAAGTAGAAGCTGAACAAAGTCATCGCACACGCAATCATGATGCCAGTCGACAACACGAAGTTGAGTTTGCTGTTGATGACCAAAGCACTCAAGCCCCCAAACATCACCACAAGCAGCACTTGAATCATCACGTACATGGAATCGAAACCCAGAATCGAAGGGGTGAGGATTCGGTTGTTGGTGATGGTCTGGAAAATCAATGACGAAGACGCAATCGCCATTGCTGCCAAGACAATCGCCAGTACTTTCGGGATGCGGCGTGACAAGAAGAACTGGTAGTTATCTGGCGTTAAGCCCTTGCCGATGAACACCGCACAAATCAAAACCGCCGCGATTGCCAGCAGCGTTACTTTCATAGAATCACGCATTCGATTTGTCTCTCAGAACTAGGTAAATGAAGATTGAGCCACCCAAGATGCTGATGATCATCGAAATTGGAATCTCGTAAGGGAAGATAATGAGTCGACCTAGAATGTCGCAAGTAAGCACCAAAATCACACCTGCGTATGCGGTCCAAGGCAAGTTACGACGCATGTTGTCACCAATGAACAGCGACACAAGGTTTGGCACGATAAGCCCAAGAAACGGAATCATCCCGACGATCATTACCACCGATGACGACAGTACAGCGACAAGGATGACACCGACCAACACTATGCGCTGGTAGTTCAGACCGATGTTCTTAGCAAAGCTCTCACCCACGCTTGCAGCGCTAAAGCGGTTAGCGTAAGCGTAAGCCAGAATCGAGACCGGCAGAGCGAGATACAAGAACTCGTAGTTACCGCGCAATACCGATGCGAAGTTAGCCACCGTCCAAGAACCGAGGGTCTGTACTAGGTCGTATTTGTAGGCAATAAAGGTGGTCATGGATGACACCACGTTGCCATACATGATGCCGATCAGCGGGACGAGTACGGTGTTCTTAAACTTCAAACGTTGCAAGAAGCGCACGAAGATCACCGTACCAATCACAGAAAACGCGAAGATGGTGACCAGGTGAACCCAACTGCTCATGTCTGCAAACAGAATCAGCGCGACGATGTAGCCGAACATTGCCCAATCGACCGTACCGGTGGTGGATGGGGCAGCAAAGCGGTTTTGCACGATCTGCTGCATGATCAAACCAGCGATACTCAAGCCTGCTCCGGCTAAGACGATGGCAAGCAAGCGGGGTAAGCGACTAACCAGCAAGATGTTCAAACTGTGGCTGTCACCAGCCAAAATCTGCGAGAGTGAAACGTTCGCCACCCCAACCAACAAAGAGGCGCAGGCGAGTACGATGAGCAACAAAAAAGCCAAGATATGATGTAATTTCATGGTGTATTTATAGGGTGATAAAAACAACAATGACCTTTCGCACCGTGAAGCGGGAAAGGTCATCGATTAGAATGAGCAGGAACCGAATCTATTAGTTAGCAATGACTTGGTTCAGCTCTTTAATCATGGTTTGCGTCGATTGGTAGCCACCTGCGGTTAAGTACCAAGCTGCTGGGTCCATAAACAGCACGCGGTTGTTTTTCGCCGCTGGTGTCGACTTCACGAGATCGTTGTCGAACAACTGTTTTGCTTTACCACTGCTCTGACCGATGGCTTGTTCGCGGTCAAGGATAAGCAGTACCTCAGGTTGGGCATCAGCGATGTATTCGAATGAAATCAAGTTGCCGTGAGTGCGTGGTACAGATTTCACGTTCTCAGAAGTCGAAGTCGCGAAGCCTGCTTCTTCATACACGAATGAGAAACGGCTATTGGTGCCAAACATCGCCAAGCTGTTACCACTGTTTGAGACCGTCAGTGCGCGTCGTGGTTGTTCTTCTACTTTTGCGTGAAGATGGTCGATTTGCTCTTGAACGCCTTCAATCAACTGCTCAGCTTGTTCTTCTTTGTCGAAGATGTCACCCAGCGTGCGCCAGTGTTCTTGGGTTGTTTTCCAGTAGTCGGTGGTGTCGATACGGAACATGTAAGTTGGTGCGATGTCGCTCAGATCTTTATAGATATCTGCCATGCGACCTTCTGCGATGATCAGGTCTGGCTTGAGCATAAACAGCGTCTCGAAGTTCACTTCTTTTACGCTACCCGTATTCACAAACGAGTCGATTTGGAATTTTTCTAGTGATTTTGGCAACAGTGTTTTTGGCATGCCGACAGGTGTTACACCCAAAGCATCAATGTAGTCTAAACTGCCGTAGCCTAGAACAACGACGCGTTGTGGAACGCCATCAATGTCTACTGTGCCCAAGCTGTGTTGGTAGGTTTTAGCCATTGCCCCGATAGGAGCCAATGCAAGCAGCAAAGCTCCCGTTGCTACGCGAAGAGAAGTTTTACCCAACATAATGATTTCCAAAAGGTGCGATGCAATCTCGCATTAGTGCCTTAAAAAACAAATAGTGCTTTAAAAAATAGAGCGCGAGATTAGTCGTAAAGCGGTATAACTAATTTGATTAAAATCAAATAAGAATGATTATTGATTGCAGACACATTAGCAGATAGTCTATATGCAGCAACAGAATTAGCGGAATAGTGAGTATTCAAAAAATGAATTTAGCTCAAGTCGACTTGAACTTATTGTTTATTCTCAAACACCTACTTGAAGAGAAGCATGTTTCCAACACAGCGGTATCGCTCAATATGAGCCAACCGTCGGTGAGCCGCTCTTTACAAAAACTCAGAAACTTGTTCAACGATGAGCTGTTAGTACGCACTGCACACGGCTACGAATTGACCCCAAAAGCCGAAGTGATCAAGCAAGATTTGAACACCGTTTTAACCGGGCTAGAAAAGCTGATGTACGGTCAGTCATTTGTACCTGAAAAGAGTAACGGGACGATCCGTTTTTACGGCTTGGTTCCACAGGTAATTTTCTTACTGCCACCGATTGTTTCGCGTATCCGTGAAGAAGCGCCGAACATGATTATCGATATCGACTCAATCCCGAAGCGCCATTTCGATGCACTGATTGCAGGGGATGTACATTTTGTGCTCTCAACCGCCGAGCCGCCTAGCTCTGAGCAGAATTTGTACCGCATGAAAATTGCCAATCGCGACTACCGATTCCTGATGAGCGAAACCCATCCGCTTGCGCATGTTGAAGAGCTGACGGTAGAGATGCTGCTCGATTGCAATTTCGGTCAAATCTCACTTCAAGGAGGCAAAACACTGTCGATTTATCATCGTTTTGTCGAGCTTGGTGTGGTGGATAAAAAGCGTCAATTATCGATTCCTGTCCAGCTTTCAAACTTCAATGCTGCACCAGCGATCGCAGAACAAACAGATGTGATTTTTCACTTGCCAACGCCCTTTGCGGAAGACGCTTGTCAGGGCAGAAAATTGATTACTAAAACCGTACCGAAAGCGATTCGAATGGACAGTGAATCGGTCTATTTGTACTGGCATAAGCGCTATCATAACGACCCGATGTGTAATTGGGTTAAGTCATTATTTAAAGAAATATATGGCTCAACTGAGAGTGAATGGTAAAGAAATTCATTATTCACATTTGACATAATCGTAATAACTTCGGCAAATGCTCGGTTGCTTGTCTTCGTTAAATAAAGGCTATTTAATGCGAACCATTATCATTATAAGTTCCATTAAAGTTTATAGGTTTTTACCATGTCGAAGACGACTCCGTTTGCGCCAAAACCATTAGCAGTGGTGATCGGTGCGCTATGTACTTCTTTTTCTGTCTTTGCTGATACAACGCCAATCGAAGCTGATGAGCAGCTTGTTGTAACAGCAACTCGTACCCAGATGGAGCTGAAAGACGCACCAGCTTCTATGTCGGTGATCACCGCTGAAGATATCGAAAACGATCCGGGCATCACGCTGGCAGACATCGTGTCTAATGCAACCAGCGTGGAGTCAGACTTCGACAGCACACGTGCCGGTCGTCAGCAAATTTCTATCCGTGGTATGGATTCTAAGTACACATTGATCATGGTAAATGGTCGTCGCATGAGTTCAGCAAGTGCGATTGTACGTGGTAACGACTTTGATCTTTCTGCGATCCCAATGGATTCAATTGAGCGAGTAGAGATCATCCGTGGTCCTATGTCGGCGCTTTATGGTTCAGACGGCATGGGCGGTACGATTAACATTATCACCAAGTCGCCAGACAACGATTGGAGCTCACAGCTTAGCCTAGATAACACATCGCCGAATGATGGCAATGGCGGTCAAGAATACACCGTAGGTTTGACTACATCTGGCGCTCTGATTGACGACACACTATTTGCTCGTTTTTCGGTTTCTCAAACTAGCCGCAATGCATGGCAGCCGTACACAGGAATTAAGAGCGTGAAAGGTCAAGATTACGACCGTTCAGAAATTACTGCTCTTGAAGGTCGTGACAGTTTAGCGATGTTCGGTACACTTTCTTGGCATTTGGCTGATAACCAATTCATCGATTTAGATCTTGGTTACAGCGATGATGAACGTGATACGGCGGCTGAAAGTGCAACGACTGTGCTTTACTCTGAATCTCGCGTTAAACGTAACAGCCAAGCGTTATCGCACACTGGGTTTTGGTCTTGGGGTGATACGCAAGTTCGTTACTCACGTGAAAACGTAGAGAACATTGAAGCGGCAAACGATGGTGCTGATTCAATTGAAGAGCTGACACAAATCTTTGAGGCGTCAGCAACGACTTATCTAGGTGAAAGCCACACAGTAACCTTTGGTGTGGATTACCAAACTAGCCAACTTACGAACCCTGAGCATATTAAGGGCAACAAAGCAGAGGCATACCAAGGTGCCGTATTCGTTCAAGACCAATGGGAAATGACCGATACGTTGACGGCAACGATTGGTGGTCGTTTGGATAAGCACGAACACTACGGTGAAGAGTTCAGTCCGCGTGTGTACCTAGTACATCAAACAACGGATGATTTGGTATTGAAAGGTGGTGTGGGTAAAGCGTTTAAAGCACCAACCATGACGCAAAACCATCCAGACTTCTCGATGAACAGCTGTAAGGGCAACTGTAACATCGTAGGTAACGAAGATCTGGAAGCAGAAACCAGCGTTAACTATGAGTTCTCGGCATTGTACAGCGGTCGTAACTGGAACCTAGAAGGTGCGGTATTCCGTAACGAAATCGAAAACCTGATCGAACAAACGGATATCTTCTGTGAAGTGGGTACATGGTCGAGTGCGGTGATGAGCTGTATCGATGACAATGGTGACCCTATCGATCGTGAGTTGTCTAACCCGTACAAATCTTACCAAAACGTATCAAAAGCGGTAATTCAAGGTGTGGAGCTGACCGGTAGCATTCAGTTTACCGAGCAATGGGCGATGTCAGGTAACTACACTTATCTGGATACTGAAGATAAGTCGACAGGTGAAGAGTTGAACGAGCGTTACAAGCACTCTGCGTTTGCACGATTAAACTGGTACCCAACTCAAGATTTGAACCTGTTTGCTAGCGCGCGCTACCGTGGTGAGCGTAAGATTGATTCAGAGTTAACTCAAGATGCTTACACCACAATGGATCTAGGCACGGTTTATCATGTGAGCGATGCGCTGCGTATTCGTGCGGGTATCACTAACCTGACTGACGAACGTGTATCTAAAGAACTAGAGAACATCGGCTATGTAGAAGCGCCACGTACTTACTACGTTGGTATGACGGCAGACTTCTAAGCTCTGGTGAGACATTGATTCGAACACATGGCGTTGCAGTATACTCTGCAACGCCTTTTTTGCTTTTAGGGATGAATGGGGAAAGGCAATGCTACAAACTTCTTGGTTATTTTGGGCGCTTATGTCAGCTGTGTTCGCAGCGATGACCGCAGTATTGACCAAACTGGGTGTCGCCAATATCAACTCAGACTTGGCGACCTTTATTCGTACCTGCGTCATCCTTGTTTTAGTCGGTTTGATTGCTTACGCGACTAAGCAATTCAGTGCCATAGGTGAGATCTCGATCAAAGGTATGGTGTTTTTGGTGCTGTCGGGCTTAGCAACCGGCGCATCATGGCTGTGTTACTTTCGCGCTATGTCATTGGGGCAAGCTTCTCAAGTTGCACCTATCGACAAGCTGAGTGTGGTGTTAGTTGCGATCTTCAGTGTGGTTTTGCTGGGAGAGAAGCTCAGTATGGTTAACTGGATGGGGATTGGCTTGATCACCGCTGGCGTGATTTTGGTAAGCCTGCAAAGTTCTTAGTTGAAACCTCCAGCATGGTTTGAAAATAACAGTGCCTACTTTGTTTAAGTGGGCGTTTTATTTTGATTTTCCAAGCATAAAACTGTCCAACTCATCACCCAGCAGAGACACAGCGCGGACGGCATTGTATATACCCAAGTAACCTCGAGATGCTAGGTTCAGCGAGAATGACTTGGTTTGTAGACGCGGCGACGATTTAAAGATCTAGTCACTCTAAATCAAGAATCGGCAACAAAGTATACAAGCCAAGACAGCTCGCCCTTCGGGAGCGTGTCATTGCCCCGCTTTCTGCGTCAAACAACTTGGAAAGAGCTGGCTATTACGCTGTGTTGTTTTCCTTGAACTCGAATCAATGACAACGCTCTGAATCCTGCATCTTGAAGTCACTTGGGTATATAATTAATTAGGATTGTTGCGCATTTGCTCAAGCTAATGTTGAAAAGCGTGTGATTTACCATCAATGAAAGTGATGGAGTAAAAGTTATCTGTTTTCTTCTCTGTAGCATCTTAGTAAAATCTGCGGGCAACTTGGGAGTATTACATGAGTTATAAACACACCTATTTAGCTTGGCAGGCACACAACGTTAGTGCTGAAGAGAAGCTGGTTCTTCTAAAACTGTCGGACATCGCAAGCGCAGATGGACAAGCATCGTTTGTCTTGCGTGATATTACACAAGAGTGTCTGTGCGAAGAGTTCAAGTTAAGTAGCATCTTGTTTGCTTTATCGCAAAAAGGTTTGCTCGCGATGGGGCGAACCACACGCGAAGGCAGTGTAGAGAGGCATTCATGTCAGCTCACATTAGACTCCGATTCTCAATCTGCGCCTCAACCATCGGTACAACAAGCCGCGCCAATGACAGAGAAACCGTCGATCACGACGTTAGAAGGAGCTGGCTTGCCGCAATGGGCAAATAAAACATGTGATTTCTATAAGGTTCCGGCAAGCTATAGAGACGATGTTTGGCGTGAATTTATTCGCCAAAATGGTCGGGGCAATGTCAACATTTCAAGGTTGGAGCGCAATTTTGAAAACTGGCTTGAAGAAAGTAAACGGACTGGGCGTTTAGAAAAACTAACCAGTAACCACCAAGCCGAAGAACCAGCAGCGCCAAATAGTTATCGAAACGTTGAAAGTAGCAGTCGTCTAAATAATGGTTATCTCAACTCCTACGATCTCGATGAAAACACAATTCCAAACTGGGCGGAAAGAGAGCTGCACCACTCTGCTTTAGATATGGATTTACGTGTATTCTGGAAAGAGTTCGTGTTGTACCAAAAAACGCAGGCAAACTTCATTGGTCCTGTTACCCAATTCGTCAACAAGCTAAGATATTCGATTAACTTGAAGAAGCAGTGGATGGAAAAAGATCGCCAAAAACAAGCGAGATATCAACAGCACAGCAGTGCTCGAGATAAGCATGTCAGCCCTTCTGAAGAATTTAGACAATTTTTGAGAGAGCAAGGCAAGAAACCATCCTTCTAATTGACCCAAAGAGATAGAAGCTATGAGCTATTCTAAAAAACCAAAAAAAGTGGACTTTTCGTCATTCGAAAGTCGACTTCGTGAACTTGGTATTGAAGCTAACGTGGATCACTTGAACAAAGATAAAGTATCTACCAGTCAATCTCTTACTGTGAAAAATGAACCTAGCACAAGCTGGGAGCAACCCATTGGCTCTGAACCACAGCCGACGTTTTCTGAGCAAGCGCTTGTCGTTACTCAAGAAGCGAGCGATCGATGCAATGAGGTGTTTGGTACGCTCTTTAGTATCTATGAATCAACATGGGTGCAAAGCTACGGTAAACGTCCAACAGGTCGCTTTTTAGATTTCGCGGATTCGCTTACAGATAAAGAGCTAGTGCGAATTATCCAGCACTGTCGCGAGCGTCTTCAATCGGGGGACCGATGGCCGCCAATTATGGGTGAATTGGTGGTATTGAAAGATTTACCAACGGAATCTGAGTTGGAGGATGCGTTAAACCGAGTCGTGGCACGCACGCCAAATGACGATATTGAATTGTGGTTAATGCAAAGCAAGTTCTACGAGCTACGTCGACTGCCTGAGCATCTGATTTTAAAGAAATTCCGTGAATACTACCGTCAGGCGATGAAATTGCTTGAGAAAGGAAAGCTCACGACAGCACCTATTGCTTTACCGACTCACTCGGTGAAAAGCATGACGGACTTAAAGCGTGAAGAATACGAACATGAGCACGGTAATAAGCTGCATCCTCGTATTCAAGCTATCTTAGACGCAAAGAAAAATAACGATTAATTTGTTCCTGCTTTAAAAAACAAAAAGACAAGCTAAGCAAAATTAACTTGTCTTTTTGTTTATCTATCCTTGCTATTGCTCTGAAGGCTGCTCAGTTGCAAAGCCTCGCAAGATATTGGTCAAGGTAATTGTCGCGAATACCACAATCACTAACGACAAGTGCCACGCTTGGCTCAAACCGAGCTGCACGAGAGCCATACTGACCAAGGATGACACCACCATTTGACCACCGCCCGACATGGCAGCCGCCGCTCCTGCTTGCTTCTTGTATGGCTGCATAACCATGGCTTGAGCACAAGGTAGAGCGATCGCATTGCCTAAGATCATCAGCAGTTGACCAAGCATCAAATATAGCGGTTCGACTGGGCAAAAGAACAACCACACTGCGGAGCTTAGGTGCAGGATAGGCGTCGCCAGTAGCATCTTCTTCGTGCCGATGATTGGGCGCACACGGTTACAAATACTGGTGCCGCAAATCATGCCAAATGCAGGAATCAGTGCCCACATCGCGTATTGATCAGATGTCATGCCAATTTGGTTTTGCATGATAAAAGGCATTACCGAAACAGTGGTGATCATCAAGCTGAAGTTAAGCCAACCGATACTGGCAAAACTCATGAAGTAACGAGAAGTCAACAGATCACGATATTGCAGCAGCATTTTTTTCGGTGATGGCAGTGGGGAGGTTTGTGTGATGGTCTCTTTAAAGCGCACCAATATAACAATCCAAGCTAGTGAGACGTAACCGAGCAGTGAAATAAACACCATGGTCCAGCCGAAGTGGGCGTTAATGAAGCCACCAATAACGGGGGCAACTAATGGTGTGATAGACGCAGCCATTGCGATGTAGGAAAGGGCGACAGGCAGCTCTGGTCCACTAAAGCGGTCACGGGTGGATGCACGAGCTAATACGGCGCAACAACCTGTTCCCAGACCTTGCAGAAAACGCCCCATCACCATACCAGTGAAGGTATTGCTGAAGAAGATGATCATCAGCAGGCCGAGCATAGCAATCAACAAGCCGGTCAGTAGGACTTTTTTACGACCTAGTGCATCAGATACTGGGCCGTAGATAAACTGAGAGGGACCGAATCCAAGTAAGTAAACACTTACCAATAGCTGAGCTTGGTCGAGGGAGATATCAAAGTCTTTCGCAATCCAAGGCAATGATGGAAACACCAAGCCCATGCTGAGTTGACCAACGCTGATGATCAAACAAGCTAGCAAGATGGTTTTAAATTCGAATGCTCGACTCATGACTTTTCACCATCACCGCGGCGACGTAGGCTTCCTTCTTCATCGAACTGATTCAGCTTGGCTTTCACCCGTTTTACCGTCGATAGGCTCACATCACATTGCTCTGCGACACTTTGGAGCGTGTTTCCTTCCAACAATAGCGTCGCGATGTGTTGATGTTTTGCTTTATCTGCCGGACGGCCTCGGAATTTCTGCTTCCACATCTGTGGATTGTCTTTGAGCGCCTTGCGACCTTGTTCCGCGGCAAATAGACGGTGTTGAGTTTGGACTTGCCCATAGCCAGAAAGCAGTGAGATCAAGGTTTGTGTTTGTACCGAACCTGGCTCAAAGGTCAACGGCTCACAAACCGTTTTTAGGGTGACGCCTTGATCAAGTAGAGCTTGTATTGTGTTTAATGCTTGGTTGAAATCGCGCCCAAACGCGGTTAGCCACCAAAGTACGACAGTGTCACCGGATTGAACGGTGTTGATGAGTTGCTGAAAAGCGTGTCGTTCTGCTGGTGGTGTGCAGCCACGTACTTTGTCTTCAAAGTGAACGGCTTTAGGGGCAAAAGTTCGCAGAGTGTTAAGCTGTTCGGGGTAAGCTCGATTCTTTGGTGAGTGGCGCGTATAGAGAAAGGTGTTCATGATCGCGAATTGCCTCGTCTGAATGGTTCATATACTGTAATGGTCCATAAATATACACTGGTTCATTTATTCTCACAACACCAAATGACCCATATATAAGGTAATGATTTTTTATCTCTATGATACATAAATGAAAACTAGCCGAAGAAATTGGCTAGTTTTTTGGGAAATGAATGAGTTTGGCGTGTTTATCGCAATAAGAAGTAAGGCGTATTAACGTAAGCGTGTCCAGCTGATATCGCATAAGGCAGTACGACTTTACCAACAGAGACCGCGGTGTTAACCAGTGGTTGAACGTTGATATTGGCATTCATCAAAGTAGGACGAACGTTGGGTGCCAAGCGATAGTGACCGGGCGTTGAAACGCACCCAGAAAGTGTCGATGTAAACAGTAGTGCGATGATGATTGATTTGATGGCTTTCATAGTGGTGACTCTCAAAATGGTATCTTGGCTCTGGTTTTGTTTGTTGGGATGAGCCTTGGTTGAGAGGAAGATTGCCTGAGTCGAGCGAACGGCACCATCAATGCTCAACAAGTCATAGCGCACAAGACTAAAAGTAACACTAGGCGTTACTAAGTATTAGTTTTTGCGAGGAGAGTCACTATAAAAGCCCCCTAAATGGGACTTTTCGGACTGTGGAAGTGAACTGTGAACGGTAAAAAAAGCCAGAATGAAACCGCCCATTCTGGCTTGGAGCCAAACGAAGGTGCTCAAAACACAATCTGGAGGCAGATTGCTTACATGGAACGTACGGTCAGTGGACGACGGCGACCAATCTTAGTTAGGGCGAGTTGCCATAGGCTCAAATCTCGTGAGCGAAAGGCGCCAGCACAGCTGAGTAAGTAGTATTTCCACATGCGGTAGAAATCTTCACTGTAATCGCCTTTGATTTGATTCCACGATTGTTGGAAGTTGGAGAACCAGCACATCAGGGTTTTGTCGTAGTCTTCACCGAAATTGTGCACATCTTCGATGTTGAATCGATCTTCCATCGCCTCTGCGAGGTTCTTCATCGATGGAATGACACCATTTGGAAAGATGTATTTCGAGATCCACGGGTCCGATGCGGTAGTGCTGTGGTGTGAACCAATGGTATGTAGCAAGAACACGCCATCATCTTTCATGAAGCGCTCTGCGCACTCGAAGTATTCCGCGTAGTTCTTCGGTCCCACGTGTTCAATCATACCGATAGAAACGATGCGATCGTATTGTACGGTGGGTTTGAACTCGCGGTAGTCCTTCAAAATGAAGTTCGCGACTACGCCATTTTCTATCGCCAGTTTGCTGCCGAGCTTCTTCTGTTCTTTGGATAGAGTGAGACCATCGCAGATAACGCCATACTTCTTCGCTGCGTAAATCATAAAGCTTCCCCAACCACAGCCAATATCGAGAATACGCATCCCTGGTTGCAGATCGAGCTTGCGACAAATCAAATCCATCTTGTGCTCTTGCGCCTCATCCAGTGTCGAAGCTCGATTCCAGTATCCGCAGGTGTAAGTCATGCGTGAATCGAGCATCTTTTGGTAAAGCTTATTGCCGATGTCATAATGGTGCGGTACATCGAATTTACAGCGCTCAATGCTCTGCGGGTTAACCCAGCTTTTCAATTTTAGTTTCGCAGCGGAAGAGGCAAACTTGAGTTTTTCAGCCAGCCCCAGTTTGCCTTCAATGTCGTTTAAAAGTACGCGTTCAAAGAACTGATCCAAGCGACTGCAATCCCACATCTTGGACATGTACGCTTCCCCTAAACCCAAGGAGCCTGACTGCATCACAAGCTCATACACTTTTGGGTTAAATACTTGGATATCCCACGGATTCGAGCCGTTAATGGTAATACCTGCCGGGGCTAACGCCTCTTTAAACATTTCTTCTAGTTTGTTCATATTATGCCTATTTCACGTGCATGTTCGCTACGTATTCATCTTCTGCCCAATACATACGTTCGGCGACTTTGGCTTCTGGATTTAGGCTAACGCCATCTAAGACACGCTCTCTAAAACGCAAGTAGCCGCCTTTATCGATCAGATGTCCCATGTGAAGGTAAATCGGCTTACCGCCCAACATCTCTTTTTCAAATTCGAACAGATTGTCGATGACAGGGTGTAGGACGTCTTCCGTTACCCAATTGAGGAACATCTTGCCAACGCGAGGGGTCTTCTTCGAAGTTCGACCGCCCAGTTTGACCATATAGAATTGTTTTGGATCTCGACGCCAAGCCAGTGTCGGACAAGCAAGCACACATTCGCCGCAGCCAATGCATTTGCTTTCTTCCTTCACCGCTTTACCGTCTTTGAGTGACAAGCAATCTACTGCGTGGTGCGCACAAGCTTTGACGCAAGCACCACAACCAATACAGCGATGACTTTCGAAATTAATCTTGGCGATACCGAAGATGCCGAAATCTGCCATATTGGCTTTGGCACAATCGTTCGGACAGCCTGCCATGACCATTTTTAAATGGTATTTACTTGGGTAAACGTGACGCTCCATTCGCTGTGCCAAGCCAGTGGTATCGGTATTGGCTTTCTGGCAGATTCGACTGCCCTGACACGCGACGATATTACGCCCACCAATCGACTGATAACCTGCTTGTGTGTCTTCGACATCAATGCCGCACGTATCGACGGTGATGTCTTTGATGAAGGGCTCCAGCGCTTTGTTGACCTCTGGAATATCTTCATAGCGAATGCCGGGCATCGCCAGTTTTTGTCGCGTGGTGAGGTGAATAACACCATTGCCCCACTTCTCGGCGATCTCTTGCGCAGCGCCGAGCAGGTAAGCAGGCATAATGCCACCTGGAATGCGTACGCTGATCATGCACTCGCCACGTACTTTCGATAGGCGGTAATCGCCATTGGCGCGCATTTTGATGATATCTACGTCCATCGTCATTGTGATTCCCTCCTAATCGATCATGGTTCTGGCGTGGTCATAACGGAAAACCGGACCATCCAAGCACACGTATTTGTCGCCAATTCGGCAGTGGCCGCATTTACCAACTGAGCAAGCCATTCTGCGTTCGTAGTCGACCCAAATCTGGTCCTCTTGAATGCCTCTGGATAAGAAGTCCTGCACGACGAACTTAATCATGATCGGTGGACCCACTACGATGACGCGGATGTTTTCCTTGTCAGAGAGATCAAGTTTGCTGATGTGTTCGGTAACTAAGCCGCTTTCATAGAAGTGTTCGTCGCCACCGTCATCCAAGGTGGTGATGACGTGATTGGAGTAAGACCAATTCAGCAAGTCGTTCTTGTACAACACGGCATCTTGGTTTTTGAATCCGAGGATCAAAGACATCTTCTTCACATCACTTGGGTTGTTGTGAAAGTAGTTAATCAGCCCTTTAACCGGAGCAACGCCAGTGCCGCCCGCGACCACAATGAGGTGTTTATCTTGGTACTCTTCCATCGGGTAGCCATTGCCCATTGCGCCGCGCATCATCACGCGGTCACTGGCGTTTAATTGGAACAGCTCGCTGGTTACCTTGCCGACATTACGTATCAGCAAGTCGACGTAACCTAAGCCGTAGTCGGAGACGGAAATAGGAGCTTCACCCACAAGGGATAAACCCACTTCGACAAATTGTCCGTAGTGCACCGGAAAGTCACACGCAACGCGAAAGTTCCATTCCAGTTCTGTGTGCTTTTCGATATGAATAATCGGGTAGCTTTGCGGCAGCATTTTGTTTTCACAATCGCACATTAGAGCGCCTCCTCTACAATCGATGTCATCTTGTTGATGATGTTGCTAAATGAGATGTAGTGAGGGCATCGGTCGTCGCAGCGCCCGCATCCGACACACATATGGTGTTCGCCTTGGCGAGACTTAAAGTCGTTGACCTTGTGTAAGGCGCGATAACGTAAGCGCTCTCCAGTTTTATGACGGAAGCTGTGACCGCCTGCCATATCCGAGAAACCATCAATCATGCAACTGGCGTGTTGGCGGCGACGTTCACCCACTTTGGCTTCTTGGTTATAAACCACATCAAACACGTTGAAGCAGGCGCAAGTCGGGCATGAGGAAGTGCAGCGACCGCAACCAATGCAGCGTGAATCGTATTCTGACCACACTGGATGACCGAGTAACACTTCGCGTACTTTAGCCGGATCATCGCAAACCGAATCTGGCGTACGCACTTTGACAGGATTGGACTTGACGAAGTTGACATTGTGCTCAACGTCTTTGCCTTGTGAAAAGTAGGGCGCTAGCTCTGGATCTTTAATAGTGACAATGGCGCCGTGGTCACTAAATTGAACTGAAGCCGCAAAGTTGTCAGTTTTATTGGTGCCCATAGAGACACAAAAGCAGTTGTCGAAACTTTCGCTGCATTCAATCAGTACGAGTTTGAGTTTTTGGCGCAGACGTTTGTAGTAGAAGTCTTCGTGACCGCCGTTTTCTAAAAACATGTAATCAAGGCTTTTGAGCGCATTGATGTCACAAGCTCTGAGAAACAGAAACATAGGACGCGCATCGACGCTGGATTCTCGCAACTCGTCGGCGTTAAACCAAAACAGGGTTTCGGTAATTGGGAAGACGATTTCTTTGGGTGAGAAATGGCTTTTCTCTTTCCACTCCAGTTGATCGTAACGTTCGAGTTCTTGGTAATCCAAATTTGGGGTATGGGCAAAACGACCTGCGTATTCTTCATAGACGGGCGCCATCACCTTATAGCTCTGACGTAACGCCTCGATCGCCGAACCCATTTGCTGAGTAGTTAAAAACTTAGGCATTGTTCTATCTCGTTATTTTCAAAAACTAATGAATCGTGCGTTCTAAACAGGGCTCGGCGGTGGACTCAAACCATTCCAGTGACTGTGAAAGGGAAACCACGTCTCCCACCACTATGATTGCTGGCAGTGGTGGTTTTTGCGCTTTGCAGGTTTCATACAATCCAGCTAAGGTAGTGACGATCTTGTTTTGATTTTCTCGTGTCCCATTGCTGACGATAGCGCAAGGTGTATCTGGCGCGAGACCGTGAGCAATCAGGTTGTCTGCGATCGCTTCTGCTTTGTGTAGCCCCATGTAGAAAATTAGGGTGTGGTCGATGGCGGCAAGTGCGCTCCAATTTGGTTCGCTAGCATCATTACAGTTTCGACCCGTTACCAAGGTGACACCCCTCGAAACTTGTCTATGAGTGACCGGTATCCCCGCATAAGCACAGCACCCGAGCGCTGCAGTTACACCCGGCACAACTTCATAGTCGATACCTTGTTGAGCTAAATAGGTCGCTTCCTCACCGCCTCGACCAAATACAAACGGGTCGCCCGCTTTTAAGCGACATACCGTCAGACCTGTGATTGCGTAGCCCTTCATCATTTGGTTGATTTCTGCCTGAGTTTGCGAACACTTACCGTAGTGTTTGCCTACGCAGATTTTTAGGGTTTTTCGTGGAATTACATCCAAGACTTCTTCCGAAACCAGATGGTCATAAAGCACAACATCAACGCGATTGAGCAGACGAAATGCTTTAATGGTGAGCAGTGATGCATCGCCTGTGCCCGCCCCAACCAAATAAACCTGACCATAAGATGGATTGGATGCCTTCATTAAAAAATACCCCAAATCAATACAACGAATAGGATGGCGGCAATGAGCCAATAAAACACTTGATGAACGTTGTTGCTAATCCAACCTAGCTCCTCTAACATCTCGTTAGTCAGGTCTAAATTTATTTGCTCTATGTAATCGTCCAGTTCTTTCATTTTCAATTGGCTTCATGCAATCCCCTGATGCATTTAAGGTTATTGGTGAGAGCCGTTAAGTTAAATCAAAGAAAAATAAACACCTGTTCAGAACTGATTAACGAGAGGGTGTTTGGGGGCAGAACTTGAGTCGGTTAAAAGACGGGAAAGAGGAAAGGGGAGTGTCAGTTTTTTTGATTTAACTGACTGTAATAAAAATAAAAAAGCCAGAGCGATGTTTGCTCTGGCTTTGTCGTTTTTGGAAAAGAAAAGCGTTATGCTGCTTTTAGGTGACAGACGCGATTCTTGCCCAATCTTTTTGCTTGATAAAGTGCTTTGTCAGCTTGCTCCACCACGTGATGGTAACTGGTTTCTAATGGTGTAAATCCAACACTTGCCGTAAATCGCACATCGCCACAACCCAAAGTGAGATGGCTTCTTTGCAGCACCGTTAGGAAGTTATCCAGTTGGTGTTTGGCATCGAATTCGTCATTGGCTTGGAACACGATTGCAAACTCTTCACCACCATAGCGCGCTAAACAAATCCCTTTTGGTTTAGGGAAACAGTCGCGCATCACTTCAGCTGTTTTTTGGATGACCAAATCGCCCACTGGATGACCGAATTTATCGTTGATGTATTTGAAGTTATCAATATCGACCATCGCGATAAAACGGTTCTCTGAATGAAGCTCTCTCGACACTTTTGCAGCTAAACACGCTTTATTTTCGAGTTGCGTCATTGGATCTTGATGGCGTAAACGGTCATGCAATTTGAGGTTTGCCAACGCTACTTGGGCGTAGTTCTGAATCAAACTGAGCACGCATTTGTAGGTTGGGAATCGGCAACTGACGTAAGTCACCCCAAGCAGTTCTCGTCCATCAAACAACGGAATGCAGTAGTGATTACTGTTGATCTTGAGCTTTTTCGTCAACTCGTCGCCGTACTTCTTGTTGCGGTAAGTCAACGCACTATGAGAAAAACGCGCCGCGAGCTCGGCATCAGTTAAGACGAGCTTTTTGTTACCGTGATAATCGAGGGTGTAAAAGCTGTAATTCAAGCTGTCGTATAAACAGAACTGTATGCCTCTGTGATAGCAGAAACGATCCAAAACATGCTTGAGTTGGGTTTTGAACTCATCAACGCTCTCCGTGCCATTTAGGCGGGCTAAAGACAAATGCAGTTGGTAAGTGAGGTAATTGATACCAATCGCTAGAGCTAATAAAGAAGCAATGACACCTGCAGTAAGAGTAAATGGATAACTGTTGTTGAGGATGTCGGCGCGGTCTGTGCCCGCCACAAACACCCAGTTTAATCCGTTGTCTGCGTCGAAGACCGAAATCTTAAAGTTATCTTGGTAATAGTATTCATGTTTACCAAACAACAATCCTGCGGCTACTTTCTCGCTAATGCCACCGTGATAACTGACAGAGTTATCGCCAATTCGGCTTGGATCAGGATGGAACACTAAGCGTTCGGTGTCTCTGTCTACGACAAACACATAGCCTTTATTCAAAGTTTTAAGACCGCGTAGCTGCTGAGTAGTATGGAGGAGATCGAACTCTAACCAAAGTTGGTATTTGAGGTCTGGGTTGTCATGTTTGATGGCAAATACCCAGCGTTGTTGCGGGTTTTGGTATAGCGAAGAGATGGAAAATTTATCACTGACGGTATTCAGCTTATGCCATAAGATCTTGCTGATATCCGCTTGTTTTACCTGACCAGAAAGGCCATAGGCAATGTTACTATCTGTCGTGGTGTAGAGAATGTTGGAGTACTGTGGTGAGTAATCGATGATGCCTTGGCTTAGCTCATGAAAGTCAGGATCATTAAGGTCTTGCTTGCTCGTCTTTAGTGCGGTTTCTAGTAGATAGAATTTGCTGAAAGCCGCTTCGATTTGGGAGTGGATTAGCCGCTCGGCGGTGATGATATTGGTTTGAGATTGCCGATAAACCATCGACTCAGAATCAACTAACTGAGCATAAGCCAGATAGACCATAAATCCTGCGAGAAGTAGCAGGTAAGGCCGCAGAATACGGATTAAGAATTTAGGTAAAGCCATGGTGCCAAATTACGTTGTAGATATTATAAATGTGATTTGGCTAACGATATTAGATTAGTTTCATTATCGCATCAATGCGTATGGTGTGTTCTTTGACCTGATTGATGGATATCTGCTCGAAACGTCCATAAAACAAACCCAGCATGCAGCTGGGTTTGTAAGAACTTATAGGATTGGACGGCGAATCTGTTAGGCTTCTTGATTTGGGTTATAGTGCAAAATTGCCATCGAAGTTGGAGACAACAGGACTTCTCCTTCCGCATGTCCTGGGTTTAGGTTACGTACGTTGGTATCGCACACCGTCACCCATTCTTGACCACGCTCACTTGGAAGCTTGAAGCGCGCTGGTGCATTGGTTTGGTTGATCAAGTAAACCAACTCTTGCCCTTCTTTACCAATGCCTAAATGCAGCGCTACTGAGCTTAAACGGTTCCAATCGTCATGTTCCATCAAGCTGCCATCAATACGACGCCAGAAGATGCGGTTGTTATTACGATTTTCACCACTAAAAGCACGAATGAATGGCACCATGTATTGATTACGGTTTGCCACCATTTGTGAAATCCATGCTTTGAAATCTTGCTTGCGCTCAGACGTCGCCCAGCTCAACCAGCTAGTCTCGTTATCCTGACAGTAGGCGTTGTTGTTGCCACCTTGCGTATGGGATAGCACATCTGCAGTCAGGATATGAGGAATACCGAACGCGAACAGCAAGCTAGCAATCAGGTTGCGTTTTTGCTTTTCGCGTGTGGCGATGATCATTAGGTTTTCGGTTTCACCTTCAACGCCATAGTTTTCCGAGCGGTTATCACCATGACCGTCACGGTTCTCTTCGCCGTTGGCTTCGTTATGTTTTTGCTTGTAAGACACGAGATCTTGCAAGGTAAAGCCGTCGTGATATGTGATGTAGTTGACTGTGAGTTTGTAAGGCCAGTTCGCTGCGCTGTAGATATCACGAGAGCCCATCAAGCGCGTCGCAAACTCTTTTAGGTAACCTTGATCGCCGCGCCAGAAGCTGCGGGAGATGTCTCGTAGTTTGTCGTTACACTCGTTCCAACCAAATGGGAAGTTACCCACTTGGTAGCCATTAGGACCGATGTCCCAAGGTTCTGCAATCAGCTTTGTCTCGCGAAGAACTGGGTCTTGCGCGACCGCTTTAAAGAATGCCGCTTCAGGGTTGTAATCGTCCCCTTGGCGACCGAGTGTTGCTGCCAAGTCAAAACGGAAACCATCAACTTTAAATTCGCTCACCCAGTAACGCAGCGTATCCATAACGAGGTTAAGTGCTGGCTGATAAGTCAGGTCCACCGTGTTGCCACAACCAGTGAAGTTCGCATAGTGAGGACCATGCTTGATGTAACAGCGAGGATCGAGTGCTTTTAGGTTGAAGATAGTCGGACCTTCACCGCCTTCCGCCGTGTGGTTGTAAACGACATCAAGAATCACTTCGATGCCGTGCTTGTGCAGCTCTCGAATGGTAGTTTTGAGTTCTGTGACGGCATCTTTTTCGGCATAACGAGGATCTGGCACCATGAAAAGGTAAGGGTTGTAACCCCAATAGTTCACCTTATCCATCTTAAGTAAATGCGGCTCGTGCATACACGCAGCAACAGGTAGCAATTGCAACGTATTGATGTTTTGTTGTTTGTAAAACGCCAACATCTCAGGTGACGATAAACCTAGGTAACGTCCTCTGTCATCGCTTGGGACCTCTGGGTGTTGTTGAGTTAACCCTTTTACGTGGGTTTCAAATAACACCATCTCTTCTCTTGGTATGCGAGGGTGATCGGTGTCTTGCCAATCGAAGTGATCCTCGATAACGACACATTTAGGCATATCAAAGCTTTTTGCAGGAGAGAAAGGAGGTTGGTAGTGGAGGGCTTTATCAATCGACTTTGCGTAAGGATCAGAAATCAGCAAAGGTTGTTCTTGATGCGTCACCACAAAGCCATACTTCTGCCCAGATTTAATGTCTGGAATAAAAGTATGACGAATACCTGCATATTCATTTGGTAAGTCGTGCAGTGCATAGCTGCCGTCTTCTGCAAAGAGCGCAAGTTGAATGTCTTTACTGCTTGGCGCATGAATAGCGAAGTTACAACCTTCTTTATTTAGGGTTGCACCAAGTGGGTAGGGGCGAGAGTGAAGTCGTGTCATCAGAGATACTTTTTTTAATATTTATTGCTACCTTTAAGAAACTATAAGTAAAAAACTTTGTCTTACTTAGGTCAACCACCTTAGAACGAAAATTATCACTGTAATTAAATTACTTTCTACGTCCTATTTTTGACGAAAATATGAAATGGCTATCACTTTGTAGCCACTATAAACCGAAGAAACTTACTAATTCCTCCCTAGATTGGTGATCTGACTCGAAAAAACACCATTCGGTAATTTTTCTCATCCTTTCTCATCCCCCCTAAATTAGTTTGGGGTGGAGGACGTCATCCTTGTACGCCTTGGGTAATCTTAAGACTGTTGAAACAAACGGGGACTTGTTCCCATCTTACCTCTCTTTCTTTAGGTGCATTTTTACTGCCTATATTCACCTAAAAGAGTGAGCAGGGAAGACAGAATTATAAATACCCTTAATGGAGTTAAGAATGAAAAAAGTAAGTGTAATTGCTGCTGCTGTTGCTGCAACTTTAGCTGCTGGTTCTGCTTTCGCAGTGGATTTCCACGGTTACATGCGTGCTGGTGTTGGTGTAAATGCTGATGGTGGTCAACAAGTAACATTTGAGAAGAACAAAGTAGGTCGTCTAGGTAACGAAGGCGATGTGTACGGTGAAGTTCAACTAGGTAAAGAAGTTTACAACAACAACGGTAAAACCTTCTACGTTGACTCAATGTTTGCAATGACTTCTAACGGTTCAAACGACTGGGAAGGTACTGCAACAAACTGTGGTCTTGATGGTACTAACGTTAAATGTGTTGATGATGCACAATTTGCTCTACGTCAGTTCAACGTTCAAGCTAAAGGCGTTCTAGACTTCGCTCCAGAAGCAACGCTATGGGCTGGTAAACGCTACTACCAACGTCACGATATCCATATCTCTGACTTCTACTACTGGAACATTTCTGGCGCCGGTGCTGGTATCGAAAACATCGAAGCTGGTCCAGGTAAACTTTCTTTCGCATGGGTACGTAACGACCGTAACGATAACTTCAAGCTAGGTGAAAACAAACCTGGCGATACACCTGATGCAGGTAACGATGGCGGTGCAGCTAACGTTAACACTTTAGATGTTCGTTATGCTGGTCTTCCAGTGTGGAACAATGGTTCTCTAGAAGTAGGTTTAAACTACGCTCTAGTTAATGAAACTGAAGATGCATCAAATGCAGCAAAAGATGCGAAAAATGGCGTCATGTTCACAGCTGAATTGACCCAAGGTCTAGATTCAGGCTTCAACAAAACAGTATTCCAGTACGGTACAGAAGGCTACTCTAAGACAATGGCGTTTTACGGAGACGGTAGCTGGTACGGTGCAGAAGCTCGTGATGGCGCATCTGGTTACCGCCTAATCAACTGGGGTGTAATCAGCATGGGTGACAGCTGGGAAATGGGTCACCAACTAGTATACGGTGTTGGTGAAGATATGTGGGCTGCTGACCACAAATGGGAAACTATGTCTGCTGTAGTTCGTCCAATGTACAAATGGGACGACAACCACAAAACTATTTTCGAAGCGGGTTACGCGATTGATGATAACGATGGTGATGAAAATAAATTCGGTAAGCTAACAGTTGCTCAAGCATGGTCTGCTGGCTCTAGCTTCTGGGCTCGTCCTGAAATCCGTCTATACGCTTCTTACCTAACAGCGGATAAAGCGGACAACTCAAACACATTTGACGGTGGTCGTTCTGACGATACATTCCAGTTCGGTGTACAAGCGGAAGCTTGGTGGTAATCATCTAACCACTAAGTCCTAAATTGTCCTAGAATGATACAGCCAGAATCTATCTGGCTGTATTTATTTCAAAAACAATAACGAGTCGAGGTAGACGGTAATGAAAAAATGGCTTGCTCCCGTGCTGTTGGGAATGTTGGCTACGGGTTGTTCTTCTGTAGAACAAGTAGACATGAGCCCGAAAGGTCAGCAACAAGTGATCACGCAGTCGGGTGATATTCAATGGGTACCAATTGATGTACCTGCGGTTACTGAGTTCGCTTTGACTGATAAAAGCCAAATGCTATTAGATGGTAATAGCGCAGGCGCAATTGCAGCGTTCGCTCTACCGGGTAATCGCGGCAGTCTCGATATTAAACTAGAGACATTCGTAAACAAGAACCTAGAGTTCTATGCACCAAACGTCGTTGTAATGAATGCGGCGGGTGAACCTATTTACCAAGCAGATTTTTCAAAGTTTGAGTACGTGCCAGCAAAACTACTGGATAACGATAAGTTCGTACTTGAAATGAATGTAATTCCAGACATGACAGGTAACGATTTGCATGTGTTGGTTTACACCACTTCCGATGATCTAAAAGGAAGTTCAGAAGTTCTTCACCCTGCAAAAGCCTTCGCACTGGCAAATCACACTCAGCCGCCAGATATTGCAGATCCTCAAGCGAAACACAGCCCACTTGGTCAGTTCCGCTTCTCAGTATCCGCGAACGATATCGTGAATACTAAAATTGTCGCGAAAAACGACAATATCCCACAAGGTACGGATTTAACCAGCTACTACCACAGCTCGATTAAAGCAGCGGTCGCGGCTAATGATATTCCGAAAGCACTAACACTGCTTGATGAAGCGAAAGAATTGGGCATCGAAGGTGCACAAGAAGTATTTGTGAAAGCAGTAAATACAAAATAATTAAAAAAAGGTCAGCGATATGCTGACCTTTTTTATTACTCTATTTGAGTGTTTAAAACTCACCCCTACATATAGTTAGCTTATTCACAAATTTATTTGTTTTACTTTGTTTTTTATATTTAACAGATCAATAATTAAATTGTGTTCCTAACCTTACTCGTCATCGATTAGGAAATAATTAAACCTATCAAAGTAATCTGGCTCAGCAAGATATAGAATAATATTCTTTATCGGTAGTTCGATATTTTGTTCTTTTTAAATATTAAACTTTTACCAACTTGGTGAGTTTTTATTTACTTTGGAATATTAAAAAGGAATTAACGTGAAAATGAACATGATGAAAACATCACTTGCTGCTGCCTTACTTGTTGCTCTTGCTGGCTGTCAATCAACGGCAGAACCAGAAGCGGCGGCTGAGCCTATTGTTAATCTATCTCAAGATGAAGTCGTCGCTTTTATGGCGGCTTGTGATAACCCAGATAGTACGGCGAAAGGTCCAATTTCTAAGCCACTGTTTGTTGTTGGTACGTTTGCTGATTCAGATTGGAAGCATGTACCTCAACGCCAATACACTTATAAAGGTAATAACTTCTACCAAGTTGTGACGCAAGAAAAAGCAGGCTCTTACAAAATGCAGTACGCGACAGAGTTGTGGTTCCCACAATTTACTGCGAAAGGCAATCGAATGAACGTGGGTGAATTAACACCACTGACTTTCGGTGGCTACGGAACGGATACAGCGGTTGAAATTAAAGAAGATGGTAAATATGTTTGGAGTCTTCAATTTGAAGGCGAAGGCAAACCACTTCATGTAATGGTTAATAAGTGCCAATAATATTCCATTTCGTTATTTAGATTTGCTTTTTTTATTAACCCCTACATGGAGAACGTGTCGGGGTTAATTTTATTTGGGAGAGTTTAATGCACAATATCCGATATAATAAACTGCTTGGTAAATCGCTTATTGCGTTGAGTGTTGTTGGTGTTTTATCGGCATGTAATTCCTCTGGCGGCAGTGATAGTGGCAGTACACCACTTCCAGATTCGAGTTATACCTGCCAAGCGAATGTGATGGAGCAGAATAATCAGCTTCGCACGTATCAGATCATGGTTGAGAGCTTTGTCGATGGTGATTCAAACATAGGTCATGGGACCGGATATGGTACCAGTCATCACAATGGCGACTTACAAGGCATCATTGATTCCCTGGATTATATCCAAGACTTAGGCATGAATGCGATTTGGTTGACGCCAGTTTTTGAGTCTCAAGCGATTGCGGGACAAGATCACTGGGCAGATCGCTTGGATGCAACGGGTTATTTTGCTACGGATTATTTTAAGATTGATCCTCGCTTTGGCGATTTAGAAACAGCAAGAACCTTAGTTAATGAGGCACACAAGCGTGGTTTGTATGTCTTTTTTGATGGCGTATTCGGTCACCACAAAGATGGATTGATCAAACCTTCTCCGTCTGGCTTGCTGCCTACTGGTGGTAGTAATCCTGTTGATTATCCTACCAGCTTAGACTTCTACAAAGAAGTGGCGACCTATTGGGTGAAAGAGCTGAAGATCGACGGCTGGCGTTTGGATCAGGCGTATCAAGTACCAACGGATGCATGGACACAGATCCGCAAAGCCGTCGATGATGCTTCGCAAAGTGTGACTTATACAAATGCTGATGGCAAAGACGTTAACCCTCTTGGCTATATGGTTGCAGAGATTTGGAAGGGCGAATCTGATATCGCAAGTGAAGCGTATGGGTCTGCGGATGATCCCGCGTTGTGCTCGGCGTTCGACTTCCCAATGCGTTACCGCATCGTAGAAACGTTAGCGGTAAATGAAAGTGGCGTGGGTGGGCGAGGTGTTGATTGGTTGGATAATGGCTACCAAACGCACAATCAGTATCCATCCCATGCGCAGCCAAACTTAATGATTGGCAACCACGATTTAGTTCGTTTTGGTGACTTACTTCAACGCGGCGGTATGGCTGATATTAATGACGCCGAGTATTGGCAACGTCATAAGGCTGCGTTTGCTTTCCAAGCGGCTTATACCGGACCAATTACGCTCTACTACGGCGACGAAATTGGCGATCAAGTTGATGGGTTTGCTGCGAAAGAAGACAATAACACCTGCGCCGTGCGAGGCGTGTGCGATGACCATGTCGCCCGCAGCAGCGCTAAGATTGAGGGTGTGACAGCAACCTTGGATGCAAATCAAGTTGACCTAAAAAATTACGTTAAGTCTTTGATGGCGATGCGTGCAGCTCATCCTGCCCTGTATCAAGGTTCTCGCGTTAACTTAGCGGCGAGCAATGGTAGTTATGTCGATCTGAAAAAGTCTGGCAGTGATCAGGTGTTGTTTGCGCTTAATACATTAGAAAGCGCTCGAAACGTTATTTTGACCGAGGCGCAAGTGGGTAGCTCTCAAGCGCTGGTGGACTTGCTAACGAACCAAACAATCACACCAAGTAATGGGCAATACCAGATCCCAATGTCCGCACTACAAGGGCGATTCTTTAAAGTAACGTCGAGTGTGCAATAGCATCTAAGGCTACTTGCTCATTAGTATTTTATTTCTATCCAAAGCCAAGTGCAGTCTTCTACCCCCATAGAGACTCACTTGGCTTTTTTTGTAGGTTTTAGAAATCATATACCCAGCTAATTCCAAGATGCTTGACTCAGCGAGAGTGATTTAGTTTGTAGACGTGGCGGCGATTTAAAGGTTTAGTTCTTCTAAATCAAGAGCCGACAGTAAAGTCTACAGGACAAGGTCTTACTGTTTGCAAAGAGTACCCTTCGGGGAAACAGGAAATCCATGACAACGCTCTGAATCCTGTATCTTGAAGTTAATTGGGTATGACAAGTTCTGTTGTTTCGATTCCTATCTCTATCTCTATCTCTATCTCTATCTCTATCTCTATACGCATGTTCTATCTTACTGTTTTATATCGAACAAACGATGCTATCCAAATCGAGAAACAGTACGCAATTTGTGAGATGCTCAGCACGATAATGAGAATATTCACATTCGTGCAACGTAAAATTGTGAGTTAACGCTTATTTATATGTGATCATTATGTTTATCTTTTCTTGGATTTATATAACCAATGGAAAATTATAATGAAATCCATAGCGAAACCCCTCTTTATCCTACCTTTGCTTTGCTCTCCATTCGCCTACAGTGACGTCATCAACGGTGACTTCGAACAGTGGAATGGCAATTCGCCAACACAATGGGCTGTGATTGACTCTGGTATTGCGGTATCTCCTACTAGTAACCAAGTGCAGTCCGGTGGTTTAGCGGCGCAAGTAGTCGTGAATACGGGTACCCAAAGCAACACGGACTTTCTGCAAACCATTAATGTGGAGCAAGGGAAAACCTATCCATTTGCAGTGTCTGTTTATCACACTGAAGGCAATGTTAAAGCGCGTCTGATTGTTGATGGGTACCATGGTTATTCAAACCCTAAGCAAACCAATCAATGGCAACAGCTCACACACAGTTATACCGCATCATCAAATAAAACCATTAACGTTGGTCTGAGATTCTATGATGAATCGGGCTTTGATGGCTCTGAAGTAGTGTATGTCGATAACTTCCTACCTAACCAAAGCGGTGGAGGTACTCAGCCTCCGGTTGAAAGCTGTAATGATAATGAAATCCAACTGACTTTGACGACTGATAGTTACGGCTCAGAAACCAGTTGGGAACTGAAGGACAGTCAATCAAAAGTACTCTTCTCTGGTCAAAGCTTCGACTCTTCTAAAACCTATGAAAAGACCATGTGCTTAACCGATGGTGACTATCAATTTACCATCAATGATAGCTACGGTGACGGCATTTGTTGCAGCAGCGGTAACGGCTCGTACGCTTTGATGCTTGGTCAAAAAACGCTTGCTTCAGGTGGTGAATTTACTAAAACGCAAACCACCAGTTTCACGCTTGGTGAAACAACTACACCACCGGTCGTCGGGGAATATTACAAAGCGGCGGAAGGCAAAACAGGTTTTGCATTGAAAACGGCGTTGTTCAATATCATCAATAATCACACTGGTCGTGGCTACTCTGCGATTTGGACATTGGTGAAAGATGCCGATCTGGACAACTACTATGAAAAAGACGGCACAATCCTAGACATGTACTCAGAAAAACCATTGGGTAATGATGCTGTCAGCTTTACCAAAGTGACAGATCAGTGTGGTCAATACAAAGCTGAAGGGGATTGCTATAACCGCGAACACTCATTCCCGAAAAGCTGGTTTGGTGGCAAAGTTGAACCAATGAACTCAGACGGTCACCATTTGTTTGCGACCGATGGTTATGTGAATGCTAAGCGTAGCAACTGGCCATTTGGCGAGGTGGGTAGCAGCACTTATGTTTCTAATAATGGCTCAAAATTAGGTTCAGCCAGCGCATCTTTGGGCTACTCAGGCACAGTATTTGAGCCAATTGATGAGTTTAAAGGTGACTTCGCTCGTGCTTACTTCTACATGGCAACACGATACGAAAACGTGATTGGTAATTGGGAAAAGAACTCAAGCAGTTCAGACGCTGTACTAAATGGCACAAGCACGACGGTATTTGAACCATGGATGCTTAACATGCTTAAGCGTTGGCACAAAAACGATCCGGTGAGCGCGAAAGAAATCAATCGTAACCAACAGGTATTTGATTTCCAGGGTAACCGTAACCCGTACATCGATCATCCGGAATTTGTCGAAATGGTTTGGGGTAACTAATCTCGTCAACAGACCCTAATAAAGCCGTCCACTTGGGCGGCTTTGTTTTTATTGTGCAAACTTTGCGATGAGCTTGGCGAGGGTTTCCATAGCTGGCTGCCAGTTTTTTTCAGCTCCGAAGTTCGCCACACTGAGGCGGATACAGTTTTGGTACTGCCCCTGCGTGCCAAATACAGAGCCGGGTAGAATACTGATCTTGTGTTCATTACAGGCTTGATAGAGCGCGTAGCTGTCAGTTTTTGGTGGTAAGCGTAACCAAAGTAAGAATGAGCCTTGTACTGCATTGATTTGATAATTATTTTTTAATTCAAAGTGCACGTCTAAACATTGATTTAGCATTTGTAAATATCGACGGACGTTTGCTTGGTACACGCGACACATTCGCGCCGTATGCGTGCGATATTTCCCCGACGTCAAAAAGGTCGCTACCGCTGATTGCATCAAGTTCAAGCTGCCCATGTTTTCACACAATAAATACTGCTCGACCTGAGCGCGATAACGCCCTGCCAGCATCCAACCAATGCGAAGCCGTGAATCGAGCGTTTTCGATAAAGAATTCACATAGATCACTCGTTGTTTTTCATCCAACTTTCGTAGGCTTGGCAAAGTCTTATCGAAGCTCAACGCACCAAATACATCATCTTCAATGATGGGAACGTCTCCAGAGACCGCGAGTAGCTGCTTTCGTCTTTCAAGTGGCATCAGAGAGCCGGTTGGATTGGTAAAGTTCGGTGTGACGACAATGACTTTGATCTCCCATGTTGCCATTGCTTTTTCTAGTGCGTCTGGGTCCATACCATCTCGGGGGCAGCTTGGGATCTCAACCACTTGTAAACCAAGCGATTCAAGCATTAATAAGTTACCGAAATAGCACGGTGATTCGACAGCGACAATATCTCCGGTTTGTGTTGTTGCTCTTAATGCAAGGCTGATTGCTTGTTGGGCACCATGGGTTACCAGAAGATCGTCAACATTCGCAGGGGTTCCCAGATCTTGAGTGATCTTAGCCAACTGTTTGATCAACAAATCATCGCCTGGTGGCAATTGATAATGGCTGGATATATGGCTTTGCTGGCGACTATGGCGACCAATTTCGGCATACAGACTTTTGATTGCTGGGGCATCAATATTTGGGTGTGCAGAACCAGTCGGAAGCCGCTCTTGATACTCAGGGTAAGTGAGGATTTGCTTACACACGGAAAGTAAATCCACACGCGTAGGCTTGGCGATCTTGGCTTCACTTTGTTCCGTGGGTTTTACGCGATAACCGGATTTGGGCACAGAATAAACCATGCTTTGCGCTTCCAGCTCTTGGTAGGCACGGATCACCGTGTTTTTACTTACTTTAAGCTCGGTGCTTAATAGACGGATGGAAGGTAACTTATCGTCCGGTTGATAGACCCCATTATTGATCGCTTGTTTGAGGTGATGCTCGACGATCAAGTACTTATTCGCATCAAGCGTACTGATTAAATCTGTACCCATAAAAACACTTCCATCTGTCACTTTTTGAAAACACTGTACCTAACTACATTAGCAACATTCGAGATTGAAAAACATTCAAAATTTAAAAACAGGTAGAGTGAGGGCGCATCATGTTAATCAGAGCCATTCCTTTTGTATTCGTTATCCTTTGGGCTTCTGGGTTTGTCGGCGCGCGCTTTGGTTTGCAATACGCTGAACCAGCAACCTTATTGTCGATTCGCATGGCGTTTAATGTTTTGCTGTTCCTAGTGATAGTGGTCTTGCTGGGTCGTAGTATTCCAACGGGCAAGGACTTTTGGCACAGTTGTGTGGTTGGTGTATTGATTCACGGTTTTTATTTAGGTGGGACGTACTTTGCTATTAGTTTGGGTATGCCAGCAGGACTAAGCTCGTTATTGGTAGGTATACAGCCCATTTTAACTGCCGTGCTGCTGGTAGTGTTCGCTTCTGAGCAATTTAAGCCATCACAATGGATTGGTTTGTCATTGGGCTTTGTCGGCATTGCGATGGTGCTGATGGGTAAGATGGAATGGCAGTCGGATTTGCACAAAACTTTAGCGATTGTTGTGTGTTTGTCATCTCTGTTTGGTATTACCGTCGGCACGTTGTATCAAAAGAAATACTGTCAACAAGTGGACATGGTGGGAGGCGCAACGGTGCAATATTTGGCGGCATTGGTGATGTTTCTACCTGTTGCAATGCAGTTTGAAACCATGCAGGTGCAATGGACAGCGGAGTTTATTTTCACCTTGATTTGGTTAGTGGTTGTTCTGTCTTGCGTAGCAATTTTATTGTTGCTGTACATGGTCAAGAATGGTGCGGCATCAAGCGTTGCTTCTGTGTTTTACCTTGTGCCTCCAACCACGGCGCTTCAAGCTTGGTTTGCGTTCGGTGAGTCATTTGATTGGATGGGTATTATTGGCTTTGTGTTGGCAGCGACCGCAGTATATTTGGTGGCGAAAAAGCCTGAATTTCCAACGCTTAAATCAAAGTTTGCAAAGCAAAAACGTAAAATATACCTAAATTAGGTAGGGACATTTGCGTGCCAGAGAGTACAATCCGGCTCTCAATATTGTGTGGAGCCGGGTAATGACCGTCAAGCCAGATCGAATGACCGCAATGCGCGATATCATTGCACAAGTAAAAGCTGAACTGCCGATTTATGAACCAGAGACGTTTGTTTGTGGTCCTGAAGGACAATGCATTGGTTGTCCTAAAAAACTGTTGGAGATGGTCGATTCAGAATTGAGTTATTGGGAATCGGCGATGGAACGCGGTATCACTCCTCAATTTGATGAAATTCGTCGCTTTGGCAAAATGTGCACCAGCGTGCGTCGAGGTCTAGTACGTAATAACGTCCCTTTGTTGAACGCTTAATCAACACTTTTTCGACATCCCCTTCGTTACCTTGTCTTCATTGATTTAGCAAATGAAGACAAGGGGCACCCATGCGTAAATTCTTTTTCTCTGTTGTTTTCTTATTGCTTGTATCCAGCTCTGGATTTGCAGGCTATAAATGGTTTACCGATAACCAATACGGCGAAGCGGACCTAGTCGCAGGAAAGCAGCGTTTTGAGTCTTATTGTGTCTCTTGTCATGGTGATAAAGG
Source organism: Vibrio sp. Y29_XK_CS5 (assembly GCF_024181835.1). NCBI lineage: Bacteria > Pseudomonadati > Pseudomonadota > Gammaproteobacteria > Vibrionales > Vibrionaceae > Vibrio > Vibrio sp. Y29_XK_CS5. Next base: position 2,252,194 of record NZ_JAMZAM010000001.1, read on the forward strand.
GCATGGAGATGGTCTTGTTGCCAGAGCCATGGACATTAAACCCGATAATATATCTGCCGAGCTCTTAAACCCGTTTGGGACGAAAGTGGAGCTGATTGGTTCTGTCTTGGAAGGTGGTAATGGGCAGGGCGGTGCAATGCCACCATTCAAAACTGTGCTGAGTGAAAACGAAGTCAATGACATATTTGAATACATCAAAAGTATTAACTAAATAAGATTCTTATTTTAGAAACAAATACTTAACCTGATCGTTTGTGCCGTAGTAGTTTGAATTTAGTCGAGTTTTTTAGCTAATTGCTGAGTATGTTTCAGCACAACTTAGCGGCTGGTCTCAAGTTCTTAATTGGTTCGGTTTTTCTCTCAGTTAGTGCGTTTCTCTGCGTAATTTCAGCGATATATTGGCTCGGTTCTCACATGGAAGTGGGAGCGACGACCTTTACCCTCAGCCATTTCGCTGAATCAAGCATCAAGAGGCTACTTGGGTAACTATCATTTGTCTGTATGCCGAGAGATAAGAAGTGAAAGCAAAAGGATTTACGTTGATGGAAATCACCATTGTGCTCGCAACATTGGGATCCATTGCTCTCGCAGCTTTACCTGTCTTGCTCGATATCCACCGCCAAGCATACGCGTCTATGCTGCACAGTTCACAGTCCTCTCTGGGGACATCTCTTAAGTTTTTTCATGCCAAAGTTGTTATTGATGATGCACAGGATAGTCAACAAATCACTTATGTTGACCATCAAGTGAAGATGCTCAGTGGCATGCCGGAAGCAAGTGCGAACAGTATCCGTGCTTTATTGGAAATAGGATTACCCGCCAAGGGCAATTCACCCATCGATAAGCCGTGCCATGGCAGCGATTTTTGTATTATGGGCAATCAATTTCCTAACAGTGCACACTTTGTTGAGATCCCAAAATACCAATTTATTGATCACTCTGGTCTAGATCGTGTGGTGTACATCTGGCCGCAGGGCTATACCTTGGAAAGTGAGGCGTGTTATTTCTATTACGTTAATCAAGCATCAAATCGCTCAGTGGTAAGAGGGCATGTTACTGAAGGGTGTTAGGTACGGGCAAACTTGGCGTTCACCTAAAAACACAAAGCCCCAAGTTCAGAACTTAGGGCTTTGTTTATTCTTGGTTGGAAAACTCAGCGAAGCGCTAAATCTCTGCGACCAACTTTTTTAGTAGGCGTAACATCTCTTTCTGTTCAGCCGGCTCTAACGGGCTCATTAGTGCTTTATTGACGTTCAACGGAATTGGCAGCAAGGTTTCTTTGAGGTTTCGCCCTTCTTCCGTGAGGTAAATTCGGAATGATCGGCGGCTATTTGGATCAGGGTGGCGTTCCACTAAACCAAGCTTCTCAAGCTTGTCCAAAGTGCGAGTCGTGGTTGAGTTTTCTACCTTAGATTTCGCCGCAATATCGCGCTGTGTTACGCCCTCTTCTTCCCATAAACACATCATGGTTGGCCAAAGCGCTACTGTGAGACCATGCTTCTTGAGTTCGATCTCAAATCGCTTTGCCGCATCGTGTGCAACCACGTTGATCATCCAACCAAAACTGTCTTGTCTATCAAACTGTTCGCTCATTTTCTTTCTCTTATGATAAAGCAACGATTGTCATGGTAACCAATGTTGCGGCAACTAGCACCCCCAACGCACGGCTTTGCGGTGCGAGATAGACAATTTTTTGCTCAGCAACAGAGGTTTCTTTGATTGTTTTGGTCTGTTTACCAGTGATCATGGCTTTCACCAATGGTTTGCCTTTTAATTTATAAAGAAGGATCGCGCCAATATGTAAAGCGATCAATATTGGTAAAAGATCGACCAAGGTTAAATGTAGCCACTCCATGCCAGCGAATACGTCATCGTTAAGCCAAACTTCCGAATAAGGCCATGTGTCGAATACGCCACCAAGAGCCATTCCAGAAATACATTGAAGCAAGAGTGCTGTCAGCATGGTTACTACCATCCAGCCGCCAGCAGGGTTGTGACCAGCAGTGGCTGCCGATTTTCCCTTTAAATAAGAAATGACGTCTTCAGGGGAGCGGAGAAATTGACGAAATAGGTTAGTCTCACTGCCGATGAATCCCCATACCATTCGCCATACTAGCAGTGTGAATAATGCCAATCCAAGTTGGATATGAGGACCGTTACCAGACAGCCCAGATGTCATCAATGCTATAAAAAGTAAAACTTGACTCCAGTGGTAGAGCCTTGTTGCTAAGTCCCAAATCTTCATCATTTACCTCCATCGTTTTGTTGTGTGATGATCTTCTTTACGGTAATTTACACAACAATAGTTGCGTGCGCAATGATTGTTGTGTAAATTTAAATCCAACAACCCAACAATGAAGAACGATTAGGAGAAAGACATGAAAAAGACACTGGCACTGATTGCACTTTTACCGACCATTTTTGTACCAACAACGCTTTTTGCTCAAGACTTCAGCTCTCAAATCGACATGCGCCAGAATGCGTTTGAGCAAATTGAATCTCTATCGAAGCAAGCGGACAAGACTCTGAATGGCAGTAATACCGATTGGCAAGCTTTAGCGCAGATCGGCAATGAACTCTCTCGTCATAGCGAACATTTGCTACAAGCGTTTCCGCAAGGTAGCCAAGCTGATAGCAAAGCGAAGAAAGAAGTGTGGAGCAAGCCAGAGAACTTCAATCGTTTGATGGTGCAAATGGATGAAGGGTTCGTTCAACTGTATCAAGCAGCGCAAGATCAACAAGTTTCAGCAGCCGAGGCTGGACTCAAACAAGCCCAGAGTACTTGTCGTAGTTGCCATCGCGCATATCGTAGCCGCTGGTAATAGAGTCAACCACATTGAATTTAACTTGAAGCAGATAAGAAAATCGTAAAATGAAAGGTAACCTTATGAACAGAATCATCCTATTGAGCACACTTGCTGTTGCGTCTTTCTCAAGTTTTGCTGCTGATTATGGCGTTGAACTAGCCTGGAATACTAACGATGTAGAGCAGGTTTTACAGACATTACCAAAACAGAAAGCCGCATTTAATCAACTTATCGAGCAAGGTGATGTGAAAGACATGTTCGTTTTACCAAGCAGTATTGATGGTAAAGTGGTACAAATTCTGCGTTTTGTTTTATCAGCAGAAAACGAAGCGGAAGTACAAGCAAAACTGCAAGACTTACCCATGTACCAACAAGATTTGGTGAAGATCGCGAGTATCCAACCTTTGGGTGCTAAATGGTTAGATAACACGCCTGAGAGTGATAACTACAGTGTGACATTGCGCTGGAAAGAGGGGGTTGAGGCTTTAGAAATGGACCGCGTATTGGGTGTCGATTTACAGCGTGTTATCAATCTGAACAACTCTGGTTTAATCACTTCGTCTTATATCAATACCCAAGTACTCGACAATGGCATTGAGCGTCCAATCTATTCAGTCGCTGTGTTAGCCAAGGATGCGCAGCAGGCACAAAACCTAATGTACTCTTTTGAAGCGGTTCAGCTTGGCTATGCGACATTTGAAATTGAATACTTGGGTAAAAAGTTAGATATGAAAAGTTAACCGAAAGTCTCTTTATTCAAAGCTCAAGATACAGGCGTAGCATGTCTTTATGTTGAATGCCGTTTTCCCAAATTGGTTCTGGGTAGTGGAGTAAGAAATGATTTTTGTCCACGCTCTCTACCCTAAAACCTAATCGCTGATAATACGTCAGTTGATAACCAAAGGTACCCGTTCCCAATATCAGTTTTTGAAATGATTGACTTTTCATGGCTTCAATTGCAAAACGCAATAGATTTGAACCAATGCCGCGTTGTTGATGTATTGGCGCGACTGAAACGTTCATGATTTCAGCTTGTGTTTTCGAATGAGGTAATATCACACATGCACCAACAATTTGATTGTCTTCAATAGCGGCAAAGCCAATGGATGTATCAAGATATCGCTCAATGTTATCTTGATTAGGGTCTGCCTCTAGCAGCAAAGTCATTGGAATTTGGTTTGGTGGTAAAGGTTTAAATTCAATCATCACAATTACGTGTTAAGTCGTTGGGCGAGCGAGTATATCGAAAGGTCGGCTTTGCACCCAAGTAGCCTTGGATTCTTAGCTTATCAAGAATGGCTTTTGCTGCTAGCGTTCATTTCGTCTTGCTTTAACACCATTTTTTGACTCATCAGATATTTGCCATTGGGTAGTAACACTTCTCCTAGCTCACCACCATGTTCGAAGCCAAATTGTTCATACAAAGCAATCGCTGCTTGGTTGGTCTTATAAACATTGAGAACAATGGTATCATAACCATACTTCCAACCACTTTGAATGGCGGTTGCTAGAAGTTTTGTTCCTAGTCCTTGGTTGCGATAATGACGATCAATGTGAATGCCAAGAATACCAGTTTTCGCAAACTCTCCACCTTCATAACCGCACATTTCGGCAGGGAAGATCTCAATACTTCCCACTAATTGCCTCCCATCAAAGGCGACAAACTGAGGGATGGATTCTTTTTCTACTCGGGTGATCACATCACTCAACATTGTTCGGTCAGGCGCAGGAGATCGTAAATACTCGCCTTCTTCATATACACGGTTCCAGAGCGCAATAAAATGGTCGATATCGTTGAGAGTAATCGGTCTGATCTGCATTCATCTTCCTTGATTAGTGCATTAAGTGTAGTTGGTTAAACGAGAGTTCCAGTAAAGCCTTGTTGGTTAGCCTAGTATCAGCTCCGATAAACAATGCACTTGAGACGGAATAGGCTTACTTGGAACAGGAAGGTTTTTAGGATTGAACCAAATGACGTTTAGCCCTGCATCCATTGCGGGATAAATGTCTTTTTCTGGTAAGTCTCCCACCATAGTGAGCTGGCTGGGTACTACGTTTAATTGCTCAGCGACCGCGAGATAGAAGCTAGGTTGATTTTTCGCAATACCAAGATTGGCAAAACAAAAGTAACCACTGATGTATTGGTCCAGTCCGACTCGCTGAAATGCCTTTTGCACGTCCTCCATTGCGGAGTCTGATGCACTGGTAGCGATATAAACGCTATGCTGCTGTGACAGTTTTTCTAGCGTTTCTCTGGCGAGAGGCATGGTCTCGACGTGTTCCCAATCGCACATTTTTCCTTGTGCGTGAGGGAAATCTACCATTAAGGTGTTCCCCCAATCGAAAAGATAAATCATGTTCGAATCTCCATTATACCCAAGTAACCTCGAGATGCTTGGTTCAGCGAGAATGACTCGGTTTGTAGACGCGTAGGCGATTTAAAGATCTAGTCACTCTAAATCAAGAATCGGCAACAAAGTATACAAGCCAAGGCCCTTACTATTTGTAACCTTACTATTTGTAAAGAGTGCCCTTCGGGAGCGTGTCATTGACTCGCTTTTTTAATTAAACCAATGGCTGCGTCAAACAACTTGAAAATAGCTGGCTATTACACTGCGTTATTTTCCTTGCTCTCGAATCAATGACAACGCTCTGAATCCCGCATCTTGAAGTCACTTGGGTATATCCGTACATCATATCGTCTTTTCAAAAAGGGGAGGAAGGTGCCAGAAAGAATTGCGATTCAGGTTAGCTTTAATAGTAAATTTCGCTTAAATGCCGTGATCGTTACAAACATTTCAACATGATGCGCGAGCTCGTCGTAAAGTTAAGTTTGTCATAAAACTGCTGAGCAGCTTGGTTAAACTCCATTACTTCCAGCCTAATTTGAACGGCTCCTGACTCAATGGCCCATTGCTCTACTTGATTCATGAGTAGACTTCCCACTCCATTTGATTTCCGATTTTCATCCACAACTATGGTTCCGATACGGCAGATTGGGTCTTTGATCAGAAAACTAATGGTTTCATTCTGCGTAATGCTTGCGGTCACAAAACCGATCGCTTGTTGGTTTTCTTCAGCAATTAGAATTAAACGTTCCTTATCTTCCAGAGCATTGGCAAGAAATTGTTTGTCTTGCTCCGAGGGGGCAACAAAGGCTTCAGGAGCATTGAGATGGTGAAGTTCACTGATCTGTTTGTTTAACGTAAATAGTGCATCAAGATCTTTGGGTGTAGCTCGTCTTATTTCCATGATCGTTCCTTAATTTCCGCCAGCAAGATCGATAAAGGAGCCAGTGACATACGAGGCTTCATCACTCAGTAACCAAGCAATGGCATTGGCAACTTCGTCCACAGTGCCACCTCGTTTGAGAGGGATTTTTTCGCTGAGTCTGTCGACACGATTGGGTTCTCCGCCGTCGGCATGGATGTCAGTGTAGATACAGCCGGGGCGAACACCATTAACGCGAATATTTTGCACAGCCAATTCCAAAGACAACCCTTTAGTGAGAGAGTCCATTGCTCCTTTTGATGCTGCATAATCAATATATTCGAATGGCGCACCAGAGCGAGATGCGGCAGAGGAGACATTAACGATGGCACTGCCAGATTCAAATCGTTTCGCCGCTTCTCGACAGCAGAGAAAGCAGCTAGTGACGTTAGCATTCATCACGCTTTGGAAACGCTCAAGACTCATGTCGGTAAGGCGAGATTGAGTGAATAAGATTCCAACATTGTTGACGAGGTGAGTGACTTTACCAAGCGCTTGTTCAGTTTGTTCAAACAATGAGAGCACCTGTTGCTCATTGGAAACATCCGCTTGAATAGCGATTGCGTTACCGCCATTTTCTTCTATTTCGTTGACAACTTGTGTGGCAGCGTCAGTCTGCGTACGATAGTTTACGCACACAGAATAACCTTGTGCTGCCAATCGCTTAGCAGTTGCTGCACCAATGCCTCGGCTGGCTCCGGTGATGATGACTACTTTCTGCATAACATATCCTTGTTTTTGTAGTGAATATTATTTTTGTAATGAATAGAGCCTATCAGCGTACTTTTTCCCACCGATTTCATAGGCTTCAGGGATGATTTCAGTAAGTTTAAATCCGCACTTTTCCAGTACTCGCTCAGAGCCAATGTTACCTTCCGTCACGGTGGCAGAAAACTCAGAGATATTGTGCTGGTTAAATGCCCAATCAATTACACCCGCAAGAGATTCGGTACCAAATTGTTTACCGTAAAACTCTGGCAACAACAAATATCCGACCTCAGCAATCCCATTTTGCAGTACAAAGCCAGTGATACCGATTGGCTGTGAACTGTGTTTTTCATAAATCACCAAACATAACCAATGTTCACTTTGGGGAGTCCATATTGGCAGACGCGATTCAAATTTCTGTCTCATGTCAGCTTCTGTTGGCGGATCAAAACAAAGAGCAATGATTTCTGGATCACTGGATAGACGTCGATAGAGATCCCAATTGTCCTGAGTGAGCGGTTTTAGCTCGGTTCTTGGGGTAGAAATAGATTGAGATAGCACGTGCGATTCGCCTCCATGTGATCGAGTTTTCATATTTCACACAAACATATCAAAAGTGCTTTGATAAACAACATCTATCGTTATGGCGAATACGTCTGGTCAAGAAAGATTTTTTTAAAAAATGGAATATGGTAAGGAGCCTCTCAATAACGAAAAATAAGTCACCACATAGAGAATAGGCATGACTCAGATCAAGTCGAAATTACTACTAAAGGGGTAAATATGCGACAAAGCATGTAACTTTGTGAGTATTTATTTCTAATTATGTCAATTAAAAAACGTTATATCGCCGCAATGGTGGCAGTGGGTATTGGTGTGGGCTGGCTAACTTTAGGCGGCACCGCAGCAGTGATGCATTACACATCGGACACTGAGTTTTGTCTTTCTTGTCACTCTATGGAAATTCCATACAAAGAGTATCAAGGCTCAGTGCATTTCAGTAACGCTAAAGGTATTCGAGCTGAGTGTTCAGACTGTCATATTCCGAAAGAGCCAATGGATTACTTGATCACTAAGCTCCGTGCCTCAAAAGACATTTACCACGAGTTTGTGACTGGCAAGATCGATACGCCTGAGAAGTACGAAGCACATCGTACTGAACTTGCTGAGATGGTTTGGGCGCAGTTCCGAGAAAATGATTCGGCAACCTGTCGCTCTTGCCACGATTTCGATGCAATGGAAGAGTTCGAGCAATCACGTGACGCGGCGAAGGTGCACGCTTACGGTAAAGCGAATGACCAAACGTGTATCGACTGTCACAAAGGTGTAGCGCACTTTGCTCCAGAAGCGGAACTTGATAGCAAAGCGTTTGAAACACTTATGAGCTTCACAACCAAGACAGCAGCAGATGCGAAAGTGGTTTATCCAGTGACGTCTATCAGCATGGGCGACTTTGGTACGGTGAATCCAACAACCAAGCTGGACGTTGTGAAAGCTGAGGGAGACAACCGCACGGTTAAGATCAACGCATTCCAAATGAAAGGTGCAGAACAAGTGCTTTACATGGGTGAAGGTCAACGCGCGATTGTCGCAACACTATCTGAACAAGGTCAACAAGCAGTTGAAGCTGGTGAGTTCAAGGCAGATGTATATGGCAACGAGTGGCGCCCTGTCACTCTAACGGCAACGATTGATTCTCCAGTCGTTGATACGCTAGAGCCAGTTTGGTCATACGCGGAAGAGTTGGACAACGTTTACTGTGCAACTTGCCACGCGAAAATTCCTTCAAATCACTTTACTGTGAACGCATGGGGTCCTGTAGCGAAGAGTATGGGTGATCGCACTGATATTTCAGCAGAAAACCTAGAAATTTTGACTAAGTTCTTCCAGCACCACGCGAAAGATGTGGTTGGTCACTAATAGATAAATAGAAGGATAAGATTATGACTAATTTAACTCGTCGCGGATTTCTAAAAGGCACTGGTCTAACTGCTGGTGCTCTAGCTTTCACTTCATTGACGCCAATGAGCGCGCTAGCGTCCGATAAGCGTGGTTCAGGTGTACTCACAGCGGGTCGCATGGGTCCAATGCTATGTGAAGTGAAAGACGGTAAGCTGGTTTCTACCACGAACGCATTGCCACAAACGGTACCAAACAGTCTTCAAACTACGGGACCTGACCAAGTTCATACTAAAGCTCGTGTTAAGTACCCAATGGTACGTAAAGGCTATTTGGCAAACCCATCTGCGCCAGAGGGTGTGCGCGGTAGTGATGAATTCGTTCGCGTGTCTTGGGATGAAGTTTACAAACTGATTCACGAACAACACATGCGCATTCGCAAAGAGCATGGTGCTGAATCGGTGTTTGCTGGTTCTTATGGTTGGCGTTCAAGTGGCGTATTGCACAAAGCGCAAACGCTTCTACAGCGCTATATGAGCATGGCAGGCGGTTATTCAGGTCACCTTGGTGACTACTCTACAGGTGCAGCGCAGGTGATCATGCCGCATGTGGTAGGTTCTATTGAGGTATACGAACAGCAAACCACTTACCCTGTGGTTCTTGAGCACAGTGACGTTGTGGTGCTTTGGGGTCTTAACCCAATCAATACCCTAAAAATCGCTTGGAGCTCAACAGACTGTGCGGGTCTTGAGTTCTTCCACCAGCTTAAGAAGTCAGGTAAGACGGTTATCGCTATCGACCCAATGCGTTCAGAAACCATCGAGTTCTTCGGCGAAAACGCAGAATGGATCGCTCCGCATCCTATGACGGATGTGGCAATGATGATGGGTATCGCACATACACTTGTGAAACAAGGTAAGCACGACAAAGAATTTTTAGCGAAATACACCACAGGCTACGACGTATTCGAAGCTTACCTAATGGGTAAAGAAGACGGCGTTGAGAAATCTGCAGAGTGGGCATCTAAGATTTGTGGCGTGCCAGTTAAGCAACTTGAGCTACTTGCAGACATCTTCAGCAAAAACCGCACAATGCTGATGGCGGGCTGGGGTATGCAGCGCCAACAATACGGAGAGCAACGCCACTGGATGCTAGTGACGCTAGCAACTATGCTGGGTCAAATTGGTCTACCGGGTGGTGGTTTTGGCTTCTCTTACCATTACTCAAACGGTGGTAACCCTGCACGTGATGCGGGTGTGCTTCCTGCGATTTCAGCATCACTAGGTGGCGGATCTTCTGCGGGTAACGATTGGGCGGTTTCTGGCTCTGTTAATGCGTTCCCAGTAGCACGTATTGTTGAAGCGTTAGAAAACCCAGGAATGAGCTACCATCATAATGGTCATGACTTAACGTTCCCTGAGATCAAGATGATTTGGTGGGCAGGCGGTGCGAACTTTACTCACCACCAAGATACCAACCGTTTGATCAAAGCGTGGCAAAAACCAGAGCTTATCGTTATCTCTGAACCATACTGGACAGCGGCAGCGAAGCACGCGGATATTGTTCTACCTATCACCACATCGTTTGAGCGTAACGATATGACCATGACAGGTGACTACAGTAACCAACACCTAGTACCAATGAAGCAAGTGGTAGAGCCTCAAGGTGAAGCTCGTAACGACTTTGATGTATTTGCGGATATGGCAGAATTGCTTGCTCCGGGTGGACGTGATGTTTACACCGAAGGCAAAACGGAAATGGAATGGCTGTATGGCTTCTATAAAGCAGCGCAGCAAGGCGGTCGTGGTCAACGCATCGCAATGCCAAACTTCAGTAAATTCTGGGAAGATAATCAGTTGATCGAAATGAAGTGGAACGAGAAAAACGCGCAGTTTGTACGTTACGCTGAATTCCGTGAAAACCCAATCATGAGCCCACTAGGTACGCCAAGTGGTAAGTTCGAGATCTTCTCTAAGACAATTGAAGGCTACCAGTTAGAAGACTGTCCTCCACACCCAACTTGGATGGAGCCAACAGAATACACGGGCAATGCCACTGATGGTGAGCTTCAGCTAATGACGGCGCACGCCGCGCATCGACTGCACAGCCAGTTCAACTATGCGAAGATTCGAGAAGAGTACGCGATTGCTGATCGTGAGCCGATTTCTATCCACCCAGAAGATGCAAAAGCGCGAGGTATTAAGACCGGTGATCTTGTTCGTGCCTTTAATGGTCGCGGTCAAGTTCTGGTGGGGGCATTGGTTACTGATGGCATCAAGCAAGGTTCTGTTTGTATTCACGAAGGTGGTTGGCCAGATCTAGATCCGAAAACAGGCATCTGTAAAAACGGTGGTTGTAATGTTCTAACGCTAGATATTCCGACTTCTCGTCTTGCGAATGGTTGTGCGGCAAACTCTGCGTTGGTTCGTATCGAGAAATACGAAGGACCAATCCTTGAGCTAACGGCATTTACACCACCTAAGAATGCTTAGTCTTAGTTTAGAATCCAATGTTTAAAATGAACGAAGCCAGCAAGTTGCTGGCTTCTTTTTATCTATTTTTTAAGACTTCTACTTGGTTGCTAAGGCAACGAAAGGCGCTTTTTTTGTGATTTGAAATGTAGGCAGTAAGGTAAATACCACCGCGACAAACACCACTGAACCAATCAAATCCTCAATTCTGTGCATGCCTAGCCACAAACGGCTGTACGCTACGCCCATAGCCCACACCCATAAAGTTGCAGCAGAAAAATAGCACTTATTCTGCAAAAATAACCCACCGAAGAAGGCTAAACAGATTGAAACGAAAATCGTATGACCAGATGGGAAAGAGTAATCTTTTTCACCTTGCCAGTGGCGAGTGCGCCATTCGCTGACTTTCTCAGAAATCTGCCCAATCACATTCGCTTGCTGAGCGGTTTCTAGTTGATAAAACGCTTCTGGATGTTCAATTAATTGTTCTGCAGCAAGCAATTCGGTGTAGGGACGTGGGCTTTCTGTCATTAGCTTCAAGCCTGTTTTGCTTGCAAAACCAATCACCAGTAGCAACCCCAGCATCGACAGTTTTTGCATCCAGTCGGTGCGAGATGGTTTAAAGCGGTAAAGGGACAGCACCAACAACGTCAAGGTAATTAAAAAGCCTTTGCTGCCTGCAGAGTCTGTCAGCAAGGTGAATAGGATGCCAGTACCATCAGAAACGTGAGAAGTAAGATCGTGGAACGAGGCAAACAGCGAAAGCGGGATGATGCCAAGAATGAACAAGGCGAGCATCATCAAACCATATTTTTTTGTTTTCATGAAAAGTCATACAGCAGTCGAAAATAGGCGGCTATCTTACGACAATTGATGTGAAAAACTTATCAACGCTCTGTCAATTCGAGTGTGAAAGTGACATTGCAGGTCTTCGCTGTGAAAGTAGGGACTTTTGAAAGTTTTGAGAGGTGAACGCGCTCATCCATAAGCGCTTTGCTCTGGAGTGAGCAAGGTTAGCTCATCAAACCCCATAGGTACTCCGATGCGGCTTTTGGATCTTCAGCGTGGCAAATTGCCGAAACCAAAGCCAAGCCATGAACACCAGTGGCGCTAAGCTGCGGAATGTTACTTTCGTTAATGCCGCCAATGGCAACAATCGGCAGTGAAGTGGTCTCTAACGCCATCTTCAAGCCATCAATACCCCAGAACTTCTTGGTGTTGGTTTTGGTTGGCGTCGCGAATATCGCGCTCAAACCGATGTAATCAATCGGCAGAGAGTCGGCTTCTGCAAGCTGCTCTTCATTTTCGATAGATAAACCGAGAATTTTGTTTGGTCCAATCAACTCACGAGCAATGATTGCTGGCATGTCTGATTGCCCAAGGTGGACCCCATCAGCATCGACAGCCAGTGCGACATCTACGCGGTCATTGATGATCAAAGGCACATCGGTATCTTTAAGGATGTCTTTGACGGCTTGAGCTCGTTCGATAAACGCACGCACATCACCGTGTTTTTCGCGGACTTGTACCATAGTCACGCCACCTTCCACCGCTTTTCTCACAACACGCTTTAGTGTGGCTAAATCTTGTTGGTCATCGGTGACCAAATATAAACGATAGGCGTTCATTGGGTTTCCTTTAAGCCTCTCATTGAAAGAGGATTGAGAGGCTAGTGTTAAAAGAGATAAAAGCTTATTGCACGCGCAGTTTGAGGCGCTTCGCCAATGTTTCTTCATCCAACTGGTAAAGCTCATCCAACAGGTTCATTTGCAGGCTACCTGGACCACGAGCTTGTTCCGCTGCAATCTCGCCAACAACACCTAGTACCGCTGCTGCTGCGAGACCAGTGTCATCACCAACGGCAGCAAAAGCGCCCGTTAGTGCCGTGAGCGTACAGCCCATTCCTGTTACGTATGGCATCATCTCGTGACCATTGTTCAGTTGCACGATTTGCCCTTTCGTGACGATGTAATCGGTCTCGCCAGAAATCACCACGCTTGCATCATACTCTGTGACTAAGAAGTTGGCTGCACCAAGTGCCGCGTTGCTGCTGTCTAACGCATCGACGCCTTTGCTTTGTGCTTGCTCGCCAGCGAGTGCAATGATTTCTGAGGCGTTACCACGAATGATGAGTTTGTCTGCAAGGCGTGCGATCTCACGTGATGTCTCTGTACGTAGTGAGCTTGCTCCGCAACCGACTGGGTCGAGTATAACGATTTTACCATTGGCATTGGCTTGTTCTACGGCATAGCTCATACGCGGTGTCCAAACGCTGTCTAGGGTTCCAATGTTGATAACCAATGCGCCAGCGAACGACATCATCTCTGCCATTTCCTGCTTGGAGTGCGCCATGATTGGAGAAGCGCCGATGGCCAATAGGGCGTTTGCCGTGTTGTTCATCACCACGTAGTTAGTGATGTTGACGACTAATGGCTTTTGCTGGCGCACTGCGGTTAATGCTTGGGTGATTTGTTCAATTAACATGAGACTCTCCGATTAATCTTGCTGAGCGTTCAGACCTTGTTGCCAGAATGCCACTTCCATACGTGTTGCGGTTTTGAATACCTGAATCAGGTTTTGACCACGCTGGCTATTGATGTCGATTTCCGCCAATAACTGGTTAAAGTGTTCTGCACCTTTTGCGACACCAGATTGGAACTCCTCACCACCGTAGAGATTAATCCAACTTGCGTATGGATTGCCTTCGATTACTGTCTTTTCATCTTCAATCAGCATCTTACCGATAACGGCATAACCGATAGAGCATGGCGCTAGTGCCGCGTATAGATCAACAAGATCGCCCGTCATGCCAGCATCCAATACATAACGGGTGTAAGCTACTGTGCCGAAATCTTCTGGCTCGTTTTCTAAGTCGGATTCCGTCAGCCCCCATTGCTCACAGTAAGTCACGTGGTGGGCGATTTCAGAATCGAGCAATGCATGTACGCTTGGGAGAGCGCGGCGCATGTCATCCAAAGTACGCGCTTTGTAGATCGCTAATGCGTAAGCTCGTGCGTACTGCTTTAGGAACAGAAAATCCTGCTTTAGATAGTGCAGAAAACAAGGCTGAGCCAGAGTGCCTTGCGCCAATTGCTGCACGAAAGCATGCTCAGTGTATTCTTGCCAATCTTGGTGGCAAGCGTCGATCAAGTCTTGGTATTTCATTATGGATATCTCGTTATCAAAAGACCTTAGGCTTTGAGCCTAAGGTCAGTAGAATTAGTCAAAGCTCGGTACGTAATCTTTCGCTTTTGGCAGTGTCTCGATGATTTTTTGTGAATACATGAATTCGGCATAATCATCGTAGCGTTTCAGATCTACTGCAGATGGACGAAGAGCGAAACGAGTTAGCGTGTCATTCCAAGCGCGTTGGTTAAGCTCGTTGTTGAGGGTGTCTGGTGAATAAGCCACGAACTCTTTCCACGACTCTTTTGGATGGTTAACGATGTAAGTGGTTGCTTGCTCTAGCGCTTTGTTGAATGCCTTGATGGCTTCTTTGTCGTAGGTTTTTGCATTGGCTACGAAGACTAACTCGTCATACGCTGGTACTCCGTGTTCTTCAGGGAAGAAGGCTTTAGCTTTATAACCTTCTAGTGCCAGTTGGTTGGTTTCGAAGTTACGTAGACCGCCCCAAATCGCATCCACCTTGCCAGACGCAAGAGACGAAGATAGCGCCCAACCTACGTTGATGATTTGTACGTCAGAAAACTTCACATTCTCTTGAGCTAACATAGTGCCGATTGTTGCTTCTTCGTTGCCTGCGATCGCAATACCGATCTTCTTACCTTTTAAGTTGCCAAGGTTTTCATTCTTACCGTTGTCCAACACCATCAGCGTGTTGAGTGGCGTAGCAATCAAAGTCGCAGAGCGGATTAATGGCAAACCCGCCGCGACATCGATAGTTAGGCTTGGTTGGTAAGAAATCGCCATGTCGACTTTACCCGCCGCGACCAACTTAGGTGGCGTGCTTGGATCTGCTGGCTCTTGAATGTTGACCTTCAAACCTTGTTCTTTGAAGTAACCACGTTCTTTGGCAATAACGATAGGACCATGGTTTGGATTGACGAACCAATCCAACATCAGTGTCATCTCTTTTTCAGCGGCAAGGACGTTGGTTGATACCACTGAAGCGAGTAGAGCAGCAGCGCTCATAAGTTTGTTTTTATTCACGGGGTTCTTCCTTTTCTTTCCCAATTTCCTTTGGTTATTTTCGGCAATTACTTGCTTTCCCAAGGGATGGCTTTTTTCAATAATTTATCGGTGATGAAGTAGAGTGAGATAGACAGCACGGCGAGGATAAACAGCGCCGCAAACATCTCATCAATGATCATGCGAGCGTTGGCTTGGAGCATCAGATAACCCAAGCCTTCACTTGAACCTACCCACTCACCGACCACTGCTCCAATTGGCGCAATAACGACGGCAACACGAATACCTGAGGCTAAAGTTGGTAGTGCGGCTGGCAATTGAATATGACGAAGTAGCTGCCATTTAGACGCGCCCATGGTCTTGGCAAGATCGAGGTAACCTGTTGGTGTATTGCGTAAGCCGTCGTAGCAACATGTCGTGACGGGGAAAAAGATGATGATCGCCGCCATAACAACTTTTGAAGCAATGCCGTAACCGAGCCAAAGCATGAGCACTGGCGCGATGGCGAACACAGGGATCGCTTGGCTAGCAATCAGAATTGGCAGTAACCAACGCTTCAGCGGCTCGAACATCAGCATTTGCAATGCGAACAGCAAACCCATCGATAATCCAAGCGCCAAGCCAAGTAAAATCTCTTGCGCAGTAACCCAAGTATGTTTGAGCAATACATCGTAACGAGTGACCAATCTATCCAGCACTTCAATAGGTGAAGGTAAGATGAAGCTTGGCATATCGAATATCACCACGACCAACTGCCACAATCCCAAGATCACCGCAGTGCTTATGACCAAGCGCAGAGCTGGATGGGTTACGCGTTCTTTTTTATTAATACGTGCCGAAACGGAGTTGTACTGAGTCATATCACTCATAGTCTTTCTCCAATTGATCCAAAATCGCTTGTTGAAGCGCGGCGCACTCTCCATCGAGAACTCGTGGCGGCTTGGAGTCTGGAACGACTAAGTGCTGAGCTTGCGCAGGTGTGCCTTGCAACACATAGAGTTGGTGCGCTAATCGCACCGCTTCTTGCGGGTCGTGGGTAATAAGAACGACCGTCTTATCTTTCAATAATTCGGCAGACAAGGTTTGCAATTTATGGCGAGTAACCGCGTCCAACGCAGAGAAAGGCTCATCCATCAAAACCAAAGGTTTGTCTTGCATCAGAGTACGAGCAAGGGCAACACGTTGTCTCATGCCGCCAGATAGTTGAGCTGGCTTAGCATCCGCGTAATCGGCGAGTCCCACTTGGCTGAGTAAAGTCAGTGCACGTTGTTTATTTTGTTCTGGTGCTTGATCTTGAGAAAATCGAGAACTTAGGCAGACGTTGTCTAACACATTTAACCACGGCAGCAACAAGTCTTGCTGCGCCATGTAGGCAATACGCTTGTGTAAGGTGATGCCATCCGTGGTCGTTAACTCGCCATGCCATTCGACTTTGTCGTCTAACAAACCCGCTAGATAACGAAGGATCGTCGTTTTTCCGCAACCACTGCGACCAAGTAACACCGTCCATTGATTGGCAGGGATGGTCATACTCAACCCTGCTAATGTTGGTGTTTGGCTGTCTTTGTATTGCAGACTTGCTTCGGTAAGCTGAATGCCGAGTGCATTAGCGCACATGCGTGTGACCTGTAAAAAAATGGTTCACAGGACCATGACCTTTACCGACATCCAATTCGTCAGCGTGTGCGATAGCTTGGCTGATGTACTGCTTACCTAGGTGCACCGCTTTGTGCAGGTTGTTGCCTTGACCAAGGTAAGACGCGATAGCAGAAGACAGCGTGCAGCCTGTGCCATGGGTGTTTTTGGTTGGAAAGCGTTTAGCGCTAATTAACTCGGCATTGTCTTGCATGATCAGCAGATCGTTGCTGTTTTCGTCTTTTTCCAGATGACCGCCTTTTAACAGCACCGCTTTTGCCCCTAATGCGCGCAAGTCAGCAATCATATCGTTCATTTCAGATTCTGATTGAGGAACTGGTTTACCTGTCAATGCTGCACCTTCAGGTAGGTTAGGGGTAATGATGTCTGCGAGCGGAATCAATTCTTCTTTTAAAGTGCTGATTGCCGACTGTTCCAGTAATAGATCGCCGCTGGTGGCCACCATAACAGGGTCAATCACGAGGTGTTTTGGCTGGTATTGTTTAATTTTGTCTGCAACGACTTTGATGATATTGGAATCGGCCAGCATGCCCACTTTAACTGCAACGATGTTGAGGTCGGTAAATACCGCATCAAGTTGGCTCTCTACATGGTCGAGAGGGATTGGGAAAATCGCAGAAACGCCTTGGGTATTTTGCGAAGTAATCGCCGTGATTACCGAGCAAGCAAAACTGCCGGTTGCGGACATCGCTTTTATGTCGGCTTGAATGCCTGCGCCGCCACCGCTATCAGAACCTGCAATCGTTAACACAATCGGTGTGTCTGTTGAAGTTGCTGCTTGTGGCTGTGTTGATGGTTTTTCTTGGCTTGACTGCTGCGCCATGGTCGCTCCTATTACAAGACGTACAGGAACTGACTTGGCCAAGCAAGGGAAGATCGGTGATCGGATCCATTGGGCTAGCTGCACTGGTAGAGACTCAAGGCAAGCTAGTGGCAAAGTGATGATAGTTCCCTACGTCAGTGCTAACTGAATCAGGTTCAACGGGTCTCGAATTTCGATCTCAGCCGATGCATTCACTGCATGGGCCCCCCGACTATTTCGTCAAGATAATAGCAGTTCACTCAGTTACGGTGCACGTGTTTTTTTATGGCTAGAGAGAGTCATCATTTAAATATGAGAACTGGATTCTCTTCGTAATTAGAGCCCCAGCGTTGTTAACTGCGCTCACTCGCCCAATCACATAGGCTAACTATGCTCATGGGACTCTTTCGCTTGTTGCCTAGCTGGAACCCTTATTATTTTGTGAATCCAACAGCAATGTGGTGGCAGAATTTAGTGTAAATAACGTGCTGCATTGAAACTGGCAGTTCAAGACACTATCTAATAGTGAGATGTCGACATAATACGTAACGATTCGTTCTTTGATTTAACAAGGATTAGCATAAAACAAGGTTAAAAAAGTGTTAATATTTAACGCGTTGCCAATATCCTTTTGAGTCATCCAATTTAGGTTATGACTGTTATAAACAGAGTCTAACTCAAAGGTGGGGAAGGCTAGGACGATCAACGAGCAAGGAGATTTCATGCTTAATTCTGTAACAGCGAAAGCGGTGATCGATCATGCCCTCTTTTTAGGGGCTGATTTCGCTGAGCTATTCGTTGAACACCATCAAACCAACACTGTCCAGATCGCATCTGGTGAGGTGGACAAGGTGAACTCGGGTATCGATTTTGGTATCGGTATTCGTCTCTTCTTCGGTCATAAAGTGCTTTACGGTTACACCAACAGCACCGATGAAGCTGAGCTTAAACGCGTAACCTCACTGCTTGCAGCAAAAGACAAGCGTGAGCAAATCGCCTCAGCAGGTTCTCTCAATCTGAACCGCTACCCAATTCAACATGGTTGTCGTATGCCACTTGGCAAAGACGCTAACCTAGATTCTAAAATTGCTTTCTTATTGCAAGTTGACCAAGCCGCACGCGCAGAGAGTGAACATATCAGCCAGTTCATCGGCAGTGTGCTTCAGCGCGAACAACAAGTGTCTATCTTCAACTCAGAAGGTCTACACGTTGACGATACTCGTCACTACATACGAGTTGCTGGTAATACCGTCGCTCAAAAAGGTAATGAGCAGTCTTCTGGTATGGAAGGTCCTGGCGCTCTTGCTGGTTGGGAGTTCAGTGAACAGCTTGATGCCAAAGTGCTAGGTCAAACTATCGCGCAGCAAGCGTTGGTTAAACTTGGTGCGGATGCTTGTCCATCGGGTGAAATGCCGGTGGTGATTGGTAACGGCTTTGGTGGCGTTATCTTCCATGAAGCATGTGGTCACTTGTTAGAAACCACTTCAGTTGCGAAGAAAGCATCAGTCTTCCACGACAAGATGGGCGAAATGGTTGCTCACACCGCAGTGAATGCAGTCGATGATGGCACCATGACTAACGAATGGGGCTCGATTCATGTTGATGATGAAGGCATGAAGACTCAGCGCACTCAATTGATCAAAGACGGTAAGCTTACCAGCTTCATGGTCGATAAAATGGGGGGCATGAAGACAGGTTACGAACCTACGGGGTCTGGTCGTCGTCAAAACTACAAGTTCGCACCAACCTCGCGTATGCGTAACACCTTTATCGAAGAAGGCGAGCATTCACTTGATGACATGCTGACAGGCATCGAGCGTGGTATCTATGCGAAGAAGATGGGCGGCGGCTCGGTTCAACCGGGTACGGGGGAGTTCAACTTTGCCGTTCGTGAAGCTTACCTCATTGAAAATGGCAAAATCACCAAACCTCTGAAAACTGCAACGCTGATCAGCACGGGTCCAAAAGTGCTGAAAGAAATCAGCATGGTCGGCAAAGACATGGCGCTTGCGCCGGGCATGTGTGGTTCCGTGAGTGGTTCAGTGCCAACAACAGTCGGTCAGCCAACGCTGAAAGTAGATAACATTCTGGTAGGAGGCGGTAACTAATGAGCCAAGAACAACAACTTCTTAATGCGGTTGATTACGTCCTATCAGAAGCAAAACGCCAAGGTGCAGAAGCGGACGTCATTGTAAACCGCAACAGCAGCTTTTCTTTGAAAGCGAACCAAGGAAAGCTGGATGAGTACAAAGTAAGCTCAAGCCAAGTTCTGGGTGTTCGTGTTGTGAAAGATGCGCGTGTTGCAACAAGCTATTCTGAGTCGTTAGAGCAACCAAGCTTAGATTTGATGCTGACCAACGCACTGCAAAGCGCTCGCTTTTCCAAGCAAGATGAACATCAGACGATTAGTTGCGTGAACAGCCAAATTGCGACTGATGTTGCTGAGATTTCACAAGAAGATACGACTTCTGTTGATGAAAAAATTGAACTGTCTCTCGCACTTGAGCAAGGCGTAGTCGCTCTACCTCACGCTTCTAGCGCACCTTACAATGGTTACAGCGATGGCGAAACACAACTAATCATTGCCAATACTCAAGGCACATTGTGTCAACACTTCGAGCGCTCGTTCACTTGTTACGCGTATACCTTGTTTGAAAAAGACGGCAAACAGTCAATGGCGGGGAGAATGTCACTTGGTCGCCGTTTTGATGAGTTGAATCCAGCTTACTGTATAGAAGGCGGTTACAACCTTGCTCGAGATCTTCTTGAAGGTGCACCGGTTGCGACGGGTAACTACCCTGCTATCTTCCATATCAATGCGCTAGCAAGTTTATTCGGTGCTTTCGGCAGTGCTTTCTCTGGCGTAAGCGCGATGAAAGGCATTACGCCACTGGGTGATAAGCTTGGTCAACGTGTTGCGAGTGATTTAATTACCTTTACTGACACGGCTTACATGCCAAATGGTATGGCAATCGCAAGTTTTGATAGTGAAGGCTTTGCTACTCAAGACAATGTGATGATTGCTAATGGTGAGTTGAAAACCTTGCTACACAACAGCCAGACCGCAAGTTACTTGGGTGCAGTCTCGACAGCAAGTGCCGCTCGCGGTGCAAAATCGAGCCTAGAAGTATCAGCGAATCACAAAGTGATTGCGACAGGCAACAGTAGTGCGTCAGAAGTGAAAGCGGGTGAGTACCTAGAGTTAGTCGAACTGCAGGGTGTTCACTCTGGCGCGGATGCGGTGAGTGGTGATTTCTCGTTTGGTGCGAGTGGCTTCTTGTGCCGTGATGGTGAGCGCGTTCAACCAGTGCGTGGTATCACTGTAGCGGGTAACTTCTACAAGATGTTGCAAGAAGTTGAGGCTGTGGGTGATACTCAGCTAATTAACGATAGCCGTACTTTCTTCTCGCCAGACGTTCGTTTTGCTCGTTTGAGCATTGGCGGTAAATAACTCCGGCATTCCTATAGAAACAAAAAGAGGACTCAATGGAGTCCTCTTTCTTTTATCGAATGATTAACTCGTGAGAATTAAAATTCGCGAATGTCTAACTCATTGTGGATCAATACCACACACTGAGAAGCGAACAGCATCTTAGGACCTAAGCTGATCTTCTCTGTGCCAAGGCGCTTTAAGCTGTTAAAAGACTTCTTCGGCATCGGAATATGGTCAGTTAGCAAGAAACATGGGTTTCCACCGATTTCTGCATCACGAACAAATTCGCCTTTTTTATCCAACATATATAGTTGGTGATCTTCTGCCAGTTCTTGCACTAAGCGTTCAAAGCTGACTGTACGAACGGTGATGCCAGGTTCGACTTCACGAAGCTGCTCTTTACCCATACCAACCGAAGCGTCTAAAGCGCGAGCCACCGCTGCAATCAAAGTTGACTCATGGAAGCCGCCAATGTTGGTTATGTCGTTGGAGCGAACGGTAATGGTACGTGAGAAATCTTTTGTGCTTTCTAAAACCAAGTGCACAACCACATCTTCGCGGTGCGATTGAGCAACGAACATAGTGTTCATCATGGTATGAGCAAGAATCTCTGTATGCGCTTCATTACCAACACCTTCTAACAGTGCTTTGCTGGTGGTTGGCGCCGCGCGAGCTCGTAAAACAAAAGAGCGCATGAATTTAGCCTCTATATAGGAAGAGTGAATGCGAGGAAGTATATACCCAAGCAGGGAAGGGATGCGAGTTTAATAGCAAATGTGAACTTACTTACAAAGCTTCGATTGTCGTAAGGAGTGTGCTGGTTAGAATAGAGGCAACCTGTTAGGAGCGGTATATGGAAATCAAAAAAATAAACAAACAAGTCTATAGAAAGAAGGTCAACCTAGTGATTGGTGGCTTTGTTGCCTTGCTTGCGATCTCTTCTCTTGCTTTTAGTACTTTATTAATTATCTTGTTCGGTAATACAGATGTAGTACCTGAACAATCGACGGGGAACTTTCATTGGAACTTAATTGGTGTTGTGCTCGCCTTAGCCACTTCACTGTCTTTGTTGAACCAATTCAAAACACGCCCTTATATGGAAGAAGTGTTGTATGTCTGGAAACTCAAGCAACTGCACAACAAGATCTTTCGCAAACTGAAAAGCATTAATGCCGCTTCTGTTGAGCACGATGTAAAAGCGCTGACGATACTTAAGTTCTACTATACGACTCAAAGTCAGGTGTTTGAGTTAGACAACAACACATTAACGATGAGCAGTGTAAATAAAGAATTAGAGGCAATTGAACAAATAGAAGCGGCGCAATCACTGGATCTGGATATCGCTAGCTTTGAAGAGTCTTGGATAGACACATATTGATTGCCTATTTGCTACTTGAAGTTAACAACTAAGTGCTAAAAATAAGCGTTTGAGTGAGATTTCATCACTCAACGCTTTTTTTTAAGTTTTTTTCTAAAAAAGGGTTGCCAAGAAAAATCATCTCCCTATAATGCGCCTCCGTTGTCAGGGCAAAGCGGAAACGCAAAAGCGGTTGGCAATGAGGCGAAAGAAAAAGCTTCTAAAAATTAATTTAAAAAAGTGTTTGACACTAAGAATTAATTCCTTAGAATACGCCTCCGCTTCGATAGCAAAGCTTACGAAGCAAGCTCTTTAACAATATAGACCTATCAATCTGTGTGGGCACTCGTTGATGATAATCCAATTAGAAATTTCTCTTAATAAAGAGCGGTTTCAAATTAGGTTTCAATGAAACGAAGTGACCAATCAAGTCTTCGGACTTGGCACAGTCAATTCATTATCGTTCTGTTGGAACGATAATAGCTTTAAAATTACATTAGTAGTTTTGAAGTCAGTATTCATTGAGCCTCTCCCTATTTATTTAGGGAATCAAAAACTTTAAATTGAAGAGTTTGATCATGGCTCAGATTGAACGCTGGCGGCAGGCCTAACACATGCAAGTCGAGCGGAAACGAGTTATCTGAACCTTCGGGGAACGATAACGGCGTCGAGCGGCGGACGGGTGAGTAATGCCTAGGAAATTGCCCTGATGTGGGGGATAACCATTGGAAACGATGGCTAATACCGCATAA
>NZ_JAMZAM010000020.1:0-6513 GCF_024181835.1 Vibrio sp. Y29_XK_CS5
GGGGTGTAGCTCCAATTGGCAGAGCAGCGGATTCCAAATCCGCGTGTTGGGAGTTCGAATCTCTCCACCCCTGCCATATTTAAGGCTCTAGCAGAAATGCTAGAGCCTTTTTCGTATATGAAGGAACGAGTACCAGTCTAGTTGGAAGAGCAGGGGATTCCCCTAATGCCCAAATAGTGTGTGTTGGGAGCTGAGCCGCCAGTCCGCTTGGTAGCAAGCCATATCGAATCTCCGGAGTGCCGGTCCAATCTACCCCTGCCATATTTAAGACTCTAGCTGAAATGCTAGAGCCTCTTTCGTATATGAAGAAAAGAGTACCAGTCTAGTTGGAAGAGTATCTGATTCTCCTAATGCCAGAATCGTGCGTTTTGAGATTAGATCTCCAGCTCCCTTGGCAGTAAGTCCTATCGAATCTCGGAGTTTTGATCCAATCTACCCCTGTCATATTTAAAGCTCCAGCAGAAATGCTGGAGCCTTTTCGTTACAATCTTGGACCTGTTATCTTGTTGAATTTCTTAGAATACAAAGTCGTCTCATCCCATTGTATATCGAAGTGTCAGTCTAAATACTTAAAGAAAGCAACAATGTTGTAATCTATGTCGCTAGCTGTACATAATAAAAAAGCCCAGTATTTTCATACTGGGCTCTGTAAGTTTACTATCGAAGCATTTTAAAGAATGCGTTTTAGTACACCATCAGCTTTGATACGTGTGATCTTACGGACCAGCTTCTGAACACTGACTGGATAGTCTTCCACTTTCTCTAATTGCTTGTAAGTACAAATAAGCTGAGTGTGCTCTAGAATGTTTGCCACCTCTTGTTCAAATTTGTCTGTCATCTTCGCGAAGTTGTCTTGAACTAAAAGACCATTTTCAAGATCTAGTGACCATGCTCTAGGGTTTAGGTTGTTACCTGTCATAAGCATGTAGCGCTTATCAACCCAGATACCTTTTAGGTGGAAGCTATTGTTATCATGTTTCCAAAGGTGAATAGATAATTTGCGAGCAGCAATGCTTGCTTCATTCGCTTTAGCGAAACGACGTAAGTTGAGTTCGTACAGATATGGTAAACCACCAATAGTTTTGAACTCTTCTTCAGGAGAGATGTAAAAGTCGTTTGCAGTCTTGTCACCAACCACGATTGTTACTTTTACACCACGTTTCATTGCACGTTTAACTTCACGATTAATCGCTTTCGGGAAGTTAAAGTAAGGTGTACAGATAAAGATTTCGTTCTGAGCAGCTGCAAGCAGCTTAACGATTTTCTGGTTGAGTAAATTACGGCGCTTCCCTAAACCTACCAGCGGTGTAACTTTCACTTCGTCTTCGCTGGCTACTTCGGGTTTAAATTCGTAATTAGCACGAGCTAAAGAAGAGCGAAGTTGGCGAATGTCCGCTTTGATCTCTTTTGTGTCAGGTTTATCTTTATCTGCAAGATCATTAACTGCAGGGTGGGCGATCATTTCATCCTGAATGAATCCTACCATCGAGTCTGCTAATGCTTTGTGTTGAATGACATGGTAGCGATCGAAGCGGTAACGACCATTGTATTGTAGGTATACGTTGTTAAGACTTGCTCCGCTGTAAATGACGGTGTCATCTACGATGAAGCCTTTAAGATGAAGTACACCAAAGACTTCTCTGCCTCGTACAGGAATACCGTATACAGGAATTGAGTGCTGGTATTTTTTTGCGAATGCCTTGTAAAGTGCTGCGTTGCCTTCAGATGATTCTGCACCAATGAGACCACGTTGCGCTCGGTGCCAATCTACACAGATATTGATGTCCAATCCAGGATTGCGCTGTTTCGCTTCATAAAGCGCTGTGAAAATTTCACGTCCAGCTTCATCATCTTCCAGATATAGAGCGACTAGGTAAATTCGTGACGTTGCTTTGCTGATCGCATCAAGAAGACGAGCTCTGAAAGCATCTGCTGCGTGCAGAACTTCGAAGTCTTCAGGCTTAACTGCGAGACTTGGCAACTGTTCGAATGGGTTCCTACTTACTATCATACCGGTGTGAGTACCTTAATTAAGTGCAATATTGCGAACCTGATATTTTACCAAAGATATGATTTCTCTGGCTACAAAAGCGCACTGTTTGAAGCACTAGAAGTAATGAATTGCATTGGAATGAGATCTTTGCCACTGTCCACGTACCGTAAATAAGCCATTTTCAATGAGTTTGGAAGCTCAGAGCTATCAATGGTTTTGAATCCATGTTGAGAGTAATAAGCCTCTAAATGATTAAAAGCAAAGCAATAATCTCCATTGTTGAAAACAGTGTTTTCGCAATGAGTAAGTAATGCTTGACCGACCCCTGTTCCCCTACATTCCGGAACAACAAGCATACCAGTCAGCAAGCGAGACTTTTCGACCGCTTTCATTCTAAGGAGAGCAACGATTTTTCCTTCTAAACTTGCGGTGATGATCAGCTCATCACGCTTGGCTTTTCCGGCAGGGTAATGTGCTTTGTATAATCTCTTGATCAGAGGTAGTTTGATCGGATTTAACACTTCTATGATTAATGAGCTAGGTATTGTCACTGCGGCTAAAACATAACTAAGGTAGAATGGCTACAGTTTAAGAGAATCTCATCTGGCGTTGCAAATCCACTATGGAAATTAAGAAACATGCGAGCCTCAAGGCTTTCCACACATTTGGTATCGAACAAACCTGTGCTTATTTAGCGATCGTTGAAACTATCGATGATGTTATTCAGCTATTTAAAGATGAAGCTTACCTAGAGTTACCGAAGCTATTTTTAGGTAAGGGCAGTAACATGCTGTTTACTCAACACTATGAAGGTATGGTCATCATTAACCGATTAATGGGTAAAACTGTTACTGAAGAAGGTGCTCATTATCTATTGCACATTGAAGGCGGTGAGGATTGGCCGGCGCTTGTTCAATGGTGTGTAGAACAAGGCATGGGAGGTATTGAGAACCTCGCACTCATCCCTGGCTGTGCAGGCTCGGCACCTATTCAAAATATCGGAGCCTATGGATTGGAACTGCAAAATGTGTGTGAATACGTAGATATCCTCGATTTGGAGAACTTCACGACCAAACGCATGACAGCAGAAGAGTGCCAATTTGGCTATCGTGATTCGATCTTCAAGCATGCATTATATGAAAAATGCTTTATTACTGCGGTCGGTCTCAAACTGCCAAAGCAATGGAAGGCGATCAATCAATATGGTCCTTTGCAAAGTATTCCTGAAGAAGAGCTTAGTCCCCTAACCATTTTTGAGCGTGTATGCCAAGTGCGAATGGAAAAATTGCCAGACCCTGCAAAAGTTGGTAACGCAGGAAGCTTTTTTAAAAATCCAGTGATCAGCCAAGATCATTACGATCAACTTATCAAAAAGCACAGCAATATGGTGGCTTACCCTGCGAAAGGAGGAATGAAAGTCGCTGCGGGTTGGTTAATCGACCAATGTGGTTTGAAGGGGGCATCAGTGAACGGTGCTCAAGTAAATCCACTCCAAGCTTTGGTTCTAACTAATGTTGATAATTGTAGTGCCAATGACGTTGTCGAGCTTGCGTCTTTGGTAAAAAGGACCGTTTGGGATAAATACCAAATTGAACTAGAACATGAAGTTCGTTTTATGAATAACAAGGGCGAGACTAACCTAAGTGAGATTGAGGCTACGCGATGAGAAAGGAACACTCTGCAAAACTGCATATTCTCAAAGCGCTAAGTGACGGTGATTTTCATTCTGGGGAAGCCTTAGGGCAAGAATTGGGTATATCACGCGCTGCTATTGCAAAGCACATCAAAGGTCTTAATGATTGGGGCGTAGACATTTACCGGATTCAAGGACGTGGCTACCAGCTAGCTCAGCCTTTACAACTGCTTGATGAGCAAAGGCTTCAAGCTCATGTTGATACTCAACTTGAACTCATCTCGGTTATAGATTCAACCAACCAATATCTGCTCGAGAAAGTCGATGACTCCGATAAGGGGCGCGTATGTTTGGCTGAATATCAAGCAAAAGGAAGAGGACGACGTGGACGCCAATGGATATCGCCTTTTGGGACTAACTTGTATTTGTCGATGTACTGGCGTTTGGATGCTGGTATGGCAGCGGCTATGGGGTTGAGCTTAGTTGTTGGTATCGCAGCAGTGGAAGCTATTGAAGAGATGGGTATCCAAGGCGTGAAACTCAAATGGCCGAACGATGTTTACTACGAAGATAAAAAGCTTGCAGGCATTTTAGTTGAAATGTCAGGGCAAGCCGGTGGGGCAGCGCATCTAGTTATTGGCATGGGGCTTAATATCGGTATGCCAGACTTGCAACCTGAAATCGATCAACCGTGGACAACCTTAAACCAAGTGAGCGATAGCCTAGATATCGATCGTAACCAGTTAGCGATTAACCTGATTGAACACTGGAAGAAAGCACTAGAAGAATATGAAATGACAGGGCTCGGTGGGTTTGTAGAGCGTTGGAATCGTTTAGACAACTTTATTGGACGCCCTGTAAAGCTATTGATGGGACCTAGAGAAATCCATGGGGTAGTAAAGGGCATCGATCAGCAAGGTGGTGTAGTATTAGAAACCACTAATGGATTGGAGACCTACGTTGGTGGTGAGATCTCCCTAAGGAAAGGTGATTAACCTCGAGTCTAGTGCCTAATAGAGGTTACTTTCTCAACGACACCTTGTCGACGAGATGACTAGGACCTTTGTGCAGAATTAGATGGGCTCTCTCGCGAGTTGGCAGAATGTTATGTTCTAGATTGAGCCCGTTAATGCTCTGCCAAATTTCTTTAGCTTTGTTTTTCGCCTCTTCGACAGACAATTGCGTGTAATGACTAAAATAAGAGCCTGGCTGAGTAAATGCACCTTGGCGGAATTTCAAAAATCGTTCTACATACCATTGCTCAATGGTCTCAGTTTCTGCATCAACATAAATAGAGAAGTCTAGGAAGTCAGAGACAAACACGCGATGTGGAGCATGCGGATAGTCCATACCACTTTGCAGAACGTTTAACCCTTCGATAATCAGTACATCTGGACGATCTACTTTCTTTCGTTCTTCAGTAATGTCGTACGTAATGTGTGAATAAACTGGGACTTCTAAGTTTGGTTGACCTGCTTTTACATCTGAAACGAATTCTACCAAGCGTTTAATATCGTAAGATTCCGGAAAGCCTTTACGATGCATGATGCCTCTCTCTTCCAGCACTTTCTTTGGATATAAGAAACCATCTGTTGTCACAAGGGCGACTTTCGGATGGTTCTCCCAACGAGAGAGCAATGCTTTTAGAAGTCGTGCGGTAGTACTCTTTCCTACCGCCACACTGCCGGCAATGCCGATAACAAAGGGTGGAGCATGTTCTTCCGTGTTGAGGAACTGCTGAAGTACAGAGTTACGACTTTGGCGAGCCTGAACGTACAGATTTAAAAGACGAGACAAAGGAAGGTAGATCTCTACCGCTTCCTCCATAGTGAGGTTTTCATTAATGCCTTGAAGCGCTTTCAGATCGTCTTCAGAGAGTGTCATCGGAACAGAATTGCGCAATTCTGCCCATTCGGCACGGTCAAATGACAAAAATGGACTCATGGGTCTCTTTTATCCTTGGTTTCATTGAGAGCAAGAACATACAACAAGCTCCGTGCAAAGCAAACGACAAAGCTCGAAAGTTTGCTTTAAAAAGCGAGGTTTGTATGATTTTGCAGCAATCGATTCTAAAAAGTCGAATTTTACGATTTTTTTTGAAATAGCTATTGCAACCTAGAAAATCATTCAATAGAATGCGCACCACTTATGCCGACTTAGCTCAGTAGGTAGAGCAACTGACTTGTAATCAGTAGGTCACCAGTTCGATTCCGGTAGTCGGCACCATTCTTTCCTGTTTCTAGTGGAAACAATTGTAGTAAGAATGGCTTAAAAATTTGGAGGGGTTCCCGAGTGGCCAAAGGGAGCAGACTGTAAATCTGCCGGCACTGCCTTCGATGGTTCGAATCCGTCCCCCTCCACCATATTCTTTAGGAAATAGCTCTCAGAGTTACGTGTTGCGGGCATCGTATAATGGCTATTACCTCAGCCTTCCAAGCTGATGATGCGGGTTCGATTCCCGCTGCCCGCTCCACTCTAATTTGAGTGCTGATATAGCTCAGGTGGTAGAGCGCATCCTTGGTAAGGATGAGGTCGGCAGTTCGAGTCTGCCTATCAGCACCAGCTCTCAAAGTTATCTCCTTTTGATATAAGATTTACCAATTATCTTTTTTGGTTGCGTGGTCAATTCGGGCCACCTAAATCCGTACCTAGAGGGACTACTCATGTCTAAAGAAAAATTTGAACGTGTAAAACCGCACGTAAACGTTGGTACTATCGGCCACGTTGACCACGGTAAAACTACTCTAACTGCAGCTATCTGTACAACACTTGCTAAAGTATACGGCGGTGCTGCTCGTGACTTCGCATCTATCGATAACGCTCCAGAAGAGCGTGAGCGCGGTATCACAATCGCTACTTCTCACGTAGAGTACGACACTCCAACTCG
>NZ_JAMZAM010000021.1:0-4735 GCF_024181835.1 Vibrio sp. Y29_XK_CS5
GGTTCAAGTTTTACTTCTGGAGAAGAGGTAAAATGACTTTGACCATCATGGTTTGTTGAGCCAAAACCATACTCTAAACCGATGTAAGGAGATGACAGCGCACTAAACGATGCGCTGATTAGCACTACTGTAAGTAATGTTTTTTTCATGCTTTAAGACTATTTTAGTTGAGTAATATTGGTTGATTATCGTTTGGCAAATGTGAAGTTTTCGTGAAACGACGAGTGTTTAAAGTACCTTTATTATGTCTACATCTACTTTTGTGCCAGAGATGTCTTTATCTATCTCGCCCATGATTTTAACTTTCGTAGTTGGTGTGGCTGATTGTCCCCACCATTTGTCATGATCTATCTCAACGGTCACTTCACCTGTTGAGTCGCTAAACAGGTACATTTCACCACCAAGAGAAGCTTTAATCTGACCTGTCAATGTGACTGGCATATCGTCACTGAACATCCCTGCATCAAGAACTTGTTTTACTGTTGAAATGCCTTGTGTTGGTCCTGAAAACCCTGACTGAGTCAGGGCATTATTGCCAGTGAAACCTTGAGCAAAAACACTGCTAGAAGCAACAAGAGTAAAAGTGGTCATTAAGAGTTTTGTTTTCATTATTGAGTCTCTGTTTGTAGTAACTGAACTCATATTAGCTTCATCAAATGAATGGCAGATGAAAATTTTGTTTATTTTCTAGCTATGTGTTTTTGCTCTGTAGCGGTAGCTACCCTAAGAGCGCCTGAACTTGCGACCAACTTTTCCCTTCATTTAAAAGTAGTTGAATATTTTCTCTGAGTTTTAAATCTGGTTTTCGCCCGTGATATTTTCCAAGCGCTTTGGCTTTCTCTATCCCTTGCTCGGTGTTTTCATGAGTGTTTTTTTAAACAACAACTAAGCGTTAGAAAATGGTCTCATCCTTCAGCCTGATTCGCGCGGAGAACTTCTCTCCTTCAACTTGGTCGTTTTATGAGTAACTTTGCCTATTCAGAGCTTTTTTGAACAGAACCGCACCTCAGATTTATCATATGATATCAATAAGTTAATTGATAGCCCCTTGTTTGCTACCGAACAAAAGCTCTAGCATTAAATTTTTATCCCAGCCAATTAATTTCAATTTAGATTTCACACTTTTCTTTTTTCCTATCCACTCTTTAGCTTTGACTAAATTAAGGATCAAGCGTTTAATTTGAGCAAAATTTTCTGCTGAGTTTTCTTCATATTTTTTGTCACCATCATCGTTGAAATAGACATCCAATAACCAATGATGACTTTCTATTTCCCAATGCTGTCGGACATAATCAGCCAACTTAGGGTGAGAAGCCGAGTTGTTGGTAATGTAATAACTGAAGTGCTTGGTTACTGGCTCACATCTTCCTTCTTGAACAATACGCTCAGCGGCTATGCATGATTTTATTTCAGATAGCGCGTGATTATGAAGTTCTTCAGGTAAAGGGAAAGCAAAGTATCGCCGTCTAACCAATCGCCCATGACCTTCATCAAATCCGTCAGAAATTAGATTCTCTAATCGCATTCCTTCATTAGCCGCGTAAGCGACCACTTTCTCAAAGATAGATGGCTGATTTTTTAAGACCAATGGCATCGACAGAAACCGTTACACCTTCTAATATCACGCAAAAGGTAGGGATAAACCTTGTGTGCTTTGTTCGCCAGGGTCGTTCGAGGCTTGGGGTAAATAGCCCCAATACTCATGTCTCGCATCAGCCGAACGACACATTTACGATTAACGTTATGGTCTTTTTTAGCCAACTCATTTCGAATGCGTCTGCTTCCCATGAGCGGATACTGAAGGTGAATTTCGTCAATCATGCGGCGTAGTTCAATCTCTTCAGCAGAGAGTCCTATGGGTTGATAGTAAGCAGTAGAGCGAGCAATACTGAGAAGCTCACACTGGCGCTTTATTGGAAATTGGGTGGATTTAACCAGCGAGCTCTTTCGCTGGGCTCGGCCTAACGACCGAGCACTTTGGTCAAAAAATCATTTTCCATGGTCAATTGACCAATCTTGGCGTGCAGTTTGTCCACTTCTTCAGAGCTGTCCTTGCCTGACTGGCTTTCAGAGGCAAAAATCATAGCTGCATTTTCGAGCAGTTCTTTTTTCCATGTAGAGATTTGGTTAGCGTGAAGGTTGTATTTCTGAGCTAAATCAGCGACAGTTTTATCACCTCTAGCAGCATCAAGCGCCACCTTAGCTTTAAATTCGGGTGAGTGGTTTCTACGTTTTTCTTGTCATAATCTGTTCCAGTATTTTTAGGGACAATACAAACAGATCAATCACTTAAAGTCATGTCCGAAAATGGGGAGCCACTTCTCTAGTTTTGATATTTAGAACTATACTTAGTTGTATTAGAATGTTTTCTAGGCTATTGATATGACAGATGAGCGACATCTCTTCTACGCTAGCACCTTGGGTTCGATAGAAGATTTTTTACGAACTGAGATTTCTGTTGGTAAGCATATTTATTGCGCTTTTTCACATGAGAAACTAAGTGATTATCTAATTGTTCAAGCGAAAAAACGACAGATAATGAGTATTAGGTTCAATGATGGCCATACGATGAAGTTTTAAACTTACTTATCACAAGTGTGATTCCGTTATTCGATGGCCTATCGTATTCAAAGATAGACTGTTTTTATCACGACCTTTTTAGTGCTCGATATATTGTTGCTTCTCCTAAGGCAAATTCTTTCGCAATTTGACCTATGGTTGCCCCCTCAGTTCGACGAGTACGTATTGCACGGCATATTTGATCGTTAAGTTTTGCTGGGCGTCCAAACTTAACGCCATTCTCTTTTGCTTTGGCAATACCTTCAGCTTGCCGCTCAGTACGTAAATCATTTTCGAACTCAGCAATCGACGCCAACATGTTAAACATCAATCTACCGGTTGATGTGCTGGTATCGATGTTTTGATCAATAACAATTAAGTTGATTTTTTCGTGTTCAAAGCGCTTAGCTAGTTGGGCTAAATGAACAACAGAGCGAGCAAGGCGATCTAAACGGGTGATAACCAAAGTGTCACCTTCTCGAAGATAATTCATACAAGCCTGAAATTCAGGTCGATTAGAGGTTCGACCACTTCGTTTTTCTTGATAAATGCGTTGACAATTCGCGTAATTTAATTTTTCCAATTGAACATCCAAACTTTGACCAGTAGAGCTCACTCGAGCGTATCCGATTTTCTCCATAATCTACCAATAACTCTAAGATATTTTGATTTGGCATTTATGATAGTACTTTTGATAGATAATTTCACGAACTATCAAAAAGTATACAAAATGATAGATTGATGTTTATGCAACAATAAGTTATGCAATATTTTAACGAATGTTCTTTGTCGAAATAATGAGCAGCAAGCTATTTGATTTTAATTATCTATTGATTTTGCTATTTTGATTGCTCTGGGTTATTTCATAAATGCGATAGCAATTAGTGTAGACATAACAGAAATAGGGCATTGGATCTAAACTGCCTATGTCGAGAAGTGTGCTTACAAGGGACATGAAACACTAAAATGCCCCAGAGTTTACTAGATCAACAAAAAAGAGACGGAGCCTAACCTCTAGTTCCTCGCGTAATTATTATGCTCTATACGTTAAATCAACCGTGGCATAGTGACGAAAAAGGGTTGCCAATTGGCAACCCTTTACAAAGTATTTATGCAAGTTGATAAGATTTTTTAGTATTTGATTCACACTTTCTCAGTTTAAACCAGATCTTCTTTCTACCGTTATTTCTCAAAGTAATTCCTCCAAAACAACACCTACATGACCATCAGCAATCCTCTGGAGAAGGCTATTCATCGTTGCATTTTTATCTATTGATGATTTTTTATTTTGAATAGGTTTATTTTTATTAATTCTATTCTCGTAATTAACTGTTTTATTAGACATAATATGCCCTCTTATAAAGATTATAATTAAGGTGCACTGAACATAGGTATTATTTATGGGATAGAGAAATAAGGATATTACAGAGAGAAACTTGCTAGGGATGACGCTGGATAACTTTCTTTATATTTTATCTTGAAACAACTCTTTTTCAGAGCAACTACCTCGTCATAAATATGACAAGGCAGTTTGAATTCAATTGTAAGACTAAATAGTCGCTACATTTTCGGCTTGAAGACCTTTAGGACCTTTGCCCACTGTAAAGGAAACCTTATCGCCTTCAATAAGCTTCTTAAAACCATCACCTAAAATGTTTCGGAAATGAACAAATAAATCATCACCATTCGCTTGAGAAATAAAACCGAAACCTTTAGCTTCGTTAAACCACTTTACTGTACCAATTACTTGATTAGACATATTATGCCCCTTATAAAATTAATATTAAGGTGCACTGAACATAAGTATTATTTTTAGGATAGAGAATTAAGGAGATTACAGAGAGAGACTTGCTAGGTATGACGCTGAAAAACTAACTTTATATTTTATCTTGAAACAACTCTTTGTCAGAGCAAGACCCACTATACAGATTAATTTAATTAAAGATACTTTTTTTTGGAAAATCTAGAGTTTTTGTAACAAGAAGCTTAATCGTTACCTATCACAAGCACCTACTGCAAAGAGCTGTGGCTTTGTTGCTTAATTCGGTGGGAAGACATGGCAGCCTAAAGTTGTTCAGTTCTTAAGCAATATAATGAGTTTCAGGCATACCAAGTCCTGTAAGCTTGTTCAGCGCTTTGATCATTGCGTAAGTCTCGCCAACCTGAGCATTGTAAT
>NZ_JAMZAM010000022.1:0-4191 GCF_024181835.1 Vibrio sp. Y29_XK_CS5
ATAACAATCTGTTTAAGAGTGATTCGCAACGCTTGGCATTTTTGCTATGCGTTGCGTTTAGTGTTTAAGGTGGCATGCGGTAGCTTCAGTATTGCGTTGCTCACACCTTAACAGGGCGTTATGCGTAATGAAGATAAGGATAGTCTGTGAACATAATTTTTGATTTAGATGATACATTGCATGACAAAAGTGCGTCTCTTAAAAGTTATGCTGATGAGCTTTTAAATACTACATTGAATAATCTAGATTTACCGGAACAACGGTTTGTCAGTGAGTTTATTGCTCAAAACAATATCATCCAACCTAAAACTCAAGTTTTTAGCGTATTAGCTGAGCGCTTTAACTTTTCGCCAAAACTTGAGCGAGAGCTATTGATAGCCTTTGACCGTTCCTTCCATGAGTTTTCGGTTCCTTTCGATGGTACGCTGGAGACATTAGCAATGTTGAAAAATAGTTGTGTTTCCATCGGCTGTATAACGAATGGTAGGGACTTTTTTCAAAAGCGTAAAATTGCGGCTTTGGGGTTCGATGAGTACTTTGATTTCACTATTACATCAGGTGGTGTTGGTGTTAAAAAGCCTGATTTAAGTATTTTTAAAATTGGTTTAAGTAAGTTTAGCGACAGTGGCAAAAAGGTGTTTTTTTGCGGAGACAGTTTGTTATCTGATATGGCTCCTGCGAAAAACTTGGGTCTTGTGACATTGTGGAAAACTGAAAAGTTGCATAAACCAGAGTACGTTGACCATAGTTTTTCTACTTTTCAAGAGTTCGATCAGCTATGGCGAACAACGTTAGTTTACGCATAACAAACTGTTCAAGAGGGATTCGCAACGCGTGGCATTTTCACTATGCGTTGGTTTAAGTGATTAAGGTGGTATGCGGCGACTTTTGTATTGCGTTGCTCACCCCTTAACAGGGCGTTAGGTGTTTTAAAGGTCAGATATTATGCAAGTATCACATAAAATTTTTCTTGTGGCTCTTAGTACCACTTTTGCATCAGTTTCTCTCAGGTATTGGGAGGTAGGGTTAGTTACCCTAGCTTTGGCTGTGCCATATTACGTTTATTGGGCTCTAAATCATGATATCCATAAACATCGAATAGAAGCTTTCGCTATATTTATCCTTCTTATGATCTTTACTATTTCTACATTTTCTGTGATTTATGAAATGGAGGGGATTGTATGTAATGGAGAGCTTGTTAAGAATACGTATGAGAGCTTTTACTTTAGCATTGTAACTTGGACTACGCTCGGTTATGGCGACTGCTTGCCAACCGAGGGCATCAGACACATAGCAGCCATAGAGGCACTGTTTGGTTATATCATGATGGCTATTTTCATGAGTCTACTTTTGGCGGTGTTTACTTCAAGAACAGCTGTTGGAGACAAAAACACCTAACAAACAATTTAAGAGTGATTCAGCACGCTTGGCATTTTGGGTTTGATTTGAGTTTAGTGTTTACGGTGGTCAAATTAAGTGTAGTGGTCGCGTGCTTCACACCTTAATTGGGCGTTAGTACGGGTTTGACATCAAAGGTCATAAGTTTTGGTGTTTATCTGTTTTGGCGTTCGTCTTTTCACCTTTCAATTAGTGCCTCTCACGTTCTTTCCGGTGGCACTATATGCGTTGTGCTTGCTTTGATTTCAACGTTTACGGCTTCTAACTCTTAGCCTATTTCTTTAGCGCTTTTTCATTTTCGTGGTGGCTTTTGAGAGAACCTTGATTATTTTTGGTGTGGCTGTTGAAGTACGAGGAAAGAATCCTTTTCTAATTTGAAGCAAGTGAAAATAGGGCTGTTCAGTGCGTTTTTCTTCTAGCCAACTTTCGTCTTTCATCTGGGGTAAAGTTTTGTAGCTGCCCGTCTCACTTCAGTGTTCAAAGCCTTTCATATCATTCCACTTTTCAATATCTTGGAGCGCATAAATAGAAGTAGCGCATGTACTAACAAATTGCTTAAGAGTGATTCGTAACGCGTGGCATTTTTACTTTGCGGTGGCTTATGTGATTAAGGCGCTGTGCGGTAGCTTTTGTATTGCGTTACTCACACCTTAGCAAGGCGTTAGCTGTTTGGAGACTCCATGGAAAATATAGAAGTCGTGCATCTAAAAACTCATGACGATACACAGTCGCTCACACTTCAAAGTTGCAAGCTGGTAAATCGAACTTCCTTAAAATGCAATCTAACGATGAAGTCCAGAGGTTTCTCATACTCTGGAAATGTACGCTTCGATAATGTTGCTAAGTTTGCAGAAGATATTATTTCAATGTCTAAAACCTTAAGTGGCACGGTAACACTAACCGAAGAGTACGGAGTTCATTTTATTAACTTTAAAATCAACAGATTGGGTCATGTTATTATCAGTGGAACCTTTGCGGAACATAGTGCTAATTCTCAGCTGTTAGAGTTCGAATTTGTCACGGATCAAACGTGTTTGGAGGCATTTGCAAGTGACCTAGAGCTCATCGTGGGGAAAAACAGCTAACAAATTGTTCAAGAGTGATTCGGCACGCGTGGCATTTTTACCATGCGTTGGTTTTAGTGGTTAAGGTAGTATGCGGGAGCTTCGGTATTGCGTGCCTCACACCTTAACAAGGCGTTAGTCGCCAGAAAAAGCTTGCAGTCAAAATCATGTTTCTAAGCTTAAAATTTGACTGATGATTGTTTGCTATACAGGCTCTTCATCGATGGTCAAAACTCAGTTTCAGGCTGTTTCAAATCCAAAGTTTTGCAAGCGTCCAAGCGTTTTTCTTGTTCTTTGGCGCTGACAGAACAGGGTAATCGAGCGTCTGTTCTTGGTTGCAACCCTGTCCGGTGAGTTTGTTGGTTCAAAAGCAGATCTACTCGCTGAAAAGTCGTCTTCTCTGGTGTTGTAAGTTCCACGTGGTTTCAGTGACTTTGTTGAAACTCCGCACTGTGAGATTGGTTTTCCAAAAAGCGCTCTTTGGTGTTGTCAGTCCGTTTTCTACGGCGTTTTATGTTCCAAGTGGTTTCATTGAGTAGCCGCTTTGAGACCACGCCTAACTTAAATGCATCAAAGCACATAAAGTTTGTTGTTTGCAAAGTTTAGTTCGGCTTAAAATTGTCGCTCGGTGCCTCGCGACTAACAAACTGCTCAAGAGGGATTCGCAACGCGTGGCATTTTTACTATGCGTTGAATTTAGT
Source organism: Vibrio sp. Y29_XK_CS5 (assembly GCF_024181835.1). NCBI lineage: Bacteria > Pseudomonadati > Pseudomonadota > Gammaproteobacteria > Vibrionales > Vibrionaceae > Vibrio > Vibrio sp. Y29_XK_CS5. The sequence goes on from NZ_JAMZAM010000022.1 coordinate 3,164, forward strand.
GATTAAGGTGGTACGCGGCGGCTTCGGTATTGCGTTGCTCACCCCTTAGCAGGGCGTTAGGTTTATAGAGGCGTATTTGTTTATGGCGCAAGAAAGAATCGCTAAAAACTTAGGTGTTGAACTTATACACCTTGGCTTGCAAATGGGAGCTAGCAAGAAAGAGTGGAAAAGTAATTTTAGCCACAATTTTGTTTCTGTAGAAAAAGCTGTACTTGAACACTATATTTCTGAGGGGTGGCAAGGATATGCGGGTGAGGGTGGTTTGCTTTTGAATTTAATCAAAGCAATGTCTTTTCCTGTGCTATCTCCCCGCCATAAAAGTACTTTTGTAGAAGCTCTGTACGCACAAAATGTCGCTTTTGAAGAGGATCGGTTTGATCGTTCTTGGCTGATAAACAATGTAAAAAAAGCGACGCCAACTCAAGTATCTGCCAATTTTGCAGTTATGAGCTCAGATGAAACTTTCGAATTAGATATCGGTAGTTTTAGATTAACTCAGCAATCTACAGTACTAGACTTTTTTCCCAACCTTTCTGACTCATTGCTTTCGGGGTTACACCTTCATTTGGGGAATACTAAGTTAGCTGAAATAGCTGAGATATTCGCACAAGATCCATATGCGTATCGCAAAGGTTGGGCTGACCTGACCATTTGGAAAGACGGATGCGTTAAGTTTCTGGAGGTGAAAGCTCCTGGAGACCGAGTTCAATCAAGTCAGAAAGTTATCATTGAAAAGTTCGTGAAACCGTTGGATCTAGACTTTGCTATAGTGGATGTTTTCGGCATATAAACCTAACAAACTGTTTAAGAGTGATTCGCAACGCGTGGCATTTTTACTATGCGTTAGATTTAGTGTTTAAGGTGGTATGCGGCGGCATTGGTATTGCGTTGCTCACACCTTAACAGGGCGTTATGTGTTTCTGCACGATATCATGACTATATCTATCGGTATTTTGTTTTGTTAAAATCCCCTTTTATAGTGTGTGATTGCATAGGTTCCATATGAATATAGATGAGTTCTTAGTTGA
>NZ_JAMZAM010000023.1:0-3706 GCF_024181835.1 Vibrio sp. Y29_XK_CS5
GCGACCAACTTTTCCCTTCATTTAAAAGTAGTTGAATATTTTCTCTGAGTTTTAAATCTGGTTTTCGCCCGTGATATTTTCCAAGCGCTTTGGCTTTCTCTATCCCTTGCTCGGTGTTTTCTTCTTGGTTCGCAATCGTCCCTTGCCATTGCCGCCGCCAAGTCGATCATGAATTCAGTGAGTACCCTCGAAATCATAGAGGTTTGTTGATCAGTATGAGTTCACACGGCGTGAGTCATTGATTGATAACGCCGATATTGATATCGGCTTCGACGAGTTGTTTTAGTTATTTCCACTGTTTATAGGGCAGGCGAGAGAGACGGTTAATTTTTTCGATGAGTAACATATCACCTCGATGCGAATCCTCAATTAAATGTGATAATTTAGCGCCGACAAATATTCAGTGTAAAAGCTAGCAATGCGCACATTGTGTTGATTGGCGAAAGTTTGGAGTTCACTCTTTACTCGATCAGCAGGTTGGTCAGTTGTCGAGGCTCGTAAATAGGCTATTGTGAACATAGGTGTATTCCATCGGTTCGAGTGTGGTTTTGTATTTTGATGTGTGTAGGGTTGTAAATCAATATTTATTGAACCAAATTTAGAGCCAGTTCTGGTGGTTTGTATGACATTTGTACACAAAGGTGGTTAACTATCTGATATATAAAATACTTTAGATAGCAAAAACAAGAGATAAAATGGCGTCTATTAAATCGAAAATGAGCAATTAATAGACGTATTTGTGTAAAAATCGACTTAACGGGCATCTTTCTTAGGGTTTACTGTCCGTTTTTGTTCCATTGGGCTTCAAACCCCTTACTTGCTGCGTTAGCGCTTTCTACTATTCGTCGAGCTGCGACTCATATAAAATATAGTTACAGTGTCACTTAGTGTAAATAAAAAATGGTGAAATGTCATTAACACTTCGCCATATGTCTAGAATAATTATGAGTTAAATTATTATCAAAGTTCATTTCTTGCTGCTATGGCTAAGAAATGGCTTCTGTCTCGATAGAGATCGCTATTCTCTACTCTACGATCGATTACCGCTAGTAACGACTCTGGTAGAGAAACATTTACCCTTTGGGTCTTACCACTGTATCTGCTTACATCAATTTCTATCTGTAACCAAACATCACAAAAATGGTAAGCTTGATCTTCTTTATAAATCAGCGCCCCTTGGTCTTTTAGCCCTAATACATCAAAGCCATCAGCAAGCATCTCTTCTAAAATACTTTCTATCGCTTCTGCTGAATGTGCCGCTATATCTTTACTACTATCTGATGCGCTATAGCAGGAATAACAGTCATTACATAGAGCTGGAACGACTATCCCGTAAGAGGAATCTTTATCTTTTGGTGTCTCTACACCCAATGTAAACCACATCGTTACCTCCAAGTGCGTGGGCTAGATGCCCGCGTCTTTTTTGATAGAACGTACTGTACCTATTGGTAAGGAGCCTTTAGGATGAGGCTCCGGAAATTTTTTACCAGTGATTGGAGATTTCCATATCTGGTGACTTCCTTTGCCATGCCTGACAAACTCACATCCAGCGGCAAGTAGTTCATCTATTAGGTCTTTAGATTTCATATTACCTCCGACCTAATAATTATCATACACACTAGTGTGTATTGGGCAAGTTTTTGGATGTGAAAAGTATATAAATGTACAGTGTACGCTTGAATAGTGTTCAATCGTATAGACGTACAGTTATGAAAATTATTGATATCTGGAATCCTAAAGGGGCAAGGTAAATCTATGCTTACTATTAACCTTGCCGCTGCTGCCATTGAGTTAGGCAAAAAGGGGCTTTGTTGCGTAAATCGATGGAACTAAATCAATAGCTTACGATCTGATCGGCTACATTCATTTAAGTCTGTAGTCTCATGCCTAAACCGCGTTACAAAACAAATAACTGGAAGCAATACAATCAAGCACTCATCAACCGCGGGAGGCCTCGTATTTTCAGTGATTTAGCCATAACAACCGCTTTGATGGTAAAGCGTATTTTTTCAATGCCACTCCGTGCTTCGCAAGGCTTTATGGATTCCGTTTTTCAACTTGCTCAACTTCCCCTGCGTAGCCCTCACTACAGTTGTATCAGTCGTCGAGCCAAAGACGTCAATGTGAGTTTTAAAACGAAAACCAAAGGACCGATGCAGCACCTTGCTATCGATGCGACAAGTCTTAAGGTTTATGGTGAGGGCGAATGGAAAGTCAAAAAACATGGCACGGATGGTAAACGTAGAGTGTGGCGGAAATTGCACCTCGCAGTAGATACGAGCACTCACGAAATTATTGCTGCAGAATTGAATTTATCAACGGTGATTGATGCTGAAGTTCTGCCAAACTTACTTAAACAAACACGCCGAAAAATCCTTGAGATATCAGGTGATGGTGGCTATGACACAAGGGATTGCCACTAAGTAATCCAAATTAAACGAGCCGTAGCGCTTATCCCTCCAAGAGAGCGGGTTGCATTCTGGGAACGAGGTCATCCGGTGGATTGCCAAAAACTATATGGTTCGAACAAGCATTGGAAAGAGCGCTATGGTTACCATAAACGCTCCCTATCAGAGACAGCAATGTATCGAGTGAAGCAGTTGCTTGGTGGACGGTTAAGTCTAATAAATTACAACGCACAAGTTGGTGAAACCTACGCGATGATCAAAGCTTTGAATAAGCTTACAGGGCTTGGTATGCCTAAAACTTGCCGTATTGGCTAACGATTGACCGAAATCGACCTGGTCGACTTCCAAAACGAATTACGCAACAGAGCCGGAATTACGTTAAATTGCGTCTAAAATCCTTACTTTGATTTTTTTTCTAAACAAGGCTCTAACTTTGTTAATAAAAGGCATTAAGTTGAATAATGCTTTCTCATAAAAAAACGAAAAAACATTTTCTCTTCGACCTGATAAGTCACTCGAAAATCGACCAGTTTTGGAGCCCTGCCAGACTATAGGTTTGACTGACCAATAAACATTTATTCCTGCATCATTCCATACAGCCGTGACAAATGAGTCTGATGCATAATCAAAGCTCTCTTTATTTTCAAGGTAGTTATCAACTATGGAACACAATTTCTTTGCGGCTATAGGACTAACAATATAAGCACCTGTCCGTTTTGTTCCCTTCATCTTTACAAGTGATTTGTGGATATAATTCAACGGAACATCATAGCTACTGTATTCTATGTTTATGTAAAAGTTATCACTCTTAAGTTTGCCTAGTAACACTGCTACATCAGATAATACGTCGCTTTTGAAAATGCTATCATCTTCAATTATTAGACCTACTGCACCACTATCGGCAACCTTTTTTAATGCGTCATAGTGCTTCCAAAAGCAAGACTTTACTGGTGCGCGAGCGAAGGAATGAAGCTGGTTTTTCAAATCTAAATTATCTGATGAGAAAAAAGATGCAGGGTAAGATGTAACCCATTCCAAATTAAAGCTTTCTGGAATTTGATTAAGCTGCTCTAAGATAAGGTGCTTTCTAAGCAAAAACTCATCTTTATTTTCATGGATACAATAAATATTCATTGCGAATACCGTTTAAAACCTTAAACAAAAACTGTTAAAGAACTTGAATATTATCAACATTGATTTTGGTGCCAGATACATCATTATCAACTTCGCCAGAGAGTCTAACTCTAGTTTTTGGGGTGACAGATTGACCTAACCACTTACTATGTTCAATCTCAATA
>NZ_JAMZAM010000024.1:0-2895 GCF_024181835.1 Vibrio sp. Y29_XK_CS5
TGACAGTCAGGCTATTCAAATCTAGCTGGTCGTTATTAACCGCTTCGACACCTTTATCGGTCAACTTAACTTGATCACCGTCTAGGACGAAGTAACCATCTGTGTTGTTTTCGAGCTGAACTGTCAATTGATCCGCAGGTGTATCTGTATCAGCAACAACGAGTGTTGCCACTACTGTGTCGGTAGATACCGCATCTTCAGTCACGCTATCGATGGCATTGACGTCGATGGTTGGTGCGTCGTTTACGCGAACCACGTCCAACGAATCCGTGTCTGTTACTTTCGGGTTCACACCATCAGATACCGAAGCAGTTACCGTTAGGCTGTCTAGGTCAAGCTGGTCATTATTAACCGCTTCGACACCTTTATCGGTCAACTTAACTTGGTCACCATCGAGTACGAAGTAACCGTCAGCGTTGTTTTCTAGCTGAACGGTAAGCTCGTCTGCTGGTGTATCTGTATCAGCAACAACAAGTGTTGCCACTACTGTGTCGGTAGATACCGCATCTTCAGTCACGCTATCAACCGCGGTAACGTCGATAGTCGGCGCGTCGTTTACACGAACCACGTCCAACGAATCCGTGTCTGTCGCTTTCGGGTTCACACCGTCAGATACCGACGCTGTGACACTCAGACTATTCAAATCTAGCTGGTCGTTATTAACCGCTTCGACACCTTTGTCGGTCAACTTCACTTGATCACCGTCTAGGACGAAGTAACCGTCAGCGCTGTTTTCGAGCTGAACGGTCAATTGATCCGCAGATGTATCTGTATCGGCAACAACGAGTGTTGCCACTACGGTATCGGTAGATACCGCATCTTCAGTCACGCTATCAACCGCGGTAACGTCGATAGTCGGTGCGTCATTTACGCGTACCACATCAAGAGAATCCGTGTCTGTCGCTTTCGGATTCACGCCGTCTGATACCGAAGCAGTTACCGTTAGGCTGTCTAGGTCAAGCTGGTCATTATTAACCGCTTCGACACCTTTATCGGTCAACTTAACTTGGTCACCATCGAGCACGAAGTAACCGTCATCGTTGTTTTCTAGCTGAATCGTCAATTGATCTGCTGGCGTATCTGTATCAGCAACAACGAGTGTTGCCACTACGGTATCGGTAGATACCGCATCTTCAGTCACGCTATCAACCGCGGTAACGTCAATGGTTGGTGCGTCGTTTACGCGAACCACGTCCAACGAATCCGTGTCTGTCGCTTTCGGGTTCACACCGTCAGATACCGACGCTGTGACAGTCAGGCTATTCAAATCTAGCTGGTCGTTATTAACCGCTTCGACACCTTTGTCGGTCAACTTAACTTGATCACCATCGAGCACGAAGTAACCGTCAGCGTTGTTTTCGAGCTGAACGGTAAGCTCGTCTGCTGGCGTATCCGTATCAGCAACAACGAGTGTTGCCACTACTGTATCGGTAGATACCGCATCTTCAGTCACGCTATCAACCGCTGTGACATCAATGGTCGGCGCATCATTCACACGAACGACATCAAGAGAATCGGTATCTGTTGCTTTCGGGTTCACGCCGTCAGATACCGAAGCAGTTACCGTTAGGCTGTCTAGGTCAAGCTGGTCATTGTTAACCGCTTCAACACCTTTATCGGTCAACTTAACTTGATCACCGTCTAGGACGAAGTAACCATCTGTGTTGTTTTCGAGCTGAACGGTAAGCTCATCTGCTGGCGTATCTGTATCAGCAACAACGAGTGTTGCCACTACTGTATCGGTGCTCACCGCATCTTCAGTCACGCTATCAACCGCTGTGACGTCGATGGTCGGTGCGTCGTTTACGCGAACCACGTCCAACGAATCCGTGTCTGTCGCTTTCGGGTTCACTCCGTCAGATACCGACGCTGTGACAGTCAGGCTATTCAAATCTAGCTGGTCGTTATTAACCGCTTCGACACCTTTATCGGTCAACTTAACTTGGTCACCATCGAGCACGAAGTAACCGTCAGCGTTGTTTTCGAGCTGAACGGTCAATTGATCTGCTGGCGTATCTGTATCAGCAACAACGAGTGTTGCCACTACGGTATCGGTGCTCACCGCATCTTCAGTTACGCTATCAACCGCTGTGACGTCGATGGTTGGTGCGTCGTTGACTGGGTTAACCGTCACCGCAACCGTTGCATCGTCTGTTAGCTGACCATCTGAGATGGTGTAGCTGATGGTTGCATCACCATTGAAGTTTTCAGCAGGCGTGAAGACCAACTTGCCGTCAACAATCGTCACCGTACCTTGCTCTGCAGGTACTGACGCATTGGTAATAGTTAATTGGTCATTCTCTGGATCGCTGTCATTCGCCAATACATCGATAGTAACCGCAGTGTCTTCGTCTGTTGCAACAGTGTCATCCACTGCCACTGGTGCGTCGTTGACTGGGTTAACCGTCACCGCAACTGTTGCATCGTCAGTTAACTGACCATCTGAAATGGTGTAGCTGATGGTTGCATCACCATTGAAGTTTTCAGCAGGTGTGAAGACCAACTTGCCGTCAACAATCGCCACCGTACCTTGCTCTGCAGGTACTGACGCCGCTGTGATAGTCAGCGTATCGTTTTCTGGATCGCTGTCGTTTGCAAGCACATCAATAGTAACCGCGGTATCTTCATCTGTTGACACAGTGTCGTTTACTGCCACTGGTGCGTCGTTAACTGGATTAACCGTCACCGCAACCGTTGCATCGTCACTTAGCTGACCGTCTGAGATGGTGTAGCTAATCGTTGCATCACCATTGAAGTTTTCAGCAGGTGTGAAGACCAACTTACCATCCACGATGGTAACGGTGCCTTGCTCTGCTGGTACCGATGCCGCTGTGATAGTCAGCGTATCGTTTTCTGGATCGCTGTCGTTTGCAAGCACATCAATAGTAACCGCAG
>NZ_JAMZAM010000025.1:0-2841 GCF_024181835.1 Vibrio sp. Y29_XK_CS5
TTGAGTCTGGGATTTCCGAATGGGGAAACCCACTAGCATAAGCTAGTATCGCTGCGTGAATACATAGCGCAGCGAGGCGAACCGGGGGAACTGAAACATCTAAGTACCCCGAGGAAAAGAAATCAACCGAGATTCCGAAAGTAGCGGCGAGCGAAATTGGACTAGCCCTTAAGCTTTTTATGCGTCAGGTGAAACTTCTGGAAAGTTGTGCGATACAGGGTGATAGCCCCGTAACCGGCAACGCATTTAAAGTGAAATCGAGTAGGGCGGGACACGTGATATCCTGTCTGAATATGGGGGGACCATCCTCCAAGGCTAAATACTACTGACTGACCGATAGTGAACCAGTACCGTGAGGGAAAGGCGAAAAGAACCCCTGTGAGGGGAGTGAAATAGAACCTGAAACCGTGTACGTACAAGCAGTAGGAGCACCTTCGTGGTGTGACTGCGTACCTTTTGTATAATGGGTCAGCGACTTATATTCAGTGGCAAGGTTAACCATCTAGGGGAGCCGTAGGGAAACCGAGTCTTAACTGGGCGTTCAGTCTCTGGATATAGACCCGAAACCAGGTGATCTAGCCATGGGCAGGTTGAAGGTTGAGTAACATCAACTGGAGGACCGAACCGACTAATGTTGAAAAATTAGCGGATGACTTGTGGCTAGGGGTGAAAGGCCAATCAAACCTGGAGATAGCTGGTTCTCCCCGAAAGCTATTTAGGTAGCGCCTCGGACGAATACTACTGGGGGTAGAGCACTGTTAAGGCTAGGGGGTCATCCCGACTTACCAACCCTTTGCAAACTCCGAATACCAGTAAGTACTATCCGGGAGACACACGGCGGGTGCTAACGTCCGTCGTGGAGAGGGAAACAACCCAGACCGCCAGCTAAGGTCCCAAATTACTACTAAGTGGGAAACGATGTGGGAAGGCTCAGACAGCCAGGATGTTGGCTTAGAAGCAGCCATCATTTAAAGAAAGCGTAATAGCTCACTGGTCGAGTCGGCCTGCGCGGAAGATGTAACGGGGCTAAGTAGTAAACCGAAGCTGCGGCAATGCACTTTAGTGCATTGGGTAGGGGAGCGTTCTGTAAGCGGTTGAAGGTGTGTGGTAACGCATGCTGGACGTATCAGAAGTGCGAATGCTGACATGAGTAACGATAAAGGGGGTGAAAAACCTCCTCGCCGGAAGACCAAGGGTTCCTGTCCAACGTTAATCGGGGCAGGGTAAGTCGACCCCTAAGGCGAGGCCGAAAGGCGTAGTCGATGGGAAACGGGTTAATATTCCCGTACTTCTTACAATTGCGATGGGGGGACGGAGAAGGCTAGGTGGGCCTGGCGACGGTTGTCCAGGTTCAAGTGCGTAGGCTTAAGAGTTAGGTAAATCCGGCTCTTTCTAAGGCTGAGACACGACGTCGAGCTACTACGGTAGTGAAGTCATTGATGCCATGCTTCCAGGAAAAGCCTCTAAGCTTCAGATTGTAAGGAATCGTACCCCAAACCGACACAGGTGGTCGGGTAGAGAATACCAAGGCGCTTGAGAGAACTCGGGTGAAGGAACTAGGCAAAATGGTACCGTAACTTCGGGAGAAGGTACGCTCTCGACGGTGAAGTCCCTTGCGGATGGAGCTATTGAGAGTCGCAGATACCAGGTGGCTGCAACTGTTTATTAAAAACACAGCACTGTGCAAAATCGTAAGATGACGTATACGGTGTGACGCCTGCCCGGTGCCGGAAGGTTAATTGATGGGGTTAGACTTCGGTCGAAGCTCTTGATCGAAGCCCCGGTAAACGGCGGCCGTAACTATAACGGTCCTAAGGTAGCGAAATTCCTTGTCGGGTAAGTTCCGACCTGCACGAATGGCGTAATGATGGCCACGCTGTCTCCACCCGAGACTCAGTGAAATTGAAATCGCTGTGAAGATGCAGTGTACCCGCGGCTAGACGGAAAGACCCCGTGAACCTTTACTACAGCTTGGCACTGAACATTGACCCTACATGTGTAGGATAGGTGGGAGGCTTTGAAGCACGGTCGCTAGATTGTGTGGAGCCGTCCTTGAAATACCACCCTTGTAGTGTTGATGTTCTAACGTTGACCCCTAATCGGGGTTGCGGACAGTGCCTGGTGGGTAGTTTGACTGGGGCGGTCTCCTCCCAAAGCGTAACGGAGGAGCACGAAGGTGGGCTAATCACGGTTGGACATCGTGAGGTTAGTGCAATGGCATAAGCCCGCTTGACTGCGAGAATGACGGTTCGAGCAGGTGCGAAAGCAGGTCATAGTGATCCGGTGGTTCTGAATGGAAGGGCCATCGCTCAACGGATAAAAGGTACTCCGGGGATAACAGGCTGATACCGCCCAAGAGTTCATATCGACGGCGGTGTTTGGCACCTCGATGTCGGCTCATCACATCCTGGGGCTGAAGTCGGTCCCAAGGGTATGGCTGTTCGCCATTTAAAGTGGTACGCGAGCTGGGTTTAGAACGTCGTGAGACAGTTCGGTCCCTATCTGCCGTGGGCGTTGGAAGATTGAAGGGGGCTGCTCCTAGTACGAGAGGACCGGAGTGGACGAACCTCTGGTGTTCGGGTTGTGTCGCCAGACGCATTGCCCGGTAGCTAAGTTCGGAATCGATAACCGCTGAAAGCATCTAAGCGGGAAGCGAGCCCTGAGATGAGTCTTCCCTGATACTTTAAGTATCCTAAAGGGTTGTTCGAGACTAGAACGTTGATAGGCAGGGTGTGTAAGCGTTGTGAGGCGTTGAGCTAACCTGTACTAATTGCCCGTGAGGCTTAACCATACAACACCCAAGGGGTTTTGATGGACTCAATGTAAGAACATTGAATGTGT
>NZ_JAMZAM010000026.1:0-2523 GCF_024181835.1 Vibrio sp. Y29_XK_CS5
GGTACTTTCATGGGATTAATCCCATGAAACCCCCAACCAACTCGCCAAAGCTTTGGCTAACACACACGCCATTCCAACCAATAGTTTTCTCGGCATAAAGCCATGCTCTGACGCTTAAATGCACTAATGCCTTAAAAAAACATTAAAGTCTAACACACTAGACTTATTTACTTCGTAATTAAGTCGTTAAACCGTGTGCTCTACGACCAAAAGTATAAAACCTTTAAGAACTTTCTTTTTTCTTGTAAAAAAAGAAACTAGATAAATCTCTCATATCTTTTATTCAATAATCGCATCAGATTGCAGTATAAATTTAACGATCACTCATCATGTTCATATTTATCAGAGCTCGTGCTATAATTATACTAATTTTATTAAGTGGTTATAATGAATCGTTAATAAGCAAAATTCATTATAACCAAATTAAAGAGGGTTATAATGAACGAGAAAAATATAAAACACAGTCAAAACTTTATTACTTCAAAACATAATATAGATAAAATAATGACAAATATAAGATTAAATGAACATGATAATATCTTTGAAATCGGCTCAGGAAAAGGGCATTTTACCCTTGAATTAGTACAGAGGTGTAATTTCGTAACTGCCATTGAAATAGACCATAAATTATGCAAAACTACAGAAAATAAACTTGTTGATCACGATAATTTCCAAGTTTTAAACAAGGATATATTGCAGTTTAAATTTCCTAAAAACCAATCCTATAAAATATTTGGTAATATACCTTATAACATAAGTACGGATATAATACGCAAAATTGTTTTTGATAGTATAGCTGATGAGATTTATTTAATCGTGGAATACGGGTTTGCTAAAAGATTATTAAATACAAAACGCTCATTGGCATTATTTTTAATGGCAGAAGTTGATATTTCTATATTAAGTATGGTTCCAAGAGAATATTTTCATCCTAAACCTAAAGTGAATAGCTCACTTATCAGATTAAATAGAAAAAAATCAAGAATATCACACAAAGATAAACAGAAGTATAATTATTTCGTTATGAAATGGGTTAACAAAGAATACAAGAAAATATTTACAAAAAATCAATTTAACAATTCCTTAAAACATGCAGGAATTGACGATTTAAACAATATTAGCTTTGAACAATTCTTATCTCTTTTCAATAGCTATAAATTATTTAATAAGTAAGTTAAGGGATGCAGTTTATGCATCCCTTAACTTGTTTTTCGTGTACCTATTTTTTGTGAATCGATTATGTCTTTTGCGCATTCACTTCTTTTCTATATAAATATGAGCGAAGCGAATAAGCGTCGGAAAAGCAGCAAAAAGTTTCCTTTTTGCTGTTGGAGCATGGGGGTTCAGGGGGTGCAGTATCTGACGTCAATGCCGAGCGAAAGCGAGCCGAAGGGTAGCATTTACGTTAGATAACCCCCTGATATGCTCCGACGCTTTATATAGAAAAGAAGATTCAACTAGGTAAAATCTTAATATAGGTTGAGATGATAAGGTTTATAAGGAATTTGTTTGTTCTAATTTTTCACTCATTTTGTTCTAATTTCTTTTAACAAATGTTCTTTTTTTTTTAGAACAGTTATGATATAGTTAGAATAGTTTAAAATAAGGAGTGAGAAAAAGATGAAAGAAAGATATGGAACAGTCTATAAAGGCTCTCAGAGGCTCATAGACGAAGAAAGTGGAGAAGTCATAGAGGTAGACAAGTTATACCGTAAACAAACGTCTGGTAACTTCGTAAAGGCATATATAGTGCAATTAATAAGTATGTTAGATATGATTGGCGGAAAAAAACTTAAAATCGTTAACTATATCCTAGATAATGTCCACTTAAGTAACAATACAATGATAGCTACAACAAGAGAAATAGCAAAAGCTACAGGAACAAGTCTACAAACAGTAATAACAACACTTAAAATCTTAGAAGAAGGAAATATTATAAAAAGAAAAACTGGAGTATTAATGTTAAACCCTGAACTACTAATGAGAGGCGACGACCAAAAACAAAAATACCTCTTACTCGAATTTGGGAACTTTGAGCAAGAGGCAAATGAAAAACAAGAAAATGCATTATCTGATTATTATTCTTTCAAGGACTAGTATAACATAAAATCGTCTACAAATAGACAAAAAACCTGCACGCTTAATGTAGATCAAAAGCTTAACGCAAATGAAATAGATTGACCTCCCAATAACACCACGTAGTTATTGGGAGGTCAATCTATGAAATGCGATTAAGCTTTTTCTAATTCACATAAGCGTGCAGGTTTAAAGTACATAAAAAATATAATGAAAAAAAGCATCATTATACTAACGTTATACCAACATTATACTCTCATTATACTAATTGCTTATTCCAATTTCCTATTGGTTGGAACCAACAGGCGTTAGTGTGTTGTTGAGTTGGTACTTTCATGGGATTAATCCCATGAAACCCCCAACCAACTCGCCAAAGCTTTGGCTAACACACACGCCATTCCAACCAATAGTTTTCTCGGCATAAAGCCATGCTCTGACGCTTAAATG
>NZ_JAMZAM010000027.1:0-2051 GCF_024181835.1 Vibrio sp. Y29_XK_CS5
TTCTTTTCCTCGGGGTACTTAGATGTTTCAGTTCCCCCGGTTCGCCTCGCTGCGCTATGTATTCACGCAGCGATACTAGCTTGTGCTAGTGGGTTTCCCCATTCGGAAATCCCAGACTCAAGTGGTTTTTACTACCTAATCTGGGCTTATCGCAAGTTAATACGTCCTTCATCGCCTCTGACTGCCAAGGCATCCACCGTGTACGCTTAGTCACTTAACCATACAACCCGAAGGAGTTTCGAGTTGATAATCAAATCACCAAAGTTGTCTCTCATTATTTGAATGAGCGAGAGACATTTCGATTTTGCCGGACTCAATTTCGAATAATCACTTAAAAGTGATATTCCCAAGAACACTTGAATGTGCTCGTTTACTTTCATTTTTAAAAAATGAAAACAAAAGTTGGTGTTTGTCATAAAGACAAACATTGAGAACTTTACAAACAATCTTAAAAGATTGTTTTGTCAGCTTTCCAAATTGTTAAAGAGCTAATCACTTCTTATGAAGTAACCATTTTTAAAAGCACTCATCGAATGCGCTTAAAGATGGTGGGCGATACCGGGCTCGAACCAGTGACCCCCTGCTTGTAAGGCAGGTGCTCTCCCAACTGAGCTAATCGCCCACATTAGTTTTACGTCTCGTGGTAGACGTCTCGAATGGTGGAGCTATGCGGGATCGAACCGCAGACCTCCTGCGTGCAAGGCAGGCGCTCTCCCAGCTGAGCTATAGCCCCATCGAGAAATGGTGGGTCGTGCAGGATTCGAACCTGCGACCAATTGATTAAAAGTCAACTGCTCTACCAACTGAGCTAACGACCCAATGGTATCCCGTAGGGGAGTCGAACCCCTGTTACCGCCGTGAAAGGGCGGTGTCCTAGGCCTCTAGACGAACGGGACACTGGATTGAAGAGTTTGGGAACTCTTCCTCTCTTTACTTTATAAACCGTATCAATCTGTGTGGACACTCATCGTGAGTAATCATCGTATAAGGAGGTGATCCAGCGCCAGGTTCCCCTAGCGCTACCTTGTTACGACTTCACCCCAGTCATGAACCACAAAGTGGTAAGCGTCCTCCCGAAGGTTAAACTACCTACTTCTTTTGCAGCCCACTCCCATGGTGTGACGGGCGGTGTGTACAAGGCCCGGGAACGTATTCACCGTGGCATTCTGATCCACGATTACTAGCGATTCCGACTTCACGGAGTCGAGTTGCAGACTCCGATCCGGACTACGACGCACTTTTTGGGATTCGCTCACTCTCGCAAGTTGGCCGCCCTCTGTATGCGCCATTGTAGCACGTGTGTAGCCCTACTCGTAAGGGCCATGATGACTTGACGTCGTCCCCACCTTCCTCCGGTTTATCACCGGCAGTCTCCCTGGAGTTCCCACCCGAAGTGCTGGCAAACAAGGATAAGGGTTGCGCTCGTTGCGGGACTTAACCCAACATTTCACAACACGAGCTGACGACAGCCATGCAGCACCTGTCTCAGAGTTCCCGAAGGCACCAATCCATCTCTGGAAAGTTCTCTGGATGTCAAGAGTAGGTAAGGTTCTTCGCGTTGCATCGAATTAAACCACATGCTCCACCGCTTGTGCGGGCCCCCGTCAATTCATTTGAGTTTTAATCTTGCGACCGTACTCCCCAGGCGGTCTACTTAACGCGTTAGCTCCGAAAGCCACGGCTCAAGGCCACAACCTCCAAGTAGACATCGTTTACGGCGTGGACTACCAGGGTATCTAATCCTGTTTGCTCCCCACGCTTTCGCATCTGAGTGTCAGTATCTGTCCAGGGGGCCGCCTTCGCCACCGGTATTCCTTCAGATCTCTACGCATTTCACCGCTACACCTGAAATTCTACCCCCCTCTACAGTACTCTAGTCTGCCAGTTTCAAATGCTATTCCGAGGTTGAGCCCCGGGCTTTCACATCTGACTTAACAAACCACCTGCATGCGCTTTACGCCCAGTAATTCCGATTAACGCTCGCACCCTCCGTATTACCGCGGCTGCTGGCACGGAGTTAGCCGGTGCTTCTTCTGTCGCTAACGTCAAAT
>NZ_JAMZAM010000028.1:0-1574 GCF_024181835.1 Vibrio sp. Y29_XK_CS5
AGCGGCATCGGTACCAGCAGAGCAAGGCACCGTTACCATCGTGGATGGTAAGTTGGTGTTTACGCCTGCCGAAAACTTCAATGGCGACGCAACGATTAGCTACACCATCTCAGATGGTCAGCTAACAGACGATGCAACAGTTGCGGTGACGGTTAACCCAGTGAACGATGCACCTGTTGCGGTGAACGATGCGGTCTCTACCGATGAAGATACCGCGGTTACTATCGATGTATTGGCGAATGACAGCGATCCAGAGAATGACCAATTAACCATTACCAATGCGTCAGTACCAGCAGAGCAAGGCACCGTTACCATCGTGGATGGTAAGTTGGTCTTCACACCTGCTGAAAACTTCAATGGTGACGCAACCATCAGCTACACCATCTCAGATGGTGAGTTAAGCGATGATGCAACGGTTGCGGTGACGGTTAACCCAGTCAACGACGCACCAGTGGCAGTCAACGACACTGGTGCAACAGACGAAGACACCGCGGTTACTATCGATGTATTGGCGAACGACAGCGATCCAGAGAATGACCAATTAACCATTACCAATGCTTCGGTACCTGCAGAGCAAGGTACGGTGACGATTGTTGACGGCAAACTGGTCTTCACACCTGCCGAAAACTTCAATGGCGACGCAACGATTAGCTACACCATCTCAGACGGTCAGCTAACCGACGATGCAACGGTTGCGGTGACGGTTAATCCAGTTAACGATGCGCCGGTAGCGGTGAACGATGCGGTCTCTACCGATGAAGATACCGCGGTTACTATCGATGTATTGGCGAATGACAGCGATCCAGAGAATGACCAATTAACCATTACCAATGCGTCAGTACCTGCAGAGCAAGGTACCGTTACCATCGTGGATGGTAAGTTGGTGTTTACGCCAGCTGAAAACTTCAATGGTGATGCAACGATTAGCTACACCATCTCAGATGGTCAGCTCACAGACGATGCAACGGTTGCAGTGACGGTTAATCCTGTGAATGACGCGCCAGTGGCAGTGAACGATGCGGTCTCTACCGATGAAGATACCGCGGTTACTATCGACGTATTGGCGAACGACAGCGATCCAGAAAACGATACGCTGACTATCACAGCGGCATCGGTACCAGCAGAGCAAGGCACCGTTACCATCGTAGATGGTAAGTTGGTCTTCACACCTGCTGAAAACTTCAATGGCGACGCAACCATCAGCTACACCATCTCAGACGGTCAGCTAACTGACGATGCAACGGTTGCGGTGACGGTTAACCCAGTCAACGACGCACCAGTGGCAGTGGATGACACTGTTACAACAGATGAAGACACTGCGGTTACTATCGATGTATTGGCGAACGACAGCGATCCAGAGAATGACCAATTAACCATTACCAATGCGTCAGTACCTGCAGAGCAAGGCACCGTTACCATCGTGGATGGTAAGTTGGTCTTCACGCCTGCTGATAACTTCAATGGCGACGCAACGATTAGCTACACCATCTCAGATGGTCAGTTAACTGACGATGCAACGGTTGCGGTGACGGTTAACCCAGTCAACGACGCGCCAGTGGCAGTGGATGACACTG
>NZ_JAMZAM010000029.1:0-1386 GCF_024181835.1 Vibrio sp. Y29_XK_CS5
AGTTGGTCTTTACGCCAGCTGAAAACTTCAATGGCGACGCAACGATTAGCTACACCATCTCAGATGGTCAGCTCACAGACGATGCAACGGTTGCGGTGACGGTTAACCCAGTTAACGATGCGCCGGTAGCGGTGAACGATGCGGTCTCTACCGATGAAGATACCGCGGTTACTATTGATGTGCTTGCAAACGACAGCGATCCAGAGAATGACCAATTAACCATTACCAATGCGTCAGTACCTGCAGAGCAAGGTACCGTTACCATCGTGGATGGTAAGTTGGTCTTTACGCCAGCTGAAAACTTCAATGGTGATGCAACGATTAGCTACACCATCTCAGACGGTCAGCTCACAGACGATGCAACGGTTGCGGTGACGGTTAACCCAGTTAACGATGCGCCGGTAGCGGTGAACGATGCGGTATCTACCGATGAAGATACCGCGGTTACTATTGATGTGCTTGCAAACGACAGCGATCCAGAAAACGATACGCTGACTATCACAGCGGCGTCAGTACCTGCAGAGCAAGGTACGGTGACGATTGTTGACGGCAAACTGGTCTTCACACCTGTAGAAAACTTCAATGGTGATGCAACCATCAGCTACACCATCTCAGATGGTCAGCTCACAGACGATGCAACAGTTGCGATCACGGTTGATCCTGTGAATGACGCGCCGGTAGCAGTGAATGATGCGGTCTCTACCGATGAAGACACTGCGGTTACTATTGATGTGCTTGCAAACGACAGCGATCCAGAAAACGATACGCTGACTATCACAGCGGCATCGGTACCAGCAGAGCAAGGCACCGTTACCATCGTGGATGGTAAGTTGGTGTTTACGCCTGCCGAAAACTTCAATGGCGACGCAACGATTAGCTACACCATCTCAGATGGTCAGTTAACTGACGATGCAACAGTTGCGGTGACGGTTAACCCAGTGAACGATGCACCTGTTGCGGTGAACGATGCGGTCTCTACCGATGAAGATACCGCGGTTACTATCGATGTATTGGCGAACGACAGCGATCCAGAGAATGACCAATTAACCATTACCAATGCGTCAGTACCAGCAGAGCAAGGCACCGTTGCAATCGTAGATGGTAAGTTGGTGTTTACGCCTGCCGAAAACTTCAATGGCGACGCAACGATTAGCTACACCATCTCAGACGGTCAGCTAAGTGACGATGCAACGGTTGCGGTGACGGTTAATCCAGTCAACGACGCACCAGTGGCAGTCAACGACACTGTTACAACAGATGAAGATACTGCGGTTACTATTGATGTGCTTGCAAACGACAGCGATCCAGAAAACGATACGCTGACTATCACAGCGGCATCGGTACCAGCAGAGCAAGGCACCGTTACCATCGTGGATGGTAAGTTGG
>NZ_JAMZAM010000002.1:0-174488 GCF_024181835.1 Vibrio sp. Y29_XK_CS5
ACCGACTTCGCGAAAGAAACGACTCAAATGACTAAGTCACAAATTCTATCGCAAGCGTCAAGCTCAATCCTTGCGCAAGCGAAACAAGCGCCTAACTCAGCGCTAAGCCTACTAGGTTAATCAACCTAATACGACGCGATACAAAAGCCAGGTTCATCCCTGGCTTTTTGCATATTCGAATCACGCATTAGGGACACCGAATAGGATAGGTGACAAGGAGTTTGTATCGATTAGATGGTCTCTTTAAATACCAATGTCACTGCGATGATGACGCAGCGACATCTCAGTCATGCGGCTGAGCAAAACATAGAGTCTCAGCGAAACCTCACCTCGGGTTATCGGATTAATTCCGCCAGTGATGATGCTGCAGGTCTGCAAATCTCCAATACTCTTAATGTCCAAACGAGAGGGCTTGATGTCGCCTTGAGAAATGCGCACGATGCGTATTCGGTGGCACAAACCGCAGAAGGCGCTTTGCATGAGAGCAGTGATATATTGCAACGCTTGCGCTCTCTGGGGCTTCAAGCGGCAAACGGCAGTAATGACTCAAGTGATCGGCAAAGTATTCAATACGAGGTCGTAGCGCTGCAAGATGAGCTTGATCGTGTCGCGATCACGACAACATTTGCAGATAAAAACCTGTTTGATGGTTCTTACGGCTCGCAAAGCTTCCATATTGGAGCGAATGCCAACTCTATCTCTCTGACACTGCGGAATATGCGCAGTCACATCCCGGAGATGGGAGGGCAGCATTATGTTGGTGATGCGGTCGATAAAGATTGGCGAGTCACTAAAGATAATCAAACCCTTAAATTTGAATACCAAGACAGTAAAGGGCAAACCCAAACAGAATCTATTGGGCTCAAACTAGGAGATCGCATTGAACAGGTTGCTACTTATATCAATGCGCAGCAATCGATAGTGAGTGCCTCAGTGACTGAAAACAATGAACTGCAATTCTTTGCCTCGACGCTGAATGCACCTGAAGGTGTAACGTTAGAGGGCAGTTTAACGGATGAGCTTGATGTTAGTGCTGGTGGTTTAGTCACAATGGACGACATCGATATGTCGACTGTTGGCGGGGCGCAGCTTTCAGTTGGGGTAATTGATGCAGCAATTAAGTATGTTGATTCGCATCGAAGTGAAATAGGTGGCTTCCAAAACCGGGTTAGCGGCACGATGGATAACCTTAACACGGTGAACCGGAGTGTGACCGAATCAAAAGGGCGGATACGCGATACTGATTTTGCTCGTGAGTCGACGGAGATGGTACGGTCACAAGTGCTGCAAGATGCGACGACCGCATTATTAGCCCAAGCGAAGCAGAGACCGAGCTCGGCACTTGGCTTGCTCAGTTGAGCGGGTTGAGCGGGTTGCAGCGATGAACATCGCTCAGGAACAAAAGTTTCAGGTAATAAAAAACGCTGCCAATGGCAGCGTTTTTTTCGTGTTCAGCTAAGTAAAAATTACTTAGTTACACGTAGAACTGGAGTTTCACCAACAGTAACAGAACCAGAAAGCTTGTTTAGCTCTTTGATTTCGTCCATGTTAGAGATAACAACTGGAGTTAGCGTTGATTTCGCTTTCTCTTCTAGAAGAGCTAGGTCGAATTCAATTACAGTGTCGCCAGCTTTAACAGTTTGACCTTCTTCAGCGATACGCTTGAAGCCTTCGCCTTTAAGTTCAACAGTATCGATACCGAAGTGAACGAAAAGCTCAACACCGTCGTCAGACTCGATAGAGAACGCGTGGTTCGTTTCGAAGATCTTACCGATAGTACCGTTTACAGGAGCTACCATTTTGTTACCAGCAGGTTTGATAGCAATACCATCACCAACGATTTTCTCAGCGAAAACAACATCTGGCACATCTTCAATGTTCACGATCTCACCAGAAAGTGGTGCGATGATTTCGATTGCACCTGCGTCAGCGCTGTCGTCAGATACTAGCTTCTTAAGTTTGTCAAACAGACCCATTGTGTCATGCTCCTAACGTTTTATTTAATTCTGTCGAATTATAGTATACCAATCTTTCGAGATAGACGACTTTTTTTAACCGCCTATCTCATTGGAATTAGTTGATTATTGAGTTTTCTCTGCAATGAACTTTTCTACAACTGCTTCAATTTCTGCTGCTGTTGGTAGAGAAAGTGCTTCTTCAGCCATTGCTTTCACTTCTGCGAAGTTAGAGTTACGGATAACTTTCTTCACTTTAGGGATAGAGATGCCGCTCATTGAGAACTCGTCTAGACCCATACCTAGAAGTAGAAGTGTTGCACGCTCATCACCTGCTAGCTCACCACACATACCAGTCCACTTACCTTCAGCGTGAGAAGCGTCGATAACTTGCTTAATCACAGTAAGTACAGCTGGTGATAGTGGGTTGTATAGGTGAGAAATCATCTCGTTACCACGGTCAACCGCTAGTGTGTACTGAGTTAGGTCGTTTGTACCGATAGAGAAGAAAGATACTTCCTTCGCTAGGTGGTGCGCGATAGCTGCTGCAGCTGGAGTCTCAACCATTACACCGATTTCGATGTTTTCGTCGAATGCATGACCTTCAGCGCGTAGTTCTGCTTTGTACTCTTCGATCGCTTTCTTAAGCTCACGGATTTCTTCAACAGAGATGATCATTGGGAACATGATACGCAGTTTACCGTGTGCAGATGCACGTAGGATACCACGTAGCTGGTCACGTAGGATTTCACGACGATCCAAGCTGATACGTACTGCACGCCAGCCTAGGAACGGGTTCATCTCTTTTGGAAGATCCATGTATGGAAGATCTTTGTCGCCGCCGATATCCATAGTACGGATGATCACAGCGTGACCGTTCATTGCTTCAGCAACTTCTTTGTAAGCTTGGTATTGCTCTTCTTCAGTTGGAAGTGCGTCACGGTCCATGAATAGGAATTCAGTACGGTACAGACCAACACCTTCACCACCGTTACGGATGATACCGTCACAGTCTTTAACAGTACCGATGTTACCGCAAACTTCTACGCGGTGACCGTCAGTTGTTTCTGCGTGTAGGTCTTTTAGCTTAGCTAGCTCTTCTTTTTCAGCAAGGAATGCAGCTTTAACTGCTTTTGCTTCTTCTAGCTCAGCGTCAGATGGGTTGATAACGAGCTTGTTGTTCATCGCATCAAGAATCAGCATGTCGCCGTTCTTAACTTGCTTAGTGATGTCGTTAGTACCAACGATAGCTGGAAGCTCAAGAGAGCGAGCCATGATTGAAGTGTGAGAAGTGCGACCGCCGATGTCACAAGCAAAACCAAGAACGTAGTCTAGGTTGATCTGTGCAGTTTCAGATGGCGTTAGGTCGTAAGCTACTAGGATAACTTCTTGATCAATATCGCTTAGAGAGACGATGTTGATACCTAGAGCGTTCTTAACGAAACGAGAACCGATATCACGGATGTCAGTTGCACGTTCTTTCAGGTATTCGTCGTCTAGAGACTCAAGAGCCGTTGCTTGCTCTTCGATCACAGAGTGGATCGCGTGGTCAGCAGACATTTTGTCGTTTTTGATAAGTGCTAGGATTTCCTCTTCTAGCTCTTCGTCTTCAAGAAGCATGATGTGACCTTCAAAGATCGCTTCTTTTTCTTCGCCAAACGTTTCAAGCGCTTTTTGCTTGATAGTTTCTAGTTGAGCAGAAGATTTGTTACGAGCGTCAAAGAAACGTGCAACTTCTGCTTCTACTTGATCATCAGAAATAGTGTTTGTGTTTAGGACAATTTCATCTTCTTGAAGTAGTAGTGCTTTACCGATTGCAATACCAGGAGATGCTAGGATGCCTGAAATCATAGCCTTACCTTAAGTTGGTCAACTTTATAAAACGGGAGAATAATGGGTGCGCTAACGAATAGTTTTAGCTTAGTTTTGAGTCTATTTCCAACGAAGCCATTTTGCTTTCACAAAATGGCTTCTGAAATAGGAGACCGAATTAGTGTAGTTGGTCCATTAGAGCAACTAGGTGGTCAACTGCTTGCTGAGCTTGTGGGCCTTCAGCTGAGATAGTTACTAGAGTACCTTTTACTAGGCCTAGTGTTTGTAGCTTGAATAGGCTCTTAGCGCTAGCGCTTTTACCGTTAGAAGTCACAGTGATGTCCGCGTCGAATGCTTTAGCTTCTTTAACGAACTGTGCAGCTGGACGAGTGTGAAGACCGTTTTCTGCTGTGATTTCTACTTGCTTCTCGTACATGTGATATACCCCAATAAATGTATTTTTTTGTTAGTTTGTGACTAAGTTTTAGCTTAACTGCTTTACACCTTGTGCGCTAGCACGGGAGAGTTCAAAGCGTGTCAGAACTGATACTAGTCAAAAGTTTGGTAATTACGCAACTGTTTGCGTGCGTAATTACACTGAAACCTTTTTGGTTTAGATTCTTTATTTTGAACCTAAAAATAAAACACCCTGATATTACCAAAGGTGGGGCAGGGATCAACAAAAAAGCCCCTGAACGGGGCTTTTTTAAACGAAAAATTGATTTGACCACATATTACTGTTGGTTCTCTTTCTCGGTAAAGATACCAGCAAATAGTGCTGTACTTAGGTAACGTTCACCAGAGCTTGGTAGAACTGTTACGATTGTTTTTCCTTCAAATTCAGGAAGTTCTGCGAGTCGGTTTGCTGCAACGACTGCTGCACCTGATGAGATGCCAGCTAGGATGCCTTCTTCTTCCATTAGGCGACGAGCCATCTCGATCGCTTCTTCAGAAGTCACTTGCTCAACACGGTCTAGAAGTTCTAAATCTAAGTTACCAGGGATGAAACCTGCACCAATACCTTGGATTTTGTGAGGCGCTGGTTGGATTTCTTCACCTGCTAGCGCTTGCGCAATTACTGGTGATTCTGCTGGCTCTACTGCAACAGATGTGATGGCTTTGCCTTTCTCACCTTTGATGTAGCGGCTTGTGCCTGTGATGGTACCGCCTGTACCTACACCTGCTACGAATACATCGATTTCACCGTCTGTTGCTTCCCAGATTTCTGGACCAGTTGTCTTCTCATGAATCTCTGGGTTGGCAGGGTTGTTGAACTGCTGTAGAAGAAGGTATTTGTCTGGATTGCTTGCAACGATTTCTTCCGCTTTAGCGATCGCGCCTTTCATACCTTTTGCTGCTTCTGTTAGTTCTAGATTTGCACCTAGCGCTTTAAGAAGCTTACGACGCTCAAGGCTCATTGATTCTGGCATTGTCAGAGTGAGCTTGTAACCGCGAGCGGCTGCTACGAATGCAAGTGCAACACCTGTGTTACCACTGGTTGGCTCAACTAGCTCAACGCCCGGCTTAAGAGTACCTGCCTTTTCTGCTTCCCAAATCATGTTCGCACCAATACGGCACTTAACACTGAAGCTTGGGTTACGCGCTTCGATTTTCGCCAAAACTTTACCTTTGCTCACTTTATTCAAGCGAACAAGAGGTGTGTTACCGATAGTAAGAGAGTTGTCTTCGTAGATCTTGCTCATAGTGATGTTCCTTCATTACACGATATTGTGAATATGAGTAGAAGAATATGCGGTCTCAAAAAAAGGGAAAAGGATTAAAAAGTTATATCTTATGAGGTTGGTCGAGAATTGAGCAAAATGAAAGGGGAGGCATCTAAAACCTCCCCGTATCGAATGAAAGTGTGAGTTATTGTTGATGCTTAAATTCGTTCACCCACATTGCAGTTGCACCGCAGACAGCAACAGGCATAACAATTAGGTTAAGAATTGGAATCGTGGTAAACACCGAAACCAACACTCCAAAGCCATAGGCTTTCCCTTGCTTTTGTTTCAATTTGTAACGCATCTCGTTGAAAGACACTTTATGGTTATCAAACGGATAGTCACAGTACTGGATAGCAAGCATCCAAGCGGTGAAGATGAACCACAAGAAAGGTCCAACCGTTTGCCCGAGTGCAGGGATCAACAGAAGAAGAAACAAGCCAATCGCTTTTGGTAGGACATAAAGCAATTTTCGCCATTCTCGTGCTAGCACGCGAGGGACATCTTTTATCACCGCAGCCATGCCATCATCATTCACTTTTTGACCCGTTAAGGACTCTTCGACTTTTTCAGCGAGTAAACCATTGAATGGTGCGGCGATGAAGTTAGCTAATGTACTAAAGAAATAAGAGAATGTGGCGAGAATAGTTAACACCAATATTGGCCATAATATGTAGGTAAGCCAAGAGAGAAAATCTGGTAACTGACCAATCCAGTTCTGGATCCAAACATCGAGATGGGAGAATAGATAGAAAATCGCGCCACCCACGAGTAATACGTTGGCAAGTAATGGCAAAACCACAAAGCGACGGATCTCCGGAGAGAGTGCTATTTGAATCCCATATAGGAAGTAACCGAATCCGGTTCTAGGCTGATTATTCAACTTCATATCTATTTTGTTTCGTGTAAGTGAAAACTCATTGTACCTGTGGATGGTTTTCTTTCAATGCCCTAACATTTTGGGTCTTGTAAAGTGGAATCGTGGCAAGAATCACAACAAAAAACCGAACTTCTTGCATTAAGTTGTTCTAAACCTACATATAGTTTTGGTAAAGTAAAAGCATCATTCGGATTTATTGCACTTGGGTTACTGCTCAAGGATGTGCGAGTAGTAGAACAAGTAGATTGAGAGTAAATAATGCAGGAATTGCGATTCGTACTCATTGTTGTTGGCGCATTAGCCATCGCCGCATTGCTATTTCATGGTCTGTGGACAAGCAAAAAAGAAGGCAAAGCAAAATTTGGTAACAAGCCGCTTGGTAAGTTGGATGTTGACCAAGAGGATAAAGAGTCTCCAGAACAAGAGCGTGATTTTGCTCCTGCTCCAGAAGACGACTTCGAAATCATCCGTAAAGATCGCAAAGAGCCAGACTTTGGGATGGAGAATTCATTTGATAATAAATTCGCTTCTGATCCTCTGATCGATGATGTTCTTGATGTAAAAGAAGAGAAAGAGCATAAAGAAGAGCAAGAAATCCCAGCTTTTGTTGCGACAAAAACAGAAGAAGACGTGGTAGAGCCAGTTTTACAAGAGTCAGTAGACACTTTTGCTGAAAACGAAACTATCGCGGAAAAAGAAGAAATTATCGAACCGGTATTTGAAGCAACGGTTGTACCAGAATCGGCAGAAGTAGAGATTGCGCCTGTAATGACAGAGGTAGCGGTTGAAGAGCCGAAGCCAGAGCCAGAAATGCAAGTGATTGTGTTAAATGTGCACTGTGCAGGCGAAGAGCCATTTATTGGTACTAAGCTATTCGATAGCCTTCAGCAAAACGGTTTGATTTACGGTGAAATGAATATCTTCCATCGTCATGTGGACTTGTCTGGCAATGGTAAAGTGTTATTCAGTGTTGCAAACATGATGCAGCCGGGTACGTTAGAGCACGGTGACCCAGCAGAGTTTTCAACGAAAGGTATTTCCTTCTTTATGACTCTCCCTTGCTATGGTGAAGCAGACCAAAACTTCAACCTTATGCTGCGTATTGCACAGCAAGTCGCGGACGATATGGGGGGGAACGTACTGGATGATCAACGTAACCTGATGACACCTGATCGATTAGCATCATATCGACGTCAAATAGTTGAGTTTAATGCTGCTAACGCATAACCTTAACACCAAATAATGATAGGGCTCCGTTAGGAGCCCTTTTTCTTAGATTCCCAACCTCATTAATGAATATACACGGGGCTTTAATATGTCTGAATCAGTACATCAGCGACTAGAAGAGCTAAAAGAGTCGTTGCATTACCACGCGGTTCGTTACTACGTGGAAGATAACCCAGAGATTCCAGATGCAGAATACGATCGTATGATGCGTGAATTATTGGATATTGAAGCCGAACACCCAGAACTGGTTACCGTCGACTCTCCAAGTCAACGCGTAGGAGGTCAGCCACTGTCTGAGTTCAGCCAAGTTACTCATGAAGTGCCGATGCTATCGTTGGATAACGCTTTTGATGATGCGGAACTGGATGGTTTTCATAAACGCGCTCAAGATCGCGTTGTCGGTCATACCATCAAACAGTACTGCTGTGAGCCTAAGCTTGACGGTTTGGCTGTAAGTCTATTGTACGAAGATGGTGTCTTGGTCCAGGCTGCGACACGTGGTGATGGTACTACTGGTGAAAACATCACGGAAAATGTGCGTACCATCAGCGCAATTCCATTAAAGCTGCAGGGTAAAGACTGGCCGACACGTCTAGAAGTTCGTGGTGAAGTCTTTATGCCAAAAGCGGGTTTTGACAAACTTAACGAGATCGCTCGTCAAAAAGGCGAGAAAGTTTTTGTTAACCCACGTAACGCGGCGGCGGGCAGTCTGCGTCAACTAGATTCACGTATTACCGCTTCGCGTCCATTGAGCTTTTATGCTTACAGTGTTGGCGTTGTTGAAGGTGCTACGTTAGCAAACAGCCACTACGAGCGATTCTTACAAATCAAATCTTGGGGCTTACCAATGTGCCCTGAAACCAAGCGAGTCGATAACTTGGAAGAGGTAAAAGCCTACTACCAAGACATTCTTAACCGTCGTGAAGCTTTGGCGTATGAAATTGATGGCGTCGTCATTAAAGTTGATGATATTGCAATTCAAGAGCGTTTGGGTTTTGTTGCTCGTGCTCCTCGTTGGGCAATCGCGTATAAATTCCCTGCGCAAGAAGAAATTACCACGCTAAATGATGTGGAGTTCCAAGTTGGTCGTACAGGTGCCATTACGCCAGTAGCTAAGCTTGAGCCAGTATTTGTTGGTGGTGTCACGGTAAGTAATGCAACTCTTCACAACGCAGACGAGATTGAACGTTTACAAGTGATGGTAGGTGATCAAGTAGTGATTCGTCGTGCTGGTGATGTGATTCCGCAAGTTGTCTCTGTTATCAAAGAACGTCGCCCAGAAACGGCGCGCGAGATCCTATTCCCCAATGCTTGTCCGGTATGTGGCTCTCATGTTGAACGTATCGAAGGTGAAGCCGTTACACGTTGTACTGGTGGTTTAGTATGTCAGGCTCAACGTAAAGAAGCGTTAAAACACTTTGTGTCTCGTAAGGCGCTAGATGTAGACGGATTGGGCGAGAAGGTCATTGAACAATTGGTTGATCGTGAGATGGTCGAAACGCCAGCTGACCTGTTCAAGCTTTCTGCAGGCGTACTGACGGTCTTGGAACGAATGGGACCGAAATCGGCAACCAACGTTGTGAATGCTCTTGAGAAATCAAAACTAACAACATTGCCACGTTTCTTGTACTCACTTGGTATCCGAGAAGTCGGTGAAGCTACAGCTGCAAACCTTGCACAACATTTCAAGAACCTTGAAACCATTGAGCAAGCAACAGAAGAGCAGTTGGTTGAGGTTCAAGATATTGGTGTGGTCGTAGCAAAACACATTACCACTTTCTTCAGCGAAGAGAAAAACCAAGCGGTTGTACAAGACCTACTGGCGCAGGGCATTCACTGGCCAGAAATCGCCACACCACAGGAAGGGGTCGAATTACCTTTGGAAGGTAAAACCGTGGTGTTAACCGGTACGCTTTCTCAGTTAGGCCGTTCAGAGGCGAAAGAAGCACTACAGAATTTAGGCGCAAAAGTAACTGGTAGTGTTTCGAAGAAAACAGATATTTTGTTTGCTGGAGAAAATGCCGGTTCTAAGCTAGCTAAAGCTCAAGAACTTGGAATTGAGATTCAAACTGAGCAAGACTTACTCAATTTGATGAAATAACTCTCCTCAAAAAAGATAAAAAATACCTAAAAGCCCCAAGTGTCAGTTGCTTGGGGCTTTTTCTTGGCGATTAAAAAGTCATTCAATAACCGTTCAAATACCACTTTTCCTGATTTCAGTGATCGGGATCTCTCCTTACGTTATTCTTCTTTTATAACTAAAACTCTGCGATCGACTTCAAAATAGAATGGATGGGTTTTCATTATGTGTTTGATATTTAAAGCCTTTTCTTTGGTTTGTGTCTTTGGTGTTAAAAATAAGATCTGGATCAACAACTTATATGGAACTTTGGCGTTGGTCATATTTTTTTAGAAAAAAAATAAGTTCCATTTGGATGTTTTTAGATGCGAAGTTAGTCTTAGAAGCGTGGATACACGGTGTGTATGCAGGAACTAAAAAGAACCAATTTAGAAATATTGAGGTTCACTCAGGAATTTACTTCTCTCCTTCGGCGGCCAACTTAAGGCGAGATAGAAAAATACAGCTATATCCATTTTTAGGAGTTTTTTCCATGGACAAATTTTTCAAGGTTTCAGCGTTAACAGCTGCGATGTTTGGTGCGGTTGCAGTAGCTCCGGCTACAGCATCTACTGAAAGTGCAGCTGGTGGTGAGTATGTAGAAAAAGTTAACGAATTTATGCAAGACTCAAGTCTTAATGCAATGTTCGTTGTTGATACTCGTTCTCGTACTCGTACAACAGGTAAACCTGGTGGTGAGAATGGCGACCGCTGGAGCCGTCTAAACTACTCATCTTACAACGCGATCATTGACTTCACTTCTGGCTACCATGATGGTTGGTTAGGTGCAGACGTAGCAGCTTACTACTCTGGCGACCTATACAACGATAGCTTGAAAGGCGCAGACGGTTACCTATGTAACGAGATCTCTACTTGTACTAACCTAGACTGGGGTGCAGGTGACGGTGATCAACTTAAAGTTTACAAAGCTGCTCTGAAGTTTAAGACTGGCGAAAACTTTAACGCTCGCTTCGGTATGTTGCAAGCTGGTGGTAATGGCACAATCGGTAACGTTTGGAGCTTCGTACCAGGTACTTACCGTGGTTTCGAACTAAACGCGAAGCTGGGTGATTTCAACCTAAGCTACTTTGGTGCAGACCAATTTACAGCACCATGGTTGCTACACGAAGATGACTACGCGCCAGCACTATGGTCAGACACTTCTTGGAGCTACCTACACTCTCTAGGTTTGAACGGTAACATTACTGACGCTCTATTCTTCCAAGTTGGTCTTGGTCAAGCGACAGGCGTTAAATATGCTAACGGTATCGACTGGGGTGCAGGTCAAGTAACTAGCTACCATGACGAAACTGATAACACGTCATACAAAGCTTACTTGAAGTACACAGTAAGTGACCGTACTACTCTTGCATTTGACTTCTACGGTGTTGATGACGATGTGAAATACGATGGTCTAGGTTTCCACACTGGTCTATCTCTAAACCAATCGTTCGGTAAACTGTCTTGGATGTCTGAACTACGTTACACAGACACAGACAACCGTTCAGATTTCGTTCCTCGTACAATCCATACTTACGGTATGAATAACGGTACTTGGTCACAATGGTGGGATGCTCTATCTGACTGGAACAAAGCTGGCGAGCTAGCTTGGTACAACCGTCTATCTTACAACCAAGGTAACGGCTGGAACTACTACCTAGGCTTCGGCTACGGTTCTGGTGCAGACTCTGCAGCAAGCGGCGCATCTGGTGACTGGGATTACGAGAGCGAGTACGCAGTTAACGCAACAGTTTCTTACTCTCTACAAAGCGGTTCTCTTAAAGGTACAACCGTGCGTCTACACGGTACTATCCTAGAGCGTGACGAGTTTGCTGGTGCAGCAGACGCGGATGAGACAGACCTACGTCTACAAGTTCTTATCCCATACAGCTTCCACTAATATTTAGAAGTTAAGAAAAGGAGCCAATCGGCTCCTTTTTTATTTTACTTCTTTTCCGTCATACATTTTGCAATATAGGGGAGGAAGCATGTGTACGTTGCCGTTGGGCAATTCACACTTTATTTCCGGTGCTAATGTTCTACCACCAGAAGCGCCATTTGCTAGCGAAGTCAATGGCATTAATGCAGCGATAGCGACTAATAATCCAGTTACCAGTTTCATATTATTTACCTTGTAATCTAGAATGTATTTTCTTTTTAATTTCACTTAATTACTTGAGTTCGTTGTTTAGGTGGGAAATATTAAAGCGTAGCGTTCTGCTCCTTAATCTAACCTACGATTTAGTTGTCCCATGAACCACCTTGAAAGCGGCACATCTCACTAGGTAGATGGGCAACATCGCCACTTGGTAAAACACATTCAACGATAGGTCCTAGATTGGTGGTGCCTCCATTCCCGTTGTTATAGGCGAATGAAGAAAACGCAAACGCGCTGCACGCTAAAAACAAAAAACACTTCTTCATAGTACATCCTCTTACTTACCTTAAAAAAATATAAGCATTTAATTGCCATGCTTATGCGTTAAGTATGTATAGAGACCTAGAAAGATCAAAAATTAATTCAACAGTGTTTTATTTTTTAAAATGAATTTAGATTTTAAATTTTGGGATATATTTATCTATGTGCTTGAAATTTTAATTTAGTAGGAGGATCTGTTTTGACAAAGGAGAGAATATTAATAATATTTCTATTACTTAATTTTTGTGGTTAATTTAAATAAGTAGATGAAATAAAAGCATTAGTCACGGAAAGGAAATAAAAGGATGCTGAGCACCCTTTTATTTTGACACAAATCAGCGAGAAACCGGTTTAATCTTCAAAATTATGCCGTCTACGGCGATAATTTCGACCCGAGTTCCCGTCGGCAATTCGTGTTCGCATTCAGCTGACCACGTTGTATCTGCCACTCTAAGACGATTTATTCCAATGTGAAAATCTTCTTCGAGCGTGACAATATTACCTATCAGCTGTTTGTGTTTTTGATTGAGATCTCTGGCTTGATCACTTTTGCGATCCTTGGACCATTGCTTTCTCCACCATAGCCAAGTGGTAACCAAACTGAAAGCCACAAAGGCAAGCCACTGCATCTGCCAACTCATTGGTAAGAAAGATAGGATAGCGCCAACGATCAGGGCGGAAATGCCTAGCCAAAGAAAATAGCCTGCTGTGCCCAATAGCTCTACAGCGAGCAAGGCTAAACCAAGCGCAATCCAATGCCAGAATGACACGCTTTCTAATAGGCTAAATAAATCCATAGGCAATCCTTAGTCCTTACTTTGTTTGAACATTTCAGCAATACCCGCGACTGAGCCCATTAGACCTGTCGCTTCGATCGGCATCATGATGATCTTACCATTTTCCGCTTGACCGATACTCTTCAGTGCATCGGTATAACCTTGGGCAATAAAGTAGTTAACCGCCTGAACATCACCTTTAGCGATTGCTTCAGATACCATGTAAGTCGCTTTTGCTTCTGCTTGAGCTGCACGCTCACGCGCTTCCGCATGTAAGATCGCCGATTGCTTTTCACCTTCCGCTTTCAGAATTTCCGATTGTTTTTGACCTTCTGCTCGTAAGATTTCTGCTTGACGTATCCCTTCAGCTTCTAGGATTTCAGCACGCTTATTACGTTCTGCTTTCATCTGAGCGTTCATTGCTGCTGTTAGATCTGCTGGTGGTTGAACGTCTTTGATCTCGATACGAGTTACTTTTACGCCCCAAGGGTTGGTTGCTTGGTCAACGATAGAGAGCAATTTGGTGTTGATCATGTCACGCTGGCTAAGCATCTCATCCAATTCCATTGAGCCGAGCACGGTACGAATGTTCGTTAGTGTTAGGTTACGGATAGCGTGTTCTAGATCGTTGACTTCATACGCCGCTTTGGCTGCGTCGATGACTTGGACAAAGCCGACTGCATCGATAACAACATTCGCGTTGTCTTTTGAGATGACTTCTTGTGCCGGGATGTCCAGTACACGTTCCATCATGTTGACTTTTTGACCTACGCGATCAACGAAAGGAATGATTAGGTTTAGACCTGGCTTTAAGGTGTGGGTATAACGTCCGAAGCGTTCGACGGTCCAGTTGTTCCCTTGTGGTACGGTTTTGATCCCAGAAGCGAGGACAATAATGGCTAGTACAACTAAGATCCCGATGGTGATCAATGAGTCGATTGGCATGTTCTATTCCCTTAAGTGCATAATGTTTGTTTCATTTTTACTCATTTAGGCTTATGACACAATCGTAGAAATGAGAGCCTCGATAAATTATAGACAGAATAAAGGCCGGATTAATCCGACCTTTTTATATTTTTAATTCAGCAGGTTAGTACTTTAATTAGTAGAGAATAGAGTACAACTGACGACGGAATTTACTTGCTAATGCATTGCCTTGACCCAATGCACTTAAGATATCCATAAAAGTTTTCTTCACTTCACCGTCTTGTGCGCCGAGGTTGGTTTTTAAAATATTCCAAAGTAGCTCCAACGCTTCTTCATCGCGACCAACTTGGTTGTATTGAACTGCAAGCTCACATGCCAATTCGAAGTTATCTGGGTTTGCGGCTAGCTCTTGTTCAAGGCGTTGAAGCTCTGGGCTATCTGCTGCTTGGAGGTGCAGATCTAACTTGGCAATCAATCCCTTATAGTAGTTATCTTGATATTCCAGTGGGATTGCACTCAATAGCGTTTGTGCCAATTCAAATTGTTTGGTTTCTAGCAAACAATCTGCCATCGCTAGTTTTACATCACCGCGGTTTTGCAGATCTTCTGAAAGGGTTTGCAAAATAGCTAGAGCTTGAGCATGTTCGCCTTGTTGTAGCAACTCGCTTGCTTGCTTTAACTGCATTTCGTCTTGGCTTGGGAGGTGTTTTTGCAGCATGGCTGAAATGGCATCAATCGGCTGAGGACCACCCATACCATCTACCGCTTGACCGTTCATAAACAACGCGATAGTTGGTAAGACTTGTACGCCAAACTGTGATGCTAAAGCTGGTTGCTGCTCACAGTTCAATAGAGCAAGGGTGAATGCACCGTTGTATTGTTGAGTTAGCATTTGTAGCTCAGGGATCACTTGCGCACTTTCTGGTTGAGCACTCGCCCAGAAGTGGATCAACACTGGCGTGTTCATTGACCCTTCAAGAGTCTCGCGGAAATTTTGTTCTGTTAACTCAACGATAAATGGGGATTGCATCAGAGTGTCCTTGCTTTTTGTTTCTTGTCGTTGATTGTAGATATGGAGTTGATATTTGGGAAATTCAAGCGATAGAAAGGAAAAACGCTGCCGAAGCAGCGTAATCCTGATAGCAAGCGAAAGTGCTATAAAACTTTGGCTATTCCAGCACGAATTAGGGAGTCTTGTTAGACATTATCTTTGTGTGCTGGGTGAGGTATCAAAATAGGATGAACACAGTCAACACTACACCCACACTAAGCCAGTTGAGCTGATTTAATGTCATTATTGTCTCGCGTAAATACAAAACAGAAAGGGTGGCGATACCAAATCTAAAGTGAGTATCAACATCGTGTTCAGGCTCGATAGATGAAGATACTAACTTAGAAATTGATTCGAACATTGAGGCTTTCTTAACCTACATGCTCATAATGACATCACATTGTTACGGTAAAATTACATTGTGATAAAAAGTTTTTATGCTGCTTGTCGCAGAATCTTATCAAGAATACGTGTTGGTAATAGGCGCTTTAACACGGCAAATACTTTAGTTGGCGTTGTAATGCGGTAGCGGATTTTTGGTTTATCGCTTGTTAGCGCATGAAGCACTGGCTCGATGCAAGATTCTGCAGGAAGCACAAATCTATTGTTCGACTTGTCGTTATCTAGACGCTGCTTCTGACCTTCGTACGCGGCTTTGTGTGGGCTGTTCTCGACATCAATCCATCGCTCGAAGGCTTTTAATGCATTGTGTCTAAATTGGGTTTCAATAGGTCCCGGCTCTATCAGTACGATTTTGATGTTGGTGTCCATCAATTCCAAACGTAGTGTGTCGGTCCAGCCTTCGAGTGCGAACTTAGAGGCATTATAGGCACCACGATATTTCATGGCTGCAAACCCAAGCACAGAGCTATTTTGGATGATTCTTCCTTCACCCTGTTTGCGCATATGTGGCAGTACTTCTCTGACTAACTGATGCCAGCCAAAAAAGTTGGTTTGAAACTGAGCTTGGAGCGCCTCTGTCGGCAAGTCTTCTAGCGCGCCAGGCTGACCATATGCCCCGTTATTGAATACGGCATATAACTTTCCGTCGGCTAGTGTTAATGCTCGCTTGACTCCCGAAGAGATGCTTTCAGAATCGTTAAGATCCAATTGAATACAGGTTAGTCCTTCGCTTGTTAAGCGTTCGACATCTTGTTCGTGCCGACAGGAGGCAATCACGTGGAAGCCCTCTTTTTTCAAAGCATGGGCACAAACGTAGCCGATGCCAGTGGAGCATCCGGTGATAAGAATGGATTTTTTCATATTAGAGGGCTCACGAAAGTATAGTGAGCCTTATGATTCAATAACTTCGATCTTGAAGCAAGTTCTTGAGTGCAGGTTCGACGCGAGAGTAGCTGAATTGAAAACCCAATTCGGTCAGCTTTTTCGGTTTGGCGCGAATGCTATCAAACAGTAAGCAAGAGGATTCTCCCATCGCCATATTCATCACCCATTTAGGGGTGAAGAGAATATGTGGACGTTTTAGCGTTTTCGCCAGTGTGCCACTAAAGATTCGATTGCTAACAGGGTGGGGAGCACATAAGTTGAATTCACCATGAGCGTGTGGCGTTTCAAGCAAGTACATAATGGCACGAACCATATCCAAAATATGGATCCATGGCATGTATTGTTTACCGCTACCCAATGGTCCCCCTAAACCTAGTTTGTAAGGCAAAATCATTTTGGCAAGTGCGCCACCATTTGGACCAAGGACAACGCCAGTACGCAACAAGCATACTCGGGTTTGTTCGGATTCTGCACGTTTTGCTATCTGCTCCCAACGAGCACAAACGGAGTGAGCGAACGCCTCGCTATTGACGTGTAAGCACTCATCAAAAGGATGGTCTTGCTGGTCGCCGTAATAACCAACGGCAGATCCACTGATGAACACCGATGGTGGCTCTGTACTTGCGTGGATCAGTGCGACAATACGCTCGGTAACCTTCCAACGGCTGTTACAAATGATCTCTTTCTGCTCCTTGCTCCAGCGCTTGTCTGCGATCGGTTCGCCTGCGAGGTTAATCACGGCATCAACATCATTAAGATCTTCAAGTGAATCAAGGGAGTCGAGATATTCAATATTACCGACATCGGCATGATTAAGTCGTTGTTTTGCTTGCTCTGGGTTACGCGTAAGCAAAATGACTTGGTGAGTGGTCAGTAACTTAAGTAGCTCTGAGCCAATAAAGCCTGTGCCGCCGGTCAGTAGTATCTTCATGTCATCCCTTTGATGGTAAAACTATTCAAACATTATAGTCGTTATACGCCTAGCGTGATCATATCAATGACTTGCAGTGTCGATTTTATTATTAGTTCCTAAGGAGTTAGAAGCATTTTGTTGGGAAGCGATGCAAAGTTCACAATTTGAAAGAATGTAACAAAATGTTATCAAGCCTTTAGCAAAGCTCACACTTAGCTTAGGGAAACTGTGTCATGCTGAACTTAAAGGAAAATAACAGTCAGTGGGTAGGAGGGAGTATGGAGGCATTTGTTGCTCTATTTAGAGCGTTGCTCAGTAGTGCTCGTGACTTGCTACCTATTGTTATTGTCATCACTTTTTTTCAGTTGGTCGTACTTCAGGAACCGCTGCCTAATCTCGTCTCTATTCTATTTGGTCTTCTTCTGGTTATTCTCGGTTTAACCTTCTTTATCTTTGGGTTAGAGCTTGGTTTGTTTCCCATTGGGGAAAATATGGCACAAGCGTTTGCTAATAAAGGCAGCGTTTTCTGGTTACTGATCTTTGCGTTCTGCTTGGGTTTTGGTACCACCATTGCAGAACCAGCCTTGACCGCTGTTGCAGAGGAAGCATCAGAAGTTGCGGCTGAAGGGGGCATGATTGCCAATACAGAACAATCTATGGAAGAGTACGCAGATGGATTACGCTTAACGGTTGCCTTGTCGGTAGGTGTAGCGATTGTGCTCGGCGTGTTGCGAATTCTCAAGGGCTGGCCGATTCAGTACATGATCATAGGCGGTTATATTGGCGTTGTGATACTAACGGGATTTGCGCCTGAATCAATCATTGGGGTGGCTTATGATTCTGGAGGAGTGACGACATCCACAATTACGGTTCCTTTGGTCACAGCGCTTGGCGTTGGGCTCGCTTCTGCGATCAAAGGGCGAAACCCTATGATTGATGGGTTTGGTTTGATCGCCTTTGCCTCATTGCTACCAATGATGTTTGTGATGGTATACGGGATGGTGGTGGCATGATTTCGTTTGAGCACTTCTTCGATACCTTTGTTTCTACTATCAGTGACGTGATCCCGATTGCGACCATTATTTTTGGCTTCCAGCTTGCAGTATTACGACGTCCCATCTCTAACCTGCCTAAAGTCCTGCTTGGATTTGCCTACGTTATCCTCGGTTTGTCGCTGTTTTTGCTTGGGTTAGAAATGGCGCTGTTTCCGTTGGGTGAAACCATGGCAACGCAGCTTACTGCCCCTGCATTTCTACGCGAGTTTAAAGTATCCATCGGTCAAGCCTTAAGTTGGGTAGACTACTACTGGGTGTATATCTTTGCTTTCTTTATCGGTTTCAGCACGACAATCGCAGAGCCTTCTCTTATTGCAGTGGCGATAAAGGCAAATCAGGTTTCTGGTGGCAGTATTAGTGTGAATGGATTGCGCGTTGCCGTTGCTTTGGGGGTGGCAGTTGGTATTGCTCTAGGCAGCTATCGGATTGTCGTTGGTGATCCTATTCACTACTACATTATCGCCGGTTACATCGTAGTGGTGATTCAAACCTTCTATGCGCCAAAGTTGATTGTACCTTTGGCTTACGATTCAGGCGGTGTTACTACCTCGACGGTGACCGTACCTTTAGTGACCGCGCTTGGGTTGGGGTTAGCTTCAACCGTACCAGGACGAAACCCAATGATAGATGGCTTTGGCTTGATAGCGTTTGCCAGCCTGTTTCCAATGATTTCTGTGATGGGCTATGCCCAGATTACCCAGTGGTTGAATAAAGGAACCGCGGAGGAAAAAGAAAATGCGCTTTAAATTGATTTTGGCCTTTGTTGAAGACAGCAAAACCGACAAGGTGCTCGATGCAGCAAGAGATGCAGGAGCAACGGGGGCTACGGTGATCAACAATGCCCGAGGACAAGGTTTAAACCAGAAACGAACTTTCTTTGGATTAACCTTGGAGGTGCAAAAAGATGTGCTGTTATTTGTTGTAGAGGAGCATTTGTCGAGACACATTTTAGAAACCATCAGTGACGTTGGAGAGTTCGATCAGGAATCCGGTCAAGGGATTGCCGTGCAGATTGATGTCGAGGATGCTGTCGGTGTCGCACACCAAGTCGAGAAGCTAACTAAAGTGGTAGAGGATGAGTTATGAGTAGTCATGAGCTGATTAGAGTCAGAGACGTAATGGCGGCAACATACATCATTGTCGATGGGTTGATTACGGTTCACGAAGGGATCACGCTAGCGAGGAAGAGTGAAGTGAAAGCGCTGGTGGTGAAAAAGCGTGATGACGATGATGAATATGGCATCGTCTTAATGAACGACATAGCGAAAAAAGTGTTGGCAAAAAACCGTTCACCACAACGCACCAACATCTATGAAATCATGACCAAACCTGCGTTAACCGTCGACCCCAATATGAATGTGAAATATTGTGCGCGTTTGTTTGAGCGTTTTGGTATCAGCCGCGCGCCAGTCATTGAAAATGG
Source organism: Vibrio sp. Y29_XK_CS5 (assembly GCF_024181835.1). NCBI lineage: Bacteria > Pseudomonadati > Pseudomonadota > Gammaproteobacteria > Vibrionales > Vibrionaceae > Vibrio > Vibrio sp. Y29_XK_CS5. Next base: position 19,569 of record NZ_JAMZAM010000002.1, read on the forward strand.
AGAGGTCATTGGCATGGTGAGTTATAACAATATTGTTATCAATGGTATGGCTCGGGAAGAAGTATAGCGACGGTTTTGAGTGTGGTTCGCGCGCTGCTGGTAAAGATAATTTCTCAGGTCAGCGACATTTTGCCTAGCTAAGAAGATTAGCGTATTAGTGCCATTGCATATCCTCGATCTGAGGCTTATCCTTTGAGAATTAAAGAAATAATTGAGGATGTCATGTCATGCCGCTAGTTGCTTGTCCTGTGTGCGAGAAACAAATTTCAAAACGAGCTCATACTTGTCCTGGCTGCGGAGAGCCAGATCCACTTAACCATCTTGCTAAGTCAAAGTTCTTGTCCCTCATTTTCTGGATGATTGTCTTAGTGGGCGTTGGTTATGTCGCGTGGTTCTACCTGGTTCCGATGCTGGTGGAAATGTTGCGTGGTCATTAGAGGTTTCACTGTGGTTGAGCTTCTATAGGAATGCCGTAGAATACCCTCATACATTTTGAGGAGACGATGTCGTGAAACTATTTTTTGCCTCAGACTTGCACGGTTCTTTGCCAGCCACAGAAGAAACCATCAAGCTTTATTTAGCCTCTGGTGCAGAGCACCTAATCTTATTGGGCGATACGCTTAATCACGGACCAAGAAATCCAATACCAGAAGGCTATAACCCACCACAAGTGGCAGAATTGCTGAATCAATACAGTGAGCGCATTATCTCTGTGCGCGGTAACTGCGACAGTGAAGTGGATCAGATGCTGTTAAATTTCCCAATGATGACGGAGTATGCTTGGCTTCTGTTAGAGTCTGGTAAGCGTATGTTCTTGACTCATGGTCACCTATACAACACCACAAAGCGACCGCCGTTGCGTGAGGGCGACATCATTGCCCATGGTCATACTCATGTTCCTGTGGCGGAGATGCAAGATGGTGTCATCATTTTCAATCCGGGCTCAATGACGTTCCCGAGAAATGGCTTACCACGCAGTTATGGTGTACTCGAAGGTAATACGCTAACAGTTCAAACTCCAGAAGGCGAAGTACTAGCACAAACTACGATTTAATAGCCTTGCGAGTAAAGAAAAGATAAAGGGAGCGAATGGCTCCCTATTTTGTGTCTGAATGTCCTAGATCGCGTTCTGGGTCGATGATGTCTCTAACGCGTTGTTTGAGGACTTTCGCCTCAGGAAAGCCACCATCTTTCTTACGCTCCCAAATCTGGGTGCCATTACAAAAGATTTCGAACCGACCGCCCGTATCTGGGTGTAAGCTCATCGTTTTTATTTCTTCACTAAAGGTATGTAATAGCTCTTGTGAGAGCCAGGTTGAACGTAGCATCCAATTGCACTGGCGACAGTAATAAATGTCAATGATGGCTTTATCCATTTCCGAATTCCTTAATTTCAAATTTTTTAAAACGTCAGAGGAGCAATTTGATTCCAACGGCGAAGGTGAGAACTTCAAAGGCAACTTTGATGACGCGATTGCTGTATCGAGTTGCTGCCCATGCGCCTATGCTGCCACCTAGAAATGAGCTGAATAATAAAACAGGTAACCAAGCCCAATGAATAGGGGCACCAGCTTGCACAACGGCAATACCTCCAATGCCATTCCAAAACAGACCGACACAAATCATGGTGTAAGCTACCGCTTGCTTGTAATCGTAACCAAACCAGCGGACAAGAAAGAGTGTCACAAGCAACCCAGAACCTGCTGTGAGTGAGCCGTTTACAATCCCAATCAGCAGTAAACCCAGTCCACCAATAAGCCAGCCGGCACTGTCACGATGCGTTTTAGTTTCCGCTTGACCGAGCTCTTTCTTAAATCGAGAGTAAATACCAAGAGCTAAGATCATCGCGCCAAGCATTTTTTCAGCAATGCCATCTGGGATTTGTACAATGAGATTAGCGCCAATCACCACGCCAATACTGCCGGTGAGTATGAGATAGAGGGCGACTTTTGGTTTAATCGTACCGGCTTTAAGGTGTGTGCTTGCTGCGCCTAAACCGAGTGCGACTGAAGCGACTTTATGCGTACCTAGTGCGACAGAAAAGGGAAGACCAAGAAAGATAAGAAGTGGAAACTGCAGTAATCCCGCACCACCGCCAGAGAGTGAAGCAAGCGTATTTGCGACAAGGGAACCGAAGAAGAGGGTGAGGGTGTCTAGCCAATCCATATGCAAAATAAAGGGGGCATCTTGCCCCCTTCTTATCGAATCAAAATCAGTTTCTAAACAGTACCGTAGAACCGTGATTCAGGCTAGTCAGTAGTAGAGTTTTTTCGTTAACGACGTCAATACGACGACTCTGTTCAGCATCTAGCTTAAAGATTTGAGTGATAAGACGAAGTTGAGACTCCGAAAAATCTTTAGATTGTGATGCGGAGATGTCTTTGAACTCAGAAGGAGAGACCAGCAAATAGTTATCACTGACTTCCCAACGACCTTTTTCAGAGATATTGATCGTAGACTCGATGTTTGAGCCCTGTGCAAATAGCTTGATGTTTGCCACGCGAATATAGTCACCATTAGGTAGGTACTTCACATTCGACTCAACGTTGACTTTGCGTAGCGGACCTACGGTATCATCTGGCAAGTTATCAGTAATAAGTGTCACCATGGTTGATTGCCACTCATTTGACGTAAGGACTTGCTCAACTTTAAGGTCACTACCCCAGTACAACCAACCACTAAAAAGGATGGATACGGCTAAAACCGCAGATGCTATTCTTATCTTCATTTCAGCCTCCCTTAATTGCAGATGTCAGTTGGGTCGTTACGACCAGCAAAAATACGCAGTGTTACATTCTCATATGAGTGATCACTGTCGTGAATGTAGTTCAGAATCAATTGATTGTTTTGACCACCTGTTGCAATGACTTCGACTGGTGAAGACTCAGCAGCATGGTGTTCAACATAGCGTTGAATGCATTGCTCAATGGACGGCAGCCAATTGTTTAATTGAGGGTGGTTGATCGGTGTCATCACTGGCACGTTGTGATATTCACCAATTTGACGAAATTGTGATTCTGCAGGGTTGGTTAGCATTAACACGCCAACAGGAAGTAGCAGGGCAACTAACACGATGATTCTGAATAACCAGTTTGTGTTCTTTTGTGCAGGTGCAGATTTTAATGGTTGAGCTGTCGGTGCTTGTTCGACGGCTGTTTCTGCTTTTGTCTCAGCAGTGGGCTCTGCGAATTGCTCTAGGTCAACGACTGGAGCTTCATTTTCTTCCTCTTGAGCATCAACATCGGTGAGTGCTGCTTCAGAAGATAGTGGGCTTAAACGTTCAACTGAACAAATCAGTTGGTAACCGCGCTTTGGCACCGTTTTTACAAATTCAGGCGACTTCGTAGAGTCTTTCAACATTTTACGTAGAGTGGAAATCGCTTGAGTAAGGCTTGAGTCATCCACCTCAAAACCCTGCTCCCGCCATACGAACTCGTGAAGCTCGTTACGCGTTAACACTTCATTGGGTCTCTCTGCCAACATGAGTAGAATACGGCTTTCGTTGCTTCCTAATCGTACAACTTCGTTGCCATTTTGTTGGTCAGCGAGCGAATTACTATTTGGGTCAAAGACAAATCTTTGAGCAAGCAGAAATTTGGTGCCGATGTTAGTCATTTAGTTCTTCTTAGATGGATGATTCTGTAATTATAAGTGATTTGCGTCACATAATAAGGCGTGCGCAAAAAGACATGTGCTACGTTTTAGATGCTTTTAGGGACGTAGGATAATTAAAATTTTCTAAAAAAACACCGTTTTTAGCAATATTGACCTTGAATTTACATTTGTCAGCCACATGTTAAATGACATCTTAGTAATGCTGCTTTTTTAAGGTGGCGGTTAGGACTTTGTCATTAAAAGTCTTTTTAGTTTAGATGTTATGGAGCAAACATGAGCGAAACCGTATCACAAAACAAAGAAACTCGTGGCTTTCAATCAGAAGTAAAACAACTACTTCATCTGATGATTCACTCTCTTTACTCAAACAAAGAGATTTTCCTACGCGAGCTGATTTCAAACGCGTCTGACGCATCAGATAAGCTTCGTTTCCAAGCGCTATCTAACCCAGATTTATATGAGGGTAACGCGGATCTGGGTGTTAAGCTGGCGTTTGACGAAAGTGCTAATACACTAACAATCTCTGATAACGGCATCGGTATGAGCCGTGATGATGTGATTGAACATTTAGGTACCATTGCAAAATCAGGTACAGCAGAGTTTTTCTCTAAATTATCCGATGAGCAGAGCAAAGACTCTCAGCTTATTGGTCAGTTTGGTGTGGGTTTCTATTCTGCATTCATTGTTGCTGATGCTGTGACGGTACGCACTCGTGCCGCAGGTATTTCTGCAGATGAAGCGGTTCAATGGCATTCTGCGGGCGAAGGCGAATACACTATTGAGACGATCACGAAAGAATCTCGTGGTACTGATATCGTGCTTCACATGCGTGAAGAAGGGAAAGAGTTCTTAAATGAATGGCGTCTACGTGACGTGATCAGCAAATACTCCGACCATATCGGTATTCCAGTTTCTATCCAAACTGCTGTTCGCGATGAGGAAGGCAACGAAACAAGTGAGAAGAAGTGGGAGCAAATCAACAAAGCTCAAGCACTTTGGACTCGTAACAAATCAGACGTCTCTGAAGCAGAATACCAAGAGTTCTACAAACACGTTTCTCACGACTTTGCAGATCCTCTAACTTGGAGTCATAACCGCGTAGAAGGCAAGAACGATTACACAAGCTTGCTTTACATTCCAGCGAAGGCACCTTGGGACATGATGAACCGCGATCACAAGTCGGGTCTGAAATTATACGTACAACGTGTATTCATCATGGATGACGCAGAGCAGTTTATGCCGTCTTACTTGCGTTTCGTCCGCGGCTTAATTGATTCGAACGATCTGCCACTGAACGTTTCTCGTGAAATTCTTCAAGACAACAAAGTGACTCAGTCATTGCGTAACGCTTGTACTAAGCGTGTACTGACAATGCTGGAGCGCATGGCGAAGAATGACGAAGAGAAATACCAATCATTCTGGAAAGAGTTTGGTCAGGTGATGAAGGAAGGTCCTGCTGAAGACATGGCAAACAAAGAGAAAGTTGCCGGTCTATTGCGCTTCGCATCTACTGAAGTGGACTCAGCTGAGCAATCTGTTGGTTTGGCTGCTTATGTTGAACGCATGAAGGAAGGTCAAGATAAGATTTACTTCTTAACAGCAGACAGCTACGCAGCGGCGAAGAACAGTCCGCACCTAGAGCAATTTAAGGCGAAAGGCATTGAAGTTATTTTGATGTTCGATCGAATTGATGAGTGGTTGATGAACTACCTGACAGAGTTTGACGGCAAGCAGTTCCAATCGATCACCAAAGCGGGTCTGGATCTGAGCAAGTTCGAAGACGAAGCAGAAAAAGAAAAGCAGAAAGAAACAGAAGAAGAGTTTAAGTCTGTTGTTGAGCGCACTCAGTCTTACCTAGGTGACCGCGTAAAAGAAGTTCGTACAACCTTCAAGCTTGCAACAACACCTGCCGTTGTGGTGACGGACGATTTCGAAATGGGGACGCAAATGGCGAAGCTTCTTGAAGCAGCAGGTCAAGCGGTACCAGAAGTGAAATACATCTTCGAAATCAACCCTGAGCATGAGCTCGTGAAGCGAATGGCGGATGAAGCAGACGACGAAGCGTTTGGTCGCTGGGTAGAAGTGTTACTGGGTCAGGCAATGTTAGCCGAGCGTGGCTCGATGGAAGATCCTTCTCAATTCTTAGGTGCCATCAATAAGCTTTTGACTAAGGTTTAATAACTAAATACCACTAAAAAGCTCGCGAAATGCGAGCTTTTTGTTTGTAAACGCATAGATTCACACTTTAAGTGTTGAGTTAGTAGTCAATAAGACAGGAAAGCTGGCATCGCTAACATTCTTTAGTCTTAATCTGCTCATTGCACAGTGAACCTATGTTAGAATCTCAACACTTGAATGTGAGTAATAAGGCGTGTATTTTGGCTCGCCTAAACGTTATACCGAAACTTATCGTTGCCAGTGCTTCGAGGGTGATACCTAGAAGTCCAGCTATTGTGAGCTTCGGTATAAATCTTAAATATTAAAGAGGATAAATCATGCGCATCATTCTTCTAGGTGCTCCAGGTGCAGGTAAAGGCACACAAGCAAACTTCATCATGGATAAATACGGTATTCCACAAATCTCTACTGGTGATATGCTTCGTGCTGCTATCAAAGCAGGTACAGAGCTTGGTAAACAAGCTAAAGCTGTTATCGACGCTGGTCAGCTAGTTTCTGATGAAATCATCCTTGGTCTAATCAAAGAGCGTATTGCTCAAGACGATTGCGAAAAAGGTTTCCTACTAGATGGTTTCCCTCGCACTATCCCTCAAGCTGATGGCCTAAAAGAAATGGGCGTTGACGTAGATTACGTGATTGAATTTGACGTAGCTGATGATGTGATTGTTGAGCGTATGGCTGGTCGTCGTGCTCACCTTCCTTCTGGTCGTACTTACCACGTTGTTTACAACCCACCAAAAGTGGAAGGTAAAGATGACGTAACTGGTGAAGATCTTGTTGTTCGTGATGACGACAAAGAAGAAACAGTACGCGCACGTCTAGGCGTCTACCACGAGCAAACTGCACCACTGATCAACTACTACGGCAAAGAAGCAGAAGCTGGCAACACTAAGTACCTTAAATTCGACGGCACTAAGCAAGTTGCAGAAGTAAGCGCAGATATTGAGAAAGCGCTAGCATAATTTGCTAACGGCAAAATTTAATATTTTGATATATTTAAAAGCGACCTTTGGGTCGCTTTTTTTATTCTGCCTGTTAGTACGATGAACTTTTCTCTTAGATATGCCGTACAAATCAAGCCGTTTACCATGAATAGGATGTTATGAAAAACAACAATAAGAAGCAGGGCGTGTTATTGGTCAACCTTGGGACGCCTGATGAGCCAACTCCGCCAGCCGTTAAACGCTTTCTAAGTCAGTTCCTTCATGATCATCGTGTTGTTGATATGACACGGTGGCTCTGGTGCCCGATTTTGCATGGCATCATTCTTCCAGTTCGTTCTCCAAAAGTTGCCAAGTTGTATGAGTCGGTGTGGATGGAAGAGGGATCACCTCTCATGGTGTATTCAAAACGCCAGGCAAAGAAGCTGAGCACAGCTTTAGACATGCCAGTAGAGCTAGGAATGACATATGGCAATCCTAGCTTGCAAACCGGTTTTGAGGCGCTATTAGCCCAAGGCGTTGAACAAGTGATCGTTTTGCCGCTTTACCCTCAATACTCAGGAACAACGACAGCTGCAGTTTCTGACGGGATGACAAAGGCATTTAAGAATATGCCTGTGATGCCAGAGTTTAGTTTTATTCGCGATTACCACAATCACCCTAAATACATTGAAGCTTTAGCTCAGTCGGTACGCGAGCATTGGGAAGCAAATGGTAAGGGTGATTACTTGCTATGTTCTTACCATGGTATTCCGAAGCGATACGCGGACAATGGTGATATTTATCCTCAACATTGTGCCGAGACAACTCGCTTGCTTGGTGAGGCCCTTGGTTTGAATGAGGATCAAATTGGTATGACCTACCAGTCTCGATTTGGTCGCGAAGAATGGTTACAACCATACACGGACAAGACATTAGAAGTCCTACCCAGCCAAGGTAAAAAAAAGCTGAATATCGTAACGCCAGCTTTTTCTGCTGACTGCTTAGAGACACTGGAAGAGATCTCAGAAGAGTGCCGTGAAATTTACTTAGAAGCTGGTGGTGAGAGCTTTAGCTACATTCCGTGTTTAAATGACAACGAGTTACACATCGAGATGATGGTGGATTTGGTTCGCTCAAAGTTGTAAAGCGTCTGTGTCCTACATTCTTTCACTTAGAGCTTTGAATACAAAAAGGGTCGCAATTGCGACCCTTTGTTTTTATTTGCACTTTATATATTAAGCAACTTGAGTTTGCTGCTCTTCAATTTGTTCTGCTGTGCTATGTGTGTTTTCAGCACCGTGCATCCAACGAACAAGCGTGTTAGAGAACAACAGAAGAATGACACCAGAAACCATCGCTGTTACTGCAATACCGCTGAAGATAGCCAGTGCACCTAGCTCACCAACGTGAGAGCCCACATAACCAGCAACGTAGTTTGCAATTGCATTACAGCCAAACCATGCACCCATCATTAGTGAAGCAAGACGCAGCGGAGCCAGTTTAGTAACAAGAGACAGACCAATCGGAGATAGACACAATTCGCCCAGAGTATGGAAGAAGAATGCACCAACAAGCCACAACATGGATGTCTTAACTGTAGTGTCACCGCCTTGCTCAATAACCGCACCAACCATACATAGGAAACCAAGCGCTAGGAAGAACATCGCTAAAGCAAATTTCACTGGTGAGTTTGGCTCACGTTTACCTAGTTTCACCCATAGCACGGCTAGTACAGGTGCTAGCGTGATGATGAAGAATGGGTTTAGTGATTGGAACCACGCAGCAGGCACTTCAAAGCCACCGATCATTCGATCTGTGTATTGCTGAGTGTAGATGTTCATTAGACCGCCAGCTTGTTCAAAGCCTGCCCAGAATACGATAGTGAATAGGCTCATCACTAGGATTACTTTGATGCGATCCGTTTCTTCTTTTGTTAACGGTTCTTTTTGAGAAGATTTTTTAATCGCTAGATCACGTTTTGCAGCTGGAACACGACCAATATCACCAAGCCATGCTTGAGCAAACGTCATCTGCATGACTAGACTGATAAGCATACCGATACCAGCAGCCACGAAACCCGCTTTCCAACCGAATTCAGTTGTTACAGAGCCAGAAACAACACCAGCGATTAATGCACCAAGGTTAATACCCATGTAGAAGATAGTGAAAGCACCATCACGACGGTTGTCACCTTCTTGATACAAGTCACCAACCATTGTAGAGATGTTTGGCTTAAATAGACCGTTACCACAGATAAGTAGAGCAAGACCTAAATAGAATGTGTGTAGAGCACCAAGACCTAGGGCGTCAGCAGGCATTGCTAGTGTAAATTGACCGATTGCCATCAACGCGCCACCAATCAAGATAGAACGGCGTTGACCTAAGTAGTTATCCGCAAGGTAACCACCGATGAGAGGAGTAATGTAGACAAGTCCAGTATAGATGCCGTATAGGTCTAGGGCATCTTTAGTCGACCAGCCAAGGCCACCGTTCATTGTTGTGTCAGTTAAATACAGTACTAGAATGGCGCGCATTGCGTAGTAAGAAAAGCGTTCCCAAAGTTCAGTACCGAACAATAAGAACAAGCCACGTGGGTGACCAAAGTATTGATGTTGGTTTGACATAAGCTCTTCTAATAGTAGTTATTACATTTTTTAAAGAAATCTACGTATACATGTCATTTTGATGACTTACAAACAATAAAATTTTATGTGACGATTCATTTGCCTTATTAAATGATGGCTCCGCGTTGATTTTGTGGGGTTTTAATCGGCGAATCGTTCGTGTTACAAACTTACTTTCCATTTTTGCCTATAGACTTATTTTCTTAATGCTTCGAAAAAGTGTAAGTTATGCATGTTATGTTTAAGAGGCTTACTGATAGGTTTCTTGAATACCCATGACTCGTTCTAGGCTTAATGCTAGGATGAAATAAAAATATAATTGGCTAGTAATAAAATGAAACGTTGGTATTTATTGTATTGTAAACGAGGAGAGCAAGTTAGGGCGAAGCAACACCTTGAAAACCAAGGAGTAGAGTGTTTTTACCCAACTGTGGAGGTCGAAAAGATCTTACGCGGCAAGCGACAAAAGGTCGAAGAACCATTATTCCCTTGCTATGTTTTTTCTCGATTTGATTATGAACAAGGACCGAATTTTACATCGGTACGTTCCACTCGAGGTGTCGTTGACTTCGTACGCTTCGGAGCACAACCAAAAGAGATTCAAGGTGATCTTGTTTATGAACTAAAGCAGATTGAAAAGTGTGCTGAGGAGCCGACAAGCCCAGAATGTATGCCGAAACCAGGCGATCATGTTCGTGTTATGAACGGACAGTTTGCTGGTATTGATGCGATTTATCACGAACAAGATGGTGAAAAGCGTTCGATTATGTTGGTTCAAATGCTCTCTAAGCGAGTGCCTGTCAGCATTGACAATAATGATTTGGAATTTATGTAAACCAACTCATTGAAAGATCAAAAAGAGGTGCGTAATGCACCTCTTTTTGATCGTGTTAACTTACCAGTGTTCAAGGGCTGGTGACTCAGCCCTATTTAACACGTGATACGATTAGTATGCATCGTTGTGTACGGTTTGAACGGCACGACCTGATGGGTCAACACAGTTTTGGAATGACTCATCCCATTCAATCGCTTTCGCTGAAGAACACGCGACTGATGGGCCACCAGGAACACATTCCGCAGCTGATGGTAGAGGGAACAACTCTTCAAAGATCTCGCGGTATACATAACCTTCTTTAGTTGTAGGTGTGTTGTAAGGGAAGCGGAATTGAGCCGTCTCCATTTGCTGATCTGTTACTTTTTGCTCTGCGACTTCTTTTAGCGTATCAATCCAGCTGTAACCAACACCATCAGAGAACTGTTCCTTCTGACGCCATGCAATCGACTCCGGTAGGTAGTGTTCGAAGCACTCACGTAAAATGTGCTTCTCCATCTTACCGTTGCCACACATCTTATCGGCAGGGTTCAAACGCATTGCTACGTCAATGAACTCCTTATCTAGGAATGGTACACGACCTTCAACACCCCATGCCGCTAGCGATTTGTTTGCACGTGCACAGTCAAACATGTTCAGAGCTAGAAGCTTACGTACGGTCTCTTCGTGGAACTCTTGCGCGTTTGGCGCTTTATGGAAGTATAAGTAGCCACCGAAGATTTCATCAGCGCCTTCACCAGAAAGTACCATTTTGATTCCCATTGCTTTGATCTTACGACCCATTAGGAACATAGGTGTTGAAGCGCGGATAGTCGTTACGTCATATGTTTCAATGTGGTAAATCACGTCACGAATCGCGTCCAAGCCTTCTTGGATGGTGTACGTCATTTCATGGTGAACCGTACCAATTTGTTCTGCAACTTCGCGAGCGGCTTTCAGATCTGGTGCTCCTTCTAGACCTACAGCGAAAGAGTGCAGCTGTGGCCACCAAGCTTCAGACTTTTCGTCGTCTTCAATACGCATTGCTGCAAATCGTTTTGCTACAGCAGATGTAATCGATGAATCCAGACCACCAGAAAGAAGTACGCCATATGGCACGTCAGTCATTAGTTGGCGTTTTACCGCAGCTTCTAAAGCTTCTGTAAGTTCTTCTTTGCTTGTGCTGTTGCCTTGTACTGCTGCGTACTCATTCCAGTCACGAATGTAGTAACGTTGAGGTTCTGCATCTGCACTGCCGTAGTGACAACCCGGAGGGAACTCGCTCACGGTCTTACATACTGGAACCAGTGCTTTCATTTCTGATGCAACGTAGTAGTTACCATGTTCATCATAACCTTGGTAAAGAGGAATGATACCAATGTGGTCACGACCTACTAAGTACTCGTCTTTTTCTTCATCGTAAAGTACGAACGCAAAAATACCGTTTAGTTCTTCAAGAAGGTCTGCACCCATGTCTTGGTATAGCGCTAGGATAACTTCACAGTCTGAGTCAGTTTGGAATTCGTATTTACCTTCGTAGCGAGCACGAATTTCTTTGTGGTTGTAGATTTCACCGTTTACAGCAAGGATGAGTTTTTTATCAGGGCTGTATAGTGGTTGAGCACCACTATTTAGACCAACGATCGCCAAACGTTCATGCGCAAGAATCGCGCGTTCTGATGAGTAAATACCAGACCAGTCTGGACCGCGGTGACGAAGCTTTTTCGACATCTCAAGTGCGATAGGGCGCAATGCTGCTGCATCGCTCTTAATGTCTAAAATGCCAAATACTGAACACATACAACATCCTTTTTAAACTAAACAATTTTTAATCGGTATGGGTTCAATTTGCCATTCTTAGTAAAAAAAGCAACGTTTGATGATGAAAAAAATGATAAAAAGGCTTGATGATTAGATATTGTTTAAAAATAACCTTGATATGGTGAATGCGATCAAGGTTTGGTTTAAAAAATGCACAAAAAAGCCCTCTTATTAGAAGAGGGCTCAATAAGGATAGTTACGTTTGATGCTTATATCATCGGTGTAAATTGAGGTTGAAGTTGCTCGCAAACATGGCGTGCGAAACCACTACCAGCTTCGCTATAGATGTTGAATGCGGCGTCGACCCCAGTCTCTAGTAAGCCTTCAAGTTGATCTGGGTATTCGGCAATTGCTGCTATTTGCCCTTTATAGTTTCGGCTTTGAAGCTGTTCAAGCGCGGTTTGGTTACCTTGGTGGTGTGGCATCGCCAATAGGACCAACTTTACGTTTGCTGTATCTAAAATGCGTTCCCAAAAGTCAGGGTCTGTTGCATCGCCTGAAATAACGTTGCGACCTTCAGAGCGGTGTTTATGCGCAGCTTCTTCTCTTACTTCAACACCAAGAGAAACTTTGCCATAGCGAGATCGTAATTCGTCGTAAGCACCGGTGCCAATTCGACCCATACCTAGGATCAATACTTGGGCATGCCCTGGATTGATTAATTGATCTCGTTGGTTCAATTTCTCTGCCGCCGTTTCTTGTAACCATTTGCCCGAGTGTTGGTAGATTTGGTGACCAAGACGATTTAACGGTGCTGAGATGATAAATGAAATCGAAACAGCCACAGCGATAGCCGCTAGCATGTCACTAGGCATCCAGCCCATCTTGTAAGCCAGTCCACCGACAATCAACCCAAATTCACTGTAGTTGAAAAGAGAAAGAGACGTCAGTAATGAAGTCCGAACACGGAACTTAAAGTGGTTGATAGTAAGGAAATACAGCAGACCTTTGATCGGTAGCAACAAGATGAATAGCAGCGCAAGACCCACACCAGTGAAGCTCAATGATGCTGACAAACCAATATTGAGGAAGAAGCACACGAGGAAGAGCTCTTTCATATTAAAGAGCGATTTTGATAACTCTGATGCTTTACGATGCCCAGCTAGTAACATGCCTAAAATCAGCGCGCCTAAATCTGGCTTCATACCGACGAGTTCAAACAAACCAGCCCCGACGACGAGCGCAAAGAAGATACCAAATAGAACCAGCATCTCGCCGTGACCTACTTTATCTAGGAGTTTGTAGAACAATGGGCGGATAAGAGGGAGTGCAAACAAACCTATCGCATACCACTCCGGAATTTTACCTGTTGAAGCGGTAAGGAAGACCACAGCAAAAATATCCTGCATGACCAGAATACCAATTGCTAGGGTGCCGTAAGTCGCATTCATCTCACCTTTTTCTTGCAGGGTTTTTACCGCGAAGACAGTACTAGAAAAAGACAGAGCGAAAGCCAACAACAGAATCTGGCTGTGTTCCATAGTGGCCAGTGATGACAAACCGAGCAGTTTTAGACCAACGAGAACCAGCGCAAAGAAAAGGGTAGAAAGAATATTGTGCGCGGTTGCGCCACCCCAAATCTCTTTGGAAAGTAGCGTTTTTACGTCCAACTTTAGACCAATAGTGAAAAGCAGCAAGGTCACACCAAGATCAGCAAGCGTGACAATGACGTCATTACTTTGGTAGCCAAACGCGTGAAGACCGAAGCCTGCGAGTAGGAAACCAACCAAGGGCGGAAGGTTACATTTTAGAGCGATGAAGCCGGCGAGAAACGCCGTTGTAATTAGAATAATTTCCATACTATTGAGCTATATTCCTGATATACAAAAACGGGCTGTGAAACCACAGCCCGAGATTGTAACTCAATTGGTTGTATAAACTTAGTCTTCTAGTAACTTTTGTAACAAAACTCCGTTCAACATGGCGCGCTTTATCATTGCGAATGCGCCCATTGTTGGTTGCTTATCAATATGAGAAGCAACAATCGGAAGTTCGTTATGGAAAGTCTTCAAAGATTGGTTTTCAACATTGCGCTGGATTGCTGGGAAAACAATTTCTTCAGCCGCCGTAATGTCACCGGCAATGACGATTTTTTGTGGGTTAAACAAGTTAATCGTAATTGCGATAGCTTTACCAAGTTGGTTGCCTACGCGCACTAAGCTTTGCTTAGCAAGTTCATCGCCGTTCATCGCATGAGTACAAACGTCATCGATTGTGATGTGCTCTAGTTGAGTAAGGCTTGATTCATAGCCCTGTGCAATAAGCTTTTTAACGCGTTGTACGATTGCTGGGTTTGCTGCAACCGTTTCTAGACAGCCAAAGTTGCCACATTGGCATTGCTCGCCAAGTGGGTCGATTTGGATGTGACCAATTTCACCGACGTTACGGTTGAAGCCAAGGAATACTTGACCATTAACAATGATGCCGGCACCAGTACCACGGTGAACACTGACAAGAATTGAGTCTTGGCAATCTTGGCTTGCACCAAAGTAATGTTCAGCCAATGCCATACCACGAACATCGTTACCGACAAAACAAGCGGTATTGAACTTTTCACGGATGATTTCACCCAGTGCAAGGTTATCGATGTCTGTATTCGGCATGTATTCCACTACGCCTGTGGTTGGGTTCACCAAACCAGGCAGTGTGATACCGATAGCAATCAGTTGGTCAATTTTATCTTGGCAGCGACTCACGAAGTCCTTTAGCAAGTCAATCAAACCTGCGATAAGGTCTGCTTGATTGGTATAGTGAAGTTCGTGCTGGTCTTCTGCAAGTGCCGTTCCACCTAGGTCGTACAAACAGAATTGCACATAGTCACGACCTAATCGTACAGCGATAGAGTGAAAAGGTTTTACTTCAGTGGTCAACGAGATGGCTCGACGACCACCGGTAGAAGCTTGTTGCGCGACTTCTTTGATCAAGCCGCGCTCTAATAGTTGGCGGGTTATTTTGGTAACACTCGCTGGGGCGAGCTGACTAACATCCGCGACTTGAATACGGGAGATTGGACCTTGTTGGTCAATCAGCCTGTATACCGCAGCACTGTTAAGCTGTTTTACTAAATCTACATTACCAATCTGTCCGCCATTCATGCTTAATTTTGCTCGTATTGTCCGTTAACAACCGTCGCTTTTACATTGAAGTCACGATCGAAAATGGTCAGGTTAGCTACCATTCCTTTTCGAACTCGGCCAAGACGCTCCTCAACACCGATTGCGGTTGCTGGGTAAAGCGTAGCCATTCGTAGAGCTTCTTCTAAAGCGATGCCTGCGTGCTCAACTGAATTCTGAACTGCTTCAATCATAGTCAGAGCTGAGCCGCCTAGTGTGCCATTTTCATCAACACACTTACCATCTCGGTAATATACTTTCTTACCGACAAAAATAAAGTGATCAATGTTAGCACCTGCTGGAGCTGTGGCATCCGTCACCAAAACAAGCTTTTCGCCTTTGATTTTATGAGCGATTCGGATGTTTGCGTAATCAACGTGGAAACCATCAGCGATGATACCAGCGTAGACTTCAGGGGTGTCATAAATCGCACCAACTACACCTGGTTCACGGCCAACCATCGGTGTCATCGCGTTGAATAGGTGAGTTGCGAATGTGATGCCTGCATCGAAACCTTGGCGAGCTTCTGCATAAGTTGCATTCGTGTGACCGATAGAAACAACAATGCCAGCTGCTTTCAAGCGTGCAATGTGCTCAGGATCATTTTGTTCTGGTGCAAGCGTTACTTTCGCGATGATGTCTGCGTTAGCACAGATTAGATCGATCATACCGTCATCAGAAGGGCGGATGAAGTCAACGCTATGAATACCTTTTTTCGCTACGTTAAGGTACGGACCTTCAAGATGCAGACCTAGCGATTGGTTTTGGTATTTGTTGTGGTACTCGCGAGCAGCAGTGATAGCAGCACGCATATCTTCGTCTGAAGATGTGATTAGGGTAGGTAGGAAGCTTGTACAACCCGACTTTAGGTTAGCTTCATGCATGATCTGCATTGTTTCTGGTGTGATTTCGTCGTTAAGCATCACACCACCACAGCCATTTAGCTGTAGGTCGATAAAACCAGGGCTTAGATTAGCACCGTCCAGGTCTTTTACTTCAATACCTTCTGGTAGTTGAGTCACTGGTACAACTGATTGAATCTGGTCATTGTCGATGATGACAGCATGATCGGTAAGAACATCACTACCGGTATAGATTTTACAGTTACTTAGCGCGTACATAGTCAGCTAGTCCTTATAGATGAGAATTCATTTTCTGTCCCGTTATCTAACTGGTGACTCTATGAGTCAGGCTGGTACTTAGTTTGTATCACTGAATTAGATAACGAGTCACATACAGCAAGTCGCGTTTTATCGATGTCATTATCAGAGTAACTAACTGAAAAATAATAAATGAATTAGTTTTTATGATTGTTTTCCAGAGCGAAGTTACTGCGAATCATCTGTAGAGATACCAAAATAACACTGATTCTGTCTTGCATAAAGTACGAGAATCTTATCTCTAAAACGCCATTTTTTCGTATAATAAAATAAGTTTTATGATCTCGCTAGCAAAAACCTTCTGAATGACCAATTTCTGGTGATTATGATCACAAACAATGAGGTTTTAATTTGCGGAGCAAAATTAATATCATAAACTGATAGCGACTAAATTGAACGACTGAAATAAGTCATTCAACAAAACATAAAATCCTATAGGGGGAACTTAAGGTGAATATTCTTGGATACGCGCAGAAGTTAGGTAAAGCTCTTATGCTTCCTATCGCAACGCTTCCAGTTGCAGCGCTTTTACTACGTTTGGGTCAGCCTGACCTTTTAGATATTGCGTTTATGGCATCTGCTGGTAATGCAATCTTTAGTCAACTTCCACTACTATTCGGTCTAGGTATCGCGATTGGTCTTTCTAAAGACGGTCAAGGTGCTGCAGGTCTAGCTGGTGCAGTTGCTTACTTCGTTCTTACTGCGACAGCAGCAACGATCGATGCAAGCGTTAACATGTCATTCTTCGGCGGTATCATTGCAGGTATCATCGCTGGTCACTCTTACAACGCTTTCCACGCTACTCGTCTACCTGAGTGGTTGGCATTCTTCTCTGGCAAACGTCTAGTACCAATCATGGCGGGTCTATTCTCGCTAGTTGCTGGTGCAATTGCTGGTGTTGTATGGCCAACAATCCAAGGCGGTCTTGACGCGTTAGCGCACGCAGTTTCTACTTCTGGTGCTATCGGTCAATTCGTATACGGTACGCTTAACCGTGCACTAATCCCTGTAGGTCTACACCACGTACTAAACTCGTACTTCTGGTTCGGTATGGGTACGTGTCAAGAAGTTCTAGTATCTGGCGCAACAGCGGCGGGTCAAGCGCTTCCTGCTCTACAACAGCTTTGTGTTGACCCAGCTCTAGCTAAGACTCTTGTTGCTGGTCAAACTCACACATTCGAATTCGCTAACTCTGTAACTCCAGAAATCACAGCAACAGTTAAAGAAGTAACTGAAACTCTGAAATCTGGTGACCTACACCGCTTCTTCGGCGGCGATAAGAGCGCTGGTGTATTCATGAACGGTTTCTTCCCTGTAATGATGTTCGGTCTACCTGGTGCAGCACTTGCTATGTACCTAGCAGCTCCGGTTGAGAAGCGTAGCCAAGTTGGTGGTGCACTATTCTCAGTAGCATTCTGTTCATTCCTAACAGGTATCACTGAACCTCTAGAGTTCATGTTCGTGTTCCTAGCTCCTGCTCTATACGCTATCCACGCGGTATTTACAGGTCTATCTCTAGTACTTGCAAACATGCTTGGCACGCTACACGGCTTTGGTTTCTCTGCAGGTCTAATCGACTTCGTACTGAACTACGGTCTAGCAACTAAGCCTCTAGTACTACTTGCTCTAGGTTTGGCTTTCGGTGCTCTATACTTCTTCACATTCAGCTTCGCAATCCGCGCTTTCAACCTGAAATCGCCAGGTCGTGAAGATGACGAAGATGAAACATCTGCAGCTCCTGCTGGTGATGCAGCAAAAGGTGACCTAGCTCGTCAATACCTAAAAGCGCTAGGTGGTCACGACAACCTAACTTCAATCGACGCGTGTATCACTCGTCTACGTCTAACACTTAAGGATCGCTCTGTTGCAGACGAAGCAGTACTTAAGAAATTAGGCGCGAAAGGTGTTGTTAAGCTAGGCGAAAACAACCTTCAAGTTATCCTTGGTCCTCTTGCAGAAATCGTTGCTGGTGAAATGAAAGCAATCGGTGCAGGTGAAGACCTATCAGATGTAAAACTTCCTTAATTACATCTTAATGACTCTCTATAAAGACCTCCTTCGGGAGGTCTTTTTTTGTTTATACGGATTTAATATGCTGCGCTTTCAAGCGAAGAACAGAAATATTCCCGTTTTAACGACGGTTCTTGTTGTCTAATCGCTAAGAATTGTGGATCATTAGGAACAATGCACTCTGTAAACCGAGTAAGGCTACGGAGTACTGTTTTCTCTGACAATACTAATATTTTTGAGGTGCTATAGATGAGTGAAGCTGATGCTCGTCCATCAAACTTTATTCGCCAGATCATTGATAAAGATCTAGCGGATGGTAAACACACTAGCGTGCATACTCGATTCCCGCCGGAGCCAAATGGCTACCTGCATATCGGTCATGCTAAGTCTATCTGTTTGAACTTCGGTATTGCTCAGGACTACCAGGGTCAATGTAACTTACGTTTCGACGATACAAACCCTGAAAAAGAAGACATCGAATACGTTGAGTCTATCAAGAAAGATGTAAACTGGTTGGGCTTCGAGTGGGATGGTGAAGTATGTTACTCATCAAACTACTTCGACAAGCTTTACGAATATGCAATTGAATTGATTAATAAAGGCTTAGCGTACGTTGATGAGCTAAGTCCTGAGCAGATTCGTGAATACCGCGGTACGCTAACGGCTCCGGGTAAACCAAGCCCATACCGTGATCGTCCAATCGAAGAAAACCTAGCGCTATTTGAAAAAATGCGCGCAGGTGAGTTCGAAGAAGGTAAAGCGTGTTTACGTGCGAAGATCGATATGGGTTCTTCATTCATGGTAATGCGTGACCCAGTTATTTACCGTGTACGTTTCGCGACTCACCACCAGACTGGTGATAAGTGGTGCATTTACCCAATGTACGACTTCACGCACTGTATCTCTGATGCGCTAGAGGGCATTACGCACTCTATCTGTACTCTAGAATTCATGGACAACCGTCGTCTGTACGACTGGGTTCTAGACAACATCACGATTGATTGTCGTCCACACCAGTACGAATTCAGCCGCCTAAATCTTGAATACACAGTGATGTCTAAGCGTAAGCTAAACCAACTAGTGACTGAGAAATTGGTTGATGGTTGGGACGACCCACGTATGCCTACAGTGTCTGGTTTGCGTCGTCGTGGCTTCACATCAGCATCTATTCGTGAATTCTGTAAGCGTATTGGCGTAACGAAGCAAGAGAACATGATTGAGTTCGGTTCACTAGAATCTTGTATTCGTGACGATCTAAACGAAAACGCACCACGTGCGATGGCTGTTCTAGATCCAGTTAAGATCGTTATCGAGAACTTCGAAGCTGGCGCGGTAGAGACGCTGACTGTTGCTAACCATCCAAACAAACCTGAGATGGGTGAGCGTGAAGTGCCATTCACTCGTGAAGTTTGGATCGAGCGTGAAGACTTCCGCGAAGAAGCGAACAAGAAGTACAAGCGCCTGGTTCTAGGTAAAGAAGTACGTCTACGTGGCGCATACGTGATCAAAGCTGAGCGCATCGAAAAAGACGCAGAAGGTAACATCACGACAATCTTCTGTACTTACGATGCTGAAACGCTAGGTAAGAACCCTGCAGATGGTCGTAAAGTGAAAGGCGTAATTCACTGGGTATCAGCAGACAAAGCATTGCCTGCAGAAATCCGCATGTACGATCGTTTGTTCACAGTACCAAACCCAGCGGCTGCGGATGACTTTGCTGCGACAATCAACCCAGAATCACTAGTGGTTCTAAACGGTTTTGTTGAGCCAAGCCTAGTAAACGCAGAAGCGGAAACAGGTTATCAGTTTGAGCGTATGGGTTACTTCTGTGCAGATTCAAAAGACTCTTCAGCAGAGAACCTAGTATTCAACCGTACGGTTGGTCTACGTGATACTTGGGCGAAAATCGAGAACCAATAATCTCAATCCTTCGCTAATAAAAATGCCAGCATCATTGCTGGCATTTTTGTTTGTTATTCCAATCTAGTTGGTTTTGATGTCGTGACGCTGCCTGTTTTTGAGTCATACCATATGACGAAGCTAGAGTTATCAGGATTGCGATCGTAACCTTTTTTAGTAAAGGTATAATAACAAACAGATTGGTGGGATTCTTTGTCTTGGACTCGTCGGGTAATAAAATCAAACCTATCGTTCGCGTTACGATTATTTGATAGAGAATATTCGTTGCCGAGTAAAGCTTGCCACACGGCAATACAACCAGCATTCCCTTGTCCTATGTTATACGGGTTGCCAATCACGCCATTTCTGTTGCCCTTGTTAGTGCCAAGCGGAAAGCCAAACTCATTTACATCCAGTTCGCCACCACCATATCCATCGATATCTGTTTGAGCTTCCTGTGTTCCACCATTGACTAACCATTGGCTTTGGGTAAATCGCACGCCTGTTTCGAATTGGTCAGCGATGGATTCCATTTTTGCTTGATACGCATCGTCTTGGAGGTTTAAAAAACGGGGAGCTGCAACAACAGCTAGGATGCCGAGAATGACGATCGCAATGATAAGTTCTAGTAGGGTAAAGCCTTGAGGATTCCTTCTCTTCATTGCTCTTCTCCATAAAAAAACGTCAGCCTTAGCTGACGTTTTACTATGTTTATCAATAAAAAGAAATACTTCTTATTTTACTGGTTTGTGTGCGTCTGGATTATCTTTGCAAGAACCGTCGCTGCATTTGCCGTATAGGTATAAGCTGTGGTTAGTCAACGTCACGTTGTACTTAGCGGCGATTTCTTTTTGACGTTGCTCAATAACATCGTCAGAAAATTCAATAACCTCACCACAATCCAGACAAACAAGGTGGTCGTGGTGGTGTTGCGTTGATAATTCAAAAACTGATTTGCCGCCCTCAAAGTGGTGACGAGTTACAATACCAGCATCATCGAATTGGTTGAGTACACGATAAACGGTTGCAAGACCAATCTCTTCACCGAGATCAATCAGCTTTTTGTACAAATCTTCAGCACTGATGTGCTGGCAGTCTGGCTGCTGAAGTACTTCTAGAATTTTTAGCCTCGGAAGGGTTACTTTTAAGCCCGCATCCTTCAGCGCCTGATTATTGTCTGACATATACTTTCCCGTTGGATCATCTGCAGCGATTTAACAGAATTCAATATTCCTACCATTATAGGCGAAGCGTTCGAAACATTAAACCACGAACTTCAAAGGGTTAATAGATTCTTTTTGTAAATTAGAAACAGGTCGATTATATTACAGATCAGACCAGTTACAAATTGATAACATCAGAATCGCAAAGACATGGAAAGTTATGAATAAGCGACTTGCTAAGATATATAAACCGGGAATTGTGAAATTTGCGCTCAATATTTGGCCGCCATTTTGGGGGGCGGGTATTAAAATCTTACATATTTCTGAAGACTTTCGAACGGTTAAAGTACGTTTGAAGTTGAGATGGTGGAATAAAAACGCCAATCGCACTCAATATGGAGGGAGCATTTTTTCCCTGACGGATCCTATCTACTCGCTGATGCTCATGGGTATTCTACGTGAAGAATATTATGTATGGGACAAAGAGGCGAGCATCAACTTTATCAAGCCAGGACAAAGTGATTTGTTTGCTGAATTTGAGGTGACGGAAGGAATGCTGGACGACATCTATCAGATGACGCGCAATGGAGAAAAATGTTTCCCTGAGTTTATTACCCACGTCAAAGATAAGGAAGGCAATGTGGTCTCTGAAGTTCAGCGCAAATTGTATGTACGCAAGAAACCACAATTTCGCGAAGAAGAAATTGCTACTGAGGTATCTTGATTACCACATACAAAAAGACCTCCAGAGTGGAGGTCTTTTTAATGAATGCTTTTAATTAGCCTTCAAGCTCAGCTAGGCACATCTCTTCGTAGATTTGCTTAACCCAGTTTTCAACACGTTCATCAGTAAGTTCTGGTTGACGGTCTTCATCGATACATAGACCTACAAACTGGCTATCATCACCTTCTACAAGTGCTTTAGATGCTTCGAACTCGTAACCTTCAGTTGAAGTGTGACCCAGAATAGTACCACCTTTCGCTTCAACGATATCACGTACTGTACCCATTGCATCACAGAAGTACTCTGCGTAATCTTCTTGGTCACCACAACCGAAGATAGCAACTAGCTTTGTCGAGAAGTCGATTTGCTCAAGTTCAGGGAAGAAGTCATCCCAGTCACATTGTGCTTCGCCGTAGTACCAAGTCGGAATACCTAGAAGCAGAAGATCAAAGTTATCAATGTCTTCTTTGCTGCTTTTTGCGATGTCTTGAACGTGAACTAGTTGTTTACCTAGTTGCTTTTGAATCATCTTTGCAACGGCTTCAGTATTACCTGTGTCGCTACCGAAGAAGATACCTACACTTGCCATAGAGTCTATACCTTTACATTGTTTGTTACTGGCTATGGGATAGAGAGCTTAACCGAGCCCTGTGCCTTCCCAACTGAGCTGAATCAGACCTTTCGCAATGAAGCCAGCGCAGCCAAGGAAAAGAACCAACCACACAATACGACGACCGAAAACAGGTACGTTACCTTGTTTTAGTACATCTTTTATTGCCATCCCGATGAAAAAGAAGATAGCAGCAAAAAGAAGATCGAGCCCGATCGACTCGAGCATGTCCATATAGTCGTATAGCATTGTCGTCCTTCATGCCAAAAATTCTTGGGCGCACTATACCACTGTTAAACCGTAAAGTTAATGCACAACAAGAAGGGTTATTTCAATAATCTGGCGTTGTTTTCCGAATTTGTTAACTGGAAATATATTTCCTGATCACCCGCATAACTTCTGCTGGTTTTTCTGCATGTAACCAGTGTCCTGTGTTAGCAATAATGTGCGCTTTTGCATTGTTAAACTGACGCTTAACTGCAGGCTGGTGCTCTGGCATCAAGTAGTCGGAATCGCCGCCTTTAACAAATAGAGTTGGAATGTCGGTGGGTGCGATGTCGTTCCAACCGATGATGTTGTCGTAGTTGTTCAGTAAGCCCGTGACGTTAAAACGCCAATCCATTTTGTTCCCGTTTTTATATAGGGACTTTGACAAGAATTGTCTGACTCCATCCATCTCGATGTGTTGAGCGAGAATATCCATAGTTTGTTGTCGATTGGCTGGTTGTTCCTCGATTACTGCTCGCAAGCCATTAAATACATTGTCATGACGGTTGGTTTGATAAGCCACAGGAGCCATGTCTAATACAATCAGCTGTTTGACGAATTCAGGTGCGACATCTGCGAGTTTCATCGCTACTTTGCCACCCATTGAGTGACCAATAACTAACGCTGGCTCGATGTTTAAATGGTGAAGTAAATCAGCAACATCTTGTGCCATCACTTCGTAATTGTGTGTATCTGAATGGAAAGAAAGACCATGATTTCGGAGATCAATGCTGATCACTGAGTGATCTTGAACGAGATCGCGAGCCAGTAAACCTAGATTACTGAAACTGCCAAATAATCCATGAATCAAAACAACCGTTTGGCCTTGCCCTTCCTGCTTATAGTTGAGTAATGCTGACATTTTATCTTATTCGTGATGGGTTTAACGTGGAGTATCCGCGAGGATCTCGTTATAATCCCCCAGAGTTTAAACATTGAGAATGTGAAAAGCGAATGAAAACAATTGAGGTTGATGAGGATCTATACCGTTACATTGCAGGTCAAACCAAGCATATCGGTGAAAGTGCCTCGGATATTTTACGACGCCTTTTGAACCTTGATGGTCAGTTGCAGGAAGCAGTCGTTGCACCTGTAGTAGAAAAGCCACAAGGGATTGTAGTAAGTAAAGATGCAGGTAAAGCAGAATCAGTAGATACCGTAAAAGAGATGCGTTCTCTACTTATCTCTGATGAGTTTGCTGGTCTTAAGAAAGCGATTGATCGCTTCATGTTGGTACTATCAACCTTACACAAACTAAATCCAGAGAGTTTCTCCCAAGCGACAAAAGTGAAGGGACGCAAACGTGTTTACTTTGCTGATAACGAAGAGACTCTACTAGCAAATGGTAACACTACCAAACCTAAAGCAATTCCTGGTACGCCATTTTGGGTAATCACTAACAACAACACCAGTCGTAAACGACAAATGGTGGAGCAGGTGATGACGCACATGGAATTCCAGCCTGACTTAATAGAGAAAGTAACAGGTTCAATCTAAGAAACCTGATAGAAGCCTCATAATGTGTAGCGTGTAGCGGATATTATGAGGCTTTTTTGATTTTATTTGTATTTAAAGAAAGGATGTCAAACATGGCTATGCACCCTCGTGCTGGGCAAAAAGCGCAGCAGGAAGATCTTCACAATATCCCAGCACTCGTTGCTAATTACTTCTTACTTCAGCCAGATGCAACTAATGCAGAACATAAAGTTCAATTTGGTACTTCTGGTCATCGCGGTACTGCAGACAAACACACTTTTAACGAAAACCACATCTTAGCGATTGCTCAAGCGGTAGCGGAAGTTCGTGCAGAACAAGGCACAACGGGTCCATTGTTTGTGGGTAAAGACACTCACGCGCTTTCTGAGCCTGCTTTTTCAAGTGTGGTTGAAGTATTGATTGCAAACGGTGTACAAGTGATTGTGCAGCAAGACAACGGCTACACACCAACGCCGGGTATTTCTCATGCGATCCTGACTTACAACATCAAGCACGATGATAAGGCAGATGGCATCGTGATCACACCATCTCACAACCCACCACAAGACGGCGGTATCAAATACAATCCGACTCACGGTGGTCCTGCAGAAGCTGAACTGACTCAAGCGATCGAAGATCGTGCAAATGCGCTAATTGCCGAAGGTCTACAAGGTGTTAAACGCTTACCTCTAGCAGAAGCAAAAGCATCGGATCTGTTTGTAGAGATGGACTTGGTGAAACCGTACATCGATGACCTAGTTAATGTTATCGATATGGAAGCAATCCAAAAAGCAAACTTGAAAATTGGTGTTGATCCATTGGGTGGTAGCGGTATTGATTACTGGCGTCAAATTGGTCAGGTGTACAACCTAGACCTAACGCTAGTAAGTGAAGCGATTGATCCTTCTTTCCAATTCATGTCTCTCGATAAAGATGGCGTTGTACGTATGGATTGTTCTTCTCCTTACGCAATGGCTGGTCTATTGGCATTGAAAGATGAATATGATTTAGCTTTTGGTAATGACCCTGACTACGACCGTCACGGTATCGTTACGCCAAAAGGTTTGATGAACCCGAACCACTTCTTAGCGGTTTGTATTGACTACCTATACCGTCATCGCGATGTGTGGGGCAAAGATGTTGCTGTTGGTAAAACGCTAGTATCAAGTGCTCTTATTGACCGTGTTGTGGCTGATTTAGGTCGTGAACTGTGCGAAGTACCAGTCGGTTTCAAATGGTTTGTTGATGGTCTATACACTGGTAAGTTCGGCTTCGGCGGTGAAGAAAGTGCTGGTGCGTCTTTCCTTCGTAAAGATGGTACGCCTTGGTCAACAGACAAAGATGGCATCTTGTTATGTCTTCTAGCGGCAGAGATCACTGCGGTAACGGGTAAGAACCCGCAAGATTACTATGAGGAGCTAGCTGCGAAGCATGGTGAGTCTAAGTACAACCGTATTCAAGCTGTAGCGAATGGTCCGCAAAAAGACGTACTGAAGAAGCTTTCACCTGAAATGGTAGCGGCTGAAACACTAGCAGGTGATGCAATCACTGCTCGTCTAACGCACGCTCCTGGTAACGGTGCTGCAATTGGTGGTCTTAAAGTCACGACCGCTAATGGTTGGTTCGCAGCTCGTCCATCAGGCACTGAAGACATCTACAAAATTTACTGTGAAAGCTTCAAGGGTGAAGAGCACCTAAAACAAATTGAAGCTGAAGCACAAGAAATCGTTAATCAAGTATTTGCAGCCGCTGGTTTGTAACTTTAGCGATTATTGTTTGAAAGGGTCGACTTTGTGTCGACCCTTTTTTGTTTGTGAAGAGGTATACTTCGCTTCAAGATTCGAAGGAGCCTCGCTTGGAGAGGCGAGCAAAAAGAAAGGGAGTCCAACTCGTTCGTTTCTCCCTTTTGAAGGTGATGAACTGGATATACTGGACCTCGGCAGCGTCATTTCCGAAAGCGGCGAAAGGTTGTGGTCGAGAATCTTTCTTATAACCGGAAATGTGGAGATTAGCTCGTTGAAAGAACTTGTCCCTAAAAAGACAAAATAAAATGTCTTTCGTTTTTAATTGGGCCACGTATCCGGTACAACAAACCAAAACTGGCCGTCCTTTGTCTGCGCGTGAACAAACCTATCAGATGGTTTGTCGATTGGATCCAAGAATTCCTCATTACCAGTTGCCCAGAGCGGTTTAGGAAGTGCGTAAAGTGGCTGTTTAATTTGTTCCCATTGGCTTTGATAACACCAGAAACCAGATATTTGTGTAAGGTCTAATTCATAACCTAAACAGGTTGTAGGGATAGGCTCTTTTGAAAAAGGGTTTACGTACAGACGTCCCTGCATTAGTAAATGTTCACTCGGTTCACTGTTTAGCGGTAGTTGCTGACGAAACTCTTCCCTTTGGCTCATTTTTAGCTGGTGGTTGAGCATGCGTTCGAGCTTTTTGTGCAGTTGGTCGTGAGCATTCGGCCCATACCAAACGCCTTGATGAAGTAAGTAGAATTTAATTGCGACTTCCCAATGCTCATGTTGATTACTTTCTACGTCTTTTAAGATCAGATCGACAGCACCAATGGTTCGCCCTGTGGCGTCATTTAATTGAATCTCTTCAGCAACCAGTTCATAACGAGGCGAACAGGTTAGCAACTTGGTGCAAAGGTACTGATACAGAAAACCAAGGCGAGGGTTTCCATCATATTCTTCATTGTCTGGCAGAGCCTGCGTCTGAATATCTTTGACAGTGACAAAAGGGGGCTTAAGTTTGAAAAGTGGAGAGGTGTTAGCAATCCATTGTTGGAAACGTTGTAGTGAATTCATCCATTATCCTTGTTGTCACGGGTAAAGCCTTTCTATTGTATCTAAATTTGTTTGAGTTGGGGATGTCACAACTGGCATCTGGATTGCGGTTCGATATACACTTTGCTCAAGCCACAAGTATTGGAAGTAATAATGAATAATTTACAGTTGGAAAAGATCCTCAACGAGAAATTGTCGCCGCAACTTATCAAAGACTACGCGCCAAATGGAATGCAAGTAGAAGGTAAATCAGAAATCAAACGTATCGTAACTGGTGTCACTGCTTCACAAGCCTTGATCAATAAAGCCATCGAGTTGGAAGCTGATGCTCTGCTTGTGCATCATGGGTACTTTTGGAAAGGTGAACCAGAGCCTATTCGTGGTATGAAAGGTAAGCGCATTCGTAGTTTGATTAAAAACGACATCAACCTTTACGGCTACCACTTACCGTTAGATATTCACCCAGAACTCGGCAATAACGCTGAGCTTGCTCGTTTGTTGAATATCTCGGTTGAAGGTGGGTTAGAAGGTCACCCTCAGTCCGTGGCGATGTTTGGTCGTTTAAAACAAGCGATGACAGGTGCTGAGTTTGCGAACAAAATTAATCAAGTCCTAAACCGTGAACCTTTGCATATCGCACCTGAAAATGCAGACAAAATGATTGAGACCGTCGGTTGGTGTACTGGCGGTGGTCAAGATTTTATTGAGCTTGCCGCTCAGCACGGATTAGATGCGTTTATTTCGGGTGAGATCTCAGAGCGAACAACTTACACCGCTCGTGAGTTAGACATTCATTATTTCTCTGCGGGTCACCATGCTACAGAACGTTACGGTATTAAGGCGTTGGGTGAATGGTTGGCGCAAGAGCACGGGTTAGATGTCACGTTTATCGATATTGATAATCCAGTATAGACGGGACGGACTTCATCCTTCGTGATACGGGGACGCTCTGCTTTCTAAACAGAGAGAAAGAGCAGATCCCCAACTCACTTGTGCCTCGCTCATAAAGAAGACGAAAACTCTGAAGTCTTCACGACGTCATCTCCGATTGTGAGGTAGGAGCAACGTCAGGAATTTCTTGTGTAATAGCTGTAAGAGCGTAGAGAAATAGTCTCTCGATGCGACGCATTTCATAGAACGCTGCGTGTTCTCATCTCTTCAAATAAAGAAAGGGTTGACGCTTTCACGTCAACCCCAACTCTTGTCCGATTATCGATTCTAACGGTTATTCACGCTCGTGCAGTGGAGAGAACTCACGCTGAGTTTCACCTGTGTATAGCTGACGAGGACGACCGATTCGGTTTAGTGGGTCGCTGTGCATTTCGTTCCAGTGAGCGATCCAACCGATAGTACGAGAAATCGCGAAGATTACCGTAAACATCGATACAGGAATGCCGATCGCTTTTAGAATGATACCTGAGTAGAAGTCTACGTTCGGGTAAAGCTTCTTAGACACGAAGTATTCGTCAGAAAGTGCAATACGCTCAAGCTCCATTGCTACGTCTAGTAGTGGATCTTTAATGTTTAGCTCTTTTAGAACTTCGTGACATGTTTCGCGCATAACTGTAGCGCGTGGATCGTAGTTTTTGTAAACGCGGTGACCAAAGCCCATTAGACGGAACGGGTCATCTTTGTCTTTTGCACGTTCAACGTACTCAGGAATGTTCTCTACACTGCCGATCTCTTCAAGCATCTTCAGACATGCTTCGTTTGCACCACCGTGTGCAGGACCCCATAGAGAAGCAATACCTGCGGCAATACATGCGAATGGGTTCGCTCCAGAAGAACCAGATAGACGAACGGTCGATGTTGATGCGTTTTGTTCGTGATCTGCGTGAAGCGTAAAGATTTTATCCATCGCACGAGCAACAACAGGGTTTACTTCGTATTCTTCACATGGGTTTGCGTACATCATGTGTAAGAAGTTTTCTGCGTAGCTTAGGTCGTTACGAGGGTAGATAAATGGCTGACCGATTGAGTACTTGTAACACATCGCCGCCAATGTTGGCATTTTCGATAGCAGACGGTACGCCGCAATTTCACGGTGTTCGTCGTTGTTGATATCTAGTGAATCGTGGTAGAAGGCCGCTAGTGCACCAACCACACCACACATTACTGCCATTGGGTGAGCGTCGCGACGGAAGCCATGGAAGAAGCTTGCGATTTGCTCGTGCACCATTGTATGGCGAGTAACCGTTGTTTTGAATTGCTCGTATTGCTCACGGGTAGGGGCTTCGCCATAAAGCAGGATGTAACATACTTCCAAGTAATCTGCGTTATTGGCTAATTGGTCAATTGGGTAACCGCGGTGCAAAAGAATACCTTTGCCGCCGTCGATGTACGTGATTGACGATTCACAAGATGCAGTGGCAAGAAAACCTGGGTCAAAAGTAAAGTAACCATTGGCTCCCAGTTTACGAACATCAATCACAGGTGTACCTAGCGTACCGTCCATAATTGGCAGTTCGATCGGCGCATGACCTTCAACATGAAGGGTAGCTTTCTTATCCGCCATAACAATCTCCTTTGTTTATTATTTAATCCGTCCAGGATGTTTATGTGCCATTTTTGTACTGTTGTTAAAGCTTAAAGTCAATTTTTCTCCATTTTTGTGTGCACTTGTTATGATTTTTCTCATGAAAATCGTTAAAAATCTGTTCTATGTAGCATAATTTGTTACATCAATTGTATTAGAATGTTGCTAGCCGTATATTGGCACAGAAAATTTTAGTTAAATCCTTATAAATTCGGGGCTAGAAACAAAAGTGAGGTTTGTTTGTGGACTCCGATTGTTAACAAAGTGTTTACAATTATCTCCGAGCTTATTGCGAGTATTTGTTAATCAAATGTTAACTTTTGTACGTTTGGAAGCTGAAATTGGTTATAACAATAAATGCTCAATGGAGCTGAGTGAGCAAGCCCGTGAAAGAAAGAAAGTCAAGACCTGTTAATTTAGATTTACAGACCATCCGCTTTCCCATCACAGCAATCGCGTCAATCCTACACCGTGTATCTGGTGTGATTACGTTTGTTGCGGTGGGTATATTACTTTGGTTACTGTCCATTTCTCTGTCGTCCCCGATGGGTTTTATGGAAGCCGCTGACATTGTCGATAGCTTCTTCGTGAAATTCATTCTATGGGGCATTCTAACTGCACTTGCCTACCACATTGCTGGTGGTGTTCGTCACTTATTGATGGACCTAGGTCATTTCGAAGAACTCGATTCAGGCGCGATGAGCGCTAAAGTCGCATTTGGTGCAACTGCAGTGTTATCACTACTGGCGGGGATCTTGGTATGGTAAAACACGTTTCTTCATTTGGTCGTAATGGTGTTCACGATTTCTTATTGATTCGTGCTTCAGCCATCATTATGACGCTATACACGATTTATCTAGTGAGCTTCTGTGCTTTCTCAGATATCTCTTACGCATCTTGGACCCAATTCTTTGGTGGTACTTTCACCAAAGTTTTCACCATGTTGGCACTTGTTTCTATTCTGATTCACGCGTGGATTGGTTTATGGCAAGTCTTAACCGATTACATTAAGTGCTCGAAACTTCGCGGTGCACTTCAACTTGGTGTTATTGCCGTTCTGTTCGGCTATGTCTTCTCTGGTCTATTTATTCTGTGGGGTGCGTAAGTGTCTATTCCAGTTCGTGAGTTTGATGCCGTAGTAATCGGCGCTGGTGGTGCGGGAATGCGCGCTGCACTACAAATTTCGGAGCAAGGCTTATCATGTGCTTTGCTATCTAAAGTTTTCCCAACTCGTTCTCATACTGTATCCGCGCAGGGTGGTATTACAGTTGCGCTTGGTAACTCGCACAAGGACGATTGGCAATGGCATATGTACGATACGGTAAAAGGTTCTGATTACATCGGTGACCAAAATGCGATTGAGTACATGTGTAAAAATGGTCCTGAGTCAGTTATCGAACTAGAAAAAATGGGTCTTCCATTCTCTCGCTTTGATAACGGAACAATCTACCAACGTCCATTTGGTGGTCAGTCAAAAGAGTTTGGTGGTGAGCAAGCGGCTCGTACAGCAGCAGCGGCAGACCGTACTGGTCACGCACTTCTTCACACGCTCTACCAACAAAACGTAAAACACAAAACAACCATTTTCTCTGAATGGTACGCTCTAGATTTGGTGAAAAACCAAGACGGCGCGATCATGGGTTGTACGGCTATCTGTATGGAAACGGGTGAGATTTGTTACTTCAAATCGAAAGCAACCATCCTAGCAACAGGTGGTGCAGGTCGTATCTACGCGTCGACTACCAACGCGCACATCAATACTGGTGATGGTGTTGGTATGGCACTTCGCGCAGGCGTTCCAATGCAAGACATGGAAATGTGGCAGTTCCACCCAACGGGTATTGCTGGTGCAGGTGTTCTTGTTACAGAAGGTTGTCGTGGTGAAGGTGGTTACCTTCTAAATAAAGATGGCGAGCGCTTCATGGAGCGTTATGCGCCAAACGCGAAAGACCTTGCTGGTCGTGACGTAGTAGCTCGTTCTATGATGATTGAAATCCGTGAAGGTCGTGGTTGTGACGGTCCTTGGGGCCCACACATCAAGCTGAAATTGGATCACCTAGGTAAAGATGTTCTTGAGTCTCGTCTGCCTGGTATCTGTGAGCTTTCGCGTACATTCGCGCACGTTGATCCAGTTAAAGAGCCAATTCCAGTAATCCCAACTTGTCACTACATGATGGGGGGTGTTCCAACGCAAGTTTCAGGTCAAGCAATCAAACAGACTGCTGACGGTAATGATGTCGAAGTCCAAGGTTTATACGCTTGTGGTGAAATTGCTTCTGTATCGGTACACGGTGCAAACCGTCTGGGCGGCAACTCACTGCTTGATTTGGTGGTATTCGGTCGCGCAACAGGTCTACACCTTGGCGAAACACTGGCTGCACAAGCTGAAGCTCGTCCAGCAACAGAGTCTGACATCGAAGCTTCACTAGCGCGTACTATGCGTTGGGAGAACAGCACTGGTGGTGAAGATCCAGTTCAAATCCGTAAAGATCTACAATCTTGCATGCAAAACAGCTTCTCGGTATTCCGTGAAGGCGATGCAATGGCAACAGGTCTGGAAGAGTTGAAAGTGATTCGTGAGCGCCTAAAAGATGCACACCTAGCTGACAAGTCTTCTGAATTCAACACGCAACGTATTGAGTGTTTAGAGCTAGACAACTTGATGGAAACTGCATTCTCTACAGCAGTAGCGGCGAACTACCGTACTGAAAGCCGTGGCGCACATGCTCGCTTCGACTTCCCTGAGCGTGATGATGAAAATTGGCTATGCCACTCAATCTACAACCCGGAAACTGAAGCAATGACTAAGCGTGATGTGAATATGACGCCAACTCATCGTGAAGCTTTCCCTCCGAAAGTACGTACTTACTAAAGGGAGGATATGACTATGAAACTGAACTTCTCTTTATACCGTTACAACCCGGATGTAGACACAAAACCTTACATGAAAGACTACGTTCTTGAAGTGGAAGAAGGCTCAGACATGATGGTTCTGGACGCGCTGATTTTACTAAAAGAGCAAGATCCGAGCATTGCATTCCGTCGTTCATGTCGTGAAGGGGTATGTGGATCTGATGGTCTGAATATGAATGGTAAAAACGGTCTAGCGTGCATTACTCCGTTATCTGCGCTTCAAGGTGACAAGATTGTCATCCGACCGTTACCTGGCCTACCAGTAGTACGTGATCTTATCGTTGACATGACACAGTTCTACGATAACTATGCGAAAGTTAAGCCTTTCTTGATTGATGACGGTGCTCTACCACCATCGCGAGAGAACTTACAATCGCCAGATGAACGTGCGCATTTAGATGGATTGTATGAATGTATTATGTGTGCATGTTGTACAACTTCTTGTCCATCATTCTGGTGGAACCCAGATAAATTTATCGGCCCTGCTGGTCTCTTAGCGGCTTACCGTTGGCTAATTGATAGCCGAGATACAGCAACTGATGAACGTTTGTCCGATCTTGATGATGCATTTAGCGTTTTTCGTTGCCATGGCATCATGAATTGTGTAAGTGTTTGTCCTAAGGGGCTAAATCCTACGAAAGCCATCGGTCACATCAAGTCGATGCTGGTGAATCGTTCGATTTAATTAACAACAAAAATTGCCGACCCAAATGGGTCGGCTCTTAATAGCTCGGCGCAGACCGAAGCAAACGTGAAAACTACTGGTTAAGGGAAAATATGCACAACGGCGTGATGAAGGCATGGCTCGAGTCTTCACACTTGGCTGGCGCCAATGCAACGTATGTAGAGGACCTCTACGAACTGTATCTAAGTGATCCCGATCTGGTAAGTGAGGAGTGGAAACGCGTATTTGATGAGTTGCCTAAAAACTCAGAAGAAGTGGCAGAACAGCCGCATTCGCGTGTCCGTGACTACTTCCGACGACTCGCTCAAGAAACAAAGCATTACAGTGTCCAAGTTAGTGATCCAGATGTCGACGCTAAGCAAGTAAAAGTTCTACAGCTTATCAACGCATACCGCTTCCGCGGTCATGAAGCTGCTGAGCTTGATCCTCTAGGTCTATGGCAACGTCCACCTGTGGCGGAGCTAGACCCTGCATTCCACAATCTCACCGAAGATGACTTCGAAGAAACTTTCAACGTAGGTTCTTTTGCTATTGGGCAAGAAACCATGCAGTTGAAAGACATCTACTCAGCTCTGAAGAAAACGTACTGTGGTTCTATTGGTGCTGAATACATGCACATGACGGATACAGAACAGAAGCGTTGGATTCAGCAACGTTTAGAGTCTGTGGTTGGTCAGCCATCTTTCGATAAAACTGAAAAACGTACATTCCTTGAGGAGCTAACTGCTGCTGAAGGTCTTGAGCGTTACTTGGGTGCTAAGTTCCCGGGCGCTAAACGTTTCTCTCTAGAAGGTGGTGATGCACTAATTCCGATGACAAAAGAGCTGATTCGTCATGCTGGTAAGAGCGGCATGCGTGAAGTGGTTATCGGTATGGCTCACCGTGGACGTTTGAACATGCTAGTCAACGTTCTAGGTAAGAAGCCACAAGATTTGTTTGACGAGTTTGCAGGCAAACATGACGAAACATGGGGTACGGGTGACGTTAAGTACCACCAAGGTTTCTCTGCAGACTTTGCAACGCCAGGTGGCGATGTCCACTTAGCGCTAGCATTTAACCCATCTCACCTTGAGATTGTAAACCCAGTAGTTATCGGTTCGGTTCGTGCGCGTCAAGATCGCCTTGGTGATTTTGATGGTAGCCGCGTACTGCCAATCACTATTCACGGTGACTCAGCAATTGCAGGTCAGGGCGTGGTAGCAGAGACGTTTAACATGTCTCTAGCGCGTGGCTTCTGTGTCGGCGGTACGGTACGTATCGTTGTGAACAACCAAGTTGGTTTTACAACATCGAACCCTCGTGATACTCGCTCGACGATGTACTGTACTGATATTGCGAAGATGGTACAGGCTCCGATTTTCCACGTTAACGCTGACGACCCAGAAGCAGTTGCTTTTGTCACTCGTATTGCTCTGGATTACCGCAACGAGTTTAAGCGTGATGTTGTGATTGATTTGGTTTGTTACCGTCGTCATGGTCACAACGAAGCGGATGAGCCGAATGCGACTCAACCGTTGATGTACCAGAAAATCAAAAAGCACCCAACACCACGTAAGCTATACGCTGATGTATTGATCGATAAAAATGAATCAGACATTGAAGTTGCAACTCAGCTTGTGAATGAGTACCGCGACGCGCTTGATAAAGGTGAAGTTGTGGTGAAAGAGTGGCGTCCAATGGCTCTTCACTCTGTTGACTGGTCTCCGTATCTAGGTCACGACTGGGATGTTGAGTGGGACAACAAATTTGATTCAACTCGCTTGAAAGAGCTTGGTCAACGCCTAATTCAATACCCGGATAGCCATAAGCTACAAAGCCGTGTAAACAAGCTTTACAACGATCGTGCTGCAATGATCAGTGGTGAGAAGCCATTAGATTGGGGTATGGCAGAGACACTTGCGTACGCTACCTTAGTTGACGATGGCAAGCGTATTCGTATCTCTGGTCAGGACTCAGGTCGTGGTACTTTCTTCCATCGCCACTCTGTTTTGCATAACCAAAACGATGCGAGCACTTACATCCCGCTAGCGAATATTCATGACAAACAAGGTCCATTCCAAGTCTTTGACTCTGTATTGTCGGAAGAAGCGGTACTGGCGTTTGAGTACGGTTACGCAACGGCAGAGCCAAGCGGTTTGACCATTTGGGAAGCACAATTTGGTGATTTCGCAAACGGTGCGCAAGTGGTGATTGACCAGTTCATTTCGTCGGGTGAGCAAAAATGGGCTCGTCTATGTGGTCTGACGATGCTGTTGCCACACGGTTATGAAGGTCAAGGTCCTGAGCACTCGTCAGCGCGTTTAGAACGTTACCTACAATTGTGTGCTGAACAAAACATGCAGGTTGTAGTGCCATCTACACCAGCACAGGTTTACCACATGATCCGTCGTCAGGTGGTGCGTCCAATGCGTCGTCCACTGATTGTTATGTCACCTAAGTCGCTACTGCGTCATCCACTTTGTACATCGTCTTTGGAAGATCTTTCTGAAGGTACATTCCAGCCAGCGATTCCAGAAATCGATAATCTGGAACCAAGCAAAGTGAAACGTGTTGTGTTCTGTTCGGGTAAGGTTTATTTCGACCTTCTAGAACAGCGTCGCAATAACGAACAAGATGATGTTGCTATTGTGCGTATTGAGCAGCTATACCCATTCCCGATGGAAGAAGTTCAAGCCGCTATTGAGCAATACACGAATGTTGAAGACTTTGTATGGTGTCAGGAAGAGCCTCAAAACCAGGGTGCTTGGTACTGTAGCCAACACAACTTCCGTGCTGCTATTCCAGCAGGCGCAGATCTTAAATACGCAGGTCGCCCAGCTTCTGCTTCGCCAGCAGTAGGCTACATGTCGGTGCACTTGAAACAACAAAAAGCGTTGGTTGAAGACGCTCTGAACGTGAACTCAAAAACTTCGAATTAAGAACTAGAAGTTAAAGGAAGAAACAGATATGACAATTGAAATTCTGGTTCCAGATTTACCTGAATCAGTTGCTGACGCAACCGTAGCGACATGGCACAAACAACCAGGCGACGTAGTCGAGCGTGATGAAGTTCTGGTTGATATCGAAACTGATAAAGTCGTGCTTGAAGTACCTGCTCCGGAAGCGGGCGTTTTAGAAGCCATTATCGAAGAAGAAGGTGCGACAGTACTTTCTAAGCAGTTGATCGCAAAGCTTAAGCCAGGTGCCGTAGCAGGCGAACCAACGACAGATTCAACAGAAGACAAAGAAGCATCTCCTGACAAGCGTCATAAAGCAACGCTGACAGAAGAGAGCAACGATGCGTTAAGCCCTGCGGTTCGTCGTCTTCTTGCTGAACACGGTCTAGAAGCAAGCCAAGTGAAAGGCTCTGGTGTTGGCGGTCGCATTACTCGCGAAGATATCGAAGCGCACCTTGCAAACGCAAAAGCAGCTCCGAAAGCAGAAGCTCCAGCAGCCGTTGAAGCGCCTGCAGCAGCTCGCAGCCAAAAACGTGTTCCAATGACGCGTCTACGTAAGACAGTGGCAAATCGTCTTCTAGAAGCGAAAAACAACACGGCAATGCTAACTACGTTTAACGAAGTGAACATGAAGCCAATCATGGACCTTCGTAAGCAGTACAAAGACCAGTTTGAAGAGCGTCACGGCACTCGTCTTGGCTTCATGTCTTTCTACGTGAAAGCAGTAACTGAAGCACTAAAACGTTACCCAGAAGTGAATGCATCTATTGATGGTGATGACATCGTTTACCACAACTACTTTGATATCAGTATGGCGGTTTCTACGCCACGCGGTCTAGTGACGCCAGTTCTAAAAGACTGTGACACGCTAGGTTTTGCTGATATCGAAAAAGGCATCAAAGAGCTAGCAATCAAAGGTCGTGACGGCAAGCTAACGGTTGATGAGTTGATGGGCGGTAACTTCACTATCACTAACGGCGGTGTATTTGGTTCATTGATGTCTACGCCAATCATTAACCCACCACAATCAGCAATCTTGGGTATGCACAAGATCCAAGAGCGTCCAATGGCGGTTGATGGCAAAGTAGAAATCTTGCCAATGATGTACCTAGCACTATCTTACGATCACCGTTTGATTGATGGTCGTGAGTCAGTGGGTTTCCTAGTAACAATTAAAGAGCTACTAGAAGATCCAGCGCGTCTGTTATTAGACGTTTAATATCGCTAAAACGTCGAGTTGTCCCTGATAGCTCGACGCCTACAGCATCCAAGGCTAGACTGGCTCAGCGTCTGGCCTTCACTTGAACTGCCCCCGATATAATCTATAAGCAGTTGATTTGAGAAGACCCTACAGACGCACCGCATGAAGTGGTGTTATGGAAATAATAAATCCCTTAAGGGATAAACAAACGGAATATCAAAATGAATTTGCATGAATACCAAGCCAAACAGCTGTTTGCAGAATTCGGTTTGCCTGTACCGGAAGGCTACGCATGTGATACGCCACAAGAAGCTTTTGAAGCAGCGGGTCGCATCACTACTGAAAAGAAAGTTGTAAAGTGTCAGGTTCACGCTGGCGGTCGCGGTAAAGCGGGCGGCGTAGAGCTACACGATACAAAAGATGGTGTAAAAGAATTCGCACAAAAATGGCTAGGTAAGAACTTGGTTACTTACCAAACAGACGCAAATGGTCAGCCTGTTACTAAAATCCTTGTAGAAGAAGCATCTAACATTGCTAACGAACTTTACCTTGGTGCGGTTGTAGACCGTGCAAGCCGTAAGATCGTATTCATGGCTTCAACTGAAGGTGGTGTGGAAATCGAAAAAGTTGCGGAAGAAACACCGGAGCTAATCCACAAAGCAGCAATCGATCCACTAGTAGGTCCTCAGGCTTACCAAGGTCGTGAGCTCGCGTTCAAACTTGGTCTTGAAGGTGACCAAATCAAACAATTCGTTAAGATCTTCATGGGTCTTGGCACTATGTTCTCTCAGTACGACCTAGCGCTACTAGAGATCAACCCACTGGTTATTACTGGCGAAGGCAACCTGCTGTGTCTTGACGGTAAGATCAACATCGACTCAAACGCGTTATACCGTCAGCCTAAGCTTCGTGAAATGCACGATCCTTCACAAGAAGATGAGCGTGAAGCGCACGCAGCTCAGTGGGAACTGAACTACGTAGCACTAGACGGCAACGTTGGCTGTATGGTTAATGGTGCAGGTCTGGCGATGGGTACAATGGACATCGTAAACCTACACGGTGGCAAGCCGGCTAACTTCCTAGACGTAGGTGGCGGTGCAACAAAAGAGCGTGTAGCGGAAGCGTTCAAGATCATCCTATCTGATGACAACGTGAAAGCAGTTCTAGTCAACATCTTCGGCGGTATCGTTCGTTGTGACATGATCGCAGAAGGCATCATTGGTGCAGTGAAAGAAGTTGGTGTAACGGTACCTGTTGTTGTTCGTCTTGAAGGTACTAACGCTGACCTAGGTCGCGAAGTTCTTGCTAATTCTGATGTTGATATCATTGCTGCTGAGTCGCTAACAGATGCTGCTCAGAAAGTTGTTGCTGCTGCGGAGGCTAAATAATGTCTGTACTAATTAACAAAGACACTAAAGTAATCTGTCAGGGCTTCACGGGTGGTCAAGGTACTTTCCACTCAGAGCAGGCAATTGCTTACGGTACACAAATGGTTGGTGGTGTATCTCCAGGTAAAGGTGGTCAAACTCACCTTGGTCTTCCTGTATTCAACACTGTACGTGAAGCAGTCGAAGTGACTGGCGCAACAGCAACAGTAATCTACGTACCAGCGCCATTCTGTAAAGATGCAATCCTAGAAGCGATTGACGCGGGTATTGAGCTTATCGTGACCATCACGGAAGGCATCCCAACAACAGATATGATCGATGTTAAAGTGAAGCTAGAAGAAACTGGCGTTCGCATGATCGGTCCAAACTGTCCGGGTGTTATCACACCTGATGAATGTAAGATCGGTATCATGCCTGGTCATATTCACAAGAAAGGTAAAGTAGGTATCGTTTCTCGTTCAGGTACTCTAACGTACGAAGCGGTTAAGCAAACAACGGATGAAGGCTTCGGTCAATCAACGTGTGTTGGTATCGGTGGTGACCCAATTCCTGGTTCAAACTTTATCGATATCCTTAAACTTTTCCAAGAAGACCCAGAAACTGAAGCAATCGTAATGATTGGTGAAATTGGCGGTACTGCGGAAGAAGAAGCTGCTGCTTACATCAAAGAAAACGTAACGAAGCCTGTGGTTTCTTACATTGCTGGTGTAACGGCTCCTCCTGGTAAA
Organism: Vibrio sp. Y29_XK_CS5; assembly: GCF_024181835.1. Classification (NCBI taxonomy): domain Bacteria; kingdom Pseudomonadati; phylum Pseudomonadota; class Gammaproteobacteria; order Vibrionales; family Vibrionaceae; genus Vibrio; species Vibrio sp. Y29_XK_CS5. The sequence goes on from NZ_JAMZAM010000002.1 coordinate 59,145, forward strand.
CGTATGGGTCACGCTGGTGCGATTATCTCTGGTGGCAAAGGTACTGCTGAAGACAAATTCGCAGCACTAGAAGCGGCTGGCGTTAAGACTGTGAAATCTCTAGCAGAGATTGGCAAAGGTCTACGTGAAGTGACAGGTTGGTAATCAACCAAACCATTACAAAAGCATCAAAAAAGCCTGCGATTTCGCAGGCTTTTCTTTTTCTATCAGTGCATTAGGCTTTACGTCTAATCAATTGGCTAAGCATAAACAGGAATGTTGCACTAATGACAACAGAAGGACCTGCTGGCGTATCGAAGTGCCAAGATAGGCTTAACCCCATTAACACTGCAATCGAACCGATAATCGAGGCAAACAATGCCATTTGCTCTGGTGATGAGGAAACTTTACGCGCAGTGGCTGCAGGGATAATCAGTAGAGAAGTCATGATCAATGCGCCAACAAACTTCATACCTACAGCGATGACCACACCCACCATCAGCATTAATACCAAACGCACTAGATCGGTATTCACGCCCTCCACGGCGGCAAGCTCTTCGCTGACTGTGCTGGAGAGCAGTGGGCGCCAAAAGATGTACAAACACGCACTTACAGCAACAACACCAGCGTAGATGAACATCAGATCTTGTGGCGAGACCGCAAGCAAGTCACCGAATAGGTAGCTCATAAGATCTACGCGAACGTTGTCTAAGAAACTGACGGACACTAAACCAATGGACAGTGCACTGTGCGCCAAAATACCAAGCAAGGTATCTGTCGCCACAAGCTGTTGTTTTTGCAGAGTCACAAGCAGGACCGCTAACGCTAAACAGCAAACTAGTAGCGCAAGATATAGGTTCACATTGAGTAAAAAGCCCAGCGCTAACCCCATTAACGAGGCGTGAGCAAGGGTATCGCCAAAGTAAGCCATTTTTCGCCAAACCACGAATGAGCCAAGTGGACCTGCGATGAGCGCAATACCAATACCGGCCAGAATTGAAGGCAATAAAAACTCAATCATGATGATGATGTCCGTGAGAATGGTTTGAACAAGATGTAGCATCGCCAGTGACTGGTGAACCCGCTAAATCGTGGTGGTGATGCTCATGATCATGATGGTAAAAAGCCAGAGATTCTCGAGTCGCATTACCAAACAGCGCAATGTAAGAAGGGTGCTGGGTGATGGTTGCCGGTGAGCCAGAGCAGCACACATGATGATGCAAGCAAATCACATCGTCAGTTTTAGCCATCACTAAGTGCAAGTCATGAGACACCATGAACACACCGCAGTCAAATCGGTGGCGGATGCTCTCAATTAAGTCATAGAGATCGATCTGACCTTGAACATCGACCCCTTGAGCGGGTTCATCTAATACCAACAATTCTGGACGTTGTAGTAGGGCGCGTGCGAGCAATACTCGTTGGTTCTCTCCGCCAGATAGACGGTGCATGTTACTTGCGATGAGATGCTCAGCTCCAACAAGGCGTAGCGCATCGAGACATTCCTGCTTGCTATACTTGCCAGCAAGGTTCAAAAAGCGAATGACATTGAGTGGCAGTGAATCGTTGAGTTTCAGTTTCTGAGGAACATAACCAATTTTCAGTTTACGTTGCTTCGTTAACTTACCGCTGGTCGGTTTTTGGAGACCTAGAATGACTTTAACTAATGTCGATTTTCCCGCTCCGTTGGGACCAATTAGGGTGGTGATCTTGCCCTTTTCTAATTCCATAGTGATATTGTCGAGAACTCTGCGTTCGTCAAACTCGACGCACAGTTGCTCAAGACGGACTAGTGAAGACATGAATGAAACTCATTTGCAAAATAATAATGTTATAATGTAACATTATCTCACTTTCCACGCCATACCCCAAGTAAAACTATGAAAAGAGCTATTATTCTTGCTGTCTCAGCAATATTAACGTTACCTGCTCACGCGGTAACTGTGTTAACCAGTATCAAACCAATTCAAATGATCACGACCGAGCTTACTGAAGGCGTAACGGCTCCGGACGTATTGCTACAAAACAATGCATCTCCGCATGATTACGCGTTGCGCCCTTCTGATGTCCAGAAAGTAGCAGCAGCGGATCTGGTGATTTGGTATGGGCACGACCTCGAACCATTCCTTGAAAAAGTGGTGACAGATAGAGGGAACACACTAACACTAAGCCAAATTCCAGGTTTGTCGCTGCGAGAGTTTGGTAGCGAGCATTCTCATGATCACGATGGTCATGACCATGGTACACATGATCCTCATTTTTGGTTGGGTGTTGAAACAGTACAACAGGTCGCTAATGCAATTGCACACAAGTTAGCGGAAGTTGATCCAGTACATGCCGATACGTACGCCAACAACCTGAAGAAATTTGAAGTAAAGTTGAACGCGACTGATTCTGAGATTAAACAGCAGCTTGCTCCAGTCAAAGATAAAGGTTACTTCGTATTCCATGATGCTTATGGGTATTTTGAAGAGCGTTATGGTTTGAATCAAATGGGTCACTTCACCGTTTCACCGGACCGTAAACCTGGTGCAAAAACACTGATTCGTATCCGTAAAACGTTGGGAACCGGTGATGTAGCGTGCGTGTTCTCTGAACCTCAGTTTACTCCGGCGGTTATTGAGAGTGTGATGCGCGGCAGTGACGTTCGTTCAGGTGTTCTTGATCCGCTGGGTAGTGAGGTTGAGGTGAAATCTGGAAGTTACTTCGAATTTCTTAAAGGAATGTCCAACAGCTTTAGTCAATGTTTGAGCGAAAAGTAACAATTGTGTTGTGCTTCTCTACACGGAATACGTTTTTAACGTGATCTGGCAGTAAGAATTACAAACCTTAAGCGCAGTGAGTCTTTTCTATCAAAGGATTTGAGATATCATTATCAATAATTAGCGGCTCAAAATAACCATATAGACACTTAGCTATGGAAGGCATGAGTGAACCATGAGTCGCACGTATTGATACATGTAAGGATTTTATCTTGCTGCGCCAATTAGCCCTCTTTTTCTGGGCTTTTATCCTCTCATTTCAAGCGTTTGCTTCAAGTGAAGCGAATGCGATCTTTTACCCTTTGCCAAATCAGGTTAAGGGGACTTTTATTGCGGCAAAAAAATTGTTCCCGGGTGAGCATGGTGGGCTTTGGATTCACGATGTCCACGGACGGGTGCTGTTTTATGATGGGCAAACCACTTTGCCAAAATCAGGCAGTTTTCTACGAGCGAAAGTAGAACAACTGGCATACCACAAAGGCTCATTCTGGACGTTTATCGAAAACGAGGTATATCAGACTTACCCTAACCAAGAACGTCGCTTGGTCTTTAGTCTCAATCCTGGTTCTCAAATTCGTAAGATTGGCTCATCTGGCAATTTTATCTGGGTTAGTGACGGCGCGCATTTCTATACCTACAATATTGAAACCAGTGAACTTAACTCCTTCTCTTTACTGCAACTCTATCAGCATAGTAACAACAGTTACGTCTATATTAATGACGCCATTTTCGTCGAAACGAAGTGGGCGTTAGCGACGACATCAGGTGTATATCTATCAGAGGGGAGCAAGTTCAACCATGTTGTTTCGTCGGGTAAACACTACATAGAAAAAGTGTATTACTCACATACTCGTCGAGAGATTCTGGTCGGAACGCTAAAAGGCGCGCTGATTTTTAATATCTCCGAACCAGATAAACCTGTCATTCGAATTGGTACATCTCACGTTCTTACATTTGCAGAAACCAACCAAGAGTATTGGGTCGGAACGGAGCAAGGGCTTTATTTGTATTCGTTCTTAAGCGGAGATGTAACTCAAGTCACCCCGGCAAGCTTCCTTGAGCTGGAATTAGCGACCACTAAGATCTACTCGTTATTGAACGACAACATGGGCGGTATGTGGATTGCTACCAACCAAGGCATTCGTTATTACTCATTATTTAGTAAAAAATTCGAGCGAACAACGTTCAGTAGTTACGATCAATTGACACTTTCTGGGCGAATCCGCCAAACGTTGACGGGACCTGATGGTGCGCTTTGGTTTGCTGATGATCATAAGCTTTATCGCTCAGGACCCAAGGCAATTAGTGAGGTTTTAGATTTATCTTCTCAGATTAATGAGTTCGCTTTTCAAGGTGATAAGTTATGGATAGCGACAGCAAATGGCCTTGAGATATTCGATCTTGAGAACTTAACCCCAATGACCTTCCCGTATTTGCAAGTCATTGCAGGACGAGCCATTGATCATATTGTGGCTGACGGGGCGAGTCGATTGTGGGTATCAAGTGGTTATCAACTGTTTAATATCGACGCTGAAAAGCAAGAAATGCGTAACTTTGGCAGTGACTGGTTAGTGAGTCAGTATCTACCTGCCAAAATTACTCGTTTGTATGACAAAGAAGAGTTGCTGCTGATTGGTACCGATCACGGTGTCTATGAGTATGATGGAGAGCGGATTCGTTTTAACCGTTTCTCTGAAAAGTACGGAGAGTCGCTTGATATCATTACTGCCAATGATGGCTCCCAGTGGTTTGCATCTGCTTACGGTGTTTTTCGAACCATCCCGGGTCGTAACGAAAAGCAGGTGATGGAAATGAGTGTTTCAAACTCTCGGCCCACTTGTTTACTGAGTGATTCTGAAGGGGTTTGGCTCGCTTCATCGGTAGGGTTAAGCTATTACCATCTCTCCGGTCAGTTGATGAAGCACTATTCCTCTTCTTCAGGCTTAATTAATAATGAATTTCTTCCAGGCGTTTGTAATCTGATTCGACGTTCAGAGGATAGTGACCGCCAACTTATCTTTGGATCTCAATACGGTTTAGTGAAAGCTGATTCATCAAAACTGCTAGTGTCTAATACGCCAGAGTCCAAACTTATTGTTAGCCAAGTCATGTTGGAAAATGATGTTGTTCAAGTAGGAAGCTCTGACTTAGAAGATATGAAGTTGCCTTATGGGTCTTCATTGAGTTTCTTGTTTGGTGTGATGCCAAAACCAGATAACCAAAACCTCTACTATCGCTTGAATGAGAGTGAACAATGGCAATCTCTGGAAGGTGGACAGTTAACACTAGAGCACTTAAATTCCGGAGATTATCACCTTCAAGTAAGTAATGACTCACAACTCGCCTCTGGTTTGATTGGACTTGAATCTAAGTTTACGGTACTCAAGCCTTGGTATTTGTCAAAGTTGGCAATATCTGGATTTACGTTAATTACGATCGCAACGTTAGCACTCCTGATGTACTGGCGTTCGCGATTTGTATTGCAAGCGAACCGTGATCTAGCGGCGCAGGTGACATTAAAAACCAATCAGTTACGTCATCAAAGTCGAGTTCTATTGACGAGCAATCAACAGCTTAGAAAGCAAATTCAAGTGAGAAACTTGCTGGTGGACCATGTTGCACAATCAATTAAATCTAGTGTGGATTCGATTGCCCATAAGCTTCCACTGGATTTAGATTCAGTAACTCAAGATCACCTTTCTAAAACCTATTGGCAATTGAACGAGCTTAAGAGCTCACCAGAAGATACCAGCAATGGTAGTCAAAACTATAACTTAAGCCAGATTACCCAGTCCGTCGTTGATGTGTGGCGAGAGGACTTCACTAAAGCTGGCATTAGTGTTGAGTTAGAAGATGACAACAAAGCGAGCCGTATTTCACTCGAAAGCTTTAATCTTGATGTCATTTTTAACAGCATCTTCGCCAATATTATTAAACGCTCTTTTAGAGGGCAGTCGGTTAAGTTGGTATTGGAGGAGGGGAATGACATTGTCTCGTTAAGTTTTATCGATCATGGTACCCAGTTACCGAGTAAGGCTTCGACGATGCGACCATCAAACAGCAGCAATGTTGATTTAAGTATGGATAATTTGCCTCAATTGGTGGCGGTCAGCGGTGGTCATTTATCTATGTTTGCGTCGGATGCTCAAAATAAAATTGAAATCACGTGGCCATGTGCTCAAGAACCGAGTCATGTCGAAGAGGTCTTGCCGGAGTTTGCAGAAGTAGAGAAACCACAGCAAGATACATCGCCGGAACAAGAATGGTTGATGAAAGTGTATCAACTTGTCGCAGAACATTATCACGACCCAGAATTTGGTACAGCGTCTGCAGCGAAGATGCTCTATATGTCAGAAAGAAGCCTACAACGACGATTTAAATCTGCTTCTTCACGAACATTGAAAGACTACTTAACGGAAGTTAGGTTGGAAACCGCATGTGAACAATTGCTCGCTGGTGAGAAGATCAGTGAAGTTGCCTTTAACTGCGGCTTTAATGACCCGTCGTACTTTAGCCAGAAGTTTAAGCTACATTTCGGGCTGCCACCTTCTAAGTTCGCAATGACTCAAGAGAGCCAAACAAGCCTCTAGCTCTTAATTCGACATTACCGAGCCCAGCCTTAGCGTTGGGCTTTTTTACGTCTGTAAGGTAAACGGTATCGTAAAGAGCTCAATATAGATTCTGGACACAAGGGAATGACATTTAGTCTGGCGTGATGCGTGATGCGTGATGCGTGATGCGTGATGCGTGATGCGTGATGCGTGATGCGTGATAAAGGGCTCGAGCTATATAACGCAGAGTACGTGCAGCACAATGGCGATATAGTGTTGTGATAGATAATGAGAATAACAGGGATTTGTTCGAGTAAAACGTTTAGGAATTATTGGGACTTAATTGAGAAGCGAATGAAGAAAGAGAAGAAAAAAAATATCGTGGTATAGCCGGGGGGACTATACCACGGGTGTCAATGACACCTTCGCTTGCTGCCGGAGTGACATGTTGCCATGCCACCTCTGGAATTCTTTTGAGAGGCTGTTGTCTCTCGATGGGTTAACTATACGAGACCTTACTTATTTTTCTTATAAAAATAACGACAGCTTTATGTGAGAAAAGCGACAAGTTGCCTTTTTCTATTTAAGATACTGAATTTATTGATTTTTTAATTTTTCGAAACTGCAAATGTTACGCTTGTGTTAATTTGTATTTGTCTGAAAATATTCAATTTTGACGAAAATGACGTGAAATTAATTAACGGAGTTGACGTTAGATTTCGCCAAAAGCATTAATGAAATCTTTGATTTCACACAATGAATGAGAGGGTATAGAAGAGTAACATTAGCGCCCTATACTATTAATAATAATATTTATCATTTGCACTACTCTTAAGGGCCACTATGAAGCTATCAGAAATCAAACCTGGCGAAACAGTGACAATTCGGTTGTTAGAAGGACTTACGTCGGACGTCAGAAAAAAGCTAATGGTAATGGGACTACTTCCTAATACTGAGGTTAAAGTTATTCGACGCGCACCAATGGGAGACCCACTGCAAGTTGAAGTTCGTGGTGTTTCTGTTGCATTACGAGAGACTATTGCGCAAAACATCGAAGTGGAGCGAGCATAATGCAATACCAAATTCTTACTGTTGGTAACCCAAACAGCGGTAAAACCACACTTTTTAATGGCCTGACTGGTGCAAAACAACAAGTTGGTAACTGGGCTGGTGTAACGGTTGAAAAGAAAACTGGTCAGTTCAAACATGCTGGTGATGAATTTCTTCTGACGGACCTTCCGGGTATCTACTCTCTCGACAGTGGCAATGATAGCAATAGTATCGACGAATCTATCGCATCGCGTGCGGTTTTGACGCACCCTGCTGATCTGATTATCAACGTAGTAGACGCAACGAGTCTTGAGCGCAGCTTATACATGACGCTACAACTGCGTGAACTTGGTCGTCCTATGATTGTTGTATTAAACAAAATGGACGCACTTAAGCGTGAACGCCAAGTCATCAATGTTGCAGAACTAGAAAAAACCTTGGGTTGTCCAGTCGTTAGCCTATCAGCGACAAATAAAGCACAAGTTGCAGAATTTAAAGAGAAGTTGCACAAGTCAGTGGTTCAAGGTGTTGCACTAAAAGACATCGCTTTGAATTACGGCGAACAAATGGAAGCGGCGATCAACAACGTTTCGGCTCTTTTTAATGATCAAACCGTTTCTAACCGTGCTCTAGCAATTCGTGCACTAGAAAAAGACGCACTGGTTCTTAACAGCATGTCGGATGCTGATCGCAATAGCGTTGAAAACACAATTGCAGAACTTGAGCTTGATGTTGACTTACATGTTGCAGATACAAAATACACACACCTTCATGAAGAGTGCAAGAAAGTACGTCGCAGTGAGGGCAAGCTAAGTCGCAGTGTGACTGAAAAGCTAGACCAATTTATCTTGAACAAGTGGGTGGGCATTCCATTCTTCTTCATTGTTATGTACCTAATGTTCATGTTCTCTATCAACATTGGTAGTGCGTTCATCGACTTCTTTGATATCGGTGTCGGTGCTCTGTTGGTTGATGGTGGACACCACTTGTTAGACGGTCATTTGCCTGTGTGGTTAGTGACGGTGCTTGCTGATGGTATTGGTGGTGGTATCCAAACGGTTGCAACTTTTATTCCAGTTATCGCGTGTTTGTACCTGTTCTTAGCGGTACTTGAAAGCTCAGGCTACATGGCTCGTGCCGCATTCGTACTAGATAAAGTGATGCAGAAGATTGGTCTACCGGGCAAAGCATTTGTACCGTTGGTTCTTGGTTTCGGTTGTAACGTACCGTCAATCATGGCAACTCGTACTCTAGACCAAGAACGTGAGCGTAAACTAGCTGCATCTATGGCGCCATTTATGTCATGTGGTGCTCGTCTACCAGTATACGCACTATTCGCTGCGGCATTCTTCCCAGGCTCTGGTCAGAACATTGTATTCGCACTTTACCTACTTGGTATTGTGGCAGCGATCTTCACGGGGCTTTTCCTTAAGCACACGCTTTACCCAGGTAGCAGTGACAGCCTAGTAATGGAAATGCCTGACTATGAGCTTCCGACGTTACAAAACGTGGTGATCAAAACTTGGCAAAAGCTAAAGCGCTTCGTTCTTGGTGCAGGTAAAACCATCGTTATCGTTGTTGCTATTCTGAGTTTCTTCAACTCATTGGGTACTGATGGCAGCTTTGGTAACGAAGACAGCGAAAACTCTGTGCTTTCTAAAGCAGCGCAAGTTGTGACTCCAGTATTCGCGCCAATCGGTGTTCAAGAAGACAACTGGCCGGCGACGGTAGGTATCATTACCGGTATCTTCGCAAAAGAGGCGGTAGTTGGTACGCTTAACAGCCTATACACTACACCAAGCGATGGTGAAGACGCAGAATTTGACCTAATGGGCAGCCTAGAAGAGGCAGTAATGAGTATCCCTGAAAACCTAGCCGGTTTGAGCTACTCAGATCCACTAGGCATTGAAGTGGGTGACTTAACTGACTCAAATGCAGTTGCAGAAGAACAAGAAGTCGATGCTTCTATCTTCGGTAACATCAAATCGCAGTTTGCTTCTGGCAATGCCGCATTTGCTTACCTAATCTTTATCCTACTGTACACACCTTGTGTGGCGGCGATGGGTGCTTACGTACGTGAGTTTGGTCATAAGTTCGCACGCTTTATCGCGGTTTGGACAATGGGCTTAGCTTACCTATGTGCGACGTTCTACAACCAATTGACGCATTTCGCAGATAGCCCAGTGACAAGTGGTATTTGGATGGCTGTGATCGTTGCTATCTTCTTTGGTACCTACCGCGTGTTCAAACAAGTTGGTAAGAAACAAAACGGTGCATTAGAGGCGCAAGTAGCATGATTTTAAAAGAGCTTTATCAATACATTGCAGACAAAGGAACCGTCTCCCAGTCAGATCTGGCTAAACAGTTTGGGATGAGTGAAGATGGCGCCGACGCGATGTTAAACGTGTGGATTAAGAAGGGCAAAATTAGCCGCCTAGTCGACACTAATAAAGCTCATGACGTGACTCGTGTTCGCTACTCAGTGACTAAACAAGATGGTTTGTCTTTGACAGTCACCATGTAGCGATTGTCAAAATTAGTCACCTAAAAAGTTATTACGTAAAAACGACAAAGCCGCATCAGCAATGATGCGGCTTTTCTTTTGCTGGTTATTGTTTGTGAATACAGCGAAATTAATGCTCTTCAGAGTGTTTAGTCGCGCCTAACCCTAGGAACTTCAAACCAAGACTTAAAACTAAAATCGAAATAGGTAATGTTAAGATCGTCCAATCTAAGCTGTCGAAGTTAATCAGCACGAGCTCTAAGAACTTCACAAACAAGATCACGATGATGACTTCAGCCAAAATGTTTTTTAGGTGGCCTATGTTTGGGGTTCTGATCCAATGCAAAACCGACGGTTCTTGTGTTTTCGCTTTAGCTTTGTTGGAAATAAACAGTGTGTAGATGCCGTGAGCAAAGATGAACAAAACTAGTGCGACAAGAAATGTATCCAGTGATTTGATCAAATATGCGATCGCGATGTCTGCTTTATCTAAATGTGCGAGTGCTTCTGGAGGTGTTTGATTAAGAATGAAGACCGCAAATGCCGAATAGGTTTTTGCTGCGCCCATAAGAAAAAGCAAGAATGAAGCAGCCATAGAACAGATGATGGCGATCCAGCTGACGTATCGGAATGTGTTGAAGACTTGTTTCATGATGACCCTCTCTAACTGAGTTGGCAGTCTAAACAAGTTTTACTTTAGTGATAATCCTAGAAAAATGAGAAAGATTGTTACAAATGCGTATTAATCTTTCTCTGTCTGTTTCAGCCGTATTCAAAGGCGAATTATTTTCGCTGGCAGCGGCTATGCTTTTTGGAAAATAGAGCTCAGTGATAGCACGTTTTTAATACGGCCAAGCAATTCGTTTTGCTCTTCTTCTGTACGGAATTCACCTTTGGTGTTGCCCCAAACTGGTCCCGGCCATGCTACGTCATCTTTGAAGCGAGCAATATGGTGAATGTGTAGCTGAGGTACCATGTTACCTAGTGCGCCTAGGTTTAACTTGTCTGGACGGAATGTTGCTTCTAGTGCTTGGCTTACTGCCTGAGACTCTAGCAAAAACTGTTGCTGTTCTTTCATTGGCAAGTGGTGAAGCTCTTTTAGGTTTGCACGTTTTGGTACCAAGATAACCCATGGCACGGCATTGTCTTTATGTAGAAGAGCCACACACAGTGGGAAGTGACCGATAACGGTAGTGTCTTTTGCCAATTGAGGGTGCAGTTCAAAACTCATTATATTATCCGATTTGAATTGAATGACATCAGTATACGCCAGATAAAACAAAAGGTTGACGCTTTCACGCCAACCTTTCGAAATCATCTCGATTCTCGATTCTCGATTCTCGATTCTCGATTCTCGATTCTCGATTCTCGATTCTCGATTTGCTTACATACGATCTAGAGTATCAATACCTAGTAGAGATAGACCTTGCTTGATGGTCTTCGCTGTTAGGGCTGCTAGTTTCAGACGGCTTTGTTTCACTGCTTCGTCTTCAGCAACTAGGATAGGGCATGCTTCGTAGAAGCTAGAGAACTGACCTGCTAGTTCGAATAGGTAGCTACACATGATGTGTGGTTGACCTTCGCGAGCAACAGATTGAACTGCTTCTTCGAACTGCATAAGTTTTGCGATAAGCGCTTTTTCTTTCTCGTCAGTGATCTTAATTTCACCTTGTAGATCATCCATAGAAACGCCAGCTTTAGCGAATACAGATGCTACGCGAGTGTAAGCGTATTGCATGTACGGTGCAGTGTTACCTTCGAACGCTAGCATGTTGTCCCAATCGAACACGTAGTCCGTGGTACGGTGCTTAGAAAGGTCTGCGTATTTAACTGCTGCCATTGCAACTGTGTTTGCGATCGCTTTCTTCTCGTCTTCTGCTAGTTCTGGGTTCTTAGATTCGATCAGCTGTGCTGCACGAACTTCTGCTTCGTCAAGAAGATCAGCAAGACGAACCGTACCACCTGCACGAGTCTTGAATGGCTTACCATCTTTACCTAGCATCATACCGAACGCATGATGTTCAAGAGATACTGACTCTGGCACGTAACCCGCTTTACGAACGATAGTCCAAGCTTGCATTAGGTGTTGGTGTTGACGAGAGTCGATGAAGTAAAGTACGCGGTCTGCGCCTAGTTCTTCGTAACGGTATTTCGCACATGCGATGTCCGTTGTTGTGTATAGGAAGCCGCCGTCGCGTTTCTGAACGATAACGCCCATCGCTTCGCCGTCTTTGTTCTTGAATTCTTCAAGGAACACAACTTGCGCGCCGTCATCTTCAACCGCAAGACCTTGTGCTTTAAGGTCTGCTACGATCTTAGGTAGCATGTCGTTGTACATGCTCTCGCCCATTACGTCATCACGAGATAGAGATACGTTTAGACGATCGTAGTTACGCTGGTTTTGGATCATGGTTACGTCAACCAGCTTCTTCCACATTTCTGCGCAGAACTCGTCGCCGCTTTGCAGTTTCACAACGTAGTTACGTGCTTTCACTGCGAATTCTTCGTCTTCGTCGTACAGTTTCTTAGACTCACGGTAGAAGCCTTCAAGGTCAGCAAGTTCCATAGAAACTTCGCCAGACTCTTGTTGTACACGCTCAAGGTTTGCGATAAGCATACCGAACTGAGTACCCCAGTCACCGATGTGGTTCGCACGGATCACTTTGTGACCCAGGAACTCAAGAGTACGTACTACTGCATCACCGATGATGGTTGAACGTAGGTGACCAACGTGCATTTCTTTCGCAACGTTTGGTGCAGAGTAGTCAGCAACGATAGTTTGAGCTTCGTCTGCTGCAACGCCAAGACGTGAGTCCGCCAATGCTGCTTCCGCTTGCTTCGCTAGGAACTCTTCGCTTAGGAAAATGTTGATGAAACCAGGACCTGCGATTTCTGTCTTGCTCGCAATACCGTCTAGGTCTAGAACATCCAGTACTTTCTGTGCAAATTCTCGTGGGTTAGTACCCAGTTTTTTAGCAACGCCCATTACGCCGTTTGCTTGGTAGTCACCAAATTGTGGCTTTGCTGATTGGCGTACTGCCGCAGGACTGCCTGCAGGTGCGCCAGCGGCTTCTAGAGCCTGAGATACTTTGTCATTAATAAGTGCTTGGATATTCACACGCGTTTCCTTCAATTCAAGGACGAAGAACTCGGCGAAGTAAGTGCCGAGTTCTGTTGGAGTTCACAAAAATGGGGCTAATGATAACAACTTTATTGCTTTTCATACAGAGAGGAATTGGGGAAATTTATACTTTTTCGATTGAATGGAAATGTGGCTTGGTTTGCGTTTACTATTGCGCTCAGAGTAATGAGATAAATCGCCCGATAAGAGAGCCACAATGACGACTCAACTAGTTGAAAAACGCCTAGCGCCTGAATTGATGATCCAAGATCTGGATACATTTATGGCGAAGATTGAAGAGCTTGCATCCCTGCTAAAACTGGATCTGAGCTTTGCTCAAGCTGACCATATTGCGCTGCGTATTAATGATACTGAAACAGCGAAAGCCGTGCATGAAGCATGGAATCAATACGGTAAGGTGATTTCACAAGCGAAAATCAACGGTCGCCCGATTATTGTTATTGAATTCGACAAAGCGTTAGAAAGCCGTGGCTGGAAGATAGAGTGTCTGGAGCTGCCATACCCTGCGGAAGGAAAAATCTACCCAAGCGAAAGTTGGGAGCATGTGGAGTTTGTGATTCCATCTCACGCCGATACCGCAGATGAGTTTCTTGCTGATTTGAAACACACTTACCCAGCGTTTGGCGCGCGTTTTGACGAGCTAGAAGAGCTAGGTGTGAAGATCAAACTGTCGAGCCCGAAAGGGGAAGGCGAACGCTTGAACAACCCAACCGTGGCGTTTAAGTATCAAGGTATTTGTATCAAGCTGCACCCACATTCACTTAAGCGTATTGTTGAGTCTGAGCAGGCTTAACTTTCTTTACGTCGTGCGCTGTTAGTAAGAGGGGTCACTTAAACTCACAGTGTGCGGATATGAGATTCCTGATCTTGCTTAAGCTCGTTGGACTGACGAAGTTCAAGTTGTTTGTGTTTGGTTAAGTAATGGGCACTAATTAGCTTTCATGCTCATGCCTCATTTACGTCATTCCCGAAAGCGACGAAGGAGCGTAGTCGGGAATCTCTTACAAGCACTTCAATAAAGCATCCACCGAAAGATAAAAAGACGCGTAACGAAAAGACAATGCCTTCTCAAATTACGCGTTTTTAGCAGCTAGCAATCAGCTGCGAATTTAAAGAATAACCGTCTTATTGCCGTAAACAAAAACGTGGTCATTGATCACTTTATTCAAAGCTTTGCTCAATACGTTCTTCTCTACATCGCGACCTGCTTGCGCCATATCTTGTGCGCTGAACGTGTGATCCACTGGAATAACGTCCTGCTTGATGATTGGACCTTCATCCAAGTCATTTGTCACGAAGTGCGCCGTCGCACCGATGATCTTCACACCGCGGTCGTAAGCCTGCTGATATGGCTTCGCACCGATGAAAGCGGGTAAAAAGCTGTGGTGAATGTTGATGATCTTGTGACGGTATTTCTCTACGAAAGTCGGAGTGAGAACACGCATGTACTTCGCTAGTACAAGGTAATCGGCATCGTATTGATCAATCACTTTAAGCATCTTCTGCTCGTGTTCTTCACGGCTAAGATCTTCGTGAGTAACGTGATGGTAAGGGATATCAAAACGCTCAGTGAGTGTTTGAAGTTTGTCGTAGTTACCAACAACCGCAGCAATTTCAACATCTAAGCTGCCATCGTAAGTCTTCATCAGAATATCACCCAGACAGTGCGCTTCTTTAGTTACTAGGATAACGATGCGTTTGCGGCGAGAGCTGATAAGTTTGCGTTTTGCACCTTGTGGCAGCGCTTGGTCTAAATCGGCGAGTAGCGTTTGATCGTTGAAGTAACCCTCCAACTCGGTTCTCATGAAAAAGTGCCCACTGGTGTTATCAACAAACTCGTTATTATGAACGATATTCAGCTGATGCTTATAACAGATATTGGTGATTTTTGAGATCAAACCCGGTGCGTCAGAACAATGGGTTAACAGTGTTTTCTTTTCCATAAATCAGATACTTCCATGCATTATTTTTCTAGCGTACGAATAAAGGGGTCACGTCAGAAGCGTGAATCGTACTGCAATCTGACTTCATAAATAATCTATTCTCGGCGCGGTTTCAACAAATTATCCGCGCGATGCTAAAACCTAGTGCTTTTGTTGGCTGATGTTTACGCTCAACTCCTGATATACTCTCGACAATTTTTCTAACCAGATGTCAGGCATGATCGCAAAAACATTCTCCTCTGAGGGCGCGTTAGGCAAAGCCATTCCGGGTTTTCAAGCTCGCCAGCCACAAATTGATATGGCAGAAGCTGTCAGCAGTGCGATCAAAGACCAAACTCAGCTGGTGGTTGAAGCAGGAACGGGAACGGGTAAAACCTTCGCTTACCTTGTGCCAGCGCTATTAAGCGGCAAAAAAGTCATCATCAGTACGGGGTCGAAGAACCTGCAAGAGCAGTTGTATCACCGTGACCTACCGTTGATGGTCAGTGCTTTGGGCTTTTATGGACAAGTCGCGCTACTAAAAGGTCGCTCCAACTACCTATGTTTGGATCGTCTAAGCCGACAAATGGTCGAGAGCCATACTAATGAAGCTGATCCAACACTGTTGACTCAATTGGTTAAAGTCCGTACTTGGTCGTCTGAAACCAAAACGGGCGATTTAGGGGATTGTGATGATCTGCCAGAAGACAGCATGATTATCCCGACCATTACTTCAACCAACGACAACTGTTTGGGCAAAGAGTGTCCGAGCTACACCGATTGTTTCGTCTTAAAAGCACGCAAACGCGCGATGGATTCAGACATTGTTGTCGTTAACCACCATTTGTTCCTTGCAGACCTTGCGATCAAAGAAACCGGCTTCGGTGAATTGATCCCAGAAGCTGACGTATTCATTTTCGACGAAGCCCACCAGCTTCCTGACATTGCCAGCGAATACTTCGGACAATCGATCTCTAGCCGTCAGATCCAAGAGCTCGCCAAAGACATTGAGATTGCTTACCGCACAGAAGCAAAAGACATGCGCCAGCTACAAAAAGTCGGCGATAAGCTGATGCAAAGTGCAATGGATATGCGCATCGTACTGGGTGAGCCGGGCTTTCGTGGTAACTGGCGTGAGGCGTTGCAATCAGAATCGATCAAGCGTGAGTTGGTGCGTTTAACCGATAGTTTAGATTTGGCGATTGATGTGTTGAAACTGGCGCTAGGTCGAAGCCAATTGCTGGATACTGCCTTTGAGCGTGCCAACCTGATCAAAGGACGAATTGATCGGGTTTGTGATGTCGATATTACCGGTTACTCATACTGGTACGACACGTCTCCCCGTCATTTCGCTCTGCACATTACGCCGCTATCGGTGGCGGATAAATTCCATGAGCAAATCGAAATCAAACAAGGCGCGTGGATTTTCACGTCTGCAACCCTAGCGGTTTCGGGTGACTTTAAACACTTTACCGACCGTCTTGGATTGAAGCCGAAGCAGCAGTTTTCGTTGCCATCTCCGTTCGATTACGAGAAGCAAGCACGCTTGTGTGTACCTCGTTATCTACCAGAGCCAAACAGCCCTGGCTTAGCTGACAAACTGGTGCGAATGCTTGCGCCTGTGATTGAAGAGAACGACGGGCGTTGTTTCTTCCTGTGTACTTCGCACAGCATGATGCGTGAGCTTGGTGAACGCTTCCGTGAAGTACTGGATCTGCCTGTGCTGATGCAAGGTGAGATGAGCAAACAAAAGACCCTTGCCGA
This sequence comes from Vibrio sp. Y29_XK_CS5, assembly GCF_024181835.1. Taxonomy (NCBI): domain Bacteria; kingdom Pseudomonadati; phylum Pseudomonadota; class Gammaproteobacteria; order Vibrionales; family Vibrionaceae; genus Vibrio; species Vibrio sp. Y29_XK_CS5. Next base: position 75,818 of record NZ_JAMZAM010000002.1, read on the forward strand.
GTTTATGGAACTGGGTAATGCGCTGCTGGTGGCGACTGGTGCATTCTGGGAGGGGATCGATGTTAGAGGTGATGCGCTGAGCTGTGTTATCATCGACAAATTACCGTTTACTGCCCCTGATGACCCGCTACTCAAAGCCCGAATCGAAGATTGTCGATTACGTGGTGGTGAGCCGTTTGCAGAAGTGCAAATCCCAGATGCGGTTATTACGTTAAAGCAGGGCGTAGGACGTTTGATTCGAGACCAAAAAGACCATGGTGCCTTGATCATTTGCGACAACCGTTTGGTGACGCGTGATTATGGTGGCATCTTCCTCGGCAGTTTACCGCCAATCCCAAGAACACGGGATTTAGAACGAATCAAAACATTCCTAAAAACAGAACAACCTGCCGCAGACTAATGCGCTGTGGCATCAATAAATTAAAGAAGAATTGTAGAGAGTTACATGAGCGCAAAAATTCTTGCTATCGATACGGCAACTGAGAACTGTTCAGTTGCGCTACTGGTTAATGACCGAGTGATTTCACGCAGTGAAGTGGCTCCTCGTGACCACACTAAGAAAGTACTGCCTATGGTAGACGAAGTACTGAAAGAAGCAGGTCTGACTCTACAAGATCTAGACGCATTGGCGTTTGGTCGTGGTCCGGGCAGCTTTACTGGCGTTCGTATCGGTATTGGTATCGCGCAAGGTTTGGCGTTCGGTGCTGACTTACCAATGATCGGCGTTTCAACGCTGGCTGCGATGGCACAAGCAAGCTACCGCCTGCACGGTGCAACGGATGCCGCTGTTGCGATTGATGCGCGCATGGGTGAAGTTTACTGGGCACGTTATACTCGCCAAGAAAACGGTGAATGGGCAGGTGTGGATGCAGAATGTGTTATCCCACCAGCGCGTCTAGCGGAAGAAGCACAAGCAGACGACAAAACGTGGACTAAAGCGGGTACTGGTTGGGATGCTTACCAAGAAGAGCTTGGCAAACTGCCATTCAACGTCACCAGTGGCGATATTCTTTACCCTGATTCACAAGACATTGTGATTCTTGCTGAGCAGGAACTTAAGAAAGGCAACACAGTCCCAGTAGAAGAATCGAGCCCGGTTTATCTGCGTGATAATGTGACGTGGAAGAAACTTCCGGGTCGCGAATAATCGGTCTTTCAATGACATGACAAAGTGCAGGGCGTTTGCCCTGTATTTTTATGGAGCGTTATGGCGTCTATCAATGGTTTACCTCCTGCGTTAATACCGGGTGCAAATCGCACCAATAAAGTCGGTAAAAAAGGGCAGGTAAAGAAAGCTCAAGATAAGCAGCCCGTTGGTCAACCTTCTAAGGTGGCGAACGCTGTCGCGCATTCCATTAAGCAAGTGGATGAGTCTCAGATTCATCGCACTCAAGTGCAATATGATTTGCCCGAGGGTCATGCTCGCAAAGCAATGGAACAGTATATGGACGTCATGAATCGAGCGAAGAAAGAGGAACTTGCTCAATTACTTGGTGTCGATATCTATGTGTAAAACAACGAATTTATAGTGGGGGTTTATGAAACTTTCTGGACGTATTTTTCTGGTTATTATCGCAGCATTCGGGCTTTCTGCCTGTAGTTCTCTTCCTGAAGAACTGAATGCTAGCACCGAGCAGGTTGTGACGGATTACAAAACCTTTGCTGAAGACCAAGGACAGGCTGCTAACGATGTCCGTCTTGGTGGTGTTATCGCGAAAGTGGATAACTTGAAAGACCAAACGCGTCTGGAGATCGTAAACCTACCAATCAGCAAATCAGGCAAACCGGACATCGACCAAGAACCAACGGGTCGCTTCGCGGTTTATTTTGATGGTTACCTAGAGCCAGTAGCTTTCAGTAAAGGTCGAATCATTACTGTGGTGGGTAAAGGTGCGGGCGAAGAAGAAGGCAAAATTGGTGAACACCAATACATCTTCCCAGTCATCAAAGGCGATGGTTACCGCTTATGGAAGATTGAAGAGCGTGTACGTATGTACGACACGCCAACCTATTACTACCCTTGTTACTCCATTAACTGCCGCATGTGGCGAAATGATTTCCCTCAAGACGGCAAGGTGATCAAGAAGGTTAAATAATCTGTGATGAATGAGCGCCGTTTCGAACTCCCAAACGGGAGTATGGCAGCCTTAGAGATCGGAAACGAAAAAACGACTGCTTGTTCAGTCGTTTTTCTTCATGGGTGGATGGATAACGCGGGTAGCTTCAAAGCCTTGATGAAAGCTATCCATCAGTGCAATCCTGATCTTCATTTACTAGCAATTGACCTATTTGGTCATGGCTTATCCAGTCATAAATCCTCAGACAATTACTACCCTTTCCACGACTACATTGCTGATTTACACCAATTATTGGATGAATTATCGCCAAACAGACTGGTGTTAGTAGGTCATTCACTAGGCGCTTTAATCGCAAGTTGCTATAGTGCTGCCTTTCCTGAACAGGTCGAAGCGTTAGTGCAAATTGAAGGAGCGGGTCCACTCGCAGAACAGCCTTCCAATAGCGTAAAACGACTGCGTGATGGTGTCCTTAGCCGGCAACGTCAACGCAACAAACCGGAGCGAGCTATCGCTTCTTTCGATCTGGCGTTAAAGCTACGCATGCAAGCGAATCACCTGACCGCCGAGCAGTTGATGCCAATCGTAGAGCGCGGAACTGAATGTCGTGAGAACCAGTGGTTTTGGCGACACGATGCCAAATTAAAATGCGATTCTCTTTATCGCATGGCACAGGATCACGCGAACTCGATCACCAGCCAAATACGCTGTCCGCACCTAATCATATTGGGTGACAAAGGATTTCAGCATTTACAGTCTAACCAAGTCGATTGGGGCGAAAATCCACCGAATGTGGTTTCTGTCGCGGGTGGGCATCATTGCCATTTAGAGCAAACACTCGAGGTCGCAAAGCGAATTCTTGGTGTAGTTAACAAAATTTAAACAAGTGTTTGAGAGTTACGTGCTCAAGCACGTTTGCTGTGCTGTAATAGTGCTCAAAATAAAAAGGACGCTATTTTTTAGCCAGTTATAAACGAGGAGTAACATCGTGGATAAACCATGGCTTTCACGTTATCCAAGTGACGTACCTGAAACCATTAATCCAGAGCAATATGAGTCTTTGGTAGAAATGTTCGAGCAGTCTGTTCAAAAATACGCAGACCAACCGGCATTCATGAACATGGGCTCGGTCATGACCTTCCGCAAATTGGAAGAGCGTAGCCGCGCATTCGCCGCATACTTACAAAACGAACTTAAGCTGAAGAAGGGCGACCGCGTTGCTCTTATGATGCCAAACCTGCTTCAATACCCTGTCGCGCTATTTGGTATTTTGCGTGCAGGCTGTATCGCTGTGAACGTGAACCCACTTTACACTCCTCGTGAGCTTGAGCACCAGCTAAACGATGCTGGCGCAACGGCGATCGTTATCGTTTCTAATTTCGCGAACACACTAGAGCAAATCGTAGAAAACACGCCAGTGAAACACGTGGTTCTGACCAGCCTTGGTCAAATGTTGCCACGTGCAAAAGGTACGCTTGTCGACTTCGTGGTTAAGTACGTGAAGGGCATGGTGCCTAAGTACGATCTACCGGGTGCAATCTCAATGCGTAAAGCGCTGCACAAAGGTCGTCGTCTTCAGTACGTGAAACCATTTATGTCTGGCGATGATATTGCATTCTTACAGTACACTGGTGGTACAACGGGCGTAGCGAAAGGCGCCATCCTAACGCACCGCAACATGATCGCTAACGTAATGCAGGCGAAAGGCGCTTATGGTCCTGTATTGTCTCCGGGTCGCGAGCTTGTTGTTACGGCACTGCCTCTTTACCACGTATTTGCATTGACGGTGAACTGTCTACTGTTCGTCGAAATGGGTGGCAACAACCTGCTTATCACTAACCCACGTGATATTCCGGGCTTTGTGAAAGAGCTACAAAAATACCAGTTCACTGCGATTACTGGCGTTAACACCCTGTTTAACGCGCTAGTGAACAACGAAGATTTCCATGAGCTAGATTTCAGCAATCTTCGCCTAGCAGTAGGTGGTGGTATGGCAGTACAACGTGCCGTCGCTGAAAAATGGCAAAAGACCACGGGCTGTTATCTACTAGAAGGTTACGGTCTAACAGAATGTTCTCCATTGGTGGCGGCTTACCCGCACGACCTAGTGGAATACAACGGTTCTATCGGTCTGCCTGTGCCATCAACTGAAGTACGTATTGTTGATGAAGAAGGTAACCCACTAGCAAATACTGAGACAGGTGAGCTTCAAGTTCGCGGTCCTCAAGTGATGCAAGGTTACTGGCAGCGCCCAGAAGCGACCAAAGAAGTGATCAACGAAGACGGTTGGCTATCGACGGGTGACATCGTTAAGTTTGATGATGAAGGCTTCCTGCACATCGTTGACCGTAAGAAAGACATGATTCTTGTGTCTGGTTTCAACGTTTACCCGAACGAAATCGAAGACGTAGTCGCACTGCACGGTAAAGTGCTAGAAGTCGCGGCAATCGGTCAGCCTCACGAAGTGTCCGGCGAGTTGGTGAAGATCTACGTTGTAAAACGCGATCCAAGCCTAACCAAAGACGAAGTGATTGCACACTGTCGCCAACACCTAACTGGCTACAAAGTGCCGAAGTTGGTTGAGTTCCGTGAAGACTTACCGAAGACCAACGTAGGTAAGATCCTTCGTCGCGTACTGCGTGAAGAGAACGACGCAGAGCTAGCGAAGAAGAGCGCATAAGCGGATTTCTTTGTGCAACAATCATTTATTGCCAAATAGTGTTAGAATGCCAGCGTTTTGCTGGCATTTTTTTATAGCGAGAAGCATGTGAACTATCAGATCATTACGAAAAACAAAGACCTAGAAGAAGTCTGCGCTCTAGCAAGAGAAGCCGACGTAGTTATGCTGGATACCGAATTCGTGCGAATCAGGACTTACTATCCGCAACTAGGTTTGATTCAGCTTTTCGATGGCAAACAACTTTCCCTTATCGATCCGACCGAACTGACTGACATGACATCGTTCGTCGAGTTGCTAAAAGACACCTCAGTGCTAAAAGTGCTGCACGCGTGTGGTGAAGATTTAGAAGTCTTCCAAAATGCCTTTGGCTGCACACCATTCCCAATGGTGGATACTCAGCTGATGGCGGCATTTTTGGGTCACGGTCTGTCGACGGGCTTTGCTACGCTGGTGGAAGAATACCTAGGCGTGGAGCTAGACAAGAGCGAATCTCGCACTGATTGGATGGCGCGCCCACTTACTCAAAAGCAGCTTGATTACGCCGCGGCTGACGTGCACTACCTAATGCCTCTTTACGAGAAGCTATTAGATAAAGTCAACGAAGCTGGCTGGTGGGAAGCGGTTCAGCAAGAGAGTGACCTGCTTGTATCAAAGCGTATTCGTAACTTAAATGAAGAAACCGTCTACCTCGACATCAAAGGTGCATGGCAGCTAAGACCGGCTGAACTTGCGATTCTTAAGCCTTTGGCGACTTGGCGCTACCGCGAAGCGATTAAGCGTGACCTAGCGTTGAACTTCATCTTCAAAGAAGGCGACTTGCTGACGGTGGCTCGCCTTGGGTTGACAAACTTTAAGAAGATGGAAGCGGAAGGCATCGACATTCGTGCGATTAACCGCCATGGCGCACGAATTGCTGCTATCGTGAAAAGTGCAAAGCAAACACCTGCCGATGATTACCCAGCTAAAATCGAGCGTTTGATGGATTACCCAGGCTACAAGCAAATCTTCAAGAACATGAAAGATGTGGTGAAGGTAGCATCGCAAAAATCAGGCTTGGCGACCGAGTTCTTGGCGTCTAAAAAGCAGATCAACCAAATCATCAGTTGGGTATGGAAGAAAGACCGCGATCCAGCGCGTCTACCGGATGTGATGCAAGGCTGGCGTCTTGAATTACTCGGCGAGAAGATGAATAAGGTGCTGAAATAAGTACCAAATAAAAAAGGTTGGCATTATCGCCAACCTTTTTTGTAACACGCATTTGTAATTGGCTTTGAAGCCAAAACCTATTTTCAACAACCCGAGCACGCTAGTCGTAGATTCTGAATCACGCTCGTGCCTCGCTGTTCAGAATGACGAAGGGGTCTTGAGTCATTCCAGCGAAGTTGGGTGAAAGCCAAAAGCTTAAGTGAGACTAGGAATCTACTGACAGCCCGCTTTAAAGCCAAAACCTTCTTTCACCAAGCCGAGTACTCTGGCAATAGATTCTGAATCGCGCTCGTACCTCGCTGTCCAGAATGACGAAGAGGAAGACTCTCAAGCAAAGTCGAAAAGTAATTACTTCTCGTCTTCTGGCAACTTCACGTTTAGCTCAAGAACCGAAATATCATCGTCCTTGTGCTCAAACGTCAAATCCACCATGTTTGGATCAATCGCAACGTATTTGCTGATCACCTTCAAGATGTCCTCTTTCAATTGAGGCAAGTAAGAAGGCGCAGGATCGTTCTGGCTACGACGCTCAGCAACGATGATCTGCAAACGCTCTTTGGCTAGATTCGCTGAAGTTTTCTTTTGCGGGCGGAAAAATTCTAATAGTGACATTTCTAGCCTCCGAATAGTCGTTTAAAGATTCCTTTCTTCTCCTCGGTAAGGAAACGAAATTCAACCTGGTTGCCCAGTAGGCGGTCTACCGTATCAGAGTAAGCCATGCCTGCGTCTGTGTTCTCGTCAAAGATCACTGGCACACCTTTGTTTGATGCGTTTAGAACGGCTTGGCTTTCTGGAATCACGCCCAGTAGAGAAATGTGTAGGATCTCTTCTACGTCTTCAACGCTTAGCATTTCACCTTGTGTTACGCGAGATGGGTTGTAACGCGTCAGCAATAGATGCTGCTTAACAGGCTCAAGACCTTGCTCAGCACGTAGAGACTTAGAATCCAAAATACCTAGGATGCGGTCAGAGTCACGTACCGAAGACACTTCTGGGTTGGTCGTTACAATCGCTTCATCTGCGTAGTACAGTGCCATCAGAGCACCTTGCTCGATACCTGCTGGAGAGTCACAGATGATGAATTCGAAGCCCATTTCATCCAACTCAGTGAACACACGTTGCACGCCATCTTTGGTTAGCGCGTCTTTATCACGTGTTTGAGAAGCTGGAAGAATGAATAGGTTATCTGTGCGCTTGTCTTTGATCATCGCTTGGTTAAGCGTTGCTTCACCGTTGATGACGTTAACAAAGTCATACACCACGCGGCGTTCACAGCCCATGATAAGATCGAGGTTACGCAAGCCGATATCAAAATCGATCACCGCAGTCTTTTTGCCCTTAAGAGCCAGACCAGAGGCGATGGCTGCGCTTGAAGTGGTTTTACCAACGCCACCTTTACCAGACGTTACTACAATAATGCGTGCCATTTTATTTCCTTTTTAGACTAAATCGTGAGTGTTTCTAGATGTAATGATTCTTCGGCTTTACTGATCATTACTTTCTTTTGCCAATACTCACTCTCAATTTGATCGCTCAACCAGTAATCTCCTGCAATGGAAACCAGTTCAGCTTGTAAATCGTGACAAATAATTCGTGCTTCTTGTTGGCCGCTCGCTCCAGCAATGGCGCGTCCGCGTAGGGTGCCATGAATGTGGATAGAGCCATCAGCAATCACTTCTGCACCAGCGCTTACGTGCGCCAGTACAACCAAGTCACCGTCTTTGGCGTAAATCTGCTGACCAGAACGTACAGGTGTACGAACGATTTTGGTCGGCGCCATTTTCGCTGGTGCTTGAGTTGGAGATTTGCTCGCAGACATGATGGCGAAGCCCGCTTCTGAGGCAAGGTTTTGAACGCGCTTATCTTTACAGCCAGTCACACCAACCGGAATAAACCCAGCATCGGCGATGCCTTGTTTAAGTGCGGTGAAATCAATATCGCCTTCTACTTTTGCTATATTGATAACCAGAGGTGCGGATGCGAAGAAAGAGGGGGCTTGAGAAACCTTTTCTTGCAAAAATTCGACAGTCTTAGCGATCTCGTTGTCAGAAAGGTGTAAAACTGACAATGTAAAACTGCTACCTTTAAGGTCAGGTGAATGGGTCATCGTGGACTTCTTGCCTTTATTGAAAGAGCGTTGCCTTAAACTAGGTCTGTCATGTTATATTTCATCCTTTAGCGCAGCAAGTTCTCAAGCGGGCAAATAAGTGAATTAATCTCAAATTTGCTATCAAGTTTGCGAGAATTTTACGTTTTCAACAAAATCCGCATTCAAAGCGGGTAAATTAGCACAAAAGGCTCGTCATGCTTTGTTCTATTTATAAAAGTTCCAGAAAAGAAGGCACTTATCTCTATATTCCGAAAAAGGATGATTTCTCACAGGTTCCTGACACGCTAATGCAGATGTTCGGTAAGCCTATGCCGGTGATGACAATCAAACTTGATGGTCGTACTTTGGCACAAGTTGATGTCGAGAAAGTGAAAGCGTCATTAATTAATGATGGTTTCTTCCTACAGGTTCCGCCTCCGCCGGAAAACCTACTAGAAAAATACAAAGAACAAAAAGCCCAGCAGAAAGGCGAATAACGTCACCGCTTTTCATCTGGGAATTCTGCCTCGCTCAAGGAGGGCGATATGAAAAAGATACTGGCAGCAATGCTCAGCGTTGGTATGTGCACTTCAGCCTTTGCAAGTAGCGATGGCTTTGATGAATACCTAAACAAATTGCGTGCAGAAGCGCGTGATAAAGGCATTTCCGAACAGGTGATCAGTGCCGCTTTTGCTGATGTGGAATACAAACCACGCGCCGTAAAAGCTGACCGTAACCAACCTGAGAAGAAACTGACGTTAGATGAATACATTCCGCGCGCGGTACCTGAGTGGAAGGTAAAACAAGCGAAGCAACTGTATAAAGAACACTACGCTGAGCTAAAACGTATTGGTGATGAGTTTGGCGTGCAGCCGCGCTTTATCGTTGCACTTTGGGGCGTAGAAAGTAACTTCGGTAAGTTCACTGGTAACTTCCGCGTGATCGACGCGTTGTCGACCATGGCGTTTGAGGGTCGCCGTGAAGAGTTTTTCCGTAAAGAAACCATGGCGGCACTACAAATCCTAGATGAAGGTCATATCGAGCTAGAGAACTTCAAAGGTTCTTGGGCTGGTGCGATGGGTCAATGTCAGTTTATGCCAAGCTCATTCCTACGCTTTGCCGCGGATGGTAACGGCGACGGTAAGAAGGACATCTGGCAATCAGAAGCTGACGTGTTTGCTTCTACTGCGAACTACCTAAGCAAATCTGGCTGGGATGATAAGTTCACTTGGGGTCGTCAGGTTAAAGTGCCACACGGCATTGACCACAACCTGCAAGGTCGCGAAGCGGAAAAAGGTAAGTATCTGCAAGAGTGGAGCAAACTTGGCATCACCAAATACGATGGCAGTCCACTTCCTAAGCTGGACGAAGACATCAAGGCTTGGTTGATCATGCCAGACGATGAGAACGGTCGTACTTACTTGGTGTACAACAACTACAATGTGTTGATGAAGTGGAACCGCTCTTACTACTTCGCACTAGCGGTAAGTCATTTAGCTGACCGCATCACATTCTAGATTGAATATATAAGCGAATAAAAAGGGGCTCTTCGGAGCCCTTTGTTTTCTCTATTTGAAACGAGGTTTGCGTGTTATCTGAACGTGCTGCACAAATGGTGATCTTCTCAGCGTTGATCAAACATAAAAACTTTACCGCTGCGGCAAAGAGCTTAGGCGTGTCTGTTTCTCACGTCAGTAAACAGCTCAGCCAGTTGGAAGCTTCACTGGGTATCAAGCTCGTGCAACGCACCACGCGCAGCTTCACGCCAACCGAAGCGGGGCAAACCTTCTATCACCATTGTGAACAAGTGGTGCAAGCCGTTAGCAGTGCCACGTTAGAGATGGAAAGCCAACGTGATGAAGTCGCCGGTTTGGTTCGTCTCGGTTTGTCACAGTCTTTTGGCACGTTGCACATCATCCCTGCCATTCAAGAACTTCGTGAGAAATACCCGCAACTGCAAGTCGAAGTGCATTTGTTCGATTACAAAGTCGATATGCTCGAAGAAGGCTTGGATCTGTGGATCACCAATAATGAACATTTGCCAGAAGGCTACATTGCTCAGCGCTTAGCAGATTGCCAATTTGTGGTTGCTGCTTCGCCAGATTACTTACTTAAGTTCGATACGCCAACCGAACCGAATGACTTGTCGCAGCACAACTGCCTTATTTACCGCAGTTGGGAGCGTGACTACACCAGTTGGGCGTTCACCAATCGCGAGCAAGAGCTCAACGTGAAAGTCTCTGGCAACTACTCGGTCGATTTAGCAGAAGCGGTGCGTGATGCCGCAATCGCAGGGTGGGGGATTGCTTACTTAGCCACTTATTTGCTGGGGGATGAATTCCGCTCAGGCAAACTAATACAGCTTCTACCTGATTGGAGAGCCAGCCAATCCATGCCGTTTTATGCGGTGTACCCAAGCCGTCAACATATGCCGAAAAAGATCTCAGCAGTGATCGAATTCATCAAACAAAAGATCGGATCGCCTTGCCATTGGGATCAGCGATTAGCACCGTATATTTCGATTCCGAAGTAGGGAATGCATAAGGTGATTTGAATCACAAAATTTTTCCAAATCCAGAAACATCTTTTCCATTTGGAAATAATAACTTTAGGCAAACGTTTATCTTTATTTAATTCAAAGAGTTATTTTGCTGATTAAAGAGTGAGCAGACAAGATTCTCAGCCTGTTAACATCCCCAACTTGCGCCTTTTTTTACGCTCTATACAATCCGACGCCTTTCCTGTTCCCCCTTTTGTCGGATTCATTTTATGAACTCAATTCTTGGTATCGTAGCCATCCTATTCGTAGCATGGCTGCTTTCGACTAACCGTAAGAACATTCGTCTACGAACGGTGTCTTTGGCTTTTGCTCTGCAAGTAATCTTTGCGCTATTGGTACTTTACGTACCAGCGGGTAAAGAAGCGCTTAACGCAGTAACTGGCGCGGTTTCTAACCTAATCAACTACGGTCAAGAGGGCATCGCGTTCCTATTCGGCGGTCTTGCGACCAACGGCTTTACCTTCGCGATTAACGTACTTGGTATCATCATCTTCTTCTCGGCACTGATTTCTGGTTTGTACCACATCGGTCTAATGCCAAAAGTGATCAACCTAATCGGTGGTGGTCTTCAGCGTTTGCTAGGTACAGGTCGTGCAGAATCGTTATCTGCAACAGCGAACATCTTCGTTGGTATGATTGAAGCGCCGCTTGTAGTAAAGCCATACCTGAAGCACATGAGTGATTCTCAGTTTTTCGCAGTAATGACTGGTGGTTTGGCATCGGTTGCTGGTGGCACGCTAGTAGGTTACGCATCACTGGGTGTGGATCTTAACTTCCTAATCGCAGCGGCATTTATGTCTGCGCCTGCGGGTCTTCTGATGGCAAAAATCATGATGCCAGAGACAGACACCACAACACCAGATATCGACCTAGACCAAGTAGAAATGCCACGCGCAACCAACGTGGTTGAAGCAATGGCAGACGGCGCAATGTCTGGTTTACGCATCGCAGTGGCGGTAGGTGCAACCCTACTGGCGTTCGTGAGCGTTATCGCGATGCTAAACGGCATTCTAGGCTGGTTCGGCGGTCTATTCGGTATGGAACTGAGCTTCGAGCTAGTACTTGGCTACCTATTCGCACCAATCGCATGGTTGCTAGGTATTCCTTGGAATGAAGCTATCGTGGCTGGCTCACTAATCGGTAACAAGATTGTGGTAAACGAGTTCGTAGCCTTCATCCAACTGATGGAAGTGAAGTCTCAGCTAAGCGCACACTCACAAGCTATCGTAACCTTCGCACTGTGTGGTTTCGCAAACATCTCAACCATGGCAGTGCTGATTGGCGGTCTAGGCTCACTCGTACCAGAGAAGCGTTCATTCATCTCGAAATACGGCTTCCGCGCAATCGCAGCAGGCGTAATGGCGAACCTGATGAGCGCATCAATCGCTGGCGTGATTTTGAGTCTTTAATTGAAAGGCGATGGAAGGTTCCCTTAAGTGGGGATCTTCTTCCAATTGAAGTAATAGAAAGAGAAGAAATGAGTATCCCTAAAGGCATTTAGGGATACTTTTTTTCGCTAAGCGGCTTTAAGATCTTTTGCTTGAGCTAGGTGCTCTTGAATGCTTAAAGCCAATGCTTTTGCAAAAGGGACAGCAACAGCATTACCAATCATCTTGTAGCCCGCTGCAACATTGTTGTAAACGAACTCAAAGTCATTCGGGAAGCCCTGAATTCGTGCGCACTCACGCACACTCAGACGGCGATATTTGTCTTCGTGACCTTCCACAAACTTAAACTTGTCTGTCTCTACTTTTTCCATTTTTGGCGCGCCTGGGTGAATCGGTGCGTGGCGACCGCCAGCCTGAATGGTAAAAGAAGGCTCATCCCAAGTTCTCACTCGGTTTCGAGACATAAACATCGTAGAGAAACCGCCAATCATGTACTCGTGGTTTAGCACTTTTACATCTGGGTTTGGCTTCTGCTTGTCTAATGCAGGCACTGCCGTTCCATCAAGGTCTGCAATCACGTGCTTCAAGGTGCGACGTTCTGTTTTTTCCATTGGTTCTGGGAATGTGTACTTGATGTTTAAGTCACTTCTGAAGCCAATAAAGATAACGCGCTTTCTGTCTTGCGCAGCACCGTAGTCAACCGCGTTCATCATCTGGTAATACAAATCATAACCAGCATCTTTAAACATCTGCTTGATGTTGTTGAGCGCGTTTGCATGGCGTGTGTGCTGCATACCACTTACGTTTTCAGCCAAGAAGAACTTAGGCTTTTTCGCTTCTAGGATACGGATAAAATCGAAGAACAGCTGACCACGCTTGTCTTCGATACCACGTTGCGCACCCGCTTCACTCCAGCTTTGGCATGGTGGGCCACCAATAATACCATCACATTCAGGCACTTCATCCGCATCAATGTTTGTGATACTACGTCTGTCCAACGTAGTGTGAGGATGGTTCTTCTCGTATGTCGCCCAAATATCTTTATCGTATTCGTTAGCCCAAGTTACATTGAACCCGGCTTGTTCGAACCCTAGGTCTAAGCCACCAGCCCCAGCAAAAAAAGAAACGATTCGTTGTGTCATGCTCTGATATATGTCGTCTAAATAATGGGCGTATTGTACCAACTTACTGTACATAAGGCCAGTGATTTTTTCTCGCGTTATTTCAATAAGTTGAATGTATGGCTGCACTTATACCCAAGTAACCTCGAGATGCTAGGTTCAGCGAGAATGACTTGGTTTGTAGACGCGGCGGCGATTTAAAGATCTAGTCATTCTAAATCAAGAATCGGCAACAAAGTATACAAGCCAAGGCAGCTCGCCCTTTGGGAGCGTGTCATTGACCCGATTGCTGCGTCAAACAACTTGGAAAGAGCTGGCTATTACACTGCGTTGTTTTCCTTACTCTCGAATCAATGACAACGCTCTGAATCCTGCATCTTGAAGTCACTTGGGTATAGTAGAAGCTAGACTCAGAAAGCGCGATGGGTGAGAGGGCATTGAGTTAATACTTCAAAATAAGTGACAAGCTCATCGGCAAGTTTTGGATTGTTGCGACTCAAATAGTAGGCATTCACCTCGGAATGTGTCCCTTCGTAGGTGGTATCAGGCATGTTGACGAGATTCATTGATGCAACATAACGGTAAATAAATTGAGTCTCTGTCAGGTTACCCGTGGAGATAATGATTGTGTCATCGACGACGATAAATTTAGCGTGCAAAGAGGTGTTGAAGTAATACGCCGTGTTTGGTCTTTGTTTGAGGAAGTTGACCATCTGGAGAAAGTTAGTGGTATTAGAAGGCATCCGCGTTTCCACTAACTGCTGGTTGATGCAAACGTAGTGTTTACCTGATTTTTTAATTTTGTGCTCATCCGTATAGGTTTGGGAAATGACGCGCAGTTCGACATCGGGATGGTTAGGTATTAAGTTCTGATCATTAATGTGCTGTGCACACAGAATGACCCTTTTTCTCGCATTGCGAATCAGGGTATAAATTTTATCCTGCACAATGGTATTGGATTCATTTAAAAAGTGAGCGGTAAAGTAGATGCCTTGATCCCATGAGGGGGAAGACAATCTCTCTTGTGTCTTCTCTTGATAGCTATACCCTCGTTTTTCCTCGTAATGTTTGATATTTGCGCTATTGATTTTTAAGTGGTCAAAAAACACCTGACACCTTTGATGATCGTGTTCTGAATTTTCCGTATGAACCAATAACTCATGCTTAATTAAGTCCCTGACTGCCATATTTGAAGACGTGACCATGGAGTGACTAGACCCCGATTTGAACTTAATAAATAGGTGTTTGATATGGAGAGAGTAGGGCATTCTTCCTCGAGAGAAGGGCTTAACATACTTCGATCGGACATACATATGATCACAGATGTACAAGTTGATTTTTGGATTCTCAGACTTGGCAAATCTGCCATATAAATATTGGGCGATGTCCTTTTTGGAGAACAGTTTTTCCTGTTTACTTTGTAGTGCTTTGTTTTTGCTTAGCTTGGGTGCGAAAGTGGGAGATTGCGCCGGAGTTTTATCGTAGCCCTCTAAAGGAATAGAGAAGATATTCAATGTAATTCCAGCCTTCAACGCTGATCCAATCATACTTTCCAGCATCAATTTGTTATTGCATAAATACAACGCGAGATTGATCTCTTCGAGCTGCTCTTTCTGTTGGTCGATAAAATCGCAAATGAAATCAGTAAATTTGGGGCTTCCACCTTCCGCGTAAAACTCATAATCCGGTAGGTTTTGTTTTGGTGATGGACCATCAAACAGTATTCTTTCTCGCATGGTATTTAGCTGTACAGAAACAAATGAAAACCACTATACCGCGACTAAATTGTGTATTGGCTGTGTTTGAATGAACTTAGAAGTGGTTCAAAAAATACTCACTCTCTATTGAGTCATATTGTTATTAACGGCTGGGGTTAGAGTTACAGCCAATAAAAAAGGCTCCGCTGGAGCCTTTTTTCATCGGGGGGCGTACTTACTTTTTGGTGTGGAACTGTTCGCATGCCAGCATTGTGTTCTCAATTAGGCTTGCCACTGTCATCGGACCAACACCACCTGGTACTGGGGTAATGAAGCTCGCGTTTTCACGCGCTTTATCGTATTCCACGTCACCCACTAGTTTGCCTGACTCAAGACGGTTGATACCCACATCAACCACAACCGCGCCTTTCTTAATCCACTCTCCAGGAATGAAGTTCGGCTTACCAACCGCAACTACAACAAGGTCTGCTTGGCGAACGTGACCTTCTAGGTCTTTGGTAAAGCGGTGACAAGTCGTTGTTGTGCAGCCAGCAAGAAGCAGCTCAAGAGTCATTGGGCGACCAACAATGTTTGATGCACCAACCACAACTGCGTGTTTGCCACGTAGTTCTATGTTGTAACGGTCAAGAAGCGTAATAATGCCTTTTGGTGTACAAGAACGAAGCTTAGGAATGCGCTGCGCTAGACGACCCACGTTGTAAGGGTGGAAGCCATCCACGTCTTTCTCTGGGTGAATGCGCTCAAGAACGTGCGTTGCATCGATGCCAGCAGGAAGAGGTAACTGAACAAGAATACCGTCGATTTCTGCGTCGTTGTTCAACTCATCAATTAGAGCCAGCAATTCTTCTTCCGACGTTGTCGCAGGAAGGTCAAAAGACTTAGAGACAAAGCCAACTTCCTCACACGCACGGCGCTTACTGCCAACGTATACTTGAGAAGCTGGATCTTCACCAACTAGAACAACTGCAAGACCAGGAGCGCGAAGACCAGCTTCAATACGAGCTTTCACACGTGCTGCAACTTCGGATCGAACAGTTTGGGAAATAAGAGTTCCATCTATATTTTGAGCAGTCATGACTTTCCTTTTAAATTGAGAAGGCAAATTATTTGCGGCGCATTGTCGCAGAAAATCTATTTAACATCCATACGCAAACGTTTGCTTTGTGGTGTTTTTGAACATTTAGTCTTTTGGTGCCCTTTTTTTAGGCATTCAGATCAGAATGTTATGAAAACTCGTTGATTTAAGCGCTTGAACTCGTATAATCCTGTCCCTGTAGCGCGCCCTTAGCTCAGCTGGATAGAGCACGTCCCTTCTAAGGATGTGGTCATAGGTTCGAATCCTATAGGGCGTGCCATTTATTCAAAAGCCCCGATAACTCTCTGAGTTGTCGGGGTTTTGTCGTTTTGGATTGTCCAAAATGACTCATTTCATAGAATTTGGTTCTCTTCTATTCCATTTAGTAAATCATGAAAAAAATAATTCTAACCGCAGTTGTGCTTTCTATTTTAAGTGGATGTGTCACGCGTAAAGTTCGTGTGCTTCCACAAGCTGTCAATATTTCTCCGATTACTGACGTAGCAATTAAAAATCTTAATTGTCAGATGGTGGACTCTTACACGATTGAAGATATCCATCCTAACAACGTTGACCGTATGTTGAAGAATCAAACGTACGCATCGGGAGGTAACCGTTATCACATTGCTACCGTGCTCGATACCAGTCGTGGTCGTCCTTCCAGTGTGGTTGCTGAGTTGTATCACTGTCCATCGGCACCGAGCGTAAGTGTGGCTAAAGCAACCAAAACCATGTTACTGCCTGGTGCCAATGAGGTGCAGCCAATCTCATTTGCAGAGGTGGAAAACAATGAGTGTAAAGTCATCGGTAACCAAGTTGTGTCTGAGCAACAAAAAGGTTCCTTATTTGAGGAACTTGCAAACCAAGTTTATATGGCGGGTGGTAACCGATATCACGTGGTGAAGGTGATAGAAACCGATGGACAAAATCCAACGTCAGTTTCAGCAGATATTTATCGCTGTAAGCACCGCTCTGTAGCTTACGAATAGAACAAAAAAGCGCTAGCTAAGAAGCTAGCGCTTTTTGTTTAAAAGGGGTTTAGATCTTTTTAAAGATGAGTGAGGTGTTGATACCGCCAAACGCAAAGTTATTGCTCATTAGGTATTCAACATTGAGCTCGCGACCTTGTCCTGAGATGTAATCTAGGTCGCCACACTGTGGGTCTAGGTTCTCTAGGTTAAGGGTCGGGTTAAACCAACCTCCGTGCATCATCTCTAGGCTTAGCCACGCCTCGATAGCACCACAAGCACCTAGGGTATGACCAAAGTAGCTCTTCAATGAGCTGATTGGCACTTTACCGAGTGCATTTGCCGTGGCGTTGCTTTCTGCAATGTCGCCGCGGTCAGTCGCCGTACCGTGCGCCGATACATAATCGATTTGATCTGCCGAAATGCCTGCGTTCTGTAGCGCCATCTCCATACAGATTTGCATGGTTTCCATTTGAGGTTGTGTTACGTGTGCAGCATCGCAGTTGCTTGCAAAACCAATGATCTCGGCATAGATTTTCGCGCCGCGAGCCACTGCGTGTTCGTACTCTTCTAAAACCAATGTACCTGCGCCTTCGCCAATTACTAAGCCATCGCGCTCGGTATCGTAGGGTCTTGGGGTACTTTTCGGTGCGTCGTTTTTCAAACTGGTCGCGAAAAGGGTATCAAACACAGCCGATTCTGTTGGGCAAAGCTCTTCAGCGCCACCTGCAACCATCACGGTTTGGTAACCGTGCTTAATGGCTTCGTAGGCGTAACCAATCGCTTGGCTGCCAGAAGTACATGCGCTACTGGTTGGGATCACGCGACCTTTTAAGCCAAAGAACAGACCAACGTTAACTGCAGTCGTGTGTGGCATCATTTGTACGTAAGTTGTCGCGGTAATCGCTTTGGTGGTTTTGTCATTTAGCATTACACCAAATGCGCCAATGGCATCGGTACTGCCTGTAGATGAGCCGTAAGCAATACCGGTTTGACCGTTAGTGAGAACATCATTGCCAATCAGACCGGCTTGGCTTAGCGCGTTTTCTGTTGCGACAGTCGCAAGCTTAGAGACACGACCCATACCGCGGACTTGTTTGCGTTTGTAATGCTTCGGTAGTTCGAAGTCAGTTACAGGTGCAGCAAGCTTGGTGTTCAAACCATCATATTGCTCATAAGAGGGCATGTATTGAGTGGCGTTCTGGCAGTCGCGCAGTTTAGGCTCTACTGCTGACCAATCGTTACCAAAGGCGGTAACACCGGACATACCTGTCACAACGACTCGACGACTCATACTAAGCCTCCATTTACTGAGATAACTTGGCGGGTAACGTAACCTGCGATATCAGACATCAAGTAGCTTACCAGACCAGCCACTTCCTCTGGTTCACCCATGCGACGAAGAGGGATTTGCGGCATCGCGTGCTCTTTTACGTGCTCATCCACCATGCCAGTATCAATAAGACCTGGTGCCACACAGTTCACGGTGATCTTACGTTTTGCGAGTTCAAGCGCGAGAGATTTCGTTGCACCAATCACGCCAGCTTTTGCCGCGCTGTAGTTGGTTTGACCACGGTTGCCCATCAGACCAGACACCGACGCGAGAGTCACAATACGACCGCCTTTGCGTTTTTGTACCATTGGCATTACGCAAGGGTGCAGCACGTTGTAGAAACTATCTAGGTTGGTATGAATCACGCCATCCCATTCTTCTTCCGTCATCGCTGGGAAAGCAGTGTCGCGAGTGATGCCAGCATTGTTGACGACACCGTAGTAAGCACCATGCTCTGCGATGTCGGCTTCTAGTTTAGTACGGCATTCTTCGCGGTTGCTGATATCAAACTGGATCAGACGACCTGAGCCACCATGTTGTTCAATGGTCTCTAAAGTGTTTTGTGCGCCTTGTTGATCGCCCATGTAATGCACGACGATGTGGAAACCGTCTTTGGCAAGTTGAACGGCGATGGCTTTACCAATGCCTTTACTGGCACCAGTTACGAGGACTTGTCGGGTCATTGTTGACTCCTGATTTTCATTTCTTTTAATTTTTCTTCTGATGGAACGTATACGTTCAACTGACAGGTAGCGATGGTTTTTTCTTGCCACTCCATGCGAGCAGAAAACACCGCCATGCCATTGTCTTCCATCATTTTCTCGGCATACACGTCGAGCTGTTGACCTTGAGTAAAGGCATCGCACTCAGAAGTGTAACGTCGACTGCCTAATAAGAACCCAATAGGTGGCTCCTGTCCTTGAATAAGGGCATGGTAGCCAGACCAAGCGGCAACAGACTGTGCCATAAACTCTATACCGACATACGCCGGAACCGTTTGAGTATCACGGTTGAAAAAAGGGTTGTGCTCGCCAATATCAACCTGACAATGGATAGTGTCTTCTTGAATATCGATAGCACGATCAACCAAGATCATTGGTCTATCGTGCGGAAGCAGTTGTTCAATTGGGGGAAGTTTAGTCATGAGCGTAACCAAAAATAAGACTAACGTTATTACCGCCGAAAGCAAAAGAGTTGCTTAAAATCGCTTTTCCACCAAGTTTTGATGGTGCTTCAACGAGGGATATTTCGATATCTTCCGCTTTGTTTGCACAATGCTGGACGGGGAGATCGAGATCGTAATTCAAAATATGCCATGCGATTGCCGCTTCAGTTGCGCTGGCGGCACCTAGAGTATGACCAGTTAACGGTTTGGTTGAGCTCACTGATACAGCATCGCCAAAGCAGCGGAAAATGGCTTTGCTTTCCATCGAATCGTTCAATGGGGTCGCGGTTCCATGCGCATTGATGTAACCAATATCTTCAGCCGTTAAGCCAGCGTTTGAAAGGGCTTTGTTCATGGCCTCTTCTGCACCGAGTCCCTCTGGGTGTGGTGCAGAGATATGGTGTGCGTCAGAGCTGTCTCCTGCGCCTAACAACGCCACTTTGGCGGGCGTGTGGCTCAATAGCATGATGGACGCGGCTTCTCCGATATTAATACCCGAACGATCTGCATCGAATGGTAAGCAGTGTTTGTCTGACAGGGCTTCTAGACCACTAAAGCCATTTAAGGTCAGGCGACATATGGTGTCGACACCACCAACAATCACGGCATCGACTAGCCCCGATTTTAAAAGACGTTGAGCGGTGATAAATACGCGTCCACTGGAAGAGCAAGCTGTCGATACGGCGTAATGAGGACCTGTCAATCCAAAATACGCGGCGACAAAGTCACTGCAATGACCAAGCTCTTGCTTACGGTAATGGTAATCGTCTGGGAACGCACCATCTGAGAGCTTTTCTGCAAAGGCAATTTCACCATCTGCAATGCCGGAGGTGCTGGTCCCGATCACCACGGCAATGCGGTCTGAGCCATATTGGCTAATGGCTTCGCGGACTTTGGGTTCGATCTGCAAAATGGCAGAGAGTGCGAGTCGGTTGTTTCTAGAATCAAACGAATGCAACGCCTGCGGAAGCGTTGGTAATGGCTCTAAGACGCGTCCAATAACGGTTTCTCGATCGTTATTCAGAATGGTTTTATCCGCGACCATGTTCGATGGCTTAGAACCTGATAGACATTGATGAATGCTTGCATCATCGTTACCCATCGCGGAATGAAAGCCGCAGGCCTGAATATACAAAGGTTGAGGAGAGCGAGTAGACATAGTGTTGTATTAGGATCGTTCTTAATTTAATTGATACTGCAGTGTTTGAATAGAAATCGAAAACGGATGTTGAAGGTGATTAAAGCTAATCTTACCTTTCAGTTTGTCGTGATTCTCATAGCGGATGTCTATGATCTTTTCGCCGTCGCTATTAAACACGGCTCTAGAATATTCATCATCAATCATTCGCCACCTTACCTTATTTAGCGGCGCTTCCCAAGCAGAACTCGGCCACAGCGTGATCATTAGGTTGAATAGTACTTGCTCCGGTTCTGGCAACGTGCCATCGAGACCGGTTAAAACTTCTGTATTTATCTGCTCACCATTGTAGTTGAGGGATAAAATTCGGGTACCCCAAGAGGAAAAGCCGGCTAGTGTGACATCGTTGCTGTTCACTTGTAATTGCACTGGCAGTTGTTCTTGTCTCTCTTTTCCTTCTGCGGTCCAAGTCGCAGTAATCAACTGGCTTGCTGTGAGGTGATAACCGAGATCGTTCGGGGCAGGGAGCGCGACAGAGACGCCTTGTTCTATTTCGACGCTAGGCGTTGATTGTTTGGGTACTAAGCTGCAAGCACTGAGCGTAGTTACAAAAATCATTGCGATGAAAATACGCACGGCCGTGGAAGTGCTCATTGTGATTTTTCCTTAGTCATAATAGCAATTGGCGAGAGTAGCCAAGCGATGAAAATGCCGCTTAAAACGGTCACACCAAAGCTATGAATCGCATGGGTTTGACTGAGAGAGAGTAACCCAAAAGACAATACCGTTGTGATGGCAGAGAGCGTAATCGCGAGAAGAGTGCTCAAACTGCGTGCTTTCTCAGCAAAAAATAGGGTGTAGTCGATACCGATTCCCAAGATCAGGATCAAGCCTAACAAGTTAAATAAGTTGAGTGTCGAGCCAGCAGCAACCGCGGCAGCGAGACCTCCAATACAAGCAATTGCTGAAGGGAGTAAAATACGCCAACCGTGGTGAAAGCCGTAGCGTTTGACTAGAACGGCAAAAATAATCGCGGCAGCAGCAAATAACAGCTCCATGATTTTAATGCGGTACTCGCCAAATAATGTCGAGATCTCTTCGGCTTTGTTTAAGTAACTGATATCTGATTGAGACTGCGCAAATGCTTTTACAATTTCTGGGTCGTTCAACTTGTTTAACGTGATGACCGCTGCCGATTGACCTTCGATTTCTCCCAAGTAGAGGAAGCGAATTGGTTCGGACACCGGATTGTTTAGATAGTCTGGCAAACTGACTGGCACAAGGGTGTTTGTCAGTTTTGGCTTGTGTGCCAGTTGTAAGCCTGATGCTAAAGCAGAAGCTTGCGTTTGGTACAGATTTGCTATCAGAGCAAAATCACTTTGTTGGCGTTCGATTGAGCCCAGATACTTACTCAAACTTTGATAGCCTTCAATGATGTTGGTTTGTTGCCATTGCTGTAGCGTGGGGTCAAGTTGCTCTAGTCGTTGAAGCAGAGATTGATCCGTGTCGGTGGTGACCACAAGCATTTGCTGAGAAGCCTGCATTCCACTGACTTTTGTAATCAAAGCCTCTTGCTGCTTTAGCGTTTCTGGCATGGCTTGCAATTGGCGAATGTCATCGTCGTACTTCAACTGAGTGAGAAAATAGCCACTGATGATAAGACAGGTAAGCGGCAGCCCAACTTTCACGCTAGGACGTTGCCACACAGATAACCATGCAGACAACAACCGATGACCCGGTACTTTCACCGCATTGCGAGAAGGTTTCACTGCGAGAATCGGGTACCAAGCTACTACAGTTGCGTAAGCGGCAATCAGTCCGATAGAGGAGAAGAGAGCAAGTTGCTGCAAGCCAGGGAAGGGCGCAATCAACATGCCTAAATAGCCAATCAAACTGGTGATAAGACCTAAAGTGATGGCAGCAAAAATATGTTTGAGACCTTTTCGGCTGTCCCACTGGCTGCCTTCAGATAAACGTTCAGTCAGATAATGGAAAGCGTAGTCTATTGAAACACCAATTAAGCTTGCACCGAAGACCAAACTGAATAGATGGACTTTGCCAAATACCCAAGTGGTGACGCTAAGAGCAATCAGCAAGCCAACCGAAATGGATAACAGCGCTAAAGAGAGTGGCATTAAACTGCGGAACACAACCAAGAACAACACGACGATGCCCAATAAAGAGAACACGCCAATAGTGCTGATTTCTGATTTCGCACTCTGAGTGCCAAAGTCTGCGTAAAACAGTACGCCGGTATGCGCGGTTTTAGCACCAAACTGTGCGGCGATGGATTGCTCTAGCTGTTCGATTTTTGGGACGACACTTTGAGTCGAGAGAGCGTATGGAGAACCACTGAGTGTCGCAGTGATTAAGAGGTATTGTTGACCATCTTTTTCGACAGACAAGTAGCCATTATCGAGTCTAAACGCTGATGTTTGCTGCGTGACTTGACTTAAGTAATCACGAAACAGTAAGAACGGATCGTTTTGTAGCTCTTGACCTGTTACGCCCGAGAACGGGTTGTAAAGGGATTGAACCACGTATTGCACTTGAGCTTGTGGGTCTTGGCTTAATCGCTCTCGTTGTGCTTGAGTCAGTTGCTGGAAACGATGATTGAAGTAGTAGCTTGCCCAAACTTGTTGAGCGTCAGGTGATATTTTCCCGATGACGTTGGTAAACTGTTGGGTTTCTCTTAACCCTTTTTCAAATGCGCCAGCGGCTTTTAGCAATTGTGTTTTGTCGGCAGCGGTCAGCACAAAGATGACTTGATCACTCATGCTGGTGGAGACTGCTTCAAACGCTTGCTCTGCGATTGGATTTTGCTGATTTTCAGGCAGCAGTTTTAGGATGTTGGTTTCAATCGGCGAGTGTTCGCTCCCCACCCATTGTTTTAATAGCAGAGCGCTTGCGATCACAACTAAGCTTAACCAAAGCCAAGCCAATGCGTATGAACCTAGACGGAATTTAGAAATCAAATTGAGCCTTTTCTGCATCCGTTAATTCCTTTGGCAAAGACGCTTGTTGAGTAAACTCAATCTCTGTTTTGTCTCCGCGCAGTTCTTCTAGCATTAATTGGTCAATATGAGTGTTACCAGAGAGCGTGATGGCTTTAAACACCGCGTTAAGTGGCGCTTGTTTTGGAGTGAGAACCAATTGCCATTGACCACTATCTTGAGCAGAAAAGTCCAGCGTAAACTGTTCTTTCAATGCTGCGGTATCACCATGGAAAACCGATAGAAATACATGGCTAAAATAGAATGCCATTGGGTTTTCTTGTGCGGTGATGGTTTTTGGCGCTTGGTTAGCAAAGGTCTGGCGTAACTTGTCTTGAGTTAAAACCAAGTTTACGGCAAATGGGATCTGCTGTTGCCAAAGTAAACCGTGCGATTTGCTGAGAGTAAAAATGCCTGTTGAAGTAAGCGGTTGATTAAACATCTCTAGGTGACGGCTTTGCTTAAAATCGCCGCGGATTACTTCGTTTTGTGACAGCTGCGCCTGCAATGAGTCGAGATCCACCACTTTTGCCCAGCTCGGAGTCGAGAATGATACGAGCAGAGCCATAGACACAAATAAAGAGAACAAGGATTTGCGCATTAAGATAGGCTCCCACACTTATGCCACTGCTCTACTTTATCTAGAAAAGCGGCAGGAGAAACAAAGCACATTTCTTGTTTTTCGATAGAAACTGCCACTTGCGTGGTATGAGCTTTACACATGCGCTGATCGGTTTTGGCATCATAAATCACGTAGTCTACGCGCAAGCGGTTTTCCCACTCAGTGAGCGTCGCGGTAATGCGAATCTCGTGGTTGAATGGGATTGCCTTTACATACTTCACGCGGGTGTCGATGATTGGCCACATGTAGCCCGACGCTTGCATATCACGGTAGCTGTACTCAATCTTCTCCATTAGCACTCGGCGTGCTTCTTCGAAGTAACGAAAGAAGTTACCGTGATAGATGACGCCCATCGGATCAGCATCCTGAAATGAGGTGACCATTGTCACCTCGGTTTCTAGCGGGTAAAGGACTTGTTCTTGCATTACGCCTCCGCGTACAACAACCAGTGACGTTGTTGGATTTTAGCGATGAAGTTACGTAGATCGTGCTCTAGTGGACGGTCTTCGACAACAAACTCGAACTCTTCCAGTACCGCATCGCGAATCATCTTCAAGTTACTGCTCATGTGGTGTTCGTCTAGCTCATTATGGCGGCGACGAATCTCTACCGCTTGAACACTCGCCAGCAAAGATGCCGCTGCGACTTGTTCTGTCAGCTCAAGAACGCGCATACAGTCGCGAGCTGCAATCGTACCCATGCTCACTTTGTCTTGGTTGTGACACTCTGTTGAGCGTGAGAACACGCTTGCAGGCATGGTGTGTTTTAGCGCTTCTGCTGTCCAAGCTGAAATACCAATTTGCACCGCTTTAAAGCCATGGTTGATTGGCTTACGTTCGCCTTCCGCACCCGTCAGGTTGAATGGCAGACCATTGTTGAACTTGTAGTCCATTAACTGAGCCATCTGACGATCCAGTAGATCCGCTAGGTTCGCGATGTTTGTTTTCAGTGTGTCCATCGCCATTGCAATATGACCGCCGTAGAAGTGTCCACCATGCAGTACGCGTTCGTTGTCGCCATCGATGATTGGGTTGTCGTTTGCGCTGTTAAGCTCGTTCTCGATCAATTGACGCAACCAAGGAAGAGAATCTTGAACCATGCCGATCACGTGTGGAGCACAACGCAGAGAGTAACGATCTTGCAGGCGGTCACTGTTGCGTGGTGGGCGTTCCGCTTTAAGGTCGTTACGTAGCCATGCCGCAACTTGTTGTTGACCCGGATGAGGTTTCACTGCGAAGAGGGCTTCATCAAAGTGGAAATCATTGCCCTGCATACCTACCGATACCATCGCCGTGATCTTAGTGCACAACTGAGCAAGGTATTCTGCGCGTTTGTAAGCAATACACGCCAGAGCAGTCATCACGGATGTGCCATTCATCAGCGCCAAACCTTCTTTTGGTTTGAGCGTAATTGGAGTAATGCCAAGTTCAGTAAATACATCAAGAGTTGGGCGTACTTCACCTTTGTAAAGCACATCGCGCTCACCAATAAGCGCCGCAGCAAGGTAAGACAGTGGTGTTAAGTCGCCACTAGCGCCAACCGAGCCTTCCTGCGGGATGCGTGGTGCAATGTCGTGGTTGATCAGGTTGACGATTTGGTTCAATAGATCATGCGAAACACCAGAAACCCCTTGTGATAGAGAACATAGGCGAGTTGCCAGCACGGCTCTTGCTTGCTCATGAGACAAGATCTCGCCTAAACCACAACCATGAAAGCGAGTGAGGTGAAGGGGTAATTCATCGACCAATGCTGGTGGGATTGCAACAGTGCAAGAGTCGCCATACCCAGTGGTTACGCCGTAAATTACGCCTTCTTCTTTAAGTAATTTTTCTAGGAATGCCACACCGCGATCAATCTTCGATGTGAATTCCGGTGACGCATTCATGTTTGCTTTTGCACCATGTGCAATCGCGACGACATCTTCAATCGAAAGGCGTTCTGCACCAAAGGTGATGCTTTGATTATTGTTTATTGTCATGTTGCTGATTACTTAAAGTCCAGAAATTAAAAAAGTTGTACCACTGCAATGGAGCTTGCAGTGTGTGATGTTCTAATCGTTGCGCATATTGCTGCACCACGTTGTCCAGCGCTTCTTGGCGACTCTTACGTGGTAAGACGATTTGATCACTAAAATGTTCAAAATATACGTTAAAGTGCGGCGTTTCGGCGTTATCGTCTCGTAGACCAAACAGCAGATAAACTGGAGCTTTCAACACTGAAGCCAACATAAATGGTCCCTGTGGGAAGGGCGCTGGCTTGCCTAAAAAGTCCGCCCAAACGACGCGGCTTTCAACGCTGGTGGAAGTGCGATCGCCAACAATCACCACCCATTCACCTTGCTCTATTTTTTGTTGAAGCAAAATGGCGGTATCAGGTCCCATCGAACTCACTTGGATAAGGTTAAGCTCGGAGCTTGGGTTAACGGCCTTCATCACGGCATTAAATTGCTCGGCGTGCTCGGTGAACACCAATGCATTGATTTTCACGTGTGAATGTCGGCGACCAAGCGCTCTACACAATTCGATGTTACCAAGGTGGGAACCAAGAATGACCACGCCTTGTTGTTTTTCAGCCATCTCTTCGAAGTGGTGCTGACCATGAATGGTAAGATTGTCCACACTGAAATCACCTTGCCAAGCTGCCAACTTATCAAGCATGGTTCGCCCAAATGACAGCAGGTGCTGATAGCTGTCCAAAGGTTGAGGTAGGGTGATGTTCTGTTGTTTCGCGTGTTGTTGCAATTGATCTAAGTAGATCTCAGAAGCTTGTCGAGCAGACTTACCTGTTAGGTGGTAGTAACGCATTACGAGCTTCAAAATGAGGTCAAAAACTTTGCGTCCAAATACTCGATAAACGGCTAATAGGGTTTTGATACCCAACACGGTGCCTTGTTCTTTTCGCTTTGACCAATGAGCGTCGCGAGATGTTGCTTGCTTGGATTCGTTTGCACGCTTGTGCTTACGAGCCAGCAATGAAGGGATGCGAGGCAACATGCCAAAGAACAAACGTGTGTGCATCCAACTGATTTTTACGTTGTCCCAAAGTGCATCAAAATGAGAAATGCCACCTTCAGGGTAAATCACGCGTGTTGGTACGAAATCAATATCGGTGCCTTCCCAATACATACGAACTAAGATCTCAATGTCGAAGTCCATGCGCTTACCAATGTCGTACTTGTGGAGCACGTCCACAGTTTGGGTAAGAGGGTAAGCTCGAAAGCCACACATGCTGTCTTTGATAGAAAGCGATAGCGTCTCAATCCACACCCAAACATGGGTCGCGTATCGTCCGTAGAGACGTGATTTAGGTACGCTTTCGTCGTAAACCGGTTGTCCAGAAATCAGTCTGTTTGGATTAGCCTGCGAAGCCTGCAATAACGTTGGCACAGCCTCAAGGTCGTGTTGCCCATCGGCATCTATCTGAATTGCATGAGAGAACCCTTGTAGTAGCGCTTGCTTAATACCAGCCATTACTGCGCCACCTTTACCTTGGTTTTCTGAAAGGCGAATCAAGGCGATTTTCTCTTCATTTGCTAAAGCATCTAGAGCACATTTTGTCTCTTCATTACTGCCGTCATCAACGACTAAAACTGGCAGGAAAAAAACAGACAACGACTCAACTACAGCCGCAATCGTGCTGCCATGGTTGTAGCATGGAATAAGAAAACAAGGGTGGTATTGGTTCTCGTTGCTTGCGCTTGTCACGTTAATTCCCTAGCTTCATTTTGCCTGAAGAATGAACTACGGTTTGTTCGCCCGAGATCGACGTGTACTTAAATGCCAGTTTTTCACGCTCTGCATCCCAGGAAAGCGTGAGGCTAACGCACATGTCCGGTAGGATAGGTTCTTGGAATTTGATGACTTCCATGCCTTTGAACAGTGTTGGTGTGTTCAAGTATTCGACCGCATAAAACAGCGCCCAATCGATTTGTGTTACGCCTGGCAACAATGGGAAATGGGTAAAGTGACCTTGGAAATCCAAGATGTCGGCATCGACACGCATTTTAATCGTCGCGATGTGATTGTCGATATCAACCTGTTTGAGCGTTGGTTTTCTTTTGTCCATGATGAGTTCTTTTATTCTTGGAACAGTTTTTCTATTTCAGCGATCTGGCGCTTGCCTTGGCTATTGAGCGGAATCTCGTCTAAAACGCGGAATTTTCTTGGAATAGCAATCGGCTCTAACCAGTTACGCAAGGCTTTTCTTAGCGCTAACCAGAACTTACCTTTCCCGAGTTCTTGCAGTGTTTGATCGCCTTCGTTGGTCAAGACTATCACTGCAAATAGAGACAGCCGACCGGCATCTTCCATCGGGATGACGGCACTTTCTTTTACCCACGGCAATTGTTCTAAACGCTTCTCGACTTCGACCAACGAAACGCGCTTTTCTTCAACTTTGACGATTCTGTCGGTGCGACCGCGTAGTTCGAAGGAAATACTATCATGGAAATAGCATTCATCTGCAGTTTGATACCACGCGTTTTCATCAATGTGGGGGGAGCGAAGCTTTAAACAGTTTTCATGATTTAGAGCGGCTTCAACACCGGGGAAAAGAGTCCAAGGTTGAGTAGCAGATAGTTGCTGTCGATAAGCGATACCACCCGTTTCGGTACTGCCGAAGACCTCTAATGGGTAATCACCAAACAATTGCTGGCTGTGATTGGCAGCATCATTAGGTAAAGGACCTCCAGAAGAAAAAACGCAGCGTAACGCCGATGGTTGATGCTCTTCTGTCAGGCGTTTAAGTAATGCAGGGCTACTGATCAATGTTGTCTCAGTAGAGGCAAAATGCACAATCTGCTCTGGAAATTCTAAGTTATGAGCGGCAAAAGGGCGCCCAGAGCACAATGGCCAGAGAACGCGGAATAGCAATCCGTAGATATGTTGGTGAGATACTGTGCTCTCGATATGAGAACCTTCCAGTTTGTCTCCCCATAAGCCGTCAAGAATGGCGACTTCCACATCCAGTTGTTTGAGTGTTTTTCTGATCGCTTTTGGTTTACCGCTTGAACCTGAGGTAAACAGCGTGACGTTGATATTCGCAAGTGGCAAGGCTTGCCATTCACAAATGAGAGAATCGAAACTTGTATTCACGTGCAAAGCTGAGAGCCCTGTCGGAATCATCACTTCAGTGTCGTGCAATACAAGATCGAAGTGCTCGTCGAGCTCTTTTAAAGCTTCAGGTTGGTAATTGCCGGGAAGGACGATGGATTTTCCAGCATGGCAACAAGCAAAGAAACTGAGCGCAAAAAGGTAGCTGTTGCCAAAACAGAGCGCGATTCGTTGGGCATCAAGCGCTTCTAACGTTGCTCGCAAACTGGCGACGTTATGCTGAAAAGACTCCCACGTCATGGTTTGGTTTCTGTCATACGCAATCGTGGATTGTGCCTCTCTATTGGCTGTCATTAAGGTCGCAATAGAGGAGAAGTTTAACGAACTTGTGTTCATACGATTTAATGTTCCTTTCGTACAAATTGACGCACTATCCATTCACCAGCAAACAAGCTACCAGCGAGTAAATAACTGATTAAGCCGTTGTACAGCGTCCAGATTTCGATAGGTTGAAAACAGGTATACAGTGCTACCGATGCATTCAAGATAAAGAATCCACACCACACGATCGTAACTTTTCGTGTGTAGATCACGCCACTTTGAGGAAGTTCAGGCTCTTGAAGGCGAGCCAGTCTCTCGATGATGGTTTGCGGTTGCTTCAAGCTCAGTGAGAACACGCCAAGCATGCAAAGGTTGACGACAACAGGGTAGAACTTTAGCCACCCGTGCTGCTTAAAAACAACACCTAAGGTGACTAAGACAATACCCACAACGCCCGTGGTGATCGCAAGGAACTTAAACTCTTTGAGTGGTGTTTTGTTTGCAGCGAGTAACCGCAAAAGCAACGCTGCAACCAATAAGCCACCAACCAGATTTAAACCAAATCGGTCGATACCGAAGTAAACCGCGAAGGGGTAGGCAAATAATACAATTGCAGACAAAACCGTCAGCAATTGGCGCATTAACTTTCCTTGAGAAGTTCAGTTACTGCATTAACCACGTCATCGACAGTACGAACTGTGCTGAATTCTGCTGGTTTGATCTTTTTGCCAGTGACATTTTGTAGGTGTACAACAAGGTCTACGGCATCAATGCTGTCTAGGTCTAGATCGGTGTAAAGATGGGCTTCTGGCTGAATGTCTTCAGCTTCAATTTCGAATAGCTCCACAAGCGCATCTTTAACTTGTTCAAATACTTGATCTTTATTTACGTCTGTCATGAATATACCTAAAAACTATTCATTATCTTGAGAAGAGGTTTGAGAAGAAATGTACTTCGCAAGGTTAGCTACAGAAGCGAAGTGCTCACGAGTGTTCGAATCGTCTGCATCAATGACAATGTTGTATTGCTTTTTAATTGCTAATCCAAGTTCAAGAGCATCGATAGAATCCAAGCCAAGACCATCACCAAAAAGTGGTGCTTCTGTTTCAATATCGTCGACGGTTAAATCTTCTAGGTTTAGAGCGTCAATAATAAGTTGCTTGATATCGTTGTGTAATTGTTCCACTGGGACCTGCTTATAATTACGAATTTTCTGGAAATATAGTTTCAGCCAAATGCTGTTGTAAGCGACGAGCCGCTATCGTTGGGGACGTAGTTTGCTTTATAAAAGGCTCAATCTCAACTTTATCCTTAACTTCAACCTTGAAAAATGGTTTTGTCTTTGGAACTTGATACCATTTTTTCTCTTTTGTCAGGAAGCTTGGCGTGACCGTAATATGTACGACACGCAAATCTCGCTCGGTTCTAACCGCTATTTGCGCAGCGCCTCTTTGTAATTTCGATTTTACACCTGGAGTGGTTCTTGTGCCTTCAGGAAAAATAAGCAAAACGTTACCATCGTCAAATCTTTCTTCACACATTGCTAATAAATCATCAGGTGCTTCGTTGGGTATATAACCTGCAGCCTTAACAATGTGCTTCATAAATGGGTTTGCCCAAATTGCGGACTTAACTAAACAGTCGCAGCGCTTTAATTGGGATGCGATCAAAACGTAATCAATTAAACTTGGGTGGTTCGCAACTATGAGACAGTTTTTATCTTGTTGAAGAATGTCGGCACCAATGATTTGGTAATCAATTGCGCCGCAAAGCTTCATCAAATTACAAAAAGTGTTGAAAGAATATTGAATCGCCCCTTGAACTTTATATTCTCTCTGTTTTATATCCGATGTAGTCAGGTGAATAAGTGGAATGACGATAAAGCTGAGTGCCAAGCCACCTAAACCAAAAACCGAGAAACAAAATCCTGTCGCGAATACTCGCCAATATTGATTCAACATTCTCATTGACGACGCCATTCCCATGATTGTTGAGGCGAATGAATCGTCCAATTGTTTGCTGATGATAAAAAGTGCTGAATAAAGCTAAGCCCTTGCGGAAAGGCATCTTCGTCTGTTTTCTCGGTTGTTGCTTGAACGCTAAAAGTATCGCCATGAGAAAGCACCAGACCTAAACCATATCCATGGTAAGCGTGCGTTTCAAACTCAGAATATGACTCTGGGAGTGGCTCATCAAAATCGACAATCAGAACTTTCTTGTCAGGGTTGTCATACAGGAATAGCCACGCTTCGATTAACGCGCTTTGGAAGGTATTTTCAGCAGCTGCGATAGAGGTGAGAGGGATCGGCTGTTTAGTTGCGATGGTAGCAAGCCCCGCGGCGGTATTATGCACAGACTGAGAGAATGCCATTGGCGAAGCTTCTTCACCCTTGAGGATGTCTTCTACCAACGCCACACTGCGATGAAGTTCACCATGACGGCTAGAGAAAACAAGGTAGTCAACATCGTGCTGCTTGAGCAACTCAATCGCCGTTTGAACCGCTAACTTACTCAGTTGGCTCATACGTCTGCGCATCATAGGTGGGATATCAGATACGTTCAGTTTGCCTTCTTCTGGCCACTGACCGGTAGAGGTCCATTGTTTCCACTCATCGACTTGACTAAGCCCTTGAGAGTTAGCTGACCAAGCGTCGATATTAAACGAAATTTTGATCTTGGAGTTTGGCATATTTGATTAAATTGCTTTATTTTACCGCTCGATACAATTTAAGCTTCAGCAGAAACCATAATAAAGGAAATTATCATGTCACGTTTAAAGCTGTTTATATCAGTGCTATTAACTTTGCTTCTTGTCGGTTGTGGCCGAGTGCAACCTGTATTGAATGTGGAGGATACTCCAGTTGCTTATGATCTTCAAAATAAACAAGTAAAAGCGGCGATTGTTCAATCAGCAACTAATCGCGGTTGGACGATTGAAGAAACAAGCCCAGGTGTATTAATTGCAAAAATCAACGTTCGTAGTCACTTTGCGGAAGTAAAAATTCCATATAGCAACAAATATTATTCAATTATTTATCTCAACTCAGTAAATCTAAAAGCAAGTGATGGCAAAATCCATCGTAATTACAACCGTTGGGTGAACAACTTAAATGTTGATATTCAACGCGCGCTTGCACTTTTAGGCGCAGAGTCCCAGTAATAATTATATTAATTGAAGTTAGGTTTTTTCGTGTTAAATCAAAATATTGATCCTTTCAACGCTTTTGAAGCTAAAACAGAAGCTCAAAAATTATCTTTTGCCCCTATCGTTTTCCACACTGCGAGAACATTAAGAGAACTTGGTATCTTAGCCGCGCTCGACAGTGCAGGCTCAAAGGGTATGAACGCTGTAGAAATTGCAGAAAAAACGGGTGTGTCTGAATACGGCGTGAAAGTATTGTTGGATATGGCCATTAGTGCGCACATTGTTTTGTGGGAAAAACCTAACTATTCCTTGGCTAACCTAGGCTTTTACTTACTTTATGATGGCATGACGCAAGCAAACATGGATTTCACTGCCGATGTTTGTTACGCCGCTATGATGCACCTAACGGATGCGATCAAAGAAGGCAAGCCGTCAGGTCTTAAAGAACTTGGTGATTGGGAAACCATTTACCAAGGGTTATCAACATTGCCAGAACAAGCGAAACAAAGCTGGTTCAAGTTTGACCACTTTTACTCTGATCGCTCTTTCCCACTATTACTTAAAGAAGTATTTGCTAATAAACCAAGTCACATTGTGGACATTGGTGGCAATACTGGTAAGTGGGCAATGCAGTGCTGTAACCACGATCAAGATGTGAACATTACAATTGTTGATCTTCCTCAGCAGCTAGAAGTTGCGATGGCAAATGCCAAGGAAAATCAACTGAGTGAGCGCATCACTCCATTCCCAGCCAACATGCTGGATAAAGCTCAAGTGTTACCTGAGCACGCTGATATCTGGTGGATGAGTCAATTCCTTGATTGCTTCTCACCAATCGAAATTCTCAATATTCTTAAGAAAGTGAAAGCGCAGCTTCGAGAAGGCGATACGGTGTATATCTTAGAACTGTTCTGGGATGCACAAAAATACGCGGGTGCTTCTTATAGCTTGAATGCGACCTCGCTTTACTTTACCTGTTTAGCAAACGGCAACAGTCGTTTCTACCGCAGCGATGATTTCCTGGAAATTGTTGAAGCGGCAGGCTTAGTCGTGACAGAAAGAACCGACAACATTGGTCTCGGTCATACGTTATTAAAACTACAAGCAAACTAGAAAGCAGAATGATAAAAGAACAAAAGCAAGTCGTCGTCGTTGGTGCAGGACCGTCAGGTTCTACCGTTTCCGCATTGCTCAATATGCGCGGAATTAATGTCGTTGTGATTGAGAAAGCGTTGTTCCCACGTTTTTCGATCGGTGAAAGCCTTCTTCCTGCCTGCATGGAAGTGGTAGAGCAAGCCGGTATGTTGGAAGCGGTGAACCAATATGGATTCCAGTACAAAGATGGTGCTGCGTTTCGTCGCAATGGCGTTTATACCCAATTTGATTTCACCGACAAATTCACTGCAGGACCGGGTACCACTTACCAAGTTCAACGCGGTAACTTCGATAAAGTACTGGCAGACAGTGCAGTGGAGCAAGGTGTTGAAATTCGTTACCAGCACGAACTGACAAGCATCGACTTTGAAGGTGCCAAGTCGATTCTTAATGTGCTTGACGCTGACAAACAAGCTTACCAAATTGAAGCCGATTACGTGCTAGATGCTAGTGGTTTTGGTCGCGTTCTTCCTCGTTTGCTCGCGCTAGAAGAGCCTTCATGCCTGCCACCAAGAAAAGCAATTTTTACGCACATTGAAGACAACATTACTGCAGAAGGGATTGAATACGATCGCAACAAGATCCTGATCTCTGTGCATCCTGAAAATCATGATGTGTGGTATTGGTTGATCCCGTTCTCAAATGGTACTTGCTCATTTGGTGTGGTTGGCGAACCGACGTTCTTTGAAAACTATCCCGAGGATAAGATTGCCGCTCTTAAGCAGTTAGCAAGTGAAGAACCAGGGCTTGCGCAACTCCTTAACCAAGCTCAGTACTCAAATCCTGCTGGTGAACTGGGTGGCTATTCAGCGAACGTAAAACACTTAGCGACACCACACTACGCGTTGCTTGGTAATGCTGGTGAGTTTCTTGATCCTGTCTTCTCTTCAGGCGTGACTATTGCCATGAAGTCAGCACAATTTGCAGCAGACTGCATTGAACGCCAGCTAAATGGTGAAACGGTCGATTGGCAATCTGATTATGCTGATCGCCTAATGGTGGGCGTCAATACTTTCCGTACTTACGTGGAAGGTTGGTACAACGGCATGTTGCAAGATGTTATCTTCTACCAAAACCCCAATCCACGTATCAAACAGATGATCAGCGCGATTCTTGCGGGTTACGCGTGGGATGAAGCCAACCCATACGTAAAACAGAGTGAACAACGCTTAGCGACCCTAGCTGAGCTAGTGAGAGATGAGGGGATGTAATCCTCCCACTCTTTTTAATACCGAAGCCCCGCAAAAAATCGCGGGGCTTTTTCGTCGGTTGAACCTAAATTTTTAAACACTCATGATGGCGTCTGTCCTCGTTTAACCTTATGATTTAATGAGTTTAATAACAGCAGCACAACCATGTCTTCGACTTTTCATTTTTATAATCAGAATGCTGGCTCATTAGCAGAGCAATATGATTCAACAACTTTTGAGCAAGTGCATACAAGTTGGCAGGCTTTTTGGCCTCTTGTTGGTGATCGTGTGTTGGATGTTGGCGCAGGCTCCGGAAGAGATGCTAAATGGATGGCCAAAAAAGGCTGCGAGGTTATTGCGCTGGAACCTGCAACGTCGCTGTTAAAACTAGGAAAAGCTGAAACTGATGATTCTGTCGTTTGGTTGGAAGATTCTTTGCCAGCACTTGAGAAAACCACCAACTTGGGGCTTCGCTTTGATCTTGTGTTAGTGAGCGCGGTTTGGATGCATCTTGCTACTTCTCATCGTGAACGTGCTTTCCGTAAGCTCTCTAATCTGCTTGCGCCCAATGGTCGATTGGTCATAAGCCTTCGCCATGGAGAGTTCACTGATGGGCGCAAAGCTTATCCTGTTTCTGTTCAAGAGTTAGAGCAGTTGGCAAAGAACAATGCGCTTATCGTTAGACAAGTTTCTGACAGTAAAGATCAGCTCAAGAGGGATGATGTTTACTGGCAAACCGTTGTGATTTTAAAGTGAAAGAAGAACAAGCCGTGTCACTTCAATATTATGTAGATAAATTCCGTAGCCTGAATATGAATAGCTCTAATGGGAAAAAGAGCCCTCATAAAGTGTGCATGTTGCTCACGGTTATGGAGCTCATTCAGGCGGGACATATCTCTTCCAACAAAATAGAGTTTAATCAGGTCCTCAAAGAGCGTTTCACTCATCACTTAGCAAACTTTGCTACTGGGAATGATAGAGATACACCGGAAAATCCTTACTTTTTTCTGAGAAGTGAGGGATTTTGGCACTTGTCTTACAATGATGGTTTTCAAGCGGAATCTACCAAACGATACTCGTCAAAAGCGATTGCTTATGCTTATCTTGATGATGAGCTTTATGAGTATATGAGTAGCTATATCGTTTCAAATGAATTGAAAGATGCTCTTGTTTCAAACCTTTCAGATTTAGCGTCTTTGTTTTATCGCTGGTTGATTGACCTAGGTAAATCAGAGAAAACAGCGAAAAACTATTTGGGCGCAATTCGTGGTTCAATATCGAACTGGCTTATGGATGCTGGACAGATTCAAGAACCAATTACAGATGTGAAATCATACGGCGAATTTAAGAACTATAAGCTCAAAGCCCAAAGTTTACCTGAGTTTAAAATTCGAGATATCAAGGGGAAAGGGATGTACAGTGCTGCGCTTTCTCACTACGAAAACTTTTTTGTCGACTTATCTCAGATAGATGTTAATGCAGATATTCGACAAGTAATGAACGATAAGCAGCTCAGCTCGACGGAAAAGACTATTTTAGTTAATACAAGAATGGGACAGGGGCACTTCAGGTCAAAATTAATTGATATGTGGGGGGGTTGTGCCGTTACGGGTTTTAAGAACACGCAGTTGCTATTGGCATCTCATATTAAGCCTTGGCGTGAATCGGATAACGAAGAGCGATTAGATAGATTTAACGGGCTGTTGTTAATTCCAAATATCGATAAGGCATTCGATCTTGGATTCATATCATTCAATGATAGTGGGAAGGTTTTGATTTCAAGTTATCTAGAGAAACCCGAGGTTCTTGGATTACAAGAAGACATGTCCTTTCAGGTGCATCATAGACATAAGCGTTACTTAGGTCACCATAGAGGGGTAATATTTAAAGGTTTATAAATTGAACACGAATGAAGATGAAATCAGCATTTATGTCCTTTCTTCGTTCGCTCTCAGAAAGCTAAAAAGATCTATCTCACACTTTTGTTTGTTATTACTGATAACGATGTTAAATAAGTGAGAAATGGATTACAGTTTGGAGCATGTTTTCCAAATGTGGTTTTATCGTGAAAACGGTTTCTAAGTTATTGTATAAGTTGACAAAAATTAAGCAGCTTAAACACAAGAAAGATAAGGTTTTTCCCCTTTCTGATACGTTCACTCAAAAGAATCAGAAAATTCTAAAAATCCTCTCTCCATCTTCATTTTTCTACAAGAAAGGTCATGTTCCTGTGCCCTTTTCGACGCCTTCTGTAGATGCTCTTGCTTGGGGGAGTCGCGTATCTCCTGAGTTTAAAAGTAAGGTGAATGATATTTCCCGAGATCTCAACATCGATCCAAATCATCTGATGGCTTGCATGGCTTTTGAAACAGCAGAGACATTCAGCCCCAGCATTAAAAACGGCTCGGGGAGTGGGGCGACGGGTTTGATTCAATTTATGCCATCAACCGCGGAAGCACTTGGTACGAGCACAAAGAAGCTTGCTCAAATGAGTGCGTTAGAGCAACTCGATTATGTGAAAGCGTATTTTATGCCTTACCGAAACCGCCTGTCTTCTCTTGAGGATGTGTATATGGCGATCCTGTATCCTGCGGCTATTGGTAAACCCGCTGCTCATGTATTATTTAAACAAGGATCAATTGCTTATCGCCAGAATGCAGGGATCGACCGCAATAACGCTGGGAAAATCACACTAGGCGATGTGTCATATAAAGTGAGACGTAAGCTAGAAAAGGGACTGCATCCTAAGTTCTTAGGCTAGCTCATTCTCTTAAATCTGGAGCAACTAGAAAGTTGCTCCGCCGTCCACTCTTAAATCGTGCATGGTAATGTGACCCGCTTTCTCACTCAGTAAAAATTCAATCGCATTGGTTATGTCTTTGGTTTCTGCAATCTTGTTCAAAGGAATACCAATCCGGTGTGACGCTAAGTTACCCTGAATCGTTTCTCGTTCTCCATAGGACTCATTCCACATTTGTTCTTGCATCGCTGTTCTGGTTGAGCCTGGGCTAACAATGTTACAGCGAATGCCGTATGCCGCGAGTTCTAACCCCAAACATTGCATCCACATATGAAGTCCCGCTTTAGACGAACAATACGCCGACATGTTGACTCTTGGGGTGTCTGCTGCGTTCGAACCTACCGCAACAATTGCGCCTTTTTTGTTATTTTGAACCAGCAATTTCGCCAGTTGTTGTGTCAGTAGCATGGTCCCCTTTAGGTTCACGTCTAACGTTTTAATGAGCGCTTCAGGAGGGAGTTCCAGAACAGAACCAAGATGTAGCGCACCGGCGCATGTAATCACGTAGTCAGGAATGAGCTTGTCTTGAGCAAGATAATGACACGCATACTGAACGGCTGTGGTGTTGGCTAAGTCAAAGGGAAGTAGCAACGTTCGAGCTTGCTGTTTTTTTGGCAAAGATTGTTTGAATTCCTCTAGCAGAGCTTGCGTGATATCGCAGGCAATCACAGTAGCCCCTTGTTCCAATAAGCTTTTGGCACAGGCAAGTCCAATACCTTGCCCTGCACCAGTCACTAGGCACAGTTTACTTTTGAATTCTGTGTTGTTTTCACTCATAACCCTCTCCCTTCGTGCTGCAAATATCACATCCAAACTAGATAGATGATAATGATTTTTGTTATCGTTGTCATAATGTTAACAAGGAGGTAATGAAATTGACGAACAAACTAGGTTGGAAAATCAAACCTTGGTTGCTCACGTTAGGGCTTGTCGGGTTGGCTGGATGTGAGTATTTACCACACTACGCAGAGGTAGATCTGTCCGAGCAAAAAGTCGAACAAGTGGTCGAGCAAGCTAAATCAGCAGACGCTGCGATTCTTAATGCGTTTAAGCAACATAACTTTGTGGGTATTGGCGATTATCATTGGAATGATGCTTTCTTGCGCTATGCAACTGAGCTGGTTTCGACTCCTGCATTTTCAGATCAGGTCACGCATATTGTGGTGGAGTTTGGCAATGCAAAGTACCAACCTGTACTGGATAACTACTTAGCTGGTGGGGACGTGAGTGATGAACAGCTTCGCTCAATTTTGCGAGGTTCGATCTACTTTATGGCTTGGATGCCAGATGCTTATGCCGATTTCTTCAAAGCGATAAAAGTGCGAAATCAAACGCTACCTAAAGGGAAAAAAATCCATGTGCATTTAGCCGAAGCACCGTTTGATTGGAGCACTGTGAGTGATGAAAAGGTATGGCAGCAAGCTGCTAAAAACAAGACGGATCATTTTTATCAAGTTGCTGCTGAGCGTATACAATACAATCAGAAAGCACTGTTGATTTTTGGGGCTTTCCATTTGGTGAATGCGCCGCGGGATTACGTTGCAAAAACACAAGCCAGTGCTTGGCCATTGGCGACACGATTAGAGCAAGCGTTTCCCAATAGTACCTACTTGATTTGGCCAATGACGGAACCAGAAGTGGTGAAGACGTTTCATGACGTAAAAGCTCCGGCGCTTCTTGAGGTCGCAAAAAGTCCGATTGCTGATCTGAGGTTTATCGATTTATTACCAAAAGCCCGTTATAAGCTTGCTGCGATGGACGACATGGACGCCCAAGTCGGTGGTTTGTTTGATGCTTTTCTTTATCTGGGTGATAACCAACGAACAACGGTATTCCCTCGTGATGTGATGGAAGATCGGGAGTGGGTAAATGAGATGCAAAGACGCGTCGATATTATCGGTGGGAAGACGCAAGACCGCTTCAATGAGATTCGCTCATTAAGTGATAAGAAGTACGGCTTTGTTGATAACAACTGATGCGCTGTTAATTGAAATAAAGATTGAGAAAGGGCTGACGGCTGATGGCGTTAGCCCTTTCTTTTTGGCTATGGATCCAAATCAAAAATTGTTAACGATGCATACGAACCAAGGTAACTCGCTCTGAATCCTCCACCTTGAAGTTGCTTAGATTTGAAGTTACTTAGATATAAATATGGTGAATTGTTTGTTTGAGGTTCTATTTGTTTAAGAATATTAATTTATAAAACTATAAGTTATGCGAATGATAATTATTATCAAAAATGATTGAATAATTGTAACTAGGTGTGTAGTCTCATTCTTCAAATGAGAAGGAATCTCATTTAGGACGCTATGTTTAATACAGTTTGAGAGATGATTATGCTTCGTAACTCCATGGGAAGCAGTACTATGCTCACAGAGTTTCTCAACGCCCATACGGATGACGCTTCGTTCTTCTTTAGCTCACCGACGGTGACGTTGCTTACACAAGGCATTGCTGCAGAATTTTCCCAACAAGTTAAATTCTCAGAGTTAGATACTCACATTAGCAAATTACTAGAATCGGCGAAGGAAGAGGGGAATGACAACCCTATTGCCGTTGGTGTAATACCGTTTTCTGAACATAATCCTGTGCACTTTATCGTCCCTGAGCGTTTGATCACGACGTCGCCGATCAGACCGGATAAAGTATTAGATGTCGATGGTTGCAACGACTGTCATCCTTCTTCTATTCAACCTATCCCGACGCCTACTGAATACATGCATAGTGTTGAGCTTGCCACTCATCGTTGCAGCCAAGAAAACATCGCTCTTGATAAAGTGGTGTTGTCACGCACGATGCAAGTGGATACACAAGATGAAATCGATCGAGCTCGCTTCCTCAAAACCTTACTCAAGCAAAATCCTGGTGGTTATACCTTTTCTACTCGTATCGGCGGTGGTCATTCTGACGCTTATTTGATGGGATCCAGCCCTGAATTACTGGTATCCCGCAAAGGTCCTCATGTGTGCTCAAATCCTCTGGCAGGTTCTCGTCGACGTTGTGAAAATGCATCAATGAATCAGCAGCAAGGCGAGCTCATGATGGAGAGTAGCAAAGATCTTCATGAGCATGCGGTAGTGGTCGATGCGGTAGAAAAAGCGCTTCAACCTTGGTGTCATAACCTTTATGTGCCTATGGTGCCGTCGGTTATTGAAACCAAAGCCATGTTGCACCTTTCGACTCGTATTGAAGGGACGGTGTCCGATGCCAATACCAGCGTTCTGAAATTGGCGAGTGCGCTTCACCCAACGCCTGCCGTGTGTGGCTATCCTACGGCTCAAGCTTACGATTTCATCAGTCAAGTGGAGCCCTTTGATCGGGGCTATTTCACGGGTCTTGTTGGTTGGGTAGACGCTCGTGGTAATGGCGAATGGGTTGTTGTTATCCGCTGCGCTGAAGTTGAGAAGAAGCGTATTCGAGTTTATGCCGGAGCTGGGATCGTCTCCGGATCTGAGCCACAAAGTGAGCTTGAAGAAACAGGAAATAAAATGCGCACTGTATTGAACGCGCTGGGTATTGAAATCCGTGAGAATATGGAGGTAGTTCAATGACTTGCTTAAGCATGAATGCCTCTGGTTTTACACCTTGGTCAGAAGGTTTAGCAAAGCAATACCGCCAAGCGGGTTTTTGGACAGAGCAAACCATTCCAGAGATGCTTGAGGCAAGCGTCTCTATTTCTCCTAACCATGTTGCTCTAGTTGACGGGGAGCGACAGTGGACGTACCAATCGTTACTTGAGCATGTTGATAAGTTAGCTGCTGGTTTCCAATCGACTCTGAATCTTAAATCTGGCGACAAGGTCGTTTTGCATTTGCCTAACATAGGCGAGTTTTACATTAGCTTTTTTGCACTGCTTAAAATTGGCGTTCAACCTGTGCTTGCGTTACCCGCTCATCGTTATTCGGAGATTCGATACTTTTGTCATTTTACACAGGCAAAAGCGTTAATCACTGCTCCTCAACTCGGCGTCGATACGGCTGATATTGCGCTGCAAGTAGCGTCTGAATTACCAAGCTTAAAGAACATCGTTTGGGCGGGTGACATGAGTGCCATGCCGATTGGTAGCGTAGCCCTTAGAGCGCTCTTGCTAGACAATGTTGAACCTCAAGTTCATCGCGGTGAAGATTTTGCCTTTTTCCAATTATCGGGTGGTACGACTGGCACACCTAAGCTTATTCCTCGCACACATTACGACTATCTATACAGTGTGCGAGCGAGCAATGAGGTTTGCCAATTCTCGCCAAATACGCGTTACCTTTGTGTTTTACCGGCCGCCCACAATTTCCCATTGAGTTCTCCCGGTGCGTTGGGCTGTTTTATGGCGGGTGGCACCGTTGTACTTGCTCCAGACGCAAGCCCTCAAACTGCCTTTTCTTTGATTGAAAAGTACCGAATTACCGTAGCCGCTTTAGTGCCACCGTTGGCACTATTGTGGCTCGATGAAGCCGCAAGAACTCGACATGACCTTACTTCATTAGAAGTGCTGCAAGTTGGGGGGGCTCGTTTTAGTGAGGAAGCGGCAAAGCGTATCAAACCTGAACTTGGTTGTACCTTACAGCAAGTATTTGGCATGGCTGAAGGGCTAGTTAACTACACCCGTCTAGATGATCCTGAGTCCGTGATTGTCACGACGCAAGGTCGCCCAATGTCACCTGCTGATGAGCTGTTGATACTCAATGAAATGGGTAACCCTGTCCCGCAAGGTACGGAAGGTATTTTGTTCGTGCGTGGACCTTATACCATTCAAGGTTACTACCGGGCTCCTGAGCACAATCAGCGTTCATTCACCGAGCAAGGCTACTACCGTACTGGCGATGTGGTACTGCTGACTGAAGAGGGCAATTTGAAAGTTGTTGGTCGCGACAAAGATCAGATTAACCGAGGGGGTGAAAAAATCGCAGCAGAAGAGGTCGAGAACCATTTGCTGGCGCACGATTGTGTCCATGATGCTGCTGTTATTGCCATCCCAGATGATTACCTTGGGGAGCGCAGTTGTGCTGCCTTAGTTTGCCCGCAGCAAGCCCCGAAACCGATCGAGATAAAGCGTTTCTTACGAGGGCGTGGGCTGGCTGATTTTAAGATCCCAGATATGGTCGTTTTTGTTGATGTATTACCCAAAACGCCAGTAGGTAAAGTGAATAAAAATAAATTACTCGAACTCGTTTAACCAAGGTCGAAACACCAAGGTTGATTTGGTGTGCTTGGCATTTTGATTACTTTGGAGATAAGCCCAATGGCCATTCCATCTATCTCTGGTTACTCACTAACGAAAGTGAAGCCAGAAAATCGCGTTAACTGGTCAGTAG
The DNA here is from genome assembly GCF_024181835.1 of Vibrio sp. Y29_XK_CS5. NCBI lineage: Bacteria > Pseudomonadati > Pseudomonadota > Gammaproteobacteria > Vibrionales > Vibrionaceae > Vibrio > Vibrio sp. Y29_XK_CS5. Next base: position 118,917 of record NZ_JAMZAM010000002.1, read on the forward strand.
AACCACATCGTGCCGTCTTGTTAATCCACGATATGCAGCAGTACTTTCTCAATTTCTACGATGCAGACAGCGAGCTGATTCAAACGTTGACTCGCAACATTCAAGAGATCAAACAAGCATGTATTGATGCCGGCATTCCAGTGGTTTATACCGCGCAGCCCGGTGACCAACGCCAAGAAGATCGCGCTTTATTGACCGATTTTTGGGGTCCCGGTTTAAAAGCGGATGACAACATTACTCGAATCTCCCCAGCACTTGCCCCAACGGAGCAGGACACCGTTTACACCAAATGGCGTTACAGTGCGTTTCAACGTACGCCACTTAAATCCATGATGGATGAAACGGAGCGTGATCAGCTAATTATCGTGGGTATTTATGCTCACATCGGTTGTTTACAAACCGCGGCAGAAGCGTTCATGACAGACATTAAAGCTTTCATGGTTTCCGATGCCGTTGCTGACTTCTCAGCGAGCGATCATGACATGGCGCTCAACTATGTGGCGGGTCGATGCGGTTATGTCTTGGACAAGCAGCAATTGCTCGAACAAGTGGCAAGTGCGAACGAACTCGCAGCTGGTGATTTTGTGATTCCTCAGTCGCAACCGCAACTTACTCAACAGTTAGCGGCGCTGTTAGAGGTACCGGCCGATGAGATGACGCCAGAGGATAGTTTGCTTGATTTTGGTTTGGATTCGGTACGCATGATGTCGCTGGTCGGAGATTGGCAACAGGCGGGCCTTGATGTGAGTTTTATGGAATTAGCAGCGAAACCGAGTTTGCAGGATTGGTGGAGATTGATCGAGAAGAAGCTGACCTAACAGCCAAAGCGGAAGAATGACAAAGGAATGAACATGTACGATTTACCTTATACGGCAGAGCAGTTGTTGCCGCTTACGGATGCCCAAGCTGGGATTTGGTTTGCTCAGTTACGTGACCCTAAAAACCCAATTTATAAGACTGGCGAATACCTGGTTATTGAAGGCGAGGTGGATGAGCCTTGTTTTGTTGAAGCAGTCAAAACGGCAATTGATGAAGTCGACTCGTTGCACGCTAAGTTTGTTACCACCACCGAAGGACCGCGAATGGTGATAGATAGACAAACCTGGCAAGTTGAACGTATCGACTTTTCGCAACACGTTAAACCGCTTGATGCCGCTGTGACTTGGATGAAAGATCAGTTAAAGCAACCTGTCGATTTGGAACAAGGTCCTTTATTCATCATGGCATTGCTTAAGCTCTCCGATGATCAATACGTTTGGTTCCTTTCACTGCATCACATTGCGATAGACGGTTACAGCATGTCGCTGGTCGCGGGGCGGGTGGCGCATGTTTATGGTCAGTTGGTTAAAGGAGAGCACTTTGAGAAGCTTGAATTTGCAGACCAACAGGCTCTTTTGAAAGAAGATGACGACTATAAAGCTTCTGAGAAATACCAAAAAGATCGCGCATTTTATTTACAGCGTTATGCCGACCATTCTGACACTGTAAACCTTGCGGGTAAGCCGACAGTGACTTCAGACCATTTCCTTCGCCTAAAAGGTGCAATGGCAGCCTCTGACTTTCAGAGAATGGAGTCGTTAGCTAAACAGTGCAGAACACACTGGTATAGCGTACTTATCGCATCTATCGCGGCTTATGTACACCGTATGACACGCTCCAATGAAGTGGTGATTGGTGTGCCTCTGATGGGGCGTTTGGGCTCGGTAGCCATTCAAACTCCGGCGATGCGCGTCAGTATTCTTCCTGTACGAGTCAGTTTTGAATCAGGACTGGATATCAAAACGTTGGTGAAGCAAGTTAACCAAGAATTTGCATCGGTTCGCCGTCATCAAAGCTATCGCTATGAAGAGCTTCATCGCGAGCTAAATTTGGTAAAAGATCATCGTAATCTATTTGGTCCATTGGTGAATATTATGCCGTTTGAGTACGAGCATAAATTCGGTGACCTCACTTCAAAAGCACACAATTTATCAGCCGGACCGGTCGATGACATTTCTTTCTATTGCTATGAATTAGCTGGGCAATTACACATCGATATGGATGCGAATCCAGAGCTGTATTCAGAGAAAGAGATTCATGAGCATCAACAACGCTTGTTCCATTTTATGAGTGACTTTTTTACAAGCGCAGAAGCTCAAGATCCTTCTCATTGCCAAGTGAGTGATGTCAGTATTTTACTGGCTGGTGAGCGAGAGAAGGTTGTCGAGACATGGAACGATACCGCTCACGAAGTACCGGAAACGACGCTGTCCGCCATCATGGCTCGCCAACGTATTTTGACACCACACGCTCTGGCTTTGATCTTTGAAGGTCAGACGTTGAGTTACGAGCAACTGGCTCGCAAAGTGTATTCACTCACCAACTGGTTAACAGCGCAAGGCGTTGAGCTTGGTGACCGCATTGCTGTGTGTGTCCCAAGAAGCGAAGAGCTGATTGTAGTACAGCAAGCCATTTTAGCGGCTGGCGCGGTTTATGTGCCTGTGGATCCTGACTACCCCGAGGGGCGTATCCACTACATGCTCGAATCTTCTTCACCGAAATTTGTTTTCTCAACCAAGACGCTTCAAGACAAACTGCCGCAAGAGGTGGATGTAAAGCTAGTGGATGATGAGACGCTGCCTACGATATATAAAGTGGTAGAACCGTTGCCTCCTCAAGTTAAGCCAGAACCTCATTCACCAGCTTATATGATTTATACCTCGGGCTCGACCGGGAAACCAAAAGGCGTCGTCGTTACGCATGATGCGATTGTCAATCGACTCTTGTGGATGCACGACCAATATCCAATTGATGCGAAAGACCGGGTATTACAAAAAACGCCAGCAGGGTTCGATGTTTCAGTATGGGAGTTCTTCTGGCCAATGATGGTCGGATCGTGCCTTGTTATTGCGAAACCAGACGGACACAAAGACCCAATATACCTACAAGATTTGATTCATAAAGAGCAGATCACCACCTTGCATTTTGTGCCTTCAATGCTGCAAATTTTCGTACAACAAGCAGATGCCAGATTGTGCCAAAGTCTACGCCAAGTCTTTTGTAGCGGGGAGGCGTTGCCAATGGAGCTAGTCAATCACTATTACCAAGAGTTTGATGCACCATTGCATAATTTGTACGGTCCGACAGAAGCTGCGGTGGACGTAACTTACTGGCCAAGTGAGGCGAATACGCAAGGGAATTCGATTCCTATAGGTCGTCCTGTATGGAACACGCAAATCTATATTCTTGATGACGAACTTAATCCTGTACCTCCTGGTGTGGTGGGTAACTTATACATTGCAGGTCGACAGTTGGCGATGGGCTACTATGGTCAGCCAGAACTGACTCAAGAGCGCTTTATCGACAATCCCTTTGGTCCACAAGGTAGCCGAATGTACTTGTCTGGTGATTTAGCGCGCTGGCGCGAAGATGGTGCGATTGAATACTGTGGGCGAAGCGATTTTCAGGTCAAGATTCGTGGTTTCCGAATCGAGTTAGAAGAGATTGAAAATGCCTTAGCAAACCACCCAAGTGTTGCGCAAGTTGCCGTGTTAGCTCAGGAATATACTGAGAATGATAAACGCCTTGTTGCTTATGTGTCGGCAGAGGATCTTGAGCAGGGAATTGATACTAACGCACTACAAAAGTACCTTGCTGAGCCATTACCGGAATACATGGTGCCAAGCTATTTTGTTGAGCTTGAAAGCTTCCCTTTAACACCGAATGGTAAATTGGATCGTGATGCGTTACCCAAGCCAGATTTGTCTGCTCAAGTGAGCACAAAAGGACCAAGTAACCTTGTTGAAGAGCGTTTATGCAAACTATTTTGCCGCTTACTTGATTTACCGGCGGTTGGCGTGGATGACAACTTCTTTGAATTAGGCGGACACTCGTTGCTTGCTGCTCAGTTGATTGCTCATGTGAAAGAGATCATGGGAATTGAGCTATCGCTTGCGGCGGTGTTTGAGTCTCCGACGGTTTCCGGTATTGCCGCCAAGTTAAATGGCAGTGAAAGCGATGAAGCGCTCAATATCTTACTGCCTCTGCGAAAACGAGAGGGCAAGCCAGCTATTTTCTGTGTCCATCCTGCTGGTGGCTTGAGTTGGTGCTATGCGGCTTTGACTCCGATTATTCCATCCAATGTGCCTCTTTACGGCGTACAAGCGAAAAACCTCGGTGACCCTTCTTCTCCGCTGCCTAAATCAATGACCGAAATGGCTGAGGATTACGTGGCGGCGATTCGAGAAGAACAACCCTTTGGTCCATATCACCTACTAGGCTGGTCTATTGGCGGCATGATTGCGCATTTAATGGCGGGTATCTTACAGCAGCAAGGTCAAGAAGTTGGCTTAGTCACCTTGTTGGACTCTTACCCAACGGAGCAATGGCAAAGTATGCACCCGCCTGGCGAAGAGAAAGCGCTTGGCGCCTTAATTCGTATGGCTGGGGTAGAGTTTGATGAATCGTTGCATTCTAGCCTAACGCGACCTGAAGTGATCGACATCTTACAAGATGCAGGATCATCAATGGCGCACCTGAGTGCTGAAACCATTACGGCAATGGTGGAAGTGGTCATTAACAACAACCATCGCGTACGCGATAGCGTCAATTATCAGTATCAAGGTGATGTGTTGTTTTTCAATGCGGAGAAGCCACCAGAAGAGGCATTTCTTGATCGCAATGGATGGTTCAAATACATGGATGGCGAGCTCAAAGTGATCGATGTCGCGTGTGTTCATCGTGAAATGATGCGCCCAGATATGCTGCGTTTGATTGGTTCACATATGGTTGAAGAACTGAGAGAGAGATTTGATGTTTGATACCTCAACCAAAGCAAAAACTAAGGATTTGTTGGAGGGGGTGGTTTCCCCTCTGGCTTTTCTCAAAAGCAAACTTAACGCTGGCAGTGTAGTTGCCATCGGTGAAGCTCATTGGTTTAGCGAACTGTTCGAGAAGATAACGGAAGCCTTACTTGCACCTGAATTGGATGGCTCGTTTTCCCATTTGTTCATTGAATTTGGGAATGCCAAGCATCAAGCATTACTCAATAACTACTTATCGGGAGAGACGGTTACCCAAGCTGAATTAGCGGCGGTGTGGTTGGACTCAGTCGCATTTCCCGCTTGGTTGCATCCTTGTTACGGTGCTTTCTTTGAGCGAGTTCGTGCTGTAAATAGCACGCGTAAGGTGCCGATCAAGATAGTGTTGACCGAACCATCGTTCAGCTGGGAAGACATCCAACATTCGAAAGAGTTAGCAAAGCTCAGTGCACAACGTGATCAAGCTTTGGCAGAAGGAGTAGAAAAACAAACGTCGAAATGTGGGCTTGGTGTGGTGGTGTTAGTTGGCGCGAGACACATTCTAAAGTGCTCGCCAACGCTGGGCTTTATGGCAAAACACAGCACCTTCGGTGAGCTAGCGAAACACAAGTTTGGTGAGCAGTATGTATCAGTTTGGCCACACATCTTATCTAGCGAACTGAATGCCCCTGAACATGGCATTTACCCGACGGATCAGCCTTTACTAAAACAGCGCTCGTTTCTTGAACTGATCCCGAAAAAGCCTCCCGTGAATCCATATGCTTTTACCTGCTTAGATGAATTGGTTGATGCTTATTGGTACTTGGGTCCGCAGACAAGGCAACTCGATACAGTAGGTATTTCAATCCCACAAATGTGGAAGTGGCGTTTAGAGCAGCGCTTACCGCTGGTTAATGAACGACAGCAAATGGTGATCAAAAAGGTCATCGAATAGAAATGAATGACGACTTCATGAGGAGAAATAGCACAGTGAGAAAATAAACTGCTTGTTGAAGCAGTAGTAGCCATGAAATGGAAGGTCGGGCAATTTGGCGGTTAAAGAGGTTTGGTTATTTCCAATCAGTTCGAAGCGAAATTGTCCTGAGTTTCTACTCTCAGGCAGCAGCGTGATTTGTGCTTCTAGAAAATCGAAATACACCTGAACAAAGGGGAAGCAGCATTTAAACAAGCTCTCTTTGATGCTGAATATCAGAGCATCAGGTAGGTGGCTAGACGATTTGATTAAGTTCTGTTCGTCACCTGTGTAGATGCTTGTAAAAAGGTGTGAGGCGAGGGGGACATTGCGTTCTACGTCGATCCCTAAGCTTGCGATGTCACTTTTTAATGCACAACCCGCGAGGCAAATACCATCAGTGTGACTGATGCTGCCACTGATTGGCTGAGGGAATAAAGGCTCTCTGGATTTTCCCGTCAAAATGAGCGGGGAGTTCCCGTTATCTTGGCTCAAGGAGAGCATTTGTATGGCGGCACGAGCCGCGTTGCGTCCTGCTCTGAATTCTCGCTGGCGTTTAGCTATCGACTTATGAATTTGTTGCTCTTCCTCGGGAAAGCCCAATTTGGAATACATCTCCGGTGTGGCTTTTACGATGTGAACCCTTGGACTGACACTTTCTAATTGAAGACAGAAAGGGTCGAGAATGTTACCCAACTCGGTGCTTTTCAATGTGTTGCAGTTCAAAAATATAGCCCAGCTCAAATCTAAATGTAAATACGAGTAGTAATGATTGTCATTTATACATTCGTTTATTAGAGTTTGCGAGCTCAATTTATTTATAAAATAGATATAAGGATATGCAGTGAATAGTTTAGTTAAAAAGCCCGCATTTATGCCGACAGTGCTTGCCGGTGCACTTTTGACGGCACTCAGTGGTCATGCAGTTGCTAACGATAAAGATGATGTTGTGGAAATGGAACGCATGGTCGTGACAGCGTCTTTAACACAGCATTCAGAGTTGACTGCACCGGCATCAGTGTCGGTGATTACCGCTGACGATCTCGCTAAGATGCCGGTAAAAGACATTTCAGAAGCGGTGCGTAGTGCTACCGGGGTGAGTGTGTTGAGTCGTACAGCTTACGGTCGTAACACCATTCGTATTCGTGGTCTGGATTCTAAGCACACCTTGGTTTTGATTAACGGTCGTCGTATTAACTCTCAAGATGCTTTGATTCGTGGTAACGATTTTGACTTATCAAGCATCCCACTGACTGCGGTTCAGAGAATTGAAGTGGTTCGCGGTCCGGTTTCTTCCCTGTATGGGTCTGAAGCGATGGGTGGTGTGGTCAACGTTATCTTGAAGTCGCCAACCAAAGAGACATCAGGTTCTGTTGGTTTGGAATACGAAAGCATTCTTGAAGGCGACGGTGGTGATGGTGTTAAAGGTCATGCTTACGCTAGTGGTGAACTCGCACAAAACCTTGAAGGCAGCATCATTGTTGAAAGCTCTTCAAGAGATCCGTGGCGTACCGATACTAACCCGACCTTTGATGCATTAGAAAAGAAAGACACCACCAATGTATTTGGTGAGATGGCTTGGCAGCTTACTGATGAACAGCGTTTGATCGCCGATGTGATTTACACCAACGATGAGCGTGAAGCGGATTGGGTCCATCCTCGTTCGGGTGCGCAAACAAATTCTCAAGACTCAACGCGTTGGAACTACGGACTGACGCATGAAGGTGCATGGGAGTCTGTGGATACACAAGTACGTTTGTATGGCGAAAATATGAAGCTTGATGATGCAAGTACGGCATACACCAATGGCGCTGCTGATGTTGAGCTACAAAACAACACGCTTGATTTTAAAGTTTCTGGTTTGTGGCGTGACTCACATGAGTGGGTGTTTGGTGGCGAATACCGTACTTCTGAATTGGAAAACAGCCGAGATGTACCATCAGGCGACATCGATAACTATCAAGGCGCGGTTTTTGTTCAGGGTGAGTTCGATCTCGATAAATTGGCGCTGACACTTGGTGGTCGTCAAGACTTCCATGAAGTGTATGGTAGTCACTTCAGTCCAAGAGCATATGCAGTTTATAGCTTCACCGATGAATTTGTGTTCAAAGGTGGTGCGGGTGGTGGTTTCCGCGCGCCGGGTATGATGGAAAGCAGCGATCAAGTACGTGTAATCAGTTGTGGTAACCGTTGTTGGTTAACGGGTAACGACGATCTAAAACCTGAAGAATCAGAAAGCTACGAAGCCGGTTTTGCTTATGAGTCCACGTCTATGGGTGTTGGCTTGATGTACTACTACACGGACTTTAAGAACAAGATTGAACGCGACCTAACCAAGCCAGTTGGTGCGGTTGGTAAAATGCCTATCTTCACTTACCAAAACATCGGTAAAGCAGAGATCAAAGGTATCGAGCTTGAAGGTTGGTATGACATTACTGACAGCATCAACCTAAAGGGTAACTACACCTACACGGACGCGAAAGACAAGAGCACGGATGATACGCTCATGAAGACGCCAGAGCATCTTGCAAATCTTGATTTGAACTGGGAAGTGTTTGACGCATTCACTACGTTTGCGCGAGTAAACTACGTTGGTGAACAGGTGATCACAAACCTAAGCCGTGAGAACAAAACAGTAGATGGCTACACGCTTGTCGGTCTTGGTGTTGCTTATGACTTCCAACAGCTCAATCTTAAAGCTGGCTTGAACAACATCTTTGATGTCGAGCTTGATGATGAAGACGACTACTACGGTTATTCAGAGAAAGGTCGCAGTGCATACGTAAGTGCAACTTACCTATTCTAAAGCGAATACTGGTTTGATCTAACAAGCAGCCTCCTAGCCGGAAGCTGCTTTTTTATTCCGCTTTAATCGCTTTTCATTTCACAGAGCGACTCGGTGACTTTGACTTGGACAATGCGATTATTCTTCACGTGTAGTATCTCAAATTGCCATTGTTGATATTCGACGGTTTCTCCTTGAGTCGGCACGCGCCCAATTAACCACGTCAGAAAACCATTCAATGTTTGGAATCCTTCTATTTCTTCGCCTTCAATATGGTTCAACGTTAGTTTGTACTTCAACTCGTTAAGTGGGATCAGCGCATCCATGATCCAACTGCCATCTTTCTGTTTCTTTGCCCAGAGTTGCTGTGGTGCCATGCCCAATTCACCAGCGATGGATTTAAGCAGATCGTAGTGAGTTACTAGTCCTTGCACATCGCCATATTCGTCGACGATAAACACCATCTCGGTACTGGTTTGTTGCATGTAATTGAGCAGTGGTAGACCTTTCATTGATTCGGGTACGAAGCGCGACCGTTTCAACAGCTTGGCTAAGCGAGAAATGGATAGCTCATCGTATTCATCTAATAACGCCTTAGAGGAAACGGTGCCGATAATGTTATCTAACCCTCCTTTGCAGACGGGCCAAACAGAATGCTGAGTTTGACGTAGATTCCTCAAAATCGCATCGAGAGGTAAATCTAAATCGAGATAATGGATATCGCATCTCGGTGTCATGAGTGAAAGTGCTAGTCGGTCATTAAGGTGGAGCAAGTTACGGATCATCAATTGTTCTTGAGGCTCAATAGCACCACATTCGGAACCTTCGCTAACGACAGCAAAGATGTCCTCTTCTGTGACGATTTCGCCTGCGTTGTTTTGGCGTAGAAGCTTAAGCAGTGTGTCGGTCGAAACGGTCAGTAGCATGACAAATGGCGTGGTCAGTTTTGCTAGCCAGTGGATTGGGTAGGCAACGATGACAGCGATGCGTTCGGCATTGTTTTGTGCAAAACGCTTTGGCACGAGCTCACCAATCACGATGGCGAAGTAAGTGATCATGACCACCACAATTGCCGTTGCAAGGATATTTGCTATCTCACGCTCTAAACCTTGTGCGACGAGCCAATGCCCGAATGGAACTGAGAGGGTTGCTTCACCAAAAATACCGCTGAGGATGCCAATGACGGTGATGCCGATTTGTATAGTAGAGAGAAATTGAGTGGGGTTATTCTTAAGCTCTAAAGCAAGACGAGCGGAAGAGCTGTGTTCGGCTGACTTTTTCAGTCGACCGCTTTTGGCAGTCACTAATGCAATCTCAGACATGGCGAACACACCATTGAGCGCGATTAATCCAACCAGTAATAAAATGTCCATGAAGTTTTCCAGTGATGCACACCCTAGCAGCATAACGAGGTTCAAATACAAGAAACGTGAAGTGGCGAATAAATCATCACGCTGTAACAATTGAATGACTTATTAAAAGGATAGAATTTCTTTGTCGCCACGAGTAGATTTCAGTAAGCCTCTGCTGGAGACAGATAGATTCTGTTACTTAGTTCGGATTCTGATACACTACGCGCCCATTTCTTCGTTGAGACGTTTGTATGCCATTTTCTAAGCTTGGTTTAAGTGCTTCTATCACAGATGCTGTGAAGGCGCTGGGTTACGAAAAACCGACTTCTATCCAACAAAAAGCCATTCCTATTGTTCTGCGTGGTAGTAACCTAATTGCCGCAGCACAAACGGGGACAGGTAAAACTGCCAGCTTTGTATTACCAATCTTAGAAAAACTGAGCCACGGCGAAACGCAACGTAAAAAGCGTGCACGTGCGATCATCCTAACGCCAACGCGCGAATTGGCTCTTCAGGTTCATCAGAGCATTGAAGCGTATGGCAAAAATCTACCATTGCGTTCTATGGCGATGTTCGGTGGTGTGGATTACGCACCGCAAAAACAAGCGTTGATTGAAGGCGTAGACATTGTCGTAAGCACTCCAGGTCGTTTGATTGATCTATACGGTCAGCGTGCTATTCACTTTGATGAAGTGGAAATGCTGGTCCTAGATGAAGCTGACAAAATGTTGGATATGGGCTTTATTGATTCGATTGATAAGATCATCGATTGCATGCCGGAAGATATTCAAAGCTTGCTGTTCTCCGCGACCTTATCTAACCCAGTTCGTGATTTGGCAAAGAATGCAATTGTTGACCCTGAAGAAATCACCATTGCAAAACACAGCGCGTCTAAGTCAAACATTAAGCAATGGATCACCACCGTTGATAAAGACATGAAATCCTCACTACTGAGCCACATGTTGAATGAGAACGACTGGTCGCAAGTGTTGGTGTTCATCGAGACAAAACATGGCGCAGCGAAACTGGTTACTCAATTAGAGAAGCGTGGCATTGTGGCTGAAGCTTTCCACAGTGGTCGTAACCAACGTGTTCGCCAAGAACTGATTGAGAAGTTCAAAGCCGGTGAAATCCAATACTTAGTAGCAACGGGTGTGGCGGCACGTGGTATCGATATTGATAACTTGCCTGTCGTGATTAACTACGATCTACCTTACCCAGCCGATGAATATGTACACCGCATTGGTCGTACTGGTCGTGCTGGTGCAGAGGGCGAGGCGATTTCACTGGTATCGAAAGACGATTTCAAAAACCTGTGCATGATCGAAAGCCGCCTTGGTCATTTGCTAGAGCGTGTAGAAATTGAAGGTTTTGCACCGAGAAAACCTGTGCCAATTTCGATTCTGAACTATGTTCCGAAGAACAAGCGTAAGCTGCAAGATCAGCGTCCACGTCGCGAAAATGGTGATAAACGTAACGCTAAATAACGTTTGATAGCTCTTTTCTACATGATAAGCCGCACCTCGATGCGGCTTATTTTTTACTTTTTTCTTTTCTCTCTGGCTTTTTGTTCAACGTGGTCTCAGTTTTCTTTCTTTATTTGATAGCGAAAACCATGCACAGATGAAGTGTGAAGCATGTAGTTATTCTTTTGATTTAATTGCTAATAATTAGGAAAACTCGTTCAATGTGTCTTACGCTTTGGTTAGATCTTGCGCGAAGGTTTGAGTTAGGGTTTTGTCAATTTTTTGTCGTCATGTTTGCAGATGGTGAGGAATAGGCGCAGACTTTCGCGCCTGCTATTCAACGCATAAATGAGGCACGAATGAAAACTGGTGATAAGCAATTTGCTGTAATTGGTCTAGGTCGTTTCGGCTTGGCCGTTTGTAAAGAACTGCAGGATTCAGGTTCACAAGTTTTGGCGGTAGACATTAACGAAGACCGAGTGAAAGAAGCGGCGGGATTTGTTAGCCAAGCCATCGTAGCGAACTGTACTCATGAAGAGACAGTCGCAGAACTCAAGCTTGATGATTATGACATGGTCATGATTGCTATCGGTGCAGACGTCAATGCCAGCATCCTCGCAACACTTATCGCAAAAGAAGCGGGTGTGAAATCGGTTTGGGTAAAAGCGAATGATCGCTTCCAAGCACGTGTTCTACAAAAAATCGGTGCAGACTACGTCATCATGCCAGAGCGTGATATGGGTATTCGTGTGGCGCGTAAGATGCTGGACAAACGTGTGTTGGAGTTTCATCCACTAGGCAGTGGATTAGCTATGACAGAGTTTGTGATTGGCTCTCGTTGGATGGGCAAAACACTTGGCGATTTAGCCTTATGTAAGGTGGAAGGTGTACAAGTGCTTGGCTTTAAACGCGGTCCAGAAATCACCAAAGCACCGGATCTCAATTCAACGCTGGAGATCGGCGATCTCATCATTGTTGTGGGACCCCAAGACAAACTTGCGAGCAAGTTGAAATCACTATGAAGCAATTTCATCAGAGAGGCGTGTTTTACGCCCCAGATGGCAAACGAGATAAAGCGAAAGGTGGCGAACCGCGCATTATATTGCTGAGCTTTCTCGGTGTGTTATTGCCTTCTGCTGTTTTGCTGACCCTGCCGGTTTTTTCTGTAACCGGGCTTTCTATCACTGACGCTTTGTTCACCGCGACTTCGGCTATCAGTGTAACGGGGCTTGGTGTCGTAGATACCGGGCAGCACTTTACCTTGGCGGGTAAAGTGCTATTGATGTTCTTAATGCAAATTGGTGGGCTAGGGCAGATGACGCTGTCTGCGGTGCTGCTGTATATGTTTGGTGTTCGTTTGAGTTTGCGTCAACAAGCACTTGCGAAAGATGCGTTAGGGCAAGATCGCCAAGTCAACTTACGTAAATTGGTCAAGAAAATCGTTGTCTTTGCTCTGATTGCTGAGACCATTGGATTTATCTTCCTATCTTTCCGCTGGGTGCCAGAAATGGGCTGGCAAACAGGCATGTTTTATGCGCTGTTTCATTCTATTTCAGCATTCAATAACGCAGGATTTGCGTTGTTCTCCGATAGTATGATGAGCTTTGTTAACGACCCGGTGGTGATTTTCACCCTAGCGGGTTTGTTTATCTTCGGTGGCTTGGGCTTCACCGTGATCGGTGATTTATGGCTGCATTGGCGTAAAGGCTTTCACTTTTTGCATCTGCACACCAAAATCATGTTGATCGCGACACCTGCATTGCTTGGTGTCGGTACTATTTTGTTTTGGCTACTGGAAAGACATAACCCAAATACCATGGCGTCTTTGCCTGTTGCGGGGCAATGGTTAGCGGCTTTCTTCCAATCGGCAAGTGCACGTACCGCTGGGTTTAACAGCGTAGATTTGGCTCAGTTTACCCAACCTGCTTTGTTAGTGATGATCGTACTGATGTTGATTGGTGCGGGCTCAACCTCTACAGGTGGTGGTATTAAAGTGTCGACTTTTGCAGTGGCATTTATGGCAACATGGGCGTTCTTGCGCCAGAAAAAGCATGTTGTGATCTTTAAACGCACGGTGAATTGGCAAACCGTAACCAAGTCATTAGCGATTATCGTGGTAAGTGGCGCTATCCTCACCACTGCGATGTTTTTGTTGATGATTACTGAGAAAGCCGCGTTTGATAAGGTAATGTTTGAAACCATTTCTGCCTTTGCGACGGTAGGTTTGACGGCTGGATTGACAGCAGAACTGTCGGAACCAGGTAAGTACATCATGATCGTTGTGATGATCATCGGTCGTATTGGTCCATTGACACTAGCCTACATGCTGGCGCGACCAGAACCGACATTAATTAAATACCCAGAAGATAACGTTTTAACAGGTTAATTGCATTTTAATCTTTTAATATTAATAGCTTACGCGAGAGTTTTGATTATTCGGCTCTCGCGTTTTTTATAAAATTAGTGAGCGAATGCAAATAATTTCGATCTACTCCTGTCACAGCATTTCATTCCTTCTCGATTTCTGTACTATTTCATAGCTCCACTATATATAACTTGTTGTAATCATTTGCATATGAGATGCATGGCTTACACATCGAACTCATGGAGCCGTAGTTTGAAGTTAAAGACTCTCGCACTCACCATGTTGACCGCGCTGATTTCTGGTCACAGCATGGCAACCACACCCCCGTCTCCTATTTGGCAACCCGTGACTCTCAGTGATGGGACGGTCAGTGAAATTCTGGTTCGCGGTACCGCTAGTTTCTACTGGCATGAAGATAAGCAAGGAAATGCGTTAATCAAAGACGGCGATACTTGGTTTTTTGCTGAAATCAAGCGAGAAGCGGATCAGCCGCTACTTGTCTCGACTGGAGTAGAAAAAACACAATCTGCAATCGCTCCACAAGTATCGAAAAACCGCCCTGATGTACTATTAAAACCTTCTCTTTCTTCTTTGAGAACACTAGAACCCCAAACTCGTGCAAACTTGATGCGCCAAGCTCAGCAAGGATACCGAGCAATGAGTTCATCGAGTGTGGTTCAACAGCCTTTGCTGGTGGTTGAGGTGTCGTTTAATAACCAGACTATGGTTAACGATTTTCAACAGTTGGTGTTTGGCGAAAATCGTCAAAGCGTGGTGGATTATTATGACAAGAACTCACATGGGAAGTATCGCGTCGTACCAGCGAAGGAAAGCTATGGCACTGCGGATGATGGCGTTATTAGTGTCACGGTGAACCAAAACCATCCTAACTGTAGCACCAAAACCAGCGGTGATGCTTGTAATACCAAGCTTAAGGCGGTTTTTTCTGAGGCGTACCAAAAGCTAGACCAATACATCAACTTAGCTCAATACGACACCGACAGCAGCGGTCGTGTCGAACCAACAGAGCTCTCGGTTATGTTTGTTTTTGCTGGTGGGGACTTGGCGGCAAACCAGCTAGATCGTCCTTCTATATGGCCGCACAAATACTCACATGATACGGTGTCAATCGACGGAACTACCATCAGAGACTACTGTGTGTTTGCTGACTTTCAGCAGACGCATCAATCCACATTGGGGGTGATCGTCCATGAACTTGGTCACCTGATGCTTGGGTTACCGGATTTGTACTCTTACAACAGCGATGCATCTATTGGTCAGTGGGGCGTGATGGGTGGTGGTTCTTGGGCGAAGAAAGAAGGCGACCGTTATGCTGGAGATACACCGGTCAACATGAGTGCTTGGAGTAAGCATGCTGCGGGCTTTGTACTGCCGGACATTGCGCAATCCAGCGATGAATCTGCTTCGGTTGAAAATGGGCAAGTGAAGCTCGTTTATCTTGATCCTTATCTTAAAGAGTTCGGTCCTCGTATCTACCTTGAGAATAGACGGTTTGAAGGGTACGACCGAGCATTGGTATCAGAAGGGGTGTTGGCAACGTCGGTGAATATCTTAAATCGATTCAACGATGTCGGTGATATGCAGGTGCAGATCATGCAAGCTGACGGACGCAAACAATTGGAAGCCGGTTTTCCTAGCGACGATCGAGATCTTTATCCAAATGGTGGCACGAGCATTTCTGACGATTCCAACCCTAGTTTGACCGGCATAGCAGGCTTCAACACGGGCGTTCGTATCTCAAATATCTCAAGTGAATCAAACTCGGCAACGTTTTCACTAACCATGCCAAGTGAGCCAAACAAGTCGGCGTGGCAAAACTCGTTTCATCGAGGATATGTTTACCCAAGCTCTGATGACGCTTTGGCTGTCTCTTTGGATCTTAAAGTGGCTTCAGAATTGGATGGCTTGCAACTTTATGTGACACCTAATGACAATGCTGGGGTGATGAACTACAAGGTATGGCGTTTCCCACATCCTGGATTTGAATCGTTCAGTTTGCAGTTCGATCAAAATGAGGCGCAGCTTCTGCAAGCAGGCTCACTTCGTAGCAGCACTCGTATTCTGTTTGAACAACCAAGTCGCATAACGGCAGGTAAGCATTTGCTTGTGGTTGAAATTGAGAACGGGCGTTTTGAATCTAACTATAACTTTAGAAGCACCTTAGCGACGGAACAAGAAGCAGTGCCAACGATTTGGGCAGGAGATCGTGAACGTATTTACTCTTCAGGTTTAATGCGTCAAAACTTCTCTTACATTCCTTTTGGCGCGCTGTTTGATATTGATTCAAGCAATATCGTAGAGGCTAAAACGGACACGGTGACGACGGACAAAAATGTGCCTGTAACGCTTGCGCTTATGTCGAATGACTTTATTGCCCCTGGCTATCAATTCAATGTGGAATACACTCAACAACCTACGCATGGCACATTGAGCGGCACCCAATACACACCTAAAGAAAACTTCGTGGGTAATGACAGTTTCCAATATCGTCTTGTTTCTTCAAATGGTGCGCTGAAATCGCTGCCAGTGACGGTGCAAGTGCGTGTGAATGGTCAAAATGAGGCGCCAACAGCCAATGCCGAAGTTGATTCCAGTAGCATGACAGCGAACGGGCAAGGCAGCTTGTCAGCTTCTTCAAGCTCTGACCCTGATGGTGATGCGCTTAACTATAGATGGCAGCAAACGACGGGTACTAAAGCCATTATTTCAGATGCGAATAGTGTGAACGCGAAGTTTACTGTGGCGCAAGGAACGAAGGCGGGCGAGACGCTTACCTTCCAAGTGACGGTCACGGACCCTAGCGGTTTGTCTGCAACCGCGACGGTTAGTGTTGATGTTGAGAACACGCCGCCGGTTACTAATCAAGATAGCGCCAGTGTTGAGTCTGGAAAGAGCATTATGATCAACGTGCTCGCCAATGATTCAGATTTCAATGAAGATCGCTTAGTGTTGCAGAGCGTGAGTAATCCATCCGGCGTGGGAACGGCAAGTGTGGTGGATGGAAAGATCCAATACCAAGCACCTCAAGATCAAGTGACGAATGTTCAACTGGAATACACCGTGTCGGATGGGAATGGTGGCTTGGCGACTGGCTCAGTGAATGTGTCAGTGGTGGCTTCGGTAAGCAGCTTAAGTTTTGACAATTCGGATAGTGGCGGTGGTGCTTTGTCTTACTGGGCACTATTGTTATTGGGGCTGTTTGGCTGGCGTCGTCGCGAGCAATAAGCGTCTCTTGTTCATTCATTAAAGCCACTCAGCCGAGTGGCTTTTTTATTTCTTTAGTTGTCTCGTCCCGTAGTACAGTGACGCGTTGTGAAGTCATCTCATGTTGGTCTGTCGTTATCGGTATTTCGTAAATACCCATGAATAATTCGTGGCTGAAGAGAAACCTGTTCAGCGCTTATACTCACGTTTAGGAAGTCGTTTTATTAAGGAACTACTATGTCCATCTGGGAAGGTGTTAATTTCACCCATCGCTTCAGTGACCTGCCATCTGCGTTTTTCACTTATGTCACGCCACAGCCTTTAGATAACACACGTTGGGTTGTTTGGAACGGAGAATTAGCGAAGCAATTTGGCTTACCAGAAAGCGCGAATGAAGAGTTGTTGAATGTGTTTGCAGGGCAAAACGAATTTGCATCATTTGCTCCTTTGGCAATGAAGTACGCAGGGCATCAATTTGGCGTGTACAACCCGGATTTAGGTGACGGTCGCGGGTTGTTACTGGCTGAGATGCAACACCAAAATGGCACTTGGTTTGATATTCACCTCAAAGGAGCAGGGCTCACGCCGTACTCACGGATGGGGGATGGTCGGGCAGTATTGCGCTCTACGATCCGCGAATATCTGTGCAGTGAAGCCATGGCCGGGTTAGGCATTCCTACGACCAGAGCGCTTGGCATGATGGACAGCGATACGCCGGTTTACCGTGAGAAGATGGAATATGGCGCGCTACTGATTCGAATCGCTGAAACGCACATTCGCTTCGGTCACTTTGAGCATTTTTTCTACACCAACCAACTTAGTGAGCAAAAGTACCTCGCTGATAAAGTCATCGAGTGGTATTTCCCAGATTGTTTAGAAGTGGAGAAACCATATGCTGCCATGTTCGAGACCATCGTGGAGAAAACCTCAGTGATGATTGCGTACTGGCAAGCCTATGGTTTTGCCCACGGTGTGATGAATACCGACAACATGTCGATACTCGGGCAAACTTTTGATTATGGACCGTTTGGCTTCCTCGACGACTACGATCCTAATTACATCTGCAACCATTCGGACTACCAAGGGCGGTATGCCTTTGAACAGCAACCACGTATCGCTCTTTGGAACCTTTCGGCTTTAGCACATTCTTTGTCAGCGCTTGTGCAACGGGAAGATCTGGAGGCAGCACTAGGAAAGTTTGAAATGCGCCTTAGCCAGAAGTTCAGTGAATTGATGCGCGCCAAGCTCGGTCTTTTGGCTAAAATAGAAGAAGACGGACGCTTGTTCGAAGCCATGTTTGAGCTGTTAAACCAAAACAAAACGGACTACACGCGATTCTTCCGTGAGTTGTCTAACTTAGACGTTAACTCGTCCCAAGCTGTGATTGATTTGTTTATTGATCGAGAAGCTGCAAGTGCATGGGTAGACTTATATCTTGCCCGCTGTGAGTTGGAAGTGGACGAGCGCGGTGAGTGCGTATCAGCAGAAACTCGCTGTGAAAAGATGCGTCGAGCGAATCCAAAATACATCTTGCGTAACTACCTAGCTCAACTTGCCATTGATAAGGCAGAGGAAGGAGACTTCAGTGAAGTAAGCCGTCTGGCTGAATTGCTCAAGCGTCCTTATGACGAGCAGCCAGAGTTGGATGACTACGCCAAACTGCCTCCAGAATGGGGGAAAAAGATGGAAATTAGCTGCTCTTCTTAAATGTGTCATTCTCCACCCATCACGCAGATTAGCATGGGTGGATTTAACCCCTTTTTGCACTGGCTAACTTTTGAATTTAATTTAACTTACTGATTTTAAGTTGATAATTGAGTTGGTCTACAACTTGCTCCTTGTTGAACATCTGTACCCATCACCCTCTGCCCGTTTGGTATTCATGGAAAGGATGGGATGTGATTCAACAAGGAGAATAATAATGTTCAAGCCTCTAACCCTTTTGTCTGTATCTGCTCTAGCCATCACCAGCTTTAATGCTGCTGCAAACTGTGACCCTGGTGAAACCGTGATCAAGTTCAGTCACGTAACGAACACAGATAAACACCCTAAAGGCATTGCTGCCTCGCTACTGGAAAAGCGTGTAAATGAAGAGATGAACGGCAAAGTTTGCATGCAGGTCTTCCCTAACTCGACGCTTTACGACGACAACAAGGTGCTTGAAGCTCTGCTTAATGGTGATGTTCAACTCGCTGCCCCTTCTCTTTCTAAGTTTGAGAAATTCACCAAGAAGTACCGCATCTTCGACCTTCCTTTCCTTTTTGAGGATGTGGCGGCTGTCGACCGTTTCCAAAACTCGGAATCCGGTGAAAAGCTGAAAAATGCAATGAAGCGTCGTGGCTTGCAAGGTCTGGCATTTTGGCATAACGGTATGAAGCAAATGTCTGCTAACAAGCCATTGATGTTGCCTAGCGATGCAGAAGGTTTGAAGTTCCGTGTACAAGCTTCCGACGTATTGGTGGCTCAGTTCGAACAGCTTGGTGCAAACCCTCAAAAAATGTCATTTAAAGAAGTGTATGGCGGTCTTCAAACCAAAGTTATCGATGGTCAGGAAAACACATGGTCGAACATTTACGGTAAGAAGTTCTTCGAAGTACAAGATGGCATTACTGAAACCAACCACGGCATCCTAGATTACTTAGTTGTGACATCGAACGATTTCTGGAAAAAGTTACCAGACGATCAGCGCGAACAGCTTAATACCATTATTCAAGAAGTGACGGCTCAGCGTAATGCCGAGTCAACCAAGGTGAACCTTGCGAATAAGAACAACATCATTGAAGCCGGTGGTGTGGTTCGTACTTTAACGCCTGAGCAGCGTCAAGAGTGGGTGACGGCACTGCAACCTGTGTGGAAGAAATTTGAGAAAGACATTGGTTCAGATTTTATCGATGCCGCTCTTGCTTCCAACCAATAATCAAACAGCCCAAGTTCTTTGGGCTCATAAGTAAAAAGCACTAAGCACTACGATTGGTCCTCGCGTACTCCAATATGGAGGAGGGGGACCCTTTTATCCCAATAATGACGTGATGTAATTATGGAACAGACTTTTTTTTCCAAGGCAGGACGAGTCACCGATGCGATTGAAGAAACGCTGATCGCGTTCTTTCTTGGTGCAATGACGTTGCTGACTTTTGCCAATGTTATTTTCCGCTATGTCTTTAACGACAACATCCTTTGGGCACTTGAGTTGACGGTATTCATGTTCGCATGGATGGTTCTGGTCGGTGCCTCTTACGGTGTGAAGAAGCACTTTCATATCGGTGTTGATGTCATCATTAACATGGTCCCTGAAGGCAAACGTAAGATCCTCGCACTGCTTGCTGCTGTGTGTTGTTTGGCATTTTCCATTCTACTGTTAATCGGCTCTTGGAATTACTGGTATCCGTTTGTCACTGAGCGTGCATGGTATGAAACCGACGATATTCCTATGCCTGAGATGTTTCAGTTTCTAGCGGACTGGCTCAACGAAGGGGAACGCTATGAGAAGCTTCCTCGTTTTATTCCTTACTTTGCTTTACCTCTTGGTATGGTACTTCTGACTTTTCGTTTTGTACAAATCACATGGCAGATCGCGACGGGTAAGTTAGACCGTTTGATTGCAGGTCATGAAGCAGAAGAAGAGTTGGAAGCACTTAAAGAAGAACTGAGCGAAGCCGCTGATGCGATTCCAAACGGCTCTTCGTCATCAGATCGCAAGGAGCAATAAATCATGGATATTCTGTTGTTATTCTTGATGGTCATTGGCTTCATGTTGATTGGTGTGCCAATTGCTGTCTCACTGGGTCTGTCCAGTATTCTTTTCTTATTGATGCACTCAGATGCTTCTCTTGCATCGGTAGCACAAACCTTATTTAACGCGTTTGCTGGCCACTACACCTTGTTAGCGATACCTTTCTTTATTTTGGCCTCTAGCTTTATGTCTACGGGTGGCGTTGCCAAGCGCATTATCCGCTTCGCGATTGCCATTGTAGGTTGGTTCCGCGGTGGGTTAGCGATGGCATCAGTTGTGGCTTGCATGATGTTTGCTGCACTTTCTGGCTCGTCCCCTGCGACGGTGGTTGCGATCGGTAGTATCGTTATCGCTGGTATGATCAAAAACGGTTACTCCAAAGAGTTTGCTGCAGGCGTGATCTGTAATGCGGGTACGCTGGGTATTTTGATTCCTCCTTCGATTGTGATGGTGGTGTACGCCGCTGCAACTGATGTGTCGGTTGGACGTATGTTTCTCGGTGGTGTGATTCCAGGCTTACTTGCAGGAGTGATGTTGATGATCGCCATTTACATTGCCGCACGGATCAAGAACTTACCCAAACAGCCTTTCGTGGGTTGGAAAGAAACCTTTAATGCCGCCAAAGATGCGAGCTGGGGTCTGTTGTTGGTGGTGATCATTTTGGGGGGTATCTACGGCGGTATCTTTACCCCAACAGAAGCGGCGGCAGTGGCGGCGGTGTATTCCTTCTTCATTGCCAACTTCGTTTACAAAGACATGGGTCCCTTTGCTGATAAGCAAAATAGTAAACCAGCCTTAGTTAAAGTGTTTCAGACTTTCGTTCATAAAGACACCAAACACACCTTGTATGAAGCAGGCAAGCTGACCATCATGTTACTGTTTATCATTGCCAACGCTTTGATTCTTAAGCATGTGCTGACAGAAGAACGCATACCGCAAATGATCACTGAATCTATGCTGTCGGCGGGGCTAGGTCCTATTACTTTCTTGATTGTCGTGAACGTGCTGCTGTTGATTGGTGGTCAGTTTATGGAACCTTCTGGCTTGTTGATCATTGTGGCACCGCTAGTGTTCCCAATAGCGATCGCTCTGGGCATCGATCCGATTCACCTTGGCATCATGATGGTCGTTAACATGGAAATTGGCATGATTACGCCACCTGTTGGACTTAACTTGTTTGTGACTGCTGGGGTCGCCAAAATGTCGATGATGAATGTGGTTAAAGCGGCGCTACCGTGGGTGGCGGTGATGTTCTTATTCCTCATTATCGTGACGTACGTTCCTTGGGTGTCAACTTGGTTGCCAACGACGCTGATGGGACCGGAAATCATTACTAAGTAGCGGCGAGCAAGTGAACGGTAAGAGCCGAAACAGTTAAAACAAAAGAGGTGTGACGATTCACACCTCTTCGTTTATTGACTTATAGGAAGGTCTACGAGGGTCGGGATTGACTCTGCGCTCGTAACCAAGCCACTTCTTTCTATTTTTGCGCCGATCTTCACCGGATCGCCTTTCTTCCTGATAATGCCCGTCGACCATCACGGTATCTGTGATAACGGGTATCCTGATTTTCTCTGTCATATCCATATGAACCATTAAACTCTCGTTAGTAAAAAGTATGATTCAAGTTGGATATAACGACAAACCGCAAACGGCGTTTTATTTATATAGATCTTTATCTATCTGATAGCGTTGCATTTTGTCATACAGGGTTTTTCGAGGCACATTCAATTGTTCCATCGTTTGCTTGATACTCCCGCTGTTCTCCAGTAGAGCACTCTCTATGGCTGCTTTTTCAAACTCTGCCACTTGTTCAGAAAGGCTCGATGGGGATGTAGATGTGCACGAAGCGTCGCCTAGCTGTATCAGTTTCCCAAGTAAAACAAATCGTTCTGCCGCGTTACGTAACTCACGCACATTACCCGGCCAATCATGTGCCATTAACTGAGCCAAATCTTGTGAGGAGAGGCTAGGGGAGGTTTTCCCATAGCGTGATGCGGCAACCAGTAAAAAGTGGTGGAATAGTGCGGGAATATCTTCCTTACGCTCGCGCATCGGCGGTAAATCCAGTGTTACCACATTGAGGCGATAATAGAGGTCTTGGCGAAATGTGCCTTGTTCAGAGGCTTGCTTTAAGTCCACCTTTGTTGCTGCAATCACTCGAATATCCAATGGCAATAACTCATTGGAGCCAACCCGCTCAATCACTCTTTCTTGCAAAACGCGCAGTAAACGGATTTGTGCTTGAACTGGCATAGATTCGATTTCATCCAAAAATAACGTGCCACCCTGTGCAAATTCAAACTTACCGATGCGACGACTTTCTGCTCCGGTAAACGCCCCTTTTTCGTGACCATAAAGCTCGCTTTCGATGAGGTTCTCAGGTACTGCCCCACAGTTTACCGCGACAAAGTTTTGGTTCCGACGAGAGCTTTGTTCGTGCAGAGAGCGAGCTATCAGTTCTTTACCTGTCCCCGTTTCTCCAAACAGCAATATATCCGCATCGGTGTCAGCAATGTGAGTGATGGTTTCACGTAGCAGTTGGATACTTTCGGTTTCTCCAATAATACGTGGTCCCAAGGTTTGACTGGCTTTCAGGGATTGACGCAGTTTCTCATTTTCATTCGTCAGTTTGCGTTTCTCAATTGCGCGTTTGACGGTTTCTACCAGATGCTCAGGTGCAAATGGTTTTTCAATAAAGTCATAGGCTCCTTGATGAAGAGCTTGAACTGCCATTGAAATGTCGCCGTGTCCTGTGATCATGATGACGGGTAAGTTTGGGTCGCGCTGGGTTAATGTGGTCAGTAAATCCATACCAGAAATGCCCGGCAAACAGATGTCGGTGACGACCACGCCCGAGCCTTCTCCTTGTTGCATCGCGATCAAAGCCGACTCTGCATCCGGAAAAAACTTGGCTTCTATGTCTGCCAGTTCAAAGGTTTGTTCGATCGCCAGTCTGAGATCGGCTTCGTCATCAATAAAAAACACCTGACACATAGTTCAATCCTTTTGTTATGTGGTGTGTGATGAAATAAGAGGTAAGCAAATGGAGAATCGAGCTCCGCCTTGCTCTCGATTCTGGGCGCTTAATTTGCCATTCATACCAGCTAAAATTTGTTGCGATATCGAGAGCCCTAAACCTAAGCCATTTTGCTTGGTGGTTAAAAAGGGTTCGCATAGCTGTGAAAAGGTGAACTCACCGAGCCCCGTGCCATTATCATCGACATAAATCCATACGAGTTCGGCTTTTATATCTTTTTCGATAGACAAATGGACTTGCTTGTTTTCTTGCCCTTTGGTCGCTTCTATAGCGTTGGTCAATAAGTTCACCAGCACTTGTTCGAGTTGAATTGTGTTGATCTGTACTTCTACGTCTTGTTCTATGAGTTTGGTATTTAATGTCACTCGGGCTGATTTGAGTGCCGGCTTCATCAGTTCTTTTGCGGAGGCAATAACGGGCAGAAGGTGAGTTTGCGCCAGCTCGTTCCCACTGGTCTTCTTAGCAAAAGAGCGCAGCTGCTGACTGATGTTCGCCATTCTGTCGGTCAGGGCGGATATACGCGTTAAGTTATCTTCCGTCCGTTCATATTTCTCTTTGTGCAAGAAAAGCTTACCGTTTTCAGCAAAACTGCGAATGGCGGCGAGGGGATTATTGAGTTCATGACTGATGCTTGCCGACATTTGTCCCAGCACAGCAAGTTTTGCGGCTTGCACCAGCTCGTCTTGGGTAACGCGTAAGGTTTGCTCTGTCTCGATACGTTGTGCTATCTCTGCTTGCAATTCAGCGGTGCGAGCCATTACCTGATATTCCAATTTCTGATTTGCTTCTTGCTGAATGCGTTCGATTTGTCGATGCCGCTGCTGGCGATGATAAATGAGCTGCCCAACGAGAAAGAGCACAGTAAAAACAAGCGTGAGAACAAGCAAATAGCCCATAGTGAACCAGATGACAGATTGCTTAGGAGAAAGCACTCGGATAGTGAGTTTGAGGTTTTCTAAAGGTAAGGATGAAACCACTAGTGTCCCTTTGTTATAGGGGTAGCCTTGCTTCGCTTCGGTATGCGCTAAGCTCATGTCACCGACGAATCCAAGTGAGTCGATGGTGGTGTTCAAATATTGCCTGCTTGCCCACACCTCTGCTGCAGTTGGCTCTTCGAGAGGCTGCAGGCTTTTGAACAACCAGTCATTGCGACTGCTCATAAATACAATACCGTTCGGGTCACTTGCTACGAAAACGCTGTTGGGTTGTTGCCAGTTGTCCTCTATCTTACTCAGATCCATTTTAACCACGACGACGCCGATCACCCCCCCAGCATAGACAATAGGGTAAGAGTAGTAATAACCACGCTTACCCGATGTTGAACCCAGCGCGTAATATTGGCTGCGTTGCCCTGTAATCGCTTGTTTAAAATAGGGACGAAAGGCGAAGTTGCGTCCGACGAAAGAACGTTCTTTACGCCAGTTGCTTGCAGCGATCGTTGTTCCCCATTTATCTATTAAATAGGTGTCAGCCGCTTCAATGACGCCATTGACCGATTCTAAGTATCGATTGGTGATTTCAAGTTGTGCGCTGTTTTCTGAGTTAAGCAGCGCTTCGACCAAAGGTTCATCCTTAGAAAGCAGGTGTGGGATGTGAGCATATTTATCTAACTTATTTTGAATATGGCTAGAAAAGCGCTCCAACTGCGATTGATGTTTGTCGAGTAATGACTGGTAGCTATGGCTCCAAACCCAGTGACCACCGATGAACGCGCAGAGGAAATAGAAGGCGAAAAAAATCAGTATAATACGGTTTCTTTGCGACATCCCACGCTCCTTGACACCTTCCTTTTGTCACGTAAGAAAATGTTAATAGTTTGTAGAGATGAATAGGGATTTAGTTTCCAACTCTGTGGAGTAAAACAAGAGCAAGATCTCTTTTTAGGCTTTTCAATAAAAAAAGCTGTCGATTCTCTTGAAAAAGTCGCTATTGTCCCCATTCTAGATATGCTGACAGCGATGAAGCGGTGTTCAAATCGCATTTTTCGCTAATTTTGGGGTCAGTATTCGAGAATTTAGCGCAGACAATGTCCACATAGTGGCTATTGGCTCGACAGGGTAGCGACAGATCGCTAGAATGTCGCGTCTAAAAATTCTGTCCTGAGGCTAATAGGAGATACCTTTGGTGATGACACCGAAGATATCACTGATTAGTCCGATGTTGATTTTCAGCATCGATACTCGATTTTAAATTAGGTGTTCGGACAGGACACTACACAAGGATGAAGCGTGAACTCCGGAGAGTCTCGCTCATACGCTCGGACAAACCGAGCCACTTTAGAGGTTTATAAATAATGCAAGTTACTGTTGAAACGCTAGAAGGCCTAGAGCGCCGTCTAAACATTACTGTTCCAGCTGCAAACATCGAAGACGCTGTAACAGCTGAACTACGCAACATCGCTAAAAACCGTCGTTTCGATGGTTTCCGTAAGGGTAAAGTGCCTCTAAAAATGGTTGCTAAGATGTACGGCAAAGCAGTACGTCAAGACGTTCTTGGTGAAGTTATGCAACGCCACTTCATCGAAGCGATCGTAAAAGAGAAAATCAACCCAGCTGGCGCTCCAACTTTCGCTCCAGTTGAAAACAACGAAGGCGCAGACCTAGTTTTCACTGCAACTTTCGAAGTTTACCCAGAAGTTGAGCTTAAAGGTCTAGACAGCATCACTGTTGAAAAACCAACAACAGAAGTTAAAGATGCAGACGTAGAAGAGATGATCGAAACTCTACGTAAGCAACAAGCTACTTGGGCAGAAGTTGAAGAAGCTGCAGAAGCTGGTAAGCGTGTAAGCATCGATTTCGTTGGCTCTATCGACGGTGAAGAGTTCGAAGGCGGTAAAGCTGAGAACTTCCCACTAGAAATGGGCGCAGGTCGCATGATCCCAGGTTTCGAAGACGGTATCGAAGGTAAAACTAAAGGTATGGAATTCGAAATCGACGTAAACTTCCCAGAAGATTACCACGCTGAAAACCTAAAAGGTAAAGCAGCTAAGTTCGCAATCAAAGTGAACAAAGTTGAAGCTCGTGAACTACCAGAACTAAACGACGAGTTCGTTTCTAAGTTCGGTGTTGCTGAAGGTGGCGTTGAAGCACTTAAAGCTGAAGTTCGTAAGAACATGGAGCGCGAACTTAAGCAAGCTGTTAAGAACCGCATCAAAGAGCAAGCTATCGACGGTCTAGTTGAGCAAAACGAAATCGACGTACCAGCTGCACTTATCGACCAAGAAATCCAAGTTCTACGTCAACAAGCTGCACAACGCTTCGGTGGTAACCCAGAAGCAGCTGCACAGCTTCCACGTGAACTATTCGAAGAGCAAGCTAAACGTCGCGTAGTTGTAGGTCTTCTACTAGGCGAAGTAATCAAGTCTGAAGAGCTAAAAGCTGACGACGAGAAAGTGAAAGCGCTAATCGAAGAAATGGCAACTGCTTACGAAGATCCATCAGAAGTTATTGCTTACTACGAGCAAAACGAGCAAATGATGAACAACATGCGTAACGTTGCTCTAGAAGAGCAAGCTATCGACGCGATCATCGCTAAAGCACAGGTTACTGAGAAAGAAGTAAGCTTCAACGAGCTACTTAACCAACAACCTGCTGCTTAATAAGCAATATCTTGCGTAGAAGGTTGACTTAACGTCGACTATTCTGCTAACAATGGTCCGTATGATACACATCATCCGGGCCATTTATTTTAGGGACATAAGAATATGAGCTACCAAGAAAAAAACGCAATGTCGCCAATTATTGACGCGCTAGTGCCAATGGTGGTTGAACAAACTTCCCGCGGCGAACGCTCTTACGACATTTACTCACGCTTGCTTAAAGAGCGCGTGATCTTTTTAACTGGTCAAGTGGAAGACCACATGGCAAACCTTGTCGTGGCTCAGCTACTTTTCCTAGAATCTGAAAATCCAGATAAAGATATTTTCCTATACATCAACTCGCCAGGCGGCAGCGTGACTGCAGGTATGTCTATCTACGACACAATGCAGTTCATCAAACCAAATGTAAGCACAGTATGTATGGGTCAAGCTTGCTCTATGGGTGCGTTCCTGCTTGCAGGTGGTGCGCCAGGTAAGCGTTACGTTCTGCCTAATTCACGTGTGATGATCCACCAACCACTAGGTGGCTTCCAAGGTCAAGCTTCTGATATCCAAATTCATGCTCAGGAAATCCTGACTATCAAGCAGAAGCTAAACAACCTATTAGCAGAACATACTGGCCAGCCTCTTGAAGTGATTGAGCGCGATACTGATCGTGACAACTTCATGTCGGCAGATCAGGCAGTAGAATACGGTATTGTGGATGCAGTGTTGAGCCATCGCGGCGAGTAATTTAGCCAGCGCATTTTGGCTAAATTTGATATACACTCATTCATAAAGAGTAAAGGCTAAGAGGTTAGCGAATGACAGATAAAAGCAAAGAAAGCGGCAGCGGCAAATTGCTGTACTGCTCTTTCTGTGGCAAAAGTCAGCACGAAGTTCGCAAGCTAATCGCAGGTCCGTCAGTTTACATTTGCGACGAGTGTGTCGACTTATGTAACGATATCATTCGCGAAGAAATCAAGGATGTTCTCCCTAAGAAAGAATCTGAAGCGTTACCAACGCCAAAACAGATCCGTGAACACCTTGATGACTATGTGATCGGACAAGATTACGCGAAAAAAGTGCTCGCAGTTGCGGTATATAACCACTACAAGCGTTTACGCAATGGTGATACAACGAGCGAAGGTGTGGAACTTGGTAAAAGTAACATCCTTCTAATTGGTCCTACTGGTAGTGGTAAAACACTGCTTGCTGAGACACTAGCTCGATTCCTGGATGTGCCATTTACAATGGCTGACGCTACCACACTAACCGAAGCTGGTTATGTTGGTGAAGACGTTGAAAACATCATCCAGAAGCTTCTGCAAAAATGTGATTACGATGTAGCGAAGGCTGAACGCGGCATTGTATACATTGACGAAATTGACAAGATTTCTCGTAAAGCTGAAAACCCATCAATTACGCGTGACGTATCTGGTGAAGGTGTTCAGCAGGCGCTACTAAAACTTATCGAAGGCACGGTTGCATCGGTTCCACCACAAGGTGGTCGTAAGCATCCACAGCAAGAATTCCTACAAGTGGACACGTCTAAGATCCTGTTCATCTGTGGCGGTGCATTTGCTGGTCTAGATAAAGTGATTGAACAACGTGTAGCAACAGGCACAGGTATTGGTTTTGGCGCAGAAGTGCGCTCGAAGAACGAAACCAAAACCGTTGGTGAACTATTTACTCAGGTAGAACCTGAGGATCTAGTGAAGTACGGTTTGATCCCTGAGTTCATTGGTCGTCTGCCTGTAACAACAACACTGACAGAGCTTGATGAAGAAGCGCTAATTCAGATCCTATGTGAACCGAAGAACGCGTTGACCAAGCAATATGCAGCATTGTTCGAACTAGAAGACGCAGAACTTGAGTTCCGTGAAGACGCGTTGCGTGCTATCGCTAAAAAAGCGATGGAGCGTAAGACGGGTGCTCGTGGTCTACGTTCAATCTTAGAAAGCGTTCTGTTAGAAACCATGTATGAACTGCCATCAGCGACTGACGTAAGTAAAGTCGTGATTGATGAATCAGTAATTAACGGTGAATCAGAACCATTGCTCATCTACAGCAATGCCGATAATCAGGCAGCTGGAGCAGAATAAATTCAGCCATAAATAAAAAGGAGGTAAGTAATTACCTCCTTTTTTTATTTCTTTTATTGAATCCAAATAATTAGCCCCCATATACTGCCTTAAGTAATACGTTAAACGTGAAAGCGGAAGAGAGAATTATATGAACTTGGAACGTTCCGAGCGTATCGAGATCCCGGTATTACCTCTACGTGACGTAGTGGTATACCCACACATGGTTATTCCATTGTTTGTTGGTCGTGAGAAATCGATTAGCTGTCTAGAAACAGCGATGGAAACAAACAAACAAGTTCTGCTTGTGGCACAAAAGCAAGCTGACACTGACGAGCCGACGGTTGAAGACCTATTCGAAGTAGGTACAGTTGCAACCATTCTTCAACTTCTTAAGCTACCTGATGGCACAGTAAAAGTGCTCGTTGAAGGTCAGCAGCGCGCTAAAATCAACCATTTCAAAGAGAGCGAATTCTTCCTTGCTGAAGCGGAATTTGTGGTAACACCTGAATTGGATGAGCGTGAGCAAGAGGTGATTGTTCGCAGTGCGATTAACCAATTTGAAGGCTTCATCAAACTAAACAAAAAAATCCCACCAGAAGTACTGACTTCTCTAAGCGGTATTGATGAAGCTGCGCGTCTAGCAGATACCATTGCTGCGCACATGCCTCTTAAGCTGGTGGACAAACAACAAGTACTTGAAATTATTGATGTAACTGAACGTCTAGAATTCCTAATGGGTCAGATGGAATCAGAAATCGATCTTCTTCAAGTAGAAAAGCGCATCCGCGGTCGCGTTAAGAAGCAGATGGAAAAGTCTCAGCGTGAGTACTACCTGAATGAGCAAATGAAAGCGATTCAGAAAGAACTTGGTGAGATGGAAGATGCGCCTGACGAGTTTGAAACGCTGAAGCAAAAGATTGAAGAATCGAAAATGCCTCAGGATGCACGTGAAAAGACAGAACAAGAGCTGCAAAAGCTTAAGATGATGTCTCCAATGTCGGCAGAAGCGACAGTTGTTCGCAGCTACATCGATTGGATGGTAAGCGTGCCTTGGAACAAGCGTTCTAAAGTGAAGAAGAACTTGGCGAAAGCAGAAGAGATTCTAAACGAAGACCATTACGGTCTAGAGCGTGTGAAAGAGCGTATTCTTGAGTACTTAGCGGTGCAGAACCGTATCAACAAGCTGAAAGGTCCAATCCTTTGTCTTGTAGGTCCTCCTGGTGTTGGTAAAACGTCTCTAGGTCGCTCAATTGCAGCGGCAACGGGTCGTAAATACACGCGTATGGCATTGGGTGGTGTACGTGATGAAGCGGAAATCCGTGGTCACCGTCGTACTTACATCGGCTCTCTGCCGGGTAAGCTAATTCAGAAAATGTCGAAAGTTGGTGTGAAAAACCCGCTGTTCCTTCTGGATGAAATCGACAAAATGTCTTCAGATATGCGTGGTGACCCATCATCAGCACTATTAGAAGTTCTAGACCCAGAGCAAAACAATGCGTTTAACGATCACTACCTAGAGGTAGATTACGATCTTTCTGACGTTATGTTCGTTGCTACATCGAACTCGATGGACATTCCTGGACCGCTATTGGATCGTATGGAAGTGATTCGTCTTTCTGGCTACACAGAAGACGAGAAACTAAACATTGCAAAACGCCACCTTGTTGATAAGCAAGTTAAGCGTAATGGTTTGAAACCAAACGAGATTACCATCGAAGATTCTGCAATCATCGGTATCATTCGTTACTACACGCGTGAAGCGGGTGTACGTAGCCTAGAGCGTGAAATTTCTAAGATCTGTCGTAAAGCAGTGAAGAACATCCTGCTTGATTCAAGCTTGAAGTCAGTGACAGTTACGATGGATAACCTGAAAGAATACCTAGGTGTTCAACGTCATGACTTTGGTAAGGCAGATGACAGCAACCGTATTGGTCAAGTAACTGGTCTCGCTTGGACTCAAGTGGGCGGCGATCTACTGACGATCGAAACGGAAGCGATGCCAGGTAAAGGTAAGTTGACGCAGACAGGTTCTCTTGGCGACGTAATGAAAGAGTCTATCCAAGCGGCGATGACGGTTGTACGTTCACGTGCTGAGAAGTTGGGTATTAACTCAGACTTCTACGAGAAACGTGATATTCACGTACACGTACCAGAGGGTGCGACACCAAAAGACGGTCCAAGTGCGGGTATCGCAATGTGTACTGCGCTAGTTTCTAGCTTGACAGGCAACCCTGTGAAAGCAGAAGTGGGTATGACGGGTGAAATCACTTTACGTGGTGAAGTTCTACCTATCGGCGGTCTAAAAGAGAAGTTACTTGCGGCACACCGTGGCGGCATCAAAACGGTACTGATTCCGAAAGACAATGAGCGTGATTTGGAAGAGATTCCAGAAAATGTTATCGCGGATCTGAAGGTTATCCCGGTACAGTGGATCGACGAAGTTCTTAAAGTTGCACTTGAGCGAGACCCGACGGGCGTTGAGTTTCAGTCTCAAAAATAGTGATGTGTAGCAAAAATAAGTAAAACTTTACGCTGATAGGCTTAAAAAGGCTTGTCAGCGTTTTTTTTGGACGCTAAGTTAAGTTCGATAGCTTCCAGCCCTTGAAGGATAAGGGTTGAAGCATATTTTTTTAATTATGGAACGAAAGTCATCACAAAAATAATCACAGATGACACAAAGGGGAAATCACAGTGAATAAAACTCAACTAGTAGAACAAATCGCAGAAAACGCAGACATCTCTAAAGCATCAGCTGGTCGCGCTCTAGACGCATTCATCGAAGCAGTTAGTGGTACGCTTCAGTCTGGTGACCAAGTTGCTCTTGTTGGCTTCGGTACATTCAGCGTACGTACTCGTGCAGCACGCACAGGTCGTAACCCAAAAACTGGTGAAGAAATCCAAATCGCAGAAGCTAAAGTACCTTCTTTCAAAGCTGGTAAAGCTCTAAAAGACGCTTGTAACTAATTTTTTGTGTCGAAGACACAAGAGCTGGTTCAGCTAACGGCCATTGCATAACTTTTGTCCAAATAGTCAGGTTTGAACAAAATTTTACAAACTAAGAGCCGAACTTTCTTAAATTATGCGCATCCTACTGATGCGCATTTCTTTTTCTGATATTATCGCGACATTACATTTTCTATTAGAAGCAGTCGGCTTCAATTGTGGAGAGCAGTTAAATTATGATGGATCGACTACGCGAAGGCGTGAACAGCATCGCGGTCAAAATTATCCTTGGACTTATCATCCTTTCTTTCGTTTTTGCTGGTGTAGGTAGCTACATTGTTGGCGGTAACAACAACGCGGCAGCGAAAGTAGGGAACACCGAGATTGCTCGTGGTGAGTTTGAGATGGCATACCAAAATGAGCGTAACCGCATGCAAGCTCAATTGGGTGATTACTTCTCTCAAATGCTGGCTGACCCTGCATACGTTGAATCGTTCCGCAAATCTGTTCTAGACCGCATGATCAACGATGTGCTACTTGACCAACAAGCTGAAGCTCTAGGTCTACGCATTAGCGATGCACAAGTTCGCAGCATGATTCTAGACATGCCTCAGTTCCAATCTAACGGTAAATTCGACCAAGAGATCTACCAAGCGTCTCTACGTCGCGCAGGCTTCTCTCCAGACTCATTCGCAGAGTACATGCGCCGTGAATTGGTTCGTGAGCAACTGCTGAACGCACTGCAAACAAGTGAATTCACGCTACCTGGCGAAGTTCAGGCAGAAGGCAAGCTGTTCACTCAAACTCGTGACGTTCGCACAATCACTATCGATTTGGCTGAGTTTGCTAAGAAAGTAGATCTTACTGATGAAGAAATTCAAGAGTACTACAAAGCAAACCCAGATAACTTCACTCGTCCTGAGCAAGTTAAAGTTGCTTACATCGAGCTTTCTGCTGAAGAGCTTAAGAAGCAAATCCAAGTTTCTGACGCAGAAGTTAAGAAATACTACGACGAGCACCTAGATAAGTACTCAACAGAAGAGCAACGTCGCGTAGCACACATCCTAGTTGAAGGTGATGATGAAGCGAAAGCGCAAGCAATTCTTGACGAGCTAAACGCAGGTGCTGATTTTACTACACTAGCAAAAGAAAAATCGGAAGACTTTGGTAGCGCTGAAAATGGCGGTGACCTAGGCTGGATCGAACGTGATGTAATGGACCCATCTTTTGAAGAAGCGGCATTTGCACTTAAGAACCCAGGTGATATGACTGGTCTAGTGAAGTCAGATTTCGGTTACCACATCATTAAGCTTGAAGAGCTAAAAGGTGCAGTGGCGAAACCATTCTCTGAAGTTGCAGCTGAAATTAAACAAGAAATGGTAGACCAGAAAGCGGTAGATCAGTTCTATGAACTACAAAACGAACTTGAAAAAGTAGCGTTTGAATACCCAGATTCGCTAGATGACGCTTCTAAAGCGGTTGGTCAAAAAGTGAAGACGACAGACTTCATTTCTCAAGTTGATGCGCCAGAAGTTCTTAAGAACCAAGCTGTGATGCAGGCAATTATGAGCCCAGAAGTGAAAGAAGATGGTCTGAACTCTGAAGCAATCGAAGTGGCGCCTGAGCACATCATTGTTGTTCGTGTCGAAGATGCTCGTGACGAAACAGTTCTTCCACTAGCTGAAGTGAAAGATCAAGTGGTTGCAGAACTGTCTCGCGTTAAAGGCGAGCAAGGTGCGATCGAACTCGGTACGAAAGTTGTTGCTGCTCTGAAAGAAGGCAACACGGCTATTCTTGCTGAAAATGGTTTGGCGTTTGGTGAGCAAGAGTCTGTTGATCGTCGCTCTCCACTAGCAGCAACAGTATTTGCAATGGCGAAACCTGTTGATGGCAAGCCAGTGTTTGGTCAATCTAAAGATCTAGAAGGCAACATTGTTGTTGTTGAGCTTGATGCTGTTCATGCTGAGCTAGACAGCGCATTGGAAGAGCAAGTTGCGATGCAAATGCAACGTGCTTCTGCTCAACAAGATCTTACTTCGGTAATCTCTGTACTACGCGCAAACACTGACATTGAGTACTTTGTTGTGAGCAACTAAGCATTACTGATGTAATTTGCATGTTAACTAAAACGGGTCGCATTCGCGGCCCGTTTTATTTTTGTTTGAATAAACTTCAACATAAACAGCGCTTTGCATAGAGTAGTTTTCGTTTTAATACAAAAACTCAAGGGAGGGTGCTCAAATGAAATGGATGTTAACACTGTGCTTATTACTCTTAGCACCGATGAGCTGGGCAGAAGAGAGTAAGTCGGCTAACACAAAAGCAGCTAAGTACGAAGGTATCGAGATTACGGTAAACGTAAATACAGCTTCAGCGCAAGAGATTGCCACCATGCTAAAGGGTATTGGTGAAAAGAAAGCGAAAGATATCGTCGAATATCGTAATGAACACGGTCCTTTTAAAACCGTTGCGGATCTGACCAAAGTGAAGGGCATTGGCGATGCCACGGTGAAAAAGAATGAAGAGCGTATTTTGTTGTAATCAACGTTCTTGCCATTAAAAAGCGAAGTTTCTGTTTCCTATTACTGCTTTCCCGAACCAATCTTCTTTAATGGTTCGGGATTTTTTTGTTTGGTTAGCTTAAATGCGAAAATGGAGTGTGAAGAGCTCTTTTTAGCGTTTTGCCAAGGGAGCTAACCAAAGAGACGACGGTGTAGCAATTTTTCTAACCCAGCCATACCTAGACCACCAATTGCGCCAAATAAATGCGCATCAACAGCAACACGAGCCCCAATCATTGCAGCTGTACTAGTCGAAGGACCGTAGAACTGTTCCCAGGCGATTTTCGCAATTAGACCACCAACGAGCAGCATGCTGCTTCTTCTGCCATCAAAAACTTCACTCAGAGCCCAGAAACCGAACAATCCGTGCAGTACCCCTGATAAACCAACGTAAACCGACATATTAGTGAACAAGTTCATTGCACCAACAAAGGCGCACAAGACAATGAACACAATGAGAAAGTTGCGCACGGTAGGGCGGAAAATAAAACCAATAATCCATAGACCAGCTAAGTTCATACCAAGGTGAGCAAAGTTGGTATGCGTCAAATTTCCTGTTACGATTCGCCACCATTCGCCATGGCGTATATTGTATGCATGCCATTCAGTTAGACTTGCCATTGGCTCGAATTGAAGTATTAAACAGATGACGCTGATGATGCTCAGCAATGTATAAAGGTTCACTCTATGTCTCGTTATTGTTCTCAGTGTGGAAAATCGCGCAAAGCTTGTATCTGCCAATGGATTGTATCGCTAGCAAACGAGGTTGAACTTATCATCCTTCAGCATACGAGTGAAGAGCATCGTCCTCTCGGTACGGCACGGATTCTCAATTTAAGCTTAAATCATTGTACTTGCTTGATTGGTGAAGACTTTTCTGACGATTCAGTTTTAAATGCCTTGCTTGAGGATGCAACGTACCAGCACTTTATTCTGTATCCTTCAGAGCAGTCGTTGTGTCTTTCTCAGTTGGCAGATGAACGATCTGACTCTACTAAGAAAACTCGTTTGATTTTACTTGATGGGACATGGAAGAAAGCTTACAAGATGTGGCAGCTTTCGACCAATTTACAGTCTATCCCCACGGTGAAGTTGCCGGAAAATCTACAAGGTCACTACACCATTCGTAAAGCACCGTCTGAAAACAGCTTATCGACGGTAGAAGCTGGGTATCATGCGTTAAGCTTGTTAGAGCCAAACCAAGATTTCACACCTTTATTGGCGGCGTTTGAGAAGATGATTGAGTTCCAAATCGCCCAGATGCCTCCGGGCGTATTTGAAAAGAACTATCTGAAAGACGAGTAGCGAAGCGATAGAGTACTTCTCTAAAGGACTATTGAAGAGAACAGCTGTCGATGCAGCTTTTGTGCGTGGCCATCGGTCATTGCTGAGATGTAATCTGCTATCACTCGCATTTTTGCGCTCTCGGTGGTGGCAGTTTGCCACAAGGTTTGGGTGTGTGTAGGAAGTAAGCGTTCAGGATCGGCACTTAATGCCTCAAACAAATCCATGATGATCTGTTGACCCTTATACTCAACAATCTGCACCTGATGCACTTGAATCACATACTTACTAACAAAGTGTTTGAGGACTTCAAGCGCTTTTGCCATCTGTGGTTCTAAGCAGGCGTTCCAAGCCAGCAGCGCATTGTTAAATGGTTCATCGACGACTTTAATTGAGATACTGGTAAGTAGCGCATTGACCATACCGCCGATCGCATCTTTGCGTTCATGATGTTTGCCACTAAACAACATCTGCCCGATTGACCCAATGTGCTCTTCAAACCACGGGTCACCACAATCCGCCAGTTGGCTTGCTGCTCCTTCTTGCCATTGTTGGCGAGTGACCATGCCCAGCACAATTGCATCTTCCAAATCATGTACGCCATAAGCGATGTCGTCTGCGAGCTCCATAATTGAGCAGTCGAGCGATTTGAATCGAGTTTTGCAGTGTTCAAACTCTGATTCCGGACGACAGCGCATTTGGCTTAACAAGGCTTTGTCGTTGTCGGTTAATGGTGCAATAACCCAATCGAACAAATCCTTATCGCAGTCGTAGATCCCCTTTGCTGGGCACCAGTCTTTGGCTTTTAGCTTGCGTTGGTGTTCGACTGGGTCAGGTAAGCAGACTGCACGAGTTTGGCTAAGTAGCGCAGGGTATTTGATCAAACCAAGTAACGCGCGTCGCGATAAGTTCATACCGAAGTGCTCAGTATATGGCTCTAGTTTGGTGACGATACGAAATGTTTGAGCATTCCCCTCAAAGCCGCCATGCTCACGCATCATGTAGTTGAGGGCTACTTCACCACCATGTCCATAGGGAGGATGACCAATGTCGTGTGCTAAACAGAGAGAATCGATCAAGCTGTCAGACGGCAGAAGACCTCGAAACTCTGGTTGCTTTTTCTTGAGCTGCGCTACGATACCCGTTCCCAATTGCGCGGCTTCGAGAGAGTGGGTTAAGCGAGTTCGGTGGAAGTCTTCTAAGCTGTTGCCGTGGACCTGAGTCTTCGCCTGTAAGCGGCGGAAAGCCGCAGAGTGCAAGATGCGCGCACGGTCACGCTGATATGGGCTGCGATGATCGTCACGGCGGATTTTATGTTCATCGTCATGGCGTTCTTGCCATGAAGTATCTAATTCAAACGACACATTTCTCTCCATCAACTAACTGATTTCATCCAGCGATAATTCAAAACTTGGGGCAAAGGTATGAAGGAAGTATTCCATTTCCGGTGTTTTACGTTCTTGCAAAGTGATGTCGAGACGCTTCTTGGCGAGAGCAAACTCGTGATTACCTGCACTAAGTTCTTCGAGACATTTTAAATATGCACAGATGGAATCAGCTTGTTTCACGATCAATGCATCTTCTTCATGCGCAGAGTGCGACAACAGGTAGGGAGCAAAATCGTCTTGAAACTCCTCAGGCAACATGGACAGTAACTTTTGTTCTGCAGCTGCTTCGATCTTCTTATATTCTTTAGAGATTTCTGGGTTGTAGTATTTTACAGGAGTTGGCAAGTCACCAGTTAACACCTCACTGGAGTCGTGGTACATGGCTAGAATTGCTATCCGTTCAGGATTGAGGTTGCCGCCAAACTTCTTGTTTTTGATTAAGGCGAGGGCATGAGCGACAAACGCGACTTGCAAGCTGTGTTCAGAAATGTTTTCCGGTGATACCGAGCGCATCAAGGGCCAGCGTTGGATGAGCTTCATTCGTGCCAAGTGGGCGAAAAAATGGCTTTCTTTCATTGCTGTCTCCAATTTTGATTCTGATACAAAAAAAGGAGCTCACTAGGAGCTCCTCTAAGCATATGAGAGTTCAGTAGTAATTACTACTGGCTATACGTTGTTAAGAACCGTTCAAAGCGACTAATCGCGGTTTCGAGATCTTCTACGTGGGGTAAAGTCACGATACGGAAGTGATCGGGTTTTGGCCAGTTGAAGCCAGAGCCTTGTACCAACAATACCTTCTCTTGTTTTAAGAAATCCAAGACCATTTGTTGGTCATTTTTGATGTTGTACATCTTGGTGTCGATTTTCGGGAACAAGTACATCGCGCCTTTTGGCTTCACACACGAAACCCCAGGGATCTGATTGATCAGTTCGTAAGCGCGGTTTCTTTGTTCAAGAAGACGACCACCTGGCAGGATTAACTCATTAATACTTTGGTAGCCTCCTAACGCGGTTTGGATTGCATGTTGCATTGGTACGTTGGCACACAAACGCATTGAAGACAGCAGTTCGAGACCGTTGATGTAGCCTTGTGCCAAATGTTTAGGACCCGTTAGGAACATCCAACCACCGCGGAAACCACAAACACGGTATGCTTTTGACAGACCGTTGAAGGTCATTACCAATACATCGTCAGTAAGTGTTGCGACAGAAGTGTGTGTTGCACCGTCGTAAAGTACTTTGTCGTAGATTTCGTCGGCGAAGATCATCAACTTATGTTGACGCGCAATCTCAATCACTTCTAAAAGGAAATCACGGCTGTAAACCGCACCCGTTGGGTTGTTCGGGTTGATGAGAACAATACCGCGTGTTTTTGGCGTGATTTTCTTTTTGATGTCTTCTAGATCTGGATACCAGTCCGCACCTTCATCACATAAGTAATGAACAGGCTTACCGCCTGATAGCGCAACAGATGCCGTCCACAATGGGTAATCCGGTGCTGGGATCAGCATTTCATCGCCATTATTCAATAGCGCTTGCATTGCCATTACGATGAGTTCGGAAACACCGTTGCCTACGTATACATCTTCCACATCCAGAGAACGGATGCCTTTACGTTGGTAGTGCTGCACGACGGCTTTACGTGCTGAGTAAATACCCTTGGAATCACAATAGCCTTGAGAAGTTGGTAGATTACGGATTACATCTACTAGAATCTCATCAGGGGCGTCAAAACCAAATGGGGCGGGGTTACCAATGTTTAGCTTTAGGATTTTATGCCCTTCTTCCTCCATGCGTTTAGCATGTTTGAGTACAGGACCCCTAATGTCGTAGCAGACATTGT
This sequence comes from Vibrio sp. Y29_XK_CS5, assembly GCF_024181835.1. Taxonomy (NCBI): domain Bacteria; kingdom Pseudomonadati; phylum Pseudomonadota; class Gammaproteobacteria; order Vibrionales; family Vibrionaceae; genus Vibrio; species Vibrio sp. Y29_XK_CS5. The sequence goes on from NZ_JAMZAM010000002.1 coordinate 158,317, forward strand.
CGAGTTTTGACGACATCCCGATATTTTGCATTGTTTAATTCCTAAAAAATCGTTAATTTCTTTATTAAAATACAATAATTTGTTTTTTATTAGAATATAAATCTGTAAATTATCCGTTTAGTGGCTAAGTTTTGTCCTGTCGCCATCACAGGATTTTGCAAAAGATCGCATACGACCTTGATTTGCTTTGGGTCTAAACTTAGAGTAGCCGTCAGTTACCACTAATCCTCACATATTTCGAGGTTGATTTGTCACAGTTCCATCAAGCCGTAAATAGAATTATCGAGCGAGTTCAGCAAACGGAAGGCAATCAAACACGTTTAGTCGAGCCACTCAACGAGAAACCAAATTTCGCGTTTATTGACTGGCTTGAAGCACAACCACTTTTTCCCAAGTTTTACTGGCAGTCCCGTGATACTCGTGAAGAGGTTGTTGCCCTAGGTCAGCTCCATTCTTTTGTTGAGCCGGGACCTGCATATACGATCCTTGGAGAAGGTCAACGTGTATGGGGTGGCCGTTCATTCGATGGTCAGCACGAGAAAAATCGTCGCTGCATGCCATCTTTCTTTTTTCTTCCTCAAATCGAGTTGATTCGCTTCGATCAACAATGGTCGCTCGCAGTCAATATCTCAGAAGATAAAACCCGTACATTAGCAGGCTTAAAAAAGCTGGTTTGTGATGTGCCTAGCCTTGCGCCTATTTCTTCTCATATTCGATCTATTGACCACGCGCCAACTGAGCCTGAGTGGAACACGCTAGTAGAAAAAGTGCTGACAGGTATTGAAAACGATGATTTCAAGAAAGTGGTTTTGGCTCGCAAAACAGTGGTTCAACTAGATTCGACACTTTCTGCTGCGCAGTTACTTAAAGCAAGCTACTTAAATAATCACCACAGCTTTCATTTTCTATTGAGTCTAGACAGTAAACACAGTTTTATGGGGTCAACGCCTGAGCGTCTTTATTCACGCGTTGGTCATGAGCTTCATACTGAAGCTTTAGCCGGCACTATTGGTCGTGGCGATAATGCAAAGCAAGATATGGAGCTAGCAAACTGGCTATCTCAAGATTCTAAAAATCTGAATGAAAACCAATATGTAGTGGATGACATTATCGATCGTTTGTCGCCGCATTCAGAAAGCGTTGAGGTCGAAAACGAGCCTCGCTTAGTACGTTTAAGAAAAGTTCAGCACTTGAAGCGTAATATTCACGCTGAACTGAAAGCTGGAATCAATGGGGTTCAGCTTCTTTCCGCTTTACAACCAACCGCTGCAGTAGCGGGTTTACCACGCAAGGAATCGATGCAGTTTATTCTGGATAACGAACCGTTTGCTCGTGGTTGGTATGCAGGTTCGATGGGTTATATTAGCCATGAACGTGCAGAATTTTGCGTTGCGATCAGAAGTGCTTTGATCTTAGGGGATCAAGTTCAACTGTTTGCTGGCGCGGGTATTGTTCCAGGCTCCATTGCAGAACATGAATGGGCCGAGTTAGATAAAAAAATGTCGACGTTACTTTCTCTTATTTCAGATCACCCACCGCTTGGGGTTGCATCATGAGTGCCGATCAAGCTGTTTTGAATCGCATCTGGTCTGAAACCATCCTGACAGAATTGAACCGCTTCGGTGTGAATCACGTTTGTATTGCGCCTGGTTCTCGCTCTACACCTTTAACAGTAGAAGCGGCAGATAACCCCAATTTTACTATTCATACTCATTTTGATGAGCGTGGATTAGGCTTCATGGCGCTCGGACTTGCTAAAGCAAGCAAAGAGCCGGTCGCATTGATTGTGACTTCTGGCACTGCCGTAGCGAACTTATTGCCTGCGATTGCTGAAGCAAAGTTGACTGGTGAAAAGCTGGTGGTACTGACCGCTGACCGCCCTATTGAATTAGTAGGTTGCGGTGCAAACCAAGCCATCAACCAATTGGGTATTTTCGCTGAGCATGTATCGGACAGTTTAAACCTTCCGAGTCCGACATTATCAACGCCTCTTAATTGGTTGCTGACTTCTGTTGATGAAGTGATGTTTACGCAACGCCTAAGAGGCAGTGCGGTACACATTAACTGTGCCTTTCCCGAGCCTTTGTACTCGAACACTGAAAAGAGTACGTACCAAAGCTACTTGGACACGGTTGCAGGTTGGAGAGACAGCAAAGTCACGTATTGTCAGCGATTTAACCCTAAAACCAGCAGTGCGATCCCAAGTTGCGGCGATAACAAAGGCGTGGTAGTCATCGGAAGCTTGCCATTAGTTCAAGCGCAAGCGGCTCGTGTATTTGCGGAACAGATGGGGTGGCCGATACTTGCTGACCCACAAAGTGGAGTGAGTTCTGATTGGGCGCACTTTGATTTATGGCTACAAAACCCAAGGTTGGCAAGCCAGCTTGATGACTGCGATTTGATTGTTCAGTTCGGCAGTCGAATCATTTCTAAGCGTTTTAATCATTGGTTAGAGAGACATGTTTCTCGCAATCAGCATGGTGGGGATATTCAATATTGGTATGTCTCTCCACGATTGGATCGTGATAATCAAAGCCACTTGCCTCAATGGCATTGGGCAGAGCAGCCAAGCGCGTGGGTAGAGCGTACTACAGAGTTTGAATCGGAGTATTCCGGCTGGGCAGATGACCTTGCTGCTGACATCAAACAGGTGACTCAGCATGCGAAAGGTTTGTTTGTCTCCGATCCTAAGAGTGAATTGAGTGAAATTGCTTTGGCAATAGATGTTGCGGAGCGGTCTCAAGGGGTGGACTTGTTTGTTGGTAATAGCTTGTTTGTTCGCCTAATCGATATGTTTGGCAAACTGGACAATACCGAAGTCTTCACTAACCGTGGCGCTTCGGGTATTGATGGATTGTTTGCTACGGCAAGTGGTGTGCAACGAGCTCGTCAAAATCCAATGTTGATGTTCCTTGGCGATACTTCTGCTCTATATGGATTGAACTCACTAGCGCTGTTTACACACCGTGAATTACCTTCGGTTTTAGTGATCACGAATAACGATGGTGGTGCGATTTTTGATTTACTGCCAGTGCCACAAGAGCATAGGGAGTCTTTCTACCAAATGCCCCATGGCTATGAGTTTGAGCATGCCGCTAAGCAGTTTGGATTAGAATACAGTAAACCAAGCACGCTGGCAGAGTACCAAACGTTAGTATCACAACATTTGGCGACAGGTCGTGGAGCATTGGTGGTCGAAGTGCAAACGCCGCCAAATCAAGCGGTAGAGCATCTTAAATCCTTCAATAAGAATCTACATGCTCTATTCTGAACACTTTCCTGCAACGGAAAAACACCAAGGTAGCGAATTACCTACGTTGGTGTTTTTGCATGGTTTGCTTGGCAGTGGTGAGGATTGGCAAACGTGTATGGCAGCTTTGCCACAGTATGACCGAGTAACGATTGACTTACCCGGGCATGGGCATAGCCAATCTATTTTTTGCCGTGACCTGAATGATTGCTGCAAACTGCTCCATTCCACACTATCTTTACTATTTCCCTCACAACAACCGTTTATTCTGATTGGTTATTCAATGGGTGGGCGCATTGCTATGCATGGTCTTGCGCACCAGTGTTTTCTGGATCTCAATATTTGCGGTGCGATTATCGAAGGGGGAAACTTCGGGCTGCAAAGCGAGTCAGAAAAACAAGCACGGTTTCGCAACGATGCGCATTGGGCGAGACGCTTCAAAACAGAGCCTCTTGCCTGTGTTTTGAACGATTGGTACCAACAGTTGGTCTTTTCTTCACTAAACCATGAGCAAAGACAAACATTGATTGAGAAACGAAGTGCTAATCTTGGTTCAGCAGTTGCGGACATGTTGCTTGCGACGTCTTTAGCAAGGCAATCTTACTTGCTGCCTGCGCTGCAACAACAAACCATTCCGCTGTATTACATTTGCGGTTCAGAAGACAAGAAATTTAGTCAACTGGCTGAGAGTAGCGGGTTGGCGTATCGACAAGTTGAGGGCGCTGGACACAATGTCCATCAAGAGCAACCACAACAATTTGCGATGCACATTAATCGAATATTTCATTCTCACTTTGGGTGAGAGCAACGAGAACAATGGGAATCACCATGGCTAAAACAGTAGGCATTTCTGAAGAAGAACTTTACGCTCCGGTTCAATGGAAAGATTGCGGCGAGAAATACGAGGACATTCATTACCACAAGTCTGAAGACGGTATCGCGAAAATTACTATTGCACGTCCACAAGTGCGTAATGCGTTCCGCCCTCAAACGGTGAAAGAGATGATTGATGCGTTGGCAGATGCACGCTACGACTCTGGTGTTGGCGTGATCATTCTAACGGGTCTAGGCGAAGACGCTTTCTGTTCTGGCGGTGACCAGAAGATCCGCGGCGATTACGGCGGCTATAAAGACGACCAAGGCACTCACCATCTAAACGTATTGGATTTCCAACGAGACATCCGTACTTGTCCAAAACCAGTGATCGCATCGGTTGCAGGTTGGGCTGTCGGTGGTGGTCATGTTCTTCATATGATGTGTGATCTAACGATTGCTGCTGACAATGCACAATTTGGTCAAACGGGTCCTAAAGTCGGTTCATTCGATGGTGGCTGGGGGGCATCTTACATGGCTCGCATTGTTGGTCAGAAGAAAGCTCGCGAAATCTGGTTCCTATGTCGCTTCTACAATGCACAAGAAGCAGTAGATATGGGACTAGTGAACACAGTTGTGCCACTAGAAGACCTAGAAAAAGAAACCGTTCGCTGGTGTCGTGAAGTTCTACAACATAGCCCTATGGCGCTACGTTGTTTGAAAGCGGCACTCAATGCAGACTGTGATGGTCAAGCGGGTCTGCAAGAGCTTGCTGGTAACGCGACAATGATGTTCTACATGACGGATGAAGGCCAAGAAGGTCGTAACGCATTCAACGAGAAACGTCGCCCAGACTTCGACAAATTCCCTCGTAACCCATAATCCGTATAAGAAGAGGAGCCATGCGCTCCTCTATTTCGTTTTTCGTCCTGAGCGCCTCGCCCTCTGGGAGGCAGCGGGTTTTCTCGCTAAAGAGCTCAGAATATACGGCATTACATAGGATTCGAATTATGCGTAAAGCGAAGATTTATCGTTACTGCTTGCCAATGGACAGTGGCGTGATACTGCGTGATAACAAGTTGACGGAACGTACAGGTTACATCGTTGAACTGTCCGAAGGTGATAAAATCGGTCGTGGTGAAGTCGCTCCACTGGTTGGTTTTAGCTTGGAAGGTGTGGAAGAAGCCGGTATTCAATTGCAAGCTCAGGTTGAACGCTGGGTTGCGAACTTACCTTTGGATTACAACCACATGTATCCATCGGTTGCGTTTGGTTTGTCGATGGCACAACTGGAGCTTGAAGGTGGTTTACCTGCGCAAGGTAAGCACCAAGTCGCGCCTTTGTGTAACGGTGACCCAGACGATCTGATCCCAAAACTGAACGAAATGGAAGGCGAAAAAGTCGCGAAAGTAAAAGTCGGTCTGTATGAACCGATTCGTGACGGTATGCTGGTGAACTTGTTTCTTGAGTCGATTCCACAGCTAACGCTTCGTCTTGATGCAAACCGTGCTTGGACGCCAGAAAAAGCGCAGCAGTTTGCAAAATACATTGCACCATCACTACGCCAGCGCATCACCTTCTTGGAGGAGCCATGTCGCTCTCCTGGCGACAGTCTGTCTTTTGCAATCAATACGGGGATCGCTATCGCGTGGGATGAGACGTTGCAAGATGCGGTTCGTCGTGAAGATTTCAGCTTGGAAGATCTTACTGGTGTGAAAACCATCATCATCAAGCCAACGTTAATCGGCTCGGTCGATTTCTGTATTAAGCTGATTGAAAAGGCGAAGACGCTGGGCATTAAAGCCGTGATCAGCTCAAGCATTGAATCGAGCTTAGGTCTCCACCAACTTGCGCGCTTAGCACAATGGCAACTACCAAATGAGATCCCAGGTTTGGATACCATTGGTTTGTTTAAAGCGCAATTAGAGCAGGGCTGGCCGAAGTGCGATCTTCCAGTTATTCCGCTGTCAGAGCAGGAGTTAGTGTGGCATTCAGCGTAGATGATATTGCGATTGCACCGTGGAAATACTGGGCTCAAGTGAGCCCTTTTTCTATTGCGCTTGAAACAAACAAAGCGTCGCTCAATTGGCAGCAATTAGCGGCACGGATTAGCCATTATGTTCATTCCCTGCAACAGCAAGGTGTGATGAATGGAGATGTGGTGACGTTAGTCGGTAAGAATCAAGTTGAAACCCTGTGGTTTTATCTTGCCGCTCAGCAGTTAGGAGCGACTGTTGCTTTAACCATGCCGCAGCCTTTTGAGGCTCTGTCTGGCAAACTAACGACATTATACAAACCGAACCAGCAACGCTTTGTTTGGTTTGCTGATGGTGCCGTTGGTTTGTACTCTGAAAATCAGTTATCACAACTTAGTGCTACCTTGTTGTCGATTCCAGACACTAACACCGATGATGTATCAGTGCTCTCTACTGACGGATACTCGCATGATGGATTCGCATCTATCGTATTTACCTCTGGTTCAACCGGTACGCCCAAAGCGGTTGTTCATACACATAGACAACACCTTTCTTCAGCTCAAGGTCTGTTGGCTGAGTTTCGGTTCGACCAACAAGGTACGTGGTTACTCTCTCTGCCGCTTTATCATGTTTCTGGTCTTGCCATTGTGTATCGCTGGCTGTTCGCTGGTGCAACCATTAAGGTCGGAAGTGGAAGCCTTACGGACGATATTGTTGGTGTCTCTCATGCTTCTTTAGTCTCGACCCAGCTTAAGCGTTTGCTGGACGAACAAGTTGAATTGTCTCTCACGCATGTATTACTGGGTGGTAGCCACGTCGCACATGAGCTCGCACTACGAGCGACACAACAAGGCATTGAGACTTGGCTAGGTTACGGCATGACGGAAGCCGCTTCAACGGTGACAGCAAAGCAAATAGACAGCATCAGCAATGCAGGTCACCTATTGCAAAATCGAGATATTAAGCTGGAGGAGCAACGCATTTATATTGGCGGGCTCACTCTCGCAACTGGCTACTTCAATCAAGGAAGTATTACTTCTCTGCTTAATGATGATGGTTGGTTCGACAGTAAAGACTTAGGTGAGTGGCAAGGCGATGAACTTAAGATCATTGGACGAGCAGACAACCAATTCATCTCTGGCGGTGAGAATGTTCACTGCGAAGAAATTGAAGCAGTACTGAACCAAATCGAGGGTATTTCGCAAAGCATTGTTGTGCCAGTAGAAGATGCGGAATTTGGACACCGACCAGTGGCTGTGATTCAAACTGAATCGTTATTGAGCAAAGTACAGTACGAGCAATACCTAAAAACTAAGCTAGAGAAATTCAAATGGCCAGTAGCGTATTACGCAATGCCTCAAACTCTGTTGGGTGGTGGTATTAAAGTGTCGCGCAAAGCAGTGAAAGACTGGCTAAAAAATGAAGTGCAAAACGGTGACTAAGCGTTATTGCACTTCAGGGGGATGTGGTGATGGTGAGTCACCACAATTCTTTAGTTAGTGAGCGCGACTTTCATCTGCTCAGCCACTTTATCTACTTTGCCCAATCCGATAATCACTTGTAAGCCACCTTTACCAATCATAACTACGCCAGCAGCACCTAGTTGTTTTAGCTTAGCTTCATCGGCTAGAGAAGAGTCTTTTACAGTCAAGCGAAGGCGAGTAATACAATTGTCCACCTCGAGAATGTTATCTGCACCACCAATCGCTGCGATGTAGTCTTTCGTCAATTCACCAATGTTCTCAGTGACTTCTTTTTCCATATCCTCGCCGCGACCGGGTGTACGTAAGTTGAACTTAATAATCGCAAAGCGGAATACGCTGTAGTAAATCGCGAAGAAAACTAAACCTTGTGGGATCAGCATGTACCATTTGGTCGCCAGCGGGTTTTGGCTTGATAGTACGAAGTCAACGAAGCCTGCAGAGAAGCCAAAACCTGCCATCCATTGCATGCTTGCCGCAATGTACATTGAGATCCCCGTTAATACTGCGTGAATCAGGTACAACACTGGCGCTAAGAACATGAAGCTGAACTCTAGAGGTTCTGTGATACCAGTGAAGAAAGACGCCATCGCAGCAGCCAGCATGATAGAAAACACTTTGGTTTTGTTTTGCTTATCAGCGCAGTGATAAATCGCAAGAGCGGCACCTGGTAGGCCAAACATCATAATTGGGAAGAAGCCAGCTTGGTACATACCAGTTTTGCCGATCACAGCCGTACCATTGGCAATAGACTGTGCGCCGCCTAAGAAGTTTGGAATGTCGTTGATGCCAACCACATCAAACCAGAAGACAGGGTAGAGCGCGTGGTGCATGCCGATTGTCAGCATCAAACGGTTAAAGAAGCCAAAGAGACCTGCGCCTAACGCCCCCATGGATTCGAGCTTAGTCCCGAAAATAATTAATGCATCGTAAATCACAGGCCATACGTAAAGCAGGACAAAAGCCAAAGCCATGCCAGCGATAGAGGTTAAGATTGGAACCAGACGCTTGCCACTGAAGAATGCCAACGCCTTTGGTAGCTCAACACCAGAGTAACGGTTATAGATTTCTGCTGAGATCACGCCAACTAGAATACCGATAAACTGGTTGTTGATTTTGTTGAACGCATCAGGCACTTCGTCAGCACTAATATCCATCAATTGAGTAACGGCACCCGGTGCTAGTAATGTGGTTAGCACCATAAAACAGATAAAACCAGATAAAGCGGCAGAGCCATTCTTATCCTTACTTAATCCGAAAGCTACACCAACGGCGAACAGTACCGCCATGTTATCAATGATGGCTCCACCGGATTTAATTAGGAATGCCGCTAAAACACTTTCAGAGCCCCAACCGACCGGATCAATCCAGTAGCCAATCCCCATTAATATTGCCGCAGCAGGTAGGGTCGCCACGGGTACCATTAATGCCTTACCGACTTTTTGCATATAGCCGAGTATATTCATATTTGCCCCTATAATTTTAATGCCACCTAAAACATGATCTATGTTTGAAAGTGGTGTTTTTATTTAGTTTCTAGAGACTATTTGAAACTTAATTATCGACGCAAACAAACGAAATCACTACTATCATGAATTAATATTTTTAATGCATGGTGCGTTATGGCTAACCAACAGTTACTGCTTAGAAACCTTCATACTTTCAGTATCGCAGCGAAGCACCTCAGCTTTACGCAGGCAGCGAAAGAGTTGCACCTCACTCAAGGCGCTGTGAGTCATCGCATCAAAGTGCTAGAGCAGGAGCTTGGTTTTTCTCTGTTTGTGCGAGGTACGCGGAAGTTAGATTTGACCGCAGAAGGGTACCGATTCCAAAAGACATTATCATCGTCACTGAGCACCATCTTTAATGAAATTGAAGAAATAAAATCAACGGATTTAGTTGGTGAACTGAATATCGCTGCATCTCCGGGATTCTTAAATGGATGGTTGATGCCACGTATTGCGGATTTTAAACGTCTTTATCCGGGATTTAACCTCAACCTGTTTGCACAGGAAAACCAATTAGATTTAGTGACGAATCACATTGATGCTGCGATTTTTTATGATACGGAGCATTTGGTTGATGTGTATCGCCAAAGACTGTTTGGTGAAAAGTACATCCCGGTCTGTACACCTGAGTACATGAAAGAACAGAATATTTTAGAGGATGGGATGGCATCACTTCATCGTATCAACTTTATCCATGCATTGGGTTCGGATGTATGGCAACGATGGATTGCCCATGTGGGACTTGATGTTGATATCTTTGAGCATTTTTATTGTGTTAGCCATCGAGATATGGCGGTGCTCGCGGCGAGAAATAGTGTTGGTGTGGCGATGGGGCGGTATCGATTCGTCAAAGATCTACTGGATAAAGGAGAATTGGTTAGCCCTTATCCGACAATGGATACGAACTTGGGGTACGATTTAATTTGTCCATCTGGCTATGAACATCGACCTAAAGTGAAAACCTTTATTTCATGGATAGAAAGTCATATACCCAAGTAACCTCAAAATGCTTGGTTCAGCGAGAATGACTTGGTTTGAAGGCGAGACAACAATTTGAAGATCTAGTGGTTCTAAATCAAAAGTTGTTAACGGAGCATACGAACCAAGGCAACTCGCCCTTTGGGAGCGTGTCACTGAAACAATTTCATCGTCAAACAACTTGGAAAGAGCTTGCTATTACGCTTCGTTGTTTTCCTTGAACTTGAATCAGTGACAGCGCTCTGAATCCAGCACCTTGAAGTCACTTGGGTATAGTTGATTTCGCAATGAATTAGTCGAAAAGGTAATTTCGTATCCTTATAACTCTGAATCATAATCATGCTCAAAGATAAAGGAATAAGGCATAAGGTTCAGGATGATCAAATTAGCGTTAGCAGCGGCGGTATTATTGCAAATCGGTGTAGCTGTCAGCAGTGAGGGGTTAATGCGTTCATTGGCTGAGTTAACTGCCTTTCTGGTTGCAATAGCTTTAGTGTTGGTGCACAAAAGTCAAAGCACGCGAACAGTCGAGCCAACCCAGCCTCAGAAAATCGATCAAGGTTTAGCTGAGAAGTAACCAGCCTAGAGACGTAGTAGAAATCAGTACCCACAACGTGACGCCAAACAGTAATGGCTTTGCGCCTGCTGATTTGAGTTTTGAGACTGAAATACTGCAACCAATCAAGAACAAACAAACCACAAGAGCTTGCTTAGCAATGGCAAAGATGCCTTGATATACCACTTCAAATTGTGGGAAGAAATCGCTGAATGCAATTGCAGCACAGTACCAGAAAATGAAGTAAGGAATCACTAACTTACTTTTGCCTTCCTCTCCATTACCTCGAGAAAAGATCACAGCACTGATCAGTGCGACAGGGATAATCCACAATGCTCGGGCGAGCTTCAATGTTGTTGCTGTTGTAAGTGCTTCTTCGCCGTAAGCAGACGCGGCACCCACAACTGAAGAAGTGTCGTGAATCGCAATCGCCGCCCATGTTCCGAACGTATGCTGATCCAAGCCTATTGCGTGACCAATCACTGGGAAGATAAATAGTGCTAATGAGTTCAGAACGAAAACCGTTGCAAGTGCAAGACCGATTTGTTCGTCCTTCGCTTTAATCGCTGGAGCGACAGCGGCAATTGCACTGCCACCGCAAATTGCAGTGCCAGAAGCGATTAAGTAAGCGGTCGTTCGTTCTAACTTAATCATCTTCGCGATCGTCATACCGATCACAAGCGTGCCAAGAATGGTGGCGATGATAAGACCAATACCGTCAGAAGTGACTGCTAGAGCCTGCTCAAAGTGAATACCGAATCCTAAGCCAATGATTGAATAGGAAAGCAACTTCTTGGTAAAAGAGGCAATAGGAAGTTCTGTCGGTACTAGGCTAAAACTCGCCAATAGAAAACCGATCACAAGCGCAATAGGAGAGGACACGAAAGGGGTTAAACAAAACAGCAGTGCCAATCCAAAGGGGATATTCTTTGTATTCAAGGGTGTCGTTCGTTGTTATGAGTTAAAGCGTGGAGTATACAGTAACGCTTTTGGTCAGAAAGTCTTAATGAATTGAACATGCGTTCAGTTAAACTAAACGCATGTTCAAGAATATGAAAGTGCTGCTCTGAGTTTAACGCCAGTCGCCTCGAAGTGCTCTTACTTTTTCAAACATAACTTGCGCGCTGGCTTGTTTTGGATCGACGGGTGTTCCTGCTTCGATTTCTAATTTAGACCAGAAACGGGTTGGTAACCCCTTACATGCGCGACCTTTTGCACGGCTGAAATAGCTGCCCCACAAACCTTTCAGTGCCATTGGTATAACAGGGACAGGGCTGCGGCGAAGGATGATATCGATACCACGCATAAACTCGTTCATCTCACCATCTGACGTTAAACGTCCCTCTGGGAAAATACACACAATATGACCCTCACTCAGTGCTTTCTCAACATCATTAAATGCGCGGCGAATCGATGTTCGATTGCTAGCCGAGATGGGGATCACGCCTGCTCGGCGAAGAAATCGTCGCAAAGGAGGAAGGTTCGCATAGTCTTCTTCCATCACAAATCGAATGAGACGAGGACAAACGGCACTTAATAGCAGTGAGTCCATATAGCTGACATGATTGCAGACGATCAATGCCCCGCCGTGTTCTGGTAGGTGGTGTAAGTTCTTGTGCTTCACTCGGTAAATGGTATGAGTGACCACCCACATTGCAAAGCGCACCACAAAGATAGGAATCTGCAAAAAAATGTACGTTGCAACGAGGAAATTAAGCACCGCCAGAAGAGCAAACAATTGAGGAATGCTCATTTCAAGTATGCTTAGACAAACAATGCCTAATACAGCGCTGCCTACCATGAATAGAGAGTTAAAGATGTTTAAGCCTGCAATGACCTGCGCTCGTTCCGTTTCTTTAGCTCGGTGTTGCATCAAGGCATAAAGGGGGACGATAAAGAGACCGCCGGATACACCTATCATTAATAAGTAGAAGAACAAGGGCCAGAATGCATCGTAGCTAACAAACTCAGCGAAAGTATGGAAGCGAGGCAGATCGCTCGGAATCGATGTTGCCATCAAGAAACCGAAGATTGTGATACCCAGAGCACCAATCGGCACGATGCCGACTTCAATACGATGATTTGAGAGCCAATTACACGCCATGGAGCCAACCGCAATGCCCACAGAGAATAGCGCTAGAAGGAAAGAAACCGCGCTTTCGGTACCGTTCAAATACACCTTGGTGAAGTTTGGAAATTGAGTCAGATAAGCCGCACCTAGGAACCAAAACCAGCTGATTGCCATGATGCATTGGAAGACAATACGATCAGACTTAGCAATCGCGAGTGTGTGCTTGGTCTGTTTATATGGTTGCCATTTGAATTGAATGTCCGGTGCGCTGGCTGATGCAAACGGAATAAAGCGACTAGATAGGTAGCCCAAAACAGCAAAGATGACAACGCAGAAAGCAGCAAGATATTTGGCACTCTCTGCTGAGGCAATAATACCGGCACCGAGAGTACCGACCAGAATTGCGATAAACGTACCAGCTTCGACTAATGCGTTGCCAGGGACGAGTTCTCTTTCATTAAGTTGTTGAGGAAGTAGGGCATATTTGACTGGTCCAAAGAACGCCGATTGGGTACCCATCAAAAACAGCAATAAGAGCAGGACGCCATAGCTTTCGGTGATAAAACCAATTGCGCCTAATAGCATGATGCCGATCTCGAACAACTTTACCTTTCGAATAAACCATGACTTCTCGTACTTATCCGCGAGCACCCCAGCTGACGCAGAGAATAAGAAGAATGGAAGAATAAACAAGCCTGCCGCTAAGTTAATGAAAAGGTTGCTAGAAATTGGTAACGCGCTTGACCCAGCAAAAGCCACAAACAGCAGCAGTACGTTCTTAAATATGTTGTCGTTGAAAGCACCAAAAAACTGGGTAATAAAGTAGGGGAGGAACTTTCGCTGCCTAAGCAAAGACGACTGGCTGTCTGATGACATGAACAATCCTTTATTACCAGCTGATCAGGTAGTTTGAAATCAGGTTATCGATAAGCTCTTTACCATCAATAGGTTCGCTTGAGAAAAATTTGTCATCGACGCTCAGAAGTGTAATGCCGTGAACACCTGACCATAATACTCGACTCGCTTGTAATACTTCAGATTCAGTACGATGGGGAGCGATTTGTGCCAATAAGGATTCCAACATTCCTGTCATACCATCGATGCGCTTCGCGTGCCACTCTGGAAGCTCAGCACCATTCATGTTGTGCTCAAATACCAGTTGCCAGCGGTAAGGGTGTTTTTGCGCAAAGTCATGGTAGCAGTATGCCAGTTCAAAAAGTGCTTGATGAGCATCCTTACTGTTTTTGGTCGCGGTTACTGCTTCTTGTTGCAACTCATCCAATGTCTGTGCAACGGCATGTAAAAGCAGTAGGTTATAGTTGCCAAAAATATTAACGAGAGTACTTGGCACGTAACCTATCATATTAGCGATCTTGCGAAGGCTCAGGTCGTGGTAAGAGTTTTCGTCTAAAAAGTCTTTGACTGTGGTAAGAGTCAAATTGACTAACTCTTCTCTAGTGTGATCGTTTCTGCGCGCCATAATTTAAAACTACTTATTGAACAACGTTCAATATGATAGTCAGCTACTGATTGACCGTCAATAACGCAAACAAGTCAGAAACCTGTGGGTTGGCAATATTCTGATACATGTCTTCTATTACGGATTGTTTCATTGTTGAATCCGACGGAGTATGATGGACACATCTCATATTTAGCGTGCTACTGATATTAGATGCTCGTTCATTTCACTATCATGCAGCGCGATTAAGTACATATCGTCAATTTTAAGGATAACGATGAAACGTTTATTTTCGATTGTCGCCCTACTGATGTTTACTGTTGCTGTAACGCCTATCGCGGAAGCGAAAAAGTTCGGTGGTGGTAAGTCTTTCGGTAAGAGTTATAAAACAGCCCCTGCTCCTAAACAGCAGCAACAAAACACAAACACCATTGGTAAAGAACAAGGTGCTAAATCATCAAGCAAAAAAGGTTTGATGGGCGGCTTACTTGGTGGTCTTCTTGCTGGTGGTTTGTTAGCAGCATTCTTTGGTGGTGCATTCGAAGGTATCCAATTTATGGATATCCTAATCATCGGTTTGATTGCATTTGTTATCTTCAAATTGATGCGTGGCATGCTTGGCGCTAAACAGGGCAGTATGAATCAGCATCGTCAACAGCCAGCATTTGGCGGTAATGCTTCTAAGTTCGAGCAACCAAACATGCAGAATTTTGAGCAACAGCCAAATACAAACGCTGGTGGTTTTGGCGGTTTCGGTGCTCAAACTGACATCCCACATAACTACCCACCGGGTTTTGACCAAGCTGCATTTATCAATGGCTCTCGTGAGCACTACCGCATCTTGCAAGGCGCATGGAACCATAACCAACTTCACACGATTGAAGAGTATGTTTCACCAAGCCTATTTGAAGATTTGAAAGCAGAACGTGCGAAGCTAGATGGCGAGCAGCACACCGATGTGATGTATGTAGATGCTGAAATCGTTCGCGCTGACTACGATGCAAGTAAAGCACAGCTTAGTCTGCAGTTCAGTGGTCGCTACCGTGATGCAGCAGAAGGCATTGAAGAAGATATCGAAGATATCTGGCACCTAGAGCGTGACCTAACGGTACCAAACGCACCTTGGTTGATTGTCGGTATTCAAGGTTAATCACCAACAGCGTTCAATTTAGTCTTAGTAAAATCCCGCTTTCGAGCGGGATTTTTTATGTCTGGAAATCAGAAAATCGAAACCTATCGATATAATTTCGAGTGGTTAAAGTCGAGCAAATAGGATCCTTACAAGGGAAACGATGAGTCACACATAGGGAATGGTGAAGATAGAGCTAATGAGATGATCTATGGCTTGATTCCATTGACCTAAAATAAACCAACTGACACTTTGATTCCCTCTCAAGCAGAGCTAGTTAAAAGTATCTAGGTGTCGTACTACTTAACGAAAGATCACTAAAAATCGCGCTATGAGTGAGACTAGATTTAGCCAGATAGAGGGGTAGTCATTGAAAATTGATAGGTATAGAACGAAAAAAGCCAGCTCAATGAGCTGGCTTCTTCAATATGGTGGAGGGGGACGGATTCGAACCATCGAAGGCAGTGCCGGCAGATTTACAGTCTGCTCCCTTTGGCCACTCGGGAACCCCTCCAGGGTGTTTTTCATACTACAAAGAGTATGCTTGAAAATTAGTTTCCCAACCTAGCTTCCAAGTTGTTCTCATGTTTAAAGGAAAAACATAAGAAAGAATATGGTGGAGGGGGACGGATTCGAACCATCGAAGGCAGTGCCGGCAGATTTACAGTCTGCTCCCTTTGGCCACTCGGGAACCCCTCCAGGGTGTTTTCATACTACAAAGAGCATGCTTGAAAATTAGTTTCCCAACCTAGCTTCCAAGTTGTTCTTATGTTCAAAGGAAAAACATAAGAAAGAATATGGTGGAGGGGGACGGATTCGAACCATCGAAGGCAGTGCCGGCAGATTTACAGTCTGCTCCCTTTGGCCACTCGGGAACCCCTCCAGGGTGTTTTCATACTACAAAGAGCATGCTTGAAAATTAGTTTCCCAACCTAGCTTCCAAGTTGTTCT
>NZ_JAMZAM010000002.1:174588-445801 GCF_024181835.1 Vibrio sp. Y29_XK_CS5
CATGTTCAAAGGAAAAACATAAGAAAGAATATGGTGGAGGGGGACGGATTCGAACCATCGAAGGCAGTGCCGGCAGATTTACAGTCTGCTCCCTTTGGCCACTCGGGAACCCCTCCAGGGTATTTTTATACTTAAGAATGTTTTCCCAACACATCTCTCAAGTGCGGAGCGCATCATAGCAAACTCGCTCAAGCTGTAAAGCGTTTTTCTTACGTTTTTAAGTTGAATGCTGCCTTTTTGGGCAAAGATGGTAGAAAGTCAGCGTTTTGTATGTCGTTTATACAAAAGAGAAACTGACTTTTTACTTGAATTTACACTACTTGACGTTAGGCGTCGTATCAACTGATAAACTGTAATCAGTTTAATGACATAAGTTTATCTGTTTAGTAGTCAAAATTATGAGTATGAGAGCCACTTTATCCGTTCTAACGCTTTCTATTTTAATGGCATCACCTGCGGCTTTTGCTGCAAAACGTGGTCCATCGACGGTTACGGTCGTAACTGAACAAGTAGAGACGCATCAAATCAACCAATCTCTATCATTGATTGGTAAGCTAGAAGCTGCCCAATCAGTGATTGTTGCTTCTGAAGTTGCTGGCAAGGTAAAAGATATCCCCGTAAAAGCCAATCAAAACGTTCAACAAGATCAGCTGCTCATTCTACTAAATGATGACAAAGCGCAAGCAGCATTAGTAGAAGCAAAAGCTTACCTAAAAGATGAACAGCGTAAGTTAAAAGAGTTTCAGCGTTTGGTGAAACGTAATGCCATTACTCAAACGGAAATTGATGCGCAAAAAGCAAGCGTAGAGATTGCGGAAGCGCGTCTAGATGCAGCAAAAGCTAACCTAGCGGATCTAAATATCAGTGCACCTTTTGCCGGTACGGTTGGTTTTATCGATTTTAGTCGAGGAAAAATGGTCAGTGCAGGCTCTGAGTTGCTGACGTTAGATGACTTGTCCGTAATGGAGCTGGATCTGCAAGTACCTGAGCGTTACCTATCGATGTTATCTGTTGGTATGGAGGTTCACGCGACGACCAGCGCTTGGAACGGTGTTGATTTTGTCGGTAAAGTCACAGGCATCGATACTCGTATCAGTGCAGAAACGTTGAACTTACGTATTCGTATCGAATTCGACAACCCAGAAAACCATCTGAAGCCAGGCATGCTTATGAATGCGTCTTTGGCATTCCCTGCGATTGAAGCACCAATTATCCCAGTTCAAGCGCTGGAATATTCCGGAACGAAGCGTTTTGTGTACGTTATTGATGAAGACAACAAAGCGAAGCGTCAAGAAGTGTTCTTGGGAGCACGTGTCGATAATGAAGTGGTGATTGAATCTGGTGTAGAGATTGGCGACAAGATCGTCGTGCAAGGTATTGTGAACATGCGCGATGGCGTCGAAGTGAAAGAAATCGTCGCACCAGGAAAAGCGAAAACTGCGAATGCAACCAGTGAGCAGAGCGCGCAAGACGAAGCGGCTAAGGAAGCAAATTAATGTTACTTTCTGACGTTTCCGTAAAACGCCCTGTTGCGGCGCTGGTATTAAGCATGCTGCTATGTGTATTCGGCTTTGTGTCGTTTACCAAACTTGCAGTGCGTGAAATGCCAGATATCGAAAGTCCAGTTGTATCGATCAGCACTCGTTATGAAGGCGCTTCTGCAACCATCATTGAAAGCCAAATTACTTCGGTACTGGAAGATCAACTTTCGGGCATCAGTGGAATTGATGAAATTAGCTCCACTACGCGCAACAGCATGTCGCGTATCACCATCACTTTTGAATTGGGTTATGACCTTAATACCGGCGTAAGTGATGTTCGTGATGCGGTAGCTAGAGCACAGCGTTCGTTGCCAGATGAAGCTGATGATCCTGTTGTTTACAAAAACAATGGTTCTGGTGAAGCTTCTCTCTATATTAACCTCAGCTCATCAGAGATGGACCGCACACAATTGACGGATTATGCCGAACGTGTGCTTATGGACCGTTTCAGTTTGATCTCGGGTGTTAGTTCTATCGATCTGTCTGGTGGTTTGTACAAAGTGATGTACGTGAAACTCAAACCAGATCTGATGGCAGGACGTTCGGTTACTGCCTCTGATATTACAGCAGCGCTTCGTAGTGAAAACTTAGAAAGTCCGGGTGGTGAAGTTCGAAACGATTCGACAGTGATGTCAGTGCGAACTGCCCGTACATACAACACGCCAGAAGATTTCCAATACCTTGTGGTGAAACGTGCAAGTGACAACACGCCTATTTACCTAAAAGATGTGGCTGATGTGTTTATCGGTGCAGAAAACGAAAACTCGACCTTTAAGAGTGATGGTGTCGTGAACATCAGTTTGGGGGTGGTGCCTCAATCAGATGCGAACCCTTTAGAAGTTGCGCAGGCTGTGCGTTCTGAAGTGGATAAAATCCAGAAGTTTTTGCCAGATGGGACTCGTCTAGCTATTGATTATGATGCCACTGTCTTTATCGAACGTTCGATCGATGAGGTCTACAGTACACTCTTTATTACGGGTGGTCTGGTAATTCTGGTTTTGTACATCTTTATCGGTCAGGCACGAGCAACGTTGATTCCTGCGGTGACGGTACCAGTGTCACTGATTTCATCATTCATCGCTGCCTACTATTTCGGTTTCTCTATTAACCTCATTACCTTGATGGCGTTGATCTTGTCTATTGGTCTGGTTGTGGACGATGCAATCGTAGTAGTAGAGAACATCTTCCACCATATTGAACGTGGTGAATCACCATTATTGGCGGCTTACAAAGGTACGCGTGAAGTAGGTTTTGCTGTTATCGCCACAACGTTAGTTCTTGTGATGGTATTCCTGCCGATCTCCTTTATGGATGGCATGGTCGGTTTGCTGTTTACTGAATTCTCAGTTTTGTTGGCAATGTCGGTGATCTTCTCGTCCTTAATTGCTTTGACGCTTACTCCTGTTTTAGGCAGTCAAATTCTAAAAGCGAACGTGAAACCAAACCGATTTAATCAAGCCGTTGATAAGCTGTTTGCGAAATTGGAAGCAGGTTATCGTAAAGCGCTGCGCGGTGCGTTGAAAGTTCGTTGGGCTGCACCTTTGGTTATTATCGCGTGTATGGGTGGCAGTTACTTCTTGATGAATCAAGTGCCTGCACAGTTAACTCCGCAAGAGGACCGAGGCGTGATCTTTGCCTTTGTTCGTGGTGCAGATGCAACTTCCTATAACCGTATGTCAGCGAACATGGACATTGTAGAAGATCGCTTAATGCCGTTACTAGGGCAAGGGTTCTTGAAATCGTTCAGTATCCAAACACCAGCATTCGGTGGTCAAGCGGGTGACCAAACGGGTTTCGTTATCATGATTCTGGAAGACTGGAACGAACGTGATGTCACTGCTCAAGATGCGTTGAATCAAGTTCGTAAATCACTGGCAGGTATTCCTGACGTTCGTGTCTTCCCATTCATGCCGGGTTTCCGTGGTGGATCGAGCGAACCAGTGCAGTTTGTCTTGGGCGGATCGGACTACGATGAGCTATTAGTCTGGGCAGAAATGCTCAAGAACAAAGCTGAAGAATCACCAATGATGGAAGGCGCTGAAATCGATTATTCAGAGAAAACGCCAGAGCTATTGGTGTCTGTCGACAAACGCCGCGCGGCTGAACTTGGCGTGAGTGTTCAAGACATTTCTGAAACTCTGGAAATCATGCTTGGTGGTAAAAGTGAAACGACTTATGTTGACCGTGGTGAAGAATATGATGTTTACCTTCGAGGTGATGAAAATAGCTTCAATAACGCGGCTGACTTAAGCCAGATTTACTTGCGCACTACCAGCGGTGAGCTAGTGACTTTAGATACGGTGACTAAGGTAGAAGAAGTGGCTGCATCGATTCGTTTGTCTCACTATAACAAACAGAAATCCATCACCATTACTGCCAACTTATCAGAAGGCTACACTTTAGGTGAGGCGCTTGATTTCTTAGACCAAGAAGCGATTGATAACCTGCCGGGTGATATTTCAGTGAGCTATTCTGGTGAATCAAAGGACTTCAAAGAGAATCAAGCCAGTGTTGCAGTTGTATTTGCCTTGGCATTGTTAGTTGCATACCTCGTATTGGCGGCGCAGTTCGAAAGCTTCGTCAACCCTCTAGTGGTAATGTTCACTGTGCCGATGGGGGTCTTTGGTGGCTTCCTTGGTTTGGTAGTGATGAGCCAAGGGATGAACATCTACAGTCAGATCGGCATGATCATGTTGATCGGTATGGTAACTAAGAATGGCATCTTGATCGTTGAGTTTGCTAACCAGTTACGTGACCGTGGCATTGAATTTGAAAAAGCGATTACTGATGCGGCAGCTCGTCGTCTACGTCCGATCATGATGACTGCATTCACAACACTTGCCGGTGCGATTCCTTTGATCATGTCGACAGGCGCGGGTTATGAAAGCCGTGTGGCTGTCGGTACGGTTATCTTCTTCGGTATGGGCTTTGCGACATTAGTGACACTGTTTGTTATCCCTGCGATGTACCGATTGATCTCTGCGAAGACACGTTCACCTGGTCATGTAGAGGCTGAGTTGAACAAAGCGCTAAGCCACGACACAAAAGGACGTATTGCTCATCCATAAGGTGTTACCGCTAAGACGTTGAATATAAAAGCCGAACAATTTTTGTTCGGTTTTTTTATATTTTCCGCTTGGCTATTTATAGATCTAATGATAATTGTTGGTTGTTGTTTCGCCACTTCTTCGAGGGGCACAGGACTCGCTCATCGTGTTTGACCGAATGATGGGTCTTGGCAGGCAATGTATCTGAGGATTAATACTTTGGCTGGCGTTACTATTGAGGTGTTCCCTTGAAAAAATTCCGTGGCAGTTACATGGTTGAGATGGTTTTAGTTGCTGGTGCAATGGCGCTATTAGCGACAACTGCGTTACCGCAGTTAACAGGCGCGATTCAAGATCGCCAAGAAAACATTTTGACCTCATTGGATGCGGGTCAAGGCAGTAGTCATGTGAAGCAAGACACCGCTGGTCAGTTTTCTGAACAATAAGTTGCTTAGTGACTCCGTGCAATAAATTCAAAAAAGCCGAGGTAATGACCTCGGTTTTTTTGTCTTCAATTCTGAACGTAATATAAGCTTGGGAAAGTCTGATTAAAAGCGTTTACCTAAGCTTACTTGGACACCTTCATAGCTGTCATAAAAGTTATCAAAGCCCATATCTGCCACATTGTAGATGTACTCAGCACGAAGCCAAATATCTTTACTCATGTCCCAGTGAATACCTGCACCAACGTTGAATAGCGCGCCAGAGTCATCGGTGACTTTTTGAACATCAGGAATGTACATTTCTGCTTGAGTACCCAATGCGGTCACGCGACCAAATAGTGACAATGGTGTATCACCCAAGTTATCGCTTGTTAGTACGGCTGACATACCTGCTTGGTAGTAATGAAGGTCTAAATCTGTCTTAAGAGAATCATTCTTAAGTTCATTTTGTGAATAACGCAACACACCCTCAAACGCAAGGTATTGGTTTACGTTGTAGCCCCAGCCAATTGTAATATGAGGTGTTGACCAACCACTGTCTCGATCAGAACCAAACTCCGGCGTGTCGAAGCCCACATTACCAGTTCCAAGGTACAAATAAGATTGGTGAGTTTGTTCTTGAGTAGCGAAAGTTGGCAGACTCATGGTCAATGCAGATAATAATAGGATGGCGTTTTTCATAACTTGGCGATAACCTTTGTGAAAGACCGTTTTTAGAATTAGTATTAATTTAATCAATAAGATAACTGGCGGTTATCATATCAGTCTTTTGGGTGAGTGCGTGATTTTACAAGGAAATTTGTTGTAATGACGCAAATTTTAGACTCATCACGCTCACTCATTTCTATGCTATGAACTGCGAGATAAATAAAAGGAAAGTAAAGTGGCTGAATTCAAGTACAAAAATCTAACCCAAGAAGAGCAAGACAAGCTTGATGCAGCGACATTTCGTCGCCTGTTGGCTCACTTGGATGAAAATAAAGACGTGCAAAATATTGATCTCATGATCCTTGCTGGTTTCTGCCGCAATTGCTTTAGCAAATGGTATAAAGCAGAAGCTGAAGAACTAGGTGCGGATATCGATATCGATGATGCTCGTGAGCGTGTCTATGGCATGACTTACGATGAATGGAAACAGAACCACCAACCTAAAGCAACGCCGGAGCAATTGGCTGCATTTGAAGCACGCCAGAAGAAGTGATTTTTCTGTATTAAGCAGATAAAAAAATAGCCCGCTGATTGAGCGGGCTGTTTCTTTATTTGGCGTCTGAGTTTTACTCAGTGATTGGACCGCAACATGCTGGTTCAACGCAACCTTTTGACTGAATAATTTCAAGCTGTGCTAGGTAAGGTTGAATGTCACCGATGTTTTCTTTTACCCAATCCGTGTTGTAGTAAGTGTCTAGGTAACGTTCACCAGAGTCACACAGAAGCGTTACGATAGAGCCAGTCTCACCCCGTTGTTTCATCTCACATGCAAGCTGAAGAACACCATATAGGTTGGTGCCTGTCGACGCGCCAACTTTACGACCAATTAAGCCTGACAGCCAATGTGCTGTTGCTACGCTTGCAGCATCAGGAATTTTGCGCATTTCGTCTACCACACCTGCGATAAAGCTAGGCTCTACTCGTGGACGACCGATACCTTCAATCTTGCTGCCGTTTTCGCCTTTAATCTCTGCGTTGCCAGACTGGAAGTAGTCATAGAATACCGAGTTATCTGGATCAACCACACACAGTTTTGTGTCGTATTTTTGGTAACGAATAAAGCGACCAATGGTTGCCGATGTACCACCCGTACCTGGGCTCATTACAACCCAACTTGGGATTGGATGATCTTCCAACTCCATTTGGCTAAAAATAGAGTTCGCAATGTTGTTATTACCACGCCAGTCAGTTGCGCGCTCAGCGTAAGTAAATTGGTCCATGTAGTGACCGTTTAGCTCTTTCGCTAGTCGACGAGACTCATCGTAAATTTGGTCTGAACGGTCAACAAGGTGCGCTTTACCGCCGTAGAATTCGATTTGTTCAATTTTCTTGCGTGCTGTCGTTTTTGGCATCACCGCAATAAATGGTAAGCCAAGAAGACGAGCGAAGTACGCTTCAGAAACCGCTGTACTGCCTGACGATGCTTCGATCACCGTGGTTTCTGGACCAACCCAACCATTACAAATCGCGTAAAGGAACAGCGAGCGTGCCAAGCGGTGCTTTAGTGAGCCTGTCGGGTGGGTGCTTTCATCTTTTAAGTAGATATCGATGCCTTCCAAAGAAGGTAGATCTAACTTGAATAAGTGGGTATCTGCTGAGCGTTGAAAGTCTGCTTCGATTTTGCGTACAGCATTGTTGATCCAGTTGTGGTCAGTACACATAACATGACTCCTCGAAATTCTGTAGGGTAGTTGTTTTTGTCTATAGGGATAATCTACCTATAACTGCAGAGAAAAACTTTGCTATTATTGTTCTGTTATTTGTCAAAAGTAGAAAAATTTTCTGCATTAAAGGGTTTTTATAGTAATGGGCTTAGATAAAATCGATAAGCAGTTGCTTTCTTTCCTCCAAAATGATGGAACCTTGTCATTAAATGACTTAGCTGAGCGAGTTAATCTAACGACCACGCCTTGCTGGAAGCGTTTAAAAAAGCTAGAAGATGAAGGCTATATTGAAAAGCGTGTCGCGCTACTGAGCGCGGAGAAGTTAGATTTATCCTTCATTGCGTTTGTGCAGCTCAAAACCAGTGATCACTCAGAAGGGTGGTATAACCATTTTGTGACGACCGTAAGTGATTTCCCTGAAGTGATGGAGTTCTATCGTATGGCAGGAGAATACGACTATATGATGAAAGTGGTCGTCAAAGACATGAAGTGTTTTGATGAGTTCTATAAACGATTGGTGAACAGTGTAAAAGGTTTATCCAACGTAACATCAACCTTTGCTATGGAACCGATAAAGTACACTACTGAGCTACCAATTTATGGCGTTTAATTTCTCTTTCACATCTCCGTGAGCGCCTTTTTAGGGCTCACTTCTTTTACCTCCCACAATTATTAGCACCTCAAAGTGTGATTCGGTGCTTATATTTTAACCTGTTGAAAACCCAATATTTATTATCGCTAATTTAATAACTTAACGTAAGGTAAACGTTTGCTTATCTTTTCTTTTTGCAAGTTTTCGAAAATTGTCGGCAATTTATGGATCTTGTGAATGTATTTCGGGGTTGATAGGTATGAAATTAATCCCAAATGGGGGTGGTGATGAATAAAACATCGTATTATTATCGCGCCACATTCCTGATGTAAGAAATTATTACAAAAAATGAAAAGATATTATTTTCTCTTGTTTTTCGCTGCTGTTATTGCAGGTTGCGGTGGTGGGGGCGGTGATTCCAAACCCGATAATTCAAACTCTTCAACTCAAACGACCAAGCAAAGCCGTGCTCAGTTAAAGGTAGAAGACACAACGCTTGCCTTTGATGGCGTTGGTCACGTTCTTAATACAACGATGAGCAATGTGCAGGGCACGATCACATACCAAATTCTCTCTTCAACACCTTCTAATGTGGTCCAAATTGATGAATCTGGGCAATTGCAAATTCTGCGCCCTGGCATCGCGAAGGTAAAAGCGACGGATAACAGCTCGATTTATGAGTCTTCTGAGGCAGAGTTCACTGTGACAGTGAGCAAAGGCACTAACCCCGATTTAGTGGTCAACGAACTCAATTTGAACGCATTGAATAAAGACGGTGAGTTATTGGTTGTTCGTGGTCAACGAGGCCAAATAAGCTTTGAAGTGGTTGATGGTGATGAGCACTTGGTTCGCGTAAACCAAAATGGTCGCGTGTATGCTATTGGAGCGCAAGGTCAGGCGCGAATCCGTATTCACGATACGGGAGATGATTATTACCAAGCGCGCGATATTTATGCCAATGTCCATGTTTTCCAAGTTGGTGCTGAACAATTACAGTTTGCGCCTCTAAGCCCTGTTTATAGGGACGGTTTAACGCTAGAACCAGTTCGACTGGATGACGTCGAAACTGAGAGTCTTACGTTTAAGCTTGCTGACAGTAACGTCCAATCCGATGTTGTTGAAATTCTTGATAAGAACACCGGTTTACTGTTGATTCATAACGCAGGGCAGGTCGAAATAGAGGCGACAGCAACATACAGCCAAGGTTTTGTTCAGCAGCAACAAACAGCCCGTTTTGTGGTGAACGTTGCCAAAGGTAAGCGTCAGCCGCTCAACTCTATCAATATCGCTGCAAACTACAGTGCTAACCAATCGCTGTATCCTCTTGTTAGCAATGCAAAGGGCGACTACTATTTTGATGTGGCTGAAGGGCAAGATGTTGTTCGTGTATCCCCAAATGGAGACGCTCTGATCATACAAGGTGTCGGTCAAGCAAAAATCGACATTATTGAGCGAGAAATACGCAATTTTCCTAATACGCAAACTCAAATCACGGTTGATATTGCTCCAGCACCGCACCCAGACATGGAAGATGTTGCAATTGCTCTCACTTATCAAGATGAGTTAACAGTTCCACTGCAGTTTGCTGGTCAGAAAGGCAAACTCAGTTTAGTTGATTCTATTCCTGAAGGGCTGCAAATTGCTGCCGGTAAAATCTATGTAAATAGAGCAGGCAGCCACACGCTACGCTTTGAAGATGATGGTGGTGAGTATTATCAATCGACTCAGTTTGATGTCGTTCTTAATGTCGCCAAGGCTCAAGGCTCAGCAATGCCTGTGAAAGACTATGAGGTTGTATACAGCACAAATCATCAGTTCCAGTTATTACGTGATTTTGAGTTGCTCGCTTCTGGCGATGGAATTGAAGTTCTCGATAATACCCAGCCGAGTGTTGCTGATGCCATCGCGAATGGTCTGGTTCACGTGTATAAAGCGGGTGTGACAACCTTAACGTTACGTCGTAAAGAGAGTCAGAACTATACCGCGGGACCAGAGCAAACGGTAACCTTCACCATATTGAGTGCACCGAGTCGAATCCAGATTAGCTCTGATGTCGAAGTTAATTGGAACGCGCTTAAACCATCGGTAGCCAAACCGACAATTTCAGGAGTGGTTGGTCAGGTCAGCTATGCGTTTGCTGAAGGTTCAGAAACCGATGTGGTTTCATTAGACCCTAACTCAGGTGAAATGCGAATTCTGAATGCTGGCAGCACAAGAATTGTCGTGTCTGATGTGGGCAATGAGCAATACTCCGCTGGACAAGCAAGCTTTAGTGTTACCGTTAAACCGATTGAGAGCCGTGCGACTATTGACTATCCACAAGCGACATATGGCTCTGGTGACAAGTTACAACCTAATTTAAACGGTGATGGTGTCAAAGCTGAATATCGCTTGATCAACCAATCAGCGCCGTCTGTAAAAATGGCTTCAAACAATGGCGAGTTAACGATACTGCACGCTGGAGATTACATGGTTGAAGCCACGCTGACAGGACGTAACTACCTAACTAAAAAGGTCAGCTATCAGGGGAAAATAGGCAAAGCCGATCACCCTGGTTTATCTGTACTTCGCCAAGACGTAGAGTTTGAACCCTTCAAAGAAGTGGTGCTAGATTTTGGTCGAGCAATTGGCGAGCGCAGTTACGTACTACACAACGCCAGACGCGAAAATATAGCGTCACTAGATCCTTCACGCGGTGTTATTACCTTAAAAGGTTATGATTCTAGTAGCGCTGTGCAAATTCGTATTGCTGAGAAAGAAACCCGCGATTACAAAGAGATGAGTGACACTCCGGTAACAGTAGCACTCAACCTCTCTGCTTCTGGTGTGGCGGATAAGTACACACATTTAACAGGTGGTCAAACGGTCGTTGGTAGTGAATTGAATGCACAACAATTCGCTAATTTAAAAGAAAGTGAATTTGGTATTATGGGAGCGAGCTTATTACGAGAGCCTACAGATACTGAATTGGTTGAGAATGGCGAAGGTAAAGTTGCCCTGTTGCTGATGAGGCCAACAGATAATGATGACCCAATGGCAGTGCGAGCTGTGTGGATGCATATTGCTCGTTTTGATGGCTGTCGTGCTGCATTATTGGATCCTAATGATCCTCGCCCATTTTTAGCGATCGACTATTCAGCGGAAGGTTATTGTAAAACCGGTGCAACCTTTCGTATGACTCGTTATTTGGTTATTGATGACAGCAAGCTTGAAAAAGGAACCAAATACGAGATGGTCAGCCCATTGATTCAGTACCGACGTGGACATCGCGAGTTTATGGCCACTAAGAGAGGAGGACAATACGCGGAACCAGGTGTGATTTATCATAAAGGTGAGTACGGTCCTCCAGACAGCTTGTACGAGTGGTCTGTTGTTACTTTTGAATATCAAAAAAACTAACTGACATAAAAAGGAGTGCATAAGCACTCCTTTTTAGTCCCAATTTGTGAGAAGAGCTATTTGGTAAAGCGCATCACACCTTCTTGAACGGCCGTTGCAACAAGATGACCTTGTTGGTTGTAGATTTCCCCACGAACTAGACCGCGAGTGTTACTGGCGGTTGGACTTTCAATTACATACAGCAACCACTCATCCATCTTAAACGGGCGGTGGAACCAGATAGAGTGATCGATGGTTGCCACTTGGAAGTTCGGAGTCATCAATGACACTTCGTGTGGATGAAGTGCCGTTGTTAGGAAGCCCCAATCCGACGCGTAAGCTAGGAGATATTGGTGAATCAGTTGGTTCTCTGGCATTTCTCCATTGGCGCGAATCCATAGGTACTGTTTCGCTTCAGTTTTCTTAGGTTTCAATGGGTTTACGATGTTGACTGGGCGAGTCTCGATAGGTTTTTCGCCACAGAATGTTTTGCGTAAACGCTCGGGTAAGAACTCTGCAATATGGCTGGCAAGCTCAGTTTCCGAAGGGAAATTCTCCGGTCCAGGAATATCTGGCATGGTGTTTTGATGATCAAAACCAGGAGCATCGCCATGATAAGACGCCGTTAGATAGAAAATAGGACGACCATTTTGAATCGCTTTGACTCGACGAGTACTAAAGCTGCGCCCGTCACGTAGGTTCTCTACGTCATAGATGATTGGTTTCTCTGGATCGCCAGGATAGAGGAAATAACTGTGAAACGAGTGCACTGTGCGTGCGTCCTCTACAGTGTAACGTGCAGCAGATAATGCCTGTCCAATAACCTGACCACCGTAAACTTGAGGTAAACCTAGGTTCTCGCTTTGACCACGGAACAAGCCTTCTTCTAGTTTTTCGAGTTGTAGTAGGCTGAGCAATTCTCTTAGTGGTTTACTCATGATGTCTCCTCACCTTGTTTTTATTGCTGCTTCAATTATGAAACAAAATCAACTGTTTGATAATTTCTAACTTAGTCAAACTATTGTCAAATAGATAAGCGTACAGCAGACAGTTTAATAATCTCCCTCTATACTTAGCGCGAATTGATACACCCGTTGAGGAAACTATGAAAAAAACACTACTACTTGTTACTTCTTTACTATTCGGTGCTGCACTAGTGGGTTGCCAAACTTCTCAAACAACAGAAATGGAATCAGCTGAGGCGTCTATGAAGACAATTACAGGTACAGTGGCTTATCGCGAGCGTATTGCACTGCCTCCGCACGCAGTCGTTACGGTTGCGCTAGAAGATGTTTCTCTTGCGGATGCCCCAGCTAAAGTACTAGCGAAACAAACATTCGAGACAGAAGGTAAACAAGTACCT
Source organism: Vibrio sp. Y29_XK_CS5 (assembly GCF_024181835.1). Lineage (NCBI taxonomy): Bacteria > Pseudomonadati > Pseudomonadota > Gammaproteobacteria > Vibrionales > Vibrionaceae > Vibrio > Vibrio sp. Y29_XK_CS5. The sequence goes on from NZ_JAMZAM010000002.1 coordinate 187,325, forward strand.
TTGGCATTTGAACTGAGCTACAACAGCAACGATATCAAACCAAACCACCGTTACAGCCTACGTGCTCGTATCGAAGTGGATGGTAAATTGCGTTTTATCAATGACACTAGCATTCCTGTCATTACAGATGCAGAACAAACGCACCAAGCAAACATTCGTCTTGTTGGTACTCGTTAATCGTTAGCCCAACTGATTGTTAAAATGGCAGCCATTAAGGCTGCCATTTGTATTTTCTGAGCGAGACTTTTCCAATCTCAGACACTTCAATTCCCTCAGCTTCAAGCTTTTGCTTTTGTCTTTCCAGATCGCGACCTTTCAACGAAATCTTCCCCTGACTATTTATGACACGAAACCATGGCAGTTTACTGCCTTCGGGTAGATTACCTAACGCTTTACCAACATGCCTTGCGTAGCCCGGATAGCCAGCCATTTTGGCAATTTCACCATAAGTAGAAACACGTCCGGTGGGAATTTGGTGAATTACAGCAAAGATTTGCATTAAAAATTGGTCCATACTGAAAGTGTCCATTGTTGTTTACCAAGGAATGGTAATACACAAGACTTGTACTTCGCTATCAGTTCTTGCTCCTTAACATCATTTGTCGCTCATCTCTCTTCACCGCCTTTTATTGTTTCTTTTGTGAGCTGCAAGTGATCTCTCAGAGTAAGTTGGAAATACAAAAACAAGCTTATGCTTAGTTTACATATAGACCCGCTCAACGACTTTTAATGCCCAGTTTGACATGCCGTTGAGTTACCAAGTTGGTTGGGGAAGCCAGGAGGCGCTATGATTTTTTCGACACTTCAATTTCTTATTACGACTCTTCTTGCCGTGGTGTGTGCTCGTGCCATCAGTTTGAGCGAAGGAGAGATCCCCGTTCTCGCCTTAATGATTCCCGCACTGTGGATATTGCCACAAGGAGGAATTGCCGGTTTGATTCTGCTCGGTGCCATGACCGTTTATGGTGTCACTCTGTCGATGCAGCCGATTGCATTGTCAGTGGGCGTTTTGATCCTATTCCCACTATTAATGGTCGTGTTCTCACGTCGTAGTTCACTAGGCGTATTGCTTACCGCTGGTCTGATTGTATTGACCTTACAAGTAGGCATTATGGTGACACAACAAGCCGGGAAGCTTGATGGCTCTGCGTGGTTGACAGTGGTACAAACCTTATCAGTGATAGTCATGTGGTGGGCAGCAAATCATTGGAAACCTTCAGAAAAACACAGTTGGTGGTCATTGCTGTTGTTGCTGCCACTGTGGTTAGCTGATTTGCCTTATGCTGTGCTTGTCGCACTAAGTATTACGGGAATTCTGGCTTCTATGGAGGCGTTAACTAAGATTCGAAATCCGATGCGTTGGGGTAAGTTGCTCTGCTGGACTTTGCCGACCGTAGGGTTCGCTGCATTAGTCGTTAGCCCAAACATTGAAGTACCAAACCCTGTCTTTGTTGTTTGGATTTGTTTGCTCGGAACGGCTTGGATGACGGACTACATCTTACGTAGTAGCGATGAGCAGGCAGAGTTATGAAATAGTTGTAGTCGCTCTGGGTAAATAGTGACCCGTGCGGCAGACTCTTGATTTGTTTATGAAATAATAGGCCGAATGTTATATGTTCGGCCTTTCATATTTATTGTGCATTTAATAATAAAAATTCAATCCTACCTTCAATATGTATGAAGGGTCCTTTTAGAAACGTTTGTCATGGTTAAAGTAGTTCAAAGGCTGTTGGTTTTTGCTTGCTTTCTATTGAGTTTGAGCCTCAAAGCAGAACCGGAACAAGCCCCTAATTATAAGGTAGCGACGGAGGCGGATGATGTCGTTACTCGCGTGTTATTTGACGCAGTAGCAGAACATTTTGGTGTTTCGATCCAGTACGTGAATTACTCGAGTTTCGACGCTATTTTGGATTCTGTTGCGAACGGTGAGAGCGACTTTGCTGCGAATATCACCTACACCTCAGAACGTGCACTGAAGTTCAGTTATTCACGTCCAACTAACATTGAATATACTTATCTGTATGGTTTGAATGACGCGACCTTAGGTGAAGCGAGTGTTGTTGGGGTACCAAAAGACACCATCTATGCAGAGCTTATTCAACAAAACTACCCTGAGTTGCTTCAAGTTCCTTATCAAGGGCATGAAGAAGCGGTGGCACTGCTGCGTTCTGGTCAAGTTGATGGGGTAGTAGATGCTATCAATCAACTCAAACCTATGTTGCTAGAAGGCTTTGATGCCAAACTTCTTAATGACCAAATCTCCATCAAGCCTGTTTCTATTGTTAGCCAGAAAGGATCACATCTTGATGAGTTGTCGACGTTTGCCAATTTTATTCACGATGAATCGGTACAAAAGCATTTACGCGAACAAGTTGCGCTATATCAGTTTGAACTTCGACAGACAGCATTGCGTGAATCTATCAAACGACTGCCAATCGATTTAGAGCAGCCTCTTACTATCAAGTTTGAATCTATCTTTCCTTACGTGGTTTATAAAGAGGACGGCTCTATCGAAGGGATGACAGCAGACGTCGTAATGAAAAGCTGTAAAATTTTGGCTTTGAATTGTGTGGTTATCAGCAAGCCTGATGAAAGTTGGGAGTCCATGTACGCCCAATTTATCCAAGGTGAATTCGATTTATTAGCGCCACTGACCATCAGTCGAGAACGACGTGCTTTCAGTTACTTCCCTCAACCTCATTACCAACCAACGTCGGTTATGGTGAAACGCTTGGGCTACAAGCCCAACGTATATTCCCATGTTTCTCAGCTTATTTCTGAACGTATTGGTGTGGTAAAAGATGACTTTTTTGATCAAATGCTTACCCAAATGCTGCCATTAAAAGAACTCAAGCGATTTGATTCTCAGCAAGCAACATTAGATGCCTTGTTAGCCAGAGAGATTGATTACATTGCGATGGACACCGCTATGCTGAATCATTTCTTACGTTTGAGTGAGTTAATTCCAATTGAACAAGACGATGCGATTGGTGAGTTTTACGAATCGGAATTGTCGATAGGGTTAACAACCAATCAGCGTGGTGAAATTCTCGCCCCATACTTTAGTCGAGCAATCTCCATGCTAGATTTGGAGAAAATTGTTGCTCAGTATGACTTAAGACCAGATTGGCGAACCGCCTTAGAATATGAAGTTCGTTTGGCGACGCAGACTCAAGCTGTGTTTGTTTTTGTGCTGGTGTTTGCGGTTGGTGTCAGCTTGTACCTATATCGTCAATCAAACACTGACAACTTGACTGGATTGAGAAATCGACGCTCGTTACAACTTAAGTACCGACAGGGTGTACCAAAGGATCTTGCGGTCTTATATCTCGATATTAACCACTTCAAGCAAATCAACGATACGTTTGGACATCGAGCAGGGGATAAAGTGTTGCAATTGCTGTCGCTCAAAATACATCGTGTGTGGGCGGGTAGAAGTTATCGGATTGGTGGTGATGAGTTTATTTTGCTTGGCTATCCTACTGAGGTTCAGTTAAGTCGAGCGGTTGAAGAGCTGAGTTCACTGGATGTCAAAGACGAACAATCTGATGGTTTGAATGTGGTAACCATTTCTGTGGGTGTTTCCGCCAAGCGAGAACGAAGCGTTAGTCTTGAGCAAGCGCTGCATTTAGCAGATGAAGATATGTATTCGAGCAAACAAGCTTCCCGGAATTGCAATGAAGCAAACCCTTGTATGGTTTAGCTTTAATAGACTGAATTGACCGAGTTTTGTCCAAACGGAAGTGAAAAGGACAAATTCGTCGCTTTAGCCCTTGCAATCCGAGAGGCGATGCTGAATAATCCTCCCATCATTTGAGACAAGCTCTCAAAACAAGAATTATGGGGCTCTGGTCCTCTCGCAACAATAGCTCGTGAACTCGGTCAGGTCCGGAAGGAAGCAGCCGCAGCGTGTGACTTGTGTGCCGGGATGTGGCTGGGGTCCCACCCTTTAAAAGCCTCGCTTACACAGCGAGGCTTTTTCGTTTTTATCTTCTGCACTTTAGAGCCATTCAATACCCTGATTTCTGTACCTATACCCAAGTGACACGCTCCCGAAGGGGGAGTTGCCTTGGTTCGCATGCTTCGTTAACAATTTTCGATTTAGAACCACTAGATCTTCAAATTGTTGCCTCGTATTCAAACCAAGTCATTCTCGCTGAACCAAGCATCTCGAGGTTACTTGGGTATACATGGACGAGCTTCATTCTACGGTAAGGAATCTAAAGTCGCGCTTTTCCCCGCGTTATTCCTTTTTCCCAGAATATGCTCAGAAAATAAATATTCATTACCGATGAATGCAAGTCTTTATATTCTTACAGTGCTCGCATCATTATTTTCTGTTAGCAATTCTTTTATCTTCTCGTTCCTGTTTATTCGAATGGTTTGTCTGCTTGTTAGATTTGTTAGCAACCTTTAAGAAAATTAATCTGTAGAAAAATTACACTTTTCGGGAAATATGAAGTGTATTTTCCGTCTATTCGGGGTCTTATTCATGATCTTTTACACTTGTTTTATTTTTTGTATGACAAAATAAAATTGAGATTGATTGGGGGCAAAGATTCGTCCGCATTCGCCTTTTTCGGGGCTGAAAGTTAATTACAAGTATTCATTGGTTCGGGTAGGTTATTTTTACTCGCTGACATAACACTGAATAGATTCTTGATAAATATTCAAAATGAAAATAAACGGTGCAAAGGTGACGAGCGAGGTGATTTAACTCAATTCTATTCAGCGAATGCTTTTTATCAGTTTGAAATTGTACTGATGTCGCTTGAATGCTTTTTGGAGACCCCCATGACTAAAAAGTGGTTTACTGAGTCGGTTGAAGAAACACTGACTCAATTTAATGTATCAACTGAGCAAGGTCTGACTTCGGAAGAAGTAGAACAGCGTCAGGCTGAACACGGCAAAAATGAGCTACAAGAGCAAGAAGGCAAATCTGCGCTTGAGCTATTTCTACACCAATTTAAGAACCCATTGATCTTCATTCTGGGTATTGGTGCGATTGTTTCCTTCTTCACTGGTCACCTAGTTGATGCGATTGCCATCACTGTGATCATCTTCATCAATGCCATCATTGCATTTTGGCAAGAGTTTAAAGCTCAGAAGGGCATGGAAGCACTGCGAGAAATGGCAGCCCCAACCGCACAAGTTCGTCGCAATGGAGAATGGGTTGATGTCTTGGCGCGTGACATTGTGCCAGGCGATATCCTAAAGATTAATACGGGTGACATCCTCGCAGCGGACGTGCGTATCATCGAAGCGAACCGTCTCGCAGTAGATGAGGCTGCGCTTACTGGTGAGTCTGAGCCGGTTGATAAAATCGTCAAGGTGATTGAAGACGAAACCGTTGGTCTTGGTGATCAGCGTAATATGGGCTTTATGACCACGATTGTGACGACAGGTACAGGCTTAGGTGTAGTAGTCAGCACAGGCATGAAGACGGAAGTCGGTCATATTGCGGATATGATGGCAAACACCGAAGAAACCAAAACACCAATGCAAGAACGTATGGATACCATCGCGAAGACCTTGATGGTTGCGGCTTTGGGTGTGGTTGCTGTGGTTTGTGGTATCGGTCTTTACCATGGTATGCCTTGGCTCGAAATCCTCAACACGGGTATTTCTCTATCGGTAGCAGCAATTCCAGAAGGTCTACCAACGGTTATTTCAATTGTGTTGACCATGGGCTCAACACGTATGGTGAAGAACAACGCATTGGCGAAGCAGCTTTCTGCGATTGAAACGCTCGGTTCAACCACGGTTATCTGTTCGGATAAAACCGGTACGCTGACACAAAACCAAATGCAGGTAATGAAAGCGTACGATGCAAGTGGTCGTTACTGGGAAGTGTCGGGCAAAGGCTTTAGCCCTGAGGGGGAATTCAAACCTCTAGGCCATACGGTTGATGCAAAGCAAAGCCCAGAAATGATGAAAGGCTTGGTAGTTGCGACCCTGTGTAATGATGCGGAATACATCAAAGATGGTGATAATTCGTCAGTGCGTGGTAACCCAACCGAGGGGGCACTGATTGTTGCCGCGGCAAAAGCGGGTCTGGAACAATCAGACATGCTATCAACAGGCGGTTACTCTATCGTCGAGAAGTTCCCATTCGACTCTGCACGTAAGATGGCGTCAGTGATAGTTAAAGGACCTGATGGTAAGCACTTCCTCGCTATCAAAGGTGCGCCAGATGTGGTGTTGCGTAATGCCTCTGGTTTTATGGTTGATGGTGGTGAGCTACCAACAGCTCCAACCATGTCGACAGGTAGCCTTGCGTTAGCGGCAAGTCCAGCAGAAGAGGTCATCGCGAATTATGAAGCGGCAATTCAGGACTTCGCAGAGCAAGCGCTTCGTACTTTGGCGGTGGGTTACAAAGAGCTGACAGAGGATGACCTAAAGCGTGATCCTGCTGAGCTAGAGAAAGATGTGACCGTGCTTGGTTTGTATGGAATCATGGACCCACCGCGTCCAGAGGTTCGAGATGCAGTAGAGAGTTGTTACAACGCTGGCGTTCGCACGGTAATGATCACGGGTGACCATGCACTCACTGCAGCGGCAATTGCACGCGAAATCGGTATTATCCGCAGTGAAAAAGACTTGGTTATAACGGGAGCACAACTGGATGAAATGGACGATGAGGCATTGCGTAAGATTTGCCCGGAAGTGGCAGTCTTTGCCCGCGTGACGCCAGAACACAAGCTGCGTATTGTTCAAGCTCAGCAACACAATAATGAAGTGGCAGCGATGACGGGTGATGGCGTTAATGACGCACCTGCCCTTCGTCGAGCTGACATTGGTGTTGCGATGGGTATTACCGGTACTTCGGTGGCCAAAGATTCAGGCGATTTGATCCTTCTGGATGACAACTTCAGTACGATCGTGAAAGCCGTGCGCCAAGGACGTCAGATCTTTGATAACTTGCGTAAGTTCATTCGCCAAGCACTGACAGCGAACGTGGGTGAAGTGTCGGTTATCTTATTTGCTTTCTTGATGATGGGACCTGAGGCGATTCTACCACTCACGCCATTGATGATTCTTTGGATTAACCTAGTTTCTGACGGCTTGCCTGCTTTGGCGTTGGGTGTTGAGCCAGAAGAGAAAGACTTGATGGAACGTAAGCCGCGCAAGCGTAACGAAAGTTTCTTCAGCGACCATCTCGGTACACGTATTGTGACGCGTGGTTTAGCATTAGGCGGAATGAGTTATTTGGCGTTCAACTGGGCATTGAGTAGCGGTCAAAGCGCTCAATATGCACAGACAATGGCATTCGCAATGTTGATTTTTGCCCAGTTATGGCACTTGTTTGATTCGCGTACGTTTAACTCGCTATATCGTAAGAACCCATTCACCAACAAATACCTACTGGGGGCAGTCGCAGTATCAGCAATGCTGTCTCTTGGCGTTATTTACACGAGTCTTGGTCAGCTTATCTTTAATACCGAGGCGCTGAGTGCTGGTCACCTATTTGGTGTGATATTAGTGTCTTCACTGCCAACGTTCATTTTGTCTGGTATCAAAGAGATGACGAAAACCAAAGTCGTTTAAGTATGGTGATGTCGATTCTTGCAGCATAGGGAAGTGACAGAGACCTAAAGCTCGCCGAGAGTGATAGCTTGGCGGGCTTTTCTTTTCTCTCAAGCAAGGCATCTCTTTAGCTGTGCGAAGGTTTACTCTATAATCCCCCCGTTTTCATCTGGTACTTCACCAACTTTCATCTGGGATATTTTCATGATTTCAAAAAACCAACTAAAACTGCTGCGTGCTTTAGGTCAAAAGAAGCAGCGTAAAGCGCACGGCTTATTTCTGGTTCAAGGTGAAAAGAACGTACTGGAATTGGCGAACAGCTCACTCACGGTAAAGCAGGTTTTTGCGACGGCTGAGTTTCTAGAGCAGCACAGCCAAGAACTCAACAGTTTCGAATGTATTGAAGCGTCACTAGGTGACCTAACTAAAGCAAGTACGCTGGTGAGCAACAATGCAGCTATTGCTGTGGTTGAAATTCCAAACGTAACAGTGCCTCAGGCAAAAGGCTTGATGATCGCATTGGATGGCGTATCTGATCCGGGGAACCTAGGTACGATCATTCGCGTAGCAGACTGGTATGGTATCCAGCACATCATCGCGAGTACAGATTGTGCCGACCCATACAATCCAAAAACCATCAGCGCAACCATGGGCAGCTTTGGTCGTGTGCAAGTTAGCCTAGTGGATTTACCAAGCTACTTAGAAGAGGCAAACTTGCCTGTGTATGGTGCTTTTCTTGAAGGCGAGAGCGTGCACAAAACGGAGTTCTCAGCAGACGGTATTTTGTTGATGGGCAGCGAATCTCATGGTGTGCGTGAAGCGGCGTCTAAATTTGTGACTGACAAGATTACTATTCCAGCATTTGGTGGTGCAGAGTCTCTAAATGTAGCAATGGCGACAGGTATTATTCTGGACAACATGCGTCGTCAACACAGCTAATCGCAGCGACGAATCATAGATACAAAAAAAGCGTAACGAGCCAGACTTTTTCAAGTTGAGGTTCATTACGCTTTTTTCGTTTTAATGCGCTTATTTTTCTAGCATGTCCAACTTGTTTGGCACGCCGTTCCACTTTTCTGCTTCATCCATTGCTGGCTTCACTTCAGTTTGTACCGGCCAGATTTCCGCAAGCTCTGCGTTGAGCTCTTTGTAGATTACTTGATCTTCTGGTAGCTCGTCTTCTTGGAAGATGGCGGCTGCGGCACATTCATCCACGCACAAGCCACAATCGATGCATTCAATCGGGTTGATTACCATAAAGTTTGGACCTTCGTGGAAGGCATCAGCAGGGCATACCGCGACACAGTCAGTGTATTTACATTGGATACAGTTATCGGTTACGACAAACGCCATGATAATCAGCTCTTAAGTTAGTCAAAATTGAAGAATGGGGATAATACTCATCCCAAGGCAAAATTCAACATTCGCTACGTTAATTCCGCCGCGCAACTTGGATTTAGTATGACAGACAATTCAATTTCTCGTAAAATGCGCGCCATTGTGAGCTGACTGCTTTTTCACCCTTGATATTAACGAGGAGAAAATAGCAGTTCTGGCTAAGACACCTACCATAACGAGACATCACATGATTCGTATTAATGAAATTAAACTTCCTCTTGATCACGAGGAAGGCGCGCTATTGGACGCGATTACTAAAAAGCTTGGCATTGCTGCTGAGAAAGTTATCTCTTTTAATGTCTTTAGACGCGGCTACGATGCTCGTAAGAAAACCAATATTCATCTTATCTACACGCTAGACATCATCGTTGAAGGTGATGAAGAAGCGTTGCTAGCGAAATTTGAAAAAGACCCACACGTTCGCCAAACACCTGACATGGAATACAAGTTCGTGGCGAAAGCACCTGAGAACCTAACTGAGCGCCCAGTGGTGATCGGTTTCGGTCCTTGTGGTCTTTTTGCGGGTTTGGTTTTGGCTCAAATGGGCTTTAACCCAATCATCGTTGAGCGTGGTAAAGAAGTACGTGAGCGCACTAAAGACACGTTTGGCTTCTGGCGCAAGCGTACACTTAACCCAGAATCGAACGTACAGTTTGGTGAGGGCGGTGCAGGTACTTTCTCTGATGGTAAACTTTACAGCCAAGTGAAAGATCCAAATTTCTACGGTCGCAAAGTGATCACTGAGTTTGTTGAAGCTGGAGCCCCAGAAGAAATTCTATACGTAAGTAAGCCGCACATCGGTACCTTTAAACTGGTTACCATGATCGAGAAGATGCGCGCGAAAATCATCGAGCTAGGTGGTGAGATCCGCTTTAGCACTCGTGTTGACGATCTGCATATGGAAGATGGTCAAATCACAGGCGTAACGCTATCAAACGGTGAAGAGATCAAATCTCGTCACGTAGTACTAGCGGTAGGTCATAGTGCTCGTGATACTTTTGAAATGCTGCACGACCGTGGCGTTTACATGGAAGCGAAACCATTCTCTGTTGGTTTCCGTATCGAGCATAAACAGTCAATGATCGATGAAGCGCGTTTTGGTCCAAACGCAGGTCACCCAATTCTTGGTGCTGCAGACTACAAACTGGTTCACCACTGTAAGAATGGTCGTACGGTTTACAGCTTCTGTATGTGCCCTGGTGGTACGGTAGTTGCGGCAACTTCTGAAGAAGGTCGTGTAGTAACGAACGGCATGAGCCAGTACTCTCGTGCGGAGCGTAACGCGAACAGCGCAATCGTCGTCGGTATCTCACCAGAAGTAGATTACCCAGGCGATCCACTAGCAGGTATCCGTTTCCAACGTGAACTGGAATCGGGCGCTTACACACTCGGTGGTGAGAACTACGACGCACCAGCGCAGAAAATTGGTGACTTCCTGAAAGGTCGCGATCCAAGCGCACTGGGTGATGTTGAGCCATCGTTCACTCCGGGCATCAAATTGACTGACCTGTCAAAAGCGCTACCTGAGTTTGCTATTGAAGCGATTCGTGAAGCGATTCCAGCATTCGATCGTAAGATCAAAGGTTTTGCATCAGAAGATGGTTTGCTTACAGGTGTTGAAACACGTACGTCTTCTCCAGTTTGCATCAAGCGTGGTAAAGACTTCCAGAGCATTAACTTAAAAGGTTTCTTCCCTGCGGGTGAAGGTGCCGGTTATGCTGGTGGTATTCTTTCTGCGGGTATTGATGGCATCAAAGTGGCGGAAGCCGTAGCGCGTGACATCGTAGCTTCACTGGAAAATGCATAATTTAGTCGCGTGATATAACGTCGAAAGCCAGCCCGATCATAGGCTGGCTTTTTTGTCTTTGCTGCATAGCTAGTTATTTCTCATTTAAATTTCTGAACGACTGGTTACTTATCCAACCTCTTCTCATGCTTTATATTCTCATGGTTATTCATCGAGCTGAGGGCGGTGTTGATGGTATATAAATATGCAACTGAGTATCTATTGTTTTGTCTTATGTATTGATTCGATTAGAGATCGATAGACTAAATCTATGGATAAAATTGCTAATTTCCATTTAGTAAAATCAAGAAATTAGACGACACTTATCTTAAAGGCAGCAAAAATGTGCCGCTAAGGAGATAAGAATGCACTCACTAAAAGTTAAAGATTACATGACGTTACAGGCAGTGACTTTCACCAAGAACATGTCGTTGACGGCGGCTTTGGACAAGGTGATGCAAAGTGTTACTCTAGGTGGGCCTGTTATCGACGAAAACGAGAAAGTCATTGGATTCCTTTCTGAACAAGACCTTTTGGACAAACTCGTTAAAGCCAGTTACCACTGTCAGGACACGCACACAGTAGAAGAGTGTATGCATGATGATGTTTTGTCTGTATCGCCGGATATGTCGATCATTGAGTTGGCCGACATGATGAAGATAGGCAAGCCAAAAATGTACCCTGTGGTAGATGATAAAGAGAAACTCGTCGGTGTGATTACAAGACGCGATGTGCTGAGAGCGATAGGAAAAACGCTGAACGAATGTTTCAAACACCCCGTTTAATTACAAAACAATAAGTATGAAGACGAAAGACGCTACGGCGTCTTTTTGTCGTTGAGGAAGAATATGTCTACGCAAGACGCAAAGTTTGTCCAAGGTTCAACCATGCGCCACATTCTGGTGATGTCCGGAGCGGGTTCCGTGGGTTTAATGGCGCTGTTTGTCGTCGATTTGCTTGATATGTTGTTCATCAGTATGTTGGGGCAGGTCGAGTTGGCTGCGGCGGTTGGTTTCGCGGGAACATTAATTTTCTTCTCAACTTCAGCATCGATAGGTACCTCGATAGCGATGGGCGCTTTAGTTTCCAAAGCGATCGGTGCAAAGGATTTCGAACGAGCGAAGTTGACCAGTGGTAGCATCATGCTGGTGGCTTTTATGATCAGCTTGGTCATTACCATTGGTATGTTCATCCACATTCCCGAATTACTCGCAGCCATTGGTGCGGAAGGAGTTGCAGCGGAGCGTGCTGAAGCGTATCTCAACATTCTTCTACCAAGTGCGCCAATTTTGGCATTAGGTATGTCAGCCGGTGCAGGTTTGCGTGCTGCTGGTGATGCTAAACGCTCGATGTGGGCCACGTTGGCTGGTGGTATCGTTAACGCGATTCTTGATCCTCTCTTTATCTTTGTCTTCAAATGGAACGTGGAAGGTGCGGCGGCGGCCTCGGTGATTGCTCGTTTTACGGTATTGGCATTCTCCCTTTATCCGCTGGTGAAAGTGCATCAGTTGGTGTCCTTTCCAACATTCGATATCTTCAAAAATAACCTTAAGCCGATTTTGGCGATTGCCATTCCAGCAATCATCACTAATACCGCAACGCCAATTGGCAACGCGATTGTAACGACACATATTGCTCAATTCGGTGAGGACTTTGTCGCAGGCTTTGCGGTGATAGGGCGTTTAACACCAGTGTGTTTTGCTGTGATTTTTGCATTGTCTGGTGCGGTTGGTCCTATCATTGGGCAGAACTTTGGCGCGGAGCGAATGGACCGCGTGAAGCGAACACTGACAGACTCTTTGTTGGTTACCACTATTTACACGCTGGGTGTTTGTGCCTTGCTTTATGTTTTGCAAGATTACATCGTCGCTATGTTTAGTTTGACGGGGGATGCCGCGATTATTGTTGTCGCGTTCTGCACTTACGTTGCTATCACATTTGTATTCAATGGCACTTTATTTGTTGCGAATACCTCGTTTAACAACCTTGGTAAACCGCTTTATTCAACTGCATTGAATTTGGGTAAAGCGACAATTGGTACATTACCATTTGTGTACTTTGGGGCTCAATGGTATGGCGCACTTGGTGTGCTATATGGACAAGCGGTGGGTACGATTGTATTTGGTTTACTTGCACTGGTAGTACTGAACAAGCACATCAAAGATCTGATGCAGAACTTTGGGGAAGACATTATTGAAGATGACCCTGCGATTACTTGTGTTAACACTCAGCCTTTCTGTTCGCATGACGCGGTATTGATCGACGAAGTCGCAACGGCTTTGGAAGAAGAAAAAGCGTAATTTTGCTTAATTCATCATATTGTTCTTGACCTTGGAGCTAGCTCCAAGGTTTATCCTTAGTGGCAGAAAGAGACTCATCACCAATAAGGAAAGTGAATTATGTGTACAAAACATCAAGGTTGCCAATCTGGCAAAATCAAATCTGCGGTGGCGGTAGGTGCAAACGACTCTTGCTGCGCACCGGCAAAACCAACTCTCAATATCACGCAAGCGAGCGTGGTCGGCTCAGAAGGCTCTTGCTGCAGTAGCGGCGGTTGTAGCTCAGAGTCTGCCGAAGACGAAGGTCCTGCCGAACCCCTCGAATCCTCCATTCGTCATAGCTGGTTAGTGTCTGGTATGGACTGTCCTTCTTGTGCCCAAAAGTTAGAGAAGGCGATTACCTCTGTAGAAGGGGTTACCAACGCTAAAGTACTATTCGCAACCGAAAAATTGGTCGTCGATTTTGATAACCGTGCCGTCGCGGCTGTAATTGAGCAGGTCTCTCAACAAACTGGTTTTCCATTAACTTCTACCGATGCACCAAAGCCAAAAGCAGAAAAGAAAGGTTGGTTAGGCATTGTTAAAGACAATGTACAAATCCTATCGATCGCAGGTGCAATGGCGTTTGCTGGCATCATTTCTGATTTCAACCCAACGTTAAGTACTTGGCTGTTTACCTTAACCTGTTTGCTTGGTTTGTATCCGGTTGCAATGAAAGCGGTGAAATTGGCTCGTAGTGGCACTCCGTTTGCGATTGAAACATTAATGAGTGTCGCAGCATTAGGTGCACTTTACCTTGGCGAAACTGCTGAAGCAGCGATGGTGCTATTGCTTTTCCTTATTGGTGAAAAGTTAGAAGCATACGCATCATCTCGTGCTCGCAGTGGTGTTCAGGCATTGATGGACTTAGTGCCTGAAAATACGACACTAATTGTGGACGGCGAACGTCAAGAAGTGCCAGCGTCACAGCTTCAGCCAGGTGACATTATTGAAGTCGCTCCTGGTGGTCGTATGCCTGCTGACGGTCTACTTATGACCCAAGCAGCAAGCTTTGATGAGAGCGCACTAACCGGTGAATCCGTTCCAGTTGAACATGCTGAAGGTGGAAAAATCATGGCGGGTGCCGTGGTTGTCGACAAAGTCGTGCAAGTGAAAGTGACGTCTCGCCAAGGTGAAAACGCGATCGACCGTATTCTGCATTTGATTGAAGAAGCAGAGTCACGCAAAGCACCGCTTGAACGCTTCCTAGATAAATTCAGTCGTTGGTACACACCGCTGATGATGCTTGTCTCTCTATTAGTCATCATCACACCGCCATTGCTGTTTGCACAACCTTGGGAGACATGGGTATACCGCGGTTTAGCATTGTTATTGATCGCATGTCCATGTGCTTTGGTTATCTCTACTCCTGCAGCGATTACCTCAGGTTTAGCCGCGGCAGCAAAACGAGGTGCCTTGATCAAAGGCGGTGCAGCGTTGGAACTGTTGGGACGTGTTGAATCTGTCGCGTTCGACAAAACAGGTACTTTGACACAAGGTAAACCGCAAGTGACTGACGTGGTTCCATTCGATGTAACAGAAGAGCAGCTATTAAGCTTAACGGCGTCGATTGAGATTGGCTCAAGTCACCCACTAGCGTTATCGCTGGTAAGTAAAGCGCAAGAGCAAGGCATCAATATTCCTGAAGCGGCAGATAAAACTGCGCAGGTTGGTTCTGGTGTGACAGGTGTGGTTGAAGGGAAGTTGGTTCAAGTCATCGCACCATCGAAAGCAGACTTCCCAATCTCGCAACAGGTTGAGCAACAAGTGGTTGAGTTAGAAGGGCAGGGTAAAACGGTCGTTATTGCTCGTCATGATCATGAAGTCATTGGTTTGATCGCATGGCAAGACACGCTTCGCCAAGACGCCCAGCAAGCGGTTGCTGCACTGAAGAAACTTGGTATTTCATCAGTCATGTTAACCGGTGATAACCCACGTAGTGCAGAAGCTATTGCTAACCAGATTGGTCTTGATTACAAAGCCAGTCTGTTACCAGCGGATAAAGTGCACTATGTGGAAGAGATATCAGCGCAACACACTGTCGCGATGGTCGGAGATGGTATTAACGATGCACCGGCGATGAAAGCATCCAGCATCGGTATCGCCATGGGTGGTGGTACGGATGTTGCGCTAGAAACCGCAGATGCGGCCCTGACTCACAACCGCTTGGTTGAATTGCCTGCGATGATTGAGCTATCACGTGCGACGCTCAATAATATTCGTCAGAACGTAGCGTTGGCTTTAGGCTTGAAAGGCGTGTTCTTGGTGACAAGCTTACTCGGTATTACTGGGTTATGGGTTGCGGTATTAGCCGACAGCGGGGCTACTGCCTTGGTGACTTTGAACGCTCTAAGACTATTACGCTTTGAAACTAAGCAAGTAAAATAATCATAAACGTGTATTAAGAATTAGCCTGAGGCGGAGACGTCTCAGGCTTTTTTATATCTGTTAATCGAGATGGTCTTAGTGATGGTTTCGTTTGGTGAATCACTGATTACTATGCAATGAAATGATCTTTTGGTCTGTAAAGTGTGATCCAAACCGTTTTTATTTGAAAGTGTAGATTTATTACATTGTTTCATTGTGATTGCGATCACTCAATGTTGGTAAAAGGTTCGCTACAGTGCATCTGTACCCAACAACTTATTAATGAGCTTATTGTTTACAAAATAAGCCACAACAAGGAGCGACTTATGTCTCAAGCTGTATTCCATTTAGGTGTTACTGAAGCTGATCTTAATGGTGCTACTCTAGCAATCATTCCAGGCGATCCAGCACGCGTACAAAAAATCGCAGAAGAAATGGAAAACCCAGTATTTCTAGCAAGTCACCGTGAATACACGCTATACCGTGCGGAGCTAGACGGTAAACCTGTTGTGGTTTGTTCTACAGGTATCGGTGGTCCATCTACTTCTATTGCAGTAGAAGAGCTAGCGCAACTTGGTGTTCGTACTTTCCTACGTGTTGGTACTACTGGCGCAATCCAACCACACGTAAACGTAGGTGACATGATCGTTACGACAGGTTCTGTTCGTCTAGATGGCGCGAGCCTACACTTTGCTCCAATGGAGTTCCCAGCAGTAGCAGATTTCGAAATCGCAACAGCAATGAAAGCTGCAGTTGAAGAGTCTGGTGCAACAGTTCATATGGGTGTGACTGCTTCAAGTGACACTTTCTACCCAGGTCAAGAGCGTTACGATACTTTCTCTGGTCGTGTTGTTAAGCGTTTCCAAGGTTCTATGCAAGAGTGGCAAGACATGGGCGTTCTGAACTTCGAAATGGAGTCAGCAACATTGCTAACCATGTGTGCAAGTTCTGGCCTGAAAGCAGGTTGTGTGGCGGGTGTAATCATCAACCGTACACAAAAAGAGATTCCAGATCATTCAACTCTGAAAGAAACGGAAGCTCGCTCAATTAAAGTTGTAGTAGAAGCCGCTCGTAAGATGCTTTAAGTACAACATTAGTTGGCATTTAAACAAACGGGAAAAACCAGAGGTTCGCCTCTGGTTTTTTCTATCTGTTCGTTTTGTTTGGGTGCAACAACTTTAAACCTGACGCAATAAAAAAAAGCAGCCGAGAGGGCTGCTTTTCTGTTTTTTGATTGGAGGTTAAAAACTAGATTTCGTCAGAACCGCCAGCGGCTTCAAACCATGCAGAAAGGTGAGTTTTGAGATCTTTGAGTTCATCAGGACCGATCAGTGCCAAACCTAAATCTTCTGCACGAGTGATGTCATTATGGCGCAGTGGGCGGAAGCTCACCAACATCGCTCTTGCTTGTAGACCGCCAAGAAGATCACGCAGCGATTCAAGTTTGTAGAGCGTGTCATCGCCATCGTCACGCATGCCTTTGGTTTTACATTCGATGATGTGAAGCTTGTTGTTCACCACCGTTGCCACGTCAAGCTCATTACGAACTTCACTTTCACCGAGTTTGCGATAAACCTGCACGTTCAACGAACGGTCTTGAATGGTCGGCATGGTGTCTTGAATTTGTTTAACGGTACTGTGAACCAGAGTTTCTAACCACTCACCATTTGAGAAGCGGCGTGCATCTTCGTCAGCAAACGTCAGTACGCCGTTTTCGTAAGTGGCGATTTGCGCTTCGACCAAGTCGGTCAACAACATGTTCAGTTCACGGTAGCCTTGTTGTTTCTCAGAAAGCTCAACATCTAGCTTTTGCTCTTTACGACACGTTGTTGCAAGGTAGTTTAGTGTAGCAAGACCAGGACCAAGCTCTAACGCGTTAGACGCCCAGCGCTCGCCAAGTTCATACAGCTTTTGATCAAGTTGAGGAGGAAGGTCTACGTGGTGGAATTCACCGCGCGCACCGAAAATTGTAAGGTAGTCAGAAATCGTAATGTGGTCTTCTACTTGCGTGTCTTCTTTGCCATCTGGGTAAAGCCAGCATAATTTGTCACTGTTTGGCTCTACAACGAAGATTGGCCAGCGATAAGTACGGAAGACTTCGTACACGGAAAGCAGACGGTGACGAAGACCACAGCTTGCATTGAGTTTAACTTCTTCGCCTCGGTCGTGGAGGTCTTTTGCCAATTTGTGGACAGATTGTTTGATCAGAGAAGTGTTTACTGCAGAAGGAATTTCAAAGAATTCGGAAGTAATTTCTCGCTGCTCTAATACTGCGCTCAGTCGCTCGTACATATCGGATTGGCTTTTGTCGCCGATGAAGACGATATGTGTACTTACAGTGCGATTATCCAAAAGAGGAGTGACTAATCTCACTGGATCTTGGTCGATAATACCAACATGAACAGCCATAGGTTTTCCTTCTTATTTGGCTTGCTCGAAAAGAGAAAAGAAAAGGGATGAGCAAGCCATAATAACCATATGTAGACAAGGCTCATAAAAAACAAGGGTGACTTTAATAAAAAGTCACCCTTATACAGTTGGTTGCAATAAATCCGCTACTTGTCGCGTTCGATTTTATAGCTTAAATCGATGAACCAGTTCATTTTGCTGATGCGCAAGTTGCGTCATTGATTCGCTGGTTTGCGCAATGCTAGACATCGCGTGATAGCTTTGGTCTGCAATGCTATTGATGTCTTCAATGCTGCGTGCAATATCGGCAGAAGTCTCGCTCTGCTCAGCTGCCGCCTGAGATATATGCGTGCTCATTTGGCTGATTTCGATGATCAGTGCTTGGATTTCTTCCATTGAACTGTTTGCTTTTGATGCTTGTTCCACCGACATTTCCATATCACTCATACAACTTTGAATCACCTGACTCGCGGTTTGTGAACTGGTTTGTAGGTTACTGATCATTGACTCAATCTCAGTTGTCGATTGTGTCGTCTTGGAAGCTAACACTCGAACTTCATCGGCAACAACTGCAAAACCACGACCTTGCTCGCCAGCACGTGCTGCCTCAATGGCGGCATTCAGTGCGAGTAGGTTGGTTTGTTCAGCAATGTTACGAATTACATCCAGAATCGAGCCAATTTGCCCACTCATTTTCTGCAATTCAGAAACTGCAGACACTGATTCATTTAAACGTGTCTCAAGTTGGTTGATGGTCGAGATATTGCTGTTCATCACGTTGCGTCCTTGGTCAGACGCTGTCTCAACACGTTGTACCATCTCTAGCGAGCCTTGTGCACTCTGCGCGACTTCTTGTACTGAGTGAGACATCTCAGTCATTGCTGTCGCCACATTAGCGGTTTGCTCACGTTGAGAATTCAATTGTGTTTGTGCTTGTGAAGAAGTTTGCTCGTTGGTTGATGCGGTTGTTGCTAAGTTGTCTGATGCATCGTTTAGTTTCACAAGGATGTTGTGCAAGCTATCCGCGAGCGTATTGATGTGACCGCTCACACGGCTGAATTCGTTGTTGTAACGGTTGTCGATACGTTGCGTCATATCGCCTTCTGTAAGACCTTCCAACGCTTTTAAGATGCGAGTTAGTGGTTCACGAACACTTTGCGCGATGTGGTAGCCGATCGCTGTTGCAAAGAGAACCACAATAACAGCAATGACAATCGCTTTAGTCACGCCCGCTGAGTAGATGTCCCCAGCGTCAGCGAGAGACTCGTTCAGCTTGTCGGTTGCGGTTGTGGTGAATTGTTCAAGAATTGCCATGCTAGAGTCTACTTTTGTCGCTAGGTTAGCAATGTTATTGTACAACGCAGATCGAGCCGATAAGTAACTGTTGTGTTGATCCAATACTCCGCCACGCATACCTACGTCGCGAGTAAACTGCTCAACGGATTCGCCGAAGGCTTTTTGCAGCTCAGGCAGTTGTGTCACAAGTCCACGGAACGCGTAGTTTAGGTGCGTGACTGCTTTACGGTTTTTTGCTACCGCTTGAGTTACGAATTCTGGGTTGGTACTTGCCAGCGCATCCGAGGTAATAACTTCAGCATCTTTTAATTTAATGAAGTAGCTTTTTGCCATCACTTTCACTGAGATGCTGGATTGATCTGCGACGTATTCTTTAAGACCAACAGAAAGCTCTGTGTTGAGCTTTTGGAAACGACGCGATGATTTTTGCACTTCTTCTTGTGCTGAGAACATCGCTTCATAGTTGTCCATGGCTTCTTTTGCTTCGGTAAAGTAGCTCTGCTCAAGTTCTTTAAGTTGAGAAAATGGTTCGGCAAGAGAAGGGTAGATTTGACTCGCGATTTCAAGTTGACTCAATGTCCCTTCAAAGCGCTGTTGAGATTTAGCAAATTCCTGACGCATTTCATCCATGCGTTGTTTATTCTCTGTGGTCAGGAAATCCTTAAAAGATTTATCTGCGGAAAGCAGTTCCACACTGGTCTGGTTAGATAGTGAAACAAGTGGTAATGAAGACTTGGATACTGTCTCAAACTTACCGTGAATATCATTCATGCCCCCCATCATAATGGCAATCGTGACCGCAAACAGGACGATGATTAGCGCGAAGCCTGCATACATCCGTTTAATAACTGAACCTCGCATAAGTGAGCTTCCTCTCCCAAAAATAGACAAGATAAATAAGAAATGTCTTAAAAAAGTAACAAAATTCATTGGATTGTATTGAGTTTGAGACGCTCGTTTTATGACGGACACGACAAAAAAAGCTTCAACGTAACGGCTTATATTGATAATGTTAAGTGAACACTGTTTTTTATTGAGCTCGCTTTTGGCTTAGCGCATACTAAATAGGTTACACACCTTATAAAATGGAGTACCCATGGCGGAAGAAACCATCTTTAGCAAAATTATTCGCAAAGAAATCCCAGCAGATGTCCTTTACCAAGATGATTTAGTAACGGCGTTTCGTGATATTAATCCGCGTGCACCAAGCCACATTCTTATCATTCCAAATAAGCTGATCCCGACAACTAATGACGTGGAAGCCGAAGATGAAGCGATGATGGGGCGCATGTTCACGGTTGCGAAAAAGCTCGCTAAAGAAGAAGGCATTGCAGAAGACGGTTACCGTTTGATTGTAAACTGTAACTCACATGGCGGTCAGGAAGTCTATCATATTCATATGCATCTAGTGGGCGGTCGTCCTTTAGGTCCAATGGTATTGAGCTAATCTATTAGAAGTGGATGAAGCAGTTCATCCACTTCTTTATACCCAAGCACTTCGGGATGTTTGGCTCAGCCAATATTTTGAAATTACTTGGGTATATTTCTGTGAACGACACATTTGTGGAGATAAATGTGAAACATGGTGTGAAGCTATTCGGATTGATGAGCTGGGTCCTGCTTGCTACGGGATGTGCGAACTTATCCGCTGGCAATCTGTTCAGTCATTACAGCGACCAAAATAAAGAAGTCTACCAAGCGGTGGTTGCTGGTGAATACGCCAAAGCTGAACAACTGCAATCAAGTGATGTAGGTGGCGAAATCCTTGGAAACTTCGAACAAGGAAGAATTTCGTTTCTTGCTGAGGATTACCCTACCAGCTTGAACTCATTAGAAGAAAGCGATCGTGCAGTTCGTAAACAACAAGATCGTGCAACCATTTCTGTTACGGAAACAGCAACCAGCGTTGGTTCTCTTGCCGTTAACGACAATCTAAATGAATATCAGCCTGCCGATTATGAGCTCGGCTTTTTGCATTTGTACTTAGGTTTAAACTATTTGCAAAAGAATGATCTCGAAGGTGCGCTGGTAGAAATGCGCCGTGCTAACCAAGTGCAAGAAGCAGCGAAGAAAGCACGTGAAAAGGAACTAAAACGCGCAGAGAAGGATCTTAAGAGTCAAGGCATGTCGGCGAACCTAGGTAGCGTGCTTGCAAACTACCCAGATGCGGGTAAAAAGCTAAGTTCAGTACAAAATGGCTACTTGTTCTATCTGTCGGGTCTTTTATATGAAGCGTCACGAGATTTGAATAGTGCGTATGTAGACTACCGTCGTGCCCTTGCGGTGATGCCAAACAATAAGCAAGTGATTGAAAGCACCATGTATGCCGCAAAAAAGCTCGGCATGCGTGAAGACTTACGTTTACTTGAAAAACGTTATGGTAAAGCACCTTCAGGGTTGAGTAAGTCTCAAGGTCGCGTGATCGTGATCGACGAACAAGGTGTTGTAGAAGCATTACAAGGTTGGCGTATAGATTTGCCTATATATGACAGCCGAGGTGATGGTGCAATTTATTCGCTCGCATTACCTTATTACCCAAAAAGCGGAA
Source organism: Vibrio sp. Y29_XK_CS5 (assembly GCF_024181835.1). Taxonomy (NCBI): domain Bacteria; kingdom Pseudomonadati; phylum Pseudomonadota; class Gammaproteobacteria; order Vibrionales; family Vibrionaceae; genus Vibrio; species Vibrio sp. Y29_XK_CS5. The sequence continues at coordinate 208,974 of NZ_JAMZAM010000002.1, forward strand.
CGCAGCGTTTTGGCGATGTGGCATTGAATGGCAGCAAATTACCATCGAGCACTTTAGTCGATGTTAACTCGATGGCTCAAAACGATTTGAACGAACGTTTAACGACGATTGTTATTCGTCAGGCAATTCGTGTTTGGGCAAAAGACCGAATTAGAAAAGAAGCAGCGAAGAAAGGCGATGACGTCGGCAACATTCTTTTCAATGTTTGGAATACATTAACTGAACAACCTGATACCAGAAGTTGGCAGACGCTCCCGGGGACGGTGAAAACGGCTTCGAAAGTGGTGAAGTCGGGCAAGCAGAGTCTTAACTTAGGTGATCAGGTGTATCAATTTGACGTGCCAGCACAACAAACCACGTTGGTTTGGGTGTCCCGTCAGGGTTCGCACTCAACAGTGTGGCATAAACAACTAGGGAGGTTGTAATGAGAGCATGGCTTATAGGCTTAGCGGTGATCATTGGTTTAGCCGGGTGTGCTGACAACACCGCAGGTATCCGAATTGATGGTCAAACTCAAAAGGTGTTTTTTAATGACAATGTTTTGGGTAGCCGTTTGTTAGTTGACAACATCACAACGACTTACGTGGATGATCGCCCACGAGGTGTCGTGCAGTTAAGCAGTAACTACAAAGGTGACCAGCACATTCTTTATCGCTTTTATTGGTATGACAATACTGGTCTGGAAGTGAACACTAAACCTGGTCCGTGGCGCAAAATGATTGTGCGTGGATTCGAACAGGTGACTCTGTCTGAAGTGACGGTGAACCCAAACGGAACACAATTTCGCGTACAAATTCGCGAAGCAGATGATAACTAACTCAACTCGAGTAACACAATTTCGGCGGCTATGCTGCTTTGCCAAGGTGGAGGCACCTTGGTATGAAACACAAACTAAGGAACTCTCATGAAAAAAAGTATTATTGCTCTTTTAGGTCTTGCCGTCATTCTGGGTGGTTGTTCAAATAAGGTCTCTTACGGTGATGCGCAAGCGACAGAAACAACAACGATTGATTTCGGCTCGACGGATCTACAAAAAATTGCTGGCGAAATGGTCGACAGCATGATGATGTCAGGTTCAGTGGCAGCAATTACTCGTGACCAACGTCCTATCGTGTTTGTTGAGCGCATCAAGAACAAAACAAGTGAGCACATCGATACTGAATCTATTACTGACACTATCTCTACTAAGATGCTGAACTCTGGTAAGTTCCGTTTTGTAGACATGGATCGTGTGGAATCTGTTCGTGAGCAACTTAACTTCCAAAACACTGACGAGCTAGTGAACCAAAGCACAGCTATCCAATTCGGTAAAATGGTCGGTGCGCAATACATGCTTTACGGCAACCTTTCTAGCATCGTGAAAAATGCAGGCAGTGACAAAGACGTTTACTACAAAATGACGATGCGCCTAATGGATCTAGAAACAGGTCTGATTGAATGGGCGGATGAAACAGAAATCCGTAAAGAGCAATCTAAGAGCCTATTTGGTCTTTAATTGATTCTTGTTGGTCATATGACCTTGAGTGGAGAAGTCATTCATGGCGTGGTTTTCTTGGCAACAAGCGAAACAGTTAGATCCGAGTTTAAATACTCTTGATGGCTTCTTTACTTCACCACCAGTGAAGGTTCAAACCGTCACTGGTGGACTTACCAATCGTTGTTGGCGGTTGGAATCTTCAGAGGGTCTTGCGTATGTCTGGCGACCAACCAGTAACGTATGCAAGACCTTTGCTATATCTCGCCATAACGAATATCAAGTGCTCAATGCAATCGCCCCGCTTAACCTCGGACCTAAACCTGTCTTTGTTCATGAGCAAGGTTTGCTAGTGGAGTGGGTTCCGGGTGAGACATTGACTAAGCCTGGTATCGATATTGATGAATTATTGCCAATCGCTGCTGCTATTCATGAATATCCGTCGACGGCGATTCCTTTGGTTCCTTTCTCTTACTTGTCACGAATTGATCACTACTGGTTAGAGCTAGGTGGTAAGTACATTGGTACAGAGTTTGAAACCTTGTATCGAAAATGGCGGTCGGAACCGAGTGTTGAACAAGTTCCCGTTGCACTGTGCCACTTCGATCTTGGTTGTTATAACTTGGTTCGTGGTGAAGAGGGGGTGAAGGTCATAGACTGGGAATACGCCGCTTTATCTGATCCAAGATTAGACCTCACTTTGATTTTGCAGCTTGCCGATGTACCAATTGAGCAGGGTGTTGCTCAGTATTGCGAGATTCGTCAAATTGATGATGTGTCTCTGTGGCTGGAAGGCGTACGTGCGTGGATGCCAAGGACCATTATGATGGCGATGTTATGGTATTTGATCGCCTACAAATTGTGGGATGATGAACAATACTTAGACAGTGCGAATGAGTTTAAAGACTTATTATGTATGGAAGATCACTGTTTTGATAACTCATGACTTTTTCCTCTTTAACCATAAGGAAATAGTGGTAGTTTAAAGTGAAGTACCAGCAAGTCACAGGGAGAGGTACACATGATTATTTACTTGCACGGCTTTGATAGTACAAGCCCAGGTAACCACGAAAAAGTTCTTCAATTGCAATTCATCGATGATGACGTTCGTTTCATCAATTACAGCACACTTCATCCTAAGCACGATATGCAGCACTTGTTGAAGGAAGTGTCTAAGGTCATCGACCAAGCGAACGACCCAGCCCCACTTATCTGTGGTGTTGGTCTTGGCGCATATTGGTCAGAGCGTATCGGTTTTCTTTGCGGCATTAAGCAGGTGATGTTCAACCCAAACCTGCATCCAGAGAAAACGATGGCAGGTCGCATTGATCGTCCCGAAGAATATGAAGATATCGCGACCAAATGTGTCGAGCAATTCCGAACCAAAAACCAAGATCGTTGTTTAGTGATTTTATCCAAAGAAGATGAAATACATGACAATTCGAAAACTGCGGCAGAGTTGGACAAGCATTATCAGATTATTTGGGATGAGAACCAAACGCACAAGTTCAAGAAAATCTCTCATCATCTGCAAGCGATGAAGGCATTTAAGAACGCATAAATTGCCCAATAGATAAAAATTTAACTACCTTTAAACAGCACTTCAAGAAGTGCTGTTTTTGTATCTATTGGTTTTGACTCTATCGCACTGATTCTGCCAAATTTTACATTTTGTATCGATTTATCGGCTTGATTTATCGATTTAACCTTTTGTGGCACGAAAACGTTACCGTCAAGCAGATGAAAAGTAGTCAATCCGTATCCAGAGTAAGGATTTTTGTTGCCATCAAAGGATTGCTCTATATAATGAACTTGGTAAAAATAATTTGATAAATATCAAAAAAAATTGAGAGCGAGTAAGAAACTTGCCCATTTTTTGTCTGAGATCGTGTGTTTCAGGCGAATAACCCGATGGACCATAAGCCGAAAACAAGAGTAGGCAATAACATGATGGCATCGGGATTTATCCAAAAAGTGAGCTCACCTCTAGAGACCAAAGAATTCATCGGTTGGATGTATGACCGCAGCGTAACTGTGAGTCTACGTCGAGCTGAACCCATATATTCATTTTTGTAGAGGATAACATTGTGACACGCATTATCGTTGTAGGCGGCGGTGCTGGTGGCCTTGAGTTGGCTACCAAACTGGGCCGCACTCTGGGTCGTAAGAACCGTGCGCAAATTACACTGGTAGACCGTAAAGCGAGCCACTTGTGGAAACCACTGTTGCACGAAGTGGCAACAGGCTCATTAGACGAAGGTGTGGATGCATTGAGCTACCGTGCTCATGCCAAAAACCATTGCTTCGATTTCCAAATGGGTAGCCTTCAAGACATTGACCGTGAACGTAAAGTGATCATTCTAAGTGAACTAAAAGACGAACATGGTGAACTTCTGATGCCAAGCCGTGAACTGGAATACGATATTCTGGTTATGGCAATTGGCTCTACGTCAAACGACTTCAATACGCCTGGGGTTCGTGAAAACTGTATCTTCCTCGACAGCCCTGAACAGGCGCACCGTTTCCGTAGTGAAATGAATAATGAATTCTTAAAACTGCATGCAAAAAACGGTAACGGTACGGTAGATATCGCGATCGTTGGTGCGGGTGCAACTGGTGTTGAATTATCGGCAGAGCTTCACAACGCAGTAAAAGAATTACGTACGTATGGTTTCGGCGATCTTGACTCTAGCAAACTAAATGTAAACCTAGTTGAAGCAGGTGAGCGCATTCTGCCTGCGCTTCCACCACGTATCTCTTCTGCAGCGCATCAAGAGTTGGTTAAGCTAGGTGTAAACGTGCGTACTGCGACCATGGTGACACAAGCGGACAAAGACGGTTTGACTACCAAAGATGGTGAGAAAATCCCTGCACAAATCATGGTATGGGCTGCGGGTATCAAAGCGCCTGATTTCATCAAAGATATTGCCGGTCTAGAAACGAACCGTATTAACCAATTAGTCGTGAAAAACACGTTGCAAACCACTCGTGATGACGACATCTTCGTTATCGGCGACTTGGCTCAATGTACCCAGCCTGATGGCTCATTTGTGCCGCCACGAGCTCAGGCTGCGCACCAAATGGCAAGTCAAGCGTTCACTAACATTGTGGCTAAGCTTAATGGTCGCGAGCTTAAAGCATACGAATACAAAGACCACGGCTCTCTAGTGTCTCTAAGCCGCTTCTCAACCGTTGGTAGCTTGATGGGTAACTTAACCAAAGGCTCTATGATGGTTGAAGGTCGCATCGCACGCGTAGTTTACATTTCACTGTACCGTATGCACCAAATGGCGCTACACGGTGTGATTAAAACGGGTTTGATGATGCTGGTTGGTCGTATCAACCGCGTATTGCGTCCAAACTTGAAACTGCACTAATTTGAATTTTTGGTTCTTTGTTGAAGATTTGGCGAGAGAATCAAATAATAAATAGAAGAAAAGCCACCGCATGTCGGTGGCTTTTTTCATTCCAAGTCATTGGGTAACAGTGAATAAACGACCCCATCTTTTGGCTTCCCATGAAAGATAAATCGGTTTCTGGCAATCGCTTCTTTCTGTGCACCAACAGACTCAATTAAAGCCTGACTGGCTGTGTTATCTAAATCACAGACGATTTCTACGCGAGTCAAATTGAGTTTAGCGAAGCAGAACTCGGCAAGCGCGCGGATTGCCTCTTGAGCGTAACCTTTGCGTTGATAACGGTCCGCAACCCAATAGCCAATGCTTGCCATATTGAAGGTATGATAAAGCTCATTGACAGCAGCCATACCAACAAGGTTATCGCTACTTCGTTCATAAATGCCAAAACCAAACGCTTCTGTTTTTACCCAGTTCAGTCGCGTAGCGAGCAAGAAATCTTGCGCATCTCTTAGTGAGACATTTTCATCACACCAATCTAACCATTGGTGTAGGGAAGGGGACTCTGCCAGTATGCGTTGTAGAATATGGGCTTCCTCAGATGGGATTAATCTGAGAGCCAAACGAGGGGTTATGATTTCAAAATCTGGACTCATACAACTTCCATGTTAGATTTCAAATAAAACAAAGCGCAGCAAGTGCTGCGCTTTGTTGTTGGTACTGTGTTTTATTGTACTCGACGAACTTGAATGATCATCCCCATTAATGGGTTATCTAAGTAGTGGGTTTCGCCACTGCGCATACGACGCTTCTGATCCATTCGGAAGCTCTTCAAGAATGTCTCTTCAGTCACAGTCGGAGAGACTTCTGCTAAGTTACCGACTTGCACGTTACCATCGACTTCGCCAAATTCTTCAGACAATTGTTCTGAAGGTTGCGATTCAATGTGAACCTCCCGAACACTCGGTTCACGTAAGTCCATCGTTGTCTCGGCAAACAAATAGTGCTGAACGTAGATTTGTAATTTGCCATCTAACTCATAAAGTGGACCTTTAACGCTTTCTTCGCTATAGCCATCGGTCGCTAAGGAATGTGCATTGCCAGTGATTGAGCTGCCATCTGGATTATATGATCCTGAAAAATCACGCCCGCCAACAATGCGGAAAACTGGTGCACTTGCTTTACCACGGTCACCTTGACGCCACGCTACGTGCTTCAATACTTTAAAGCCTGCATGGTTGTTAAGTGCTGCTTCTTGAGCGTTCAATCTGTAAGAAGAACGAGGAAGCAGGGTGACGCCTTTTGATTGACGGTAAGAATCGCTTTGTAAGCTGCCGACGTTACTCATTTCGATAGTTGGCAGTTTGTTTGGCCATGATTCACTGGTACTTTCAGCGTCGACTGCTCGCTTGAAAATAATTACTTCAATATCAAATTGACGCGCAGCCCATGATGGCATTGAGACACAAAGAAGTAATAATGGGATCAGTATTCTCATTCGACTATTAGCTCGTTGGTAATAAATTCTGTTTAAAATCATTCAGTAAGTCTTGAACAAACTGAATGCGTTTACGTCGGTCCGTCAATGGTACGCTAAACTTGAACTTAGTTGGACCTTCCATTGCAAATTTTTGCGGCTGTGATTGCAGGAGTTTAACTAAATATGCTGGGTTTATGTCAGCATCAGGGTAAAACTCGATGAAACCACCTTTGTCATGAGCTTCAATTTTCTTAGCTTTGAGACATGCAGCAGCAATTTTTAGCTCAGAGACAGACAGTAAGTTCTTCGTTGCATCAGGTAGCAAGCCGAAACGATCAATCAGTTCCACTTTTAATTCTGATAGCCCTTCTTTATCTGTCACGCTCGCGATTCGTTTGTACATAGATAGGCGAGTGTTGACGTCTGGTATGTAGTCATCTGGCAAAAGAGCTGGAATGCGCATTTCGATTTCAGTTTGTTCTCGAAGTAGATCATCCAGTGAAGGCTCTTTGCCCTCTTTTAAGGCTTCAACGGCTTGTTCAAGCATTTCCATATATAGTGTAAAACCAACCGATTGAATTTGACCACTTTGTTCGTCACCCAGTAACTCACCAGCCCCGCGGATTTCAAGATCGTGGGTAGCAAGAGTGAAGCCAGCACCAAGGTCTTCCAGTGACGCAATTGCATCAAGACGCTTAATTGCATCTTTCGTTATTGCTTTTGGATGTGGCGTCAACAGGTAAGCGTACGCTTGGTGGTGCGAACGACCAACACGACCACGAAGCTGGTGCAACTGCGCGAGACCTAGGTTATCTGCTCGGTCCATGATGATGGTGTTGGCGGTTGGTACGTCAATACCTGTTTCTATGATCGTAGTACATACGAGTAAGTTGAAGCGCTGATGATAGAAATCATTCATGATGCGCTCGAGCTCGCGTTCACGCATCTGACCATGTGCAACGGTAACTCGCGCTTCCGGAATCAGCTTTTGCAAATCTTCGGCGGTTTTTTCAATCGTTTCGACTTGGTTATGTAGGAAGTAAACTTGACCACCACGCATGATTTCACGGAGTACTGCTTCGCGTACCACGGAGTCTTCGCGTTGACGTACGAAGGTCTTAATCGCCAAGCGGCGTGCTGGTGGTGTTGCGATGATCGACAAATCGCGCATGCCACTCATTGCCATGTTTAATGTGCGCGGAATTGGTGTTGCGGTAAGCGTTAAGATGTCGACATCGGCACGCATTGCTTTCACTTTTTCTTTTTGACGCACACCAAATCGGTGTTCTTCATCAACAATCAACAAGCCAAGATCTTTGAACTTAATATCGCTTGATAGCAACTTGTGAGTACCAACGACAATATCAACTTTGCCATCAGCGACATCTTGGAGAATCACTTTTTGCTCTTTTGCCGATTTAAAGCGCGACAGGACTTCTACGCGAATTGGCAAGTTAGCAAAGCGGTCGCGGAAGTTTTCAAAGTGTTGCTGTGCAAGCAGAGTGGTTGGTACTAAGACTGCCACTTGCTTACTGTTGTCTGTGGCAACAAATGCAGCGCGCATTGCGACTTCTGTTTTACCAAAACCAACGTCACCACAAACTAGGCGGTCCATGGCTTTTGCTTGGCACATGTCAGACAAGACCGCATTAATTGCCATTGACTGATCGTCGGTCTCCTCAAACGGGAAAGTTGCTTTGAAAGTTGCGTATTGACCGCGGTCGAGCTCAAATTTATAGCCCGGTTTTAGCTCTCGCTTGGCATAAACATCCAGAAGCTCTGCTGCAACGTCACGAACTTTCTCTGCAGCTTTACGGCGAGCTTTTGCCCATGCTTCACCGCCTAGTTTATGCAGCGGTGCACTTTCTTCAGCTCCGCCAGAGTAGCGGCTAATCAAGTTCAGTGAAGATACGGGTACGTAAAGCTTGGCATCATTTTGATACTCAAGTGTTACGTATTCCGTTTTCATACCGCCAGCTTCGAGAGTTTGTAGGCCTATGTAGCGGCCGATACCGTGATCGATGTGCACAACAGGCTGACCCGGCTTAAGTTCAGCTAGGTGGCGTATGACGGTGTCACTGTTGACCGCTTTTTTGTCTTTACGGCGACGTTGGATAACGCGATCGCCAAGCAGATCGCTTTCGCAGATCAGCGTGAAATTTAGCTCTTCATGAATAAAACCATGTTCCGCAGCACCTAGGATTAGGCTGAAACGATCGTCAGAGTCCAGCGCTTGATATAGTGAACCATAGACTACTGGGCGCACTTTAATGCCTTGCAGTAGCTCTGTTAATGCTTCACGGCGACCTTCTGACTCGACAGAGAAAACGATTTTACCCGCAAACTGTTCACTGAATTGGCGTAAACGTGCTAACGGCTCTTTGTTCTGCTGTTGAACACCAAGCTCGGCTAGAGATTGAACGGCGAGATTCTGGCGACCTGCACGTTTAACGATTTTCTCTAGGCTCAGATGAGCTTGCGGTAGTTGTTTGAAGTGAGTGAATAGCTCATCTTTCTTCAGCCACAATTCATGTGGTGCTAACAACGGACGCAGTGGATCGATTTTCTTTTGATCGTAGCGGTAGTCAACGTCATTCAAGAAGGTATCGACTGCGGCTTCAATATCGCCGTAGGTGATCAGTTGAGAGTCATCGGGTAAATAATCGAAAAGCGTTTCTGTATGATCGAAAAACAGTGGCTGCCAATATTCAATGCCCGCTGGCCAAGTGCCTTTGGTGACTTGCATGTAAATTGATTCAGGCTCGCGGCGAGCTTCAAACTGAGAGCGCAAACGAGTACGGAAATCTTCAATAGCCGCTTTCGTCGTCGGAAATTCATGCGCAGGCAGAAGCTGGATTTGCTGAATGTCTTCGATCGAACGTTGGTTTTCTGGATCAAATGTGCGAATGGTGTCGATCTCGTCATCAAAGAAATCAATGCGATATGGATCTGAACTGCCCATTGGGAACAAATCTAGGATCGAACCTCGGCTTGCATATTCACCCGGACCAAACACTTGATCAACGTGACGGTAGCCAGAGTTCTCTAGTTGCACACGCAGTTTTTCCAGCGAGAATTGGTCGCCCGTTTTCACCATCAAGGTGTGCTGAAGTAAGAAATCACGCGGGGACTGGCGTTGTAATACCGTGCTCACTGGCACAATGGTCACACCACGATTTTGGTTTGGCAATTGATATAAGCGGGCAATACGATCTGAGATGATCTCTTGGTGTGGAGAAAAGTTGTCGTATGGCAGCGTCTCCCAATCAGGGAATAGGCTTACCGGTTGGTCGGTAAATTGCTCAATTTCTGCTTGCAGTTTGAGTGCGATTTGCGGGTCTGGTACCACTAGCAGAGAGTGGCTTGAGTGTTGTTTTGCTAGCTCGGCAATCGCCATCGGCAATGCCGCTCCCGGTAAGTTGCCAAGCTGTTTTTTATCGCCACGCTCAGACGGATTGGTGACGGACAGAATCGTTGCTTTTGTCATGGTAATTATTTGTTATCTCGCTCTAATGAGCGCTGACGGAGTAGTTTTTGTTGTTGGTATAGTGCGGCTTTAATCAATAAATCTTGGTCAGCTTCTCGAAGTAACTTGTACTTTAGTGTGACTACATAGCCTTGCTCGGCAGATTCGCACTCTACTACCTGAGCGTAGCAGTAAATTGCTGCAGCAGGATGATCTAAGAAGAGCTTCACACGAACCAGTTGGTCTTTTTCTACGGCAGAATCGCTACGGTAGCTCAGTTGGCTTGCGCCGAATTGCGTAGTCTGGAAACGGAGTGCAATGTCATCTTGTTGCGAGAGCATAAAGCTGAGCAGTAAGTTGAGTTTAGAGTTTTGAGTATCCAGCAAATGGATGACGTGTTTTAACTCTTTGTTTTGCAGCTCCAATCTCGCGTTATCAGCTAACATATCTAAATGGCTAAATTCACTTGCGACAATAAAAGGCGCTGGAATTTCGGATTGGAAAGTCTCTTCATCTGGCAGAGCAAAGTCCGTCCCTAGCGTTTCGACGTTGATAGTCAGATTGTGGTGTACGGTAAAATATTCTTGCTCTGTCATAATTCGGTCCTTTTCTGCCATCGAGCGCTCTCATTTCATTTAGGAATGAGTAGGATAGGGGGTTGATTATCGCTAATCAGGTTAAGTTATCAAGTTTCCCCGTTTCTCTGGCTGAACTTTTTGCTGTAAATGGGGACTTATTGCATGTCGTTGACAAATTTAGCGATTATCTTGTCTTCTTCATTGTAAGAGTAAGGTAAGATAACCCGTATTAACTAGCTAAGTAATGGCTTCATAACTAGATAACCAGTTGGTTTGTCCTATATGTATCATCCTATTTCTTTGTTTATTGGCTTACGGTACCTTCGGGGACGCTCCGGAGACCGATTTAGCCGATTTGTTTCTTATATGTCGACAGCCGGTATCACAATTGGCGTGATGGCGTTAGTGACGGTGCTTTCCGTAATGAACGGTTTTGAAGCCCAGTTGAAAGAGCGCATTTTAGGAGTGCTTCCTCATGCTGTGATTTCGCAACACGATAGTAAAACGCCTCTCAGTGAAGCTGCTCCTAAGTTCATTCAAGATATGTCGACCATAGCAAAACCAGAACCTATTGTTCGTGGTGAGGCTGTTATTCAAAGCTCTGCACAACTGACAGCTGGTTATTTAATTGGTATAGAGCCCAAACTTGGCGACCCGATTTCTAACCACCTTATCGCAGGACGTTTATCTTCTCTTCAAGCAGGTGAGTACAAAGTATTCCTTGGTCACAGCTTGGCGCGCTCATTGAAAGTGTCGATGGGCGATAAAGTCCGTTTGATGGTCACCAATGCCACCCAATTTACCCCACTGGGTCGAATTCCGAGCCAACGTAATTTCACGGTAGCTGGCATCTTCAATACGGGCTCAGATGTCGATGGTCAGCTTATGATTGTTAATATGACTGATGCGGCAAAGCTGATGCGTTTACCGAAAGATACAGTCTCTGGCTGGCGTGTGTTCTTCTCAGACCCTTTTATGGTGACTGATTTTGCTGATCAGCCAATGCCTGATGGCTGGCAATGGAGTGATTGGCGAGAACAACGTGGTGAGCTTTTCCAAGCCGTCAAAATGGAAAAGAATATGATGGGCTTGATGCTTGGGCTGATCGTTGGTGTTGCTGCGTTTAACATTATTTCCGCTTTGATCATGGTGGTGATGGAGAAGCAATCTGAAGTCGCGATTCTTAAAACACAAGGTATGACTCAATCTCAAGTGATGGCGATTTTCATGGTTCAAGGCGCAAGCAGTGGTGTGATTGGTGCCATTGTTGGTGGTGCAATGGGCGTTGCTTTATCACTTAACCTCAATGCAATTCTTGAAGCGGCGGGAGTGGCACTATTTAGCTTCGGTGGTCACTTACCTATCGTGATTGATTCATTCCAAATTTTACTGGTGGTAGTGCTGGCGATTGCTCTGAGTCTAGCTGCAACTGTTTACCCGTCTTTCCGAGCATCTTCTGTTAAACCTGCTGAGGCACTTCGCTATGAATAAGCTATTAGAATGTCGTGATATTCGTAAAGTCTACCGAGAGGGTTCGTTAGATACTGAAGTGCTCAAAGGTGTAAGTTTTGATATTGATAAAGGCGAGTTAGTGTCTATTGTCGGTTCATCAGGCTCGGGTAAGAGTACGTTGCTCCACATCCTTGGAGCATTAGACGATGCATCTCAAGGAGAAGTGGATTTTCTGGGACAGAACCTGTCTGCTTTGAGCTCCAACAAACAAGCTGCATTGCGCAATAAGCATCTTGGCTTTGTGTATCAATTCCATCATCTGCTGGCTGATTTCACAGCGGTTGAAAATGTTGCAATGCCACTGTTGATTGGTGGGGCGAAAGTTGCAGATGCGAAAGCGGAAGCAAAAGCCCTTCTGGAGAAGGTGGGGTTGGGACATCGAATGGATCATCGTCCGTCAGAACTTTCTGGTGGTGAGCGCCAACGTGTGGCTATCGCACGAGCTTTGGTCAATAAGCCTGACTTGGTTTTAGCAGATGAGCCGACTGGTAACTTAGATCACAATACGGCGCTAGCGATTTACGACTTAATGCGTGAGTTAAATCAGGAGTCGAATATTGCTTTCTTAGTGGTCACTCATGATAACGAGCTGGCCGCGAAAATGGATCGCCAAATGCATATGCAAGATGGTTTGCTGGTGGATCGTTTTACCACAGACACAGCAACCGTGGAGGGCTAATTTTGTTTTCATCTTTAGCATTGATGATTGGTGGACGTTTCAGTCGCGCTAAAAAGCGTAACAAGATGGTATCGTTCATTTCTCTTTCCTCCACCATCGGTATTGCGGTTGGCGTAGCAGTCATCATCATTGGCTTATCTGCGATGAATGGCTTTGAACGAGAGTTACAGTCTCGTGTGCTTTCTGTGATTCCACATGGTGAGTTAGAGGGGGTAAATGGTCCACTGCACAACTATACCAAAACCATGAAGCAAGCCCTAAGTCATGAGCATGTGGTTGCTGCCGCACCTTATGTTCGGTTTACGGGGTTAGCAGAAAAGGGCAGTAAGCTAAAAGCAATAGAAGTTCGCGGTGTGGATCCAGCTTTTGAGCAAGCTGTTTCTAGTATGTCTGACTTTATTGACCCACAGGCGTGGCAAAATTTTTACTCAGGTCAACAGCAAGTGATTCTTGGGCGTGGTGTCGCCAATGAGTTAAAGGTCGATGTTGGTGACTATATTACTTTAATGATCCCGCAATCAGGCAGTACGAATAAGGTACAAGCCCCAAAGCGAGTCCGAGTCAAAGTCGCTGGTTTTTTAACGCTTAACGGTCAAATCGATCATTCATTAGCGCTAGTACCACTCAAGGATGCTCAAGCCTATGCCCGCTTAGGTGATGGCGTTACAGGTATTTCGCTGAAGACGGATGATGTGTTGAATGCACCATCAATTGTACGTGAAGTCGGTAGCCGAATTGATGTTTATGTTTACCTAAAAAGCTGGCAACAACAATTTGGCTTTTTGTACCGTGATATCCAACTTGTTCGTACCATTATGTACCTGGTAATGGTGCTAGTGATTGGTGTCGCGTGTTTCAATATTGTCTCGACATTGATGATGGCGGTTAAAGATCGCGCGGCTGAGATTGCGATTCTTCGTACTATGGGTGCAAAAGACAGTTTGATTAAGCGTATCTTCGTTTGGCAAGGCGTATTCTCGGGCGTATTTGGTAGTCTTGCGGGTAGTGTCGTTGGTGTTCTTGTCGCTCTCAACCTCACACCGATTATTAAGGGGTTGGAAGCCTTAATTGGTCACCAATTTCTTTCGGGGGATATCTACTTTGTCGACTTCTTACCATCGCAATTGCATTGGCCAGATGTTGCTTTGGTTTCCATTACGGCGATTATCTTGAGTTTGTTGGCAACATGGTACCCAGCCTCCCGTGCAGCGAAACTTAATCCAGCGGCGGTATTGAGTTCCAAGTAATCTACAAAGCTCAGCGAACAGTTCGCAAATAACAGACAACAAAAAAAGGACCGATTATTATCGGTCCTTTTTATCTATATCGTTGCTATCTCTAATTGGCTCGATGCGTTTCATACTTGAGTTACATCACCTTTCATTTCTAACGTTAACTGTTTTCCATTCAACGCGTCATAACCTGCCAACTGGTGAATAAGCGCTTATCGTACTTTACGCTTTTGCCAGCTTCTCACTACTGAATAACGCCAAAGACCACGAATACCGAAATAACCAATGATTGCTGACACTACGCCACAGATCGCGCAGCCAAGTAAGAACGGAGGCCCTATGGTGTTCATTTGCTGCATGATGAATTCCCACGACAATTCAAAGTGGAATGGTTGTGGTGGTACATGCATGACCAAGGCACCAAGCTTGTAAGCAAAGTAGAACAGCACTGGCATGGTAATGGGGTTACTGATCCAGACAAGTGCGACTGATAGAGGCAAGTTAACACCAAGCATGATGGCAAGACCTGCCGCCATGATCATCTGACTCGGAAGCGGGACAAACGCCATAAACAGACCAACAGCAAAAGCGCCAGACGCAGAGCGACGATTTAAACACCACAAGTTTGGGTTATATAAAACGTTGCCGAAGACCTTCAGTGCTTTTTGGCGTTTGATCATTTCATGATCTGGCATGAAGCGTTTTATCAGCTTTCTAGGCATAGGACGACATGACTCTCTTAGAAAAAAGTTTGACCTTGGCTTTATTTGTAGCGAGCGTTATTTCGTCTGCATGGTGGCCGACGATACCAGATTGGCGTTGGTTGCTGCTGGGAATAATTGCCACTGGCTCAATAATAAAATTACGACGTGGCTTATTGAGCATAGGCGTAATTTCGGGCTTTATGGTTGTCATTATCCACGGCAATGTTATGGAGCATCAAAGACAAGCCCTGTTTCAAGCAGGGGTGAATATTACCATAAATGGCAAAGTTGACAGCCCTTTTACGCAAATAAGTCACGGATATGAAGGAATTGCGCGTGTCCATCAGGTGAATTCTCAAAACTTGTTACCTTTTTTTAAACCGAAAATCCGGTTGATAACGCCTTTCCCACTCGCAGTTAACAGTGAGTTCACTACCGAAGTGACAATTAAACCCATCTTTGGGCTTTTAAATGAAGCAGGTCATGACGCCGAAAAGCAGGCAGTAGGAAAGGGCATTGTCGCAAGGGCGACGGTTTCAAAGGATTCTGCGTGGCTTATTCGTGAGCGATCATCATTAAGAACGCAAATTATCGCCGTCGTTCATAAGCACATTGTTCAGCTTGAACATTTCGCTCTTATTCGTGCTTTGGCGTTTAGTGACCGTACGCTTCTGTCTCGATATGACTGGCAACTCCTACGTGATAGTGGCTTACTGCATTTGGTTTCGATTTCGGGTTTACATATAGGAATGGCGTTTGCTTTTGGTATGAGCTTTGGGGTTGTTGTTAGGTACGCTTTGCCAAAATTTGTCTTTTTACCTTCCTTGTTTGGGCTTGCTACTGCTTTTTTGTATTCATGGTTAGCAGACTTCTCTTTGCCTACGACTCGAGCTTTTTCAGTATGTTTGATTTACTTGTTATTAAAGTCTGCTTTGATTTATTGGAGCGCTTGGCGCGTGCTGCTCCTTGCTGTAGCAATACAGTTGTGCATCGAGCCGTTTTCTGCACTCACTATGAGCTTTTGGCTGTCTTATCTCTCTGTTATCGCCGTTTTATTTGCAGTGAATTGTGTACAACATAGCCGTGGCAATTGGATTAGGAAACTGGGTACCTTATTCAAAATTCAGTTAGTACTCACTGTGTTGATCATTCCGATTAGTGGGTTGTTTTTTGCCGGGACGAGCCTCTCCTCTATTTTATATAACCTCATTTTTATCCCTTGGTTCGGTTTTGTTGTCGTTCCACTGATGTTTGTTGCACTTATCATTACCCCGTTTTCAGTGCACTTGGCGAACATGCTGTGGCAGTGGTTAGATTGGATGCTTGTACCCCTTACTTGGTCTTTGCCATTTGCTTTGGGGAGTTGGCAATCTCTTAGCTCACAGGCAACGTTGTGGGTGCTGGCATTGGGCGTTTGTGTGCTTTCGATGCGATTTTTAAATCGAGAAACCTCAGGCGTTTTGTTCTTGGTCATCACAAGTCTGGCGTTGTGGTATGAACGAAAATCCGATGGTTGGCGTATTGATGTGTTAGATGTTGGGCATGGACTTGCAGTGCTCCTAGAAAAAGACGGTGAAGTGCTTTTATATGACACGGGTAAAACATGGGCTTATGGAAGTATTGCTGAACAAGTTATTGCTCCTATCTTGTATCGCAGAGGGTTCGGTTCTATCGACATGTTTGTCGTCAGTCACGCCGACTCAGATCATGCTGGAGGACGTGCATATATCGAAAGGCACTTCGCCCCAGTTCGTAAGTTTAGTAGCCAAAACTACGCTAACTACCAACCTTGTATTGCGGGGGAGCGATGGAAATGGCAAGCGCTAGAATTTGAAGTTCTTTGGCCGCCGAAGTTGGTTAAACGTGCATATAACCCACATTCATGCGTGATTCGTGTCGTCGATACCAAAACGGATTTTAAGTTGCTATTAACGGGCGATATTGAAGCCGTTAGTGAATGGATCTTGGTGAGAAACCCCGATCAGTTAAAAAGTGATGTTGTGATTGTCCCGCATCACGGAAGTAAGAGCTCTTCTAATCCCAAGTTTGTTGAAGCGATTGCACCAAAACTGGCGATCGCATCTCTGGCAAAAGGGAATCAGTGGGGAATGCCTGCAAATAACGTGGTTCTAGCGTACGAGAACGCCAATGCGAAATGGCTGGATACGGGGAATGGCGGTCAAATAAGCGTCCTTATTGAGCAAGAGAATTGGTATTTTGAAACGAAACGAAGTGAGACATTTGACCCTTGGTATAGGCAGATGCTGCGTAACGGAGTAGAATAAGAGTCTTAATGTAAGAAAACAAAGCACTTCTATGTCGATAAATACTGATGAAACGACTTGGCAGACGTTTAAGCGTCTATGGCAATTTATTCGCCTTTATAAGTCAGGTCTAATCGTTGCTGTTGTAGCATTGGTTGTTAATGCTATCTCTGATACCTACATGATCTCCTTGCTAAAACCGCTTCTAGATGAAGGTTTTGGTAGTGCGGAATCTGATTTTCTACGTACACTTCCACTTATCGTTTTCGCCATGATGTTTATTCGTGGTGTGAGCGGGTTTGTCTCTACTTATTGTCTGAGCTGGGTATCCGGCAATGTGGTAATGCAAATCCGTCGCATGGTGTTTAATCACTTTATGCATATGCCTGTTTCTTATTTCGATAAAGAAAAAACAGGCAATCTACTTTCTCGAATTACTTATGACTCTGAACAAGTTTCAGCGGCGACTAGTTCTGCGCTAGTTAGCATTGTGCGTGAAGGCGCAAGCATCATTGGTTTGTTGGTTCTGATGTTCTATAACAGCTGGCAATTGTCTTTGGTTTTGTTTGCTGTTGCACCTGTTGTTGCTTTTGGTATTAGCGTTGTTTCTAAGCGATTCAGAAAGATCTCGAGAAACATGCAGACGATGATGGGCAATGTGACTGCCTCTGCAGAGCAAATGCTGAAAGGTCACAAAGTAGTACTGAGTTATGGCGGCCAAGATATCGAAGGTAAACGCTTCGAGAAAGTAAGTAACCAAATGCGCCAACAAAGCATGAAGTTGGTGACAGCTCAAGCAGCGGCAAACCCAATCATCCAGATGATTGCGTCTATTGCTATTGTTGTGGTGCTTTATCTTGCAAGTATTGACTCAATTAAAGACCAGTTAACGCCGGGTACATTTACTGTTGTATTCTCTGCGATGTTTGGTTTGATGCGTCCATTGAAAGCACTAACAAACGTAACGTCACAGTTCCAACGTGGTATGGCGGCGAGCCAAACCTTGTTCGCTCTTGTGGATTTGGATACAGAAAAGAACGAAGGCAAATTCACTGTCGAGCGAGCAAAAGGCGACGTTGCAGTGAAAGATGTAAGCTTTACCTATGAAGGTTCTGAAAAGCCTGCATTGGAAAATGTCAGCTTTGATATTCCACGAGGCAAAACAGTTGCCTTAGTGGGGCGCTCAGGTTCAGGTAAGAGTACCATTGCGAATTTGTTTAACCGTTTCTACGATGTAAGTGGCGGTGCTATCTCACTTGATGGTCATGATATCCGTGACTATGAGCTGAAAAACTTACGTGAGCAGTTTGCTCTGGTTTCGCAAAACGTGCATCTGTTTAACGATACGATTGCGAACAATATTGCTTACGCAACAGAAGGCAAGTATTCACGTGAAGACATTGAACGCGCAGCCAGCCTAGCTCATGCGATGGAGTTCATCAGTAAGATGGATGGTGGACTCGACGCGATGATAGGTGAGAACGGTGCAAGCCTTTCTGGTGGGCAGCGTCAACGTGTAGCAATTGCTCGAGCTTTATTACGTGATGCGCCAGTTCTTATTCTTGATGAGGCAACATCTGCTTTAGATACCGAATCTGAACGTGCAATCCAATCTGCTCTGGATGAGCTACAGAAAGACAAAACCGTATTGGTGATTGCCCACCGCCTGTCTACGATTGAGAATGCAGATGAAATTTTGGTTGTGGACGAAGGTGCAATTGTTGAGCGTGGTAGCCATGCCGATTTAATCGCAAAAGATGGCGCTTATGCCCAACTTCACCGAATCCAATTTGGTGCTTAAGCGCTGTGATTGAAAAAATCTGGTTCGAAAACCACCCTCTCAAGTACTTACTGTGGCCGCTACTGTGGCCACTTAGTCTGCTATTCGGTGCAATTAGTAAGTCTAAGCGACAACAATACCAATCTGGAAAAAAACAAGCGTATAAAGCGCCTGTACCTGTTGTCGTTGTTGGTAACATTACTGCTGGTGGGAACGGCAAAACCCCAGTTGTGGTGTGGCTAGTAGAGCAATTGCAGCAACTTGGTTTTAAGCCTGGAGTGGTGTCTAGAGGCTATGGCGCGAAAGCACCGCAATATCCGTTATTGCTTGATAATAGTACGCCTGCTAAACATTGTGGTGATGAACCTAAGCTTATCTATCGCAGAACTGGCGCACCAGTGGCAGTGGATCCAGTCCGTGTTAATGCAGTGAAAGCATTACTAGAAGTGGGTGTTGATATCATTGTTACGGATGATGGGCTTCAACATTACGCGCTTGAGAGAGATATCGAGTTTGTTATTGTTGATGGTAATCGTCGCTTTGGTAATGAAAGCCTTATACCGCTTGGCCCGCTTCGCGAAGGGGTAGAGCGTCTTTCTAACGTCGATTTTATTATCACTAACGGTGGTCAAGCTCAGCAAAACGAAATGCCAATGTCTTTAGCGCCATCGAAAGCCGTTAATTTAAAGACAAAACAGCAAGTCGAGGTGAGCGAACTGCAAGACCTCGTTGCATTTGCTGGGATCGGACATCCGCCACGATTTTTTAATACACTTAATGCGATGAACGCTGACGTTAAAGTAACGAAAGGTTTTGCCGACCATCAAGACTTTGACCAGCAAGAATTGCACGCATTGGCTCAACAAGGGGCGAATGTGATTATGACAGAAAAAGATGCCGTCAAATGTGACAGCTATGCGCAAGATAATTGGTGGTATCTGCCTGTTTCTGCTCAGTTTGAATCAAACGATGCAGAGCGAATTTTAAATCGAATAAAAGAGGTTAAAGCGACTTATGGATCACCGTCTGCTTGAGATTGTAGCTTGCCCTGTGTGCAAAGGTAAGCTGACGTACGATAAAGATAATCAAGAGTTGATCTGCAAATTGGATCGCCTTGCTTACCCAATAAAAGAGGGTATTCCTGTTCTGCTTGAGCCAGAAGCTCGAACCATGAGCATGGACGAGGGACGCTAATGTCTTTTACGGTTGTCATTCCTGCACGCTATGCGTCAAGCCGCTTACCAGGTAAGCCATTGGCAGATATTGGTGGTAAACCTATGATCCAATGGGTTTACGAGCAAGCGTTACAAGCGGGTGCAGAAGATGTGATTATTGCAACTGACGATGAGCGAGTGTCAGTGGCAGCAGAGCAGTTTGGTGGCAAGGTTTGTATGACCTCGCCAAACCACGAATCTGGCACTGAGCGACTAGCCGAAGTAGTAGAGAAAATGGCGATTCCTGCAGACCACATTGTGGTGAATGTTCAGGGTGATGAACCATTGATTCCGCCGTCTATCATTCGCCAAGTGGCTGATAACTTAGCAGGTTGCGATGCGCCCATGGCAACGCTTGCGGTGGAGATCGAATCGGAAGAGGAAGTCTTCAACCCGAATGCAGTAAAAGTGGTCGCGGATGAGCGTGGCTATGCCATGTATTTTAGCCGAGCAACGATTCCATGGGATCGTGACAACTTTGCTAAACAAGACAAAACAATCGCGAACCCATTGATGCGTCACATCGGCATCTACGCTTACCGTGCTGGTTTCATCAATACCTATGTGAATTGGCAGCCAAGTGCACTTGAACAAATCGAGTGCCTAGAGCAGCTTCGCGTACTTTGGTACGGCGAAAAGATTCATGTGGAAGTTGCAAAAGAAGCGCCAGCAGCCGGTGTGGATACGCCAGAAGATTTAGAGGCAGTACGTGCGATTGTCGCTAATCAAGCACAATAAGCTTGGTATTGATTTCAAAATTAGAAAAGGCTCCTCGTTGAGGAGCCTTTTTGTATCTACGATAGATTGGAAGCTGTATCGGTTAGATATTGGTGTCGTACTGATTGCGTTTTGGACATGTTGAGAGGATCTCTCTGTGTCCGGTGTCTTTGACTTCTTCCAAAATTACGTCGAAGCCCCACAAGCGATATACATGCTTAAGTACTTCTTCATAACTGTTATCCAAAGGAATACGGTTATGGGGGACATATTGCAGCGTTAATGAGCGGTCACCGCGGACATCTACGTTAAACACCTGAATATTTGGCTCTAAATTCGCCAAGTTATATTGCGCAGCTAGCGTTTCACGAATGCGTCGGTAACCCATCTCATCGTGAATGGCGGCAACTTCGATGAAGTTTTTACGATCATCGTCATTGATGGCAAACAACTTGAAATCACGCATGAGCTTCGGTGATAAGTATTGGCTAATAAAGCTTTCATCTTTGAAGTTATGCATGGCAAAGTGAACCGCGTCTAACCAGTCTGTTCCTGCTAGTTCAGGGAACCACTCTTT
The DNA here is from genome assembly GCF_024181835.1 of Vibrio sp. Y29_XK_CS5. NCBI lineage: Bacteria > Pseudomonadati > Pseudomonadota > Gammaproteobacteria > Vibrionales > Vibrionaceae > Vibrio > Vibrio sp. Y29_XK_CS5. The sequence goes on from NZ_JAMZAM010000002.1 coordinate 230,007, forward strand.
GTCCTCGTCTGTTGGTTCTTCACAGATACGTTTGATATCGCGGAACATCGCAAAACCAAGCGCATAAGGGTTGATACCACTAAAGTAAGGGCTGTTATATGGTGGCTGTGCAACCACACTAGTGTGGCTGTGTAGAAATTCGAGAATGAACTTCTCAGACACCAAACCCTCATCATAAAGGTGATTAAGAATGGTGTAGTGCCAGAATGTTGCCCAGCCTTCGTTCATGACCTGAGTTTGTTTTTGAGGATAGAAGTATTGGCTTACCTTACGCACGATACGCACAATCTCACGTTGCCATGGCTCAAGCAGAGGAGCATGTTTTTCAAAGAAATAGAGCAGGTTCTCTTGTGGCTCGCTAGGGAAACGAACTTTAATGTCTTCTTCTTTGGTTTTCGATTGTGGAACGGTACGCCATAACTCGTTCACTTGCGATTGCAGGTAAGCTTCACGCTCTTCCTGACGCGCTTTCTCCTCGTTAATTGAAATCTTTTCAGGACGTTTATAACGGTCAACGCCGAAGTTCATAAGTGCATGGCAAGAGTCTAGAAGCTGCTCGACTTCGTGCACACCATAACGCTCTTCACATTCCGCAATGTAGTTCTTCGCAAACAATAGATAATCGATGATAGAGCTGGCATCGGTCCAAGTTTGGAACAGATAATTGCCTTTAAAGAATGAGTTGTGCCCATAGCATGCGTGAGCAATAACCAGTGCCTGCATAGTGATGGTGTTCTCTTCCATCAGGTAAGCGATGCATGGGTTTGAGTTAATGACGATCTCGTAAGCTAGACCCATTTGACCGTGCTTATAGTTCTGTTCTGTTTGGATGAACTTTTTACCAAACGACCAGTGGTTGTAGTTGATAGGCATACCGATGCTTGAGTATGCGTCCATCATTTGCTCTGAGGTGATGACTTCGATTTGGTTAGGGTAGGTGTCGAGGCGATAAAGCTCCGCGACACGCTTGATTTCCTTGTGGTAACGCTCCAGCAGTTCAAATGTCCAGTCTGGACCATCTGGCAGCATATTATCTCTGCGTTTCTTCGAGGCTTCCCCCGAAAGGTTTGTCGTTGCGGTATTCATCGCTAGCCTCCTTACGCATTTTCTTTTTGGAATAGTTCACGGAAGACTGGGAAGATATCCTCCACAGAGCGGATGTTTTTCATGGCGAAGTTTGGAAAGGCTTCGGAAAGCTTTTCATACTCATGCCACAGCGTTTGATGGGAACGTCTAGTGATCTCGATGTATGAATAGTACTGACAATTTGGCAGTAACTTATTGACGAGTAGGTCACGACAACGGGGTGAGTCGTCTGCCCAGTTATCGCCATCGGATGCCTGAGCCGCGTAGATGTTCCATTGACCCACAGGGTAGCGGTCTTGAACGATCTCATTCATCAGCTTGAGCGCGCTCGATACGATAGTGCCCCCCGTTTCTTGCGAATAGAAAAACTCGTGCTCGTCGACTTCTTTCGCTTGGGTGTGGTGGCGAATGAAGACCACTTCAACATTCTCATACGTGCGAGTTAAGAAAAGATACAAAAGCACATAGAAGCGTTTTGCAATGTCTTTGGTGGCTTGATCCATAGAACCGGATACATCCATTAGACAGAACATGACCGCTTGGCTCGATGGCACAGGGCGCTTCTCATAGTTCTTGAAACGTAAGTCGAAGGTATCAATGAAGGGTACGCTTTCGATTTTCTTACGTAACTCTTCGATTTCCTTCTTCAAGCGATTTTCTTCGAGCTGTTGTGCAGGCTCAATGTTCTTGATGCGAGTTAGTTCATCCTCTAGCTCGTTAAGAAGACGTTTTTTACCTGCTGTCATTGCGGTGCGTCGCGCCAGAGATTGTTGTAACGAGCGAACGACGGCAATGTTGGATGGAATACCCGCGGTTTGATAACCCGCGCGATGGGTCTTCCACTCTGTGATTTTGGCAATTTGGTTTTTCTCGAGATTTGGTAGCTCTAAATCTTCAAATAAGATGTCGAGATATTCATCTTTTGAAATTTGGAAAACGAACTCGTCTTGACCTTCGCCGTCGGGGCTAGCATTGCCTTCACCAGCACCGCCGCCTTGACCTCCACCTTTCGGACGTTCAATTTTATCACCCGTGATAAATTGGTCGTTACCAGGGTGCACACGGTCACGTACGCCCCCTTTACCCTGATGAAACATAGGTTCGTTAATGTCTTTGTGCGGTATTGCGACGTCTTCGCCCGTTTCCGTGTTCGTGATCGAGCGTCGATTCACTGCGTCAGCTACCGACTCTTTAATCTGCTCTTTATGGCGCTTCAAGAAGCGCTGTCGATTAACAGCGCTCTTGTTCTTGCCATTGAGCCTTCGGTCTATAAATTGCGCCATGAAATAGCCCTCTTCATGTTTCACAAGCGACCTAACTCAAACTGGTTAGGATGACTTACGTACTCGTAGGTACCACTCAGAAAGTAGGCGAACCTGTTTCTCGGTGTAGCCTTTTTCCATCATGCGAGCGACAAAGTCGTCGTGTTTCTTCTGATCTTCAGAAGACGTTTTCGCATTGAATGAGATAACCGGAAGCAGCTCTTCGGTATTGGAGAACATTTTTTTCTCGATTACCGTGCGCAGTTTTTCGTAGCTGGTCCAAACTGGGTTTTGACCATTGTTATTGGCTTTCGCACGAAGCACAAAGTTTACGATTTCGTTTCGGAAATCTTTCGGGTTAGAGATGCCCGCTGTTTTCTCGATCTTCTCTAATTCAGCATTTAGAGAAGCACGGTCGAACAGTTGGCCTGTTTCTGGATCGCGATATTCTTGGTCTTGGATCCAGAAGTCTGCATAGGTGACGTAACGGTCGAAGATATTCTGACCGTACTCAGAGTAAGACTCTAGGTATGCCGTTTGAACTTCTTTACCAATGAACTCGACATAACGAGGCACTAGATAGCCTTTCAAGAATTCAAGGTACTTCTCTGCCATTTCTGAAGGGAACTGCTCACGTTCTACTTGCTGTTCAATAACATAGAACAGGTGAACAGGGTTGGCCGCCACTTCCGTTTGGTCGAAGTTGAACACGCGAGATAGGATTTTGAAGGCGAAACGAGTTGATAGACCGTTCATACCCTCGTCAACGCCTGCGTAGTCACGGTACTCTTGGTAGCTCTTCGCTTTCGGATCGGTGTCTTTCAGTGTTTCACCATCGTACACTCGCATCTTAGAGAAGATGGACGAGTTCTCAGGCTCTTTAAGTCGCGAAAGAATACTAAATTGTGCCAGAGTTTCGAGCGTACTTGGTGAGCAAGGTGCTTTAGAAAGCTCACTGTTTTCAAGCAGTTTCTGGTAGATCTTCACTTCTTCCGACACACGTAAGCAATAAGGTACTTTCACTATGTACACACGGTCTAAGAACGCCTCATTGTTCTTATTGTTGCGGAAGGTTTGCCACTCAGATTCGTTCGAGTGAGCCAGAATCATACCGTCGAATGGAATCGCAGACAGTCCCTCGGTACCATTAAAGTTGCCTTCTTGAGTTGCGGTTAATAGAGGGTGTAGCACCTTGATTGGCGCCTTGAACATCTCTACGAATTCCATCAAACCTTGGTTCGCTTTACACAGCGCACCAGAGTAACTGTAGGCATCTGGGTCGTCTTGTGAGTAATGCTCTAACTGACGAATATCGACTTTACCAACGAGGGACGAAATGTCTTGGTTGTTTTCATCGCCTGGCTCAGTTTTAGCAATAGCCACTTGGTCGAGGATGGAAGGGCGTACTTTCAGCACTTTGAACTTGGTGATATCACCACCAAATTCATGCAGACGTTTTGCTGCCCACGGTGACATGATAGATCGTAGGTAACGATGTTCGATGCCGTATTCTTTCTTCAAGATCTCGCCATCTTCTGTCGGATTGAACAGACAGAAAGGGTGATCGTTAACTGGGCTTCGTTCGCCGTTCGCACTAAGCACATAAACGGGCATTTTTTCCATTAGGGCTTTTAGCTTTTCGGCAAGTGATGACTTACCACCACCAACAGGACCGAGTAAGTACAGAATTTGTTTACGCTCTTCCAAACCTTGTGCGGCATGTTTGAGATAAGAAACAATCTGCTCAATCGCATCTTCCATGCCATAGAAGTCTTTGAAGGTTTCATAACGTGAGATGACTCGGTTCGAGAATATACGGCTCAGTCTTGGATCTTGAGCTGTATCAATGACTTCTGGCTCTCCGATAGCCATCAGTAGGCGTTCTGCAGCATTAGCGTAAGCGCTTTTGTCGTCTTTACACAGGGCTAAGAAATCCTGTAACGACATCTCTTCATCTTTTGCAGCTTCATATCTTGATTGATAGTGGTCGAAAATACTCATGTCGCTTTCCCCTTTAACTAGTCAGTCTACCGACGAACGTTGACGCAGGCTTATCCACCTTTGATATGCCCTTCGTTGTATGAAGTTATACGTCCTGTTATCACGTTTGGTTTGTACTGGAAGTAAGCTAGACAACACCAAAGACTTTGCTTTATGGACACTTTTTCACTGCAACGGAGAACGATGGATAGGTACCTTTCAATCACTCCCTTTCTCATTTTAAGCCTAGTCGGGGATTTCCAATTTTGCTTAACAATTATGAATTTATTGCAAAAGTGACATTTGAATCACTGTTTGGAGATTGAAAAATTTATGTTGTGAATAGGAGTGATAGAAATCAGATATTTGGCTTTGAATCACTGATATTAGTGATTCGTATACAAGTCTAGAGAATGAAAGATAAAACTGTGCTGATAGAATGAGCTTGACTTGTGACAGGGGAAAAGAAAAAAGGAGAGCCTTTGCCCTCCTTTTCAAATACTTGCTGAATTATGCACTAAAGATTTGTGCTAGCTCGTTTGCACATAGGTGGTATTGACGAGGACAGTTGCGCCAGGTTTTTAGCATGCGGCGGTATTTGTCTAACATTGGCATTTGGCTATTGAAGTGGTGATCAGCTTTATCAAATTGAGGGTAAAGACCTTCTGAATCCACTAGGAAGCGCACATAGTGTACTTGTTGTGCTTCTGTCGCAATATCAAAGCCAAGGAACTGAAGGCGACGCTGGTCGACTTTACCACGCTCTTCGTCATCCAGCATTTTGTTTGATTCTTGCATTGCGTGGTACATCTCCATGATGTCGATGATTTCACGACACTCGGTTTCTGTAATGCAGCCAAAATCTTTGTTCAACTCGCGCATTTGTAGCTCGTAACCACGCTCTACAATTGTCTGTAGACGCTTGTATTTTGCCGCGTTGTTAGGATCAAGTTGAGACATTAGGTTGTACTGGTTTGATAGGATCAAACGTTGAGCGTTTGACATTTCCATGGTGACCTCACTAAATAATCTAATACATTTTTAATGTGCTTAGGTTAACGTTTCGGATGAAGGTGAAACATGATCTCAACACATATTTAATATGAAAAATGGCAAGAATTATCGAATTTAACCAGTTTACAAATGCAGTATGAATGGGGCGTTACAACTTATTTGTGATAATGGTTGTATATGTAGTCACGGTCCGAAAAAACTCTCAGCCATTCAGGCTTAAAAACGGTCAGTACCGCTAAAGCCATTCCATTAAGAAGACCTTCAGGGAAAGCGAGTAACGGAACAAACACAAAGTAATTGTGCTGGATGGTTTGCCAATCATAGTGGCCCACAGATAGGTGGTAAAAAGAATTGATCAGCAAGTGGAGGCTGCCGGTAAGTGCACCATTGAAGAATCCTGCCACAAAAATGAATACGAAGATGTTACGTGGTAAGTACTGGTAACTCAGAAGAAAGATGCTGTAACTGATAAGTATTGGAATCAGTGCAGAGAGCACCAGCGCGCTTGGCAACATCAACAACGATATGTCATGAATCAAGTGGTTGACGACCATCGCAGGGATGCAAAATAGAAAAGCCATGCGCCAACCATACATCATAGTTAGCGTGGTTAAAGCAAGGAAATGAATTTGTAACCCTTCTTTTACCCCTGCTTGGGCAGACCACAAAACGCTAATCAAGAAAAGTGTCGCGAAGACTAAATGTTGGAATGGCTTTTCTTGTTCCATTTTAGGCCAAACGATTCTTCGCCAATCGGGGAGACAATAAACGACGACGACCCAGAAAATAATGATGATCGAAACAAAATTAAACCAATCCATGTGTTATCCCAACGCTTTTCCTGTGAGCTTTACTTACGGTTTCGTATTCCTAATACGTCTAATATGAGTTGGATAGGGCACAAGACCTGCTGGTCCGTTAGACACATATACCTACGTATAGGTAAAAAAATACCAGCAAGTTGCTGGTATTTTTAATCTATTCAATAACCTAATGCTACTTAGTATTTCACATTTGAGTGGTATTGGGAAAGAATTGACTGGATTTCGTCCATAGTTTCTTTAGATGGAGGATTTACACCATCAAGAGGATATTCAACACCAAGCGCTTCCCATTTGTGTGCGCCAAGTTTGTGGTATGGCAGAAGCTCTACTTTTTCAATGTTATCCATATCTTTAATGAATTCACCAAGCATATGAGCGGCTTCTGGTTCGTCCGTGTAGCCAGGAACAACCACATAACGAATCCAAGTCTTTTGACCAATTTTATGTAGATAACGAGCAAAGTCTAAAACACGACGGTTAGACACACCAATGAAGTCTTGGTGAATCTCATCTTTCATGTGTTTTAGGTCAAGCATGACTAGGTCAGTCGCATCCAACACTTCATCGATCACGTCGGTGTGTTTACGGATGTAGCCGTTAGTATCCAAACAAGTGTGAATGCCTTCTGCTTGAGCAGCGCGGAAGAAGTCACGAACGAACTCAGGCTGAAGCATCGCTTCACCACCGGAACAAGTAATGCCACCACCTGATGCGTTCATGAAGTGACGGTAAGTTTTTGCTTCAGCAATAATCTCTTCAACCGTAACTTCCTTGCCATCATGCGTGTCCCATGTATCGCGGTTATGGCAATACTTACAACGCATTAAGCAACCCTGCAAGAAGACGATAAAACGGATACCAGGTCCGTCTACGGTACCACATGACTCAAACGAGTGAATACGACCAGTTGTTGACATCTTTTGCTCTCATTTTTAATAAATTCTGACCGTTATTTTATTACAAATTGCAGGGTTAAAACAGTCTAAGTGGGCTTTCGTTGGCGAGATATTGAGCAAAGACAACGGCGAATGAAAACTCACACGCCGTATGGGGAGATTTCTTTAGAAGAAGGCGAACAAAGACAAAGAGCCTGTACCGTAAACGTCAGTTTGGGCTTCCTCATAGTCTGGCGTTTTCACTGTAAATGTTAAGCTTGCGCCATAGTTTTGGTTGTACCAAGCCGCACCTGCAACGGCACTCGCTTGCCAGTTCTGTAGTGTGACATCATATTGGTCTGATGGCTCTGGTAGACCTGAACGGTCGCCTTCAATAGTGATATCGTTAAAGCGGTAACGACCTTCAAAGCCCGTGAATAAGAACCAACTTGATGTGCTCTTAGCTAACATGCTGGCATGGAATGGACTTTCAACGCTGATGTTTGCGGCACCTATGCTGTTGGCTAAGTTAGTACCCCAACGAAACATGACACCTTGTGAAACGTCACTTCGGAAATTACCTGCGTTAATATCGTTAACGTTGGTAATTTCCCACTGTGTCGTTTTGCCTTCGCTACGCATCAATTTGTTGAACGCTCGGTAGCCGACGCTAAATGCCAACTCGTCATCAATTTGGTAATCCCAACCTTGTGGATCGGTTGAACCAGTAATGCTATGAACCAGCTCTTGCGCCTTTTCAGACAGTGAGCTCTCACCCGTTGCGCCGATAGTGAAATTGTAGCGAACAGCTTTATCAGCGGTGAGTGAGATATAGTTGATTTCAGTATGTAAGTAGCCCGCGTAAGGACGATCGTTGACAAGTGGGTAGTCGGCTTCGATGTCACTTGGCGTGTACATTTTATGCCCAAGCACTAATTCAATCTTATCGACGTTGCTTTGGCTAGAATCATTTAATGTAAACCATTTCCATTCTGCGTCTTCACGCAATTGTTCAGTCGCGTAAGAGAGAAAAATACCATTGGTATAATCTTGGTCAACGCCAAAAATGCCATCGTTATCGAGAGTGAAAGAGACTGTGGATTTGGTGGATGCGATTGCTGCCGGTGATAGCAGCGCAAGGATGAATAATTTACTGAGTTTCATAGTGTATGTTTGCAAGCTTTTTACGCATCATACGGAAGATCCCAGACAAAATCTTTTGTAATGTCACAACTTTAGTTCAAGAAACAAAAAAAGGTCGATGCTTTTCAGCATCGACCTTTATTCTATCACTTAAAGTGCTAATTCAATCAGTCTTATAGAGACTCAGTGAATGTACGTGCGATTACGTCAGCTTGTTGCTCTGCAGTTAGAGAGTTGAAGCGTACAGCGTAACCAGATACACGGATTGTTAGCTGAGGGTATTTCTCTGGGTGCTTAACAGCGTCTTCTAGAGTTTCGCGGTTAAGAACGTTCACGTTTAGGTGTTGACCACCTTCGATGCCAGATTCATGGTGGAAGTAACCATCCATTAGACCAGCAAGGTTAGCACGTTGTGAACCTTCATCTTTACCTAGAGCGTTAGGTACGATAGAGAACGTGTAAGAGATACCATCTTTAGCGTGAGCAAACGGTAGTTTACCTACAGACGTTAGAGACGCTACAGCACCTTTTTCGTCACGACCGTGCATTGGGTTAGCACCTGGTGCGAAAGGAGCACCTGCGCGACGACCGTCAGGCGTGTTACCAGTCTTCTTACCGTATACCACGTTTGAAGTGATAGTTAGGATAGACTGAGTAGGGATTGCGTCACGGTAAGTCTTAAGCTGACGAATCTTGTTCATGAACACTTCAACAAGTTCACAAGCGATGTCATCTACGCGAGCATCGTTGTTACCGAATTTAGGGTAGTCGCCTTCGATTTCGAAGTCGATTGCTACGCCATCTTCGTCACGAACTGGTTTAACTTTCGCGAATTTGATTGCAGATAGTGAGTCAGCTGCAACAGATAGACCTGCGATACCACAAGCCATAGTACGGCGAACGTCACGGTCATGTAGAGCCATTAGCGCAGCTTCGTAGCTGTACTTGTCGTGCATGAAGTGGATGCTGTTTAGTGCAGTCACGTACTGCTTAGCTAGCCAATCCATGAAGTGGTCTAGTTTGCCCCATACATCGTCGAAGTCTAGAACTTCGTCAGTGATCTTAGGCATTTGAGGACCAACTTGGATCTTCAGTTTCTCATCCACACCGCCGTTGATTACGTATAGAAGAGTCTTAGCTAGGTTAGCGCGAGCGCCGAAGAATTGCATGTGCTTACCAATGATCATTGGAGATACACAACATGCGATTGCGTAATCATCAGACTCGAAGTCTGGACGCATTAGATCGTCGTTCTCGTACTGGATTGATGAAGTATCGATAGATACTTTTGCACAGAACTTCTTGAAGCCTTCAGGTAGTTGCTCAGACCAAAGAACAGTGATGTTTGGCTCTGGAGAAGGACCCATTGTGTATAGAGAGTTTAGGAAACGGAAGTTTGAACGTGTAACTAGCGTACGACCGTCAAGACCCATACCACCCATAGATTCTGTTGCCCAGATTGGGTCGCCAGAGAATAGATCATCGTACTCAGGAGTACGTAAGAAACGAACCATACGTAGTTTCATTACGAAGTGGTCGATCATTTCCTGTGCGTCAACTTCAGTGATCTTACCTTCAGCGATATCACGTTCGATGTAGATATCTAGGAAAGTAGAAGTACGACCTAGAGACATTGCTGCGCCGTTTTGAGATTTAACAGCTGCTAGGTAACCGAAGTAAGTCCACTGGATAGCTTCTTGTGCAGTTTCAGCTGGACGAGAGATGTCACAGCCGTATTTAGCAGCCATAACTTTCATTTGACCAAGTGCACGGTGCTGCTCAGCGATCTCTTCGCGAAGCTGCATAGTCATCTGTAGATCTTCACCGTTCTCAAAACGCTCTTGTAGAGACTTGAATTGAGCTAGCTTGTCTTGCATTAGACGGTCGATACCGTATAGAGCAACACGACGGTAGTCACCGATAATACGACCACGACCGTACGCATCTGGAAGACCAGTTAGAACGCCTGATTTACGACATGCTAGGATATCTGGAGTGTAGATATCGAATACGCCAGCGTTGTGCGTTTTACGGTATTCTGTGAAGATTTTCTTAACTTGTGGGTCAAGCTCGCGATCGTAAGCTTTGCAAGAACCTTCAACCATACGGATACCACCGTTAGGGATGATTGCACGCTTAAGAGGAGCTTCAGTTTGTAGACCTACGATAGTTTCTAGGTCTTTTTCGATGTAGCCTGCATCGTGAGCAGTGATGGTAGAGATAACTGAAGTATCGAAATCAACAGGAGCGTGAGTCGCGTTCTCTTGTTTGATACCTTCCATTACCTTAGCCCAAAGCTTGTTAGTCGCTTCAGTACCTTCAGAAACTAGGAAAGATTCGTCGCCTTCGTACGGAGTGTAGTTCTTCTGAATGAAATCACGAACGTTTACTTCGTTTTGCCAGTCGCCTGCAGCAAAACCTTCCCAAGCTTTAGCAAATTGCTCTGCCATGACATACCTACCTTTGTAGTAGAAAAAAATACGTACTGGTTCGCCGTTGAGCCAGCTATCTCCACTGTTAAACGGAGAACAGTACACTCTTAATGAATAACAATATTTATAGTCTTAAATAAGAAAGAGTGGGTCATAAAACTATAAATATTGTCACTGCTAACAATGTGGGTTCTTCCCAACCACAATTCAAGGCTACACTAAAAAAATTTTGCAAACCTTAAACTAAATCAATAAATCCTAAAAAATCTCGATAAAAATTGGGTAGCGACGAGCGCTACCCACACAATTTTTGAACGAATGTCATTATAGCCAAGCTTTAATGCCATATTGTCCTTCTAGCATACCTACTGCAAGCATAGCGACTAAACAGATAACAAGTACACCTACAGGGATCACAATCTTATCGACAAAGGATAGACGAGAAGCGCGCTCCTTATCACCAATCAGACCATTGTTGTCTAGCAGCATAGTCAGTGCCCAAGCAAGAACTGGGTTAACGACTGCAGAACCAAAGATACAGATACCTGCTGCTTGAGAATCTTTCGAGTCTTTCACCATCTGCATACCTGCTTCAAGTAGAGGTAGAGATACACCTACAAGAAGAGCAACACGCATTACTGGTGGCCATACTGCGATATCCATTGGGAAACCAAGGATTGCAATGATCATTACCAGAAGACCAAGAAGGATTGCACCGCCAGGGATAGGGCGTTTTGCGATCGCTGCTGGGATCATGTAAGTACCCCAAGATGAAGTGATGTTACCACCACCTACTGCTGTACCTACCATCTGACGGATAGAACACATTGTCATTGTGTCATCTACGTCCATCAATACTTTTTCTGTCTTTTTAGGGTAGTTCAATTCTTGGAAGATACGGTGACCTAGGAAGTCAGGAGACCACATTGCCACGGCAAGGATTGCAAATGGTAGAGATGCGATGAAGTGTTCCATGTTAGGAAGACCTAGCATCCAACCTTCTTCAGTACTGCCCCACCAGTAAACAGGGTTTAGGTTAGGAAGACCTGTTTCAGTGACGAATTTAATATCGAAACCTGCACCTAGTACTAAAGCGATTGCAAGACCAGTGAAAGCACACACCGGAATAGCAAGCCAACGCTTGTTCACTTTTGCAAGGAATGCGTATAGTGCGATAGTGACTGCCAGTACGATCAGACCAACATAGCCCATGCTACCAGCTTCAACAGTAGAAGATTGCAGACCAACTGCCCATTCTTGAATCGAAGTAATCTGGCTCATGGTACCAGTCAAACCCAAGAAGATAAGCAAGCCACCGGCTGTACCTTCTGAGGTGAGGTTCACCAGTTTGGAGCCGCCTTTTAGGAAACTCAGTAGAAGACCGAACACACCGATTAGAATTGCCAATGCAAGAGGGTGAGCACCAGCAAGAGCGATGGTACCAATAAGAGGGATCATTGGACCGTGGTTACCTGCAAGGTTGGCTTTAGGGTTAATAAAACCAGAAGCAAGTACACAGAAAAGAAGTGCAGGGATAAGCATTTCTACACGTGCAACTTCGATAGCAAAATCTTTGCCCAAGTTGACGTGGTCCCATGCTGCAGTAAGACCTTCAGCCCAAGACATCATTACCGCAGAGTACATTGCGATAATACCGATAGTACCAGCAAGTGCTGGAACAAGGTCTTCAAGCTCAAAGCGGAAGTCACGACCTGGCAAGTTCAAGCCAAATCGACGTGGCTTCATAATTTGTAGTTCGTGGTCTAGGTAGTCTGAACGGCTTGCGAACTCAGATGATGGACGATGAAGCTCGCGGTAGCTTTTAGTCTCAATATCCGAATCAGAGTGCGCTTTATTAACTGCGTCTGACATAGATTCCTCATATATTTAAAAGTTATGAATTCTAAATTGAATTGTGTTTTTCCGCTTCCTGCGGCACGTCCTATGCTAGCTATTATTAGATTTTGTCACACGAATATCTCGTGCCTAAGCATAGCTAATAACTTGTTGTGTTGAGGCACAAAAAATTCCTCATCATTGGGGCGGAGTCTAACAAGATAGCCCTTTGGGGTGATTGATTTAGATCACTTTAAGAATAGATGTGAAAGAAAACTACAGAAAGTGTCTGGCATGCGAACAACTTGGTTATTTCGTGTGTAATTCGATTACACAAGTTGCATAAAATTAGATGTGGTTTTGCGGAAATAATACTCAACGATATTTATTGATATCATTCATGAGTGATATTAAAAGCTGGCTTTATTCTTGCTTAGTACCGAGCAAAGACGATTTTTTGGCTAACCATTGCCGCTCAGTTTAGGAAGAAGACATGAAACAGCTTAAAGTACTGCCGCTAGTGGCAATCATTTCGGGATTAATGGTCGGTTGCGGTGGCGGCGGCGGCGGTGGTGGTGGCAGTTCTACACCGAGAACTACATTCACTTTTACTTTTGCTGCCCCAAATGTCATCAGTGAAGCAAACGCACAAAAAGATAGTTGTACTGTTTACGAGCGTAGAGTAGATGGTAATGGCATCAATCAAGTATTAACTTATCAACCAGCTGTAAGTGCACAGTTGACAGGGGATAAGGTTGTTGGTTTCTATTCTGACAAGAATGGTGTCCGTCAAGGCGACTTTATCTACCCATCAGGCACTACTTTAAAATTTGTTCTAGAAGACATTCCTGAGGATGGCTACTTTACTTATCAGTTGCTTGATGCTTCTGGAACCGTATTTACGGCAAACAGCTTTAGTCGAGACTTTTTACAGGACAATAACCTTAGAAACTCAACGTTCTCGATGAATCGAGAGGCGGTGTCTGCTTGTAACAAAAATGGTAACTTTAATAAGACTACCCGAACCGATCTTAACTATGTGGCAACAGAAGCTGGTGGCTTAGAGTACAACTTTATATCTCAAGTTGCTAAAGAGTCTAAGCCTGCTTATTCCATTGACTCTTTGGATGTGAGAGCTATTGGTTCGAAGATGGAGTCGACAGTCGTGCTGCAATATGCGGACGCAGCGAAAACAGAACTGCACCAATATGGTATTCGCGATTGGTCAAGTGAATCACCATTGCCGTTGGTTGGCATGACTGGTTCTTCACCAATCCTGAACCCAACATCTTTTAAATATGACACTTTAGACATCAGTGTACTGGTTGGTGATTACAACTACGAAGTTGCAGAGTTACCTATGTCAACGACGAAGTTCTACCACCCGCTTGAACCTAAAACGGAAACTTGGACTTACAGTGTTGCAGCTGAAAAACCGATCAATGGTTGGACAGTTGCGCTGAACCAAAAGATGTACCAGGACGCAAAATGGGATATCTCAATTGATCCAAGCGCTTACTACAACCTAAATGCTCTGCCTGCAGCGCATGTGGTGAGAGGTTCAACGATTGATACTGGTTTTGCTTTCAATGACCAAGATAAAGGCTTTAGCCGCCTCGCATATCGTGCAGAGTCTAACTCTGGAACACTACACCGAGTAACACACAAGATATTTACAACTTTAGAGAGTGATGTCGTTGTTCCGGAATTGTACTACTACACATTCGATGACAGTGTGAAGCAAGATTTGAAAGTTTCTTCTACCAGTGATTACTCACAATCTATTGTCGTGGAGTCTGCTGAAGCAAACCTAAATAGCTATGACTTTGTTTCTCTTTTCTCTCATGGTGATGTGACCGATCTTAAAGTGGATCACGATGGTCTTGTGATCAGTGAAGTTGATTCTGAGAAGGTCAATACGAATGCTCAGAAGTCTGACTTTATGGTGTTGATTAAGTAATAATTAACATTTTTACAAAAAAGAGCCCCTTCCTGTGAGGGGCTTTTTTACGTCTAATATTCAGCATTAAAAGAATATATTGCTAAAAATTGCATATTCATTTGATTGTTGTATCTATCTATTCGAATTATTTAGGTTAATAATTTGTTGCAACTTGCGATGGGTGGTGATAGTTTGTTCCAATTCAAAGAGGGCGGAGTCCCTTAATTGCAGTGACAAAAACACAGGGAGTAAGGCGCATGAATGATGTACCAGCGCTAGATATAAAAGACCTGCACAAAACGTTTGGACAAAATGAAGTCTTGAAAGGCATTTCACTTGCCGCTCATAAAGGTGATGTTATCTCCATCATCGGCTCTTCCGGTTCAGGTAAGAGTACCTTCCTTAGATGTATTAACCTTCTTGAAACTCCGACCGCCGGTGAAATTTGGGTAAATGGTGAACTTATCCAGATGAAGAACAACCGAGCAGGAGAGTCAGTTCCAGCTAATGAGAAACAAGTTCAGCGCATTCGCTCTCGTTTAGCCATGGTGTTTCAAGGTTTTAATCTTTGGTCACATCTAACCGTTCTAGAAAATGTGATTGAAGCACCAGTTCATGTGCTTGGCGTACCGAAAGCTCAAGCCATCGAAAACGCTGAACTGCTTTTGAAAAAAGTGGGATTGTACGAACGTAAAGATTACTACCCTGGACATCTATCCGGAGGTCAACAACAGCGTGCTGCTATTGCTCGTGCTCTTGCTGTTGATCCAGAAGTGATGTTGTTCGATGAGCCGACCTCAGCACTCGATCCTGAGTTGGTTGGTGAGGTGTTAGGAGTAATGCGAGATTTGGCAGATGAAGGGCGAACGATGTTGGTCGTTACCCATGAAATGGCATTTGCGCGTGACGTATCTAACCATGTGATGTTTTTACATCAAGGCTTAGTGGAAGAACAGGGAGATCCAGCTAAGCTATTTACAAACCCAGATTCAGAACGATTACAGCAATTTATCTCATCTATCTACTAATATTTCTTGGGTGGCAGTCTTTTGCCACTCATAAGCACAACAATCAAAACCAAATAAAAGCAATCACAGGAGTATGGAAATGAAAAAGTGGTTATTAGCAGCAACGCTTGCTGCAACAGCAGTGTCTGGTGTCGCTCAAGCGAAAGAATGGAAAACCGTTCGCTTTGGTATTGAAGGCGCTTACCCTCCGTTTAGCTGGACAGAAACGGACGGCTCTCTAAAAGGCTTCGACGTGGATATGGCGAACGCACTTTGTGAAGAGATGAAAGTGAAGTGTCAGATCGTTGCTCAAGACTGGGATGGAATTATTCCTTCTCTACTTGCTCGTAAATACGATGCGATTATTGCTGCAATGTCGATCACTGAAGAACGTAAGAAGAAAGTCGACTTCACAGGAAAATACGCGCTGATTCCAAACAAGTTCATCGCTAAGAAAGGTGCAAACCTCGATTTTGATAACCTTGATGGTCAAAAAATTGCCGTGCAGCGTGCAACGACTCACGACAAATACCTGACAGATAACTATGGCGACAAAGTTGAAATCGTGCGTTACGGATCATTTGACGAAGCGTACCTAGATCTTGCAAACGGTCGTGTTGCGGCAGTGCTTGGTGATGCGTCTGCACTAGAAGAGGGTGTTTTAAACAAAGCTGGTGGCGATGCTTATGAATTTGTTGGTCCTTCACTAACGGATCCTAAGTGGTTTGGTGATGGTTTTGGTATTGCAGTTCGTAAGCAAGACAAGGATCTAACGAAAAAGCTCGATGCAGCTATTTTGTCACTACGTGAAAAAGGTGTTTATCAAGAAATCGCAGGTAAATACTTTAACTACGACGTTTACGGCGAATAAGCTGTAATTAAGCGACCGTTGGCTTGTTCCTAGAAGTAACCAACGGTCGATCTTTTGAGTTTAGGGATTAGGAACTCACCTATGCTGGATCTACAAGGATATGAAGCCTCGATCTTAAAAGGGGCTCTAGTAACCATCGAAATCGCAATACTTTCTCTACTTTTAGCGGTCATTCTCGGAATGCTGGGTGCATTGGCGAAATTGGCACCGTACAAGTGGGCAAGAGCAGTTGCGACGCTTTATACCACCATCATTCGTGGCATCCCTGATTTAGTTCTGATGATGCTTATCTTCTTTGGTGGTCAAATTCTACTTAACAATAGCCTTTACTCGATCAATGAAACACTCAATGAATGGTTTACTGCAAGTGACCCAAATCATGAGTGGACTTCGTATTTGCCAGATTACATCGATGTCAGCCCCTTTATTGCCGGTGTTTTAACCATTGGGTTTATCTTCGGTGCATACATGGCAGAGACGTTTCGTGGCGCTATCATGGCGGTAGACAAGGGTGAACTAGAAGCCGCAAAAGCTTATGGCATGAGCCCGATAATGTCGTTTCGAAGAATTCTATTGCCTCAAATGATCCGACATGCTTTACCAGGCTTTGGTAACAACTGGTTGGTTCTACTGAAAACGACCGCGTTAGTATCCATCATTGGTCTGGAAGATATGGTGCGCATTAGCTCGTTGGCTGCGGGTACAACCAAAATGCCATTCACTTTTTACATGGCGGTTGCAATCATCTTCTTGTTCTTTACCAGTGTTTCAACAGGCTTACTTAAGTTGGTTGAACGCAAATTTAGTATTCACGCGAGGTAAACCATGGATTTTTCATTGATAATTGAAAGTTTCCCGGTCTACCTAGATGGATTGTGGACGACGGTATGGCTTGTTGCGTTAGCACTGGTGATTGGGTTAGCCGTATCGATTCCTCTTGCGATTGCACGTAATAGTGCAAACTACGCACTAAGCCTGCCTTCATGGGCGTTTATTTACTTTTTCCGAGGCACTCCTTTGTTGGTGCAGCTGTATCTGATCTACTACGGCATGGACCAGTTTTTTCCGGTAAAAGACACGCTTTGGGAAAACGCATGGTTTTGTGCGCTGGTGGCGTTTGTTCTCAACACGTCCGCTTATACTGCTGAAATTATTCGCGGGGCAATCAATGGCTTGCCGAAGGGAGAGGTAGAGGCAGCTAAGGCATACGGCATGAGTACGTTTATGACTTACCGTCGCATTATTCTTCCAAGTGCTTTGCGTCGCGCGTTACCTGCCTACTCGAATGAGGTTATCTTCATGCTTCATGGCAGTGCGGTCGCCGGCATCATTACCATTATGGATCTGACAGGTGCAGCACGTTTGGTGAACTCAAGATACTACGCGCCATTTGAGTCATTCTTGACAGCGGGACTCTTCTACATGGCGCTGACATTTATTATTTTGTGGTGCTTCAAAGTGGCAGAGAAGCGCTTCTTGGCGTACCTAAGACCATTGAGCTAACAAGATGGGTTGTTCATTCCACTTCATGTAGGACAATACAAACATCAAAAAAGAGCGCTTGTTGGCGCTCTTTTTTATTTTTAGTCGATGTTAGTAAGAACTACTTGAAGGTTGACCAGATTGGCGCGTGATCTGAAGGTTTTTCAATGCCTCGTAACTCATAGTCAATATCGGATTCTATGCATTTTTCTGCGAGTGATGGTGTTGCCAAAATAACATCAATACGAAGACCACGGTTATCATCGAAGCCACGCGAACGGTAATCAAACCACGAGAAGCGGTCATCGACTTCAGGGTGTAAGTTACGGAAAGTATCTTCAAAGCCCCAATCTAGAAGCGTTTGCAACCACTCACGCTCTTCTGGTTGGAAAGAACATTTACCCGTTTTCAGCCAACGTTTACGGTTTGGTTCGCCGATACCGATGTCCGCGTCGATTGGGCTGATATTGATGTCGCCCATGACAATCAGCTGCTCATCGTTAGTGTGGTGATCGTTGAGGTAAGTCATCAAGTCTTTGTAGAACTGACGCTTGTATGGATACTTAGTTTCGTGAGCAACGTTATCGCCTTGCGGGAAATAACCGTTAAGAACCGTCACTTTTTCACCGTTTTCATCTTCAAACGTCGCCATGATCATGCGCTTTTGGTGTTCTTCATTATCGGTTGGGAAACCTTTTTGAACGCTGATAGGCTCTTGTTTACATAGCATTGCCACACCGTAATGGGCTTTTTGACCGTGAAAGTAAACTTTGTATCCCATTGCTTCTACATCGTCGATAGGGAAGGCTTCGTCATGAACTTTGATTTCCTGCAGACCAATCACGTCAGGTTGGTGCTTGTCGATGAGGGCTTGGAGTTGATGCAGACGCGCACGAAGTCCATTGATGTTAAAGCTAATTACTTTCATTTTTTATCCTTCTCAGAGGGCGTGTTTGAGCATGATGTTACCATTGCAAAGGCAAGCTGAAAATGGTTCTCATGTAAACGGAATAAGTTTAAAGAATTGTTAAATATGTAATTGCTATTGTGCCTGCGTATGGTTTAATGAGTCTCAAAAATGAGTTTGCTTGAATAAGGATGTTGTATGCGAACCATATCTGTGCAGTGGAAAATTACATTACTCTCCGGGCTTTGCCTGCTCGTCACTTCTTTATCTTTAATTGGTTTTTCGGTCTACAACGCGCTCGGTAACCAAAAGTTGTTGCAGCGAGAAACTAGCTCTTCTGTTATCGAAAAATCTGAACAACTCCTACAGACACGAGCGTTATTAAACGCGACGGAAGTGTCTGAGTATCTCAATGAAGCGACTTACCGCGCTGAAATGTTGGCAGCAAATGCGCTGTTTTTTAAAACCAACTCGGAAGAGAATTTTGGCAGTAGTGAAGATCTTCGCTCCGCTCTGAATGAAATGATTCGTCAGGCAGTGCTACGCTTTGACACGATACAAGCGGCTTATCTGGTGTTTAACCCAGACATGCTCGACAGTGAGGATGCCAACTATCGAAGTGCCGATTACGTCGGTTCTAATGAAGTCGGTCGGTTTGCAACCTATTGGTCCAAAGCGAGCAATGGTGAAAACGTGTTAGCGAGTACGATAAGTGAGCAAGCCTTGAATGAGAACGACAATGCTGAGCGCTTTTACTGTCCGCTCTCGTCTGGTCAAACTTGCATTGCATCGCCGCGGGTTAACACCAACGATGCTGGTTCCTTCTTAACAACATCGATCTCCATTCCACTCATTGTCGAGAGTATGCCGATTGGCTTCTTGGGTATAGAGTTACGATTAGACCAGTTAGCGAGCATTGCGATTAATTCTGATCAAAGCTTGTTCGCTGGGGCTGGAAAGGTATCAATGATCAGTCTCGATGGAACTTTGTTAGCGTCAGATAGTAACACTGATTCCCCTGGACAGCCTTTTTCGAGTTCCACCATTTCTAATGACAATCTCACTGATTTATTGTTTGGCGGTGAAGCCAAGGTTGAATGGGATGC
This sequence comes from Vibrio sp. Y29_XK_CS5, assembly GCF_024181835.1. Classification (NCBI taxonomy): domain Bacteria; kingdom Pseudomonadati; phylum Pseudomonadota; class Gammaproteobacteria; order Vibrionales; family Vibrionaceae; genus Vibrio; species Vibrio sp. Y29_XK_CS5. The sequence continues at coordinate 249,774 of NZ_JAMZAM010000002.1, forward strand.
CTCTGGTGAGTGGATGACGGTCTTTTCGCCTATCCAAATAGCGAATCAAACGTGGGGTGTGATCTTTGAAATGCCTCGTTCTGCAGTGCTTGCTGATGCGGATCAGTTAGACGCTTTGATTACCAATAAGATGCAAGACGGCGTTATTATTGAATTAAGTGTTGGTGTCGCACTTGTCGTTGTTGGACTGATTACAACCGGACTGCTGGCTAAGACCTTAGTGAAGCCGATTCGAGAAGTTGTCGCTCGTTTGGAAGATATTTCGACAGGGGAAGGAGACTTAACTCAGCGTTTGGAAGCTAAAACAGACGATGAAATTGGCCAACTTGCGAGGGCGTTCAATCGATTTCTTGAGCGTTTGCAATTAACGATTAAAGAAGTCGCAGAAACATCTCGACAAATTGCAGATAAGACCGAACATGCAAAACACGTTGTAGCCGTTACTCGAAATAGCAGTGATTCGCAGTTTAAAGAAGTTGATTTAGTCGCGACTGCTGCTGAAGAAATGACGCAAACAGCGGCGTTGGTGGTACAAAATGCCGAAGTTGCGGTAAAGGCGGCTGGTGAGGCGAGTGAATCTGCAGAAAACGGTCAGAAAGTGATCTTGGCGTCTGAAACTCAGATGCAAAAACTATTATTAACCATGATGAATGCCGTCCCGGTTGTAGAAGAGCTAGCGAAGAACAACGCCAGCATTACCGAAATTCTTTCTGTTATTGAAGGCATTTCTGAGCAAACCAACTTGCTAGCTCTCAATGCAGCAATAGAAGCCGCACGAGCTGGTGAACAAGGTCGTGGTTTCGCTGTGGTGGCTGATGAGGTAAGGAGCTTAGCAAGTCGAACTCAAAGTTCGGTGGGTGAAATTCGAGATGTCATTGCTAATGTTCAAAAGGGCACGCAAGCGGTTGTTGAGTCCATTACAGAAGGGAATCAAAGTGCGCAATCCTCTTCTCAACAGGTGAATATGGCGGTAGAGGAATTACAGAAAGTATTTGAGTCAATTGCTGCGATAAGTGATATGAATAATCAGATAGTAAAAGCGGCAGAAGAGCAGCAATCTGTCTCTAATGAGGTGAATCAAAGTGTGGCGAACATTCGCGATCTGAGCAGAGAAATCCTTAATCAAGCGCAAACGTCGGAAAATGCAGGTATCGAGATGACCTCACTTTCTGAACAACAGCAAACCTTAATGTCTCAATTCAAAGTATAACGTGGTATCAACGCAAACTCAGCTTAAACAAAGAGGAGCGAAATCGCTCCTCTTTTTTGTCTATTTGTTGTCTATCAGTTTGCGTTGATCTTATTTTCAAGATCGCTTTGTACGATCTTAATCGCTTTTAGCGCTATTTTAGGATCGATTTCATTCGTTTCTAGCAAGTAAATTAAATCGACAGCTAGCTTGATCTCTTCTGGGGCATCATCCAGTGGTGATTTCGATTCTTCAGACATGCTCAATTGTTCTCTCTTTGGGTTACTTGCTTTTCTAGCTCGCTTAATGCTGCTTCACAGCGAATCAGTCGTTGTTTTGCCGTTAATACAGCTTTCTGCGCTTCGGTGTGTAAATGAGCTGGAGCAATGGCAACTATTTGTTGTTTTTCTATAACCATCTCGCGCAAGCGACGAGCCCATTCTTTATGCTGCGCGACTTCTTGTTTTAGTGCATCAAGGGACTTGTCTTGTCGAGCGGATTTCTTAGGGTTTGCTTTAGGTATCTCGGCGATAGAAATTTCGCGTTGAATTGCCGTGATTTGGGCAACCAATCGGTCAGTCAGATATTCTGCTCGTTGCGCATTTAACTTACCTTCTTTTTGCTCCTTGATGATGTCGTTTAATGTCGCTCTTGCTTCATTGACACAAGGAACTAACAAACGAGAGCGGCAGCGAAATAGGCGTTCATCAAACAGCATTGCCTCATGGTGACCTCGCTGATGGTCAAGTGAAGCCGCTTTCTCAGACATTTGTTCTAGACCATTGGAAAGCTGTTTGATATTCATGATAAGCCTACAAACCACGCATCATAAGCGAGTTTAATTGCTAATACGCTGACAACAGAAACAAACACAGGGCGAATAAATTTAGAACCAAAGCGGATTGCAGAGTGAGCACCAACAAATGCGCCTGCCATTAAACATACGCCCATTGTTAATCCTAGCACCCAATTTATATGACCCAAAACAGCAAAAGTGACAAGAGAAGTGAAGTTGCTAGTAAAGTTCATCGCCTTTGCTAAGCCGGAAGCGAGCAAGATGTTCAACCGATAAAGCGCCATTGAGCTTACAGTCCAAAATGCGCCAGTCCCTGGTCCGGCTAGACCATCGTAGAAGCCGATTGAGAATCCTTGCAGATACTGCTTCTTATTCAACATTGGGCATGGTTCGGGTGTCGGGCTCTGGTGAGTCGATTGTGGAGCTTTATGGAACACGGTATACATCGCGGCAGCAAGAATAATGAGAGGTAAAACCTTCTCTAGCCATTCAGTACTGATTGCGTCGACAAACAATGTGCCGAGCGTGGCACCAACAAGAGTCGCCACAAACGCTCGTCCCCAGCATTGTGGTTTAAACAAACGCTTCTTGTAGTATGTGAAAGCGGCAGTAGAAGAAGCAAACGATGCTGCCAGTTTATTTGTGCCCAATGCAATGTGCGGAGGGAGTCCCAACGACAATAAGGCAGGGACGGTGAGCATACCGCCACCGCCTGCAACCGCATCGATAAATCCAGCAACAAAAGCGACGAGCGCCAACACCAACAGCATGGTTGGCTCAATCATTTCCATAAATCGTTATTCTTCTAATATTCTATCTTGCGTTTAAATGGCGGCAACGAGTCAATTAAGGCTTGCCCGTAGCGTTTTGTTATCAAACGTCTATCAAGGATGGTCACTCTACCAGAATCGCGCTCTTTGCGCAGTAAACGACCGACACTTTGAATCAGTTTTTTGCTCGCATCAGGCACAGTAATTTGCATAAATGGGTTGCCCCCTTTCTTTTCTATGTACTCTGAGTGCGCTTGCTCTACGGGTGAGGTAGGGACACCAAAAGGAATCTTAGTAATGACCAAGTTTTCCAATAGCTCTCCTGGTAAATCAAGACCTTCCGAGAAGCTACCCGTGCCAAAGAGAATACTGGTTTTCTGTTGGTCGACGAGCTTTTTATGTTTTTTTAGAATTTCTGCACGTGAACTTTCGCCTTGTACTTGCAGTGCCCAGCCTCGTTTTACAAAATCAGCACTTAGAGCATCTGCGACTTGGTTCATCTGCCAATATGACGAGAATAATACCAAGTTCGCTTTGTTGTCTTCTAAATACTTAGGCAAAATTTCAATAAGATATTCGGTAAACTGTGGCGCTTGAGGTTCATACTTCATCGCAGGGATTAAAAGCTCCGCTTGGTTCTGATAATCAAACGGTGACGCCAAGGCTAAAAACTGCGTACCTGACTCAGGTTTTGCGTCTACTCCCACTTGATGGCAAAAGTAATGGAATGAATTCAGTGCACGCATCGTAGCAGAGACTAATACCGCACCGATACAACGACTCCAGATTTGTTGATCAAGTTGCCAGCCGATTTCCAAAGGTGAAACGCTCACAATATAGTCACCTTCACGATCTGGGTGCTTCTCAAGCCACCTTGCTAACGGTGCCCCTTTTTCTCGTGTTGGCTCTGCCATCAAGTTCCAAACTTGAGCAAGATTTTCTAAGCGCTGAATGTAGAACCCCAATTCAGCCAGAGCTGGCTCTGCTAACCTTGAAGAAAGTTCCCCGTCTTTTACTCGCTCAGCAATCAAATCCGCAATTTTCGCGACACTTTGGTTTGCTTTTTTACTGAGCTGTTTTAAATCTTTAGATTGATTTTCTAACCAAGTTGGAAGTTCGCCATGTTCAAAGCGATAGATGTTTTCTTCAAATTGGTTTGGGTCAAATTGCTTTGTTAATTGGCTAAGCGCGGGAATGAGTTCTTGTACCGACTCCTGCAAGTCATTGCGAAAGCGTGCGACGCGTTTCTCGTCTGCCAATGATGAGAATTTGCTGGTGGACTGATTGAGTTTCTCTAACCAAGCTGCCGCTCCTTTTAAGCTTGCAGATGCGGAAGCGTGGTCTCGTGCAACGTGCGGAAGATGATGCGCCTCATCAAAGACATAAATAGTATTTTCCGGCTCGGGCAGAATTACGCCACCACCCAGATCGGCGTCTGCCATTACTAATGAATGGTTTGCGATGATGACATCATTTTTATCCAGTTCTGAACGTGCTTTTTGGAAAGGGCAGTTACGATGAGCTGGTAGGCTGTTATTACAGCTGTGCTTGTCACTGACAATCAATTGCCAGATATGGTCATCAATAGGTTTTGGCCAGGAGTCGCGGTCGCCATCCCATTTGCCTTGAGCAAGAGAACGGTACATGGTTTCCAACAAATCAATGTCTTTCTTTTTTGGCTTAGTTTCAAACATAGCAAGTTGTCCGCCATCGACACCACTTGCCGTTGCGAGTTTCTCCGCGCAGCAATAACGTTGGCGCCCTTTTGCCAGAATAAAAGAAAACTCGCGGTCGGTAATACGACGAAATAATGGGAGATCTTTATTCACCAACTGTTCTTGCAACGCAACTGTTGCAGTCGAAATCACGACTTTTCGGTTGTTGTAGACTGCCACGGGAATAACTGCCATCAGATATGACAATGACTTACCGATCCCTGTTCCTGCTTCTGCAACAAGCATTCTATTCGATTTGTGGTATTGCCCGCACAACGTCTTAGCAATCTCTGCGACTAGGTAATTTTGCGCTCTTCGAGGTACAAAGTTATCCAGTTGAGCTTGTAAGTTCTGGTAGCTGGTTCTGATCGATTTTTGGATGTTACTAGTTAGCATAAGTGCCTCAAACGCGTGGGGCGCGCATAGTAGCACACATCACTAGTTGTACTGTAGTTCACAAAACGGAATGCTTTTATGTGGAATGTAGATCTTGTTCACAAAAAAATATTGAACTCAATCTAAATGAAAATAATTTCATTAGGTGAAAAATATAAAGCTTCAAAAATACCATTTGACTAGAATTTTATTCTGAATTAATTGGGTTTTTTGTTGTTGTAAGGTTGTTTATCTCTTTTGTTTATCTTTTGCTAAATTAAGAAAAATCAAGTCGATTGTTTAGAACTTCATCGAATAATTGAAACTTAAATTTCTATGTTGCTGTAAAATAAAGATTTTTTTGTTTTTTGATGTTGTGATTTAGAAAATTTGACAGCCAGAATAATCTTTTGCACTCTAGTGCCCAGATTTTGCAGGTAAAGCATTGTTGCGATTTGATAACAAGCGACCTCAAAAATATAAAAAAGGGAATCGGAAAGGATATCCCAATCTAAGAAAAGGCAGTGGATTAATTATGAAAAAGACTCTAGTAGCTCTTGCAGTAGCAGGCATCTCTACGTCTGCACTAGCAGCAGGCAACATCTACGACAACGGTACAACATCTTTCAATGTTAAAGGTGAAATCGATACTTACGTAACTACTCTAAAGAGCAAGTACAAAAACGTAGAAAAGTCATCTGATCTAGATATCGATGTTTGGGCTAAAATCCAAATCGATTCTCAACACAAAGTAAACGAAGATATCACTGTATTCGGTTCTTTCGAAATGCAAAACGGTGAAGGTTTTGGTTTTGACGGCGACGGCTTCGCGGGCGACGACAAAAACGTACAAACTGATGACCTATACTTCGGTGCTTACCTAGGCGACAACTGGGGTGTTGCTTTCGGTGAAATCGGCGATTTCGGCGACTCTCTAGACGCAATCACTATCGACAACACTAACGAAGGTCTTGGTTACGTAGATGACTTCGTAATTTCTCAAGAAAGCCGTGGTCACGCTGCTTCTGTAAAAGGTAACTTCAACAACCTAACTGTTATTGCTGATGCATACCTAAACCAAGAAGAGAACATCGACACTGCGTTTGGTCTATCTGCACAATACGCAATCAACGACATGTTCACAGTTGGTGCTTCTTACCAAGATCAAGGTGAGAACGAAGTTAAGAAACTTGACTACAAAGTGATGGGTGTTGCTGCTCGTCTAAACATTGAAAACTTCGCGGCAGCTGTAAACTACGTTGCTGAAGAGAAGAAAGAAGCTAACGTTAAAAACGACGCTGACACTTGGTCTGTAGCTGCTTCTTACCAAATCAATGAAGCTCGTCTATACACTTCATTCGGTTTCACTAGCTACGAAGACAACAAAGACGGCAACTACTACACTCTAGGTGCTGACTACGCTCTAACAGGTAACATCCTTACGTTCATTGAATACACAGCAATCGATGAAGATGAAGGCGTAGGCAAAGCTAAGCTAGACGAAGGCGAAGTAGTTGTAGCTGGTCTATACTACACGTTCTAATTACAGAGCCTAATATTTATAGTAAAAGGTCGCAGCTATTGCGACCTTTTTTCTATAGAGTATATAAGCAAATCCTTCTTGAACTCTGGTCAATGTGAAAGAGTGTGAAACGTCAAGGATTGAGTGCGTTTACCAATTATCTACAGTGAGTTATGTAGAAATCATTGGCTTTTCAGCAATGATTTCCTCAAACTGTGATGAACGGTAAACGAGATTTAACACTGTTGATGTAATTAATTGAATTTTAAGGTTATTAGGATATGAGACTAAAAGCTTGGACTGTAGCATTTGTTCTTGGGCTATTTGGGACAACAGCGAGCGCAGACACAACAAATAAAGCTGATGCATCAGCAACCTTAACTACCGCTCAAGGCGTTCAAGTGCTGTTTGTAAATGGCGTTGATGCGGACGATTTGAGTGCACCGTTTCCCCTAGTTGAAGGCTCAAACCAAATTGTGGTTAAAGTTAATAAGGGGATTGGTCGTGGTGAAAAGCGTACCCAAGTTAAATCCTCACCATATATTATCGGCTTGAGTGCAGGTGCAGGAAAGCTATACATTGATGCGCCGTCTTTTAGAGAGCAACGTCAGGCAGACAAGCTGTTCGAACAAGACAAAATGGACTGGAAAGTAAGTTTCAACGATAAGTCTATTGATTACTCTCAATATAAAATGCCAGGTGAGAAAGGTGCGTTCCCTTACTCAAACCTAGATGAGCAACTAGCGGAATACAATGAAGCTAATGGCGTTTTCTTTGCTAACGGTAAGAGAGTCGAATTGTCTGAGCTACAAGCAGCGACGGCTGTAACGGCAACTAGCAAAAGCGCGCAAAGAGTAAAATCACCGGTAACAAAAGCGAAGATTGCCTACCTAGAAATGACAGACGAAGAACGTCAGGCATTCATGAAGTGGGTTGCTCAACAATAAATATTATTGGTGACGACAAAAATATAAAAAAGCAGGTCTTGACCTGCTTTTTATATTTTTTGATGTGGGTGTTTTTTGATGTGCGAGCTTAGACGAGCTTAGAGAGTGACTTCTCGCCATTCTCCCGGCTTCAAGTCGTCAAGCGCAATATCACCCATGGAGTAACGTACTAAACGCAGTGTCGGGAAGCCAATATGTGCTGTCATTCGTCGTACTTGGCGATTTCGACCTTCAATGATCGTAATTGCTAGCCAAGTTGTAGGAATATTAGCTCTAAACCGAACGGGCGGATTTCTATCCCAGATCTTTGGTTCAGGCATCACTTCTACTTTTGCTGGTAATGTCATGCCATCTTTCAATTCAACACCTTTACGAAGTTTTTCCAAGTCCTCTTCATTAGGTGCTCCATCTACTTGTACCCAGTAAGTTTTTGGCGACTTTGATTGAGGTTGTGTCAACTTTGCTTGCAAGATGCCATCATTTGTTAGCACCATCAGACCTTCGCTATCTCTATCTAACCGTCCTGCCGCGTATACATCTTTGACAGGGATGTAATCCGCTAACGTTTTACGACCATCTCCATCGGTAAATTGGCTCAACGTATCATAAGGTTTGTTGAAGATGATCACCTTACGGTCTTCTGGTGTAATGCGTGGTTTTGTTGACTTTGATGAACGGGTAGAGCGCCCTGGTCGATTTTTCGCCTGTCCATTTGAATGGTTTGACTTGCCTGAGCGTTTAAAATGGCTCGGTTTAGAGTGGTTACTACGGCGACCTTTTTCATGACCCGTGCGAGATGACATGTTAACTACCTTGCAAAAATGTAAATGAACTGTGTTTGAAAGTTTTAAGTTTTCTTCTTATCGGCTATCATTTGCGCGCCTAAAACTAACAAAAGCGCACAGAATAATAGACTATTTCGTGTTATTTGTTTAATGATATAGCCAAGTTGCTTTTAGAGAGGTGTTTTTGCAAAAGAACTTCATGAAAGCAAACTTGGCACAAAGTGCACTCATGGATAGAGAGCCATAGAGCTTCAAACTATAAGAAAGAGTGCAAACCGCATGTCACGTTGGTGAGGAGGAATGCACTACTAACGTTAAGCAATGCGTAAATTCAACGAACTCAGTTGCTGAGTTGTTCAGCTTAGTTGAGTAAAAAATAGGGAAATTTCATGCCTACAGAAAAACCTACAATTATCTACACAATCACTGATGAAGCCCCGGCGTTAGCAACCTATTCATTACTACCAATCATTCAATCGTTTACTGCATCGTCTGGCATTAATGTAGATACTCGTGATATTTCGTTAGCAGGTCGTATCATCGCTAACTTCCCAGAGCATTTAAAAGAAGAACAGCGCATCGGTGACGCGCTAGCAGAACTTGGCGAGTTGGCGAAAACGCCAGAAGCAAACATCATCAAACTTCCAAACATTTCTGCATCTATCCCGCAGTTAAAAGCTGCTATCAAAGAGCTGCAAGCAAAAGGCTATGAGCTACCAAACTACCCAGAAGAGCCGAGCACTTACGAAGAAGAAGCGATTAAAGCGACTTACGACAAAATCAAAGGTAGTGCGGTTAACCCGGTTCTACGCGAAGGTAACTCAGACCGTCGTGCGCCACTTTCAGTAAAGAATTACGCGAAGAAGAACCCACACTCAATGGGTGCATGGTCTGCGGATTCTCAATCTCATGTTTCAAGCATGGCAGACAACGACTTCTTCGGTAGTGAAAAATCGGCAACCGTTTCTGGTGCTACTGACGTAAAAATTGAATTTGTCGCTGCAGATGGTTCGGTGAAAGAACTTAAATCGGCGTTCCCTTTACAAGACAAAGAAGTGATCGATTGTTCGGTAATGAACAAGAAAGCGCTTGTTGAGTTCTTTGAGAAGGAAATTGCAGAAGCAAAACAGCAAGACGTTCTGCTCTCTCTACACATGAAAGCGACCATGATGAAGGTATCGGATCCAGTTATCTTTGGTCATGCTGTTAAGGTTTACTACAAAGACGTGTTTGCAAAATACGGCAAGCTATTTGAAGAGCTAGGCGTTGATGTAAACAATGGTATCGGTGACGTATACGCGAAGATCGATGCGCTACCTGCTGAACAAAAAGCGGAAATCGAAGCGGCGATCCTTGCGGTATACGAAACACAACCAGCACTCGCGATGGTTGACTCAGATCGCGGTATTACCAACCTGCACGTACCAAGTGACATCATCGTTGATGCTTCTATGCCAGCAATGCTGCGTGCATCTGGTCAAATGTGGGGACCAGACGGCAAACAGAAAGATACTAAAGCAATGATTCCAGATCGTAGCTATGCAGGTATTTACCAAGCGGTTATCGATTTCTGTAAAGAACATGGTGCATTTGACCCAACAACTATGGGTAGCGTACCAAACGTAGGTCTAATGGCTCAGAAAGCTGAAGAATACGGTTCACACGATAAGACATTCATTTTAGATGCAGCAGGTACTGTACGTGTTGTAGATGCTTCTGGTGCGGTTCTTCTTGAGCAAGAAGTAGAAGAAGGTGACATCTTCCGTATGTGTCAGGTCAAAGATGCGCCAATCCAAGATTGGGTGAAACTTGCGGTAACTCGTGCTCGTGCTTCGGGTGCGCCGGCTGTGTTCTGGCTTGATGAAGCGCGTGCTCATGATGCAGAACTTATCAAAAAAGTGAATGCCTACCTTCCAGCACACGATACTTCAGGTTTAGAAATTAAGATCCTTGCGCCAATCGATGCATGTAAATTCTCTCTAGAGCGTCTCAAAGAAGGTCTAGATACCATTTCTGTAACGGGTAACGTATTGCGTGATTACCTGACCGATTTGTTCCCAATTTTGGAGCTTGGTACTTCAGCGAAGATGCTATCTATCGTTCCGCTAATGAACGGTGGTGGTCTATTTGAAACGGGAGCTGGAGGTTCGGCACCTAAGCACGTTCAGCAAGTTGAAAAAGAAAACCACTTACGTTGGGATTCTCTAGGTGAGTTCCTTGCGCTGGCAGCTTCTCTAGAGCACCTAAGCTCTATGGCGGGCAATGCGAAGGCTCAAGTTCTTGCTGACGCTCTTGATAAAGCAACAGGCGAGTTCTTAGACGAAAATAAATCACCTTCTCGTAAAGTAGGTGAGTTGGATAACCGTGGTAGCCATTACTACTTAGCATCGTACTGGGCGAAAGCATTGGCTGAACAAAAAGAAGACACGGATCTTGCAGCAGAGTTTGCTCCTGTCGCAAAAGCGTTGGCAGAGCAAGAGGAAGCGATTGTGTCTGAGCTAAACAACGCGCAGGGTGTAAAAGGCGAGCTAGGTGGTTACTACTCTCTTGATGATTCTCTAGCGTCTACATTGATGCGTCCAAGCGCAACGCTGAACGCTATTATCAATAAATAATCTTGTACACGCTACTTCGGTAGACCTATAGAAACAATAAACCCGCTTTACGCGGGTTTATTTTTCTCTTCATAAAAGCTCGTGTGCTTCTACGAGAGCAAATGATTTGTCTTTCCGACAGCGCTCTATTTATTTGGCTTGGCCTTCTATTGGAACAACGCTGCTTGCGTGTGAACCTTTTGGACCTTTTTCAATCTCGTATGAGACTTGTTGGCCTGCTTTCAGTGTACGATAACCGTCCATTTGGATAGTTGAGTAGTGGGCGAAAATGTCTCCTTCCTCTTCGTCTGAACAAATAAACCCAAATCCTTTGGCGTTGTTAAACCACTTTACTGTACCTGTAGCCATGCTTTTACATCCCTCATGCATTTTTTACTGATGTTGTTACTTCACCCAAGCCATCCCTTCAGCTTGGTCTCATTGTTAGCCTTGCTATGCTAGTAATTGCTAACACACGTCGAGTGTGCACATCCACATTCATCAAATTGTTAGAAATCCAACAAATTCAGAATGAGGATTTATGCATCAACACTTTCCACTGTAGTCAATGAATCTCGTCAGTCAATAGTGAAAGACAACATTAAGAAACATATTTGAAAACAAATCACTTTTGAGATTAACAATTTTGCAAACTCAATCGAGGTGGTTCGCCGAAGTTTAGATAAAAGGTCTGCAAGGTATTGAAATAGAGCGAGGGCATTCTAAACCAAGTGTGTACATTAGAAGATTCTACTAAATGAATAAAAAGTGATGTTTTCGTGATATTTAGCGACTTTTCCGTTGTAAGTGTGATCTTGGCAGTTTAAGAATGTTTATCGGTTATATGGAAACAGAGCAAAAATTGATAGTTCTAACAGCAAAAAATAACCGTTCTAAGAGATAAAAATCTTTTATTTGCGCGCCTGCCGGAGGTGCATTAGTCTCTATATGAGGACGCAAATTTTATCTATCAAAATCGAATTAGGTGTCATATCTCACTACACCGCACGGCATGCTTATGGTAGATTGTTTTTATAGGTCGAAAACATCAACCCTTTGATACGATATCTTTGAATTGCCATGAGTAAAAATTTTGAATGGGTGACTCCAGACTCAGATCTTCTGGAGCGAGAAAGTACAAAAGTTCAGCCGCCAAAGCTATACAACGTTGTACTCAATAATGATGACTATACACCTATGGATTTCGTCATAGAGGTGCTTGAGCGATTCTTTTCACATGATATTGATAAAGCAACGCAAATCATGCTCAAGATTCACTATGAAGGAAAGGCAATTTGTGGCACATACAGTGCAGAAATTGCCGAAACAAAAGTAGCGCAAGTGACGATGTACTCAAGGGAAAATGAGCATCCGCTACTATGTACTATGGAGCAAGCGTAATAAGAAGACTTGCTCGAGCAACCAAAGTTGTTCTTTCGGGAGGTACTTATGCTAAATAAAGAACTAGAGTCAAGCCTTAACGGTGCATTCGCTCGTGCACGTGACAAACGCCACGAGTTCATGACTGTCGAACACCTCCTACTTGCATTATTGGAGAATGATGCAGCTAAGGAAGCCCTTCTAGCCTGCAAAGCGGACCTTGATGCTTTGCGTAACGAACTCGATATTTTTATCGACCAAACAACGCCGCTCATCCCAGAAAGCGATGAGACGCGCGAAACCCAGCCGACATTGAGTTTCCAGCGTGTACTTCAACGCGCCGTCTTCCATGTTCAGTCGTCTGGTCGAAGCGAAGTGACCGGGGCAAACGTTCTTGTTGCTATTTTTAGTGAGCAAGAGTCTCACGCCGCTTATCTGCTGAAAAAGAATGATATCTCTCGTTTGGATATCGTTAACTTTATCTCTCATGGTATTACCAAAGCTTCTGGTTCAAGCGAAGACTCTTCTTCGTCCGACTCTTTTGGCTCGGAAGCGCCTGAAGAAACCAACCCAGAAGAACGTTTAGAAAGCTTTGCTACAAATCTAAACCAAGTTGCAAAAGCCGGTAATATCGACCCTCTTATTGGTCGTGATAAAGAGCTAGAGCGTACAATCCAAGTTCTTTGTCGCCGCCGCAAAAATAACCCATTACTTGTGGGTGAAGCTGGCGTAGGTAAAACCGCGATTGCCGAAGGTCTCGCTTGGAGAATCGTTGAGGGGCAGGTTCCTGAAGTGATTCAAAACAGTGTGATTTACTCGCTGGACATTGGTTCTTTACTCGCTGGTACTAAATACCGTGGTGATTTCGAGAAGCGATTTAAGTCTGTGTTAAAGCAGCTAGAGAAAGAGGAAGACGCGATCCTGTTTATCGATGAAATTCATACCATCATCGGTGCGGGTGCCGCTTCTGGTGGTCAAGTCGATGCCGCTAACCTGATCAAGCCTCTACTAAGTAGTGGTAAGTTGCGTTGTATCGGTTCAACGACGTACCAAGAGTACAGCAACATCTTTGAGAAAGAGCGTGCATTGTCCCGTCGTTTCCAAAAGATCGATGTGGTAGAGCCTTCTCTGGATGATACAACCAAAATTCTAATTGGTTTGAAACCTAAGTATGAAGCGCACCACGAAGTACGTTATACCAACAAAGCGCTGCGTGCAGCGGTAGAGCTGTCAGCGAAGTACATCAACGAGCGTCACTTGCCAGACAAAGCGATCGACGTTATTGATGAAGCAGGCGCCCGCAGTCGTCTAGCGCCAGCAAGTCGTCGTAAAAAGACCGTTGGTGTTGCAGACATCGAAGCGATGGTCGCTAAGATGGCACGTATTCCAGAGAAATCAGTATCATCTTCAGATAAAGACATTCTGAAGAATCTGGATGACAAGATGAAGATGCTTGTGTTCGGTCAAGATACGGCAATCGATGCACTGTCAGAAGCAATCAAGCTATCTCGTGCTGGTCTTGGAGTGGATAACAAACCCGTTGGCTCATTCCTGTTTGCAGGTCCAACAGGCGTTGGTAAAACAGAAGTTACCGTTCAGCTTTCTAAACTGCTAGGCATTGAGCTACTGCGCTTTGATATGTCTGAATATGGTGAGCGTCACTCGGTCAGTCGCTTGATTGGTGCGCCTCCAGGTTATGTTGGCTACGACCAAGGTGGTCTATTGACGGATGCGGTGATTAAACATCCTCATTCGGTCGTGCTGCTTGATGAGATTGAAAAAGCACACCCGGATATCTTTAATTTGCTACTGCAAGTGATGGATAACGGTACGCTAACGGACAACAACGGTCGCAAAGCGGACTTCCGCAACGTGATCCTTGTAATGACCACGAACGCAGGTGTAGCTGAAACTGAGAAGAAATCAATCGGTCTTATCCAACAAGACAACAGTCATGATGCGATGGCGGAAATCAAAAAGGTATTTACCCCTGAGTTCCGTAACCGTCTAGACAATATCATTTGGTTCAATAGCCTAGATGAAACGGTTATCCATCAAGTGGTTGATAAGTTCATCGTGGAGCTACAAGTGCAACTGGACGCTCGTGGTGTGTCGATGGAAGTATCGCAAGATGCGCGTCATTGGTTGGCTCACAAAGGGTACGACAAAGCGATGGGAGCTCGCCCTATGGGACGTGTTATCCAAGAGCAGCTTAAGAAACCTTTGGCGAATGAACTTCTATTTGGATCACTGGTTGATGGTGGTACAGTGAAAGTTACGTTGGTGAAAGACGAGCTTAAGTTTGAGTACTTAAGTGAGAAAGAAGCTGCGCTTCACTAAGCTTAGGTCTTGTTGAGTTCTAAAAGCGTGCGCTTAGTCGTGCGCTTTTTTATGCCTGCTACATATTCTCAATTAACTTCAATGAGCTTGGTTCAGCGAGAATGACTTGATTTGAAGGCAGGCAACTATTTGAAACGCTGGCTATTTCGCTTCATTGTCTTCCTTGCTTACTTTCGGTAAACAGAGAATCAAAGATAACGCTTTGAATCCTGTAACTTGAAGTCACTTGAGTATAGCTTGTAGCGTGAATTGAATTCCCAAAGCCAGACTGGTTTTTAAAGCAAATGACAAGCAATAAAAAACGGAGCTACGAGCTCCGTTTTTTATTGTATTCGAAAATCAGAGATTAACGAGCACGGAAGACGATGCGGCCTTTAGATAGGTCGTATGGAGTCATCTCTACAGTTACTTTATCACCAGTAAGGATACGGATGTAGTTCTTACGCATCTTGCCAGAGATATGTGCAGTCACAACGTGACCGTTTTCAAGTTCAACGCGGAACATAGTGTTTGGTAGAGTGTCAAGCACAGTGCCTTGCATCTCAATTACGTCTTCTTTAGCCATTTAATCCTCTTTAGAAATTAGGCGGTATTAGCGGGCTAATTTTGCCGCTAAACAGTAATTATGTAAAGTTGGGGCGTATTCTACCCTTGCCAACGCTGATTTACTAGCCTTTGGTGTCTCTGAAAGCGAGTTTTGTAGTTCATCGCCGGACATTCATCGATTTGATACCCTAGATACAGCCAATGTTTGTTGTGCTGTCGGCAGTATTCTAGCTGGAAAAGCACGCCTAAGGTCCCGAGAGACAAAGGATAACCTGGGTCAAAGAAGGTGTAAAACGCACTCGCACAATGCTCCATAATATCAGTGACAGCAACGGCTACTAGGCGCGCTTCGTCATCATAAACATGAAGAAAGCCAGTCGTTAACCATGTTGTTTGAGCAAATCGCGCGAACTCGTCTTCCCGAGGTGGATACATAGTACCATTTTGGTGCCGTTCGCAAATATAACGGCTGTAGAGTTCAAACCAATTTGAATCGAGCTCAGGTTTCATCTCCCAATGCAGTGCCTTTCCTTTGTTTAGCAAACGTTTCTGGCTTTTGGATGCTACGAAATCCGGTACTGCGATTCGGATTGGTTGACAAGCACTACAGTGCTGACAATGCGGCTTGTAAATGGTGTCTCCACTTCTGCGGAAACCATTAGCCATCAATACTTGATAGCTTTGCTCTGTATGCAAATCAGCATCAAGAGCTACTGCCACACGCTCTTCACGCTCAGGTAAATAGCTGCATGGATGGTTGTTGGTTAACCCAATACGAATATGTTGGAGATCTGTGCTCATGATACCGCGCCCTGCAAAATCTGTGGCTCAAACGTGCCCAAATCGGTTTTCTTATCTCTTAAAGATAGTAGTTTTTGTATGAAATCGTCGCGTTGGAGTTCAAATGCACCAAGCGATGCTAGGTGTGGGTTCATCACCTGACAATCAATCAATTGACCTTGATTTGACGCCAAGTGTTCGCACAGATACCACAATGCGATTTTTGAAGCATTGTCTTTGAGGCTAAACATCGACTCACCACAAAAAAGTCGACCGACGCTAATACCATATAGACCGCCAATTAATTGATCGTCGTGCCATACTTCTACTGAGTGACAATGACCACGCTTTGCAAGCTCGATATAAGAAGCTTGCATCTCGTCATTGAGCCAAGTCTCTTCCGCAGGGCGGGTGGAAGAGCAAAACTGAATGACACGTTCGGTTGCGTTGTTTAACGTTACTTTATACTGTTGTTTACGCTGAAACTTTTTCAAACTCTTGGAAGGCGTAAAGGTCAAAGGATCGAAAACAGCTCGTGGTGATGGACTCCACCAGAGAATTGGCTCTCCGGGACCATACCAAGGGAAAATGCCTTGTTGATAGCCACATAGGATGCGGTCGGGGTTAAGGTCGCCACCAAACGCCAATAAACCGTTTGGATCGCTCAGCGCATCATAGGGAGATGGAAAAGAGAGCGAATCATCAAGTTCAGTTAAATAGATAGCCATAAAGAGAAGTTTACCAACATCAGAGCCTATAGGAGCTTATTATGAGCAGAGAAAGACTTAATATAAAACGATGGGCATGGATCATACTGTTTTTGCCATTTTTCGCCAATGCAGCTTATGAAAGAAATGTAGCAAAACCAGTCAATCAAGTGGTGTATGGCAAAGTCGATTCTGTGCGATACATAACTCAACAAGAAGTAAAGCAATCACAAAGTAACGGTTGGGAAACGCTTCTTGGTGCCACAATTGGTGGTCTAGTTGGCAACCAATTTGGTGGTGGCACAGGTAGAGAAGTCGCAACTGCCGTGGGCGCACTCGCGGGGGCCGCAGTCGTTCGAAATCGAAATAACTACGAATACACGGTTGAGTATAAATTGGTTGAGCTGCTAATTAAGGTTGATGGCAACAAACTTATCAACGTCATTCAAGACGTTGATAATAGTATGCTGTTTAACCGTGGTGATGATGTACGCATTCTGTATTTTGATGATGGTGTCAGGGTTGATATTGCGTATTAGATATTTCTAAGTAACCTCGAGATGTTTGGGGTAGCGACAATGGCTTGGTTTGTTAGCGTGGTTAGGATTTGAAGGTTCAGTGGAGCCAAGCCAAAAGTTGGCAACCAATACACTGCGTTGTTTTCTTTGCTCTCGAGTCAATGACAACGGTCTGAACCATGCATCTTGATGTCACTTGGGTATATGTTTGTACTGCAAAAACGAAGTTGACTAATTATTCAAAAATTAGCGTAGATTTGCTCTGGTTTTGTGGTGGCTTTTTCGTTAGTCTGAATTCACGAAGAATTGTTTAGCTCTCAAAAATTGTGAAGTGAGAGCACAAAGGATTAACAACTTTTAATGGAAAGCCTAACGTTACAACCTATCAATAAAATTCAAGGGGAAGTGAACCTTCCTGGATCAAAAAGCGTTTCCAATCGAGCTTTGCTTCTTGCCGCTCTAGCAAAAGGCACGACTCGGTTGACCAACCTTCTCGACAGCGACGATATTCGCCACATGTTGAACGCTCTGACTAAGCTTGGTGTTCAGTATCAGTTGTCCGAGGACAAGACAGAATGTGTCGTAGAGGGGCTTGGTCGTCCATTTTCTGTTTCTGAACCTGTTGAGCTATTTTTGGGTAACGCAGGTACAGCAATGCGCCCATTGGCAGCAGCCTTGTGCTTAGGTGAAGGTGAATACGTTCTTACTGGCGAACCTCGCATGAAAGAACGCCCAATTGGTCACTTAGTGACAGCCTTAAAAGCAGCAGGCGCTGACGTCGAATATCTAGAGAACGAAAACTACCCACCGCTGAAAATCACTGGTACTGGACTTAAGTCTGGCTCTGTATCGATTGATGGTTCAATCTCTAGCCAATTTCTGACAGCGTTTTTAATGTCAGCACCGCTGGCTGATGGTGAGATTCGCATCAATATTGACGGTGAGTTGGTTTCTAAACCATACATCGACATTACACTCCATATCATGAAGCAGTTTGGTGTCAACGTAATCAACAATGATTACCAAGAGTTTGTGATTCCAGCTGGTCAGCAATATATCGCTCCGGGTGATTTTTTGGTGGAAGGTGATGCTTCTTCTGCTTCTTACTTTTTGGCCGCAGCTGCCATCAAGGGTGGTGAAGTAAAAGTAACCGGTATTGGTAAGAACAGCATTCAGGGAGATATCCAATTCGCTGATGCACTTGAAAAAATGGGTGCAGAAATCGAATGGGGTGATGATTACGTCATTTCTCGTGTTGGTCAGTTAAAAGGCATCGATATGGATTATAACCATATCCCTGATGCAGCAATGACTATTGCAACGACAGCGCTTTTTGCTGAAGGTACAACCGCAATTCGCAATGTATACAACTGGCGCGTAAAGGAAACGGATCGTCTTTCAGCGATGGCGACTGAGCTTCGTAAAGTCGGTGCTGAGGTGGAAGAGGGTGAGGACTACATCATCGTGAAGCCAGTCCCTAAGCTTACGCACGCAGCGATTGATACTTACGATGATCACCGCATGGCGATGTGTTTTTCATTAGTGGCACTGAGTGATACTCCAGTGACGATTAACGACCCTAAATGTACGTCAAAGACCTTCCCAGACTACTTCGATAAGTTAAAGGCACTAAGCTGCTAATTCGCCTTATTGAAAGTGAAAAGCCAGAGTAGAGACTCTGGCTTTTTTATTGGAATTTGAAGCGCTTACTTGTTCAATGTGAACTCTTTTGAAAGGTGATGCGCTAGGTACTTAAACATATTGAAAACCGCAGTAGTGTTGGTTGTCGGCAGACCTTTTTCATCTAAGAAGTACTCACCTTTAAACACCAAAACACCGTCTTTTTCTTCTACACTTGTTGCGCGCATGCCTTCAATGTAGTCATCGTGCTCTTGGATGATTTGGTTCGCAATTAAAAGAAGGTCGAACTCTTCAATGTGTTTTCTATCAGACATACCATTCTCGTCATTCAATGAAACTTTAAGTGGGGGCAGTATACCCACAATTGTGAAGGGTTTGCATACTAAAAACAGTGATTGCGTGTTTTACGAACGTCACACGTTAATATAGAGGGAGTAGCGAAGCGATTCTCATCTGCAAATAGCCGATATTTCACTGGCATAACTTAAGCTTACGTTCTGATCGCGTAAGACAAATTATTTTGTGATGAGAGACAAAATTTATCGAATTCGACTAGCGAGAGGAAACTTTGCCTGCTTAGTATATGCCGCTCAAGACCTTTTGCAGTACCCTGCCTCGTCAAAGTACAAAGGCGATGAATTGTCAACCAATCGGATCTGAATTTCAAAAAAGCAGTTGATCTTCTTTTCATCTCGCACAATAGTAAAAAAAGAAGCAATGAAATAGAACATTATGCGGGTAGCTTCCTTTGGGCTAGTTACCCGCATTATTATGAAGGACGTTAGAGTCAGTTATGGGTAAATCGCTCGTTATAGTGGAGTCACCAGCCAAGGCTAAGACGATAAATAAATACCTTGGTAAAGACTTTATTGTTAAGTCTAGTGTTGGTCACGTGCGTGATCTGCCTACGGCCGGTCAAAGCACTGGTGAGAAAAAAGCCGCAGCCATTTCTACTAAAGGAATGAGCCCGGAAGAAAAAGCGCGTGTCAAAAAAGAAAAAGACCGTAAAGCTCTAATCAAAAAAATGGGGATTAACCCATATCATGACTGGGATGCGAATTACCAAATCCTTCCAGGCAAAGAAAAAGTCGTTAGCGAACTGCAAAAATTAGCCAAAGATGCTGATTACGTTTATCTCGCAACCGATTTAGACCGCGAGGGGGAAGCAATCGCATGGCACCTTCGTGAGATCATCGGTGGCGATGAAGAGCGATACAAACGCGTAGTGTTTAACGAGATCACGAAGAATGCAATCCAGCAAGCTTTCCAGACGCCTGGTGAGCTAAACATGGATGGTGTTAACGCACAGCAAGCACGTCGATTCATGGACCGTGTAGTAGGTTTCATGGTTTCTCCATTGCTATGGAAGAAAGTGGCGCGTGGTCTGTCTGCTGGTCGTGTACAATCAGTAGCGGTTAAACTACTGGTTGAGCGCGAGCGTGAAATCAACGCTTTCATTCCAGAAGAATTCTGGGATATCAACGCAAATACGCACACAAAAGATAAGACGGCGTTCAAACTGCTTGTTGCGCAGAAAGATGGCGTTGCGTTTAAGCCAGTTAACGAGGCTGAAACCAAGGCGGCGATGTCGGTACTGGAAAACGCAAGCTACGAAGTATGTAAGCGTGAAGACCGCCCAACGAAAAGTAAGCCGTCTGCACCATACATTACGTCTACACTTCAGCAAGCAGCGAGTACTCGTTTAGGCTACGGCGTTAAGAAGACAATGATGCTGGCGCAGCGTCTATACGAAGCGGGTTACATCACCTATATGCGTACCGACTCAACCAACTTGAGCGCGGAAGCAGTAGATGCAGTTCGCGGTTTCATCGGTTCTGAGTTTGGTGACAAATACCTTCCAGCTAAACCGCTAACATACGGTAGCAAAGAAGGCGCACAAGAAGCGCACGAAGCAATTCGTCCTTCCGATGTTGCTGTGAAAGCTGAAGACCTACAAGGTGTTGATGCGGACGCACACAAGCTGTACGCGCTGATTTGGAATCAATTCGTTGCGTGTCAAATGACGCCTGCAGAATACGATTCAACCACCATCAGTGTGAAAGCGGCTGAGTACACGCTAAAAGCGAAAGGTCGTATTCTTAAGTTTGACGGTTGGACTCGCGTTCAACGCCCAATGGGTAAAAACGAAGATACGATTCTTCCTGCTGTTCAACTGGGCGATAAGCTAGATCTTGAATCACTAGATCCTAAACAGCACTTTACCAAGCCACCTGCACGTTTCACAGAAGCGGCACTGGTAAAAGAACTTGAGAAGCGCGGCATTGGTCGTCCTTCTACATACGCTTCAATCATCTCTACGATCCAAGATCGCGGCTACGTAAAAGTAGAACAACGTCGTTTCTACGCAGAGAAGATGGGCGAGATTGTTACTGACCGTCTGGATGACAGTTTTAATGATCTAATGAACTACGACTTCACTGCGCGTATGGAGCAGAAGCTTGACCAAATCGCTGAAGGCGATGTGATGTGGAAAGATGTTCTAGATAACTTCTTCACAGACTTCACTGGCGATCTAGAGAAAGCGGAGCAAGACGAGAACGAAGGCGGCATGAAGTTGAATCACATTGTGATGACAGATATCGAGTGTCCGACTTGTAGCCGTCCTATGGGTATTCGTACCGCGTCAACAGGCGTATTCCTAGGCTGTTCTGGTTACGCATTGCCACCTAAAGAGCGTTGCAAGACAACCATCAACTTGGGTGACGAAGACGGTATCATCAACGTTCTAGAAGAAGATGTGGAAACAGCAGCTCTGCGTGCTAAGAAGCGTTGTCCTATCTGTGAAACGGCGATGGACGCATACTTGATCGATGATAAACGCAAGATGCACGTTTGTGGTAACAACCCGAACTGTGAAGGCTACATCGTCGAGCATGGCGAATTCAAAGTGAAAGGCTATGATGGTCCAGTTGTTGAGTGTGACAAGTGTGGTTCTGACATGGTGCTTAAGAACGGTCGCTTCGGTAAATACATGGATTGTACAAGTGAAACGTGTAAGAACACTCGTAAGATCCTTAAGAACGGTGAAGTAGCACCGCCGAAAGAAGATCCAGTTCATTTCCCTGAACTTCCATGTGAAAACTCAGATGCGTACTTTGTTTTACGTGATGGTGCTTCTGGTCTGTTTATGGCTGCGAGTAACTTCCCTAAATCACGTGAGACTCGTGCACCATTAGTTTCTGAACTTGCTCGCTTCGAAGAACGTCTTCCTGAGAAGTTTAAGTATCTGACTACCGCGCCAACTGCGGACCCTGATGGTCGCCCTGCTGTTGTTCGCTTTAGCCGCAAGAGCAAAGAGAACTACGTGCGCACTGAAGACAATGGCAAACCAAGTGGTTGGACGGCATTGTTTATCGATGGTAAGTGGGAAATCACGGACAAGCGCAAAAAAGCGAAAGCATAATCCTAGAGATTGAATCGATAAGGCAGCTCATACGCTGCCTTATTTTTTACCTGCTATTTTATAATTCATTCATTTCACCAATCATTTTTCTTCCATTTTTCACCATTCTTGTTTTCATCCAACGGTCATAGTTTCATCGTATCCTGTCGCAAAACTGCACTTGTGTAGTTAATCGGTTTGTAAATTGTTTTCACAATGTAATCGTTTGCGTCCCATTGTGTGATCAAGATACCGTATTGAGTAAGCAACATCTGTACACTACACGGAATGGCATATTTTAAATTGTAATTTAGTTCCAGTTCGATAACTTATTAGACAGATAATGCAACTGTATGCTGTTATTTAGCGCCGAAAATAAAGAATAACTAAGGCGTGTGCGTACGAGGATGTGCAATAGCTTTTTCAGTTCGTATTGTGAGGGTTCATAGAAACTCATCAGTATGGACGTATTAACGTATTCGCTTGACTCCCCGAGTTCTGCTCATATCAAGCGAGTACCAGTTCCAAGCTATAACTATATGGAGAACAACGAATGGCTGGTGTTTTGGGAATGATTCTTGCTGGCGGTGAAGGCTCTCGCTTGAGACCTTTAACGGAATCCCGCAGTAAACCTTCGGTCCCTTTCGGCGGAAGTTACCGACTTATTGATTTCGCTCTGAATAACTTTGTAAATGCGGATTTAATGCGCATTTACGTCCTTACTCAATTCAAATCTCAATCTCTATTCCACCACTTGAAGAAAGGGTGGAACATCAATGGCATCACCGACCGCTTTATCGACCCAATTCCTGCGCAGATGCGTACAGGCAAGCGTTGGTATGAAGGAACGGCAGATGCTATCTACCAAAACCTGCGTTTTATGGAGTTGGCAGAACCTGATCAAGTATGTATCTTTGGTTCCGATCATATCTATAAAATGGACATTAAACAGATGTTGGCTTTCCACCAAGAGAAAGAGGCTTCGCTAACGGTTTCAGCGCTAAGAATGCCGCTATCTGAAGCGTCTCAATTTGGTGTTATCGAAGTAGACAACGAAGGTCGCATGATTGGCTTTGAAGAAAAGCCAGCTAATCCGAAATCTATCCCAGGTGATCCAGAGCACGCACTCGTGTCTATGGGTAACTATATCTTCGAAGCTCAGACACTGTTTGCCGAACTTATTGAAGATGCTGATAACGAAGCGTCAACGCACGACTTTGGTAAAGACATTATTCCTAAAATGTTCCCGCGTGGTGATGTGTTTGTTTATGACTTCAGTACCAACCGCATCACGGGTGAGAAAGAAGAAGTATATTGGCGCGATGTAGGTACGATTGATGCGTACTGGCAAGCTCATATGGATCTTCTTGAGAAAGACGCACCGTTCTCTCTATACAACCGCAAATGGCCACTTCATACTTATTACCCACCATTGCCACCAGCGACATTTACTGACTCTGTTAATGGTCGAGTTCAGATCATCGATAGCTTGGTATGTAACGGTAGCTACGTGCGTGGTTCACGTATTGAAAAATCAGTATTAGGTTTCCGTAGCAACATTGCTTCGGCGTGTGACATCAGCCAGTGTATTTTGCTCGGTGATGTGAAAGTCGGGGAAGGTTGTGTGCTTCGTCGCGTGATTGTAGATAAAGACGCAGATATTGCGCCGGGTACGCAAATTGGTGTAAATCTACAAGAAGATAAGAAACACTACCATGTGTCAGATGATGGCATCGTTGTAATTCCAAAAGGAGCACGTGTTGGCTACTAACAATTTGTCTGTTCTGTTTGTAGCGTCTGAAGTCGACGGACTAATTAAAAGTGGTGGCTTGGCTGATGTAGCCAAGGCACTGCCGGAAGCCCTTCAAAATCTTCAGCAAGATGTACGAATTTCTATTCCAGCCTATACTGGCATTGAGCAACTATCGGAAGCGGAAACGGTTCTAGAAACAGAGTTAACGAGTTGGCCGCATACGGCGTACCGAGTGCTTAAGTTAACGCTTGGGGATAATCCAGTTTACTTAATTGATTGTCCGCCGTATTTCAATCGTCCTTCTATGTACGCCGAAAACAACCAAGCTTATACAGACAATGGTGAACGCTTTGCATTCTTTAGTGCAGCGTGTTTGGACATGTTACCTAAGCTTGGCTTCCAGCCGGACATTGTTCACGCTAATGACTGGCATACAGGATTAGTCCCATTCTTGCTCAAACATCGATACGGCAATGAAGCCTTCTTTGCAAACACTCGCAGCGTTATTTCAATTCACAACGCGGTGTTCAAAGGGGTATTTAGTTACGACGATGTTCAATGCCTTCCAGAGTTCCATAGTCGAAATGTGCCTGATGCTGCCGTCAGTGCCACTCACATCACCATGCTCAAAGCGGGGGTGATGAATGCAGACAAAATCAATGCAGTAAGCCCGACTTACGCAGAAGAGCTTAAGACCGAGCTAGGTAGTCATGGTATGGCGTGGGAGTTTCAACAACGCGCTGACGATTTAGTGGGTATTCTAAATGGTTGTGATTACAGTGCGTGGAATCCAGAAACGGACTCTAGTTTACCGTTGAACTACAAAGCGAACCGACAAAGCATGGTGCGTGGCAAAAACGCTTGTAAGAGAGCCCTACAAGAAAAGCTGGGTCTTGAAGCATCTGATTGCGCTATGTTTGGTATGGTTTGCCGTTTAACGCAACAAAAAGGCGTGCATTATTTGCTACCAGCATTGGCTGACTTCCTCAAACATGATGTTCAAGTTGTCGTCGTGGGGACTGGCGATCCTATCCTTGCTGCCCAACTGAGAGACGTCTCAGCACAGTTCGCTAATAAGTTGGTTTTTGTGGAAGCATACGATAATGAACTCGCACACCTTGTTGAGGCTGGCTCAGATTTCTTCCTGATGCCTTCAGAATTTGAACCTTGTGGTTTAAATCAGATCTACAGTATGGCTTATGGCACGTTGCCGATTGTTCGTGGTGTAGGCGGTTTGAAAGACAGTGTTAATGACTACGACGCAGATCTTGAAGAAGCCACAGGTTTTGTATTCTATGAGCCAACACCACAAGCGTTGTTATTGACGATGCTAAGGGCACTGTTGCTTTACGCACAGAGTCCGAACGAAGTAAGGCGTGTACAGCTTCATGCAATGCAGAAAGACTTTTGTTGGCGCAAAGCTGCGGAAGAATACTTGCAGTTGTATAGAGCCGCGTTAAATTGACGCAAAATCTTTAAAAAGTGTAACGAAAGGCACCGAATAGGGTGCCTTTATTATCTTACCCATAAGGAGTGTGGTAGCATTTATCCATTCCTGTTCACAAAGAATGTTTTTCATACTGATACATGACTCAGCCACTTTTATTCCATAAAACCTATATACACCCTACTAGCAAAGAGTGGGTCGTTTTCGTGCATGGTGCTGGTGGCAGTTCTTCGATATGGTTTAAGCAGATCAAAGCGTATAAGCAGCACTTTAACTTACTGCTGATCGACCTTCGAGGGCATGGAAAATCTAACCAACTGCTTAAAGAATTGATGACAAGTCGCTATACCTTTACGGCGGTGACTCAAGATATTCTAAAAGTTTTGGATCATCTTAAGATTCAGTCTGCGCACTTTGTCGGTATGTCTTTGGGTACTATTATTGTTCGTAATTTGGCTGAGTTAGCCTCTGAGCGAGTACGCTCTATGGTTCTTGGTGGCGCTGTTACGCGTTTAAATACTCGCTCACAAATCCTGGTGAAGTTAGGTAATCTAGGAAAGCACATTCTGCCTTATATGTGGCTGTACAAGTTGTTTGCCTACATTGTTATGCCGCAAAAAAACCAACGAGAATCACGTCACCTATTTATCCGCGAAGCAAAGAAATTGTGCCAGAAAGAATTCAAACGATGGTTCATCTTAGCCGCTGACGTTAATCCTCTGATGAAATACTTTAAAGATCGTGAACTGCCTATCCCAACATTGTATTTAATGGGTGATAGGGATTACATGTTCATCAAGCCAGTTAAAGAGATGGTTGCGGTACATAAGCAAAGTGTTCTACGCGAGATTCCAGACTGTGGTCATGTGTGCAATGTAGAACGACCTGATGACTTCAATCAACACTCTATCGAGTTCATTAAGCAGCAAAGCTTAGCCGCTTAAACTTAAAATGATTGAAAAGAATAGGGGAGCCTTTAAGGCTCCCCTATTTGATATCCGCATTGCCAACAAGCGCCAAATTGACCTTCATTTTGCTCCGAACATTGTGGGCACTGCCAATCTTGGTAAATAAGCTCTGCTTGTTTTCGATAGTCTTCGACGATGGCTGATGCTTTCAACTGTTGCTCCGGATGTAAAAGCCAAACATACGGGTCAGTATCATCGCTAAAAGGCAGCTCTCCCTTCAATCCGAACATGCCTTCACCTCGCACTTCGCAGGCTATTTGCTCGGTTTTAAGAAGCTCACAAACGATATGAGCTTCAGCCGGATTTTTAGCGATGTATATTTTCATTAAGCGTTTCCATTCTGTACTTGTGCAGGGCGAACCTTATTCATAACCCATTTAGCGATAATAGGGAACAAACCAAGTAGAGCAAACGATGCTAATACGGTTGGTGACACAATTCCAGAAAGACTATCAATGGTTGCTAGCTGTGTACCTGCATTCAGATAAACCGCAGTGCCGGGCAACATACCAATTTGGCTTGTTAAGTAGAATCGAGCAATAGTCATTGGTGTTAGACCCATTAACAAGTTGATTAGGAAAAATGGAAAAACAGGGATTAAGCGTAGCGAAAACAGGTAAAATGCGCCGTCTTTTTCTACACCCTGGTTGATCGCACCTAGCTTGTTTCCAAACTTACTCTGTACCCATTCCCTCAATAGGTAACGGCTGCTTAAAAAAGCGATCGTTGCACCGATTGTGCTGGCAAAAGAAACCAGCAGCAAACTTGTCCAGAAACCAAATAGCGCCGCACCAAGCAAAGTCACCACTGCTGCACCTGGAATCGAAAACGCAGTGATGGCAATGTAAGCAAAGAAATAAGTGGCAGCAGCGAATACGAAGTTTTCGCTAATAAAAGTGTTCAACGCTTCTTGTTGCGCCTTCGCGTTTTCTAGTGTTAGGTATTGACCAAAATTCACGCCTAAAAAGATAATCGTCGCGAGTAGGATCAGTCCTAAAATCAGTTTCTTATTCATATCAATAGCTCCGTTTGGCTTCTTAGATAATAAGACAGAATGGGGCAATAAAAAATTTCAAAAAAAAACCGCAGTTTGAAAACTGCGGTTTTTACTCAATGTCATGCTGATATAAATGCTTTAGGAAAGAGCACTCATCAATTCTTCTCGACGAGACTGAGGTACGACACTCCAATGTGTGCCTTTGATTGCACCTTCTAACGCCCAGAGCAGTTCAAGGCTTACCGTAGAGGCATGCGTATCTTGGATTGCTTTGTATGCGTTTAGCGCGCCTTCTGCTTCAAGTTGCTCTACAGAGTCAATGCCCGCTTTCTTGAGCATACGCTCAGTTGCTAGACGCAGGTTAGGTAGATCTTTCAATCGATTAGGCTTGGTGCTTGCTTGTTGTTTTTTCTCTTGCTTAGCAGTCTCGAGGGATTGCTTGGCAACTTCAATCAAGCGGTCGGTTGTGTCCCAAAGATCATCAGAAATTGCATAGTATTTCGTAACGACTGGGAAACCACGTTTCTTGTAGACGTACGGTTTTAGTCCTTGAGTCTCGAAGTCAGATGAAGTTTGTTGGTCAGCTCGAATATGAAGTTGATTGTTTACGACAAGCGCAAACATCGTTTCATCGGCGAAGAGCCCAAAACCACCAAACATTGAGCGCGACTTGATATTACCAAGTGCCTCAAACAGCTTCATTGAGTCTTTGAGTATCGGTTTATCCATGGTGTGTTATCTCGGTGTAATTAATATTACGCCACCAAAAATCAGGTCCGAGAGATTAGCAAATGCATGCAGACACAATGTCATTAAAGGGTAAACTCACTTAATGCATATTTGCCATCGGTAACCCCGCTACCTTCCATCTAATAAGATGGTTCAGGCCGGAGGCTTTGCGTCCCACCCTTTCGGATGGTTTGCCCTGTGCGTGACTCTTTGAGGATACTTCGTATATTGAATTAACATCACGTTTCAAACGTTGAAGTGTGATCTTGGTTCAGTTAATAGTGGTAATTTGATGTGTAAAGTTTCATATGCTGGAATGTATAATTGTAATACAAAAGGTCTATCAAGGATATGTGCTACCTTGAGTTAAAACAGCAACTTATCTTCGTTCTTTAAATTATTTTTCTGATGAAATGTCCAAAAAAAGTTATTTTTAGGCAATAAAAAAGCGCTCCTAGGAGCGCTTTATAAAATCAAGTGAGAGATCAGTTCAATTTCTTAACTGTATTACGCACAACGATCTCTGGTTGCATTTCGAAAACACGCTTCTCATGCTCTTTATCTTTGATGCGCTCAAGTAGGATCTCAAATGCATTTTTACCCACACGACGTTTTGGTTGGTGAATCGTCGTTAGCGGTGGAGAGAAGTACTCAGCAAGTTCGATATTGTCGTAACCGATAACAGAAATATCGTCTGGTACTTTGATACCGTTTTGTTGTAGGCGGCTCATCAAGCCAAGTGCCATTGTGTCATTGAAACAGAAAACAGCGGTTGGACGTTTGTCCATAGCACTGATGTTATCTGCAGCTAAGACAGCCGTGTCACACTCAAAGTTGCCTTCAAGAATCCAATCTTCGTTAACGGCTAGATTTGCTTCAGCCATCGCACGACGGTAACCCGCAATACGTTCTTGGCAAGCTGCTTTTTCGAAGTGGCCGCTCAGACAAGCAATATCAGTATGACCATTGTCGATCAGGTATTTTGTTGCGATGTAACCGCCTTCTTCTGAGTTATCGATGATCTTGTCTGCTTGTGAGCTTTCAGGACCCCAATCCATGACAACTTTAGGAATGTCTGAATGACGGTCAAGCATCTCTTTTAGCTCTTCCGTAAGGTCAGAACACATTACTAGAATGCCATCTACACGTTTCTCAGCTAGCATGCGGATGTAGTCACGTTGCTTCTCGTAAATACCGCCCGTGTTACATAGGATCAGAGTGTAACCTTGACGGTAACAGTAGCTCTCAACGCCGTCGATTACTTCAGAGAAGAATAGGTTAGTAGATT
This sequence comes from Vibrio sp. Y29_XK_CS5, assembly GCF_024181835.1. Classification (NCBI taxonomy): domain Bacteria; kingdom Pseudomonadati; phylum Pseudomonadota; class Gammaproteobacteria; order Vibrionales; family Vibrionaceae; genus Vibrio; species Vibrio sp. Y29_XK_CS5. The sequence goes on from NZ_JAMZAM010000002.1 coordinate 278,964, forward strand.
GAGTAACTAACATACCGATGGTACGAGTTGAGTTGCATTTTAAACTGCGCGCAACGGCACTTGGTGCGTAATTAAGTTCATCCACCGCTTTCATTACTTTTTCTTGAGTTGCTTCAGCAACAAAGCGAGTTTTATTAATTACGTGCGAAACCGTAGTGGTAGAAACGCCGGCTAAGCGAGCAACGTCTTTAATAGTGGCCATAAATGATGTCCTGTATCGAGCTACTGTAAATACCGTAGTGAAGACAACCATACGCTTAGGGTCTTGCACAAACCGAGCAACTGCGAATAGGGGCATTGCTGAGATATTTGGCAGCGGTTGTTCCGAAATCGGTATAAAAAGGTTTGTAGCAACATTTATCGCTGAGTCTCATATTCCTTTCTTATATAAGTGAGGAATTGGTCAGCAATCCTGTTAAGAAAACACAAAAACCGCTTTATTTCAGCGGTTTACATATAAATCATATTTAATCGTTTGCGCTCACATTTTAGACTGATGCGGGCAAGCTGGCAATATTCTAGGCAGTTGTTTTGTGCCCCTGAGGTCACATTTTAACGGCTAAATTGCTTGTATTTCTCTGTGCCAGATTAAAAACAAACGAATAAAATAGGGAGTCTGAATGACAGACTCCCCAAAATAGGTGGCAATTATTCACCAAGAAGGTAGGTGCTGTCCAGTTTACAAAATGCAATTAATAGTTGCGCAACGCTAATGTAGAAACCAAATTCGTCGAATTGCTTACATTTAGCAGCAAACTGTGGCAGCCAAGTCATAAGGTGTTGTTGGATGAACTCGTTCTGTTTTCCGAACGCTTCTTCCATATGTTTATCTTGCTCTAGTTCGTTCGAGCGGATAATCATGTTGCCTAGAAAATCTAGCTCGACCGCTAAGTGGTCCGCTGGTTCTTTCAGATTTTCGTCCACTTGCACGCCAAAGTCTGCCATCAGTTTTTCCATCTCTTCTGCTGGCTTATCATTTAATAAACCAGATTCGCCGATGTACATTGAAGCATAAGGCAGTGCGCCGTGTTTTTCTGTTTTTAGAAAGAGTTCACAGAAGTCCGCTGCTAATTCTAACTGAGCGTCTTCACGGTCTTGTAAACGGTTGAGTGCATCAACAAGGGTATCAACAGCTGGTTTTAGTGATTCGTTTTCACCAAGACCCGCTAAAAAGCTTCGAATTTCAACACTGTGGTAGGTTTCTAGTTCTTTCTCTGTCAGTTCTTTTGCGAACAGGCTAGAAAACCACCAATAGATTTCTGCGCGTTTCTCGTTAAAAGCTTTCACTTCTTGCATTTTTTTGCTCCTGAATGGTTATCCCTTAAGTGTAAACAATTAAGATGAATAGCAGTAACTATAATTGTTATGCATTATTGGAAAATATGCGTATTTGTGAATGGCTGTAAATAAGCTTGCTTTGAATCAATAAAATCGCAAAATCTTGCTTTTTAATGTATCTATGACTAGAAATGTTACTAGTTATGAATAGAATACGTCTTGGAAAATAAAAAAGACAGAAAGTGGTGTAAATGAGCTATCACGTATTAGTCGTAGAAGATGATGTTGTAACTCGCAGTAAGCTCGCGGGCTATTTCCAAAATGAAGGTTACAAAGTCAGTGAAGCAGAAAGCGGCGCAGAGATGCGCGAAGTGCTTCAAGGCGGTGATGTTGACCTAATCATGCTGGATATTAACCTGCCTGGCGAAGACGGCCTTATGCTTACGCGTGAATTACGCAGCCAATCAGATATCGGCATCATATTAGTGACAGGACGCACGGATAGCATTGACAAAATCGTTGGTCTAGAAATGGGCGCAGACGATTATGTGACAAAGCCTTTTGAACTAAGGGAATTATTGGTTCGCGTGAAGAACTTGCTATGGCGCATCTCTGCGGCACGCAGCGGTTCTCAAAAAGCAGCGAACGACACTAATGAAGAACACATTGTGCGCTTCGGTGAGTGGACGTTTGATATTCAGCGTCGAGCTCTAAGCCGTAATGGTGAGCCAGTGAAACTAACCAAAGCTGAATACGAGTTATTGGTTGCACTGTCCTCGTACCCAAATCAGGTACTAAGCCGCGAGCGTATTTTGAATATGATCAGCCACCGAGTGGATGCGCCAAATGATCGTACGATTGACGTACTGATTCGCCGCATGCGCGCTAAGATGGAGTTTGATCCTAAGAACCCACAAATCTTTGTGACGGTTCACGGTGAAGGCTACATGTTTGCTGGTGATTAAATCATACCTAAAGAAAAAGGAGAGCATTGGCTCTCCTTTTTTGTTTCCGCAATTTGACCACTGAATCGTTTTTAAGTGTTTTATGGTTGTTCTACTTCAACCATTGGTGTTTGACCTACGTTATCACGCAACTTTTGCCACAACCCACCTAAATACTCATGCCAATACAATTCGGTTTGTTCTAAGTAACGAGCTTTCGGAGTGTACTTTTGCCATGGCTGTTCAATGTCATCAATTGCCATAAAGTTAGTTGGCGCAGGGATTGGCTTGATACCTGCAGCATTAAACTCGTACAAAGCACGCTTCATATGGCTTGCTGAGGTTACCAGCACAATGTCTTTTTGCTTCACAAAGGCAGCGGCTTGGCGGGCTTCTTCCCATGTGTCTTTAGCGTCTTCGAGAAGGATGATGTCGGACTTTGCGACACCAAGAGAAAGTGCCACGTTAGCCATCATGCGCGCATGACTGATTTCAGATCCACCTGCGTAACCGGACAAAATTAACTTAGCGCCAGGGTACATACGTAAAATACGGATGCCCTCGGTAAGGCGCATTAGCGCTGTACGGCTTAGTTGAGAAGTTGGTGGGATCTCATCATCGACGACATGACCATTACCAAGCACCATGACATAGTCAATGCTACCTGATACAGGTAAAAACGCTTTGTACTCGCGCTCAAGAGGCATCAGAAGCTTGGTTGAAACAGGTTGGAAGGCAACGAGGAAAATGCCGACAAAAGAGAATAGAACAACAAAGCAGCCAGTTTTACGTTTTGTGGTAAAACTAATGAGAGCAAGACCTAACAAGCCTATGATTAGCAATGCCGGAAGCGGCATTAACAAGGCTGACATTACTTTTTTCAGCTCAAACATACATAAATAGTCCGAAAAAACATCAATTGATAATAAAAATGAGGATAACCCTCTTTATTCCTGCTTTCCTTGTGACAGAATAGCGGCACAATCCGTTATGATAACTCAGCAGAAGTGACAGAAGACCGCAATTTCGACGATATCGCCCACAAATTTGCAAAAAATATTTACGGCTCCGATAAAGGGGAGATCCGACAAATCATTGTGTGGGAAGATTTTCTACAGATTCTAAGTGAATTAGACGCCGACCATCAAGCACTACAAGTCCTTGATGCTGGTGGTGGTTTAGCGCAAATGTCGCAAAAGCTTGCTAAGCTCGGACATCATGTCGCTTTGTGTGATCTATCTTCGGAAATGCTGCAACTAGCAAAGCAGGATATTGAAAAAAACGGTTTGCTTGAGCAGTATCGCCTGATTCATTCGCCTGTCCAATCCATTGCTGAACACATGGAAGCGCAGGTGGACCTTGTCATGTTCCATGCCGTTATGGAGTGGTTGGTTGATCCGAAAACCGCACTTGAAACGCTTTTGGAGCAGGTCAAACCGGGGGGCATCGCTTCGGTTATGTTCTATAACCACCACGGCTTGGTCTATAAAAATGTGGTTTGTGGCAACATTCCTCATGTTTTAGACGGCATGCCTCACCGAAAAAGATTTAAACTACAGCCACAAAAAGGGCTAAAACCTGAAGAGGTTTATCAATGGATAGAAGATTCTGGTTTTAGTATTTGTGGTAAATCTGGTATTCGTTCATTCAGTGATTACATAGGTAATATGCAATACATGGGCGATTACGAGTTTGAAGATGTGTTGGCGCTAGAAAAACAACTTTGTCGACAAGAGCCATACCTCTCATTAGGCCGCTATATTCATGTGTGGGCTAAGAAGAACGATAAACAGGAATAACGATGAGTGAGATGACTCTCAATGCTGCAGAGCAACCAATCGATGAGTTGGTTGGCTGGGTAAAGCAGCACGATTTCTCGTTGAACCTGACCACTGAGCGACTGGCATTTTTGATTGCTATCGCTGTATTAAGTAATGAAAGGTTCGATGAAGAATTGGGTGAAGGTGAATTGCACGACGCATTTGCCATCGTCACTCGACTTTTTGATGAGACGGGAGAAGCTTCGGCTTTCCGTGCGAACAATGCCATTAACGAGATGGTTAAGCAGCGTCTTATGAGCCGTTTTGTCAGTGAGATTACTGACGGAGCGAGCATTTACCGCTTGTCGCCATTAGCGATAGGAATTACCGACTACTACGTGCGCCATCGTGAGTTCTCGAAACTGCGCCTTTCTATTCAGTTGTCTATGGTCGCTGATGAAATGGCGAAAGCGATTGAAGCGGCACAAAAAGGTGGCACGCCGGGCCACTGGAAGAAGAACGTGTACGGGATATTGAAATATTCTGTAGGCGAAATCTTCGATCAAATTGATCTCAACCAACGTGTGATGGATGAGCAGCAACAATCTGTGAAACAACAGATTGCTGACCTGCTTAACAAAGACTGGCGTGAAGCAATCAACAACTGTGAAGCGCTTCTGTCAGAAACATCAAGCACGTTGCGTGAACTTCAAGATACGCTGCAAGCTGCCAGTGATGAACTGCAAACTCAGATCCTAGACATTCAAGAGATTGTCTATGGTGACCCTGAGCTTGAGTTTATCGAGGAAGCCTTGTTTGGTCTTCAGATGAAACTGGACCGAATCACAAGCTGGGGCCAGCAAGCGATCGACCTTTGGATTGGCTACGACCGACACGTGCACAAGTTCATCCGTACTGCTATTGATATGGATAAGAACCGTGCTTTTAGCTCGCGTCTACGCCAGTCCGTTAAAGACTACTTTGATTCGCCTTGGTATCTGACTTATGCAGATGCGGAAAGGCTTTCTGACCTTCGTGATGAAGCCCTAGTACTGCGTGATGACGAGGTAACAGGTCAAGTTCCGATGGAAGTGGAATACGAAGAGTTTCAACAAGTCAATGATGAGTTGGCGGAGCGAATTGGTGACATGCTGAAAGCGCATAAAGACCAAGGCGCACCTATTGACTTGAGTGTGGTACTGCGAGATTACCTTGCACAGCACCCTCATACTCATCACTTTGATTTAGCTCGCATTGTCGTTGATCAGGCGGTACGTCTGGGTTATTCAGAATCCGACTACCAAGCTGTTCAGCCAGACTGGAAAGCAATCAACGAATTTGGGGCAAAGGTACAAGCGAATGTCATCGACCGATACTAATGAATACATGTCAGAGAATCTGGCAAAAGCAATTTCTAATCCTCTGTTCCCAGCGCTAGACAGCATGCTTCGAGCAGGGCGTCATGTTTCAAGTGAAGATCTGGACAACCACGCGTTGTTGTCGGATTTCGAACTTGAGCTTTCTTCTTTCTACCAGCGCTACAACACTGAATTGGTGAAAGCGCCAGAAGGTTTCTTCTACCTCCGTCCACGTTCAACGTCTTTGATTGGTCGTAGTGTCCTTTCTGAGCTGGACATGCTGGTGGGTAAGGTACTGTGTTTCCTTTACCTAAGCCCAGAACGTCTTGCGCACGAAGGCATCTTCACTAACCAAGAATTGTACGACGAGCTACTTGCTCTGGCTGATGAAAACAAGCTGATGAAGCTAGTGACGAACCGTGCGACTGGTTCTGACCTTGATAAAGAAAAGCTGTTTGAAAAAGTACGTACGTCACTCCGTCGCCTGCGTCGCCTAGGCATGATCATCAACATCGGTGAAACCGGTAAATTCAGCATCAGTGAAGCAGTATTCCGCTTTGGTGCCGATGTACGTGTTGGCGATGATATGCGTGAAGCGCAGCTACGTCTGATCCGTGATGGTGAAGCGGTAGTGCACACCAAAGAGCCAAGCCAAGGCAGCCTATTGTCTGAAGAAGATCAAGACGACCAAGCCCAAGAAGAAACAACAGAAGAGGGTGAAGCATGAGCATGATTGAACGCGGTAAATACCAATCGCTGACCATGGTCAACTGGAACGGCTTCTTTGCCCGTACGTTTGACATTGATGGTCTGGTCACCACGCTATCAGGTGGTAACGGTGCAGGTAAATCAACCACAATGGCGGCGTTCATCACCGCATTGATTCCTGACCAAACGCTACTGCACTTCCGTAACACCACAGAAGCAGGCAGCAGCCAATCGTCTCGCGACAAAGGTCTGTACGGTAAGTTACAGCCGGGCGCATGTTATGCGGCGCTAGATGTGGTGAACTCACGTAACCAACGCCTATTGTTTGCAGTAAAACTGCAGCAAGTAGCGGGTCGTGATAAGAAAGTAGACATCAAACCGTTTGTTATCCAAGGTCTTCCAAGCCATGTGAAACCAACGGATATCTTGGTTGAAAGCGTATCTGCGACTCAAGCTCGTGTACGTCAAATCAATGAAGTAAAAGAATCGATCGCAGAATTTGAAGGCGTTCAATTTAAAGCCTTCTCTTCTATCGTGGATTACCACTCGCAGATGTTCGAATTCGGTGTGATTCCGAAGAAACTGCGTAACTCTGGTGACCGTTCTAAATTCTACCGCTTGATCGAAGCATCGCTTTACGGTGGTATCTCAAGTGCGATTACACGCTCGCTACGTGACTACCTTCTGCCACAAAACGGCGGCGTGAAGAAAGCGTTCCAAGATATGGAATCAGCACTGCGTGAAAACCGCATGACGCTAGAAGCGATCAAAACCACGCAAGCAGACCGTGACTTGTTCAAACACTTGATCACAGAGTCAACCAACTACGTGGCTGCGGACTACATGCGTCACGCGAACGATCGTCGTAATAAGCTGGATAAAACGCTGTCATTGCGTTCAGAGCTGTTCGGTTCTCGCGAAACTCTCGTTGAGCAAAACAACCTGCTTAACCGTGTTCAAGAAGAGCTGGAACTGCTGATCGAGTCGGAATCTGCGCTAGAGCAAGATTACCAAGCGGCTTCGGATCACTTGCAACTGGTGCAAAACGCATTACGCCAGCAAGAGAAGATCGAACGCTACCAAGAAGATCTTGAAGAGCTGAGTGAGCGTCTTGAAGAACAGATGATGGTAGTGGAAGAAGCGCAAGAACGCGTGATGATGGTGGAAGAGCAAGCGACCGTTGCGGAAGAAGAGGTGGATAGCCTTAAGACGCAGCTGGCTGACTACCAACAAGCACTCGACGTTCAACAAACTCGCGCCCTTCAATACCAACAAGCGGTTCAAGCGCTGGAAAAAGCGAAGCAACTACTTGGCGATGACAGCCTAACGGCAGAATCGGCACAAGCGCTTGTCTCTGAGCTTAAGAGCAAAGAATCAGAAAGCACCAACGCGTTGCTATCGGTTAAGCACAAACTGGACATGTCTTCTGCGGCAGCAGAGCAGTTCGAAACCGCGCTTAAACTGGTACAAAGCATCGTTGGTCAAGTTGAGCGTAAAGACGCGTCTGAACATGCGAAAACCGCAATAGCGAAAGCGCGTGAATCTCAGCAAGTCGCGCAAAACGAACAGCAATGGCGTGCACAGCACCGTGACCTTGAGCGTAGCCTTAACCAGCAACGTCAAGCGCGCGAGCTAGTCGACGAATACCAAAAGCAATTCCATGTTGAACTGACTGACGAAATCACGTTTGAACAAGAGCGTGAACGTCATGCGATGCAAATCGACTCGCTAGAAATGACGCAAGAAGACGTGCGTGAACAACGCAGCGAACAGCGTCGTCTAGAGCAAGATGCAGCGGCGGAAATCAACAAGCTAGAAGCCATTGCTCCAACGTGGATTGCAGCGAACGATGCGCTAGAAAAACTGCGTGAACAAAGTGGCGCTGAGCTAGAAGATAGCCAGTCAGTCATGAGCCAAATGCAAGTGGTGCTTGAGCAAGAGAAGACCCTTTCTCTGGCAAAAGACAAACTAGCAGAGCGTCGCAGACAACTTGACACTGAGATTGAGCGTCTTGCTTCACCTGGTGGTTCAAACGACCCTCGTCTGAAAGGTTTGGCAGATACTCTAGGCGGCGTATTGCTGTCAGAGATCTATGATGACATCACTATTGATGACGCGCCTTACTTCAGTGCGATGTACGGTCCGGCTCGTCACGCTATCGTTGTTTCTGACCTATCTGGTATCGAAGAGAAACTGGTAGAGCTAGACGACTGTCCAGAAGACTTGTACATCATTGAAGGGGACATCGATGCCTTTGATGACAGCTCATTCGACGCAGAAGAGTTAGAAGGCGCGGTTTGTGTTCGCATGAACGATCGCCAAATGCGTTACTCTCGCTTGCCTGAAATCCCATTGTTTGGTCGTGCAGCACGTGAGCAGCGTTTAGAGCTACTGCGTAACGAACGTGAAGAAGTGGTTGAGAAGCACGCGAAAGCGGCATTCGATTCGCAAAAAATGCAGCGTCTGTACCAAGCGTTCAACCAGTTTGTGGCAAGCCATATTCAAGTAGCATTCGAAGCTGACCCAGAGCAAGCATTGGCAACCATTCGCGACAAGCGTAACCAAATTGCGCGCGTACTGGCTGATCTGGATGCAAAAGAGCAGCAGCAACGTTCTCAACTGCAAACCAGCAAGCAAGCATTGTCTTCTCTAGACAAGCTAGCACCGAACATGGCGTTGATTGAAGATGAGTCGCTGCAAGCGCGCTTTGATGAGTTGGAAGAGAAAATCGCCCAGCTTTCAGAAGCAAAAGCGTTCCTAACCAACCACGCTAAAGCGGTGGCGGAACTGGAAAAAGTGGCGGTTGCCCTAGATGCTGACCCAGAGCAATTCGATGCGCTAGAAGCAGAATACAAAGCGGCAGACGAACAGCTACAAGATCTTAAAAAGCAAATCTTTGCGCTCTCGGATCTCGTTGAACGTCGCCACTACTTCGCTTATTCAGATTCAGTAGACCTACTGAACAAGAGCAGTGAGCTGAGCGAACAGCTAAAAGCAAAACTGGTTCAAGCTGAACAAATGCGTACTCGCTCTCGTGAAGAGTTGAAACAATCGCAAGGTCAAATGAACCAATACAACCAAGTATTAGCGTCATTGAAGAGCTCACACCAAGCGAAACTGGAAACGGTTCAAGAGTTCAAACAAGAACTTCAAGAGTTTGGCGTGAACGCTGACGAAGGTGCAGAAGAGCGTGCAATGCGTCGTCGTGACGAACTGCATGAGCGTCTACACACTTCTCGTAGCCGTAAGAGCGAATACGAGCGTACGATCACCTCTACTGAACTAGAGATGAAAGGCTTGGCGAAACGTCTGAAGAAAGTTCAGAAAGAATACGTTGAGCTGCGTACCTTCGTTGTTGCAGCGAAAGCTGGCTGGTGTTCGGTACTTCGTCTAGCGCGCGAGAACGATGTTGAGCGTCGTCTACACAAACGTGAACTGGCTTACATGTCAGCGGATGAACTGCGTTCAATGTCGGATAAATCATTAGGTGCGCTGCGTCTAGCGGTTGCGAACAATGACGACCTACGTGATGCGCTGCGTCTATCAGAAGACAACGCACGTCCAGAGCGTAAAGTTCTGTTCTACATTGCTGTGTACCAACACCTTCGTGAGCGTATTCGTCAGGATATCATCCGTACTGATGATCCAGTCGAAGCGATCGAAGAGATGGAGGTAGAGCTGGCGCGTCTAACGGAAGAGCTAACGCAACGTGAAAACCGCCTAGCGATCAGCTCTGAGTCAGTAGCGAGCATCATCAAGAAGACGATTCAGCGTGAGCAAAACCGTATTCGTATGCTGAACCAAGGTTTGTCGAACATCTCGTTCGGTCAGGTGAAGGGCGTACGTCTAAACGTGAAGATCCGCGAAAGTCACGAAGTGCTACTTAACGGTCTAGCGACACAACAAGAGCAGCATAAAGATCTGTTTGAATCGACTCGCTTTACCTTCTCTGAAGCAATGGCGAAACTGTTCCAACGCGTGAACCCACATATCGATATGGGTCAACGTTCTCCTCAGGTTCTGGGTGAAGAGCTACTGGATTACCGTAACTACCTAGAGCTAAGTGTGGAGGTGAACCGTGGTTCTGACGGCTGGCTACAAGCTGAATCTGGCGCGCTATCTACGGGTGAGGCGATCGGTACTGGTCAGTCAATCCTACTGATGGTTGTTCAAAGCTGGGAAGAAGAATCACGCCGTTTGCGCAGTAAAGATATCGTGCCATGTCGTCTGTTGTTCCTTGATGAGGCAGCACGTCTGGATGCGAAATCTATCTCAACCCTGTTTGAACTGTGTGACCGTCTGGATATGCAACTTCTTATCGCGGCGCCAGAAAATATCAGCCCAGAGAAAGGTACGACCTACAAACTCGTGCGTAAGGTGTTTAAAGACCACGAGCATGTACACGTAGTTGGTCTGCGCGGTTTTGGTCAAAACGATAAACCTAAGACTGAAGCACAAGAGATGATTGAAGAGTTTGAGTCCTAAACTCCGAAGCTAATAAAACGCCCGCAAGAAACGCGGGCGTTTTTGTATTTGTAAAACGAAATAAGCCGAGTCTGTAGGGCAACAGGCTCGGCTTTTTTGCAGGCGCTTAAATGTGAAAAGGTAAGTCCTATTCTTCTGAAAAGTCGTTTCCTTTTTCGATCATTTCAGCAAGCTCATCAAGTGCTTGGACAGAGATTTCCGACAAACGTTGTAGGTGTTGGTCAAAGTTCTCTTGTTCAACAAGCGGAGTATCATTGTTATTAGTTTCTTTTGTTAGCATCGCCCAACCTCTCGAGTTGAGTAAGGGGGAGAAAATATAAAATCAAAAATCGGCAGAAAAAAGAAACGATCGATGTGTATTTTGTTAGCTGGATCATCGATTGCAGTGATAAAAACGATGAATTACTTAGGAAGAGAGCGATAGTGCTCAAATATGAAAAGAAAGCTAGCAACCACGAGAATGGCTGCTAGCGATTAGATTAGAACTGAGATTTTACGCCAAATTGCTCTGCTGCGTACGCAACACGCTCTTTTGGTTTTGGATACTCAGCAGGAGTGCCAAGGTTCTCAATGTGTTTCAAGCGAGGTAGGAGACCTGCACCGTTTGCAATTTGGATTGCTAGGCCAGGGCGAGCGTTTAGCTCCAGAACCATTGGACCTTCTTCTTTGTCCAATACCATGTCGGTGCCCATGTAACCTAGACCTGTCATTTCCCAAGCACTGGACGCAAGCTCTAACAAACGCTCCCAATGAGGCACTTGCAGTGTCGACAGGTCTTTACCCGTATCTGGGTGATGAGTCACTGGTTGGTCAAATTGCACCGCGCGAATGGCTTTACCAGTAGCAATGTCGATACCGACACCTACCGCGCCTTGGTGAAGGTTAGCCTTACCATCCGATGCTGCTGTAGAGCAACGCATCATCGCCATAACAGGGTAGCCCTTAAATACGATAATACGTACGTCTGGCACACCTTCGTAACTGAAGCCGTCGAAGCAGTCATCAAACTTAATTAAGTTCTCAACCACAGCTACATCGTTCTTACCACCAAGGGAGAAAAGACCCGCGAGTGCGTTACTGATGTGACGCTCAACTTCTTCTTTATTGCAGGTAGCACCCGATGGCTTTGTATATACGCCATCTTTGTGCGAAGTGATAACCAAGATACCTTTACCACCACTGCCTTGAGCTGGCTTGATTACAAAACCGGGCCAGTTCTCAACCATCTTGTGAATCTTTTTCACTTCAGCTTGGCTGGCGATCACACCAATAAGAGCAGGCACAGTCGCGCCTGCTGCTTCAGCGATAATTTTGGTTTTGAGCTTGTCATCCACCAAAGGGTATTTAGAACGATCATTGTAACGACCAATGTAACTGTGGTTACGCTTGTTCATCCCCATAATGCCTTTATGGCGGAGTTTTGCTGGCGAAGTAAAACGTTCAAACATCGTTTAGTCCTCCGCTAGTGGTTTAAAGCGACGTAGCTCAGTTAGACGGTAACCCGTGTATGTACCTAGTAATAGAATACCTGCCAGTACAATGAGCTGTAGGCCGATAAAGTTAAACGTTAGGTGCTGGATGTAGGTGTTGGTCATTGCCAAGTAAACCAGTACCGCGGTCAGTAGTGAGCCACCACCTTGAAGGGCAACTTCTTTCGCGCCTTCTTCTTCCCATAGAATCGACATACGTTCGATCGTCCATGACAAGATGATCATTGGGAAGAAGGTAATGGTTAGACCCTCAGTCAGACCAATCTTGAATGCCACAACGGTAAACACAGAGATGATCATGATTACTGTGATGATAACCGCGGATATCCTTGCGACCAGAAGTAAGTTTAGCCTCGATAAGTAACTTCGGATGATCAGACCCGTACCGACAATCAGTAGGAAGCCGACGATACCTGTTACAAGTTGCGTTTGTACAAAGGCAACCGCAATAAGAACTGGCATGAAGGTACCGGATGTCTTAAGACCGATGATAACGCGCAGGAATACAACAATAAGAGCACCAATTGGAATCAGCATGATGGTCTTAAACATCGCCTGCTCTTCAAGAGGTAGGCTGTGGATAGACAGGTTCAATAGACCGTCAGCTTCCACTTTGTTGTTGGTTGCTTCTTGCGGTGTAAGCTCCTGCTTGATCATAGAGAAGTGAACTTGGCTGTTTTTGCCGCCCACTAGGTCAAGTAGCGAAACATTCGATTCATCCCAAACAAGCAGGTTAGGCTGCGCTGCAGCTTGCTCAGAGTTTGGTGAGAAGAGTACCCAATTATCGCCAGACCAAACTTGAACCATAGGTTGAATCGTTTGACGGCGACGTCCATCTTCCAGCTCGATTACACCAACGGTCTTACTCTGTACGCCAGCGGTAAGCAGAATTTTGTGCAGAGCGTCGGTACGATCAAAGTCATTTAGAATCAGTGCCGCGTTTTGGCTATCTGGATCGTTCAGTGTTTTGATCAGCTCACGAGCGAAAGTCTCGTTGTCTGCTGAACGGCTCATTGCACGCTCAATCAACGCATTTGCTGCCGCTTGTTGAGGTGCTGAAAGGGTTGGTTTGGCAATTTCACCGGTTGGTGGCTGTTCATCCACTTTTGCTTGTGGATCAACCAAGAATTGGGCTTTGTAGTAAATGGTTTGTGCGCCAGTTGCTTGGCGGATAGACCATTCAGCACGACGACCTGAATCAGAGTTTACGTAAGAAACACCATAACCAGGAGATGACGCCGACTCACCGATTAAGGTGTAGCCTTTTTGTGTATGAGGAGCAGCGAGAGAAGCTTTAACTTCACCGCCATTTGCATTGAACTCAATGCGGGCTTCAACATCCCAAACTTGACGCGTTTCACCTGGAGTCCATGGAACGCCGTAATTCTGATGTCTGAAAACACTCAAAGCGATGCCCGCAACCACCAAAAGGATGATTGACAGGTAAAACGGTATTCTTGACGTCATAATCTACCTTATTATTTTTTATCTTCTTCCGTTTGAATATATTTACGACTCACATCGACGAGTGCGATGTCGCGCATAAATTCTCTTCCTAGTAACACAGGATGGTTCATTTGAGAGCGATCTGCCAACGTAAATTGCGCTTTTTCATGAATTTTTCCAACGCGCACCCAAAGTTCAACTACAGCACGACGCTCTAGTTCTTCATTGGTTGCTTGACGGATTTTCACGTAGCGAATAATTGGTGCTTCAATCCAAATATCTTTCTCTTCATCTGACTTCGTATTATCAGCTAGGTGGAAACGCACCCAGTTTTTGCCATTTCTTTCGAATTCTTCGATATCAACAGCGTTCAGTGAAGATGTTGCCGCGCCGGTATCTACGCGAGCGTCGAACGTTTGTTTGATTGAATCGATCGTCACTCGCTCAATTGAGCCAAGGACAATGTCATGGGTAGGAGTTGCTTGAACGGGAGCAGGAGCTTGAACAATGATAGGTTCTTTAGGCTTTCTCACTTCGTCCATTGCTTCTTTACGGAAGGTATTGAGTTCGCCATTTAACTTATCCACTTGGTCTTCCAAACTTTCGATGTAATCCGACTGGTTACTAAGTTGAAGCTCTAAGTTGGTAACGCGAGTATTGAAATTCGTTTCTGAAGCCTGAATAGCAGCTAACGTTTCTTGGTGGTACTGTTCGCCTTTGGTCAAAGTACATCCAGATAGTAAGGCGATGGCAACAACCGGAGTCAATCGTATAAACATTGAAAACCTTGGGATTGGAGTAAGTTGTTTGTTTTTTAAGAGTTTAGCGTTATCGCCAAAGGCTCACAAGCAAGAATCTGCTTCAGACTCTTACAGAATGAGGAATAGTGACGAAAAGCCAAAAAATTAAGGACGCAAGACGCATCCTTAATTAGATTTGAAGAGAGGTTAATGTCTTAATGGAGGGAGTGAGTTAAGACAATGTCAGAAATCTCAGTTAATTATGGCTTGGTTGCGACAAGCACCGCACGGCGAGGTGCAGGGTAGCCTTCAACGGTTTTGCTTGGGTCGTTTGGATCTAGGTAATCCGGCAGTGAATTGTGCGTCATCCAGTCGGTCGTACGCTGCTCATCTACAGACGTTACGTTCTCATCTACAATACGCACATCTTTAAAGCCAACCAGTTCTAGCCATACTTTCAGTGCTTTCGCTGACGGGAAGAAGTACACGTTACGCATTTGCGCGTAGCGAGACGTCGGAACCAATACCGCGTTCTCATCGCCTTCGATAACGAGTGTCTCTAGAACAAGCTCGCCACCTGATACTAACTGGTCTTTTAGCTGCACCAAGTGATCCAGTGGAGAGCGACGGTGGTAAAGCACGCCCATGCTGAATACGGTATCGAACGCTTCCAACTTAGGCAGTTGTTCAATCCCTAAAGGAAGAAGGTGAGCGCGTTGGTCATCGCCCATTAACTTACGAATCGCTTCGAACTGAATTAGGAACAGATGAGATGGGTCGATACCAACCGTTAGGCGTGCTCCTTCACCTAGCATGCGCCACATGTGGTAGCCGTTGCCACAACCAACATCTAGCACGCTGCGGTTTTTTAGTGGCGAGATGTGCGGAAGCACGCGATCCCATTTCCAGTCACTGCGCCATTCAGTATCGATATGAATACCGTGCACTGTGTATGGACCTTTACGCCATGGGTGGAATGTACGCAGTAGGCTTTCTAGCTTTTTCAGCTCACCTTCATGGAAAGGCGTATCGTTGCTGATGGTTACTGAGTTTTTGATGTCCACTTGGTTTGGTGCACCTTGTGGGATCTTGTTCAGCGCTTTCAGCCAGCGACCAAAGTCACCGTGCTCAGCATTTTGCCAATCTGTTAACTGTTGAGGTAATACGTTTAGCCACGGCTGAAGACGAGTGTCTTGAGCGATTAACTGATAAAAATTAGCAAAATTAAACATAGTTTTTCACTGAGTTTATGGAGTCAGCAGACCCTGGGTAAAAGTTAAATGTGTCATTCCCTACAGTGAGGGACGAACGTGATAGGGAATCTCGGTTTTTATCGTTTTTGATAAGAGAACCCCAACTCGCTCGTTCCTCGCTCTTGAGGATGACGTCCTAATGAGAGCGAACTGTGTTGCGAAGCTTATTTAATCGCAAACATTGAACCGAAGTTAAAGCACTGGAACCAAACGTCGTAGCTTGAGAAACCAATTTCTGCGAAACGCTCTTTATGATCTTTCTTCGAATCTGGGCGCATCACGTTTTCAATTGCGCTGCGCTTTTGGCTGATTTCTAGTTCGCTGTAGCCATTTGCACGTTTAAAGTCGTGGTGAAGGTCAATCAACAACTCGTTAGACACTTCATCTTCAAACACGAACTTTTCAGACAGAATCAAAATGCCGCCTGGGCGCAGACCTGCGTAGATTTTCTCTAGTAGAGCATAGCGGTCTTCCGGAGAAAGGAACTGCAGAGTGAAGTTCAATACCACTACAGATGCGTTTTCGATTTCGATATTACGAATGTCCGCTTCGACGACATCAACTGGTGTATCACTGCGGTACGCGTTGACGTGAAGCTTACAGCGTTCAACCATCGCAGTAGAGTTGTCCACGGCAATGATTTGGCAACCTTCTTGTTTGATATGACGACGCATAGACAGCGTAGCAGCACCCAAAGAACAACCAAGATCGTAGATGTTTGAGTGAGGCTTAACAAAACGCTCTGCCAGCATACCAATTGCAGAAATGATGTTGCTGTAACCCGGCACCGATCGCTGAATCATGTCAGGGAAAACTTCCGCTACGCGTTCATCGAACGTGAAATCCCCAATTTTATCGATTGGAGCCGAAAAAATAGTATCTGGATTGCTCTTAGGGTTCATAACCAAATCTCTGCATACAAGCCGCCTGAAATGTCAGGCATCAAAAAAGGCGCGTATTTTATGGGAAATTCGCGCCTCTGTCATTTGCTTAATTATAAGCTTACCTAAAACATTTGTATTTGCGAGTTGCCATCGTTGGCAGGAAATACAGACAAATTTGGCAGAGAGAGCTTGAGTTGTAGCTGCTTATACAGCTTTTCAGCCAGTTCTGGTGCTAAGACGTTATCTGGCGTGTGGATCATCAAGTACGGTTGAATGCCTTGTTCAATCCACATCGGCAGTTTCGTCAGCCAAGGTTCGAAAAAGCGCAGGTTGTCGTCCATGTCTGGATGACCGATAAAACGAATCATCGGGTGTTTGGCGGTTGCGATTGCATGAACCGGAACGCGAGGCTTTTTCTGGTGGGCATCGATCACTGCTTCTGTTATCGGCTGCGCGGCGAATACAGGGCGGCTGTCCATAATAATGCGGTCGATGCCGCTCTCTAACAGCCACTGATTCAACGCACGTTCTTCTTCACCTTTGGAGAAAAACGCCATGTGACGAACTTCAACTCCCAGGGGGAAATTCGGCGGAAAGCTGGCACAGAACTTCTTTAATCTATCGAGGTGTTCTGGACCAAATGCAGCAGGGAGCTGAATCGTCCATTGCCCAACACGCTCATGAAGCGGTTCCATGATCGTCATAAAGTCACGTAACTGCTCGTCGCAACCTCTGAGCATCTGTTCGTGAGTAATGGCTTTTGGCAACTTAAAGGTGAATTTGAAATCGTCGTGAGTCGCGGCTTTCCAGTTTTGCACCGTGTTGAGCGTCGGTGTGGCGTAAAAGGTGGTGTTGCCTTCTACGGTGTGGAACACCTGCGCGTACTTTTCGAGTCGCTCTGCGGGTTTGGTGCCACTGCCATAAAAGCTTTGCTGCCACTGGTTGTGCGACCACATGGTCAATCCAAGTCGAAGGGGTAAATTATCCATATCTCTGCTTTACGTTTTTTCCTGAGCCCACTTTACGAGAGTTTTGCTGAAATGGGTAATTTCACGCTATAATCCCTACCAATTTTTTCGCTTTGGTGCGCTTTTGAACATTTGTTGTACTAAAAACCACCAATGAATGATAAAACACACTTAATTGTATGTTGAGTAGTCGATTTTCATAGGCTTTCAGCGTATAAATGGATCTTTACTCTGCTCGGCAATGAGGCTGACAGAGCGTAGTTAACAATATTTGAGAGATTGGGAATTTCATTATGCGTACCCATTACTGTGGTCACCTGAACAAGTCCCTTGCAGGACAAACTGTAGAACTTTGCGGCTGGGTTAACCGTCGTCGTGATTTAGGCGGTCTTATTTTTATCGATATGCGAGATCGCGAAGGTATCGTTCAGGTAGTTGTTGATCCAGATATGGCAGATGCGTATGAAGTGGCTAACACACTTCGTAATGAATTCTGTATCAAGCTAACTGGTGAAGTTCGCGTTCGTCCAGAAAGCCAAGTAAACAAAGACATGGCAACAGGTGAAGTTGAGATCCTTGCGAAAGGTCTTGAAATCATCAACCGTTCTGACGTTCTGCCTCTAGACTTCAACCAAAAGAACTCTGAAGAGCAACGTCTGAAGTACCGTTACCTAGATCTACGTCGTCCAGAAATGAGCGACCGCATCAAGCTACGTGCTAAAGCGTCTAGCTTTGTTCGTCGTTTCCTAGATGACAACGGCTTCCTAGATATCGAAACACCAGTACTAACAAAAGCGACACCAGAAGGCGCTCGTGACTACCTAGTACCTAGCCGTGTTCACAAAGGCAGCTTCTACGCGCTTCCTCAGTCTCCACAGCTATTCAAACAGCTTCTAATGATGTCTGGTTTTGACCGTTACTACCAAATCGTTAAGTGTTTCCGTGATGAAGACTTGCGTGCTGACCGTCAACCAGAATTCACTCAGATCGATATCGAAACGTCATTCATGACGGCTGATCAAGTTCGTGCAACGACTGAGAAAATGGTTCGTGAAATGTGGCAAGAGCTACTGAACGTTGACCTAGGTGAATTCCCAGTAATGCCATTCAGCGAAGCGATTCGTCGTTTCGGTTCTGACAAGCCAGACCTACGTAACCCGCTAGAGCTAGTAGATGTTGCTGACCTAGTAAAAGACGTTGAGTTCAAAGTATTCTCTGGTCCAGCAAACGACGAGAAAGGTCGCGTTGCAGTTATCCGTGTTCCAGGTGGTGCTGAGCTTACTCGTAAGCAAATCGACGGCTACGCAGAATTCGTAGGTATCTACGGTGCGAAAGGTCTAGCATGGATGAAGGTTAACGACCGTGCAGCAGGCATGGAAGGTATCCAATCTCCTGTAGCTAAATTCCTAAACGAAGACGTGATCAACGGCATTCTAGATCGCACTCAAGCGGAATCTGGTGACATCATCCTATTTGGCGCAGACAAAGCTAGCATCGTTGCTGAAGCACTAGGTGCACTTCGTCTTAAGCTTGGTAAAGACCTAGGTCTAACTAAAGAAGGCACTTGGGCTCCGCTATGGGTTGTTGACTTCCCAATGTTCGAAGAAGACGACGAAGGCAACCTACACGCGATGCACCACCCATTCACATCACCTCTAGGTGTGACTGCGGAAGAGCTAAAAGCGAACCCAGCAGTAGCGAACTCAAACGCATACGACATGGTTCTAAACGGCTACGAAGTAGGTGGTGGTTCTGTACGTATCCACAACGCAGAAATGCAAGCAGCGGTATTTGATATTCTAGGTATCGATGCAGAAGAGCAGCAACTGAAATTCGGCTTCCTACTGGACGCTCTGAAATTCGGTACGCCTCCACATGCAGGTCTTGCATTCGGTCTAGACCGTCTAGTGATGCTACTATGTGGGACAGAGAACATTCGTGATGTTATCGCGTTTCCTAAAACAACTGCGGCGGCGTGTCTACTAACAGACGCACCAAGCCTTGCAAACCCAGCGGCTCTAGAAGAGCTAGCGATTGCAGTAACAGTTGCGAAAGAAAAAGACGCAGAATAAGCGCACAACAATTAAAGAAAAAACTCCCGCACCTGCGGGAGTTTTTGTTTTAATGGCAACTATTCTCATACTTACAGTGAGTTATTGATTAGGAGTCTTCATGTCAATTATTTTGGGTATTGACCCAGGCTCTCGTATTACCGGTTACGGCGTGATTCGCCAGCAAGGTCGTCATCTGCAATATCTAGGCAGCGGCTGTATTCGCACTTCTGAAAAAGAGTTGCCAGGTCGTCTCAAGCAAATCTACGCAGGCGTGACGGAAATCATCACCCAGTTTCAACCAGATGTATTTGCTATCGAACAAGTGTTTATGGCGAAGAACGCTGATTCTGCATTAAAGCTAGGACAGGCGCGTGGTAGTGCAATTGTGGCGGCTGTGAATGCGGATCTTCCGGTGCATGAGTACGCGGCTCGTCTCATTAAACAAGCGGTAACAGGCACTGGTGGCGCAGACAAAGTTCAGGTTCAACATATGGTTCAACACATGCTTAAATTGCCAGCCAAGCCTCAAGCCGATGCCGCCGATGCGTTGGGTGTTGCCATTTGTCACGCTAACACCAATAAGACACTAGTGGCGCTCGCAGGCAAAGCAACCAGTGCAAGAAAAGGTCGTTACCGTTAGGCGTATTCTCGTATTAAAAATGAGACATCTCAGACAGATTTATGGATTGAATTTGTTGAGAAAATGTTACAAAACTATAGTGGTCAGAGGTCTAACAAGGAATCAATCAAGGAAGATTGAACATGAATCCAGCCACGCTGTGGCGCAGTGCATTTATGCCGCGCCAAACTCAATGGACAAGAACACAACAACGTCAAGCAGACATCCTCTCTCTATTTACCTTCATCGCTTTCCTCGTCGGTATCTACAGCCTGATCAAATGGTCCAAACATGGACATGAAAGCCTAATTTTCACCTCAGTACTCTTAATCGCACTCGAACTAATATCCGCCTTTAGCCTGAGGTGGTTCAAACAACCAGCATTGTCGCTCAATCTTGGTTTTGTTGGCATGTCAGTGCATGCACTCAACATCATCTATCAAAGTGGTGGCGTGGTCGATTCTACCCAAACTTACTGGGTGCCTTTGTTAGTCGTCGCTTTCTTTTTATCTGGCACTCGTATTATGGCAATCTCTTGGAGCGCGTTAGTGATAGTGCTTTCTGCGGTAATGACGTATCAGCATGTATCTGGTTTTGGTTTTCCCCAACTCGTGTTGTCTGAATCTGCGCAGCGTGTGGAGATATGGTCAGGTACCGTGTTACCGCTGGTGGTGATTTGTATTGCGCAAGCCTTTACCGCCAAGCAGCGAGACATCGCGATTGAAAGTGCAGAGAAAGCTAAAGCAGAAAGTGAGTTGGTGGCACAAAAGGCGACAGAAGGGGAGCTACGTTTAGCAGAGGTGCTAGAACAGGCGAATCAAAACTCAAGTGAGTTGAAACAAGTCTCGCAAGTACTCGATGAACAATCATCGCAATTGGATGCTCAAGTGAACGCCCTTAATGTAAACAGTGAATCCCAAGCCAGTGCAGCCGAGCAAATGAGTCAGCAAGTGCATCACATGACGATTGGGATTGAAGAGTCCAGCAAGTTTGTCGAAGAGCTGCGTGAGAAGAGTGAGGGCGTTCATCAACAAGCTGAGAAAAGCTCGGAATTATTGGAGGACTCTACCCAAGCGATCAGCCAGATCATTACCAGCCATGAAGACATCATGAAAGTGGCGGACTTGATTACGTCAGTTGCGGAACAAACCAACTTGCTCGCTCTGAATGCCGCTATTGAAGCGGCGAGAGCGGGTGAGCAGGGCAGAGGTTTTGCGGTCGTTGCGGACCAAGTGCGAGAGCTTTCAGCTAAGAGCAGTCAGTCGGCGGTGGAAATTCGGAACTTGCTTGATCGCAGTGAGCAAGAAGTGAAGCATGGTCAAAGCGTCGTGACATCGAGTACAGAGCGAATGAACACCATTATTCAGCAAGTTACCACCATCTCTCACGATGTGCAGAGTCTGTCTGGCATCATGGCGACGCAAATGACGGCTTTAAAAGAGTTAGATGAAGCCAGCAGTGAAGTTGCTAACGGCGTAGTGAACACCAAAACCATTGCTGAAACTGTCGCGCAATACGGCAGCGAACTGAACGGGCAAGTGGTCGCGGTGCGCAATCTGACTCAACAGCTTGATCAAGTTGTCTCAAAAATCTAACCCCACCGCATAAAGGACTGGATGTCTATCCAGTTCTTTATTATCCTGTCGCAAATTCATTTCCAAAGAGTATTTATAGTGATTGGACGTCTTCGCGGCACTCTGCTTGAAAAGCAACCACCTGAAGTTTTAATTGAAGTTAATGGCATTGGTTATGAAGTTCAGATGCCAATGAGCTGTTTCTACGAATTGCCAAATGTCGGTGAAGAAGCCATTATTTATACTCACTTTGTTGTGCGTGAAGACGCGCAATTGCTTTACGGTTTCAACACAGTAAAAGAACGTGCGCTTTTCCGTGAAGTGATCAAAGCGAACGGTGTTGGGCCTAAGCTAGGTCTAGGTATCCTTTCTGGTATGACAGCGAGCCAATTCGTTTCTTGCGTTGAGCGTGAAGACATTTCAACGCTGGTGAAGCTACCAGGTGTTGGCAAGAAGACTGCTGAACGACTAGTTGTAGAAATGAAAGACCGCCTGAAAGGGTGGGGTGCTGGCGATCTGTTTACTCCATTTACGGATGCAGCACCTGCGGACTCTGGCTCTGCGGGTTCTAATAACGCAGAAGAAGAGGCAATCAGTGCGCTCCTTGCTCTGGGCTACAAGCCGACTCAAGCGTCGAAAGTGGTTTCTCAGATCGCTAAACCGGATATGACCAGTGAGCAACTGATCCGTGAAGCACTAAAATCAATGGTGTAACGGAAAGCCCAAGGGAACAATATGATTGAAGCCGATCGTTTAATCGCTCCAGAAAATCCTTCGTTTCGTGATGAAGATGTCATCGACCGTGCGATTCGTCCTAAGAAACTGGCAGATTACCAAGGTCAGGATCACGTTCGTGATCAGATGGAGATTTTCATCAAAGCCGCTCAATTGCGAAATGAAGCGCTTGACCACCTTTTGATTTTTGGTCCTCCGGGCTTGGGTAAAACCACGCTTGCGAATATCGTCGCCAATGAGATGGAAGTGAACATTCGAACCACTTCTGGCCCAGTGCTTGAGAAAGCAGGAGACTTGGCGGCGCTGCTGACTAACTTAGAAGAAAACGATGTGCTGTTCATTGATGAGATTCACCGCTTAAGCCCGATGGTTGAAGAGGTGTTGTATCCAGCAATGGAGGATTATCAGTTGGACATCATGATTGGTGAAGGTCCTGCAGCACGCTCTATCAAAATTGATTTGCCACCTTTCACTTTGATCGGTGCAACGACGCGTGCAGGTTCTCTGACTTCGCCACTTCGTGACCGTTTCGGTATTACGCAGCGTCTTGAGTACTATAAAGTAAAAGACCTGCAAGATATCGTTCAGCGCAGTGCCGATTGCTTGGGCTTGTCGATGGAATCAGAAGGTGCATTGGAAGTTGCTCGCCGTGCTCGTGGTACACCACGTATTGCTAACCGACTATTGCGCCGTGTTCGTGACTATGCCGAAGTGAAAGGTAATGGTCATATATGTGCTGATACAGCAGACAAAGCGCTGAACATGCTTGATGTGGATGCAGAAGGCTTTGATTACATGGACCGTAAGCTGTTGCTTGCGATCATGGAGAAATTTGGTGGTGGACCTGTCGGTTTAGACAACATGGCAGCCGCGATTGGTGAAGAGAAAGACACCATTGAAGACGTTCTTGAGCCATATCTAATCCAACAAGGCTACTTGCAACGCACTCCCCGTGGTAGAATTGCCACAGATCGCGCTTATCTGCATTTCGGAATTGAAAAGTAAGATTCCATCGCTGGGCGCTTAGCGCTCAGCGTTTCACCAATGTTGACCAACCTCTCATTTATTAAATCTCTTCTAATACTAAATAGGTAATAGAAACTTATAGATTGTTAACTCTATGTTCTTGCCTAACTGATTATTTTCTCTCCTGATTACTCTCTATTAACATACTCATCGAATATCGATTGATCTGGATCAATGTGATGGATTTTTGTGCAAAATCAGCGCATAAAGATTGATGTATATCAAAGCGGTTTCTCGCCATAAACCTTTTGAAACAAACTGTTTTTACAAGTAATATTAGACCCAGCTATATTAGCTGATGCTTAACAATTAACTAACCAATGAAGCACATTTTTGCAACAAAGCGTTGTGATAATTCAACATTTTTCAAGTGTGAATAACACTTGTGTATGGATTGCAATATGTAGAGAGTGTCATTCAGCCGACACATAGGAGTTACCATGATTGACGTAGTTGATCTGTCGCGGTTGCAGTTTGCACTGACAGCGATGTATCACTTCCTATTCGTACCATTGACTCTTGGTATGGCCTTCCTTTTGGCCATTATGGAATCGATGTACGTAATGACGAACAAGCAAATCTACAAGGACATGACCAAGTTCTGGGGTAAGCTGTTCGGTATTAACTTTGCACTTGGTGTGGCTACCGGCCTTACCATGGAGTTCCAGTTTGGTACGAACTGGTCTTACTACTCCCACTATGTAGGTGACATCTTCGGTGCACCACTGGCGATCGAAGCACTGGTTGCTTTCTTCCTGGAGTCAACTTTTGTTGGTCTATTCTTCTTCGGGTGGGATCGTCTATCTAAACGTCAACACTTAGCGGTAACCTGGTTGGTTGCTCTGGGTTCTAACTTCTCTGCACTTTGGATTCTTATTGCGAACGGCTGGATGCAAAACCCAGTTGGCGCTGAGTTCAACTTTGAAACCATGCGTATGGAAATGGTGAGCTTCGCAGACGTTGTTCTAAACCCTGTAGCGCAAGTTAAATTTGTACACACAGTAGCGTCTGGTTACACATGTGGTGCAATGTTTGTTCTAGGCATCAGTTCTTACTACTTATTGAAAGGTCGTGATGTGGCGTTCGCTCGTCGTTCGTTTGCTATCGCAGCTTCTTTCGGTATGGCAGCAATCCTGTCTACTATCGTGCTAGGTGATGAATCTGGTTACGAGCTTGGTGAAGTTCAAAAAGTGAAGCTTGCAGCAGTAGAAGCTGAGTGGCACACAGAACCAGCACCAGCGGCGTTCACACTGTTCGGTTTACCAAACCAAGAAACAATGAACACCGATTACGCAATTAAGATCCCTTACGTAATGGGTATCATCGCGACACGTTCATTTGATGAGCAAGTAACAGGTCTACACGACTTACGTGAAGAGCACGTTGACCGTATCCGTACTGGTATGTACGCATATGAATTGCTTGAAAAACTGCGTGCAGGCGACAAGTCTGAAGCAAACATGACTGCGTTTGACGAAGTGAAGGGTGACCTAGGTTATGGTCTACTTCTAAAACGTTACACAGAAAACGTTGTTGACGCGACAGAAGACCAAATCCAAGCTGCTGCAGATGATTCAATCCCAACAGTATGGCCGCTATTCTGGTCATTCCGTATCATGGTTGCGTGTGGCTTCATCATGCTATTCGTATTTGGTGCATCATTTATCCAAACATGTCGTCAGAAGATCGAACAGAAACCATGGATTCTTAAAGCTGCATTGTTCAGCATTCCACTTCCATGGATTGCGATCGAAGCAGGTTGGTTTGTTGCTGAGTACGGTCGTCAACCGTGGGCAGTAGGTGAAATCCTACCGGTACACGTTGCGGCTTCAGCACTAACAGCAGGTGAAATCTGGACTTCACTATTTGCAATCCTAGCGCTGTACACTGCATTCCTAATTGCAGAAGTATACCTAATGGTGAAATTCGCTCGTAAAGGTCCAAGCAGCCTGAAAACTGGTCGCTACCACTTCGAGCAAAACGCTGACTCTGTTGAAGACAAAGTTAGCCGCCAAGTAGAAGCGTAAGGTAAGGAGACAACAAGATGTTTGATTACGAAATCTTGCGATTCATCTGGTGGGTACTGATCGGTGTTCTACTAGTTGGTTTCGCTATTACTGACGGTTTCGATATGGGTGTAGGCGCGCTTGTACCTGTTATCGGTAAAAACGACACACAACGTCGTGTCATGATTAACTCAATCGCTCCGCACTGGGATGGTAACCAAGTTTGGCTTATCACTGCTGGTGGTGCATTGTTCGCAGCATGGCCTTTGGTTTACGCGACATCGTTTTCTGGTTTCTACCTAGCGATGATCCTAACTCTAGCGGCACTTTGGCTACGTCCGATTGGTCTTGATTACCGCTCAAAAATCGAAGATCCAAAATGGCGTAACACTTGGGATATCTGTATCTCAATCAGTGGCTTCGTTCCACCAATCATCTTTGGTGTAGCGTTTGGTAACCTTCTACAAGGTGTTCCATTCCAGTTGAACGAATTCCTAATGCCAACGTACCACGGTTCATTCTTTGGTCTACTAAACCCATTTGCTCTACTATGTGGTCTAGTAAGCTTGTTCATGATCCTGATGCAAGGTGCAACTTGGCTTCAAATGAAGACAACTGGCGAAGTACATACTCGTGCTCGTAATGTGGCTCAGCTAACAGGTCTACTAACTGTTATTGCATTTGTGGTTGCTGGTTTCTGGATCCAAAGCATCGAAGGCTACGTTATCGTAGGTGGCATCGACACTGCAGCGGCTTCTAACCCTCTAAACAAAGAGGTTATCCGTGAAGCTGGTGCGTGGATGAACAACTTTGAAGCTTACCCACTACTATGGGCTGCACCTGTACTCGGTGTTGCTATGCCGCTACTAGCTGTATTGGCATCTCGCCTAGAGAAGTGTGGTATCGCGTTCCTAACGTCAAGCCTTGGCAACGCTGGTGTTATCTTTACTGCTGGTATCGCAATGTTCCCATTCGTAATGCCTTCAGACCTAATGCCAAGCCAAAGTCTGACAATGTGGGATGCAACTTCATCTGAACTGACTCTGAACCTAATGACAGGTGTAGCGTTTGTTATGGTTCCTATCATCCTTGCTTACACGTCTTGGACTTACTACAAGATGTTTGGCCGCTTGGATGACCAGTTCATCGAAGAAAACAAAAACTCACTATACTAAGGAGCTATTACTATGTGGTATTTCGCATGGATTCTAGGTGTACTACTTGCTTGTGCATTCGGTATCATCAACGCTCTTTGGTTAGAGCACTCAGAAATGATGGATAAAGACAGTGAGTAATCTCGCTGACAAGGTAGCGAAACTTCACGCACCAATGGACAAGACTCTGCTAAGAGTCTTGGCCTTAATCCTTGGCTTTATGCATGTAGGGTTGGTGATGTGGGATCCGAACGCATACCATCGAGAAATTGGTGGCTTTAATGCGTTTATCGCACCAGCGCTGATTTGGTCAGTATGCTCAAGCATGGTATATGGTGTGGGCTTCAAGCCAAGAAATTGGTACTGGCAGGTGCTGTTCAGTCCTTATTTCTCGCTCGCTATCTTAATTTATCTAACTGCACTGTATTTCATGTAAGCGTTACAAACTGAAATAAAGTCGGTTACTAAATCATCGAATAAAAGCCAGACTCATAGTCTGGCTTTTATTTTTTCTACAAATTTCAAAAATATTCCCTTAGCTCAGTACCAATTGCTGTCGCTTCAGTTATAGTAATTGCTTTAAAGAATTGAATATATTGGTACTCCCTTGCAAGGCACATCAAATTCCTTCCGCTGGCCAATCACGGTGTATTACGAAGACACTGATGCGGGCGGCGTCGTCTATCACTCAAATTATTTAAAATTCTTTGAACGTGCGCGTACTGAGTTATTGCGTGCAAAAGGCATTTCTCAAAATCTGTTGTTGGAACAAAATATAGGTTTCGTTGTCCGACACATGGATATCGATTTCAACCAAGGGGCTAGATTGGACGAGCATTTGACCGTTCTTACCCGAGTGTCAGAAATAAAACGTGCGTCTCTGCAATTCTGTCAAGAGTTAGTCAATGATGAAGGCAAAACATTGTGCAAGACAATTGTTAAGGTAGCATGTATCGATAATAAGAAAATGAAACCAATAGCTATCCCATCTTTTATCAATTCGGAGCTAACAAATAGTGACTGCTGATATTTCCATTTTAGATCTCTTTCTTCAGGCCAGTCTGTTGGTAAAGCTTGTGATGTTGACACTACTCGGTATGTCTGTCGCATCTTGGGCAATGATCATCAAGCGCAGCAAAGTGTTGTCTCAAGCATCGAAAGATGCCGAGTCATTTGAAGACAAATTCTGGTCAGGTACTGATCTTTCTCAGCTTTACCAAAAGGTAAAAGCCCGTAAAGATGACATTACTGGCACGGAAGAAATCTTCTACGCAGGCTTTACAGAGTTTGCACGTCTACGCAAAAGCAATGCGAATTCTCCAGCTTACATTATGGAAGGCACGGGTCGTGCGATGCGTGTCTCCGTTGCTCGTGAAGTCGATGAACTGGAAACGAGCCTACCATTTCTTGCCACAGTCGGTTCAATCAGCCCGTACATTGGTCTATTTGGTACTGTTTGGGGCATCATGCACGCCTTTATTGCATTAGGTGAAGTGAAGCAGGCGACACTTTCTATGGTGGCTCCTGGTATCGCAGAAGCACTGATTGCAACTGCTATGGGTCTATTTGCCGCTATTCCAGCAGTAATGGCTTACAACCGTCTAAGTAACAAAGTAAGTAAGTTAGAGCACACTTACGCGACTTTCTCTGAAGAATTCCACAGCATCCTGCACCGTCAAGCGATGGCGGGTAGAGACAGCGCAAGTAAGGAATAAGGCATGGCGGGTTACCAACCTAAAAAGCGTAAAATGACAGCAGAGATCAACGTCGTGCCATATATCGACGTCATGCTCGTATTGCTGATCATTTTTATGGCAACCGCTCCATTTGTCACCCAAGGTGTTGATGTGGATCTTCCACAAACATCGACAGCTGAATCGATGCAAAATATAGCGGGTGATACAGACAGCAGCTTTATCATCATTGAAATTGATCGCGACGGTAATTTAGGTCTGAGCGTGAATGACGAAGAGGTTCAGCGCGGTCTATCACTACAAGACGTGATTGTACGAGTGAAAGCAGAACGCTCTATCAAGCCAGATTCACCTGTTGCGGTGGGTGGCGATGCGGCGACGCCATATGCTGACGTTGTACTTTTGCTTGACGAGTTAAGTCGTGCAGGCATCCCAAAAGTGGGTCTGATGACTGATATCAAGGAATAGACATCGTACATCTATGAAAGACAACAAGAAGAAACGCAAAGAATACACCAAGCCGGTAGCGATATCGGTTGGTTTGCATGCGCTGTTAGTCGTTGCTCTGCTTTGGGGTACAGATTTCACAATGTCTAAGCCGGAACCTACGGGGCAAATGGTGCAGGCAGTGGTCATTGACCCTAAACTTGTTCAACAGCAAGCGAAAGAGATTCGTCAGCAACGCGAAAAAGCGGCCAAGAAAGAGCAAGACCGTCTTGATAAGTTGAGACGTGAAGCTGAGCAGCTTGAGAAAAATCGCAAAGCAGAAGAAGAACAGATTCGTAAACTGAAAGAGCAACAGGCGAAAGATGCCAAAGCCGCTCGCGAAGCCGAAGCTGCTCGTAAGAAGAAAGAGCAAGAGCGTAAGGCAGAGGAAGAACGCACTCGTAAAGAAAAAGAACGTGCAGCAAAAGCAGAAAAAGAACGTAAAGCCAAAGAAGAGGCTGTACGTAAAGCTGAGCAGCAACGCATTGCTAAAGAAGCTGCCGCAGCGAAAGCGGAACAAGAGCGTGTAGCGCGCGAGAAAGCTGCGAAAGAAGCAGAAGAGAAAGCGCGTCGTGAACGTGAGGCCGCAGCAAAAGCAGAGCAAGAACGTATTGCGAAAGAAAAAGCCGCGAAAGAGGCAGCTGAAAAAGCGCGCAAAGAAAAAGAGCGTCTTGAGCGATTAGAGCGTGAGCGTAAAGAGCAAGAAGCAGCGTTGGATGACATCTTTGCTGGATTGGAAAGTGAAACAAGCGCAAACCAACAGGCTCAAGGGCAATTTGTTGCTGATGAAGTCTCTCGTTATAGCTCTATCTATACTCAGCTTATTCAAAGCAAACTGCTAAAGGACGATTACCTATTGGGAAAGGAGTGTAGAGTTAACATTAAGCTGATTCCTACGGGTGCTGACATGATCGTTTCGTCAGTCAATGTGCTTTCTGGTGACTCTAGAGTATGCGCGGCTGCAAAGAGCGCAATCGCACAAGTACCGAGTTTTCCAATATCTACTGATTCAACAGTTAACCAAAGGCTGAAGGACATTAACCTTACGGTCGCACTACAACAATAAGGGATAAGCCGTGATTAAACGCCTTTTACTAGGAATGTTTGTACTGCTTGGCAGTCTAACGAGTGTGGCTCATGCTGCACTAGAGCTGGTGATTACCGATGGTATTGATTCAGCACGACCAATTGCTGTTGTTCCATTCAAATGGGAAGGCAGTAAACCTCTTCCAACTGATATTTCAGCTGTGATTGCTTCTGATTTGCAACGCAGTGGTAAATTCAGCCCTGTACCAACGAGCAAAATGCCACAAACTCCATTCAATGAATCAGAGGTGAACTTTGATGCGTGGACTGGCCTTGGCGTTGATGCTCTGCTAACTGGTTCAATTAAGCAAAATGAGCAAGGCAACTATGTGGTTAACTACCAATTAGTGGATGTTGTTCGTGGTCAACTAACGGGCGGTCAGAGTAAAGCTCTTGGTGGTGATGGTGAGCTGGTACTTTCTAAAGATCATGTTCTTTTCAATAAAGTAGCAACGGTTGAAGCTCCACGCATGCGTGAATACGCGCACCGCATTTCTGACCTTGTTTACGAGCAACTTACTGGCGAACGCGGTGCATTTATGACGCGTATTGCTTACGTTGTTGTAAATGACAAAGATCGCTTCCCATACCAACTTCGCGTTGCGGATTACGATGGTTACAACGAACGTTTGGTACTTCGTTCTAAGCAACCGCTAATGTCTCCTGCATGGTCACCAGATGGCCAGAAGCTAGCATACGTGAGTTTCCAAAACGGTCAGGCTGAAATCTTCATCATGAACATCTATACCGGTGAGCGTGAGAAGGTAACGTCATACCCTCGTCATAATGGTGCGCCAAGATTCTCGCCGGATGGCAGTAAACTTGCTTTGGTACTGTCTAAGACAGGTTCACTTCAGGTTTACACCTTGGATCTAAAAACACGTAAGCTGACACAAATTACGCGTGGCAGATCAAATAATACGGAACCGTTCTGGCACCCCGATGGCAAATCGCTGATTTTCACATCAGACAGGGGTGGTAAACCTCAGATTTATCAAGTAAATTTGGGCAGCGGTTCAACTAACCGCTTGACTTGGCAAGGCAGTCAGAACTTGGGTGGACAAATCACTCCTGACGGCCGATTCCTTGTCATGGTGAATCGCAGTGATTCGGGCTTCAACTTGGCTAAACAAGATTTGGAAACAGGTGCTCTTCAGGTGCTAACAAAAACGTTGCTTGATGAGTCTCCGAGCATTGCCCCAAATGGTGGCATGGTTATCTATAGCTCGATTTACAACAAGAAAAACGTACTATCGATGGTGTCAATTGATGGTCGATTTAAAGCTAGATTACCGGCAACAAATGGGCGTGTAAGAGCTCCCGCATGGTCACCGTTTTTGTAGTAAGAAAAAATTGATTAATAAAGGAAAATAAGATGCAACTGAACAAGGTTCTAAAAGGGCTACTAATCGCGATTCCTGTGATGGCTATGACAGCATGTAGTTCAAGCGATGACGCTGCTTCTAACACTGGTGCAGAAACAAACACTGGTGCTGCAGAAACAACAGTCGTTACTCCGATCGATCAGAATGGTCAGCTAACGGAGCAAGAGCTAAAAGAGCAAGCGCTACGTGAAACTCAAACTATCTACTTCGCATTTGACAACTCAACAATTGCAGGTGATTACGAAGAAATGCTAGCAGCTCATGCTTCTTACCTAAGCAAGAACCCTGCTCTAAAAGTAACTATCGAAGGTCACGCTGATGAGCGTGGTACTCCTGAGTACAACATCGCACTAGGCGAGCGTCGTGCAGAAGCAGTATCAAACTACCTACAAGCACTAGGTGTACAAGCTGACCAAATCTCTATCGTTAGCTACGGTGAAGAGAAGCCACTTCTTCTAGGTCAATCTGAAGAAGTTTACGCTAAGAACCGTCGTGCGGTTCTAGTATACTAATTCGAGGTAAACCTCATGTTCAGTAACACTAAGCGCGCTGTTACGCTTACGTTACTGGCAAGTGCAGCGAACTTCGCGTTCGCTGCACCAGCTCCAGTATCAGATCTCAACAGCACGTCATCAGTATCTACTCGATCTTCTTCAGAAACCGACATCGAGCGTTTAGAGCGCTTGCTGCAAAATCGCAACCGCGTTCAGCTTCAAATGCAAGAGCAAATTGACCAAATGTCACAAGAGATCAGTGATCTACGTGGTCAGTTAGAGCGTAATAGCTACGAGATGCAGCAAATGCTGAAACGTCAGCGTGAGCTGTTTGTTGAGCTTGATCGAGTGCGTGGCGAAATGAAAGCCGCGCCTGTTAAAGAAACGAAACCAGCAGAGACGGGTGGTAAGTACACATCGAATGCCGATGAACAAACGGCTTACCAAGACGCGGTGGATTTGATCCTTAAAAAACGCGACTACACCGGTGCTATCGCTGCATTCCAACAGTTCCAAAAGGACTATCCTGATTCAACATATTCTGCGAACTCACATTACTGGCTAGGTCAGTTGTACTTCGCGAAGAAACAGGATAAAGAAGCTGTGAAGAGCTTTGCAGCCGTGGTTTCTTACAAAGATTCCAACAAGCGTGCAGATGCATTAGTCAAGCTAGGCGATATTGCTGAGCGTAACAACAATGCAGCGCAAGCGAAGAAATACTATCAGCAAGTGGTGGATGAGTACCCAGGCAGTGCATCGGCGAAAGTCGCTAGCTCTAAGCTGAAGTAAAACAACAAAAGGGAGCTCAGGCTCCCTTTTCTATTTCTGGTACTAGTAAAATCCCGTCAAAGCTTGGATTTACTAATAGATCCCTGCCTTTTGGATCGTATGCTGGTTAATTACTCCTACAAATACTCTGTCTTCGGTTAATACGGGGAGAGCAGTAATGGCGTTTTCACTCATCAACGCCAAGGCGTCAACGCAAAGGCTGGAATGCTGGACCGTGATTGCTCCCGGTTTCACCAAACTCTTAATAGCAGTACTTGGTGTTACACCTTTTGCGAACGCTCGTCGCAAATCACCATCCGTGAAGACTCCTCTTAAATTCCCTTGTTCAGCTATTGCAATTAACCCATAACCTGTTTGGCACATTACACTTACTGCGTCTTGTAATGTCGCATTGGGTGAGCAATGTGCGCTTTTGTGTTGGTCGTCTAACAGTTGTCCTACATTAGTTAATAGCCTGCTACCAAGTGATCCCGCAGGGTGAGACAGTGCAAAGTCATTCTGATCAAATTCTCGCATCGTCATCACTGTAATGCCGATAGCGTCGCCCAATAACAAGGTGTTGGTGGCGCTTGCGGTAGGTGCTAGACCAAGAGGGCATGCTTCCTTCTTAGTGGCGATGTCTAAGGTGATATCGCATTCTTTCGCTAAAAAACTATTGAGATTTGCGGTGACGCCAATAGTGGTAATTTTTTGGCGCTTTAGAAGCGGTACCATCATTTTAAATTCATTGGCTTCACCGGAGTTAGAAATCAGAATAACTACGTCGCCTTGGCGAGCCATCCCTAGGTCACCGTGTAGTGCTTCTGCTGGGTGAACAAAGAAAGCCGGTGAGCCCGTTGAAGCAAAGGTCGCTGCGATTTTTTTGCCGATATGACCAGACTTACCGATGCCCGTAATGATGACCTTACCTTCGCAATTGAGAATAGCTTTGCAAGCCTCTGCGAATGAAGTGGTCAGAGAGTCGAGTAGCAACCGAGCTTGGTCTAGCTCTTGTTCAATAACGCCGCGTCCTAATTGGCAAATATCTTCGGTGGAGTGCTGCTTATGCATATTGATTTCCTAACGTATTAAACATTTCATGCTGAGAAGGAGAAGAATAATAAAACTCTTGATGGCTTTCTGTTAAGAAAGTCATTTAGCCTAAGAAGGATTCAAGAGTTTCTATCAACAACAAATGGTCTTCGTACTGCGGTAACCCGGATACGGAAATACTACCAACAACACCGACGTTTCTTATAGAGAGAGGAAAGCTTCCTCCGAACGGCGCAAATTGTTTTGGATCCACAAGAGAAGCTTCTTCTATGCTTTTCCCCTTAGTTTTAAAGTACTGACCCATATACCAAGAGCTGTGTTGGTATCTGACCACAACATTACGCTTTCGAGCTATCCATTCTTGGTTGTCGATAGAGGTACCAGGCATCGCATATGAAAATAGGCAATGTCCGTTCAAGGTGATATCAATCGCAACGCTTGCCCCTTTATTTTCTGCATTTTGTTTAATTAGATTGCCTAGCTGCCATGCGATATTTGGGTTGAACTCGGTGAACTGAAGCCTGTCTTCTTGCGCGAGTAGTAAGTCTAAGTCTGTGATCATGCTACACCTCAGTAAGTTTGATTGTCCGTTGCTGTTGTGAGCTTGAGTAAGCTGCTTCTATGATACGAATTACGTCTAGTGCTTGCTCTAGTGATACAGGTAAATCGTCACCTTTTCGAATCGACTTCGCAAGTTGTTGGTAGAAAGCTTCATAGCCACCTATCTGAGTCTCTATTGTGGAAACCTGCCCTTGATGACTGGTGATAGTGGCGAAGTACTCTGGTCGATCTTTACCCCAACCATATGTTTCTGGACCTTGTTTATTCCGCAAAAAGTCTTCTTGGGTGTCCATCCCATATTTAATCAGGCTCGTATCTTTAGCAAAGATTTGGAACCTTGGTCCTTCGGTTGTACTTAAACAGTTTCCATGCAAAATGACCTCGTGCGTGGGGTAATTGAGAATCAAATGGAAATGGTCAACAGCTTGGGAACCTGACCGTTGATTTCTCAATACTGCAGTGACGCTTTCCGGTTTGCCAAATAGGCACAATGCTTGATCAATGAGGTGAGCTCCTAGGTCGTAGAGAATGCCGGAGCCAGGTAAAGCTTGTTCGCGCCAACGGTCTTTGACTTCAGGACGAAAGCGATTGTAGCTTGAGTAAAAGGTATGAATGCCTGGAAGTTTTCCTTGCTCAATGAGTGCTTGAATAGTCTTGAAATCCCCATCGTAACGTCGGCTTTGGTAGACTGATACTCGTTGATCTGATTGTTTAGCAAGTGCGATTAGTTCTTTGCCTTCTTGGACTGAAACGCAGAAAGGCTTCTCGATAACTACATGTTTTCCCGCCGATAATGCAAGCTTGGCTTGAGGGACATGAAGGTTATTGGGTGTTGAGATAATGACTAACTCGATACTTTCATCAGCAAGCATTTCGTTAATCTCAGAATAAACTTTTACATCTGTTAGTTGAGTATGAACTTTTTGTGCATTACTTGAGACAACGGCAACAAGATCTAACTCTTTACAGAAATTGATGATAGGAGCTTGGAAACATTGACCTGAAATGCCAAAACCAACAATGGCGGTTTTAATTGGAGTCATGGGCAATCCTAAAAAAGGCAGCACCACCGGAGAAGTTGATACTGCCAAAATGCAAAATGGGGGAAGGCTTAGTTCAGTTCAAGTTCTTGTTTTAGCAAAGCCTCAATCTGATATGAGGTTTCTGCTGTCATGAGCTGATCTCGGAAATCAGCGTGCATTATCTTTCTCGCGAGTTTGGAAAAAATCTTCATATGCTGATCGCCTGCAGCATGTTTGTTGAGAGTGAGCATAATGACAAATTGTGCTTCTTCATCCCCCCATTCAATCGATTTTGCAAGCCGGCATACGCTGATCGCAGATTGCTCGATATGTTCACTCTTAGTGTGCGGAATCGCAAAGCCAAAGCCAAGTCCAGTAGAAAAGACATCTTCTCGAGCCCATAAGTCATCCGCCAGTTTATTTGGGTATCGGCAGCGACCGGTTAAGAACAAATTGTCTGACAGTGTTTTGATCACTTCCTCTTTGTTTCGTAGATCTCTATCCAGGCTAATACAATCGGCAGAAACCATTGGCGCTTCAGACTGAGTCATACGGAACTGAGCAAGCACATGCTCAACCTCTTGGATCGTTCGACATTGCATCGCTTTGTTGAGCAGTTGACGACATTCGCGGCTATCAAGTTTCGCAATGCGCTCTTTGGTTGCGGGAATACTTGGTGAGCTCATGCTTATTTCGTCGAGACCTAGACCAACAAGTAGAGGGAGTACCGAGCCTTTGGCACCAAGTTCGCCACATAGCCCAATCCATTTGCCGTGTCGATGAACTTCGCGAACCACATGATCCAGAGTGCGCAAAAAAGCAGGGTTGAGGCTGTTGTAACTAGCCGCCACTTTAGCGTTATCGCGATCCACTGCCATTAGGTATTGAGTTAAGTCGTTGGATCCAATGGAGAAAAAGTCTATTTCCTCGCAGCATTGATCAATGATGAAAGCGACAGATGGAACTTCTAACATGATGCCTAACGGAACTTTTTCAGCAAAAGGAAGGGCTTCTTTACGTAGCTCTTGGCGCACTTCAGCGAGAATATCTTTTACCCACAATATTTCTTCTAAAGAGGAAATCATAGGGATCATAATTTTGAGGTTTCCATGAGCAGAAGCTCGTAAGATGGCGCGCAATTGAGTTTTGAACATCTCAATAAACTCGGGGTAGATCCGTACCGCACGGTAGCCTAGGAATGGATTGTTTTCTGCTGGAATATTCAAGTAATCAACAGGCTTATCACCACCGATATCAATAGTTCGAACGATGATGGATTTTCCATTTGCAGCGTCACACGCTTGACAGAAAATGTTGTACAACTCATCTTCATCTGGCGCGCTGGTTCGATCCATATAAAGCATTTCTGTGCGGAACAAACCGACGGCTTCTGCGCCGTTTGCGAAGGCGGCTTTCGCTTCTACTGAGTGAGCAATATTGGCTGCAACTTCAAGAACTTTCCCGTCGAATGTTTGTGCTGCTACATCACGAAATTGTGCTTGTCGGCTAGAGACAATTTCTTTCACTTTACTTTCTTGAACATAGTAACGTTCCACAGATTCGGCTATCTCTGTCACCACAATTCCGAGAGTGCCGTCAACAATCACTTCCTCGTCTAGAAGATCAGTTAGGCGAGAACCTTCAACCCCCACAATCGTCGGAATTGCGAAAGATCGCGCCAAAATTACGGTGTGTGAAGTACTGCCACCATGAGAGAGGATTAAACCTTTCAAAAGAGACTTATCTAACTCAAGAAACTGACTAGGGGTGAGATCGTCAGCTAAGCAAACAGTAGGCTGTGTAAGCTTGTTTTGACTGCCAAAACGTTCATCACCATAAATGCTTTGCAGTAGCTGGTAGCACACATCACGAATGTCTAATTCACGTTCACGCATATAAGCACTCGATGAGTTCTTCATAACTTCACCAAAGTGTTTAGCAGTGGCAATAATCGCGTCTGCACTGCTTCGTCCTTCAACCAGGTTACTCGTGATGGTTTGTCTAAACTCTTCATCTTTAGCGATTGATAGGTGTGCTTTGAGCACTTCGCCTTCAGTGTGTTCAGAAGAGTTCAACTGAATCGTCAGAGATTTAGCAACAGCCTCCAAGCCCGAATTGAGTTGTGAACGCTCTTCATTAAGAGGTTTTGCTGGTGGTAAATCAGTGAGTGCATCAAAGTTAATCGCTCCCATTGCTGTTAATACGCCTTGACCAAAACCTTCGCTGACACTGCGACCTCGAATATGAGCCACATTTAAATTCGAAAAGTTCCTTGGGAGAGGAGCAAGGTTTTCATCTTCTTGAGTCGTTGTGGCAAGTGGGGCGTCGCAATGAGGAAACTCGTTAGTAATAAACTGTTTTAGTTGCGTCAACGCATTGTCTTCATCTTGACCTTCGATAGTAATCAAGCACTCATCACCTAACAGCGTATCGGTACTAATTAGAGAGAGTACGCTTTTCGCATTTCCACTCATCCCTGTACGTTGGTTTTGCCATGTAATAGAAGAATCAAAGCTATTACAAACCGCTTCAACATGACTCGCTGGGCGAGCGTGAACTCCATTTGGAAGTTCGCAAGAGAAAGAAAAAGATTTCATTTCATATTGTCCTTTTACTTTGGCAATGGTCACTGCCTTTCGTTATGCATTCACAATATCAAAATAGACAGTACAAACTATGGGACAAAACTACGAAAAACTGGATTTTTGTTAGGTTGAAAATTAACTGTGATATAGCTCAAATTTATAGTTAAAAATGTGACTTTAAACATGGATTAGGTTTGGTTTTTATTTTCCGTGTAACATAAATATCTGTATTTGAAGGTTTTAATTGTTCTTGTTTCATTCTGGGTATTTTTCGAGATACAGATCAACTTTTCTTTTTAATCGAACAAAAATCCAGTAAATAGAACTTTTGTCCTCTAACTGAATAGTACTATTGCTCACTATATTAGATACCAAAGCACGGCCGGCTGAAGTTTTAACCCTTTACGTGAAACAGTTTAAAAAAACTTATCCAAGGAGAAGTCTATGAAAGACTTAATCTCAATACTTAAGGACACTCGCCAACACTTGATGACTGGTGTCTCTCACATGATCCCGTTTGTGGTTGCCGGAGGTATTTTGCTCGCAATGTCGGTCATGCTTTACGGAGAAGGTGCCGTTCCAGAAGAGGGCACGTGGTTACACGATCTGTTCTTCATTGGTGTTGCTGGTTTCCAATTGATGGTGCCGATTCTAGCCGCTTACATTGGTTACTCAATCGCTGATCGCTCTGCCTTAGCACCCTCTGCGATAGCGGCGTTCATCGGCGCAAATATGTATAACACGGGCTTTTTTGGGGCAATTTTTGCCGGTCTGTTAGGTGGTATCGTGGTGTTCTACCTGAAGAAGATCAAAGTTCCATCTTACGCTCGCTCTGTAATGCCGATCTTCGTGATTCCAATCATTGGTACTTTCATCACCGCTGGTGCCATTGTATGGGGGATTGGTGAGCCAATCGGTGCAGCGACTGCAGCTCTGACGGATTTTCTTAAAGGTATGCAAAACGAGAGCATCGTTCTTCTCGCTGTCATCATGGGTCTTATGATCGCCTTTGATATGGGTGGTCCTGTCAACAAAGTTGCGTATGCGTTCGTCATTATGTGTGTTGGTGAAGGTATCTATAACGTAGCTGGTATCTCCTCCGTTGCTGTGGCAGTGCCTTCTATCGGTATGGGTCTAGCAACATTCCTCAATAAAAAGCTTTACGACTACAGCGAACAAGAAGCAGGACGAGCTTCGATTCTAATGGGCACGATGGGTATTACGGAGGGGGCTATTCCTTTCGCAGCTGCTGATCCATTGCGTGTGCTACCGTCCATCATGATTGGCACAGCAATTGGTTCTGCAACAGCAGCAGTGCTTGGTGTGAAAAGTTATGCAGCTTGGGGCGGCTTGATTGTACTTCCTGTGGTTGAAGGTCGCTTTAGTTTCATTATCGCACTTGCTGTTGGCTCATTGGCTACTGCTTTGTTAGTCAACTTCTTGAAAGCACGTCGCCCTGTCACGCAAGAAAAAGAAGAAGAGTCCGATGATTTAGACCTTGATATCGAGATTGGTTAATCCGCAGAACAGACTTATAGCTTGGTGAGCTGAATAGCCGCCAAGGTAAATACAAAACAACGAAAAATTAAGAGTTCTCCAAAACAATATAGGAAACAAAATTATGACTTCTATCGTAGCAGTAACAGCATGCCCTTCAGGTGTTGCACATACATACATGGCTGCTGAGGCCATCGAAGCAGCAGCAAAAGCCAAAGGTTGGTCTTGCCAAGTGGAAACACAAGGTTCAATTGGTATCGAAAACGAGTTAGATGAAAGCACGATCAAAACCGCTGATGTCGTCATTCTTACCAAAGATATCGATATCAAAAATGCTGAGCGCTTTACAGGCAAAACCATTGTACGTATCGGTGTCAGTGATGCTGTAAAACGTGCATCTGCCGTGATGGATAAGATTGAAAAGCATCTTGAATCAGTAGCAGCCTAGCCTCCCACTAAATTACAGAGCAGAGAAATTTTGGTCTCTCTGCTCTGTATAGCTAAGTGACTCTCGTTAGGGTTTCTTAGCTATACAAAACCATTAAATCGCTCAACAACTAGGTATTCTCAGGAGTCTATATATGAGTACCCCACGCATAGAACGTCTTAAGTCCGCACTGTTTGCCGCAAAACGCGAAATCTCATTGGAACGTGCACTGTTGTACACAGAAAGTCATAAGCAAACAGAAGGAGAACCGACATTAATTCGTCGTGCAAAAGCAACTGCCTATGTGATGGACAATGTTGAAATCTCTATTCGTGAAGATGAGCTAATTGCTGGTAATCGAACGGTACAACCAAGAGCGGGTATTGCTTCTCCTGAAATGGACCCTTATTGGATTGAGAAAGAGTTAGATATTTTCGAATCTCGCCCTCAAGATAAATTCTTTGTTTCTGAGCAAGACAAAACAACCTACCGTGAGCAATTACTACCTTACTGGGCTGAACGGTCGATGAAAGACTTCATCAATGCTCAAATTCCGCTAGAGGTAAAATCTGCTGTTGGTCAAAAGATCTTTAGTGTTAACCAAACAGACAAAGGTCAAGGTCACATTATTATCGACTTTGATCGTCTGCTAGATAACGGTTTAGGTGCGCTTCTCGATGAGCTGCAAAGCTTGAGTTTTAGCCAGCCAGAGAACGAATTCTTCAAGTCAGTTGTGATCTTGTTGGAAGCGTCGATTCGTCATATTCATCGTTATGCCGAATTAGCCGAGAACATGTCGCAAGCCACTGATAACGAACAGCGTAAGCAAGAGCTGATTCAGATTGCGGCTATTTCTCGCAAAATTGCAACAGAAGCTCCAGATGGTTTTTATGAAGCATGCCAATTGTTCTGGTACATGAACATTATTCTGCAATACGAATCGAATGCGAGTTCTTTATCGCTGGGTCGCTTTGATCAATATATGTTGCCATTTTACGAGCAATCGTTAGCACGAGGTGAGTCTCCGGATTATCTTCGTGAGTTGTTGGAAAGTTTGTGGATCAAGACCAATGATATTGTTCTGTTACGTTCTTCAGGTAGCGCCAAGTTTTTTGCGGGTTTCCCTACGGGTTACACGATTCTATTAGGAGGTTTGAGCGAAGTAGGGCGCAGCGCTGTGAATGCACTATCCACATTATGTTTGGATGCCTACCAAAGTGTGCAGCTGCCTCAACCTAACTTGGGTGTGCGCGTAAACGAGTTCATGGATCGTGGCTTCTTAATGAAAACCGCAGAAACGATTCGTTTGGGGACGGGGATTCCTCAAATCTTTAATGACGAAGTGGTCGTGCCTGCCTTCCTAAATCGTGGTGTGTCGCTAGAGGATGCACGTGATTATTCGGTGGTTGGTTGTGTGGAGCTGTCGATCCCAGGCAAGACTTATGGCTTGCACGACATCGCTATGTTTAACCTCCTGAAGGTCATGGAACTCGC
Organism: Vibrio sp. Y29_XK_CS5; assembly: GCF_024181835.1. Taxonomy (NCBI): domain Bacteria; kingdom Pseudomonadati; phylum Pseudomonadota; class Gammaproteobacteria; order Vibrionales; family Vibrionaceae; genus Vibrio; species Vibrio sp. Y29_XK_CS5. The sequence goes on from NZ_JAMZAM010000002.1 coordinate 319,998, forward strand.
GATGCAACGTCATGCAAACAACCCAGATATTACCTTTGACAGCTTGATGAGTGATATTCATCAAGACATTAAGCACTACGTTAAGTTGATGATTGAAGGCTCTAACATCTGCGATGTTGGTCACCGTGATTGGGCTCCAGTGCCGCTTCTTTCATCATTTATCAGCGATTGTATCGAGAATGGTAAAGACATCACATACGGCGGAGGGCGTTATAACTTTTCTGGTGTTCAAGGAATTGGTATCGCTAATCTGTCTGATTCTCTCCATGCACTTAAGCGTTATGTGTTCGAAGAAAAACGCTGCACGTTCAAAGAATTTATCGCCACATTAGATAGCAACTTTGAGGTGCCAAACGGTGAAAAAGTCCGCGCTCGTTTGATGAATAAGTACGAAAAGTACGGCAACGACATTGATGAGGTGGACGCTCTGGGCTCTGAGTTATTGCGTTTATTCTGTAAAGAGGTAGAGAAATACGATAACCCTAGAGGCGGAAAGTTCACCCCGGGCTCCTACACCGTATCTGCTCACGTGCCGCTCGGTGCTGTTGTGGGCGCTACTGCTGATGGACGTTTGTCAGGAGAACAGCTTGCTGATGGTGGTTTGTCACCAATGTTAGGAAAAGATCAATTAGGTCCGACAGCCGTTCTAAAATCAGTGAGTAAATTAGATAACTACTTGCTGTCCAATGGCAGTCTTCTCAATGTGAAATTCACACCTGCAACGTTAGAGGGGGATCAAGGTTTAAGCAAACTGTCCGATTTCATCCGCGCATTTATGAAGCTCAAGTTACAACATATTCAATTTAATGTGTTGAACGCTGAGACACTGAAAAAAGCGCAAGAAAAGCCAGAGGACTACTCAGGGTTGGTCGTTCGAGTAGCTGGCTACAGTGCTTTCTTTGTCGAGTTATCGAAAGAAATTCAAGATGACATCATTCGAAGAACTGCCCATGAGCTGTGATCAAGCTAATGGAAGCAAAAGTAGCGCGCGGATATTCAATATTCAGCGCTACTCACTCCATGACGGGACAGGGATTAGGACTGTGGTGTTCTTCAAAGGTTGTCCTTTGAGTTGTCCGTGGTGTGCCAACCCAGAGTCACGTTCACACAAAATCACTTATATGCGTCGTAAAGCACTATGCCTTGAGTGTGATGAATGTGAAATGGATGTTGAAGAGTGCCCAAGTGGAGCGTACGAGCAAGTGGGCACGGACATGACTTTGGATGAAGTGATAGCACAAGTTGCAAAAGATGATGTGTTTTTTAATACCTCAAATGGCGGTATCACGCTTTCTGGTGGAGAAATCCTTACCCAAGCGCATTTTGCCATCGAGCTTCTGACCAAACTAAAGCAACTTGGTTATCGCACCGCTGTTGAAACTTCTGGTCATGGTAATAGCACGCAATTGAGTCGTATTGGAGAGTTGTGTGATGAAGTGTTGTTCGATTTTAAAATCATGGATGCACAAAAAGCTAAAAGCGTGATTGGGCTCAACGTGGAGAAAGTACTTGGAAACTTCAAGATGTTGGTTGAGCAGGAATGTAACGTAATTCCGCGTTTACCACTTATCCCCGGTTATACCTTGGACTTAATCAATATTGAAAGTGTTTTGCGCTTTTTAAAACCTTTCAATATCAGAGAAATTCATCTGTTGCCGTTCCATCAATACGGCGCAAACAAATATGAGACTTTAGGGATGGAGTATCTAATGAAAGACATTCCCGTTCCTACTCAATCTGAAGTGGAAGCCATCCGCAGCCATATACAGGCTAGTGGATACCAAGTAGTCATTGGAGGCTAATATGAAAAAGAAAATACTGATCACTGGTGCGAGAGGCTTCTTTGGGACGCGTTTTATCAACCGTTATCGCAATGAGTTCGATATTTTGGGGTTAGACGTTGAGCAACTTGATATCACCAATAAGAGTGCGGTCGATACAACATTCGCTGAATTTAAACCTGATTTCGTGATTCACGCTGCGGCAATTGCAGTCACGGATTTTTGTAACCAACACCCAGACATTGCGCACAAGGTGAATGTTCAAGGGGCAATTAATGTAGCGAACGCATGTAAAGCAAATGGTTCAAAACTCGTGTTCATCTCTACTGAACAAGTCTTCAATGGGAATATCGAAGCAGGACCATATAGTGAGCAAGATACGCCAGTACCAGACACTGTATATGGTCAAAATAAGCTAGAAGCAGAAGGTGAGTTGCGTTCTATTTTGGAAGATATGTGGATTTTGCGTTTTACCTGGCTATTTGGGTTACCTGAGCGAAATACCACCATTAATCCAAATGTGGTTTGGAATGCGATGCAAGCTTTAACAAATGGTGAAGTGATGCAAGAGCGCAGAAATGAGTTCCGTGGATTAACTTATGTTCATGAACTTATAGAGCAGTTTCCAAAAATCTTCACCATTCCATACGGCACTTACCATACGGGGGCAAATAACCCGGCAAGTCGTTATGAGATTGCTGAGCATATTTTGACCGAGTTGGGGCAACAAAGTCGCCTCGATCATCTACTTCAAGTGAATGACGCGCGCAAAACTCGAGATGTCAGACTCAACACCAATAAGTTGGCTGGGCAAGGAGTCGTGTTTACAGAGAGCAAAGCCGCAATCACTAAATGCTTACAAGAATTTCATTACATTTCTGCCTAATGGGCGGGAATGTAAACGATTTATAGACATTATTCTTCAAGAAAAAGATTCAGGCGAGTACTCCAAACAATTGAGTGGTCGCTGTTAAATTAGGAGTAGTACCATGATATTCATGCTAGATACGGCAAACATTGCTGCGATCAAAAAAGCAGTAGACCTTTATCCGATCGAAGGTGTAACGACCAATCCGTCAATTATTGCGAAAGAAAAACGCCCACTGAAAGAAATCTTATTAGATATCCGTGAGATAATTGGTGATGAGCGTATGTTACACGCGCAAGTTATGGGTAAAGATGCGGAAACTATGCTGAAAGAAGCCAGAGCACTGCGTTCAATTGATCCAGAGATCATCATCAAAGTGCCGGTAACGCCGCAAGGTATTAAAGCAATGAAGTTGATTCATGAAGAAGGCTACCGCATAACAGCCACTGCGATCCTGACTCCGCAACAAGCGCTTATGGCAGCGAAAGCAGGAGCGGAATTCCTTGCTCCTTATGTGAATCGTTTAGATAACATTTGTGGTGATGGTGTCGCTGTTGCGGCGGAAATGGCACAAATCATCGATAACTACCACCTTGATGCGAAAGTGCTTGGTGCTTCATTTAAAAATGTTCAACAAGTCCATCAATTGGCGCTGGCTGGCATTCACTCTGTGACCATTGCCCCGGATGTTTTTGACCACCTGCTTGTGCATCCATTAACTGACTCGGGGGTATCGGGGTTTGTTTCAGATTGGGAAACGGTTTACGGCGAGGGCACTAACGTTCTTGATGTTCTTTAATGTGATCCAGTACACGCTCTAATAGTTTGTAGACTTGGTTGTAACGTAAAAGCTGACCAAGATTAATAATGACCATGCTTAATGAGATTAAACTCACTTATAAGCTTGGTCATTTTTGTTTTTATATTATGGAAATAGTTGGTGTAACCGCATGTATTAGCGGTGTAGCGCATACTTATATGGCAGCTGAAGCGCTCGAAAAATTAGGGCGTAAGCTCGGTCACAAGGTGACAGTAGAAACCCAAGGCGCTTTGGGTAGCGAAAATCAGTTAACGCAAGATCTGATTGATGGTGCAGATGTCGCAGTGATCGTTTCTGATATTAACATTGAGGGCGCGGAACGATTTGAAAACAGTCGAGTTGTGCGTTGTTCTATTGCTCATTTTCTACGTAGTACGGAAGAGGTGATGAGCGCTATCGATAAAGTTCGTCAAGCGCCCCGAGGTGCTGAAATTAGTTTTTGAACATTAATCTTCTTCAACATGAGCGCTGAGGTATTGCGCTCGATACTCTGATGGCGAGCGCTCGGTTTGCGCTCGAAACACACGACAAAAATAGTTACTGTCTTTAAAGCCACAACGGTGCGCGACTTCTTTTACCTTCATATCGTATTCGACCAACAAAAACTTAGCGCGCTCTAAGCGAATGTGATTCAAATATTCATTGAACTTAATCTGTCCTTCCTTTTGGAATAGTTGTGAAAGGTAGTTCGGTGACACATAGAAGTGCTCGGCAACCGATTCACGAGTCAAAGGCTCTTGATAATGTTGTTCTAGGTAATCTCTCACCGATTCAAATAGCGCATGACTTTTTGAAGGCGTTTCAAGTGGTTGTTCGATAAGATCCACGATGTGGCTAAACAGCGAACTAACCAATAGTTTCATTGTTGCTTGTGACTCTATCTGTCGAGTCAATTCTTCTAGGGCATTAAGAATAAACGTGCCGACACGAGGTCCCCGACGTAAAACCGTTTCTTTGATCGCGGAGTCGAACTTCTCACCATCCCAACTTAACAAACTTAAGCCAAAACTTTGCTTACCAGCCATCACAGTCATAGTGACAACGGGTTTGCTTCCCCAGCTTGGTTGGTTCCAACTTTCTGCTGGTAAGTAAATCACGTCACCTTGCTTGAATACTCTTTTTTGTTCTACGCCGGTTTGGCTCCCTAGCTCCATCTCTAGCTCACCGAATAACACCATTTCAATACGAGGAAAATGGACTTGAAAGGCGAGTTGAGGTGGCTTAGGCAAGTTGCCTGCGCAAACCACATTACTGATTTCCCCACTGAGGTCTTTGTAATGATGAAGAGATTCAAGCAGGTAGTTTTTGTCGAGCATCAAGAATCACCGAGTGAGCAAATAACAACATCAGTGTATGTCATTCAAGTGTGTCGCTGCTAGATACAATTTTCTCTATTTGTGAAGCGATACTGCTTTGAAATAACAAGAGGTAATAATAAGTGGCTTTATATAACCTCATTAATTTTTAATAACTTAGGTGGTTATTTGTATCGCCATCACAATTTGACTTTCTAAAGACAAATCTCCAGTTAGACGAACAAATATGCTATGTGATGAAGAGGTTTTGCTTGCTATTTTGAGGTAATTCCAAGTCGAGATGTGCTCTCGAATACAGCAAAAATTAAATCAGTTATCTAGGAGTTACCATGCTAACAACAACTATATTTCCAGGTCGTTATGTTCAAGGTAAAGATGCTCGAAAACAACTCGGAGCAGAACTCAATCGCTTTGGCAAAAAAGGTCTGATGATCTGTGACCCATTTGTTTATGACACATTACTTTCTGAGTTTGAACCTTATCTCGAGACCGTTGAAGTTGAGGTGGTCCGGTTTGCTGGTGAATGCTGTGACGAAGAAATAACACGTCTGACAACCATGTTGAAAAGCTTTGAGGGTGAGTTTGTGGTTGGCTTAGGTGGCGGTAAAACCATTGATACCGCGAAAGCAACATCCTATGAAGCGAGAGTTCCTGTGGCTATTGTACCGACATTGGCGGCGAGCGATGCGCCATGCAGTGCGCTATCCGTTATTTACACTCAAGAAGGAGAGTTTAAGCGTTACCTTATCCTTCCTCAAAACCCGAATCTTGTCTTGGTCGACACACAAATCATTGCCAAGGCACCTGTTCGACTACTCATCGCTGGGATCGGTGATGCGCTAGCAACATGGTTTGAAGCAGAATCATGCCAGCAAAGTTTTGCCTCGAATATGACAGGTCACGTCGGTTCTTTATCTGCATACGCTTTAGCGCATTTATGTTACGACACTTTGCTTGAATACGGCGTAATGGCTAAAACATCGAACGAACAAGGTGTGGTCACTCCTGCGCTCGAACGCGTTGTTGAAGCAAATACGTTGCTTAGTGGATTAGGTTTCGAAAGTGGTGGTCTTGCTGCCTCTCATGCGATTCATAATGGCTTAACAGTATTGGAACCAACACATGCGTTCTTGCATGGTGAAAAAGTCGCATTTGGTGTGCTCTCTTCTCTATTCCTTACTGACAAATCGGCTCAGACCATCGCAACTGTTTATGACTTCTGCGAAAAAGTAGGCTTGCCCACGACTCTGTCTCAAATCGGTTTAGAAAATGTATCCGATGAAGATTTATTGGCAGTAGCTGAAGCCGCATGTGCAGAAGGGGAGACTATTCACAACGAACCTCGAGCTGTCACTCCAGATATGGTGTTTGCAGCGATGAAAGCGGCAAATGCAGAAGGGTTACGTCGCAAGATCTAGCACTGCTTATCATTACATTCAGCCCCGCTTTTTCCTGCATATCAGTGGGGCTGATTACTATTGGAGAACATAAATGATCACGATTCCTTTTGCGGGTTTATTGTTTGATCTAGATGGTACGCTAGTGAATTCTATTCCCTCAGTAACCCGATCTTGGACGACTTGGGCGATCAAAAAAGGCTTGGAGCCTGATTACGTTCTGTCTCGTATTCATGGACGTCCTGCTATCGATTCTATCTTTGAACTTTTGCCGAATGCATCTAGACAAGAAATTCAAAATGAAGTGATTTGGTTAGAAGAGTTGGAAGCTAGAGATACGACGGGCATTGAAGTGATTACTGGCGCTCAAGAGTTGCTTCATCAACTTAACGAATTTGAGGTGCCTTGGGCTATTGTGACATCAGGAACCATTCCTGTTGCCAGTGCTCGCATCAAAGCCGGAAAGCTGCCGATGCCCAACGTACTCATAACGCCGGAGCGTATTAGCAAAGGCAAGCCAGATCCAGAGCCTTATTTAAAAGGAGCCGAGGAGCTCGACTTAAACATTGAAAACTGTATTTGTTTTGAAGATGCCAGTGCGGGTATTCATTCTGGAAAAACAGCAAAAGCAAAGGTTGTCGGTATGTTTAGTCATGGTGAAAAGGATGCACTCATTGAAGCGGATTACATCGTCGACAATTGGTGTGATGTAAGCGTTATTAAAAATGAACTTGGCGAGTTTCAGATGATCTTAAGTCGGATGTTATGACGCCAAAACAATCCAAGTGTTTATGAAGTGAGGTCGTTTATGTCGATTTCAAAGCTCGATACTGTTATTCAAAACTATCAGTGGGGGAGTTTATCTTCTATTAACCGTATGTTCGGAATCGCAAATCCCAACGTAGAGCCTCAAGCAGAAATGTGGATGGGCGCACACCCGAGTGGTTGCTCTAAGATAAAAGATACAGGAGAGTTGCTCTCTCACGTTATCGGCGAAAATAGGACCGCAATACTAGGTGATTACACCAGTGCTCGGTTTGGAGAACTTCCTTTTTTACTTAAAGTTCTTGCCGCAGAGACACCGCTTTCTATTCAAGTTCACCCTAACAATGCAAAGGCCCAAGCCGGTTATAGAAGAGAGAACGAGCTAGGCATTCCGATTGCTGCTGATACTCGAAATTACAAAGACCCAAATCATAAACCTGAGTTGGTATACGCACTCACTTTTTATGAAGCGATGAACGGTTTCAGGCCCATTGAGCAGATCATCGCATTATTTAGGGCTGCACAGCTTTCAGCGCTTGATAAAGAGTTGAAACATTTGGAACGCTGCCAAAACGCAGAAGGACTTAAGGCATTCTTTAGTGCTATTTTGTCGTTAAGTGGAGATAAGAAGCAGCAAGCTCTGCGTGAATTGTATGTCGCACATGAAGCAACTCAGATAACGGCTCTTAGTCGACAAGCAATACATTACAGTCGGTCATTTAAACAATACTATCCCGATGATGTTGGGTTGTTTGCGCCATTAATGCTTAATCTTATTGAGCTTGCACCTGGTGATGCGATGTTTCTTCATGCTGAGGTACCACACGCCTATATCCGAGGGACGGCGTTGGAGATCATGGCAAATTCGGACAATGTACTAAGAGCTGGTTTAACGTCGAAACACGTCGATATTCCAGAGCTGATTGATAACACAAACTTTGTTCCGACTTCTTCGGAAAATTTACTTATAACACCACTGTGCAAAGAGAATCGAATAACTTATCCCGTGCCAGTTGATGATTTCAGCTTTGACATTATATCAGTCGATATAGAAGCCTCTCCCCAATATTTAAGAAGTGCAGAAATCCTCTTTTGCATAGAGGGTGAGGTAACTATTTGGTCGGATAAAGAAAGTATCCAGCTCCGAGTTGGTGAATCGATGTTCATTAGTCATGATACCAAGAGTTATCAATATAAAGGAAAGGGGAAATTGGCTCGCGCATATAATTAATCAAAAGGCTCCAAGATTTTGTTACAAATGATTTAGCCTAAATCCTCACTATAAACACGGCAGAAAATCATGATCGGCTTGCTTGCCGATCATTGATGTAATGAATGCTTCGCTGCAACAATCAGAATTGTCACTCACAACAAAGATATACGGCTAGACTGCTATAAATTCCGGTTACGGGTTGGTTTTTGAAAATCAACAAGGTTACAATACTCGGATTAAAGGAAGTTGCGTAGAGCAAGAGCAATGAGCCACATATTAGATAAAATCGACACAGTTTACCCATTCCCACCAAAACCAATCCCATTAAGCCAACAAGAAAAAGCCGATTACATCGAGCGAATCAAAAAGCTGCTTAAAGAAAAAGACGCGGTACTTATCGCCCACTATTACACTGATCCTGAAATCCAAGCTCTGGCTGAAGAGACCGGCGGTTTTGTTGGTGATTCGCTAGAAATGGCAAAATTTGGTAACCGTCATCCAGCAAGTACACTGATCATTGGTGGGGTTCGCTTTATGGGTGAATCTGCAAAGATCCTGACACCAGAAAAGCGCATTCTAATGCCAACGCTAGAAGCAGAATGTTCACTGGATCTTGGTTGCCCGGCGGACAAGTTTAGCGAGTTCTGTGACGCTCACCCTGACCACACGGTGGTGGTATACGCAAACACATCTGCGGCAGTAAAAGCACGTGCTGATTGGGTTGTGACTTCTAGTATCGCGCTTGAAATCGTCGAGCATCTAGACGCAGAAGATAAGCCAATCATCTGGGGACCGGATCGCCACTTAGGTTCTTACATTGCAAACAAAACTGGTGCAGACATGTTGCTATGGCAAGGTGAGTGCGTAGTTCACGACGAGTTTTCTGCAGATGCGCTACGCAAGATGAAGAACGTATACTCGGATGCGGCAATCCTAGTGCACCCAGAATCACCTGCAAGTGTTGTAGAGCTAGCCGATGCAGTAGGCTCGACAAGTCAGCTAATCAAAGCAGCGAAAGAGCTGCCTCAAAAGCAAATGATCGTCGCAACAGACAAAGGTATCTTCTTTAAGATGCAACAGTTAGTGCCTGAAAAAGAACTGATTGAAGCACCGACAGCAGGGGCTGGCGCGACATGTCGTAGCTGTGCACACTGCCCTTGGATGGCGATGAACGGTCTTAAAGCAATTGAGCAAGCGCTGCGTGAAGGTGGTGAAGAGCACGAAATCTTTGTTGATGAAGCACTACGTGTGAAGTCACTGATTCCGCTCAACCGCATGCTAGATTTTGCCGAGCAGTTAAACATGCAAGTCAAAGGCAACGCATAGTCATTCCGTCTACTTAGACTGTAGTTTGTTAATATAAATCTCAAAAACCAGCCGAATGTGGCTGGTTTTTTTATTTCTTACAATCAATAGGTTAGTATTTAGTTATAGCAATCAGAAAGGAATCGGAAACTTATGGCTGTATGGCTAGTACTGAAAAAGTGGCTAAGCACCCATCTTTTCAAATTAAGCAACCGAAACCTTCTCGTCATTAGTGGCGCATATATTGCCATCTCGTGGTTATTGTTGACTCTTGCAGGAGAGCATGCACTGACCGAAAACTTCTCTAACTTTATTTACTACCTCATGGTGACTGCTTCAACGGTTGGCTATGGTGACTTATCACCCTCAAGTGATATGGGTAAGTGGGTTGTGGTTCTGTTTATTATCCCTGGTGGTTTGAGTTTATTTGCTGCCATTTTGGGGCGAGTGGCTGGTGGCGCAATTGACTATTGGCGAGCAGGCATACTGGGTAAACGGAGAGTAAGAGTGGATAACCATATCGTATTATTGGGTTGGAATGGCGCACGAACCATGCACCTTATCCGCATGTTGCAGCATGAAGAAGAGGGCAAACGCCCAATTGTGTTATGCAGTCGTTCAGACATTGAAAACCCATTACCAGGTGAAATTGGTTTTATCAAGGTGAACAGTTACACCGACGCGCAAGAGATGAAAAACGCCAACATCACCGATGCTAACTGTATTATTGTCGATAATCTTAGCGATGATATTACTCTCTCTGCCGCATTGTATTGTGCCTCAGTGAATCCTGATGCACACTTGCTGGCTTATTTTAAAGATGAAGCGCTAGGTCGACTGTTGAGTGAGCACTGTCCAAAAGCGGAATGCATTCCAGCCGTTGGCGCGGAGATGCTTGCGAAAGCGGCAGTAGATCCGGGTTCGAGCGCACTTCATCAGGAGCTACTTGCTTCAACTCGGGGTATGACACAGTACTCGGTGATTTACCCACAAGATCAACCGACAACCAGCGTGGAAAAGATCTTCGGATTTATCAAGAAGCATCACCAAGCTACGTTGATCGCGTTCGATCTTGGGGACGGGATTGAACTCAACCCCGATTTAAATGCTCAAGTGCCACCAAGCACTAAGCTGTTTTACATTGCCGACGAGCGAATTGATGACTTCGCTTGGACAGACATGAACAAGGACAAATAATGCATATGATTGCCGACCTGTTGGCAGGTTTTCCCAATTTTCTTCTCTACTTTTCTGTTTCGATCGTTTTCGTGCTGGCGTTTAAGTTCGTCTACGTCAGATTGACACCTTATGACGAATGGCATCTGATCAAGGAAGAGAAAAATACCGCTGCGGCAGTTGCGTTAAGTGGTGCTTTTCTTGGTTACTGTCTGGCTATTGCCGGCGCTGCGACTAACTCAGTCAATATTGTGGATTTCATGGTATGGGGCGTTGTAGCGATGCTGGCACAGATCATTGCGTTTGGTATTGTGCGTTTTATTCTGCTGCCGAAAGTATCGGAGCGTATTGAGAATGATGAAGTACCAGCAGGCATTGTTTTAGCTGCCGTCTCTGTGTCTGTCGGTGTGCTTAACGCAGCTTGCATGACCTACTAGGAGGAACGATGAAACGCAGTTCCAATGTAAAACGCTCCTCAATGGACAAGAGTTTTAAAGTCGGACGAATCATTCCATTCGTTGCTTTTGGTGGGATTTTTTTCCTCGCAACTCAAGAATCAGAAACGGAAGGCTATATCTACGTCGATGCTGACGAGTGTAAATCTGCCGCGCCTGAATTCAGTGAGCAGTGTGACATCGCCTACCAAGAAGCAATGGCGCGTGCAGAAGAAAATGCGCCGCGCTACAACAACAAATATGAGTGCGAAAATGACTTTTACGAGGATGATTGTTACTACAGTTCTCGTCATCACTCATATGTCCCATTTGTTGGTGGTTACTTCTTCAGTCGCGCGGTGAGTGGGCTTAAGGGTTACAACAAAAGTTATTACTCAGAGCCGATGTATCGTTATAAATCGAAGTATTACAACGGTGCAGGGCAGTTTTACGGCTCTTATCGCAATCAATCCACTAAGGTTGCTACCAGTAGCCTAAATAAGCGCGGCGGCGGTACGATTGGTCGTGCGATGTCTCGCGGTGGCTTTGGTAAAGCTGTGTCAGTCAGCCGCGGCGGTTAACTGAAATGTTTCGACGAGAAATACAAGAAAGAGAAAACTGGCGTGAATTGGCACGCCAGTTTGGTTTTGGCTTCCATTCTATGTACGACCAACCGTATTGGGATGAGAGTGCTTACTATCAATTTACCCTTGAGCAGATAGAGAAAGACATTGAAGACCCAACGGAAGAGCTTCATCAAATGTGTCTTGAAATCGTCGATCAGGTTGTACGAAGTGAGCAGTTACTGACGCAGTGTGCGATTCCCGAAGCAATGTGGTCACAAGTCGCTTCCTCTTGGCAACGAAGAGAGCCTTCTCTTTATTCGAGGATGGACTTTGCTTACAACGGCTCCTCTCCTGCAAAGTTATTAGAAAACAACGCAGACACACCAACGTCATTGTTTGAGACTGGCTTTTGGCAGTGGGTGTGGTTAGAGGATGTTGTCAATAAAGGTCGCATTCACCAAAGTGCGGATCAGTTTAATATTCTGCAAGACTTTCTGATTGAACGATTTGCCGATATTGCCAAATTGCAACCGGGTCAAACGCTGCATTTTAGTTGTTGCAAATACACCGAAGAAGATAAAGGCACGGTGCAATACCTCGAAGACTGTGCGCGAGAAGCTGGGTTAGCAACCGCCTTTGTTTTTGTCGAAGATATTGGCGTGACGCAAGATGGGCAATTTGTGGATGTCGATGGCAGAGCGATTCGCTGGATGTTCAAACTCTACCCTTGGGAGTTCATGTTCGAAGAGGAATACAGCCAGTACTTGGCAACTGCGAGTGTGAATTGGTTAGAGCCGATGTGGAAATCGATTCTGTCTAATAAAGCGTTGTTACCCTTGCTTTGGGAGAGGTTTCCAAATCATCCGAATCTTTTGCCCGCGTATTTTGCCAATGATCCAAAAGCGGCTAGCTTAAAAGACTATGTCATTAAACCTCTGTTTTCTCGCGAAGGTGCCAATATTGAGATTGTCAAAAATGGTCAGCGATTGGTGAAAACACCGGGTCCGTATGAATCGAGCCAAAACATCATTCAACAATATCATCCGCTACCTAAGTTTGGCTCAAGCCATACGTTGATTGGCAGTTGGTTAGTGAATGATAAAGCAGCCGGGATCTCCATTCGAGAAGACAGCAGTTTAGTTACCCAAGATATGGCGCGATATATCCCCCATGTCATTCTAGATTGATCAAAAAAGCTCTCCGGATTGGAGAGCTTTTTCATTCTGTCTTATGTATCTCACAGGGGGGTGAGTTTATTCTTGCTCAGCTAGCATTACGCCACGTTGAGTCAGCCCGCAAAGCATCATCGGCATTGCGTTGAAGATCTCTTCAAACTGCTCTAGACCTTCCATACCTTGCTCTGCAAGTGTCGTGATTGTCGTTTCTGGATCGTAAAGCATAGTTAGAGAAAGCAGTACGCCACCAAGCAATGCACTGTCTTCACTGTCATCAGGCATCAACGTTTCCCAATCGTCACGAGACAATTGCCAGCCTTGAAGCACACCTTCACAGAAATCACGCGTGTTTGCAGATACGATATCTTGATCATCCAGCTCGCATCCTTCAGGCCAAAGCCATGCACCTTCCAGAAGCGCTGGGCGTGTTTGGTTCCACATTTGAATGATCTCATCGATGTACTGTTCCAGTTGCTCACCATCAGAGAAAGGTGCTGTTTCTTCACCGCCCCATAGGAATGGTAGCCACTCTTGAGGATTTAACACGTTTGGCGCACATGCCATAGACGTAACAAAGCCTTGAGTTTTCGCTAGGTTTAGTAGTTTTCCATCAAGTTCTGGAAGAGAAAGGATGTCTTGTAGTTTCAAAATAGAATACCATTTGTTAATGGGCTGGTTGGTTGGCTAATCTTACCAATCAATCAGTGATAAATCGATATTAGGGAATGATTCGTCTACATCTATGGAAATTCGTTCGTCACTCAGAAACAAAAGCATTCTCGCCCTGACACTTTATTTGTGTTTCTTCATCGCGACCATTGGTTCTGTTGTTTACCTTGTTGTTGAGCCACCAGTGCGTGAAAAGCTTGAGCGTAATTTGGATTTGCGAACTCAATTGCTCGCCTCACAGATTGAAGGACCGCTAACCAGTTCCGTTGGTTTGCTCAATAGCCTTGTAGGGTTAGGGCAAACGCCAACACCAAGTATTTCACTTCAAGATACGATTCCCCAGTTACTTGCGGTGAGCGACGACATCATCGTCAGTGGCGGATTATGGCCAAAACCAACATTGGAAGATGAACGTTGGCAATATACAAGCTTATTCTTCAATAAGAATGACAACGGCAGCTTGGATCAAATCCATTCCTACAATAATCCAGAGTCTGGTGGCTACGACAACGAACCTTGGTACCAGTCTGTTGCAAACAAACCTGCAGGGGCAGTGAGTTGGTCTGGCGTGTATATCGATACCTTCACGCAAGTTCAGATGATCACGGCTTCAGCGCCTTACTACAAAGAGGGTGTTTTTGCCGGAGTGGCAACCGTAGACTTGTCTTTGGAAGCGTTATTCCAGTTCATTCGTGAACATACAAATCAATACTCATTAGGTGTTGTGATTCGCGATGCCGATGACCAAGTTGTGATTGAGCACAACTTTCAGCTTACTAAGAACATATACATCAGCCAGCTCGGGTTTGGTGGCTTTAATTGGCGCATGGATGTGGTGAATGCCAAGGTCAAAGTATCGGATCAAGTCTTTAATCAAGTAATGAGCGTTGAGACTGGTGTTATCCCATTTCTACTGCTCTGCGTGTTGGTGGGTTACTACCTATTAAACCGATACATTGTAGAACCGATTGTTCGAATTGCTAAGAAAGTGGATGACTCCAAAACGGGTGGCATTATTGATATCGCCTATGAGAGTGAAGATGAAATCGGGCACTTAATCACCAAGTTCAATGAAAAGACGGTTTACCTTGAGCGTGAACGGGTTAAGGCGCAGGCATCTACAAACGCAAAAACAGCCTTCTTAGCAACCTTGTCTCATGAAATCCGAACGCCGATGAATGGGGTGTTGGGAACCGCACAAATACTGCTGAAAACTCATCTAACTGACGAACAAAGAAAGCACTTAAATACCTTGTATGATTCTGGCGATCACATGATGACGCTACTGAATGAAATTCTCGATTACTCGAAAATTGAGCAAGGACACATTGAGCTCGACAACACGCCTTTCCCAATCGAATCGATTCTCGGCAGTATCAACAGTGTGTATCACACTTTATGTGCCGAAAAGGGGCTGCAATTTAGAGTTATTTCTAATGTTCCGTTTGGACGTTGGTACAACAATGACAAAGCACGTCTGCGCCAGGTGTTATTTAACCTCCTCAATAACGCAGTGAAGTTCACGGATCGTGGTTTTGTTGAAGTCGAACTGACTGAGCATGTGAAAGATGGCATAACCAAACTAACCATTAGTGTGAAAGACACAGGGATTGGTATCAGCCCTGATGCGCAGAAACGCATTTTCCGACCATTCGAACAAGCAGAATCGTCGACAACACGTCGATATGGCGGCACGGGTCTTGGGTTGGCGATAGTGAAGCAGATTTCAGAGCATATGGGCGGGAGTATTACTGTTCAAAGCCAAGAGTGTATTGGCACCAAGTTTATTGTCGAACTTGAGCTCAACCCTTGTGAGGCTGGGGTGTTAGAAGCATCTAATACACATAAACTTGATTGCCAAGGCTTACGTGCGCTTATCGTGGAAGACAACCGTACGAACACCATCATTATGGAGACCTTCTTGCGCTCTAAAGGGTTTGTATGCGTTTGTGTCGAGAATGGGCAGCAAGCAGTAGAGCAGGTGTCGAAGCATGAATTTGATTTGGTGTTGATGGATAACCACATGCCAGTACTTGATGGCGTAGGAGCGATTGCTGTTATTCGCTCTATGGATGCACCAGCTCGCTCGGTTTTGATCTTCGGCTGTACTGCAGACGTCTTCAAAGAAACGCAGGAGCGTATGTTAGATGTCGGAGCAAACCATATCATCGCCAAACCGATTGTTGAATCAGAACTCGATGATGCTTTGTATCGTCATGCGTCGATACTTTATCAATACCAAGACAAGCAAAGCGGAGAACAACCTAAACCTCAAAACGCCGAGGCATTGTTGCTGAACTTCTATATGGCATTAGATGATGGCAACTTGGAACAAGCAATGACGACACTTTCTCACATTTTCGAAAGTGCCAAACCAAATGTTTCTGATGAACTGAATAAAGTTATCCAACGCATCGAAGACTATTTGAGTAAAGCGCTTACCCCTGAGCAAGAGGACATCGACCAACTGACGGTACTGTTAGCAGAACACTAACTCCGTGCATTCACTAAGTAGTGTAGGGTACTTCCTACACTACTTATACCCAAGTGATTTCAAGATGCAGGACTCAGAGCGTTGTCATTTCTTGATTTAGAGTAACTAGATCTTTAAATCGCCGCTGCGCCTACAAACCAAGTCATCCTTGCTGAACCTAGCATCTCGATGTTACTTGGGTATAACCTCCATCTTCACTTCCCATTCTATAAACTTCGTGTTTACTCTGAATTTGCTTGATCCAATAGCATAAGACGATCTTTTTGAAATTCATTTGCCAGATATTTCTCTAGTTTTCTGTGTTTTTTCGCGAGCTAACTGGCTTAAAAGTAAATAAATTACGTTTTAAAACTCCATTTTGAAGTGTTTTATGGGGCTTTTTACTGATTTTGGTGAAAGCTGCTACTTTTTCTTTGAAAGTTAGTTATTAATTTACAACTCATATTTTAAAACGGAATCATAAACTAAAAATAATGTGATTTAATAGCGCTATTGACTGCTATGTGGTTTTAAATGCAGTAAATGATTTTATAGATGTCGTTTTTATTGGTATTTGATTTTAGAGGTTGTAAATGAAGTCTCGTGGACCATTTTGTATTCGCAATGCCGCAGCGGATACTTTTGCTATGGTGGTTTTTTGTTTTATTACAGGGATGATTATCGAGATCTTGATTTCGGGTATGACGTTTGAGCAGTCTTTAGCATCACGCACATTGTCTATCCCAGTAAACATCGCGATTGCATGGCCTTACGGTATGTTCCGTGATTGGGTATTACGCCAAGGTAACAAACTATCACCCTCTTCGTTTATGAAGAACGTGTCTGACTTGGTGGCGTACGTATTGTTCCAATCTCCAGTCTATGCGGGCATTTTGCTGGCAGTAGGCGCGTCAACTGACCAAATCATCACGGCAGTAGCAAGTAATGCAGTTGTGTCATGTGGCATGGGTGTCCTTTACGGTTACTTCTTAGATCAGTGTCGCCGTTGGTTCCGAGTGCCAGGTTACTATCAAGAAGCCTAATTGCCCCAGTTTTGCGCAATTTAGCTAGATAGTGAGCAAACAAACGCAAAAGGGCGCTTTTTTTCGTGTTTAGCCTTGACCATCAGGAACATAATCATTAAATTAGCGCCTCGTTAGCCAACGATGCTAACCACAATTTGATTCGGTGAGTTGTCCGAGTGGCTGAAGGAGCACGCCTGGAAAGTGTGTATACGGCAACGTATCGAGAGTTCGAATCTCTCACTCACCGCCACATTCTTGAAGAAAGACGTCCTAGGACGTCTTTTTTTATGCCTATTATACTTCTAAATCAATAAGTTATCGTCCGATAACGTCCAAAGATGTCCTAGTTGGTTCGCCATTTTGGGGTATGACAAAGTGTATGTTTTAATCTTTCCCGACTTCGGGAATATACCATTTGAACCTGTTTTGCTTAGTTCCTATTCAAGTGATTAGAAACTTGGGAATTACATGATTTACAGCTGAGATTGTTCTATAAATCAATAACTTGTGATTAAGTGGTATGACGCGAAAAACCTAACTTTTTCTGAGTGTAGCTTAGTCATACCAGGGGGCAATATGTCGCACTTAATACATCGTCTGAAAGACAAGGAAATCGAACAAGCACAGGGCCGAGATCGAATCTATCGTGTACCTGATGGCGGTGGTCTCTATCTACTGGTGAAGCCCAACAACCTCAAATACTGGGAGTTTCGTTACACAAAGCCAGGTACAAAAAACAGAACCTTCTTGGGATTGGGTAGCCTCGACATGCTCAATGTTGATGGTGCTCGTGACAAAGCGTTTGAGATGCGCAAACTTCTGAAGGAAGGTATTGACCCTAAGTTAGACAGGATCGAGAAGAGGACCCAGATTCAACAAGAGCAAGCTTGTACATTCAAGTCAGTCGCTGATGAATGGGTTAAGACCAAGACGAAACTAAAACCTAAAACCGTCCAAGGTAACTGGAGAAAGCTCGAGCTTTATGCTTTTCCTAAGTTCGGTGAGATCCCGGTTAAGTCACTGACGCCAATAATAGTTCAGGAAGCGTTTAGGCCGATTGCTCGTAGAGGCAAGTTGGAGACAGTAAAACGCACCATCCAGTTGGTAAATGAAATCATGCGCTTTGCCATTAATAGCGGTTTGATCCAACACAACGTTTTATCTGGGGTTGGAGAAACTTTTGCTTCTCCTGATGTGAAACACATGGCGGCACTTAAACCTGATGAACTAACAGAGTTACTACAGACAGTTGCAACTGCAAATATGCAGCTGGCTACCAAATGCTTAATTGAGTGGCAGCTGCACACCATGACTAGACCAAGTGAAGCTGCTGGTGCTCGCTGGGATGAGATTGACATAGAAAATCGACTCTGGATTATTCCAGACACACGGATGAAAATGAAACGTGAACATCGCATTCCATTGACTGACCAGACTATTGCCATACTGGAGCGCATACATCCTATCAGTGGGCATAGGGTGCATGTATTTCCATCTATGCGCTTCCCTAAGCGGTCTATTGACTCTGAGACCATCAATAAGGCCCTGGGACGCATCGGGTTCAAAGACCGCACCACCGCGCATGGTATGCGCTCTCTCGCCAGTACTACGTTGAATGAAAGAGGTTTTGATCCGGATATCATTGAAGCAGCTTTAGCTCACCAGGACCGTAATGCTATCCGCTCTGCCTATAATCGAACAGATTACCTGGAACGCCGACGAAAAATGATGGGGTGGTGGAGTAGTTACATCGATGATGCGGCAGTTGGTTCACTATCTGTAACTGGCGCAGTGCACTTAAGGGCTATCGGCTGAGAGGGAAACCAACAGGAAATTAAAAAAAGGGCCGTGCTACGGTACAGCCCTCTCTCTATCGTCACATCACTTCATGTTTACATTTAACCCAAGCAATTAGTATCTTTTGGCTTTGGTCAAATGCCAACCTTCACCGTGCTTGCACTTATACACTTCTAACTCAATGCCTTGCTCTTCGTAAATGATATTAGCTCTGAGCCTGGCTTCTTTGCTTGTAGGGTATGAATTTTTGTATTCCCCGATAGCGGAAGTGCATCTGGAGCACTTTTTACTAGGTGTAAGCCTAGACTTTGGAGATAAATGCCATTGCCTGCACTTCTCGCATTTATAGGGTGCTAGATCATTCCCATATACATTTCTAGAGTATTCAGCGGCAACTTGTGCCTCAAACTCCGTATAGTAAACACTTAGAGGTTTTCCGGACACTTTCCCTAGGCATGTCTCACTTTTCATATCAGCACCTCATCAGAGATGTTGGACATGTTTTTGACATGGTAACGAGACTTAAAACGATTACAATTGAAGTTTACTTGGCTCAATGCCGCCTCTACACCTACATCAGTAATACGCTCACTGTAACTATAACCAGGCATACCATTATTGTTTTGATAAAAACGTCCGTTTGGGTCAATCATCAAGTATGACTCAGTCATTGTATTGTTTGACTCAGGAGATATTGGTAAGCCCTTACCTGAATGTTTCTCAACAAACCTACGAAACTGATCATCTGAAATTAACAGTTCATGCTTATCAGTAGGCATCACCTGGAGCACTTTCCATTTGTCTACTGCTATGCTTGAAATTAGATGAGTAAAGTCTTCTTCCCAGTTTAGAGCGTTTACAACGGTGTTAATTTTTGTCTTCAATCCTTTTTGGGTGTGCGATAGAAGTTGTAGTGCGAGCTGAAGTTCATCTTCGTTTAGTGAATTGCCTCTTCTATCAATGCGGCCTAACTCTCTTCTTACGGAGGGTTGTTGACTATCGAAGCTAATGCCAATCATATCCAGTGTATTAACGGGTAATTCGAAACGCCGTCTTAACAGGTAGCTACCATTAGTAATGATTGAAGTTTGGAATCCTTTTTGTTTCGCCATTACTAAAGCAGTAGAGAATGCGCTACCTAGCATCATTGGCTCACCACCAGCAAAATTTAAACGTACATCCTGGTAACCAAGCATTCTTTTGCTCTCTGGGTTACCAAGAATGAAGTAGTTAGCTAGTTTGTCGAGCAGTTGTTCAATAGAGCTCAATGAGCGATGCAGCTCATTGGGTTTTCCCCACTTAGCAAAGCAATAGGTACAGTTATAGTTGCAAGCCTCTGTGATGTGCCAGTTGATTACGAGTTCATTTAACTGACTAGAGGTCATTCTGTTCGCTGCGTTGGCGTTAGCAACACCGTGAGTTTTTGTAGGCATACGTATACTCCTTGACTGGTCTACAAGAGTAGGCCGTAAAGTTTTTACATGGCGGACGGCAAACGTCGAAGTAGGAGCATCGGGCTCCAGTACACCAAGATGGAATGAGTTGAATGTAGTTTATGGGTTACGCATTAAGGTGCGTCTGGTTTTGAGGGCTCCCTCATGATTTATTGTCATACCGAGATTTTGTCGCTGGCAGATAAGTAACCACCATTCAGCTGCAATAATGCCTCGCTTCAAATCTGCGATAGTAGAGTTCTTTTTTGTGTTTCTTCGGACAGCTTTGTAACATTCATTTGCGATTGCACGTACATCCGGATCAGGATCTGACTGTTTGATGAAATACACTGCTTTATGAACTTTGCCGTTAAGATCAACCCCTAACTCAGTTAGTGCCTTTAAGTATCCTTGTCGCCAAACTGAAGATCGTTCGACTATTTGTTCAACTGCGTATTGTTTATCACGCGCTTTTTCGCCTTTGCGAAGGCGTAAACGGCTCAGACAAAACTCAGCTAATTCGTGAGTACAAGCTATATAGGGCTGCGATAACTTTTTTTCATAGTTTTCTGGTGCTTCGCCCAAATTGATGACTTCATTATTATCAAAAAGTTTCTTAGCAAGGTCGCTAATAGGCTCATACCACTGGTTCGTGCTCGTATTGAAGGAACGATCTCGTAACGAAATCGCCTCATCAGCAAAGGAACTCGAATAAGAACGCATTAATAACATACGATGACGAAAAGACTTGCTTGGCTGAACCTTGTCTAGTCTTTCCAATAAAACCCTGAGCAGATCACTATAGTAGAGAGGTGTTTCTGTCTCGTCAGACTTAGAGACTTCTCCTCTCAAAATACCAATGCTTTTATCAATATACGGAGTTAGATTTTCACCATGTAAACAACGAATAGCAGTAGTAGTCCATTCAGGGATTAACCTCTTTGGAAAATTAACTGTTTCAGGAAGCCCTCGAAACAGTTCGCGCCACCATTCAGAACAGGCGGAATAGAACTCAGAAGAGACTCCCCTTCTTGCAGGGACATGAGCCGATAAAATGCGAAGTTGCTTCTCAATTTCTAACTCATTCATATTCGCCAAGAAAAGATCTTTCCAGGTAGCAAAAAAAGTTTCGCATACCCATTTTTCAGAGCTACTAGATAATTCTGGCGCTCTTTGCTTATCGCCCAAAATGCGGTCAAAGTCTTGCTGGATCGACCATCCTATCCAAGTTTCTAATTGCTGTAAGCTCAATTGAGAACATAATGCTTCCAGCTCGCTGTTGCGACGAATGTCTAGTTCTTCATGACGTTGTGTCTCCCAATCAAATTCTCTGTAGAAATCATGGGATATATGGTTAAAGTACCGGTCAACTTGATTAGCCCATTGTTCAAGTTCTGGGCCTGAAGCATTATCTAAGTTAAAACTTAGAATCAAAACCTTCTCAAGCTCCTGCTTTGTGTGGTTGAGCCAGTTAGTTAGAGATCTTTTGATCTCTTCGTCATCAAAGTCTTTCTGCCAAACTAGTGACTCAAGCCGTTCCCATGGCGTGCCCCAAAAAAAACTAGATAAGTCACAAGAAATTCGTCCCATTTCTGCATCATGTTTGAGCCATGTTTGTAAGAATTCTAGGCCAAGTCGGATTGATTGAGCGTGTTCGCAAGGGGAACTAGAATCATCTTCTGATGAAGCTAGCGATAGTAGTCCTTTAAATAAGGTCGACTCGTCTGAGTGGTATCTTAAACTGTCAAACGGTGGAGCAATAAAGTACAAGCAATCCCAAAGAATGTGCAGTCTCTCATTTCCATTGAGGGAACAAAACGCATCATCATTGAAAAACTCTGTGGTGAAAAAAAGCTCATCATCATAGTGATTTCGAACAAACCAACCATATGAGCTAAAGTGTTTTTCCATTCCCGCTTTATAGAAGCTGTAAGGAGAGGTTGGAAAATATGTGTTTGCTACGTCAGTCAAAAATTTGAATAGTGATGACTCTTTATAGGAATCGTCAGCACGAAATGGCTGTAAGCGAAAACGAATGTTTATATTTTGGCAAAACGCTAGCGCCACGCACTTTTCTGGTTCAGAGTTCTGCTCATTAGCGGTAGTCAACGCATCTTCAAGGCGTGACGAGTTATAAAAGACATCAATCCAGTTTTCTGAAAAGTGTTTAATCAATAACGTTCGGAAATTACCTTGAATTTCAAATTCATCAAGTGCTTGCACGAAACGTTCAACGGGATCTTTTTTTTCATCGAGGGAGCGATTGCCAAATGGCGCATCTATCCTGCACATAGTTTTCTCCAATAAAAATGGGAGTTAGGTTTCACATATAGAATTAACCGGAGCAGTGTCCGGATTTGCAGCTGAAACCTCCCGTGCAATAGAGGGGAGCGGAAAAGTGAGTAACGTACTCGGTAGCCGACTGCAATTTAGTCCAAGAAACCCTAAGTGAATTTCTTAACATTGTCAACATCTTGGGGGCACAATAAGAAAAGATGAGCATTCTAATCGGCGTTTGAAAGCTCACCACCAAGTAGTGTCGAATCTTGTTTCTCTGTGAAGTTTTGATCTCTCTAGCGGCGTACTGTTGCTATTTCTGCTACTAATAGCAACAAATAGCTATAGTTTTAAGGGCAGAGAACTACATGATGAAAAGACCCCGCCGACTTGATGAAGTAGATTCGGATACTTCAATTGGTGACAAGTTGAGGAAGTGTCTTGAACTTGACATTCCGGTGCTAATCCAAGTTCCGGCATCCATGGATGTATGGGCGATAGACCCAAAGTTAAACCAGTTAACGAAAAAGGATGTTGTTTTAAGTGAGTCAAACGTTGTTACGCAGCTTCCGCTAAGAATTCATCTCTTAGATGGGCAATCTCTTTCTCCTTCAGAGAAACATCATATTCACACTTCGGATTTGGCAGCATCAACAAAGTTAGCTCACGTCGAATACTTGCAGTTGAAGCATGGCGATATCTCCAGGTTACTGGCGCTTCATCAGCTGGAGCTTAGTAAGTTTGATGCTGTTTTCGTTTACGATAACGATACTCGTGAATACAGTTTGTGCAAGTCTGTACCTGTATCAAAATACAGTTTTAGTATCGACGAAACTGATAGCCGAGCGAACCTTGAAAGCGCTCTAATAGGAAAGATCAAGTTTTCGGATCGAGAGTTGGATTATGTGCTTTGTAACCAATACAGCGGAGAGGAACAATATAATCACCCGGTTGATATCATCGAAAATTGTTCTGTAACTCAGTCGGAATGTTGGATCTTGGAGGAGCATCTATCACTTTTAACCTTTGATAACTCTAGCTATGAAACTAGTCGATTTTTTCTGGAACCTAGGTTCCATATATCAACGGCATTCGTGGAGCTTTCAAAAGCTGCTTTTGAACTTCAGGAAATGGGTAAAAAGCCTATATCTGGTGGAACATCTGGCTACTTGGCCAGCAAGCATAAGTGTTTCAAGCCAAAGTATGTCAGAGAAGGGGGGACGTGGATCATCAATCGTAGTAAAAAAGAACCTGGAAACAATTACTTTGAGAAGCTGAAGGGGATTTTTGAAACATATTGGACCGGAAAACACAACCAAGATAATGCTGAAGTGCGCAGAGTAACTCAAAACGTCATTTACATACTAGAGACAGAACTGGGGCTCAAGTCGAGCAGTGCCAACGGGGTTGAAATGATATTGAGACCGGATAAATACAAATAAATTAAAAAATTTTTTAGGAGTCCAGAGTCTTGTCTTTACAGGCTTAAGGATTCCGTTTATAGGGATTTCCTATCGGTGGCTCCTTTTTCCTACTCCCTGACATAGTGTTTACTTCTCCCATCAAATCAATTTGGGAGAAGCAATATGCAAAATCACCACACACCACATTCAAACAAAATCCTTCGCTTGAAAGACATAGCGTTGCTGACCGGCCTGTCGCGGTCAACGATTTATGACAAGCAAAACCCTAAGTCCCCGCGGTTTGACTCTACATTTCCTCTGAAGATCCAGCTTGGGGCAAGAGCTGTTGGCTGGCGAGAAAAGGACATCATCGAGTGGATCAACTCTATGAGATGTGGGTCTAGTCTGGGCACCAAATAGCAAGCAATTGTTCATCAAACCGAATGAGGAGGACATCGTGAATCACTATAGATATCAATTTCCTATTGATGGAGGGTATACACCTAAGGTCGAATATTCAAAGTTGATCACTAATGCGTTCAATGAGGCGAAGACAATAACTCAAGCACCAGATCCAATGGTGTACTTAGCAACCATTAGTGCTGTGTCCGTTGCTATGCAGGGCTTGATTAATGTTGAAATGCCAACGAAAAAGGTGGCGCCGGTTTCTCTGATGTCATTAATTATTGCGGAATCTGGAGAGCGGAAGTCATCGCTAGAAAATTTACTTACGAAGGGGATTAAATCATTCCATAAGGAAAATGCTGAGGAATACCAAAACAAGTTAAAGGAGTACAAGATCAGAGAAACGCTTTTCGAGAAGAGAAAAACTCAAATCGAAAAGTCATTTGATTTGGAAGATGAAGCATCTTTGGAGCTAATGGTTAGAGCTCTACTAGAGCATGAAAACAATGCTCCGCAGAAGCCTACACTTGCTAGTCTCAGCTTTGAGGACAGCACAATTGAGGCGTTGCTTAATGGATTAAGTGAACATATTCCTAATGCTTATCTTGGTTCTAGTGAAGGAGGAGTACTTTTAAACAGCCGAGTAATGTCCCACACAGCGAGCCTCAATGCCATGTGGAGTGGCGATGAAGTAACGGTAAATAGGAAAACGTCGGGTACTTTTACGCTGGAACAAGCTCGACTCACTATCAACATTATGACGCAATGGAGTGCGTTAGAACGATTTTTAACGAAAAACAAAGACGATGTTCGTGGCAATGGCTTCCTGTCTCGATTCCTAGTCTGCGCACCTCAATCAAATTGTGGTTTTAGGCAATCCAATGGTATTGAATACTCGTCGGCAAACCTTGCGGCCTTCAACAAAAGACTTAGCGAATTAATGTTTCAAGCGTCAGAGCTAACGGACTACACAGCGAGGAGGGTTGTTCGGTTCTCTAATGAGGCAAAAAAAATCTGGCTTGATATCGCTAATGATATCGAATTCGAGATGGCCCCAGAAGGGATTTTTGAGCATGTAAAAGATCACGCTTCCAAGCTACCTGAGAATATAGCTCGCTTAGCTGCGCTCATTCATAGTTTTGATGATTTGTCAGACAGCGAAATTTCTAAGGAAGCATTATTTGAGGCTATTGATCTTATCGCTTATTTCTCTAATGAGTTTATTAAAGTTTTTTCAACTAAGCCTAAACATGAGATAGATGCTGAGAATTTGTATTATTGGTTCAGAGAGCAAGCTGATATGGGGGTTAGATATATAAAGAGAAATAAGGTTCTTCAGTTTGGACCTACTGGCACAAGGAAGAAAAAATCACTCGATATTGCTTTGGACTACCTTAAAACGATAGAGCCATTTGGTGAGATTCTAGTAAAGAAAACTAAGGTTATAGATTTGTACCCCCATTATTCATATGATGAAATTAAGCTCCAAGATGATCTGCTATTAGATATTGTGCATAAGTGGGATTATTAGCGTTTTTACTCTTTAGCGATGAGGATGTTGAATGAAATTGATTACGTTACTTCAGGTTAAGAACTTAACAGGGCTCAGTAAAACGAGTATTTATAAGCTGATGAGAAACGGCTGCTTTCCATTAAATATTAAAGTTGGGAGTAGATCTAGTCGCTGGGTAGAGAATGAGGTAATTGAATGGTCAAGGATAGAACGATTATTGTCAAACTTCCCTGAAATAACGAGTGCCCAGAAAAGAGTAAACTGTGTTTTTAATGATGGAAATAAATAGAGAGTTGCTTGTTCATAATTATTGCGTCATCTCTCTATTTTTGATTTTAGATGATAACTGCTTTACCTGAATGGTTACTTCGGAAAAGGTTATTTACTATTAGGTATTATCTTCTGTTAGTTTTTCTGTTTCATAAGTATCTTTAAAAATTAAACTACTTTTAATCTAAGATTTATTATCCATTTTTAAATTTTTGGAGTTGATATGTATTTCGAACTATATCAAGGAACTCTATACTCTGGGCTTACCCTTAATCGTAATTGTCAATTTAATGGACGTTATTTAGAGTCTGTCCATCAGACATTGATAAACGCATTAAACGACCACAAGAGGACATTTCTGTTTCATGCGATATTGCGGTATCCAATCAACTGGTGTGTTGGTAGAGATGGTGCTATCAGTCGGTTTATCAGGGCATTCAAAGCCAAGGTTGAAGCCGATTTACAGAGTAAGCGTAGAGAAGGAAGGGTTCCGCATCAGACTAGAGTTCGTTATGTCTGGGTTCGAGAAGTGAATGAATCTCAGAAGGAACATTATCATGTATTCATTTTGGTTAACAACGATACATATTACAGGCTCGGTCATCCTAACGCTTCTATGCCTGGTCAATTAAGCTGGATGGTCAGTTCTGCATGGGCTAGCTCAATTGGATTAACGGAAGAGAGCGTTTCTGGATTAGTTGAATTCTCCGGTTCAAAAAAAGTTGATGTTAAACGTATACCAGATAGCCATCGGAAAGAACGTGATGGTGTTGTGCGCGACTCTTTTGAGTCTGCCTTTCACTGGATGACGTACATTTGCAAAATTGAGACGAAGCGATATGGAGATAATGAGAGAAACTTTGGGTGTAGTCGAAATTAAGAAGTTTTGCATGTGGGGAGTCATGCTCCCCTGTTAGATTTTGTAGACGCAAGGATTACAGCTAAGGGCTGACTATTCGAGAAATGGTCCTTTAGCTGAGTCGTGATTCTCTTTATCATGAATCTTTTGCCTCACGTCAGTCTCATCCTTACCTTTTGTGACCAGTTTTTTTATTTTACTTTCCTTCTCTTCTGCGAAATCTTGTTCTTGCTCTTCTAAACGAAAATCATGGGACATAGCACGGAGTCCTTTAATAGACCTGTTGACGAGATATGTTATCAATGAGGTAGCCCTACATTTGATGACACTGGTCTAATTCTCGCAAAAAAGCCTTTTTCTTTAATAATATATGTCTCAAAGGAGGCTAGTTTAGGATAGTAGTAGCAGGGTTTAGATCTTGTCATGCTCTGCACTAGCTTGTCGTTCGCACTCGTGGTTAAGGTCGTCCAAAATAGCAGAGAACATCATGTTTTACTACATACTGACCAGCCAATCGTTTCTATCATTTGTCTGTGTATTGACTTATGTTTGGGTTTATTCTTCTAAGAGTTGCAAGAAGAAGTAAAGCAAGTTTATTAAGGACGTTAGACGAATTTAGTTCCCGATAGGGAGTAAGTGTTTTTTAACACACTTAAAGAGAAGTTAATAAATTAATGCTATAACAGCCTTTTATATAGTTGCACTGTGACACTTTTTTATGTGGGAAATATTAATTAATTCTGGGTTTTATTAAATGTTTACAAATTGAAAGTTTACGATGTTGACTTTTGTTTTGTATTTCTTTTAAAACTTAGTGAATATAACAAAAATAGACTGTGTAATATAGTTTATGATTCTGAAAATATGTTTATTTGATTATTTAATCATAATAAACATAAAACTCACTTAAATTACATGTAAGTCATGCTATTTTTGCATGATTATTCTCACGTCTTGACTGAATGCGTGAGTTTGGTTGTAAAAAGTGAATGGACGGTTTTTGTTATGTGTCTCATTTTGGAACTTTTTGTTGAAGAAGTTTAGGTGAGTGTTGTGTATCTTACTTGAGAATTCTTATTTTTAATTTGTAACTTTATGCAACAAGAGGCGTTTCGGTGAAAAAAATATCTATAAAAATGAGATTGACAATATTAATTTTAATAAACATAGTTGGTTTATTATTTATACTCCAACTTATTTATTCAAATTATAATGAAAATGACAAAAACGAAAGAGTTGTTTTTCGAGAGGTTATAGTTTCAATAGTTGACTTTCAAGAGCTAAAAAGCGATCTGATAAATTTGCGTCGTCTTGATTTGTATAATATCGCGAATAAATTTGACTCTGAACCAGAAATCATTAAAGAATATGAAGATGTAAAAAAAGAAATCATAGACAAAAAAGTCAAATTATTTAGAAGTGATTTTGAATTTGTAGTGAATAATAATTCATTATTGAATAAGATATTTTCTTCCTTTGATGTTTATCAAAGTGAAATGATAAATAATGAAAAGTTAGTTAGGAGTGGCATCAATGTTGCTAGAGCTGATATTGCAAACAAAACAGGTGTAGAATTTCAAAAATCACTTTCAAGCATTGATGAAATGTCTAAATTGCAAGATGAATACGTGGAAAACTATAGGCTAAATAGCAAGGAAGAAAGGCTGAACAACTTATATAATTCAATTTCTGTTTTCTTTATGGTGATGTTAATTTCAGTTTTATATGGAGTTGTTTTTTTCAAAAATATAAATGACAGAATTGGTATCATGAATGCTTCCTTGGAAAGGCTAAAAAATTTAGATCTAACTGTTGGTCCTATGTGTAAATTTATCGCGTCTGATAAGTTTATAAATGATGAGATTGGTAGTCTTATGTTAACTATCAAACTTGTGAGAGAAAAATTCAAAGATACTATTGAATTAATGATAAATAATATAGAGGAAAATAGGCTAGCGATTAATGATATAAATAACAAAACAGTAGAAGACTTAGTTTCGTTAGAGAATCAAATGTCATCGATAGATATGCTTGCTACCGCTATAAATGAGATGCATGTATCTGCACAAGAGGTCACTAGTAATATTAGTCGATCGGCTATGTTAACTAATGATATTTCTGAACAATCAAAAACAACAAAAAATATCTTAAACTCGAGTACCAAGTCAGTTTCAGATGCATCTACTGAAATTATGGGCTGTAAGGAAATGATATCTGAATTAGAAGTAGATTGCTCTAGAATATCTTCTGTTTCGGACATAATAAATAATATTGCAGACCAAACTAATTTATTAGCTTTAAATGCTGCAATTGAAGCTGCAAGAGCGGGAGAGCAAGGCAGAGGATTTGCGGTAGTTGCTGATGAAGTAAGGATGTTAGCTCAAAAAACGCAAACATCAACATTAGAAATTGACAACATAATATCTTCTTTGCAGAACAAGTCAAACATGGTTTCAGATAAAATGAATGAAATAATGTTAACTACTGCAGATTCAGTTTCTTCCTCAAATGAAGCTGAGAATAATTTTGACTATGTATATAACTCGTTGATGGAGATATATGATATGAGTCATCAAATAGCAACGGCGGCAGAGGAACAAAGTCAAGTTATCGAAGATATAAATAAAAATGTAACTTTAGTTTCTGATGTTTCAAGGGATACTCTTAACAGTATAAAAGGGACTACAACATCTGTAAAAGAAATAAACTCTAGATCTGAAAATATCCAACATTCGCTGCTAGAGTTCAAAATTAACTAGAATTAACTAAAAACCACCTGCTTACACAGGTGGTTATACATCATTCCGTGTCTTAAAATGTAAAATAACAACATTTCTGAAGAAATATTTTAAGTGTATTAACTGTGTCTTGTTAGTTATATTTGTCTTTATTGTCAACTAATACCATTATTAAAATAAGTTGTTGTAATAGGCTATATGCCTAAAGTAAGGTGATATTAGCCCTTCGTTATAGAATGCCAAGTAAATAAATTATCTTTATAAATTAAAGCTATAAGATATTCCAAGTTCGTGACTTGAATGTTATTTATAAAAAATGCCACAAAAAGTTCCATTTTAACCGTATTAGTTTTGAGAAAAACTATAAAAAACAAATGGATGTGCTTTTTCTTGAAGACTTTAATTGATACTTAAAGATATAGATGAATCATATGAATTTTACTATTCTATATTCCGCGCTAATGTTATGTAATTTGGGGGTAAGGTATGCCAGTCGATGATTGTGACCTTTTTATTGCTTCAGATATCAATTCTATGGAAGATTTTTTAAAAACAGCGTTGTCGAATAATAAACGGATTCATTGCACCTTTTCTTATTACAATTTAGATATGATAACTTTGAGGGAATTGAAGAAAAGAAAAATTTCTTCGATTACATTTACATGTGGAAAAACTATACTTTTTAAGGATGTTTTTATGATAAAAGAGAATGAGAAAAAACTATTAACATTACTTTGTGATTATTTGTCTAATGAGATGTTATATTGCGAAGAGGTACTTTCAAAAACAAAAGACATTGAAATGGTATTACCGATAATTAAGAAGAAAATAGATATTTTGGATAGATTTAAATTTCCAGATTTTGAAATGTTAAATACCGAAGTTTACGAGTTGGAAACAAAGAGAAAAGAATATTTAATTTTATTATCTAGATTTTTATAAAATAATTATGATTGCATGGAAGTTATAAGTACATCTCCGTTTGATATATATAATTTGATGATTAATCTTAAGTTTGGTTATCTGTTATATGTTAAGTTAAAATCAAAAAAACATATAGTTTATTTTAAAAGGTTCTATTCGTTATCTTGCTATGATTATCTTATATTTCCAGGAGAGCAAAAGAAAATAAACATTAAAAGCTTAACGCAAAATAGTGATATAGAAATAAAATTAATAAAATTCAACTCTACTCCTAGATATGATTTGTTATCGAAGAGTCTTGAGTGTAACAAGAATTGTAGTTTAAGCACTAAAAAAGAGATCAAAGGCTTGATAAAGACCATTTTAAGTCTTTATCAAGCTGAGATGATTATAGATAAAGTGACACTTGATTCTTTATTGGACGTCATGTTTTTTTCTATGGCAAAAATTTCAATATTGCATGTTGTGTTTTTTAGTGAATTATCTTTTTATGATAAAGTTAATTTGTATGTAAATGATAATTATAAAAGTAGGGGTGTATTAGTTTCTCTTTCAGAGCATTTAAACATAAGCCGATCAAAGTTGATGAGGCTTTTGAAAATGAATGGCATTGTTATTAAGGATATATTATTGAGAAGGAGAATGGAAAATGCTTTGATTATGATTGAACGAGGTGAGTTAGATATTTTTAATGTATCTGAAGGTTGTGGGTATAAGTCAACATACCGGTTTAACGAACAGTTTAAAAAACATTTTGGTTGCACATTTTATCGGTATGTCAAAGAGATAAAACAATGAGTATTTATGTTAGTATTCTATATGTACTTTCAATGATTTTTATCGCTTCCGTAGTGGCTATGTTATTAATTGTTTTTTAGTAATACAAATAATTATTTATGATTAAGCTTATTGTCGAGTTAAAAGATTCCAACTTTAAATGTAGCGAATGTGGTTTAAATAGTAATGTTTACTTTGTTCGCTGTTTGTTTTTTAGACAAGGTATCAATAGGGTTTTAGCTAATTATTATCATTTAGAGTGTTTTCTTAAAAAAGAGATTGCAAAGTATAATGATGAAAAATTTTTTATAAGAATTAGAGCGGAATGAGAATATTAATATATTGTGCAGAATTCCTGTTTTTTGTAATAAAAATGTCTAGAGGAATTCAATAAGATTTTATTTAAATTTTTCTGATGACTTTTATATTTGTTTTTTATTATAGTGTTTATCTATAGTGGTTGATATGTAAGTCTAGATTATAAAGGACTAAGATGAAAATAATTTGTTCCGACTTTTATATTCTTAATGGATAGTGTATTAAAGTATTTTTCTATTATATTTAACTGATGAGGTGAATAAATAATACCATCCATTGATGGTTGTTCTTAGAGCGGAAAAATGAATTTTATAGCATGATGATTATGAAGGTTAAAACTCATTGTTTTTATTTTTTACGTTATTGTTAAGTACGTCTTACAAGGTTGTTTCTTACTTGTCATCTATAATATTTGTTAATAAGGAGAGTTGATGTTTTACTCTAATCGAAGCTTCCAACTAAACTATCAGTGTTGGAAGGCAATAGTTGATAACAGTAGAACTGAAAGAAGAATGTATCTCACGTAGGTAGTATTAGGTTACTACTTATGATACCGAGGCAAAAAAAGGTGCACTTTCGAGCACCTTTAGTCCAATTACAAACCAAGCGTAATTAGTGCTTGCTTGTACTCTTGATTGATTTGTTGTTTGACCATTTCGCGACGTGTTTCTATCGGCGCATGGTCTGAGATGGTCAGCGCCTTTTGTTCAAGATAAGTTAGCTCATCTGCTTTCCATTGATCTAAAACCCGTTCAATTTGAGCTGGTGTGAACTCCTGCTTAATGGTTTCAATGCTTAGGTGCTCAATCGCGCTTTCAGCAAAAACGTTCGTAGAGAGCACTACAGAAGTGATAACGATAGTTTTGATGATAGATTTCATAGTGTGTTCCTTACTAGCTAATGGATGAATAAATCATTGATTCAGTCAGTGACAAGACGACAGGTTGTGAATGGGATGTATTGTGGGAGATAAGTATGCGGGATATGCCTGAAAGCCATACTGAGGGGACGGCCGTTCCCCTCTACTTGAATTCCTTGGATAAAGCGAATACAAGGCACAATATTGAATAGCCGGCGCTTTCTGCCTTTGTAAGTCAGCCAGTGGAGTTTCGCTGGTTAACTTACGCGCTGACTCATCAAGTCTTGTGCTATGGCTCTGCGAATAGCAGGGAAGTAAGCAACCCTGTAGTTCCGCAGAAAGTTGAAACAGACACAGAGTAATACCTGCAGCGGCATTACTTGCCGGATCGGTTTAGTTTTCCGTCAAGTAACGGTCTGAATCCAAATCGATATGTTTACCGTAGAGCTCTGGTTGTAGAGAATACTGGTGAAGCTGAAAGTTGGTGGGGTAGTCAAAGTGGAAGGTTAAAACCTTGACCTCTGCTACGTGGTGTAACGCAATGTCGAATGTGTTGTTGTCTGACTGGTAGATAAGATGGAAAGACTGAATCGAGAGTAATAGACCTAGTGGCATCATGCTTTCGATAGTCTCGCCAGTTTTTAAGGTAATGGTTATTAGCCGCTGATACGTTAGGGCTAAAGCGAGTGGTTCAAAAATGGTGACTAACTCTTCAACTGTCTCAACTGGACAGAAAGTAGAATGAGTACCAGCCCTTGTGCTTTCTCCTTGTTTTCGTTGTAAGCCTGGATAACTGCGCTGGTTGCTGAGTATCGGTTGAAAAGCGGATTCAACGGCGTAGTGTAATTGCTCCGGAAGCGCATCTGAGATCATGGCTTTGGCGAGTTGCAAAACGATCGATTCTCTTGGACCTAATACAAACGGACTTGTCAATCGGCGGCTGTATCCGTATGGCTTGTTTCTCGTATCTTTGTCCACATCGAGATATTGTACAACCACATCCAGGTTGCGCTGTATGGTGCGGATGTCTCGTGTGATACCAACGTGGGATAATTCGGTTTGTAGTTCCTGAGCAGTGACTTTACGGCCTTTGGGGATGCGATGATACAGCTCAAAAGCGAAAGACAACTGCTCGGTGGTTGTGGGTTTACGTTTTGTTGTCATGGCGTTTGTGAATGGGCTTTATGCACTAGCTGGCAGAAAGCAGCACATGCTAGTGATCAAAGCGGCAATACTTGCCTGATCGATCTTCAACGTTGCTCCTGATTTATCAGGGGCGTTTATGCCGATATGAATGGTGAACGGTGTTGTTCCTCCTTGGTTGTGCTGGGAATTCGAATTGTTTGAATTTTTTTACTCAAACTTACCTATATCTATGAGAGCAGTGATGACTCACAGCTCCTGGCCTCAGTAAACAGACGTTTACTGGGGTCAGGTGGGGTATCAAAACGCTGGGGTCTCTATAAAGCAGTGGAGCACGTAAGTGCGACATCCTTTTTCTTGGTTCTTCTTTTTTGTTTAGAACCCATTAGTAGGACTGTGTTAACTCTACTCAGAGTGAGATAGAGATTCTGTCTAATGTCTGCTAACAGAGATGAGTAACAGGTGCCTTGTAACACCTGCTACTACTCAATAGACCTATTCAATGACTGGATAGCTTTATCTCATCAAAGGCATCCATCTCGAGATACGACAGAAAGTTACTCTCCCATATCTGATAGAAATCATAGACGCCATAGGCATCGATAGCTTGCCAGCCTACGCCTGTGAAAAAGGCCATGTTGTTGCCTATATCGAAATCGACATTACGTTCAAGCTCTGGATAGGTATTCCCCATGTAACCAAAGTCAGTGATATAGAGAATTGACCAACGCTGTGCGCCATCTTTCTGCATGGCAATTTCTACTGGATGAAATCCACCAGCCTCAGCGCTATAACTGGTATCACGAAAGTTCAGCGTAATGGCGGTGAGGGAATCGTTAGCCTTGGTGTTGATGTGGTCTATCAGTACGGTTTGTAGCTGAGGTGAGATAGACAACGGACATTTGTTAAATAACGCTTTCGCGTGTGTAGCGGTAGACATAGCTGCCTCCTTGTTAATGAGTGTGTAGTCAGATTGATAATGTAGGTATGAAAACTGTTTGAATCGGATTGCTCAGAAGCGACTGACGACCTTCAGAGTCTGTGTGTCGAACTGGTTGCTTTGAAGATGGTCGATAAAGGCTTTGAGCCAAGCGATGAACAGTGCAATGACTTCTGGGCGGAATAACTCGCACCGTTCGATATCCGGTTGATAGAACCAGCGGTACTTAAAGTTGAAGTACAATGCGACATCGACGCTTTCTGCTTCCTCGTCCGGGTAATCAAAGGTCGCAATGAAGCGAAGCTCCCATGGAGAGTCCGGTGTGGCTCGTTCAAGCTGTATCTCTACTGGCTGGATGCCGCAGCGCTCGGTATAGAAGCTCGAGACCTTAAAGTTCAGGACCACACGTTTGCTGTTTTCTGGAATGTTGTAACAGCTCAGGATGAGCTCAGTGAGCTGGTGGAGACTTGCAAGCTGAAAGGCTGATGCCATCTCTTTCAAAATACTGCTCATAGCATGCCTCCTTCTGCCATTGAGTAGCAGTCTTCGCCTACTACGATATGGTCCAGTACGCGAACATCTATCAGGGCCAAAGCGTCTTTGAGTCTCTGAGTGATACGCCTATCGGACTGTGATGGTGTGGGGTCTCCGGAAGGATGGTTGTGAGCCAGTATGACGGCGGCTGCATTCTTCTCAAGGCAGACTTTGACCACCTCTCTTGGGTAAACACTGGCGCTGTCTATCGTGCCGTAGAAGAGCTCATTGAACTCAATCAGGCGGTGCTGGTTATCAAGAAGCATGAGAGCGAACACCTCCCGTTCATAGCTTCCCAGTCGGTACTTAACGTAATCCTTAGTCGCTGTGGGGTTACAAAACGCCCCCCCTCTCAGATACTTCTCCGCGATGATTTCAGCGGCTTTCTCCAATACTTGGTGGGCAGAGACAGGCCCCCGGAATGAATAGTGTCGATTACTTAAATCGTGCATACATTAACTCCTGTTAGTGGGTATACGCACTTGGATGATATGTACCTGAAATTTCTTTGAATCGACTAAACGTCTAGTCGTATTTTGCTAGGGAGAATAAACCTACTGGGACTTACTTAATCTATGTAGGGATGGGGTGTAAGAAACAGGCTTTATGGCCTGGTGCTTGTTTCAGGAGGGCTATTTTATTGAATGTGGACCTACTCGGACGTCCCTATACCCCTAGGCGGGGCTTTGCGTCTTTTGAAAACTAATATGAGGGAAATGAAATGAGGTTCTTGAGACTAGATGAAGTGAGAGAGAAAACAGGTTTAAGTAAATCAGCGATTTACAACCAAATTAAAAAAGGAGAGTTTCCGGTTAGCGTGCCAATTGGTTCACGAACAGTCACCTGGCTTGAAAGCGACATAAACGAATGGTTGGAATGGCGGGTACAGGTTCGTGACAGAGGGTGAGTTCAGGATCTCTGTTTTCTTGTTGTTCTGAACGCGCGCCAGCAACCCTTTTATGTCGATGAACCGGAATCGGTACCACTGATGTCATTCAAGCAGCTCGATGCAAACAGCAAGGCAACACCTGTCGCTGGATGCGCTCTATGAATTGGTGGATAGGCTGAGTTGGTATTGAGATACCTTAACCATTAAAACCACCACCGTTGAAGCCGTTACCAGTGCCGTTAACAAACGCGTTGTTGATTCCGGCTGGGTCATTGAAGTTAGTGTTCGTTGGGTTTAGCCGGTCATTGATTCCCGAGTGATCATTAATATCATGCGGGTTCAGTTTATTTATTCGTGGCGTTTTCTCCAGAGCTGCTATTTGTTCCGGAGTAAAAGGACGCCCGCCAAGAGGGTAGTCGTACCCTTCCACTTGAGGCAGATTTTGCCAGTCCTGACGCGTTCTGGCTTTATGCGCGAGAAATTTTACGTCGTCGTAGAGCTCTGAAAACCACATTAGTATTTTATTCATAAAAAACTCTAGTAGGACAACCCAAAAAGCCACTTTCATTTATCCTACTTAACATATTGATGTTTAATAACCTATCAGTAGCCATAAAGATTCAGAATGACTTGGCTTAGCCTTAGGAAGAATCAACTCGCAAACCAAGTTCTTCACGATATCTATAATCAGGGTAATGGTTCAGACTAATAATTGTGCAATGCCTGACGTTCACACCAAATCTATCAGAAGCAAAAATATGAAGGCGATACGCTCCAGAGATACATCTCCGGAACTGATTGTCCGAAGGGTTCTGCACCGCAGAGGGTACCGTTACAGTGTAGCCCCGGAACGTATAACGGGTAAGCCGGATATCTGGATGAAAAAATGGAATGCAGCCATCTTCATCAACGGCTGCTTTTGGCATGTGCACGATTGCGCAAAGTTCCGCTGGCCGAAAAGCAATGCTGAATTCTGGAAACAAAAACTATTGGCCAACAAGGACAGGGACAAGCGTACTACCCAAGAACTGCTGAGAGAGGGAAGGCGAGTACTCATAATCTGGGAATGTGCCATCAAAGGAAAAAATCGGTTGAATGAATACACGCTGATATTACTTATATCAGTCTGGCTCCAGAGCAAAACCAGACAGGCTGAAATTAACTCTGAAGGCCTCAGAATGCTCTGAGCCAGTTGTAAAGCGTTTCAAATATAATCGGAGATTAGCTTACTTTAAGCGGGCTAAGGAAACGTCATACTAGCTTTGTCATAATTTCAGTTACGCGTTTAGTTCGATAGGCTAGCAGTAAATCTGTCCGTCTTTCCCATTCATAAGGAAGCGGTGGCTCATTCCACCTTAGTGTGGGATACCAATCCGGAACGAGTTCAGCCTTAAAACCTGACCTACCATTCAGTAGTGACTCACCATAAAGAGAGATGAAACGTTGATAAAATACCGCCTTGATAGCAGGAGAATTGTCTGTAGGACGAACAGTACCTTTGGGGAGTAAGGTAATGTTTCCGGCACAAGAGAAATCCCCAAATGGTCGTAAATCATCATTTACAGTGTCGAAAAACGCTCTTTCCAGATCGAGCTCTGAAGACTTGTGAGTAAATATATGGGCGAGTTCGAACTGATTCAGGCCTGACTTTTGCCAGCTAGGCCCATTATAGGTTCGACCATTTTCTAGAAAGCACCAAAGATGGCGTGGGAAGGTGTTGTCATCAATAATGGCAGAATACTCAGGGTTAAAGGCTCTCTTTTTTCCTTGTCCGCTAACATAGCGTTTAACCCCCGGAAAAACACATGCTGAGCCATCAAACAAGTAATCATTTACATCAATTTTTCCATCAAATAATTCTCTGAAGTACCGGAACTCTTCCTGGTTTTTTCTTTGTATCCGCTCAACTACTTTAGGGTGAATATGAAAAGCTAGTTGCGCCAGAATCTGACAGATTTCCTTTTCAAAGTTTTTAATTTTGTTTTCAATGAACATTTGGTGCCCCTTATCGATCAGTGTGTCTTAAGGTTTATAGTAGAGTTCGAGGGCATCTAATGTCTTCCAGGATATGTCTAATATTGTCCAGGTTCTTTGGTTAAAGCGTTACGCCGACTAGCCAATCGATACCAATATTAATGGTTTAAGTCTAAGGGAAAACCTCACCAGTGATATAAGCATCATTGTTAATATCCAATAACTGGCCACTGGCGTATTTCTCCAGAAGAGCAACAGGGTCACAATAATGGCAGCGTATTTCTCCATAACCGCTAACGTCAATGAACTGCGAGGCAGGCACTTTCTTTTGATTTCGCTCACCGATTTTGACGCGGTTCAGATAGTGGGTTGTACCAGGGAAGACAAAGTGAAGTGTTACTGCAACACCCTGACCACATACACCTTCAGCTGCTGTTTTGTAGAAAAACTGTTTAACCAAATCATGCCAGCCGGGTGATAAATTGGGCGTAGAAGCGTTGTAGTACTTAGCGTCAATTACCGCCCAGCGTTTTCCATCCTTGCTTTCAATGACGGTATCGGTTCTTTGGCCTTTTTGAGAAACTTCGACAAAGTGTTCACCCTGCTGGTAGTAAGGAACCGGAAGAGAACTGTTAATTTCAATTTTGTTGGGCAGACACTTATCGAGCATTCCCTCCCATACGTTATGAAATTTTCGAGTGCCGACTAAAAGCTCACTTCCCCCTGTTGCCGAGCTCTCTTCAATATACGCCTTCAACATCCCGATCAATTGTATATCACGTTCAGAGTAACTCTCTGACAGCTCATGCTCGAGCACTGTCATTTGAGTTTCAACCCCTGCGTTTGGCATCGGCATCCGGTCTAGGTTGTCATCTGAAATGATGTCATCCCCAGTGATAATTACGCCATACTTTTTATAGATACTGCGAATAACCTGCGCATGGATTCTTGCCGTTTCACAGTCAGATACGTAGCGTGTACTGCTTGTATCTGTATCGAGATAAACCGGCGAACCACCTGATGGGTAAGGGGTTCGCCTTGCAATGGTTCTTTTCCAGTTTGGTCGGCCCTGATTTACAGAAAAGTGCTTCTTTCTGCGCACATAAAGCCCATTAGCCCGATAGTCCTCAATAAGAGAATAAACCAGAGACAGAGAGGCTTTGCCAATGAGCTCACTTTCTTGCCCTTCACTAATGCCAGT
Source organism: Vibrio sp. Y29_XK_CS5 (assembly GCF_024181835.1). Taxonomy (NCBI): domain Bacteria; kingdom Pseudomonadati; phylum Pseudomonadota; class Gammaproteobacteria; order Vibrionales; family Vibrionaceae; genus Vibrio; species Vibrio sp. Y29_XK_CS5. Next base: position 359,235 of record NZ_JAMZAM010000002.1, read on the forward strand.
GCTTTTCCCCAAATAGTAACGATTCAGAGACTGTAAAAGACAAAAAGCATGATGAGGTAGCAACGATTCCAAACGGGTGTTTCTTGGCATAAACACGGCGATGCCTTGCTGCCAGGAAATAAATCCACAGTAGTGGACCCGCGTTTGGTCAGGGGCAATCAGCCCCCGACGCTGCATTAGAGCAACAAGACCAGTAGGTAATGAGCTAACCTCGTCTCTATCGCGAAAGTATTCCAGGTTAATCATTCAGGTTCTCAACAGCGGTACCGAATTTTCTAATGAGAGCATCGGTTTCTACGCCGAAGACTTGAGCCTTGGGGAAGCTATTGTACAACTCTCCAAAGGTCCCAAACTTATCTGAAAACAAGCGGGCCCTATCTTGAGTCTTATGTCTCAAAACATCATCCCACAAGTACACAAATAACTTACTACGCAATGCCGACTGCCAATCCTGCAGTTCTGTCTCATTTAGGAAAAATGGCCCAATCATTCGATCTTCAGGAACTCTGAACTCTTTCAGCATTGTATTCAGGACTTCGTCAGCAAAGTTAGCCCAGGATATCTTAAACAGCCCTTCGCTCGTCTGGAGCTCCAGAACCTGGGTTGGCGCTTTAGCAAAGCTAAGTTCTACATACTCAAAAGACCATCGACGTTTAAACGCCGTATCAAGTGGCATGACTGCTTGGTCACTGCTGTTCATCGTAGCCAGCAGTGAGAGATTTGATGGAATAGATAGTTTTCCAGATAAAAACTGACTGCCTGTTTGCGTATTAAGATAGCTAAGCAGATCAGGGTCTGAAATATCGATCTTATAACAGCTACTGCCATCGGACTTCCTGTCCAGTAGCTGAAATATCTCACCAAAAACAGCGGCCGCCGGCGCCCGGTTTATCTCTTCAATAACAAGGCTGTACTCATTACCAGGATCGTTAACTGCTTTAACCAGAGCTTCTGTAAATGCGCCAGGTCTGAACCCATAAGCAACACGGTCACCTTCCATTACGGGTTTCAAGCAACCTACAAAATCACTGTATTGCGTTTCGGGATGGAAAACCGTGCGGACAATGAATTTCTCATCCGTGTTCTTTTCAATTGAGTGGCTTTTCCCTGTTCCGGGTGCACCATAAATTATTGTATTACAAGCACCTGTTACTCTTTGAACATGGGCATTCGAAGAAACTGCTTTTAAATAGAACCCATCTGCATCCTTATCAATAAATGTATAAGGCCAAAAAGACGAAAGTTCACTTGATATTTCTCCTAGTAATGTATCTTCATCTAATAGGCCTTTCTTGAAAAAGACATATGCTTTTAGTGCTGTTGAATAGTGTATAGGTGTATCAAAGTAAGAAGGGTTACCAGAAACAGGTGTTGTATTTAATAGCAAAGCATCTGCTACAGTTCCTATTGCGCACATTCTTGCCGTGCTAGTTAAACCGGAAAAAATTGTGGTGAAATGATTTTCTAAGCCTAAAGTAACAAAAATAAGATAAAGTAACTCATCGCCGTTGTTAGACTTAAAGATATAGGGGAGTGAACATGCATAACGGTTAATCAAGTATTCATAAACTTGCGGTGATTTTGAGAAAGCATATATTAAGCGACCTAAGGCATTTGAACTTTCATCTGGCACTGGCAATGCTTTCAGTATTACCGAACCGAAGATGTCTCTATCAGTTCGGATAACCCCTCTTCCTGAGTTTATAGGGTCCTTAGCCCCAAGCCTTTTATCAGTGTCTTTGAAGAAATTAAAGAAATTCTCTCGGCTATATGCATCCAATGCATTCGTGATAGTATTTTGACCAGCAGATGTAACTAGTTTTTCAAGTGCTGTTGCTTTGGCTTTATTGTTTCCTAAAAGTGTACTTACAATGTCTTGCTTCAAAGATACATATTGACACAACATTAGCGCTAACGGACGTACTTTTAAAGCATATAAAAAATAATGACACGGCAGATATGCATGGCTACTATCTGATGTTTTAAGTCTTGCAGAGTGTTCAAAAAACTCTAAATCTAAGGGCAACTGTTTAAGTTTAGCTACTGCCTCATCATCAAACGCTATTTCATCGAAAAACCAACTTGACTCAGACTCGTCAAAAAACAATTTACTTACTATTGATAGGTCAGAGAGCATATTATCATTCCATCTATTTATTATTTATCGTTCTTAATCCACAAACTACGAGAAACGGTCTGACGCAGGTTCTCAACCAGTTTTTTGCTTTCGTCAGAAAACTGGCCGTTTTCAAATTCACCCATATAGAACAAGAGTTCTGCTAGGGGTTTTGATTGGTTTTCAGAAAGGTCACGAACCAACGGATGTTCGCTATTCAAGGTGATGTAATGATCATCTTCATAGCCAGGCTCCCATAGTGAGCCATCCCGAGTTTTACCCAATCGAATATCTATATCTTCGACCAATGGGGCCATAACACGGAGCCTCTGCAGATGCTCACCTCTACCCGAACACAAAATTCTGAATTCAAGTAGGGCACTAAATATTATCGCAAGCGCATCACTAAAACCTGAGCGATAGATGTTATAGCGATCAGCAATGATATTGCCGAACATATCAGTGTTGTCTGTTCCTACACCTTCACAATCCGCAATCAGACTAAGATGCTCTTTGACCTCAGCTGGCATAAAGAGGCGCGCGTATTTCTTCCCCTGATGCTGTAATGCCTCAGCAACCTTATCAGTGGAGAAAGCGAAACTATCCAAGCCTAGAGTATCAGCAACTTCATAAGCCATGCGAACAACTGGTGAGTTTTCTGGCAGTTTTTCATTCAGCCACTCTTTCAGCCCCACGATTTGTTTTTTGAGGTCTCCTTTCGGTAAATCGCTCACTTTGACGCCCAGCGTCTCTTCAAAGGAATCTCTGTAACTGAAAGTTATTGCGCTGGCAGCAACCTGATAAACGTAGTCAGATACAATTTGGTCCGACTCATTAAAAATCCGGTTAAATAAATCAATAGGCAGAGGGATTCTGTTCTGCCAGAAAATCAGACCATCAACGCGGTATTTTGGGTTCTTGTCATTAAGGTAACGTTTAAAATCGGCTAAATCGTATTGATAGTTCATTCGTCTTCCTCCGCGTCTGGCAACTCAATACTCAGGTAACGAAGCGTTTGACTGACTTTCTGCCTGTATCCTTTCAAGGTGTGTCGATTCGCTTCAGAATACTCACCATGCTCTGCATTGGCGAGACTCCACAGCAGCATATCAAGCGCCTTCATAGCCTCAACGTTATCTTTGCAAACGTTATACATTTTGTGGAAATACGGATGTGATTTTCCTAGAGTGACACACGTATTGCCCTCCTCATCACAGGAAGGCTCCCACAAATCATCACCAAGTAACGAATCTTCTTCGTGAACTCTGACCGTTTTGTCTTCATAGACTCTAATGCCCTCGATCACGGTAGGTTTAGGCTGATTCTGGTTACGAATGGTAACCTTGTCGCCATCGACGTTGATTTCAGAGTTTTTTGTATACTTTTTATGTTTATCAATCGCTTTATCAGCAGGACCATGAGCTCTCTTAGTATTCGCTGAAACCAAACGATCTTGCCCTTTTAGCAGCTCCTGCCTCCATGGCGCAACCAGACGTTTAAGCTCCTCGCGTATTTCTACTGGAATGATGACCCGACTCTTGCGGAAATCGATACTGAATACATCATCCAGTTCATGGTCAAAGTGCAGCTCAACTCTGAGACGAGTAATTTTGCTTTCCTTTTTGTACATACGGTGTGGCCAGCCATCGTGCCAGATCAGACGACCTTCCCGATAGATATAGAAACCCTGGTTATCTAGGCTGTAGCGGACAAATTCTCGTTCCTCAGAGTTCAAATCATTCTGCGAAGGAATTACACTGCCCCTGACCGAGAATGAGGCTGATTTACCCGCAAATTCTACCGGGACTGTTTTTTCTTTTAAAACCCGGGAACGAACACCATCGACTGTAACCAAATTTGCACAAAGTGGATCCCATCCTTTCAATTCTTCTGCCGGAGCATCACCGATTTTAAGAGAAATGGAAACTTCTCCGGATGCAAGGTATTTGAAGAAAACCGCACTCAATTCCGCTTTGAGTTCTTTGCCTAAGTTTTTGATCTGCTCCCGAACTTGGCGATCACTGCCCTGTTTAATCAACCGGTCCGTGCTTTCCCATATGATCATGGTGCCGCCATCAGCGGCAAAATCGCTTAGCTCTTCATAGTCATCATAGTAATCATCCGTATCAGGTGTTTCTAACTCCCAGCGATCTGTTTTGATAATACGGTCAATATCCCAGGCGCGGCCAGATTGAATACCTGCCTTCTGAGTTAACACAACCAAACGACGACAGAAGGCCGTCGAAGCAGTTTTCAGCCCCATACCAAACTTACCCAGAGATTTCGGGTTCGCCCGCTTCTCTGAACCATAGCGCATTGCGTTTCTCAGCTCATCTTCAGACATACCATCACCGTTGTCTGTCATGATGACCCTGAACTCGCCGAACATGTACTGAAGTTCAATTGAGATTTTCGTAGCATTCGCGGCTATCGAATTGTCAATGATATCGGCAAATGCGGCTTCTCTGCTGTATCCGGTATCGCGTAAGCTTTCGACTAAGCGCGCCGCAGAAGGACGAAAGTCATCTTCTTGTATTTCTGTTTGTTGACTCATAAACCTAACGTTTCCAAGTATGCAAGCATGATTTGCTTGTCTGTATCTTTATTATCAGCAACCGAGACAACCTGGTCACTGAGCTGTTGTTTTAATCGAATGCGTTCATCGATAGTTTCTTCGATTGTGTCGGCGTAATACATGTAGTAAACACTGACTACAGATTTCTGACCATTCCTCCAGGCCCTAGCGGTAGCTTGCTCTTCAAGAGCTGGATTCCATTGCCTGCAGTAATGAATGACGTGTGTCGCCGCAGTGATGTTGAGCCCCATACCGGCTGTTTTCGGGTGAAGAATCAGCACATCAAAGCCTGCCGAAGATGAGAATTCATCAATAAGGGGCTGGCGCTCCTCATTTGGTGTCCTACCATCAATCACACCGGCAACAATCCCGTATTTTTCTTTAATCGCACTTTTGACCAGGTCAATCGCCTTCTGAAACGTCGCAAAGATAATGACCTTTTCACCCGACAGGGCGATGGCATCCAACTTAAGTAACATAAGTTCAAACTTTGCGCTCTGAGCAGCCAGCGAGCGGACATCTGTCGGAGCCTTGGAATTTATTAAAGCCGGGTGGGCAGTAAATTGCTGAAGTTTATTGATCAGTGGCAGAATCCCAGAGCCATCCGCATCATTTTGCATTTCTTCAATGATATTGCTGTATGCCGATTTTTCGCTCTGAGTTTGGGATACCGGAAGGTGTATATCCAGCTTTTCTGGTAGTTGCTCAAGCACATCTTTCTTCATGCGCCTGAGGGTAATCTGACGCAGAGAAGCCTCTAATTCATCTAAATTACTATTGAGAGTTTCGGAAAGGTCGCGGTGCACATAGCGAGATTTAAAGTCTTCCTGAGATCCCAGATATCTTGGAAAGACCAAATCACTTAAAGCCCAGGCGTCCAGCAGGCTATTCTCTACAGGCGTACCAGACATAGCCACACAAACACCAGTATCTAAGCGCCTGGCCGCTATCGAACGACCTGATATTGGGTTTTTCAGCATGCTTGCTTCATCGAAGACAACAAGGTCAAAATAGAGTTCCTCTAACATGGCGATGTCAGAAGCCATCGTTGTATAAGGAGTAACAACTACGCCGTGCTCCGACAAAGCGGAACTGACACCCCGCCGTGCGTTTCCATAGTGTATATACGGCTCAATACTTGGTGCAAAAAATGCGAACTCACGTTTCCAGTTATCCAACAGTGGGTTGGGGACGACTATAAGAATCTTGGCTTTGGGGCTCTTTTCCAGCGTGTCACAGCATAATGCGATGATTTGTGCCGTTTTACCCAACCCCATATCATCAGCAAGGATGGTACCAACTCCGTTGTCCACACAAAAACTCAACCAATCGACTCCTTGCTTTTGATAAGGATACAACTCTTGGATGAAGAGCTTATCGTGATGAGCTGTACGCTGGCTCTTTGCCCGTAAGGTCTCTAAAAAATTCGAAGGTAACTGTTCACACAACCCTTCCTGAGACAGCGTTCTGAGTAACTTAATCAGAAAAGGCAAGTGTAGTTCACTAAATGCCGTGTCTATATAATCCTTTATTACCGGATTTACAAAATGAACCCGCTTATTATTGACAATAAAGTATCCTAGGGACTTCAAGGCATTGATTTGCCCAGAATTTAACAATTCACCTTTAAAACTGACAGAAAAGTGCGGGCTGGGATCAATATGAAAGTGAAACCGAATCTCTGCAGGACGTTTAGACACAATCAAAAAGACTTCTTCATCATCAAGGCTGGCAGTTAATCTACCTTGTTTGTACAGCTCTTCCGATGAAACTGGCACATTGTCATACTCGACGACACCGTTATTAATCAGATATGTCATCACAACTCTCTTTTTACAGGGTAAAAAACCGGATACCTATTGCAATTTTTAATGTTCATATATACAGTGCTGGAATACTACCAGGCAAAAAACCGGATACTTTATAAACACTATGGCAGAAAAACAAAATACCTCTCATCATATCAAACAGTTAAGAGATGATCACGGCTTGGGCCAGCGTGAGTTCGCAAATTTGTTAGGTTTAGGTAAGGATGGAGAGCGCACGGTTCGCGGTTGGGAAAACGGCGAACATATACCTTCTCCTTTAAAATGGAGCCGCATTATCGAACTGAAAGGCGAGATGAAGCGCTACCGTGATAACGCTCCATTAAAACAGCAACCTATCGAACAGTCCCTGTTTACTTTCATTGATTTGTTTGCCGGCATTGGCGGTATCCGTTACCCATTTCAGCAGCTCGGAGGACACTGTGTGTTCACGTCTGAGTGGGATAAGTTCGCCCAAAAAACCTATCTTGAAAACTACGGTGAAATGCCAAAAGGCGACATTACCCAGATTTCAGCTAAAGATATCCCTAAACACGACATTTTGCTTGGGGGATTCCCTTGCCAAGCTTTCTCCCAGGCTGGTCTTAAAAAAGGATTCAGCGATACTCGTGGAACCATGTTCTTCGAAATTCAGCGTATCCTTGCAGCAAAGCGCCCAAAAGCATTCCTGCTAGAAAATGTAAAACAGCTACGTGGCCATGATAAGGGACGCACTCTAAAAACGATCCTAGACATTTTACAAGGTAAGCACGATCAGGAAATCCCAGAAGATATCCCACTCAGTGAGGAAACTCGCCACGCACTTGCAGACAAGCTGAACTACTGGGTAGATGTTAAGGTACTGAGAGCTGCTGACTTTGGTGCCCCTCAAAACCGTGAACGTATTTTTATTATCGGGTTTAATAAAGACGAATTCCCTAGTGTCGATTTTGACAAATTATTCAGCTGGCCTGAGGCGCCAAAAACGCCGACCAGAGTAGGGGATATCCTCCAAACTCAACAAGAACTCGATCTTGATAAAGAAAAGTATGGGAAAGACCGATTCACTATTTCAGATAAACTCTGGGAAGGGCATCAAAAACGAAAAGCAGAGCACAAAACCAAAGGCAATGGCTTCGGTTACAGTCTTTTTAACGCAGAGAGTAAATACACGAATACCATCAGTGCTCGTTACTATAAAGATGGCTCTGAGATTCTGATTGACCAAAGTCATTTGAGTAAGAACCCTCGTAAGCTTACTCCAAGAGAGTGTGCGAACTTACAGGGCTTCCCTCGAGAATTTAATGTCGATGCTGTATCACAGGGACAAATCTACAAACAATTTGGCAACTCAGTCTGTATGAAGGTAATCCACCCTGTGGCAGAACAAATGGTAAGTACGTTATTGGCTGGACAAGCTAATCTTGAAACTCTCCAAAAAGCTGGGTAAACAAAAGGCTCCTAGGAGCCTTTTACTAGTTCAAAAATTGAGGGTGCTACGCTTTTTTAGCTCTTGATCCAACAGTTTTTAATATCCCCTCCCAGTTGGGATATCGGGCGGAAAAAGCAGTTCCGTTTATATTGATGAAGTGTTTATGGTTCAAATGGGTAATATAGATTAGTTCTAGAGAACACTCTTGTTACAGGGTTACTAAATGCCTGTGACGACTTTAGTATCTACCTGACCTAATCTCAGAATATTTTTTTGATGGTTGTCACAAAAATAACATGTATGACAGGGTGTATATTCCCGAAAGTCGACTTGCCATAAGTTGTTAAATTTCAGATAGATAGACTTAGAATTCGACTTCCTCACTCACCGCCACATTCTTGAAGAAAGACGTCCTAGGGCGTCTTTTTTTGTATCTGCAGTTTAGAAACAACAAAAGCCCCGAGAGTTCGGGGCTTTTCGTTTTTGGCGAAGCGAGTGCTTGTTTAAAGTCGGTCTTATTGAGGTTGACTGAGCACTTGAACCTTTCTATTTAACAAAGCTTGTACCGCATTGGAATCTTTCTCGAAGCTTAAGATTGAGTTGCAAATATCGACGTTGGCAAGCATCGACAGAGACTCACTTAACTCTAGCTTGGAGTTAGCTCGGTTCACCTCTCGCTCTTTAGGGCTTATCTGCACAACGGTTCGACCTAGAAACGAGCCTTGCTTTACAGAGGCTGTTTGCTCGGTATGTTCTAACCGGTCGATAGACAAGTTCTTTGGTGTTGGTTGGATGTCATTGGACATAGGGTACCTAAACTCTTAAGTCCGAGCTCTGAAGCATAGATGGTGAAACTTCCATTGCGATATGGGCAGACAACAATGACTCCCAAGATTCGCTCTGTGTGAGCAGTTCAGCAAGTGCACTCTCAAACAGCTCATAGTCGAGCTGCTCGGTCTGAAGCAACCTGTTTAAACAAAGCTTGTGCCTGTGATTATCTAGGCTAAAAAACAGTTGATGCTCAGACCAATGATAGTTGAATGCCAAAAAAGAACGATAAAGATCAGAATTAACAATTTGTAGGTCGACAATCTCTGCTTCTAGTTGAAGCGTTTCTGTATCTGGGTGGAAAATGAAATGCACTCTTAAGTTATCGTCAAAAGCTAAACCCAGTTCGTCTTCAGTCAAATGTAATTCAGGCAAACCTATTTGATGAGCAAACTTAAGCAAAACCTCATCTACGATTTGGCGCGCTGACATAGAAGCAGTCCTTTTTAGAATTTTATCATCGAAATTATGGAAAGTTAAAACTGATGTTTATCAATATTGGTTGGAATTTTTTATATAAGCGTTTTTTCTATGCGGATAATAAAAACTTATCAACTATGTTGCTTATGTCTCAAGTGTTGTACCACTTACCTTTGCAGAAAGTTTGAGCATTTATTTGGAAGCAGTATCAACTATAAAATAAAGGCAATAAAAATTCCTTATCAAATAATAATGAGTCTTACTTTTGAGAATCTATATTGTCCGAATGGTGTATAAAATAATAGTTGATCTTTTATATATTTGTGTACCAAAATTGCGCCTGCTCATTTTTATTTAAAACATATTCAGTCAAATAGAATCCATAATGAAATGTAATACGTATATTCCGATACTAAGTGCATTGCTTCTCAGCGCTTGTGCTACCACAAATACGGTATCAGATGGGTTTTCTAATCATATTCAAGGAACGCTATTTGGTTGGATAACGTTTGATGATTACGTCGCTCCAGTGAGTACTTCTGTAAACGTCGAAGTATGTCAGGTTTCAGATAATCAATGCTTTACAGTTGTACAGCAAGACTATCAAGGGGTTCAGTTACCTGTTCAGTACTCGGTTGTTATTGCTCCAATACAAGCTGGAAATGGCGAAATGAAAGTGCGCGCTATATTGCGTTCTCAAGGTGAAATTATCGCAAAAAAAGAAGAGCAGTATATTTTTACGCAAGGCAGTGTACATAAGGACTTAAAGCTAGAAGCTTATAAGAATTACTAAAAAAAGTAATCGTTTTCATTTGTCTTTATTATTTAAAAAAATTAAGACAATTGAAAGTAATATCTCCAGACCTAGGTCTCTATTAATCAATCAACTTAGGTCATCGGGTCAGTTTGTCTTTATATGAATATCGGTTGCGCCCATCATAATTTTTATGGTTATATCCACCACCTTGGATACGTTGGCTAGGTAGAATGGTTTAAAAATAAACAGCTCAAAGTTGTTAGAAATATCAATATAAATGAAGTGGACTTTAACATTAGTACTTTCATTTATTCTAATATAAAAAGAGTTTTTGCTGCTTTAGTATCACTAGTTATAAGTTGAACTTTAGCAAAAGCTTATTAATTCCCGAAAACAATACATAACAATATCGGGAAGGTTTCTTTGCCAAGATTATTTTGCTACCAAAGGTAGCGCTTGAGCTATTCGTTATTATTCGGGGGGTATGGGAGTGTTATGCGCTTCTATGCTCTTTTCTTTGCTTCTTTAATTGAAATTGTCCTGCGTTTGTCTTCGCACTGCGGGACTTTGACAGTTTCTCTGATGGGGATTAGAGAAATTAAAATTATGAAGGGTAGAAAATGGATGTGTTAGGCCAACTAAACACAGAAAGGGTCGACTCGCGCTTGCGAAAAATCCATAGTGCTTGCTGCTATGAAAAACACGATGAAGTATTTCATTCTAGTCAATCTCACATTGTTGTCGTTCACAATGGTCAACTGAGAGTCCAAACAGGGGATTGCACGCTAGACGTTGTTGCTGGTTGTGGAATTTATCTCTCTCAAGGGGATTACTTACTAGAATACACACCGATAGATGGTCAATATACGGCTTCTGTTATCGAGTTTGACAACGAACTGGTGAGTCAACTATTGCAAAAGCATAGTGATCTTTTGATGTCGTTGCCAAAGGTTGAGAATGTTCAGTCTGGATTATTCCCTTTTACTCTCAACTTATTGATAGAACAGACACTATCAGGGATGAAGACGCTAGAAGAGCAGTCTTTTCCTGATGCTATTATGCGCTTAAAGTATGAGGAAATGCTCATCTTATTGTTGCATGGGGACCAAGGTGAACACCTCTACGCGTTGTTATCACAACTGACAAACCGAACCTCAGATCGACTGCGGCGCTTTATGGAGCTTCATTACCTTAAAGAGTGGAAACTGACCGACTACGCCCAAGAATTTGGTGCGAGTTTGACTACGTTTAAAGAGCTCTTTAATGAATATTATGGTATTTCTCCTAGAGCGTGGATCAGTGAACGTCGTTTATTGCATGCTCACAAGCTATTGCTCACAAGCAAAATGAGCATCGTCGACGTTGCGATGGAAGCGGGGTTCTCAAGCCAATCTTACTTTACACAAAGTTATCGCCGCCGCTTCGGAACGACACCAAGTAAGGTTCGTTCTGGAGATGAACAAGTAGCAATTGCTAAGTGAAATGTCTGACGACTAAAATTTTCTGACTAATTTTGAAAGGCATTAACTGACGTAAACTCTATTATGCTCAGCGTAACAACGAACAAAACTATTACCTCTACTTCCTTCTGGATTGTTCGAAGTAGATGCGGAGAAGAACACAAATGAAAAAGCAGCATTGGCGACGCCGTTCGCTTTTTCCTAACAACATTGTGACGCAAAGGAAGGTCACTGTATTACAGCGAGGCGCACGATACGAAGGTTTATCCCAATCATCGCAAGAGCCCAATGTTGTTAATGTCAATCACCGACAGCTACTCAGTGAAGGCGTTCTGAGTTACGACCAATTGTCTTTACTCCAGCGCTTGCTTGATCGCAATGTCGTCGATTGTTTATGTGCTAGTCAGCTGATTAAGACATATCAAAAGCTTGGTACGTCTCTAGATCGATTTGCTATGCGCCTCTTTTTAGAGGTGGGTGGGCAACTCAGTGACAATCGTGCGTTGAGCACGTTTGAACAAAGACTGGATTACATTAATCACCGATTAGGTTACCGCTTCAATCTAGCGTCACCTAAAACGCTGATCCTTTCGATGTACTTGACTCTAAATGAGTGGGTTAATCAGCAGACGGATCAGACGGTGTTGCATGATTCCATCAAGCTTGAACAGTTAATCAATCAACTGAGTATTCAGAAAGAGTATTGGTTGAGATTGTCTGGAGAAGAGAGCAGTGCGATTTTTGCAGAGCAACAACTGGAACTGATTAAGAGCCAGCAGAGTGAATTGCATGAGCAGCTAAGTGTTCTCAATGAGCAGCAAAACCAAGTGGTTGAATCTCATCGAGCATTGGTTGAAGAGTGGAAACCAACTCTAGAAAAACTCAAGGGCTTATCTGAGTACAGCAGAACGTCGGATAAGTTTATCTCTGAATGGAAAATATGGTGTGGCGAAGCGCGAGTACAAGCGCCTGAGCTAAACGATGTTTGGGATGCGTGTGATCTTGTATACAGCGACCTAAATGCCGTCGCGAAAATTTGGCAATGGTTTCAAGACATGCAAACTGTTGGCAGCGTGGATCATTACTACTTTGACATTCAGAGCAACCAGTGCGGTCAAGCTTGTAACCATCTCAGCCAGATTTAAATAGGGCTAAATATGTTAGATCAAATGATGAAATCTCTAGCGGCAACGCTAGGGGTTGGGGATTTTATTGCCTCAAATAATGGTTCCTATGACATCGAAGTCGACCAGATGCTGCTTAACATTCGGCAGCAATCATCATGGGTCTTGTGGGAAACCGTTCTCCCATTTCAGTTTGAACAGCACCTTGATTATCAGAAAGAACAGGCGCTAAAGCACTGTATGCAGCTCTCTTTGAAAACGTTGCGAGATACGCGCAGCACGTTAACGGTGAACGACAAAGCGCAGTTGATTGTGCAAGGCAAAATGAATATGGAAAGCGCAACGACAGAAGCGCTTTGTACGCAACTTTCTCAACACGTGAATCTGGTGGAGCAGTTCAGCGATTTGCTCGAGCACCAGCGTGTTAATCATACCGTTAGCCACAGTGTTTGGATTCCATAATGCTTGCAGTTTTAAAGACACAAATGCGCAGACTCGTGTTATCAGCGGTGTGTGCTTCAAGCTTGATGATGGCACTTCCTTCTCATGCTTCTGAGCTTAATTGGTCTGATCAACCGTTTCGTTACTACGCGGACAATGATTCGCTAAAAGAATTACTGAACAACTTTGGCGCAAACTACCGCGTTTCTGTATCGGTGAGCGACAAAGTAAATGACCGTGTCAGTGGTCGATTTACACCAGAAGACCCAGCCGAGTTTCTCGATTATCTGGCGCAAGTTTACAACTTGATGTGGTACTTCGATGGCGCGGTACTTCATGTATACAAAGCGACGGAAACTCGTTCGCGATTGCTACAGCTAGAACTGCTAACGGCTCGTGAACTGCGTAGCACGCTGATTTCAACAGGGATCTGGGATTCTCGTTACGGTTGGCGCGCAGCAGAAAATAAAGGTCTGGTTTACTTGGCTGGTCCTCCGAGGTACGTCGATCTGGTTGTGCAAACGGCAGAAGCGCTGGAAAGCCGACTGGTACAAAAATCCAACTCTACGGATGAATTGTTTGTTGACATTATTCCGTTGAAGTACGCCTCTGCGACGGATAGAGAGATCACTTATCGTGACCAAGGGGTGACGGTGCCAGGTATTGCTTCGGTATTGAGCCGAGTTCTATCTGGTGTTCAAACTCAAGTTAAGGTGGCGAATGAGAGCGACGAAGCAGGAGCGAGTAAGTCTGCAACAGTGACTAAAAAAGCTTCTGTCCATAGCGGCGCATCGGTAGAAGCTGAACCAGGGTTAAATGCGATCATTGTGCGCGATACCCAAGCTCGATTGCCGCTGTATCGCAAGTTGATTGCTCAGTTGGATCAGCCGCAGTCAAGAATCGAAGTGGCGCTTTCAATTGTTGATATCAGCGCGAACGATTTGAGTCAGCTTGGTGTTGACTGGCGAGCTGGTGTTGCGGTTGGTAACAACAGCATTCTGGATCTCAAAACAACGGGTGACGTCGGTGATGGCGATGTCGAGCTTGGCAGCGGACAAACCTTTAAGTCTTTGCTTGACGCAACGAACTTGAATTACCTATTGGCTCAAATCCGTTTGCTTGAATCTAGAGGCAGCGCGCAGGTAGTTTCAAGACCAACCTTGCTAACACAAGAAAACGTGGAAGCCGTACTCAATAACAGCAGCACCTTTTACGTCAAGTTGATCGGTAAAGAGACGGCAGCATTAGAGCAAGTGACGTACGGTACGTTATTGAAAATCGTGCCTCGTATCGTCGGCGATCGATTTGTGGAAAGACCAGAAATCAACCTGAGTCTGCACTTAGAAGATGGTGCGCAAATTTCTGATGGTGACATCGACGGTGTGCCTTCAATTCGCAAGACAGAAATCAGCACACTGGCGACAGTGAAACAGGGACAAAGCCTGCTCATCGGTGGTGTATACCGTGACGAAATCAGCAACAAGCTGCGAAAAGTCCCTTTGCTAGGAGATATTCCATACCTTGGTGCTTTGTTTAGAAGTACGGAAAACACCACAAGAAGAACGGTACGTATGTTCATTATCGAGCCAAGAATCGTTGTGGATGGTATTGGCGACAACGTTCTCATCGGCAATGAATATGATTTAAGACCAAAGATTGGCACGTTAAACAACATTTCAAACAACAGTGCAGACCTTAAATCAGCGCTTGCTCTATACAGCTGTACTACTCAAGTGCAAGCCGAGCGTTACCAGCAAGATTTGTTGTCACAAGGAAAGTCATCGTTGCTAGCAGAATGCGAGCTTCCTACGGGACAAAAAGGATGGCGAGTACAAATTAAAGAGTGTAATGGCTCAGAGAATCATTGCGTTCGACCATTAGAGGAGCAGTAGCCTCAATGCAGCAATGGAAAATTCGTATTCTCTCCGGTGTCCATTCCGGAGTGGAAGTCACCTTACCCAATGATTCATTGGTATTAGGTAGTGATGATTTTACTGCAGATTTGGTGTTAACCGACTCTGGCATCAAAGCAAGTCACCTTGTTTTGGTTTGCGATGGCGAAACAGTTTTATTGCGCGATTGTGAAGAGGTCTCCATCAACAATGAGAGTGTCACCGTGGATGCTGGTGGCATTGAACTGGCGCGAAACGCGCTGGTCTCTGTGGGTCGTTTAACCTTTGCAGTCGGTTATCTAGAAGACGATTTGGTTATCGATGTGGCAAGCGATGCATCAGACAAGCAAGCTGCCCCCGTCAGCCATAAACCATCGTCAGGTTGGAAGAGAACACTGCTCATTGGATTGATGTGTAGCTTGATTCCAAGCGTGATATTTGCAGGCGTTTGGTACAGTCAAATTCATGCCAGTGACAAAGACGCCATCACCGCAGCAGAACCGATTGTCTTGGTGCGCAACATTCTTAGCGAGCTCAAACTTGACGATGTTCGTGTTGAATGGAACGCAAGTGCTCGACAGGCGGTACTTGAAGGTTACGTCGAAGACAGAACACAGAAACTCCAACTACTGGGTCGGATTGATGCCTTAGGTATCAACTACAAAAGTGACCTGAGAACGATGGAAGAGATACGCCGTGGTGTGCGCTTTATCTTGCGCAACCTCGGTTATCACCAAGTCAAAGTCGAAAATGGTGATGAGACAGGCACGCTGCTGCTAACGGGCTATATCGATGACGCAAGTCGTTGGAGCCAAGTTGAGCAGATATTAGAACGCGATGTCCCTGGACTTGTTGCTTGGAAGGTCGAGCTACAAAGAGCGGGTGCGTACATGGATACGCTTAAAGAACTGTTAGAAAAAGCGGAGCTCTTGAAAAAAGTTCAGCTTGTGACTAGCGGTGACCGCATCGAAGTTCGTGGTGAGCTTGATGACATTGAGACCACTCGATTTTATGGCGTAACGAGAGATTTCCGTGAGCAGTATGGCGAGAAACCTTATTTGGTTTTGAAGTCCATTCCTAAGGTAAGCAAAGGAACCAACATCGATTTTCCGTTTCGTAGCGTGAACTTTGGTCGAGTCCCTTACGTCATCCTCACAGACAATGTTCGTTACATGGTAGGTGCCCGCACTCCTCAAGGATATCGCATTTCTAGCGTTACTCCTGCAGGGATTGAACTCGTAAAAGGCGGGCGAGTGATCACTATTGATCTAGGGTACGAAGGTGAAAATACCAATGACAAATCTTGAGCAGTTATTACAAGGCGATTCAGGACAGCAAGAAAAAGAGGCGATCATCCTCAAGTTCAAGCAAGCGCAGTCAGCAGTAAAGCGTCAGCTCGATCTTGGTTGTTCACCACAAGAATATCAATTGCTACTCAAACAGCACGAGGCGTATCAAGCAGCCTTAACTGTAATTGAAACTTTCAAAGACAATAAATAAAAAGAGGCGATACCTATGTCATTTTATGATTCGAGTAAAAGTGTTTATCTCGACGACGTTAAGGCGAAACTAGAAGCACAAGCTCAAAAAGCGAACGAAGACGTAAACACGGCAATCAAAAACCTAGAAACGAACGCAGACGATCCGTCGAAGCTTGCAGAGCTGCAGCACACAATCAACAAATGGTCTGTGGTTTACAACATCAACGCGACCACAACTCGTGCAATCAAAGACGTGATGCAGTCGATTCTGCAGAAGGTGTAAGTTATGGATAAAGACATGCGTTTGCTGCTGGCTGAAACAGCGTTGATGGCAACCGGTCTGCATCGTCATGAAGAGGCAAATACCATCGCGGAATGCCTTGAGTCACAAGGTGGTGCAGAAGAAGTCGTCGCTATGATTCGTTCAATGAGTTTGATGAATCGTGGCTTGTACGAAGACGCTCATCGTCTACTTGAACCGCTTTGTATGACGTACCCAGACTTAATCAGTCTGGCAGCGTTAGCAGCAGGAAAAGCTGGGCTATCAAGCAAAGCGGAGTCTTGGCTAGATATGGCATCAAAAGGCAGTGAAGAAAACCAAGCCTTTGCCATGAGTTTCTCTAAGGACATCAGGAACCTTTAATGAAGGTTGAAAACAACGCATTCAACTACACGCTCGGTCATGTGCAGCAACCTTCTAGAGTTGATGCACATGATGCGAACAAGATGAGCCGTTTAATGAGTGATAGCTCATCAGATAAGAGCACATCGTCGACGCAAAAGAGCACGGACAGCGTCACACAAGCCGAAGCCAAAACAACGGCGATAAAGGAATGGTACGAGACGCTAAAACGTACTGGAAATTTCAGTGCTACCACGCTCAACAGTACGCTTGAAGGTGCGTTTTCCTCGCCTAGCGAGAAGAAAGAAGCGTTATGGTACGCCTTTAGTCAGGAGAGAAGTGCAAAGGGCACCGATAAAGCGTCACCAGAATTGTTGGCATCATTAGAGCAAGAGTTGTTGGGCAGTTTTTCGGGGCGCTTATTAGCGGAACCCCCTAAAGACCGCCAAGAGTTGAAAGCGTTGCTTTCTGAGCATTTCCCGCTTGGCGCGCAAAAAGAACAAGCGCTTTGGCACAGTTGGGCAGAGTTGAAAGACATCCCTGATCAAGCCCCAGTGTTGGACATGGTCCGAAAAGAGCTGAGCTTTGTTATACAAAAGAATGCCATGGTCAAGAACATGTTGACTTACAGCCACAAACTAGACCTCTCATAGGAACGGATATGATCAATACGCAGTACACAGAAGTAATGCAAACCAACCTCGAGCAAGTGCAAGACGCACAAGCTGAAGAGGGGCTTAGTGAGCGTTTCGAGCAAGCGATGCTAGCGCCGGAGGGAAACCACGGTTTAGAAGGTGGCTTGTTAGAAAACATTAGCGAACTGAAAAATACCATCGACAATGCAAAAACCAGTTTAACCGACAGCATGAAAATGGTCGGTGACGACCCCGCTCAACTTTTGCAGATGCAGTGGGCGTTGACTCGAATTACCTTTCAAGAAGAGCTGATTGCTAAGACGGTAGGTAAAACGACACAGAACGTAGAAACACTGTTGAAGGCCCAATAGTCATGATGAAGACAATGCGTGCCGCGTGCATGTTACTCGTTTTATTTTTAGTCGGTTGTCAGACGGAGCTATACACTGGAGTAAGCCAGAAAGAAGGCAATGAAATGCTGTCTATTCTGCTTTCTGAGGGCGTAGTGGCAACGAAAGAGCCGGATAAAGACAACACCGTTAAATTGATGGTCGATAACGCCCAGATTGCGTTTGCGGTTGATGCACTGAA
The DNA here is from genome assembly GCF_024181835.1 of Vibrio sp. Y29_XK_CS5. Taxonomy (NCBI): domain Bacteria; kingdom Pseudomonadati; phylum Pseudomonadota; class Gammaproteobacteria; order Vibrionales; family Vibrionaceae; genus Vibrio; species Vibrio sp. Y29_XK_CS5. The sequence goes on from NZ_JAMZAM010000002.1 coordinate 377,414, forward strand.
ACGTAAAGGTTATCCGAGAGAGCAATTTTCAACACTGAAAGAAGTGTTCCCGAAAGACGACCTGATCTCGTCTCCGCTTGCTGAAAGAGCGAGACTTATCTACGCGAAATCGCAAGAGCTGTCTTCAACCTTGTCACAAATTGATGGTGTGCTAGTGGCTCGCGTTCACGTTGTACTTGAAGATCAAAACCTTCGTCCAGGTGAGCGTCCGACGCCAGCATCGGCATCTGTGTTTATCAAACACGCAGCGGATGTCGCTCTGGATTCTTACGTCCCTCAAATCAAGCTGTTGGTGAACAACAGTATCGAAGGGCTGAATTACGATCGTATTAGCGTGGTTATGGTGCCATCTTCAGAAGTTCGAGTGACGGCTCAGGGCAACCAATTTGAAAGTATTTTGTCGATTCAAGTAACCAAAGACACGGCAAGCCATTTGATTGCAATCCTCGTATTCTTAGTGCTACTCGTCATTGGTTCTAACGCGGCGACGTTTGCATGGTGCCGCAGGAATGCAAAACGTGGTTAATTCTGATACGCCGGTTTCTCAGATTCAGCATCAGTTTAACTATTGTCCTTGCAGCTATATTGATGAGAGCTGGGTAAGCGAAAAACAGCCTTGGTTGTTACGACTCCAAGGCTGGAGGGAGCAAGCGACGATCAATCAGTGGTGTATTGAAGAGTGGCAGCTATCGTCGATTACTGACCATGTCTTTAATCATCCATTTAACAGTTTGGCACTGTTGCCAGCCGAAGCGACCAACAGATTGTTGATGATGATTGGCGGAGCAATGTATTGTGAATCGATGCGCCAAGTCGTATTGAAACAGCCTAAACAGTGTCTCAATCATGTTTTTGGTGTCGATGAAACCCGCTTTCTTATTCAGCAAGGACCAATGATGATTTCAAACTGGCCAAGCGGTTGGCAAAAATCGTTGCCGCCGACTTTAGATGAAACCAGCTTTGAAAAGACTGCCCGTGAGCTCGGCTATCTATGGATAAGATTCCTATTGGCAAAATCGCCCTCTGAGCTCGTGCAAAGATGGCAGTTCAAACTCGAACGTTCACTCACTCAAACCACACTCAATGCAGATTGGTTGGATGAAACGCATCGAGATCTTGCTTATCGACTTATAAAGAAAATCGCAAAACAGGTAATTCCTCAATGGTTTCATTTGTTGAAATAAAAACCGACAACTTACAGTTGGCTCCGGGTCTAAAAATTCTCAAAGCAAAAGATTATGTGAGTTACTTAGATTCGCAACATTTGGTTGAAGCAGCACATTCCAAAGCCGAGAGCATTGTTGCTAAAGCCGACGAAGCCTATGAGTTAGAAAGACAACGTGGTTATCAAGATGGTATCGATCAAGCGAAGATCGAGAACGCGGAAACCATGATGGCGACGCTAGCAAGATGTAATGAATACTACTTGCAGGTCGAACAGAAAATGACAGGTGTAGTACTGGATGCAGTCAGAAAGATCATCAGCAGCTTTGATGATGTGGATACAACTGCAAGTGTCGTAAGAGAAGCGCTTCAACTGGTTAGCAACCAAAAACAAGTGATCTTGCATGTGCATCCAGAGCAAGTGACTGAGGTTCGAGAAAAGGTTTCTTCAATACTCAGTGACTTCCCTGAAGTCGGTTATGTTGAAGTGATCGCCGATGCGCGACTCAAAAATGGCGGATGTATCTTGGAAACGGAAGTCGGCATCATTGATGCCAGTATCGACGGACAGTTGCAAGCGCTCAAACAAGCGATTACCAAGCAGTTCAGCGAGCGCCAACAGGTACTCTCATAACGCCTATCTTTGAAACTTGAAAGCTCAGCGATGCTGGGCTTTTTTGTTTTCAGTGGCTGGCTATTTCTAGATTCAGCATCAATTTTCTCTCACTAGCATGCAAATGAAAGCGGCGAGCGCTAACTGATAAAAGCCGCCCTAAAAACTTCTGACCAAAAGTGATATATGGCGAATGCCCTTGCGCTTATCGTTTTGATTATTCAATACGAAAAGGGGTCCTCGCAATGAACAAAGAAGAAATCATAAACAACTGGCTATCCGATTTATCTGGCGGGCAATGGCAGCTTTTGAATGGTCAATGCAACTTGGTTGGCGAAGATGGTATGCATTACGCCACGATTTTCAATTATGAAAATCGCATGGTGGTCATGTTCCCTTTGTCACCAGCCAAACAGCCAGAAGGGGGCATATCGCCTTCCAAACTGTTGGCGCTTAATTCTCACCCTGATGTCGTCGGCATTGCGTCGTTCTCGTTAGCGGCAGACAACGCTACTGTTGTACTCAATTTTGCACTGCCGGATGACTCCGTGGTGAATAGCGACCTCAATGTCTTTTGGCAAAATGCGCTCAGTTTACGCAGTGCCTTGTTTGATGCGATCACTGAATCCACTGCGGGGTGATCGATGCAAACGACGATTCGCACAGACGGGGCGACAAGCACCGCGGCTTTACTGTCCTCGCAACAGACACCAAGAGCGGTTAATTCCTCTTTAAGTCAGACCCCATCGGTCTCCGTTTCCCTAGTTGGTAATCAGCCGCCGCTGAACACGCAACCTGTCTCAATGCCGCCATTGCGTCAGGCTGTGGAGGAGTTTAACCATGCCATCATGCGTGCTGCACAGTATGAAGGCAGCATTGAAAATTTGGTCCGAGATAAGGTGAATGCGCAGTTTCCAACAACCTCTGACGCGGTGAAAAACCAGATAGTTGCTCAGGCGGTGGAGAAGATTGCAGAAGCCAACCAAGCATTTGAGTTTAACCATTTGGGCAATGACCTGCTGCAGAACCCTGCAGTTGAGTACATGTCTCAATCGTTTTTGCGTCGAATCTTAGAAAACGTAGCGATCGCTCAAGCGAAAGATCCTTCAGTGCCAGTAGCAAAGACAAATGAAGACGCAGGTATCGGTTTTCTGGACGGCTGGAGTGACGACGACGCTAAGTGGGCAGAGCAGCTCAACAGCGTACTCAATGACCCTAAAGCCAATGCTCGGGTACTGACTACATTAGCTTATAGTCATTTGAGGGTATTTCGTGATCCTTCGCGACTTAAGATGATGGGCGATGCCGTGAATCAGCCATTGCTGAATGCTAAAGAAGCGAATCAAAGGCTGAACATTTTTCACTCACACGGTGCAGGGGCAAAGCCCGAGATCTCGACTCCGACCACAACCCAACCCCATGGTTGGGCATGGCTTAAGTATGCCGATTGGAATACAAGTGAAGCGCTTGGCAACAAAACCGGCAATGACTTTATCGGCAGTCGTCAAAACGGCGACCCTCATAAAGGGACCGGATTCAAGTTTCAAGGAATGCAGGAGGCCATGAAGCCTGCGGCTTATCACAACGACGCCGTTGCTTTAAAAGAGCGTTCAGAGCATGAGTCCGGCTATGGTGGTTTCGTTATCAATGATAAAACCTTAACCACGATTGGTCAGGATGAGCCAACTTCAGTCAACTGGCGCCAACAGAACATGGATAAGAAATTACCTATGTTTGCTGGACCATCTAGTACCACCTCTTTTATGTACGAAGTGGCACGCCTTCTCAAAATGCCCGCTTCTGAAGCGCAAGCATTTCGAGCCTTGCTATTGGGGTGGATGATTCAGCCACGTGATCACAGTTTTACAGAGATCATGGGAGCACTGGATGCTTATGCGATGGAGCACAACGACCACGGCGCTGCGACGGTAGACAGTGATGGCATGATGGCGTGGCAAGCGCGCGAGACGGGCAATTGGCTTGGTGCTTACGAGGGGCTAGTGAGCCAAGACATCGACTTACCCGGAATGGAAGCCAAGACAATCACGCTAAATGGGCAAGAAATTCATTTACCTGCGATTGAACCGGTGAAAATGAGTGTTGAGGAGTTCGACCATTCTGTGACTCAAGGGAAAGGCTACCCATCACAATATGCCGGGAGTGAATATCTTGACGCACTGGCGCAGGCTGCTCAGAGTCATCAAGAGGCGGACGATACCTTTGGTCTGGCTTCTGAGAAAATTCTCTACGCTGCGCAAAATATGAACGACTTGAAGTTATACAATACCGAGCAGAGAACCATGCCGGAATTGCCTGAGCGAACACCGTCAGGACAGCCATTCATTGACGGTGTTAAAGCGGAAGCGTTAGGCAATTGGTTAGAGCGTCAGTCTCCTGAGCAATACCAACAGCTTCTCAGCAATGCTGCGTCTTTGTTGGCGGAATCTTCACAGGAAGGATCGCTGAGTAATGTTTTTCGTTACGGCGACCGTAATGACGTGTGGGATACTTTTCGTACGGTAGATAAGTCAAACATGCTTGATGCTCAGTTGGTGCTAAAAAACAAACCTGATCACCAAGATGCGTTGGCCTTTTTGCAAGATGTCGTGAGTAGCAAAGCTACGCCAGCTGAACGCCAACAAGCGGTATTAGAAGCCATTGGTGATGATGCGAATAACCAAGCGACGTTGATTAACGTGATGCTGCTGGCGACGACTCGATTCTACACAGGGAATGGCGCGAATATTATCAACCCAGGCTACGGCGACTTTGCTCCGCCAAAGAACGAGAGTGAAATGGAGATTCGTCTTCAATCGTTCCTAAAACGTAACCAATACACCAGTTCTGCTGAGCGAGCGCAGGCGAAGAAAGAGTATCGTCAGACCGTGGATATGTTGCAGGCTGCGCTAGACTCTCCAATGTTTGAGCGATACTCCGGTAAAGTCTGGCATGGCTGTCACACTAGTGTCGCCGATGCGGCGTTAGAGAAAGGAACCGGTTTTCAGTTTCCTGGATTCATGAGTACAACGCGTGCTCCAGACGTGGCACAAAGTTACATGGCGAAAGGTGCGCTTTTAGTCATCAACCCTACGCCAGACATCGGGATGAATATTGAACCTATCAGCAAAGCTGAAGGTGAGAGAGAAATCTTGGTTCCTGCGGGGACGTCTTTTACTGTTGAACAAAGCTACACCTTACATCTCGAGAAAGGTTACCCGTCTTCAGCCAATACTATGATGAAAAAGCGAATCCACGATGCAGAAGTTGCGATGGGTCGCCGCCAACCTCATGTGACCATACGTGTGACGACGCCAGAGATGGAAAAAGCGGGTTTGAGTGGTAAAAGCGATCCAAAAGGAGAGGCGGAGCTTGCTGACTTGATTGATCATATCAAGAAAAATAGCTCGAACATGGAAGAGCAAACCAAAGTTGTGGTTTTGAGCCGAGAATCCAGTGCACCAAACGTCAGTGTGGCGAATGCGGATAAAGCGGCAACAGAAGCCTTTAAACCGATGTATTCTGGTGGCTTTGTTTAGCTAAGTCCTCATCTAATTAACGAAATCCATTCAACTTGAAGTATCTCAGCAGCTGTAACTTGCTTGAGATTGAAAGAGTAAAGCTGGGTATATGGTGAGATTCTTTGATTCTCACCACATACCCAAGTCATTCTCGCTGAACCTAGCGCCTTGAGGTTTCTTGGGTATACCTTTCTATAAACGGCTTAAAACGAAAAAAAGCCGACCATATCTGGCATATTTTGTCGCTGTTATTGAGCACAATACTCCCATCAACTGACAATCTGTTCATCTTTAAAGGCTTTACTATTGCCTCATAAGAGCGGAACGTTTGCTCAAGAATACTTAATTTGGTTTTTGCAGTAATGGTTAGTTTAATAAAGTTAACCATAGTAATAAAAAATAAAACAAAAATGATGTGATAGATGTATTTTAAATTCGAGATTTTATATCTGGTTGTTAAATTAATACATCAATATTAAATATCAGGATAGTAGGTGAGTATGGATAAGGTGAATACCTTACTAATTGAACTTGGTAACACACTCGATATTGATCGAGTGACGGCATATGATAATCAAATGTGGGCTGTATATATGTCTGCAGGCAAAGAAGTTGAAGTTCAAAGCTTGGATGAGAGAGAAGAACTGTTATTTTCAATCAAGGTTTGCCAAGGTGAAGAAGCATTTGAGCTTAAAAAACTGCAGACACTTTTAGAATATAACTTCTTATACCGCGAATCAGGTGGCGTGCAGTTCTGCATAAACCCAGAAAACCAAGAAGTACACATGCAAGTAAGCATGCCAATGACGTCAGAAGTGAGTCGAGTTTCGACCATGATTACTCAGCTTATGGAGCTTTGCCAGTTGTGGAATCAATATCTAACGACTCAGCATCAGTCGGCTGAACAACACGAAAAGCTGCATTCTTTCATCTCTGTTTAAAGGTTAGGGTCATGGTAAATATCAATACATCACATATGCACTCGCTCAGCGAGCTGACTGCACACCTATCTACGCAAAATCAATCAGATGACAAAGAAGTCCGAGCTCATGGTGGCAAGGATATCTTTGTTAAAGAAGGTGCGCCGAAAAACACAAGTGTAAGCGCTCGTATCAATCACCAAAACAAAGCGAAAGCGATTGTAGTGGGTTTATTGGTTAAGCAAGGTCTGCCGAAAGACGTCGCAAAAGCCATGATGCAAAACGTACTTAATGGTGAGAATAAGCTGACTCTTGGAAACCTTAAAGATTTAGAGCGACTATCGACAGGACCACGAGAGAACTGGCCGAGTGTTTCAAGCACTTCAAAGCCATCCAGTACGGGTAAAACTGACCCTGCAGATGCCCTGATCAGAAAGCACCAAGGCGCACTGCAAAAGCTGGGTGATTTTGCCTGTACTGACCTTAATACGTTCGGTGACAAGCGATCTGAGTTCTATCAATCGAAAGCGAAACCAAGATTAGAGGGGTTCTACGCCAACCCAGCGAGAGTTCAACAAGATAAAAAAGCAACCATGTCGGCAAACATGGTTCAAGTCGCAGCGCAAAGAGGCAATAGCCCTCAAATGGGCACACTGCAAAACATCGCGAAATCTGTTCAAGATGCTAAAGCCGGTTGCTGTACGACGTTTGCCTTTGCCGCCGCCTCTGAAATGATTCAAGGAATGCAAGGTGAAATGGATCAAAACACCAAGGTTGAAGTAGTGGCATTCAAGAAAGGACACTCAGGAACGCACTTGTATGTTCTGGTTGGTCGACAAGATGGTAGTGATATCAAAGACCCAAGTACATGGAATAAAGATGTGAAGATTGTAGACCCTTGGGCAGCATCAGCTTTTGGCGCAAGAATGTTTGGTGATATTGCTCATCCACCGGTTTCTAATATGTTCCCACCGTCTGAAGTTATTTTTGATAGCCATAAGTTAAATTAAAGATTTCATAATCGGTTGTTAATATTTAATCTCTTAAAAGAGCAGCATTTTGCTGCTCTTTTTTCATTTATTAAACTCAAATTACTCATTGTTTATTTCTCATTTTTTGTGGCGCAAATCACGACAGTATCGTGAAACTAACAAAATAAAAGCCATTTTCGACATCGTAATTATGCCATTCGTTGTTTACTAGCAATAGTGAAACAGAAGGAATAAACGATGAATACATTACAAGTTCTATTGAAAGAGTTTTGCGAAATAAACGAGCTACCACCACTTTCTTTTTCTGAAGAAAATCGTTGCCAGTTATTGGTTGATGATCGTTACGTTATTTACTTTAGTGCGACAGAACAAAACGATCTTATTTTATCGGTGGCTTTTGGTGGGCTCGAAAAAAGCGGTGAACTGAGACTGAAAGGTCTCGAACTTCTCGCCCATGCTAATTATTTCGGTATTGCGGATGGGAGCTTAACGCTTTCACTTGCACCCAATGGTAGGCAGTTGGTTCTTGCGGGTCGAAAGCCAATTGAGCATTTAAACGCAGCGAGCCTATCAACTTGGTTCCATGCCCTCAATGAGCAAACGCAACTCTGGCAGGCTCGATTTGCGATGCTAGACCAAGACCCAACCCAATTTATCAATCAAGAACAATCTCACGTTCAGACGCTTCGAGTTTAAGGAGTTCTCCCATGGTAAGTCCAACCAGCAAAATCAGTCAAAGCCCCGTTCCGAGCTTGGATCAATTCCGTTCTGTCGCGGCACAAAAAGATGATCGCGTTATCAGTAAGCGCGGTGAAGTCAAAGAGCCATCGACCTTCCATAAAGGGCAAAAATTCGCAGCGGTGAGTGAAAACGTGCTGCGCTCGAAATATCAAAAGTACTTCCAAGAAAACATTAAGACTCACTTAGATTTAAAACAGGCGCTGTTAAAAGAAGAAAAACCAGAAACGGCATTATTGGCGTTCTCTCTTGTTAGCCCATCAGGTTATCGCGGCGAGCCTTTGACTGAGCGTAAGATCCTTGAAGTCGTCAGCCTATTGGAAGAAGTAAAGGTTGACGGAAGCGCTTATGAAAATCTAAAAGGCACGTTCGATTCGATCAGCAAAGACCCACGTTTACAAGTCAGTATCGAAAACCAATACCCAGGAAAGATGGATGGCTTTGGCGCTGAGTTACTTGAGATGGCGAAAGAGAAGATTAAAGGGACTGGTGTCAACGCAGCGATTAACTTGGCGCTACCGGGTGTTGGCTTGTTGGTTGCCACTGGGCGTGAATTGCATAAAGCCGCCGTCAATGGTGATGCAGAGGCATACCACCACCAATTGGATCAAATTGCCCAGTTACCCGGTCGTGACCAAAGGTTGGCACTGCCAATGCAGCAAGCGCTTGCACATGGGCACGCCACTCTGTCGGCAGAAGGCGCGATTGGTGCCACGTTAGGTATGGCAACAGGTAGCCTTGGAGCATTTGGTGTTACCTCCGTAGGTACCGCAGGTGTACTTCCTGTTGCAAAAGAAGCACTAGGCAGTGTGGCAGCATCGGGCTTAATCAGTGGCTCTGGTTTTGTTGCTGGTCAAGCTGGCTCTTACGGCTTGAACAACGAAGTTCAAGATCAACTTCGTCAAGAGCCGATGTCTGGCGTGTTACCACGTATTGAAGTGTCTAACAGCAAGGGTGACTTTACCTTCAGCATGCAAGATGCAGCATCAGTGCGCGCTTTAATGGCGTACTTAGGTCCAAAGGAAGACAAGTCTATGACATCGCCTCAAGCACCAAAAGAAGCGCAAGAAATGGAAGCTGCGCGTTTGACGCTTAAGAAGATGTTGGGCTCAGATGCTAGTGAGCATTTAGTACCAGATGTCGACCCTATACTTAAACTGAGTGTGGAAGATGCTCCAAGTCAAACTGAATCGGTGGCGAATGGTGCGTTTAAAAAACTGCTCAATGAAGATTGGGACTGGTTGATGCCAGCCGTCCGAGCCATTGATCAAGGTAAGGCGCAGGACATCAATAAGACTTTGACCTACAAACTGCCTCTTGATGCAGCGAACGGACGCGTGTACTTGGATAAAAGCCCGAACCTTGATGATGGGCAACTTTCGGCGCTGGAAAAGCTAGGTTCGCCAAGCCAACTACGTTTGATGTACTTAGCAGAAGGTTGGATTTAACTGATTTGGCTTTAAACCAAAGTCCGCAGTGAAATCCTAGCGAACAAGAAAACACAAAAGGGAGCAGATGCTCCCTTTTGTTTTTGATGAAAAAACGTCTAATGAAAAAACGTCAAAACAACCGTGGCCAAGGCTTGCTGTTGTAAAGACAAAACTTGCTTCTTGCTTATTGCTCTTCAGATTGCTCCAAAGACGCAACCCAACGTAAGATCTCTGCGGTGGCTTCAATAAGATCGCCAGGTATGTATTGGTTTAGCTGGCCATCCGAATATAACGCACGTGCGAGTGGCACTTTCTGCATGACAGGAATCCCTTCTTCTTTGGCTATTGCAATCATGCGTTTCGCCATCGCATCGGTCTCTTTCAGGGTAATCACAGGCAGAGGTGTTTCGCCTTTCTTGTAGTACAAACCAATGGCAATGTGCGTTGGGTTTGTTACCAAAACATTCGAGCGTTTAACGTTATCTCTTTGGTTGGAGGCTTGTAGCTCTTGGTGCAACTGACGACGCTTACTTTTGATTTCTGGACTGCCTTCCATCTCTTTGTATTCGCGCTTCACTTCATCCTTGGTCATTTTCAATTGTTTGGTGTGGTCAAACTTTTGGTAAGCAAAGTCGGCAGCAGCAATCACAATAAAACCAACTGCCGAAATGATCATTAATTGTTTGATTAGCACGCCAGTGATGGTCGGTACACACTCTAATCCACAGGTAGGAATCTGCAGTAAAGTGTTTAAGTTACCTTTTAACGTTACCCAAATAATGCATGAAAGCAGCGAAACTTTAAGGATCGACTTAATAAACTCAATAATGCTCTTTAACGAGAAAATTCGCTTGGCCCCTTCAACAGGGTTGATCTTCTTGATATCTGGTTTGACAGATTCGCCACTAAACAGAAAGCCGAACTGACCCATGTTCGCCATGATGGCAATGAGAGCGGCGACTAAGATGATCGGCGCGAGCAGATAAACCATTTCTTTGGCAATGGCGATTGCTACATCGAGAAGAGCATCTTGAAAGCCCTGATACGCCAGTTCACTTGGCAATAAAAGCAGGGCGGAGATATGCGACATATAGTAATCGGCAAACGCAAATAGCACGGTGATCAAAGCCAGAATCAACGCCGATGAAACGATTTCCTGACTTTTTGCAACTTGCCCTTTTTGACGGGCATCCCGGAGTTTTTTCGGGGTGGGGAGTTCTGTTTTTTCTCCGCTCATTACTGGGCCTGTTTATCTTTCATAGTTAAATTTAGTTCAATCTAAAAGCGTTTTAATCATCGGAGAGGCGGAAGCTAGTGAACAGTCACCTATTCGCCTCTCTCCACTGTGTTCTTATGCGATCACCAAATGGTATTGAGCTGCTCTCTGAACAGTACAATTTCAGAGAAAAGTGCTTGAAAGTGATTCATCATCAACGCCAGGTACACAATCAACAACACACTGGCGATGGCACTTTTGATTGGCATTGCCAAGAAGAAAACGTTTAGCTGCGGTGCAAAACGGCTGATCAATGCCAGACCAAATTCGGCGAGGAACATCGCCAATACTAAAGGCGCAGACATCAATACCCCAAGCCACATTAATTGTTCGAACTGGGCATAGAAAAAGTGTACCCACTCTTCCGTTACGGACGGGAAAAAGCTGATGACGGGCCAAGAAGCATAACTGTTAAATAGCGCGTAAATAAAAGCGACAAAGCCACCGCCCGAGAAGAACAAGGTGATGAGAGTTTGAGTCAACAGTACTGCGGTTGGCGTCGATTGTGAGCCGAGGGTAGGGTTGAACATACTCGCCATTGCTGCGCCTCGTTGGTTATCCACGAGAAAGCCTGCCGCCTCGATTGCCCAAAAAGGGATCGCCGCAACAAAGCCAATCAGCAGACCTAACAGTACCTCTTTGCCCAAGATGATCATCAACCAGATCCCATCCGTTTCTGCGGGCAAATCCTGCTGGTTAATCATCGGAAAAATAAACAACGCAAGGGAGCACAAGACACCATTTCTCACCATGGTGCCGCCCAGAGTTTGCTTGTTTAAGATGGGCAGAAATATAAAGCAAGCCATTAACCTAGGAAGCGTTAAGCTGTATAGGAACAACGCTTGGTGCAAATCATCGTAACTCATCGTATTTGCGGGATTTTATCCAAAGCTAATGTTGCAAAGGCATGCAGTTCTGCGCCTAGCCACTGTGTGGTGACGAACAAGGTAATGATGACGGCGATCAGTTTAACGACAAAACCCAACGTCTGTTCCTGTACTTGAGTTAACGCCTGAATGAGCGAGACCAAAGTACCAACCAGCGCCGCAACGACAATCGGTGGTAAAGACAAGAACAGAACAAGCGTCAAAGCTTGAGTGGTAAAGTGGATTATTTCAGCCGGATTCATGCTTCTCTCCTTACTATCCGTAACTGAGCACTAAGCCATGAGTCAGCTTGGTCCAACCGTCTAGCAATACAAACAGCAGCAGTTTGAACGGTAGCGAGATCGTCATCGGCGATACCATCATCATGCCCATTGCCAATAGGATGTTGGACACGATTAGGTCGATTGCGATGAAAGGTAGGTACAACAAGAAACCAATCTCAAACGCCCTAGTCAACTCGCTTACCGTAAAGGCGGGGAGCAACAACAATAAGCTGTCTGATTCCAAACGATCGACGTACTTTTGTGGCCACAATGTTCTTGCCGCATCGGTAAAAAACACCGATTCGGTTTCACGAATGTGCTTCTTCAAAAACTCACGATACGGTTGCAATCCGCTCTCAATCAGTCCTTCGATACTCTCGGAATCTTCTAGGGATATTTCATGCTGCGTCACGTAGTCATAGGTTTCAAAACCCACTGGTGCCATGATGAAGATCGACAGAATGATCGCCAATCCATAGAGCGCCATGTTAGGTGGTATTTGTTGTACACCCAGTGCGTTTCGCAATAGGGAAAACACCACCGCCAGCTTAACGAAAGAAGTCGCCATCATTGCAATGAAAGGAATCAAAGCAAGTAGGGCGAGTGTGACGATGAGGTTCAGTTCATCAGGTAACTGGATCATGCTGGCTCCTGACTACCGCCAAACAGTTCGAGTACACGCACACCTAGGCGTTCATTGATGTTCACCAATTCGCACTCACCAATGATTTTGCCATTTGCTCGCATTGTCACTGGGTTAGAAATTGGTTGGTTAAGTTCAAAGGTAAAACCAGGTTGCAGAGCGTTAAGTTGCTCTAAAGTAATGGTCTGCTGACCAACATCAAACGTGAGTTCAATTGGCAGTTGCTGGTGGTCGGTAAGTGCTTCAGAGCTATTGATATCGTTCATATTGGTTTCTTTTTCTAGGATATGGAGTGTGGTTTCGTCGAGTTGGCATCGCCAAAGGTTTTGATTGGATACCTGAAAGAGAACTTGATGTTGTGCGATGTAGCAATCATCGAAGAACACCACATCGCCCAGTTCCAATTGTTCAAATTGACCGAGTGCTAAACGTGTTTTGCCAAAGCTCAGCCAGAACGGCAGCGCAATGTTTTGGCTTAGGTAAGACGGTGCTTGTGGCAAGGCGTCAATCAGCACATCTCGACCTTCATTTACCCATAGGCTAAGAGAGGCGTCATCACGGTTGATGGTAAGCATCAACACATTCTCTTGCTGAGCTTGCTGTTCATGAGCTTGCAATTTACTCAACACTGGCAGTTGCCCAAACAGACGCTTAATGACATCGGTGTAGGGCTCAATCTGACTGCTGAGTAGCGCCATTTGCAATGAGTTTGGCAGCGATTCAAATGCCGTTGAGTCAAGCATGCCATGTAGCCACTGTTGTAGCTGCGCACCACAAAAATCGATTTGAATCGTTTGTCCGCCAATGAGTAGCGTTAAACGGTAGCCCGAAAATTCAGGCTTTTGTCCAAGCGTGACCGACAGGCTGTTGCTCTGGCTATCTTGAAAGTGACATTGCTTCGCACACAGTTGGTTGCTTAGTGCGATGCTCGATGCGTCGACCTTGGGAAAATCAAGTATCATCGTTCGTCCTCAGGTTTCCATTCATCATAAATACTGCGTTGTTGTCGCGAGCGTTGTTGATCTTGTTGTTGGTTCATTTGTTCGCTGACCGAGATTCGAATTGGTTGGTCGATACCCAAGCGTTGCAAGCGCTCAACCAATTCTTGTTTAGCGTTTTGATTGATCAGTGACAGGGCATGCTCTTGCTTGATCAGGACGCTGTAACCAGAACTGTCATGTTTAATCGAGATCTCGCCACCTTTTAACTGACCTTCATTGAGAAGCAGTCGGACTTCCTTCTCGTTCGCACTTGGCAAAGACACATAGATCTTGTCAACCAACTTGCTGATCAGCTCGTTCACATCTCTTGCCGAACTTTGTGGTGCTTGTGCCTCCATACTCTTGAGGATCACATCACCTTGGGTGGTCGGCTGGCTTATATTCGACGCCGAGAACAGTTTGGTGTCGGCTTCAGGCGTCGAATGATGTAAATCAATGTGCTTCGAGTGCTTTAGCTTCTCTTCAAACGCTGACAACGCAGCTTTCGCTTCTGCATTAGTCTGCGCGTTACTTAAAGTGCCTGCGTCTTTTGTTGTCGTATCGGGCTTTTGTCGCTGACCATTTAATACGTTTTGCACGGCGGTAGCAGCTTTGCCATCAAGCTGGATTGGCGTTGGTTGACTATTCAAGTCTTTTTGGAAACCGCTAATAATGGCTTTAGGATCGTGATACAGACCATCAAGAGATGCGGTTGAACCTGCTGAATCAGCTTGGTTATCACGAGTCGTTTTTTCTTTTGTTGCTGAGGAACCGACGGATTGGTTTTTCACAATGATTTCCTCTTGCTGCTGTGCATGTTTACCTGCCATATTACTCAGAGGCGCTTTTTCAGATAGAGATTGAGCAGCGTCTTTATCGTTGTTTTCGGCAGGAGATTTGTCCTTACTTGGGCGCTCTGTTATCCCTGTATTGTGCAAGCTGTTCTCATGCTTTATGCGTTCTTTATCGCCAATAGCTTGCTCGACTAACGAGTTAGGCTTAACGGGTTTTGTGATATCTGATTCTGCTTCTGTCGCGGTCTTTGGCTGTTCTACAGCATCGCTGTTCGAAGCGTCTTTTGAAGCTTGATGATTTGTGCCTAGCGTAGAGTCTTTTTCTAACGGAGAAAGATTGGCTTTAGCAGCATGTTTCGCACTGTCTGAACTGTCAGCACCGTTTGTACTGCCAGCTTTGTCCGTTTTTTCAGAAGAAGCTTGGTCTTTGGCTCTTTCTTGCTGAAGATGGTCAGGCTGAGCTTTAGGCTTCAGGGGCTCGAACTTATCTAAACTCAATGCCGCTTTGTACAAACGAGTCGTCTCTTGACCATGCTCCGCTTCTGACGGCATTGGCTTAAGAGCGTTGTTAAAGCGAGACTCAAGTTCTTCAGAGATGTTGCTTGTTGGACTCTGTTGACCTTGTTGTGAGAATTCTGTTGTGCTTGGGTGATCGTGTTTGACTCGCATCTTTACCTTCTATGAAACAACGACGCTACGAAACTCTTCCTGTTCGAGCTCTTCTTGGTACTGCACTTGACGCATTTGTTCAGCAATTTCTTGTTCGTTTAGCTGAATGAATTTTTCTTTTGTTTTATGAGCGGCAAGGGCTTCTTGTTTTCTTTCTTTAAGCCGTTGGTTTTCTTGTTCTAATGCTTTTTTTGCCTCTGCGGCACGTTGTTTTAAATCTGCTTCTCTCTCCCTTAATAGCGCGATTTCTTGGCGTAATATTTCAAGCTCTTTTAGTACCACCGTTTTCTGCTTCGCTTTGGCAAACCGTCGCTCTTCTTCCTCTTTTCGCCATTGGTGATAATCGACCACGGACTGCTCGGCTTTTCGCAATAAAGAAAGCGCACTATTGACTCGATACTCTTGCTGCTGAACGGCACTGTCTGCTCGATCAGCTCGAATCTTTTTTATCTCTAGTAACTGCTCGATCATAAGCCCGCCAGTCCTCGTAAGTGAGCCACGGTTTCGTCGAGTTCACTTGGTTCGTGTGTGCCTTGGCGTAAAAACGCTCGGATATCATCACCTTGTGCAATCGCCATATCCGCGCGGCTGTCAGCACCATGTTGGTATTCACCAATTTTGATCAGCAGTTCCACTTCTTCATATTTTGCCAACATTTCACGCATATGAGCTGCCGACGCTTGATGAGTTTTGTCCACGATTTGGTTCATCACACGGCTCGCGGAGCGAAGTACATCAATAGCTGGGTAGTGGTTCATCGCTGCCAGTTTGCGAGAAAGAATGATGTGACCATCCAGTATCGAACGGGTCTCATCGGCAACTGGCTCTGTCATATCGTCACCTTCTACAAGCACGGTATACAGCGCGGTGATGGAACCTTTGTCTGATTGACCCGCACGTTCCATCAGTTTTGGTAGTGCAGCGAAAACAGAGGGCGGATAGCCTCGTCGTGTTGGTGGTTCACCAGCAGCCAAGCCAATTTCACGCTGAGCTCGGGCAAAGCGCGTCACTGAATCCATAAGCAGCAAGACACGTTTACCTTGGTCTCGGAAGTACTCCGCGATAGAGGTCGCGACAAACGCTGCTTTGGCACGTTCCATTGCTGGTCTGTCGGAGGTCGCAACAACCAATACTGACCTTGCCATGCCTTCTTCACCAAGGTCGTGCTCGATAAATTCTCTTACCTCACGACCCCTTTCACCGATAAGGGCGAGGACCGTTACATCAACATCGGCAGAACGAATAAGTTTTGCGAGTAGGGTACTTTTACCACCGCCCGCTGCCGCAAAAATACCCATCCTTTGCCCTTCGCCACAGGTGAGCAATCCGTCTATCGAACGAACCCCCATGGAAATAGGTTTCTCGATCAGTTTTCTCTGCATCGGCGGCGGCGCGTCTCTGTAAACCGGATACCAAGCACTCGGCTCTTTGCTTTGGGTGCCATCAAACGGTCGACCCAGACCATCCAGAATCTTCCCTAACAGGTGCTCACCAACACCCACTTCGTGCATCTTCCCAAGCGGGCTTACTTCGGTATTGGAGGAAATACCAAACATGTTGCCAAGTGGGGTGAGTAACGCGTGATGTTGTTGAAAGCCAACCACTTCCGCTAGCAGCGACAAGGTTTGATCCGGGTTACGCAACTCACAAAGTTCACCGACACGTACACCTGGCACCACGGCTTTGATGATGGTGCCGGTAACTTGAGTAACTCGACCGCGGATTTGGATCAAACGTGTCTGTTTGATTGCAGATTGTTGGGTTTCGGTGATGTATGAGAAGTCGTTCAATTTAGGAAAACATGCGCAATAACTGATGCTGAGAGAATAAAAAGGATGGTGCAGTATTTATAGTGACTATTGGTCGGGAGTTTTTAGAAAACTTAAAACGCCCTAAAAAAACACGTCTGATTTTGACAGCCCGTTGCAAATGCAATTCTTATAATTCGCTCATATTGTACGAAAGGAGTGCAAGTGAATGAGTATTATCAATAATCAAATTACAACGGGTAACAAGTTTGACACGCCAATTCGAAGCGGTCTTGAGTCTTCACGTTCTGGGGAGTCAATTGGTGGCAACTATCGAGGCGAAACTGTCCGTGTACACAATGCTACTCAATCACTGTTTGACGCGATGGAAGAGCTGACGTCATTAGGCTCAGAAAAAGCGGAAAAAGATCTGACCAAACGCAAAGTGAAAGATGGCGGTATTCGCGTTAATGAAGCCCACGAGTTGGTTTCTGATTACCTAAGAAAAGTGCCTGATCTTGAGAAGAACCAAAAGATCAAAGACCTTGCTGCCAAAATGGCAAGTGGCAACTTATCAACAATTGCCCAGTTACAAGCGTACCTTAATGGTTTTTCTGAAGAGAAAAGCCACCAGTACCTTGCATTAAAAGCGGTCAAAAAGTTTCTTGGCGCTAACCCAGAAAGTAAGAACCTACTGGCGCTGATCGACCAAGCCCTTCTGAACTTTGAGCAAAACCCAGATTCATGGTCTCAAATTGATACTGAAATTCGCGTATCCAGTTTTGCGGACGAATACAGCCAAGAACAAGGCTTCAGCAGTTTGCACCAACTGCGTGGTTTCTATCGCGACACCGTACATAGCTACCAAGGTTTAGGCTCAGCATACAAGGATGTGGTTGAGCGCTTTGGTGAAAAAGAGGTGTCTACGGCGGTCGACTTTATGTTGCAAGGCATGAGTGCTGACTTAAGCGTTCAAGGTAGCAATATCGACTCAGTTAAGTTGCAGCTTTTGATGTCAGATATGCAAAAGCTTAAAACGCTGAACACCCTTCAAGACCAAGTTGGCAATCTCTATCAGATGTTTAAACCTCAGCAGGCAAGCCATGGCTTATCAAGTTACTGATTTGATGTCAGATGTCATTGCTTTAGTTGAGCAGCGCTGGGTGGGCAGTGAAGAGATCTGGAACTTAGCGAATGCCATGGAATTGGAATCCACCGAGCGAAAAATTAGCTTTTTCAGAGAGCTGCATAAACTGGTTCGGCATATCCCAATTGATGTGTTTAACGATGAAGAACAGCGACAAAACCTAATACAAGCCGTGCAAAAAGCGCTTGATGAAGCGATTGATTTAGAAGAAGAGGAAATGTGGGACGATGAATTGGATTGATGCGTCAGTGGATGATTTTTGCCGAGGAATGGGGCTTGACGCTGTGGATTTCTCGTCAGCAGGACGTGTTCAGTTGAGCTTTGAACAGAGCGGTACTTTGCACCTTGAGAAGCATCAGGACTGTTTGTTTCTTATGTTGGCGAAAGCGCTGCCGTGGCATCAATCTAATGAGCCGATCAAGAAGGCACTGAGCTTTTGCCATGCAGGGCAAGGTTGGCCATTTACCATTAAAACTGGCTTGCTCGATGAACAGACGCTGGTTTTCTCTGCGCAAATTGAAGGTGATGAAGTGACATTGCCAACTATCGAACAAGCATTCGCGCTCTTGGTTCGCTTACACAATGATGTGGCGAATTTATGAGTAGAATTAGTACGTTAAACGTTGGTATTGAAGGCTTTACTCATGTCTCTCTTGAGCAAGTTGAAAACGATTTCCCACAGCGCTTTCAACTGTTGCCTGATGGTCAAGCCATCGCGACGCACTTAGAGAAACTGTATGAGCTTCGCCCATCTGAGCAGTACTTGATGTCGCTCGCCAAGCCAAAGCTTACCCATTCAGAGCTACTTCGCCCAGACAAGTATCGTCAGCAGTTTGATACGACTCAGCAGCGACTTCAGGAATTGGCACAGCAAAACGGTTCCCATGCGCTTTCCCAAGCGGTGGAAACGCTGCAAAACACGCAATTAGACCAACGTTATCTCACCATGGCGTTGAATCTACTGATTCAGGTTTAAGCCCCATGTTGCAAACAAAAGATGTGGAGCTATTGCTTATCCACGCAGCACTCCAAGTTCAATATCAAAAGCCCGAACAGGCGATCACGTTGCTGGATGCGTTGTTGGAAATCGAACCAGAGCATCAAGAAGCTCGCCAAACACTGGCGGTGGCATGCCTGAATTCTGGTCGTTACACACGTTCAATCGAGCTGTGCGAAAGCTTATTGGAAGCAAACAACTCAAATAAAGCGGGCTTATGGTTTTGTCTCAGCCAAGCGCGCTGGAAACAAAATGATGTTGAGGGGGCACGCCGTGCTCATCGACGTTATCTGAAATCTCTAAATAGTGAATCAAATGAATAAGTTGATCGATATTCTAAACAAAGTTGGACAACGCAAAGACATCATGCTCGCCGTGATGCTATTGGCGATCGTCTTTATGATGATTTTGCCTTTACCGACGGCATTGGTGGATGTACTAATCGGTACCAACATGAGTATAGCGGTCGTCCTTTTGATGCTTGCTATCTACATTACCTCACCGCTGGAATTCTCTGCATTCCCGGCAGTTCTTTTGATTACAACGCTGTTTCGCTTGTCACTTTCTATTACGACAACGCGACTTATCCTTCTGCAAGGCGACGCCGGTCAGATCGTTTATACCTTCGGTAACTTCGTAGTTGGCGGTAACTTGGTCGTGGGTATCGTGGTGTTCCTGATCATCACCATCGTTCAGTTTATGGTGATCACCAAAGGTTCTGAAAGGGTTGCGGAAGTCAGTGCTCGATTCTCCCTTGATGCGATGCCGGGTAAGCAAATGAGTATCGACGGCGATATGCGTGCTGGGGTGATCGACGTTCATGAGGCGCGTCATCGTCGTTCATTGATCGAAAAAGAAAGCCAAATGTACGGTTCGATGGATGGTGCAATGAAGTTCGTAAAAGGGGACTCCATTGCCGGTCTGGTGATCATCGTGGTGAACATTCTGGGCGGTGTGACCATTGGTGTGACTCAAAAGGGCATGTCTGCGTCTGAAGCGCTTGAACTGTTTGCTATTTTGACCGTCGGTGATGGCCTGGTATCGCAGATTCCGGCGCTGTTTATCGCTATTACGGCCGGTATTATCGTTACACGTGTTTCAAATGAAGATTCCTCTGACCTAGGTTCAGATATCGGTGGTCAGGTTACCGCGCAACCAAGAGCTTTATTGATTGGTGGTGTCCTATTGGTGCTGTTTGCACTCATTCCAGGCTTCCCGAAAATCACTTTCCTTGTGCTTGCCGTTGTTGTAGGCGGTGGTGGTTTCTTCTTGTTCTATCAACAGAGAAAGCAAAGCGAATCTGACAGTTCTGACCTACCTAGTTTTGTCGCCCAAGGAGCGGGCTCGCCAGCTGCCAAACCGAATAAACCAACCCCTTCTCGCAACAGCAAAGGCAAATTGGGTGAACAAGAAGAGTTTGCGATGACAGTACCGCTGCTCATCGACTTGGATTCTCGCTTACAAGAGAGCCTAGAAGCTGTGGCATTAAATGATGAACTCGCACGAGTCAGACGCGCGCTGTACCTCGATCTAGGTGTGCCATTCCCGGGCATCCACTTGCGATTTAATGAAGGGATGAGCAACGGTGAATACCTGATTCAATTGCAAGAAGTACCGGTTGCTCGCGGTCGAATTGAAAGCGAAAAATTGCTGGTGACAGAGGGCAATGAGCAGATCGATTTACTGGGTGTGCCTTACGAAAACGATGACGACTTTCTGCCGGGCATTTCGAGTATTTGGGTTGACCACAGTCACCGAGAAAAATTGCAAAACAGCCATGTGGGCTTTTTGACTCCCGACCGCATTCTGACTTACCACCTGTCACACGTACTGAAAGAGTACGCCCAAGACTTTATCGGTATTCAAGAGACCCGTTACTTGCTTGAACAAATGGAAGGCAGCTACTCCGAATTAGTGAAAGAAGCGCAACGTATTGTGCCTTTACAAAAGATGACGGAAATCCTGCAACGCCTCGTTTCTGAAGATATTTCTATTCGTAACTTACGTGTGATCTTAGAGGCAATGGTTGAGTGGGGACAAAAAGAGAAAGACGTGGTTCAACTGACGGAATACATCCGTTCCAGCTTGAAACGCTACATCTGTTACAAGTACGCCAGCGGTCAAAATATGCTGCCTGCGTATCTGTTGGATCAGAGCTTGGAAGATACGATCCGTAACGGTATTCGCCAGACTTCAGCGGGCAGCTACTTAGCGCTTGACCCTTCTGTGACTCAACAGTTTGTCAGCGACGTTAAGCAAACCATCGGTGATTTGAGCCGCATGCCAAATAAACCTGTGCTGGTGGTGTCGATGGATGTGCGTCGTTACGTACGTAAATTGATTGAATCTGAATACTACGAACTGCCAGTGTTGTCGTTCCAAGAACTGACGCAGCAAATCAATATTCAACCGCTGGGAAGGGTAGGAATGTAATGGCGTGTGAACTCGCTCAGTCTTTAATGGCGTCAGGAATCGAAGTGACGCCTTACTTTTGGCAGAAAAGCACCATCTTGCTCGGGCAACGATACGAGTGCGACGGTATGGAACTGGTATTCCGAGTAGAAGAAGGTGAAATCATCATCGTACTGCTGCGAAGAATCAGCCCTAATCAAGGTTTGAGCAATCCTTTCTCTGCACTGTTTTTGCTCGCAGAACACGCGATCCGATTGTACCCACCCGATTGGAGCATTCGCGGCAACGTTGACGTATTGCGAGGCAGCAATATGAGTAGCCAAAGGTTAGCGCAGTTCTATTTAAAAGCCTGTGGGGCGAGCCACGATGAACAAGAAGATTGGTACTTCTTGCGCCTCAGTGATTACCGCCCACTTAAAAAGAGAAAAAAGTAAAAACTCTCGACTGTTACTGACAGCATCCAAGAGATGCTTCGCTTTAAGATAGGTATCAAGATGAAGCAACCCTTTACCGAAACCATTGAAAAATCAGAACTTGCTATCCGTAATGCGGAAGATAGAACTGATGTCTTCAATGAATTACTTGAAGGATTAGGCGTTGGTCCAGTAGCAGGAAATATTCTGCTCGATGGGTTAAATGCTTCGCCCCAATTGATGAAACAAGCAGAGCATGAACTGCTTGAAGAAGTACAACGCCGCAGACAACAACAGCATCAAGTGCAAGCCACGAGTACCAAAGGCTCTAGGCGCAAGCGACCAACAATGATGCGTGGCATGGTGATCTAGAGGTTTCTAAATGACGGATATGACAACCATGAACTCTGTATCTGGAGTTCTAAATACAGCAACGAATCGTGACTCTCAAGCCTCTTTCCAGCAGCGTTTGGTAGAGACCCTTTCTCCAATTCTAGGCGATTCCGATGCAGCTCAATTAGAGTCTTTGATTCGCCAATTACCAATGGTAGTTGGGCGTACCGAACAAGAAAGTTTGGACCTGTATGCAGATTCATTACGCACGCTGCTAGAAAAGCAAGCCGCCTTTACGGGGACTGCTGCCGCTGAGACTGCTGCGCATTGGATGCAGTCACTGCAACACCAAGCGGTGAATGGTCAGATTGCGCCTCAAGACGTAGTGACTGGCGTAAACAACACGCTCGCGCATCAATTCCAGTCTTGGTTCGATAAGCAATTAAAAGATACGGTCGACAGCTCGCTTCCAACAGATTTTATCAATGAGTTTCGTTTAGGCAGCCAAAGCACCCAAGCGCAGCAAATTGCAGTTCTAGATGCGAGCGCGCTTACAGCCGCGACAGCAGAGATCAGCAAATTTGTAGACGCTCTTGCGCAGCAAATGAGCTCTAGCGAAGTCCGTGATAGTGCGATTTCATTTTTGCGCAATGCCTTTCGTAATCTAGGCTCGGTAGATATCAACGGGCTCAAGAACTCGGACTACTTGCTAACGCAAGAAAGCTTTAGTGCAGCGGTTACAGCTCAACTGGTTACTTCTTTGGACAGCGTAGGCATCACGTTAAGTAACAGTGATGCTAAGGCTTTGGCAGATAAGATTGCTTGGATTCCAGGTATGTCCAAGCAAGAGCTTACCGGTGCATTAAATGACCTAGCAAAACAAGTGAAAGGTCAGTACGAAAACGAATACGGGGCAGGACAGGTTGGTCAACTGCAAAACGTGCTTAATGCCGTGGTAGCAAACCTCAAGAACTCCCCAAATGCGATAACACTTTCGAGTTTGTTTTCTAGCATTGCGGTAAGCCTTGTGAACAAGCAAGTCGATACTTTTTACGGTAACCTCCATAAGGTACAGAAATACCAAGCGACGCAAGATCAGGTTGATCTAATCAAACAAAATACTGCACGAGACATAAACCTGCTATTTGAGAAGATTGTTGCCAGAAAAGACATTGGTACTGATTTCATTACGCGTCATCAAAAAATGATGGAGAACCTTAGCAAGTTAAATACGCGCTTGAGCAAAATCTCAGAAGAAGAAAAGAAGATAACCACAGGAGCTGACGGGAAAGAGCACGCTGATGTTAAAGCGGAACACTCTCTGACTGCTCGCGATTTACTGTCTGTGATTGAATCCAGCATTGGTGATCGCTTTGATGAGCGTGTGCTGTTTGCCTTAAACGAGCGTCGCGTTAACCGACTTGAAAAACGAAATGCGCAGAAAGAAACGTTAGAGAACCTCACCGTTCAGTTGAAAGTATTTGGCGTTGTTCAGTCAAAGATTCACTCCAAACAAAGTGTTGATGGCACATACAAACCTGTTGATTATGGGTTTACTGCTGCAGATTTTAACTATGGTTCAGATGCAGACTTTAAAGCCTCACCTGAATATAAGTACCTAACAGACAACGGTATTAACAATCATCAAGACTTTCTGCAAAAGCAGGGAGTAAGTTTGTCTAACAATGCAAGCTTTAAAGACGAAGAGAAGTCAAAAAAACTGTCTAATTTTTCTAGTTCTGTCAGTGCTAAATCCAAGTTGCTTAACGATGAAGTGCAAATCAAAACCACTGAGCTGAACGACACCAGCTCTCAATACAACTCTACCGTTGAAGCTATGAACAAGTTTGTTCAGAAGTACCACAGTATTTTACAAGAAATCCTACGAGCGATTTAAGGATAAACAACCATGACTACACAAAACGCGGCAACTGACCCATCTCAAATGCAAGCAGAGGAACTACTTTCGTTTCTAGAGGATGGGGGAACGTTAAAAATGCTGCACGACGTATCGGCAGATACTATCGAGCACATTTACGCGGTTGGATACAACTTTTTCCAATCAGGCAAGGTAGAGCAGGCCGCTAAGGTTTTCCAACTACTTAGCATGCTTGATCATTACCAAGCGCGCTTTTTTATTGGTTTGGGAGCCGCTCGTCAGGAACTGGGTGAGTACCTGCAGGCGATTGACGCCTACAGCTACGCTGCGCTTGTGGATATTAATGATCCACGCCCACCTTTCCACTCTGCAGAATGTCACCTTAAGCTTGAGCAATTGACAGAAGCAGAGAGTGGGTTTTACAGCGCGAAGGAGATGTCTGCCGGGAAATCAGAGTATGCAGACTTGCATCAACGAGCAGACATCATGTTAGAAGCGGTGAGAAACAAAAGGAGTAACTAGAATATGAATTCTATTGCACTTGACCGCACTCAGAGCCAGGTATACACACCTGATTCTGGCCAAACTACGTTAGACAAGGTAACGAAGACCGCATCTCATGCGTCACCTTCTGTAACCGTTGAAAACGTAAAAGGTAAAGATGCTGAAGCATTGAACACTGGTAAAGTTAAAGTTCAGCTTGATGCACCTAATGCCGCAGTAAGCGATAAGGTTAATGAACTTACGCTGAAAGCCATGGCTCAGCTACAAAAAATCGTAGACTCGATTGCCAAGGTTTTGCATGCGGTTGCCGACAATACGGGCTCGCTAGCAGTGAGAATCATCGCAGGTTCTGCGGATGATTTTGAAGTAGAGCTGGCTGCAATCACAGACAAACTGAAGAGCGCTCAAAACGAGCTTAAAATTCAGGAAGTGAAAGTAGCGAAAGCGAAGCACGAGCAAGAAATGGCAGAAAACCAAGAGAAGATCAAAGAGTCTGAAGCTGCGGCAAAAGAAGCTCAAAAGTCAGGTTTAGCCTCTAAGATCTTTGGTTGGATCAGTGCTGTTGTCTCTATTGTCGTTGGTGCCATCATGGTGGCTACTGGTGTTGGTGCGGCAGCAGGCGCATTAATGATTGCGGGCGGCGTGATGGGCGCGGTTAGCATGGTTCTACAAGAGCCAGCTGTACAAGACGCGATGAAAGAGGCTGGCATTAATGTCGATGCTCTCAACAAAGTCGTGATGGCTTTAGAGATTGCCGTAGCAGTTATCGGGGCAATCGTCACCTTTGGCGGTGCAGCTGCAGGTGGTATCGCGAAATTGGCGGCGAAGAGTGCAGGTAAGATTGCACAGAAAGTCACTGATATTGCGACCAAAGCAGCAGCGAACATGGCGAAGATCGCAGATATGGGCTCTAAAGCTGCGACTACGACTGCGAAAGCAATCCGTTTTGGTGCAGAAACCGTCGACCTTACTGTCAACGTTGGTAAGGGGGTCACTGATGCGGTTCATGCGTCTGATAACGCAGATGTTACAGAAATCCAAGCTGACATCACAAGCCTTCGAGCGAAGATGACCCTTAGCCAAGCGGTTATCGACAAGCTTAAAGAAGAGATCGCTAAGCTGATGGAAGATTTCCAAGAGCTAATGAGTGTCATCATGCAGATGATTCAGGCGAAAGGCGAAACGATGCAAGCGGTGATGAGCCGTCCAGCGACGGTTTAAGGAGCGTTTATGTTAGATAAAATTGGCAATACTGGACGTGCAGATCTTTACGGTTTGGGCGAGCTAGGTAAAACCACTAAGGCTGAAAAAGCGCCTGAGACAAAAACGGAAGCTGCGGCAATCCGTGGTAACAGCGAGGCGGCAGTATCAGGTCCTAAACATTACCAATTGGATGGTCCAAAAGCACCTGCAATCGGCGATCAAGCTCGAGTAGTTGAAAAGCTGATGAGCGCATTGGCGCCAACTGTGAATCTGCTAATGCAGACGACAGAAAAAGCCCTAAACGGTGAGCAGGTCATTAAATCTCCGTCGGATGCCGTTTCACAGTCACTGTCTCTACTTAGCCTGCTTTACCAAGTGTCTAAGTTAAGCCGTGAGCAGCAAGTGCTGCAGCGTGAAATTGCCGTTGAAGCAAACGTAGCAAGCCTTAAGAGCCAAGCACAAGAGCTTAACAACTCAGCCAAAGCGATGATCGCAATGGCGGTTATCTCTGGTGTTATGGCGGGTGTTACTGCAATCATGGGCGCAGTTGGCTCAATGAAAGCAGGTAAGAAGATCAAACAAGAAGCCGCTGGTAACAAAGCATTTAAGGGGCAACAAGCGAACTTAGATGCCAAAATGGCTGAGATCAAAAACACCAAAGGCTTTGAAGGCGCGAAAGTAAAACGTGGGGAAATGCACCGCGAAGCAAATATGATTCGTACCGATATGGATCATATCAAAGCGGATACCACGGCTTACGGACGTAAGTTTGATAAGCAAATGGGCAACAACCAAGCGACGAACTCAGTCATTCAAGCTCTGACTCAAATGGCAAACTCTGCGTCAAACGTAGAGCAAACCAAAGCTCAAGCTCGTAGTAAAGAAGACGAAGTTCTAGCGACACGCGCACAAGCAGCTAAACAGACAGCAGACGAAAACGTCGGCTTCCAAGAAGGGTTGCTAAAAGAGTTGCGTGAGCTGTTCCGCTCAATTGCTGATAGCCAAAACCAAGCATGGCGTGCATCTATCCCAACGGTTTAAACCATAACGGATAAGATCACATAAAGAGTTAAGGCGCTGTATATACAGCGCCTTTTTTGTGTGGATCGCAATGGTATAAGCCGTATAAGCCAGATTATTCTTTTGGTTTTGAAACGCTTTGCTTCCAGTTGTAGCTGAACGCAATGACGCTCTCTACGGCTAAGATTGAAAACAGCTTCATGTTGTCCGATAGCGGTAGAAGTAGAATACAGACCAGTGCGGTAATGCTAGCGGTCAAACAAATTGATAGCCGATGCTTTTGACGTTCCATGTCGAGTCCTACGGTATGGTTTTCAATGTCTTGTTACTTGGCGTTTTCATCAAGAAGGTTGAGTTTAGGCTACCTAATTTGTTGGATCATCGCTTCTTTCTATATGATTAAAGCTATTGAAAATTTGAGTGCCTTTATAGCACAGGTGCTTTGAAGGGCGAGTTGCCTTGGTTCGTATGTTTCGTTAACGATTTTTGATTTAGAACCACTAGAGCTTCAAATTGTTGCCTCGCCTTCAAACCAAGTCATTCTTGCTGAACCTAGCACCTTGAGATTACTTGGGTATACAGCAATTTAAGTAGGGAAATGAGCATGAACATGAGTGAGTTTTCGAAGCGTGTTGAACTGTCGCCTCATACACTCAGATATTATGAAAAAATTGGTTTATTGAAGAATATTCAAAGATCCCCCAGTGGACATAGGATGTATAGCGCCAAAGACTTGTCTTGGATCGAGTTCGTCAAACGTTTGAAAGACACCGCGATGCCGCTTGAAGAGATCCTTAAGTACGCAGATTTACGTGAAGTAGGCGAGAGCACGATTGAAGAGCGTCAGGTATTGCTAGAGAAACATCAAGAAAAACTGACTGAATACATAGAGTTACAGAAGCAACACCTTGCAGCGCTAGAAGCAAAAATAGATTTGTATAAGCAAGGAAAAGTTCGTTGACTTAGAGTTAACTCTAACTTGTAGAGTGTTCCTAGATTCATACAAAAGGAGCATCAACATGTCATCGTCACGCTTTGATCAAGGATTAAAACTGCTTTCAGACATCGATGGTGAGGCAGGGCATAACGTTATTGATAGTCTGCAAGATATCTGTCCGGACTTAGCCAAGTTCACCATTGAATACCCGTTCGGAGATATTTACTCGCGACCTGCACTGGATATCAAATCGCGTGAAATCGCGACGGTTGCGGCATTAACAGCATTGGGGCACTGTCAGCCGCAGTTAAAAGTACACTTAAATGCAGCATTGAATGTTGGGTGTACAGCAGAAGAGATAAAAGAAGTCTTACTGCAAATGTCGGTTTATGCAGGTTTTCCTGCGGCATTAAACGGAATGTTTGCGTTCAAGGAGGTCCTCGCTGAACGGAGTGATCTGAATTAATAGGGAGCTCGCAGGTCGTAGCATCAAACCGCACTCAAGGTCTTGAAAAGGTAATACAACAAAGCCAGAGCGTCGAATCTGGCTTTTTCTTAACTCATCTCATCTCTAATCTACTAAGAAGGCGAGGACAACATGGGATGATCTTCTTATCTCTGCTTGGTCACCGCTATACCAATTCCTCGTTTATATAGCTTCAATCAATGGAATGTGCGCTGGTTAATGATTTTTATGTAAATAATGCCCCCGGACGTGATACAGCTAACAAAATCATTTTTGTTCGGTAACGTTCCCGAAAAGTTTGTATATTATCGCCCCATTGATACAAGTGGTAGAGACGCTCTGAGTCTGAGCGCTCTGAAATTCAGACTTTAGATAGGTATTTAAAGTCACCATAAGTTTGCAATTTTACTTGGGAACGTTTGCAAATAACCTAAGTATAAATTTACGTGAGACTATGGAAATGAAACTACACACTTTGACGATGGCAGTAGCGCTTGGGCTGGTTACAGCACCTGCATTCGCAACAACAGATGTTGACGCTCTTGAAAAGCGAATTAATGAATTAGAACAGAGACTTGAACAGACAGAAAAAGTATCCACAGAAGCAAATGAGAAAGCCTCAAGCTTTGAGTTTCATGGCTACGCTCGTTCCGGGCTGCTCGTTAATGATGATCTGAATGGTGCAGTGGGTACTGGTCCTTACATGACGGCAGCTGGTGCTATTGGCGCGCCAATTGGACGATTAGGGGTTGAGGATGATCATTATGTGGAAGCAAACCTTATTCACAAACGCTTTGCAGATGATGGTTCCAGCGCATTGTTCCGAATCATGTTGGCAGATAGTACGGAAACCAATAACGAATGGACAGCGAGTGAGAGTCAATTAAACGTTCGTCAGGTATATGCTGAGCTAAACAAGTTGAGCATGTTCTCTGAATCAAGTGCGTTTGCTGACGCAACGTTTTGGGCAGGTAAACGATTTGACCGTGATAACTTTGACATTCACTTCTTTGACTCGGATATCGTTTTCCTATCTGGTACTGGTGCTGGCGTGTATGACGTCCAAATGAACGATTCATGGAAAGCAAACTTCTCGATCTATGGTCGTGATTTTGGTGAGATTGATAGCTCGTCAACTGATGTTGAAAACTATATCGCGACAATGAACAACCGTTTTGGTAATTGGCAATTGATGCTGAGCGGCATGACGTCTGCTGATAACAATGATCGCGTAGAAGGTGCAGCAGACAAAGGTTTACATGCGATGTTTGCTTACCATGGCGATAACTTCTTTGGCATGAGTGAAGGCTTCTCTAAAACCGGTATTTTGATGGGTGATGGACTGGGTGCGGAACTTAAAGGCATTGGTTCAAACGGTGATTTGTTAGAAGACGCAAAAGCCGTACGTTTGTTCAGTTATGGTGTAACACGCATCGGCGACAACTGGCGTGTAGCACCTGCGTTGCTAGCAGAACATAGCCAAGATCGCTTTGCTAAAAATGATGAATTTACTTGGGCATCGTTCAACATCCGCTTAGCGCAAGAGTTTACACAAAACTTTGAGATGGTTTATGAAGGCTCATACCAATACATGGACCTAGACAATGCGATTGATAAAGCAAGTGGCAGTTTTTACAAAGCGACAATTGCACCAACGCTTAAGATGTCTACCGCAGCAGGTTTCTTTGACCGTCCGGAGCTACGTTTTGCAGTTAGCTACGTTGATTGGAGCGAAGACTTGAATGGCTACTCGATTAGCCAGGATGCGGGCGCTGCAACGATGGGTGATGGTGGTGAAGTTCTGTTTGCACTGCAAATGGAAACTTGGTTCTAAAGGGCTTTAACCGACAAAGAGTAATAAGAAAAGCGCCAACTGATTTCAGTTGGCGCTTTTTCATTAACAGGACTGACGCTCAATTGTTTTGAAGGTTAGTACCATCTTACTCATTTCAAAACTTCTGTTGGCGATTCTATCTAGTAACAGTTTCGCACCATTTTCCCCTGCTTTATCAAATGCATAGTTAAATGTTGATAAGGTTGGGGTGCACACTGATGCGAGCTCATCATCACCAACTCCTAGCACTAAAACGTCTTTACCCGGTGTTAACCCGAGCTCTTGAATCGCTCTCATCGCACCGATAGCAATACGGTCTGTCGCACAGAACAAGCCATCTAGCTTAGGGTTCTTTGTTAAGTGTTGTTTTGCCAATGAATAGCCAGAATCGATTGTAAAGTCACCACGAGCATGGAAGGCGAGCTCAAAACCATGGTGTTGTAGTGCTTGAACAAATCCTTCAGAGCGTTGCTTATCTACCGCGATATCGTCACCTTGCACACCAATAAAACCCATGGTTTGGCAACCTTTTGCAACCAGTCTATTTCCCGCTTCAAACCCTACTCGTGCGTCATCATGAATGATGCTTGGAATATTAAACATGGAACCATCTTGACCGACGAGCACAACTGGGACAGCTGAGTTTTGAATTGCTTTTACCAGCTTGGAATCGAGGTGGGTGGCGTAAAGAATGATCCCTTCAACCCGTTTTTGGTTAAAGATCTGAATGTATTCCAGTTCTTTTTCGTGGGCTTGGTGAGTGCTAGCAAGTAAGACATGTTTCCCAGCTTTTTCAAGGACATCGGTTAATCCATCGACACCTTGGGATGTGGCATGAGAGGAAACCCGAGGAACAATGACACCAACCAGATTGGTCTTTTGAGATTTTAGATCTTTAGCGACTTGGTTCGGCACATAGCCACACTCCGCTACTGCTTGGCGGACCTTTTGTTTTGTCGCTTCTTTTACGCCATACTCATCGTTTATAACCCGTGACACTGTTGATTTTGATACGCCAGCCAGACGGGCGACATCATGCAGACTCGCCATTGTTCCTATCCATTCTGTTTTTCGTTTTTGGGATTGTTTGCAAAGAGAAGATGAAAATCTCTTTGATAAGTAGCGATTCTAACCTCCTATACTGCTCTTAGGGAGAGAATTTGACGATCATTCTCACATTCTCTCTGCTTTATCTTTGATCATTTGGTTTTATTGAGCAAAAATCTGTTTTGCAAACGTTCCCGAAAATTTCGCAAGCTCAGATAATAATCCAATGGGGTATGAAATGAATTATCCGGCAGTAGCAAAAGAGTTGTTAACTCTATTAGGTGGTAAAAGCAACATCACCGCACTTGCGCATTGTGCGACACGCTTACGCCTTGCCGTTGCAGATGAGCAAAAAATAGATGAACAAGCGATTGATAGCCTTGAAGGGGTAAAAGGGCAGTTCAAAGTTGCGGGTCAGTACCAAATCATTTTTGGATCAGGCATCGTAAACCAAGTTTATGCAGAAATGGCGAAGTTGACGGGAATGAGTGAAATGTCCACCAACGACGTTGCGTCTGCTGGCGCAGAGAAACAAAACATCGTTCAGCGCGCGGTGAAAGGGCTGTCTGATATTTTCGTTCCAATCATTCCCGCAATCGTCGCTGGCGGTTTGTTGATGGGTATCTATAACCTATTGACTGCCCAAGGCTTGTTTATTGATGGCAAATCTTTGATTGATGCCAACCCAGGACTGACAGACTTGGCGAACATGATCAACACGTTTGCGAATGCTCCGTTTGTTTACCTGCCTATTCTGCTGGCATTTTCAGCCAGTAAGAAGTTTGGCGGTAACCCATATTTAGGGGCGGCGCTAGGTATGTTGATGGTTCACCCAGAATTACTTAACGGGTGGGGCTTCGGGGGGGGCTGCGGTATCTGGCAACATTCCGGTTTGGAATATTCTTGGCTTTGAAATTCAAAAAGTGGGCTACCAAGGTTCGGTGTTACCGGTTTTGGTATCGGCATTCATTCTTGCGAAGGTTGAGTTAGGTCTGCGCAAGGTCATTCCTTCTGTTTTAGATAACCTCTTAACGCCGCTACTTGCGATTTTCATTACGGGCTTATTGACGTTTACTGTCGTCGGTCCATTCACGCGTGATATCGGTTTCCTATTGGGTGATGGTCTGAACTGGCTATACAACACAGCTGGCTTTGTTGGTGGTGCGGTATTTGGTCTTATCTATGCTCCGTTTGTTATTACCGGTATGCATCACAGCTTCATTGCGATTGAAACGCAACTTCTTGCGGATATTGCGACGACGGGCGGCACCTTTATCTTTCCTATTGCGGCAATGTCTAACGTTTCTCAAGGCGCAGCAGCGTTGGCGGTGGGCGTGATGAGTAAAGATAAGAAGATGAAAGGTATTGCGATTCCATCGGGTGTCACGGGTTTGCTGGGTATTACAGAACCAGCCATGTTTGGTGTTAACTTAAAACTACGTTACCCATTTATTGCGGCAGTTTGCGCTGCGGCGTTATCAAGTGCGTTCATCACAATGTTTAATGTGAAAGCTCAGGCATTGGGGGCAGCTGGTCTTCCAGGCATCATTTCCATCACGCCGGATAAGATTGGTTACTACATCGCGGGTATGGTGATCGCGTTCTTGACCGCATTTGTTCTCACCATTGTTCTTGGTATGCGTGACCGCGCTAAAGTCGGTAAAAAAGCAACGGCTTAATCTGAACTCCTTAAGGGTGGAGTCCCCCAAAATCCACTTCTTTTCCTAAATGTTTGGGGTGCTAGCCAAGCACTAATGGCTTGGCTAGCCTTTTTCAATTTTTACTTGGTAGTGAAGGTGTTCAACACGTTGGACTATCAGGGCTTTAATTTTAAGGTAAGCAAGATGAATCAAGTGTGGGTAACTGGTGATGCTGTTGTCGATCTAATACCGGAATCTGAGACTTCTTTACTCAAATGTCCCGGTGGTGCACCAGCGAATGTCGCCGTAGCAATTGCTCGTCTATCTGGTAAGAGTGCGTTTTTTGGACGTGTGGGTGATGACCCATTTGGTCGCTTTATGAAATCAACTCTGGATCACGAGGGCGTGTGCACGGAGTTTCTCGTTAAAGATCCTGAGCAAAGAACATCAACAGTGGTGGTGGATTTAGACGATCAAGGTGAGCGCAGCTTTACGTTTATGGTAAAACCGAGCGCTGATCAGTTTATGTCTGTTGAAGACATCCCAAACTTTAAGCAAGGTGACTGGTTACATGTTTGCTCGATTTCACTGGCAAATGAGCCAAGTCGAAGCAGCACATTTGAGGCGATTAAAAGAGCAAAAGCCGCTGGTGGTTTCATTAGCTTTGACCCTAACTTGCGTGATGAAGTGTGGCAAGATCAATCAGAAATCCAAGCTGTCGTAATGAAGGCTGTAGCGATGGCTGATGTGGTTAAGTTCTCTGAAGAGGAGCTTTTGTTCTTAACTGACTCAACATCGATGGCACAAGGTTTACAACAAATAGCCGCTTTGAATATTGCTTTGGTCTTGGTGACACAAGGTGCGAAAGGCGTTTGGCGCGTCTTTGAAAGTCAGAGTGAGCTGATCGCAGGTCAAGTCGTTAGTCCGATTGATACCACAGGTGCGGGTGATGCTTTTGTCGGAGGGCTACTGGCATGTCTGTCTCAACATGACGATTGGAAAAATCATCCTGTTGTTAGCTCTGCGACTCAATGGGCAAATGGCTGTGGTGCATTAGCGACGACGCAAAAAGGCGCAATGACCGCGCTTCCAACCCAGACAGAATTGCTGCAATTTATTGGGCAATGATCTTCAGATCCAATTTCAGTTGAGAAAAATTATGAGCTTAGACAACCGTTGGACTGTAGAGCAAAGATATCGCCGACTTGAACAAATCCCTCAGTGTGATATCGAAGAAATGACACTTTTACGTCAGCAAGATAAAGGCTTTCCTAGTTTTCATATCGCCCCTAGATTTGGGCTATTAAATGACCCAAATGGGTTGTGCTATTTCAATGGTGAGCACCACATCTTTTACCAGTGGACGCCCGTGGGACCAGTCCATGGAATGAAGTATTGGTACCACCTTTCTACTAAAGACTTCATCCATTTTAAAGATCATGGCGTGGGTCTTCATCCTGACCAAGACTACGATTCACATGGTGTCTATTCGGGCGGTGCTTTGGTGGAAAACAACAAGGCTTTGCTGTTTTTTACTGGCAACAAGCGTGACCAAAACTGGAATCGAATCCCAACACAGTGTTTTGCCACCATGGATTCAGACGGCAACATTGAAAAGCACGGTGTGGTCATTGAGAACGAACATTACACGGAGCACTTTCGTGATCCAAAAGTTTGGAAGAAAGGCGACGACTATTTGATGGTGGTGGGTGCTCAAACCAAAACTGAACATGGTTCAATGGCGCTCTATCAAAGCAAAGATTTGAAAACGTGGCAGCATAAAGGTTCAATCAAGACCAAGTTTTCTGACCTTGGGTACATGTGGGAGTGTCCTGATTTCTTTGAGATTAATGGTCAATCGGTGATGCTGTTTTCTCCACAGGGCGTGAGCAGTAGTAATCCTTATGATTTCAAAAACATCTATTCTGTCGCGTATATCGTGGGTGATCAGTTGAACCTAGAGTCGATGACTTTAGAAAACCACCAAGATATTTTACAGCCAGATTATGGGTTTGATTTCTACGCCCCACAAACCTATTTAGATGAGAATGGGCGTCGCATTCTTATTGCATGGATAGGGTTGCCAGAAATCGACACGCCATCGGTCACACACCAGTGGGCAGGAATGCTGTCTCTTCCTAGAGAACTAACGTTGAAAGATGGTTTTCTTGTTCAAACTCCGCTCCCTGAGCTGAAAAGTTTAAGAAAAGAAGAGGTGGTCTTTGCACAATCCCATACACTGGAAAGCACCAGTTGTTTGATCCAATTAGACCTTGTGGGCGATGGCTTTGAACTTGAGCTGAGCAACCTCAAAGGTGACAACATCGTCTTTAGTGCGACAGAGCACGAGTTTGTGCTGGACCGTCATCACATGTCGCACTTGTACGCAGAAGAATTTGGTGGCATTCGAAAAGCACCAAGATTGGACGCTAAGCAGACGATTGAGATGTATATCGACCATTCTGTCATCGAGATTTTCATTAATGGTGGCAAACACACGATGACCAGTCGTTTCTTTATTGACGACCTCAATACGGTAACGTTGAGAGGGTTGGATCAAGCAAGGCTTTTCCCTTTGAAAGGTATTACAGGCTTGTTTGAATCGTCTATGTAGTTCGGCGCATCAAACGGCGTTGTCCTAGGGTAAGAGATGACGCCGTTTTCAATCAGCTTTGTTTTTCGATATATACGATAGTTTGCAAATAGGCTCGATAAGGTGAGCAATTACCATTACCATATTGGCAAATTCATTAGCTCGTGATTATTTATGTCTTTACCTCCTTGCCCAAATTGTAACTCGGAATACGTTTATCCAGATCAAGACCACTTAGTTTGCCCTGAATGCGCACACGAGTGGAACCCGACTCAGGCAGCAGAAGAAGACGCCGTAAACGTGAAAGATGCCAACGGCACTTTGCTGCAGGAAGGTGATAAGGTCACGTTAGCCAAAGATCTAAAAGTAAAAGGCAGCTCATTGGTGCTGAAGATCGGCACTAAAGCTGTGATTCGTCGTATTAAAGACGGCAAAGATCATCAACTAGATTGTAAAGTCGATGGTGCTGGCGAGATGATGGTGACGGCGCAGTTTGTGAAGAAGGCGTAATACCTGCACTTAGATATCGCTTTCAGAAGCAATAAAAACAGCTCATTAGGAGCTGTTTTTTTGTTTTTAAGCAACGCTTGATTATTGAGGGCAAAACGTTTGATTGAGCTCTTTTGCTACCTCGATACTTGCTAGCCCAAATCCACCCAATAAGGCGCCACTTGGTACGACAAGGATATTTTTGTTGATGCCGGCTGGCGTTAATTTTAGAACCGGCAACTTGTCCAGAATCTTATCCGCACTCTGATACATATCCCACGCTCTTTGACTCACTAAAATGTAGTCGGGTTGCATCTCTAACATCGCTTCCATACTGGTTGAGCGATAGCCTTTAAAGTGTGCTTGTGCAGGATTAATCGCCCCTGCGAGAGTAATGATGGTGTCGATTGCCGTATCAGCGCCACCGACGCGTGTTGCTCCAGAGCGGTCAAGCATAAAGAAAATAGCTTTTGGCTTGGTTTGGCATTGTTTGTGCTCTAGTTTCTCAATTTCTGATGTCACGCTTTGTTTTAGCTGCTTGGCTTCAGTAGGATGCCCCATGACTGCTGCCAGAGTGTCTATTCGAGACAACAGCTGAGGGACATGTTGCCCTGAAGGGATTGTTACCACTTCGACACCACTTTTCGCAATTTGTTTGATGGCAGTTTGTGGTCCCATTTCATCAGTGCCGATCAAGTGGGTAGGGCGCAGTGCCATTACTCCTTCAGCAGAGAGACGAACATGTAAGCCTAACTGTGCGATGTCTTCATTGCCTTCAATCAAATGTCTACTGGTAAAATCTGCACCGACTAGCTTGTCTTGCGCGCCTAATGCATAAATGATTTCTGTTACCCCAAAGCCTGCGCTGATCATGCGATCTTCAGCATGCAAGGGCATCGTGACCAAAGAAGCGAGTGCCAAACATAAGAGTTTTTTCATGTATTTCACCTTACATACCATGAACAAATACGGGTATGTTTGATAAATCAAAGCCCCTCCGTAGAAGAAGGGGCTAAATAGTATAAATGTGCTTTAGAAAACGTATTTCGCGTTCACGCCGAAGTTGATACCTGGCGAAGTGAACGAGTCTGAATTTGCAACGGACGTTGGTGTTAACCCTTTCACACGGCTGTAGTTCCAGTATTTCTTATCAAATACGTTAAATACACCACCTCGAATGGTTAGGTTCTTGATTGGTTGCGCATAGGCGGTAACATCAACGATGCCGTAGCCAGGTGCTGACAAGTTATCTTTATTGCTCCAATCGCTGCCATCTTTGCTAGCAACAGCCGTTAAGGTGGTTTCCCAACCGTACAGTGCATTGGCTTGGTCGAAGCCAAGACCCAATACCCCGGTCAGTGGTGCGACACTGTCTATGGCTTTTCCTGAGTCTTTATCCTCACCTTCGGACCATGCACCACTGACACGTAAGTAAGTGCCATTTGGTACAGGCATTAATGCTCCGAGCTGCAGGGCACTTGAGAATTCCACACCGTAGATTTTCGCGTTGTCGATGTTCTCGTTTTTGCTGTACATGTATCGAGTACCTTGGTGTACTTCAGTCCAAGATGTCGAGTTAATGAAGTCACTGTAATCGTTGTAGTACGCTGCTAATTCCCAGTTCAACGCTTGATAGTTCTGGCGAACACCCAGTTCAATAGAATCACTGGATTCGGGCTTCAAATCAGGGTTTGCAAGCACTACAACATGCATTCCAGGGACGGGATTACGCTCAAAGCTGTAGTAAAGCTCTTCTGGTGTTGGTGCTTTAAAACCACGCGCGTATTTAGCGAAGGCGCTGGTGGTATCGGTAAAGTGGAACACGCCTCCCAATTGTCCTGTGATTGCATCGGTATCGAGATCTTTGTATTCACCTAGGTTACCGTTGATATTGCGATGATCTTTGGTTGGTCGGTATTGGAACATGTCGTAGCGAAGACCAGTGGTTACAATCAAGCGGTCATTCATAAGATACATCTGATCTTGCGCGAAAAGCCCAGCTTTGCGTACGTCAGTTTTTGGTGGCATTTCAACAACGCCACTGGTGTCTTTCCCTTTATTATCCGTGTCACGAGTTTCGAGCTTGAACTCGCTGTCGATTAAGGTTGCTCCGTAAATAAAGTCGTGATTTGTGTTTCCTAGCACGAACGAATTATCGAGCTGTACATCCAGCTGGAGCGATGTATCCTTCGCGTTACGTTGTCTGGTTCGATCGGTGCTGGTAAAAGGTGGGAAAGCGCTTGTCAGTGTGTCTTTTGTGGTGTTTTTCGCTTCCGAAATCTGCCAGTTTGCTTGCCAAGTTAAGCGATCAAAAGCGGAGTATTGAGCATTCCAAGTGTGCTCAATGCCAACGCGACCTCTGCGCTGAGTGTCCTCGAAATGATAGTTAGAATATTTATTGAAGCCACTAGAGCTGCCTTCTAGAGAACGACTTTTCCCATCCGAGTCTTGTTCGAAGTACTGCCCAGTAAACACGAAATGATGCTTTTCACTGGCTTGAAGTTCTAACTTAGACAAAATGTTGTTTGATGTGTAGTTCATCGGATCGGCTTTACCGCGACCTTCGCCAGTGATATCAGCCCCATCGCCATGCGTTTCCAGTTCGTCACCATCGCGGTGAGTAAAGATAATCATCCCTTTAAGGTCTTCATTAAACTGGCGAGCCGCGTTTACGGTTGCTTTGTAACTGCCGTCGCGAGATTGATACCCTGCGTCGACACTCGCATGACCTTCTTCGCCTTGGAGGAGATCATCAGCGGATTTTGTTCTCATCAAAACGCTACCGCCGAGTGCACCACTGCCGTACAAACTTGAAGACGAACCTTTGTTAACTTCAATGGCGGTGAGCGTATCAACTTCGACTTGCCCTTGACCTTTGCCAAGAACATTCATCACAGTTCCGCTGACTCCTGAACCGTAAGCGACGGGTTGTTCTACGCCATCGACTAGAACTTTAACCCGGCTTCCGTCCATTCCTCGGACATTGAAATCTGACGCCCCAAAACGTGAGTTGCCATTCATGCTGACGCCCGGTATGTAACGTAGGCTTTCTTCGATATTGTTTGCCATCTGCTTTTCAATATCTTCTGAGCTGACAACCGCCACACTACCTGCGACGTCAGAAATAGACTGTTCCATACGAGACGCAACGACGACAACGGTTTCCATTTTTTGTGTGTTTGCCGTGGGCTTTTGTTGTTCGGCATCACTAGATGCATAGGTGAGAGGGGCAATAAGCGTTGGCAGCAATAATGTAAAAGGTGCCACCCTTGGCTTTAAAAGAGACATACTGCATTTCCTTAGAAAAATCGCACTAAAAATAAAAGCTCTTAGCACTTCAAGTGGGAATGGTTATCATTATTATCGCAGTATGATGAACAAGATTTGTTCACTTAGATTTGATCTTTATCAACTAATAATGCATCTCATTTGCATCTTTTAGGTGGTGATGGATTGTTCAAGTCAGCAAACACCGTTGATGACTGCCTCTCAATCTCGCTGGAATATTTCTGGTGCTAACTCCACCGCTTCGCACATGGCGGGAATGTCTAGCAGCGTGATATGACTTTCGCACTCAGTAATAAAACCATCGTTTTTCAGTTTTTTGAACGTTCTAGAAAGCGTTTCTGGCGTCATCCCTAGCTGTGTTGCGAGCAGCTTTTTTGTCACGGGTAATGTGATTTTCCCTTCGCTTCTCGATTGAGCACAATAGAAGTCAGCCAGCTTCATCACCAGTCTTTGGTTCGCGTTTACTTGCGTCAAAATGTTCACGGTATCCATCAGCTGGTGGATGCGATTGGTCATGTAGTTCATGACTTTTAATGAAGTCTGTGGAGACTGAGTAAACACCGTTAACACATCTTGGTAGTAGAACACAGACAGCTCCGTATCCTGATCGACACGGGCACTCATCGGATAGGTTCTTGGGGACATAAACATCGCCATTTCCGCAATCATTTCTCCCGCCATGAACACTCTAAACAGCTTTTCGTCGCCGTTTGGCATCAAACGAAACAGCGAGACTTTTCCTCTCTCGACCAAATACATATTTTCCGCAGGTTCCCCACGTTCAAACAGTTGATGTCCTGCATCGCAATGCAAAGGCGAGCGTTTTGAAAAGAGTTGCGTTTTTTCTTCTTCGTTAAGGAGCGAAACAATAGAGCCGGGCACGCTGTTTTCCTTAGCTTGATAATTATCAAGCAGCAAATTCGGACTTGGGGGATAAGATACAAATAATAATCATTATTGATTGATGTGCCAACTTATCCAACCTGAGAAAGGAGAACAGTTATGGACGGTATTAGCCACGTATTTCGATGGGTTGCCTTGTGCGGTCTGGTCGTTCTTTTTGTTCCCGTCGCCATCTTTGCTTAGGAGTCATTATGTCTAAACGATTAGCGATGCCCAATGAAGGGCGAGAAGTGACAAAAACACCGGGACACTGGGTACTCGCTCAACTGGGTAAGAAAGTGCTGCGTCCTGGTGGCAAAGAACTAACACAAAAAATGCTACAAGGGTTGGCGATTACGCGTGATGACCTCGTTGTCGAATTCGCGCCCGGTATGGGTTACACGGCACGTTTGTGCTTGGAAAAATCCCCTGCAAGCTACACCGCTATCGAACAAAATGAGCAGGCAGCGGAGATTGTTCGCTCTTACTTACAGGGTGCAAACCAACGTTGTCATGTCGGGAATGCACAAGAGACAGGGTTAGAGCCAGAATGCGCTTCTGTGGTTTATGGCGAAGCTATGCTGACGATGCAATCCGATGCGCGTAAAAACGAAATTATTGCTGAGGCTGCTCGAATCCTCGCAACTCATGGTCGTTACGGTATCCATGAACTGTGCATTACGCCAGATACTATCGATGAAGATAAAAAGCGCGCAATTCAAAGAGAAGTTTCCGAGACCATTCAGCACCCCGCCAAACCCATCACACCCGCAGAGTGGAAAGCTCTGATGGAAGAGAATGGTTTTGTCGTTGAATTCGAAGCCGTTGCTCCAATGCATTTACTCGAACCAAAACGCGTTATCGCCGATGAAGGCTTGAGTGGGTTCTTAAAAATCGTGAAAAACGTACTGACTAAACCGCAAGCGAGAAAGCGTGTGTTAGGCATGCGTAAGATTTTCCGCAAACACGAAAAGAACCTATCTGCGATAACGCTTGTCGCAAGAAAGAAGGAAAGCTAAATCATGTTTGAATACACCTTATATGAAGATCTCGCGAATGAAGTGGATATCCCCAAAGCAGGTATCACGAGTTGTCCTGTGTACAAAAGTGAGCGTTTGCGAGGTGTTATCTTCGGGTTCGCCGAAGGTGAAGAAATGAGCGAACATACTGCAGCAGTACCAGCGATTGCACAAATACTCGAAGGAGAATGTACGTTCACGCTAGAGGAAGAGGCGAAGGAACTAAAAGCTGGCGCTTGGTTGCTAATGGACGCACATTTGCCTCACAGCATTATCGCAAAAACGCCATTGAAGTTAATGCTTTACCTGTTGCGCGAGCCTAAGTAACACGCAGTATTGAAATACAAATCAATGTAAATTCAGCCCCAACCAAGTGTTGGGGCTTTTGCGTTTATTGCTGTCGGCACTTATCTGACGAAGTTCTGCAATCCCGCCACACTGGCAAAGTTATAGAGAATGAAACCCGATGCCACCATAGTAACTGCCAAAACAAGGTTAAGCGTATCGCTCAAGTTGGCATTGGGTTTGGCGCTGTGGTTTTTCATTTGGCGTTGAATCGTTAAAGCGTTGAACACCAATATCGAGTTGGTCATTGCTGTTCCTAAAGCCATCACAAATGTCGCGACCATGCCCCACATTAAGCTGCCTAACATGTTAGAGAGAAACAGAACCAGCACCGCGCCAGTACAAGGGCGAAAGCCAATAAGCAGTAGTGCTTTCCATGAAATATTGCCGTTAGAATCTGCGGAATCATCATCTTCTTGAGAGGGTGTTTGCTTGATGCGGCGTTTAACCACCGACGCAAACTCTTTCAGCGCCAGTAGAATAATAAAAACCGCACAACCTTGCGTTAGCAGACGAACATTATCAGAAAGGCTGAAAGCAAACTGCTCTGCAATCTTGGCGGTAATCACGAAAAGAATGCACGCGCTCGCGGCTTGCAGGGCGGCAATAATCGCGACCAAAACAAGCGCCTGTCGGCGACGGTAGCCATGAATCAGGCTCATTGACGTCACTGCTGTTTTGCCGTGTCCAGGGGCAACCGAATGCAGCAAACCATACAGAAAACTGAAGCCCAACAAGTACCAACCGTACAACAGTTGCCCTTGACTGATGAGCATCAGATATTCACTGAGCGAGTTTACCGTGTCACGTTGAAGCCGAATCAACTGCATCCAGTAAGCAGGGAAGTGATTCCAAATATGAAGAGTAATGGCTAATAGCACTAAGCCGAATACTGCGAACAGACCGCGTTTGAAGACTAACGAGTTTCCCATTAGTTCTCCTCCGGCTCACAGGTGAAGAGGGCTTTTTGGGTAAATAGCTGACCGAGTTCGTTATCTGGATCGGCATCAACAGAGAGTGACATCGCGTAAG
Organism: Vibrio sp. Y29_XK_CS5; assembly: GCF_024181835.1. Classification (NCBI taxonomy): domain Bacteria; kingdom Pseudomonadati; phylum Pseudomonadota; class Gammaproteobacteria; order Vibrionales; family Vibrionaceae; genus Vibrio; species Vibrio sp. Y29_XK_CS5. Next base: position 419,529 of record NZ_JAMZAM010000002.1, read on the forward strand.
TCACTTGCTCAGGTGTTGGGTTTGGTTCAACCACGTCGATATGACAACGATCAGCGTAAGGCTTATTGATGGTGATGGCGTGCTTGTGTTCCCAACTCATATCTACGAAGTAGCTTGGATCAAAGATAAGCAGACGCAGATCAGGCGTGTAGATACTGGTGGGCTTAGCGAGTTCAAGATTGAACTTCAATGTTGCTTTTGCACCATTCATCTCGATAGACCCTTCTTCCACCATCTTGTAGCGAATCGGTTCATCGTCGGCATAAAAGTAGGTGAAGTAATGGCTTGATAACAGGTTGTAAATCACCTGACTAGAGAGTGTCGAAAGCACTTCATCTCGATTTTCGTCGGTGAGTTTCTCTCCCGCGAGCATGTAAGCCGTGGTCATGGCGTCAAACTCCCAGTTCATTGAGAGCGATTGAATCTTATCTTCTTTGATATTGATTTGGGTTTCCATCGTCACCCAAGAATGAGGGTGGGCGTGGACAAAACAAGAAAACAGCAGTGAGAAAGCAGTAAGAGTTAGGCGTAATCTAGAAAGAGAAAACGATCCAAAAATGGACATCCGATTACCTATGTGTGAAGCAATATGAAAAGTGGGAGTTGTTATAACATAACATTTTGGTGATTTGAACGCGGTTGATTTTTTATCACTAAATTTTACAAGGATTTGCCTGTTTGAGGAGAGATGGCTAGGTTTGATGAATATGTATCGAAAGTAAGATTAATTCTCATTATTTTTCAAACTTAAGGTGTTAACTTGATCTAGATAAAGATTTAGCACGCAATGCGGTGTTACATTTCGCCCCATCATCATCACTGGATGTGGAATTTGAACTACTTTTCTCGCTTTACCAACAATGTGCTGTTAATGCTCGCACTGCTCATGCTGCCTGTCGGCTTGAGTACGCTGTCGATCGTGCACGATTTGGAAATGGAGCCGGAAACGCATCTTCAACATCAGTGCGAAATCTATGACGCGATTCAAACGGCTGTTCACAGCAGCGATTTTGAATTGCCTGTCGTCAATCAAACCCCAGAATATCATCATACAATTCTGACCGAAGCGCATCTCAATGTTTATGAGCTACCACGTACTCGGTCGCCCCCTCACGCGTAATTGCGTGCTCATTTCCTATCAGCTTTAAACTTCTGTTCGTCTGCCGTAGTAGCGAGATTGCGGGACTTGACGCCTGCTGTTTTCGGTATGTTTTCTGGCGACTTTGCCAGATACGCCCACGAGCACAACTAAATATTTTTCTATCTAAATCATTGTCTTATTTTTGTATGAGCCAATGACAGTCAGTTTGATGCCATTAAGGGCTTGATGATTATTGCCCTTATTGTAGTATTAATATGATTAAAGATAATAATTATCATTAACATTTAAAGGTTTTGTTTATGCCGTCTAAAAAACTGATCGCCGCGGTTGCGGTAGCTGCTTCTGCCATTCTTCCTATTCAAAGTGCTTTTGCAGAAGAGAGCACACTGACGTTTGCCAATTACCGCGACATTCGCGACCTTAACCCGCATCTTTATGGCGGTGAGATTTTTGCGCAAAACCTGATCTTCGAAGGTTTGGTTCACCTTGGTGACAACGGCGTTCTTGAACCTTGGTTAGCAACCAGCTGGAGCACATCAGAAGACGGCAAAACCTACACATTTAAACTGCGCGATGACGTCACTTTTTCTGATGGTACAAAGTTTGACGCTAACGTCGTGAAGGCAAACTTTGATGCATTGCTAGATAACGCAAACCGCCACACTTGGCTTGAGTCAATTCGCCTAATGGTTGAAGTCGAGAAGTCAGGTAAAGAGAGTGTTCGCGTGGTGGACAATAACACCATCGAAGTTGAATTTGCTGAATCCTACTACCCATTCCTTGTTGAGCTTGGTGTGACACGTCCGTTCCGTTTCCTTTCTCCAAAATGTTTCAAAGACGGCACAACCAAAGATGGCACTAATTGTTACGTCGGCACGGGTAGCTATGTCCTAACGGACAACGTAGTAGATCAACGTGCAACGTTTGAACGCAATGAAAACTACTGGGGTGAAAAGCCTCAGATTGACAAGATTATCGCGAAAGTGATCCCAGACAACCAATCGCGCCTGTTGTCACTGCGCAGTGGCGAAGTAGACATGGTTTACGGTTTGCAGCTGATCAGTGCGCAATCATTCAAACAGTTTGAAAAAGATCCACGTTTTGGCACTAACCTGTCAGATCCGGTTTCTACACGTATGCTGATTCTGAACTCAGCGAGTGAAAGCCTGAGTGATACGCGTGTTCGCCAAGCGTTGAGCCATCTAACCAACAAAGCGATCATTGCTGAGCGCATTATGCTAGGTCTTGAAAAACCAGCAGACACGCTATTGGCGCAAAACGTACCTTACGCAAACATCAAGCTGACGCCATACCAATACGACGTTGCTCAAGCAGAAAAACTGCTGGATGAAGCAGGTTGGAAGAAAGACGGCAAAGTGCGCAAGCTAAACGGTAAGCCTTTTGAAATCACGCTTTCTTACGACAGCGACAAAGTGGTTGAGCGTACTATCGCGCAATACCTACAAAGTGAATGGTCAAAAGTGGGTTTGAAAATGAACCTTGTTGGTGAAGAAGAACAGGCACACCGTGACCGTTTGAAACAAGGTAATTTTGACCTATCGTTCAACATCTCTTGGGGTACGCCTTACGATCCTCAATCGTTCCTAGGTGGTATGCGTAAACCGGTTTACGGCGATTATGCAGCGCAGCAGGGCATTCCTGAAAAAGCAGAAATCGATAAGAACATCCTTGAAGCACTAGAAGCGATTGATGAAACCGAGCGCCAAGCACACTACACCTACGTATTGAAAACACTGCATGAGCAAGCGATCTACATCCCGATCAGCTACGAGCAAAACCGCGCGATTTTCAACAAACGTGTAGAAGGTGTGGGCTTTAACCCATCTCAATTTGAGATTCCTTTGCAACGTATGTCTGTTAAGTAACCTCACCAGTCGGTGGACAAAACACTGACTTAAAGTATCACGACTGACACTCTGAATTGGGTGTCAGTCTTTTTACTTTTCTAACTAAAACGTAGAGAAAGTATCTGCATGGCGAAATACATAATCAAGCGGCTACTAAGTGCAAGCGTGACACTTTTCTTTGTCTCCTTTATCGCTTTTGCCTTGGTCAATATCATTCCCGCTGATCCTGCCGAAGTTGCATTGCGTGTTAACGACACGACGCCAAGCCCAGAGGCGATTGAAGAGATCCGCCAAGAGCTTGGTTTAGATAAACCGTTTTTGGTGCGTTACGCCAATTGGCTGGTGGCATCATTACAAGGCGACTTTGGTGTGTCTTACACCAACACCAACCGCCTCGTGTCTGAAGAGTTGGCGCGCAGTTTCCCGTACACCTTAAAGCTTGCTGGGTTGTCGCTGATTCTGTTGGTGTGTGTGAGTATTCCGATGGGTGTGCTCAGTGCGGTGTATAAAGACCACTGGTTTGATCGCATTGTGCGAGTGTTTATCTTCGCCAGCACAGCGATGCCAAACTTCTGGCTCGCGTTTATTCTGATTTGGTTCTTCTCAATTTACATGTACTGGCTGCCAAGCAGCGGGGCATCGACCTTCAGTCATTTTATTCTGCCATCAATTACGTTGTGTATGGCGTATGTGGCAACGTACATTCGTCTGATCCGCAACTCGATGTTGGACTCGATGAATCACAACTACGTGGTTTACGCCCGAGCGCGTGGCATTCCCGAATATCGCGTGGTGTGGAAACACCTTCTTAAGAACTCGCTGCAAACCTCTATGACGGCTTTGGGTATTGGTATCGTGCGATTGATCGCAGGAACCGTAGTCATCGAAAGCATCTTCGCCATTCCGGGCTTAGGGCGTCTTGCACTCGCAGCAATCTTCAATCGAGATTACCCAATCATTCAAGCTTACATCTTGGTGATGGGCAGCTTGTTCGTGGTATCGAACTTACTGATCGATATCTTACATACGGTAGTGGATCCTCGCTTGAAATCAGGAGGTAACAACCAATGATGCAACGTCTCTTTAGCAACAAAACCGTTGTCGCTTGTTTGTTCATTCTTACCGTGATTTGTTTGATGGGGGCATTTGCGCCTTATCTTGCGCCGCACGATCCAAACTTAGCCGATGTTATTAACACCTTGATGCCAATGTCGGCGGATTACCCGCTGGGCACTGACCATTTAGGTCGTTGTATTTACTCACGCCTTCTTTTTGGTATTCGCACCACGCTTTACTACTCCTTGCTGACCATGGTGATCACCGCTTTGGTCGGTGGCTTTATTGGTGTTGTTTCTGGTTATGTGCGTGGCAAAGTCGATGCTCTGATCATGCGTGGTTGTGAAGTCATGTTGTCTTTTCCTTATGAAATCATCGTGCTAAGTATCGTAGGCATCATGGGACCGGGCATCACTAACATCATCGTGGCGAACTTCATTGCCAAGATCGCATGGTATGTACGCATCGTGCGTAGCTCGGTGATCGCGTTTAATCATCAGAACTACATCATGTATTCGCGCACGGTAAAAACACCGCAAAGCTTCATCTTCCGCAAGCATTTAGCTCCGAATATTGCTGCTGAGGTTATTATTCTCGCTACCTTGGACTTGGGGTGGATCATCCTAAGTATTTCAACCCTGTCTTTCTTGGGACTGGGTATTCAACCGCCGACACCAGAGTGGGGCGCAATGCTTAGCGATGCCAAAGAAGTGCTGTTCTCTAACCCTGAACAAATGTTGATTCCGGGCGCGGCGATTATGGTGGTGGTAGCGTGCTGTAACTTGCTCGGTGACTCACTGCGCGATGTGTTAGACCCAAGAACGGAGCAACGATGATGTTAGAAGTGAAGAATCTTGCTGTGACATTGGAGAAACCTACTCATCGTGAATTGGTTTCTGACGTCAGTTTCACGCTGAAAGAAGACCAATGCTTGGGCATTTTAGGTGAATCGGGCAGTGGTAAAAGCTTAACTTGTAATGCGATTAACGGCTTGTTGGGCGAGCACTTTGCTATCTCTGGCGAGGCTATTTTTGAGGGCGAAGATTTATTCTCGATGCCGCAAAAGCAGCGCCGCCAAATGCGTGGTGAGAAAATCTCGATGATCATGCAAAGCCCAATGACGGCGTTCAACCCGCTGTTCACGATTGGTAACCAAGCCGTCGAGACAATTAAACAGCACTCAGCGATGAGCAGTAAAGATGCGACCGAGTTATTCTGCGATGTGCTCACCCGAGTGAATTTAAAATCGGTGCAATCTTTATTGAAGAAATACCCGCACGAGCTGAGTGGTGGCATGCTGCAACGCATCATGGTGGCGCTGGCTTTAGTGCTAAAACCTAAGCTGATTATTGCCGATGAACCAACCACAGCGATCGATTACATCTCACAACGAGAGGTCATCAAAGAGCTGCAATTTGTACGAGAGCAGTTTGGCACGAGCCTGATTTTCGTCAGTCACGATTTAAGTTTGGTTTCGCACATTGCCGATAACGTGATGGTGATGAATCAAGGCAAGGTCGTGGAATATGGCGACACCAAGCAAGTGTTTACCAACCCACAAAGCGAGCACACACGTTATTTAGTTGATACCCGTATGGCGTTGATTAATCGTTTTAAATCCGTGATGGAGAGTGCCTAATGCTGATTGATGTTCGAAAAGTCACTAAGGCTTTCAAAAACGATGACAGTTGGTTGTTCCCAAGCTATCAGCATGTTCTCAATGGTGTGTCGATTACCGTAAATGAAGGCGAATGTGTCGGTATCGTTGGCGAATCAGGCAGCGGAAAAAGCACCTTGGGCAAAGTTGTTTTAGGCTTGGAATCTGCCGACAGTGGTGAGGTGGTACTAGGCGAAGCGATTGCTAGCTTACCGACACACAAAGCCATCAGTGTGGTCTTTCAAGATTACAATACCTCGGTGAATCCACGCTTAACTGTACGTGAAATCATTAATGAACCGCTGATTACTGAAGCAATGAGCAAAGCGCAGCGCGAAGCTTTATTGGTTCAATTGCTCGAAGAGGTCGGGCTAAAAGCAGAAATGCTGGAACGCTATCCGCATCAATTGAGCGGCGGTCAATTGCAGCGCGTTTGTATTGCGCGTGCAGTCGCACCGAACCCTAAATTCATCCTGCTTGATGAAGCGGTAAGTTCGCTTGATGTGTCGGTTCAGGTACAGATCCTCGACTTGCTACAAAAGCTCAAACAAGAGCGCAATATTTCATACCTGTTTATCACTCACGATATTGCGGTAGCGAGTTTCTTGTGTGATCGTTTGATGTTTTTTAAAGGCGGTCAGATTGTTGAACGCGTTGATGATATGCGTAATCTCAAGCACGTACGCGACCCATATACGAAAGAACTGCTAGAAGCCGCTGGCTACCTAGAAATCCCATTTGAAACTGAGTTTAACCAAGAATGAATCTGACTCATAAAGACTATTTTAAAATCGCATTTCCTTTCATTGTTTCTACGGTTACCCAACCATTATTGGGGGCGGTGGATACCGCGGTGATCGGTAAACTCGGTGTGGCTGAGATGATTGGTGGTGTGGCGATCGGCACCGTTATCATGAATACCTTGTATTGGCTGTTTGGCTTTTTCCGCGTCAGTACTACCGGGCAAAGTGCAATTGCATTAGGTAAAAATAGCCCAGAAGATCAAGCGAGCAGCTTATTCCGTCCTTTCGTGCTTTCGCTCTGCCTTGGCTTGATTTTCATTGCGTTGCAGTCCGTGATTTGGATGGGGGCAGAGCTGATTATCTCCCCTGATGCCGTCGTGGCAGAAAACGCGAAGATTTACTTCGATATCATGATCTTTGGTGCGCCGTTTGTGCTGCTGAACTACACCGTGATTGGTTGGTTGATGGGGCAGGCGAAAGCCAAAGAAACCTTGTTCACGCAAGTGTTTGGTAACGTGCTGAACATCGTGCTGGATATCGTATTTGTGTTGTACTTCGATATGGGCATTGCTGGTGTTGCGGTGGCGACACTTATTGCGCAAATCTCGACGTTTGTTATTGGTGCGGTGCTGGTGCTGAAAACTTGTCGCTTCCCACTGTTTGATTACATTCAAACCGCGAAAATGACGCGTAAAGATCTTAAAGTTATCGCGTCTTCCAATATGGATCTGCTGCTTCGTACGGTGTGTCTACTGGTGTTCTTCAACATGATGGCGCGTGTAGGTTCTCAACTAGGTTCTGATGTGCTCGCGGCGAACGCAATCTTGATGCAAGTGACCTTCATCGTCAGCTACATGTTCGATGGTGTGGCGAATGCGTCGAGCGTCTTTGCAGGTAAAGCCGTAGGGCAGAAGAATCCGACATTGCTTGATAACGTGATTAAGCTAAACACACAATGGACCGCGGCGTTCGTTGTTGTATTGACCTTGCTGTTGGTGCTGTTCAAACACCAATTAGTGACGTTGTTTACCACTTTGCCAAACCTTGTTGAGCTGTATCTAAACATGAGCTCTTGGTTATTGGCATTCCCGTTGGTTGCTGGTTTTGGGCTTACGTTTTACGGCATCTTTACTGGCACAGGGACGACGCGACCAGTACGTAACTCTACCTTCCTAACCATGGTGTTGTTCTTAGTGACTCAATTTATTGCGGTGCAATATTGGGGCAATCACGGTTTGTGGTTGGCATTCACTTTGTTCTACGTTGGACGCTTTGTCTTCTTGTTTCCATACCTCGATCAAGTCAAACAAAAGTGTCAGTAATTCACGGTTTTACAAACTCGGTTATTTAGATGCGCTACCACAAGGGCGGAGCCATCTGCCCTTGCTGATAAAAGCGTGAAAAAGGTGATGAAATAACCCCTCTGAGTTGTTTTCTTGCTCAGACCTGCGTGATACTATTGTTATGTTATATTGTTACATTTAGTTGGTGTCGTGATTTCTCAACCAATACTCTCCGTTAATAATCTCAGCCTTACAGACTCAGAACGCACACTCTTCAAAGACATTTCTTTTGAGCTGTTTCAAGGTGAAGTTCTTGCCATTATGGGACCTTCCGGCATTGGTAAATCCATGTTGTCGAAAGCCGTCGCAGGTTTTTTGCCGTCTGATATTTGGGTAGACGGAAGTATCCAGCTTAACAGCAGTGAAGTCGCACAAACTGCCATGCTGCAACGGAGTCAATCACAGCGTCCCGCGGTCATTTTCCAAGATGCACTCAAAGCACTGAATCCATTGGCGTCTGTTGAACAACAACTGTGTTTGGCATTGACGGGCAACAAAACGCGCTTGTCTTTAGCAAACCGAGACACGGTTACGACCTTGTTGTCTCAACTCGGATTTGCGGATCCAAAAGCAGCATTAGCGCAGCATCCAAGCCAGCTATCTGGTGGTCAACGTCAGCGTATTTGTATTGCCATTGCATTGCTTGGTAGTGCCAACTTGATCATCGCTGATGAGCCCACCAGTGCGCTCGATCCAATCACCGAAGCGGAGATCCTTGAGTTGTTTCGCAGTAGTGTTCAGCAACGCAACATCAGTGGTTTGTTGATCACACACGATCTGTCTGCGGCTTTGGCGTGTGACAAAGTCTTGGTGATTGCGGACAACACCATGGTGGCTTATGGCGCACCATGGCAAGCCATTCAGCAAAGTTCGCATCCTTTCTGCCAACAACTTGCGCAACTGCTGCCTTAACCTCATCTCTGGAGCCTATTTTGACTAAGCACAACTTGAGCGGGCACACGCAGCCTAAATCGGCGGAAGTTCGCTTTGAGCAAGCCAGTGTTCACTATTACTCCAAACCAAGTTGGTTAGGGGGTAAACCGTTTAAAGCGCTTGAACAATTGGATCTTGCTATCGACACAAAGAATATTGCGATTGTTGGTCCTTCTGGTGCGGGTAAATCGACCTTGATTGAGCTTTTGTTCGGTCTTCGTAAGCCCACATCTGGTGAAGTGTATGTGTGTGGCTATCCGCTATCGCGTAGCTCGGCTAAGCAGCGACAAGAGTTGTGTCAGCACATTCAACTGATCCCGCAAGAGCCGCAGTCTAGCTTGAATCCGTATTACACCGTTCGCCAGATCTTACTCGAACCGCTAAGCAACATTGGTTTAACGCAAGAGCTTAACGAGAAGGTGGAAAAGGTGTTGGCGGATGTCGGTTTGGATCTCACATTGTTGGATCGTAACCCGCAGCAGTTATCGGTTGGGCAAGCGCAACGTGTGGCTATCGCTAGAGCTTTAATTGTTGAGCCTTGTGTGTTGGTTGCCGATGAGCCAACCAGCAGCCTAGACCCCGTCAGTCGTAAACAGATTCTTGACCTGTTGGCAGGCATTCAAAAGAGTCGTCAGATGCGCCTGATTTTGGTGACGCATGACCTCGATGCGGCACAAACCCTATGCGATGAAATCCTAGTGTTAGACAAAGGACGTGTTGTCGAGCACGGCACAGCACAGAACGTGACAAATAACCCATCACACTTGATCACGAGAGCCTTGATGAGCGCTCAACACAAAAGTAATGAATTCACAAAAACCATTGGAGAGGTTTCTTATGCACCTTAGTACTCCCAAGTTAGCTTTGTCGCTGGCTTTAAGCGCACTGCTGACGGGTTGTTTTGACTCTGGCGAAAGCAAGCCAGAAGCGGAAAAAGCAGCTGCACCGCAAGCAACGGAAATTCGCGTTGCCATGATGCAACCACCACGCACAGGTTTGTCGCCACTCTCAGATGACGCGTTCAAACTGTCACGTTGGAGCACAGCAGAAACGCTAGTGAACCTCAACGATCAGTCGGTAGCAGAGCCAATGCTGGCAACAGAGTGGGAACAAGTTGATCCGATGACGTGGCAATTTACGGTACGTAAGGGCGTGAAATTCCACGATGGTTCTGACCTTGATGCCAACGCGGTTGTGAACTCTCTACAAAAAGCATTAGATGCCGCACCAAAGCCACGCATTTTGGATGGTATCGAATGGCAAGTTCGCGCATTGGACGACTTCACTGTTGAAATCAAAACGACCTTTAACGATCCATTGTTGCCAAGCCGTCTATCTAGCCCACAGTTAGCGATCCTTTCTGGTGCTGCATACCAAGAAAACGGTCGTGTTGTGCCAATCAATGCGGGTACGGGTCCATTTGTTCTGACAGAAATCAACGGGACAACCAGCGCGAAACTGAAACGTTTTGATGGTTACTGGGGCGAAAAAGCGAAAGTAGACAGCATTTTTGCTGAATACGTACCAAACGGTTTTGCTCGTGCTGCTGCACTGCGTACCGGTGAGGCGGATGTCGTTGAAGCCGTTCCTGTTTCGCAAATCGCGATGATGGAATCTTCACAGCTGCACGAAGTCGCAATGCCACGTACCAACACGCTTTACCTAAACAACAAATCTGATGTGTTTAGCCAGTTTGGTTTGCGTAAAGCAGCGGCTCAAGCGGTTAACCGTGAGCAAATCATCAAAACGGTTTACGAGAACCACGCCGATTCAGCGAAAGGTCTTTTAGGTCCAGCATTGGCATGGGCTCAACCAATTCGTGATGCGAACCCTCGTATGGAAACCATGGAAATGCGCCACGCGAATGGTGAAAAGATCACCATTGGTACGTTTACCGACCGTGCAGAGTTGCCAGAAGTGGCGGTGCTACTAAAGCAACAACTTGAAGCGGCTGGCTTTGTGGTTGAGCTAGACGTTCGTGAATACGCACAAATCGAAAACGATGCACTAGCAGGTAAGTTCGATGCGTTCTTGTTGTCACGTGCAACAGTGCTGGATTCTGGTGACCCAGTGGCGTACATGCAAAGTGACTTTAGCTGTAAAGGTTCTTACAACCTAGGTCAGTTCTGCTCTGAAGAAGTGGACGCAGCATTGAAACACGCTGATCGTCAGCCATTGGGTGAGAAACGCCAACAAGCGATCATCGAAGCAGAAAGCAAAATCCTTGAGCAATACGCTGTGATTCCACTGCTTCACGAGCGTGTAATCCAAGGTGAGAGTGATCGCGTGAAGAATGCACAACGTGACCCACGTGAGCGTCGCCTGATCGACCAGTTTACTGAGGTGAACTAACTCGATGTCGTCTGTTGCCAACATGCGCTCTCGTTGGAGCGCTTGTATGCCTGAATGGTTTACGCGTTTTTTGTCGCGCTTCCTATCACTCGGGGTAGTGGTTGTGCTGGTGGGTTTGATGCCGGATATTGCGGGTATCGACCCAAGCCAATCAATCCTCCGTGCCCGTGCGGGTGCTCAACAATTGCTGACGGCAGAAGCTCTGCAAGCAATTCGAGAAGATCTTCAACTTGACCGCAGCGCTGCTGAGCGACTGTGGGATTGGTTGACGCTTGCCATGCAAGGTGACTTAGGTGTCTCTTGGGTGAGCGGGGCGTCCGTCATGGAGAGCGTTCAACAAACCGCAAAAACGTCACTATTACTGATGCTTACAGCGCTAGGCATGGCATTTGTAATGTGCATGGCGAGCGTGCTTTACACCGTGCGTCGTTGGCAACAGAATCGTTTAGACAAACATCATGACACGCTCAGTTCGGTGTTGGTTTCATTGCCTGAATACGTGATTGCTTCATTGCTGATCATGGTGTTCTCCATCTGGTTGGGTTGGTTCCCACCTTATGGTTGGCAAGGCGTGCAAAACCTCTGGTTACCAAGTTTGGCAATGGCATTACCTGCTGCTGGCTTGTTCGGGCGCTTGCTCAATGACAGCCTCAAGCGTGTATTAGATGAGCCTTGGGTGATCACTTGGCTATCGGCGAACGTCAGTAAGTTTCAAATCTTACGCTTTGCCTTGTGGCGTGCCGTTAGTAACTTGATTCCTCAAATCGCAATGACGGTGATTGGTTTAACCGGCGGCGCGGTTGCTGTGGAGCAAGTGTTTTCTATTCCGGGTATCGGACGACTAATCTTAGGCGCAGCGAAGTCACAAGATCTGCCGATGCTGCAAGGTGGCTTGTTGGTGTTGCTGGTGTTCTCTATGTTGATTAGCAGTGCGAGCATCTTATTGCAACGCTGGTTACTCGGGCACAGTGTCACGAGTGGCAAGTTGATCAGCAGTCACAGCACGTTCCGTTTTACCCAAAACACCACCAAACGTATCGTCAGTGCCACGATCTTTGCCTTGCTGATTGGTTGTGCAGGATGGGCGTTAATGCGCGATCCTTACACCATCCAATTTACCCGCCTTGAATCGCCAAGCTTAGCAGCACCGTTTGGTGCCGACGCCGTTGGTCGAGATCTGCTTGCTCGTGTTGGCGGCGGTATGATGTCGACAATCAAAATGGGCATCATCGCGACGTTCCTAAGTTTGGTTATTGGTTTGCTGCTCGGCTTCGTGACTCGTTATAGCCAAGGCTTAATTGAGATCACCAAAGGTGTGCCATACATTGTGGCGGGTCTGCTGATTGCTGGTCTAACGGGGATGAACCCAAACAGCGCTTTGATTGCGATTGTTATGGTGTCGTGGGCACCATTAGCGGCGCACTGTGCGAGCTTGTTGATGGAAGCCAAAGCGCAGCCTTATACGCATCTTGCGCCCATTTGGGGAACCAGTCAGTGGCGAGTACTCCGCTACTACTTGTTGCCCTACGTGCTGCCGCCATTGATTCGTCACGCGTTTCTACGTTTGCCATACATTACGCTCAGTCTGACTTCTCTGAGCTTTATCGGACTTGGCGTTAAACCGCCAGAACCTGAATGGGGCTTATTGATTGCGGAAAACTTGCCTTACATCGAGCGCTCACCATTGGGTGTCTTACTGCCAATCTCAGGCTTAGTTTTGATGGCAATTGCAATCAACTTGTTGTTCGACGATTAAACCGGACTCGTGAACTTTCCAACAGCCTCAATAGCGATATTGAGGCTGTTTTCTTTCTGTTTCATTATTCGCCATTGTGTGTCCCAAAAGCCAAGCACGCATTTGCACTCTGGCGTGCCATTCTTAAGCTAACTTTCTCGGTTTTTATCTTGATAGGAAAGGGCATGAAGGAATACGCGCCGCAGTACAGCAAAAAAGAAAAGATCATCAGAGTCGCTATCGCTGGTGTATTTGGTCTTCTAGTTGGCGTGCTGTTTAAGCTTAAGGGAGAGCCTCTGCTGCAAGCAGTCGTCGAAGCGCCCGAATGCTATGAAGTGTTCGGTATGCAGGGCTTAGAACTTCTGGTTCACATACTGTTCTTTTGGGTGCCACTGTCCGTGTTTTTACTTGCTGCGGTATTGATGTTGCCACTTGGCGTACGTGGTTTGATCGAAGGTCAGTTCCCACCAAAAGGCGTCAAAGTATTCAGACCCACAGCGATTCAACGCGGCAAGCTCGGTACGTTCAAATCCCTTATTCATCTCTTACTCCCCTTATTGTGCTTTGGCTTTGTCGTGTGGGGTAATGGTCAAATTGAACCCATGATGGAGATCTTCCAACCAAAACAAGGGGAAACAACTTGTATTGACAGAAGTTCTTGATGTGTCTTTGTGACCTTGGTCCCTTATAGATAAGCCAATAGATTCAATTATTTGTTGAATCTAAAATATTAGTCGTAAAGATAAAAATTATTATAATACGTTGCACTGTATATGAAATTACTTGTGCTTTCTCTTTGTTATAATTGGGCGCGATTTGAACAATATAACAAAAGGTATCTATTCATGTTCAGCAACCTCTCTATCAAGCAAAAGATAGTTCTCCCTCTATCTTTGATGATTGTATTACTGACTTTAAGCTCAGTATTGAATGTTCTCACGATGTGGAAACAAACCGAGCTTAGCGACACGCTTAACGAGCAGGTTACCCCAAGCCTTTTTACCATTGAAGATGCGTATCGCGACCTTTATCAAGCGACGTCAGCGATTCAAGGTTTAGCTCTGGCGCAGTCTCAAGCGGAAATTGACCACCATCTATTTGAATACAAAGACAACGCATACAAAGCTCTGCCACGTATGAAGAAAGTCATGTCACTGTCCGATGCGGGGGTAATGCCTCGCAGTCATGGTAGCGAGGTGCAGAAGCTAGTATCAACAGGTGAGAAATGGCTGCAAAGCTATGAAACCATGATCAGCAAGCCACAATCGCAGTGGGTAAGTTATTACGAGTCAAACAAAGCGGAATTTGAACACCAATTTGGCGCGGTACGTGAGCAACTAAATGTGGTGAAAGATGCGATTGAAGCGAAACAAAAGACGCTAAAAACGGATATCGCAGCAGCGGCGCTCCGTGCAGAACTTATTCTTGAAGCAGGCATCGCAATCGTAATTATCGCAGCGCTTGGTATGGTGGTATTACTGCTAAAAACTGTTGTGAAGCCAATCAACGACATCAAAGAAGCAATGGTGCAAATTGCGTCTGGAGAAGGGGATTTGAGCCAACGTATTAGCATCAACTCGCAAGATGAAATTGGTCAACTTGCCGGTGGCTTCAACCAGTTCGTGACTAAAATTCAAGCGACAGTGTCACAAGTCGTCGAAAGCGCAAACACATTGCGTCAGGAAATGAACAACCTGAATTCGTTGACCTCAACCATTGCAGATTCAACAGTTCACCAACAACGTGATAGCGAAGCTGTTGCCGCAGCAGTTCATGAAATGCAAGTGACCAGTCGCAACGTGAGCGACAGCGCAACAGAAGCCGCTTTGGCAAGCCAAACAGCGAACGAAGAGTTGTCGAATACCAATGTGATTTTGGAGCAAACAGTCGCAGCGATTCGTGATCTTGCGGGTGAGATTGAAAGTGCAAGCCAAGTCATCAACACACTAGATAATGACGTAAGCAACATTGCTTCAGTATTGGATGTTATCCGTGGCATTGCAGAACAGACCAACTTGTTGGCATTGAACGCGGCGATTGAAGCGGCGCGTGCTGGTGAACAAGGTCGTGGTTTTGCTGTCGTGGCAGATGAAGTGCGTTCCTTAGCCAGCCGTACTCAAAAGAGCACGGGCGAGATTCAATCGATGATTGAGAAGCTGCAAGCAGGCGCTGCTCAGGCGGTGGAAGTGATGCAGGGCAGTAAAACCAGCAGCGAAGACACCATTCAATCGGCAGGTTTGGCGACAGAATCTTTGGCTGAAATCCTTAACGCGATCGCACGTATGAACGAGATGAACACGCACATTGCTACAGCAGCAGGTCAACAAAGCTCAGTAAGTGATGAAGTGAACAGCAACGTTCAAGGTATCGCAGACAGCAGCACGTCGATTGTTGATGTGGTGAGCCAAGCGCAACAGTCACTGTCTATGCTGTCAGAACAGACGCAACAGTTAGACAAGCAAGTCAGTCAGTTCCGCGTTTAATCAAGTGGAAGATTAGGTAACTCAAAGCCCCTTTAGTTTGGGGCTTTTTTGTCTTTAGGTGTTTGAATCCACACCATTATGCGGGGGGCGGGAACTCTCTATTCATCATTGAAACTGGTGAAAAGTTGTTACTCATGGCAGCATCGATCATATAATCTGGCTCTACAATTTCACTTTTCGCTGCCAGATTTCGCTTATGCAAATTCCTCAAATTGACGTAACGTCTCTCTACATTCTTAAATACCTTCTCGAAGAAAAGCACGTATCGAATACTGCTTTGCTGCTCAATACGAGTCAGTCTTCAGTAAGTCGAGCACTGCAAAAGATGCGAGTGTTTTTTGATGATGAGTTATTGGTACGTACGAGCTTTGGCTATGAACTTACCCCAAAGGCAGAAGCGATCAAGTTAGATATATCTGCGTTGATTATTAGTCTTGAAAAGTTATCGCATAAGAATTCATTCGAACCAGAGAAGGTGGAAGGCACCGTTCGATTCTATGGTTTGCAGCCGCAGATCAACACTATGATGCCCAAGCTTGTTGCTGCCATTCGTGAGCGAGCACCAAATCTTGTGGTCAGTATCGACACAACACCGAAACGCCATTTTGAGGAACTGGTGTCTGGCGATGTGCATTTCTCGCTTTCTTCCCACGAGCCGCCGACATCGGAACAAAATATTTATCGTAAGGTCGTGGCTAAACGAGACTTTCGTTTATTAATGAGTAGAAACCATCCACTTGCCAATGAAGCCTTAACGGCAGAGAAGTTGCGTGATTACCATTTTGGTCAAATCTCTCTACAAGGAGAGAAAACGTTGTCATTTGAGCACAAGTTCATTGAGTTAGGCTTAGCAGATAAAAAGCAGCGTTTGTCGGCGCCAGTACAACTTACTAATTTCACATCAGCACCGAGTATTGCGGCTGAGACGGATATCATCTTTCATTTACCGACGCCATTCGCCGAAGCGGCTTGTCAGGATGAACGCCTAATTACACGTGAAGTGCCAGAACCACTACGTTTGGATTTCTCACAAGTGTATTTGTATTGGCATAAGCGTTTTCATGATGACCCAATGTGTATTTGGATTCGTGAGTTATTCAACGAGTTGTTCGAAGATAACGAAATGCATGCATAAATGCTTGATTGGGTATTGTGAATCAACGTTGCAGATCCTGCATAGTAAGATTCGATGTCGTGCATACTGTATTGATTGAAAGCATAGGGTAATGAGAGTTTAATTGATAACAATTATCAGTTGTAAATAAAATTAGTTATCAAACATGCTCAAGAATATCCCTTTTAATTGTCGCACTGCGGTAAACGTTACCGCAGGTATTTCAGCGGCACTCCCTCTTGTTTCTTTTGCTGATTCTCAAATAACTGAAGATCACACCATTATGGAAACCATGGTGGTGACAGCTTCTGGGTATGAGCAATCTACGTTGGAAGCTCCTGCGTCGATTAGTGTGATTGACCGCGCGCAAATCGAAAACCGTTCTTATAAAGATCTAACCGATGCCCTGAAAGACATACCGGGTGTTGTTATCACTGGTGGCGGTTCTCGCCAAGAGATCTCCTTGCGTGGCATGCCTTCAGATTACACCGCAATTCTCGTTGACGGA
Organism: Vibrio sp. Y29_XK_CS5; assembly: GCF_024181835.1. Taxonomy (NCBI): domain Bacteria; kingdom Pseudomonadati; phylum Pseudomonadota; class Gammaproteobacteria; order Vibrionales; family Vibrionaceae; genus Vibrio; species Vibrio sp. Y29_XK_CS5. The sequence goes on from NZ_JAMZAM010000002.1 coordinate 436,423, forward strand.
CGTAAGCAATCTGGTCGTGAAACGCAGGTTAGTAGCGGGGGAGGCTTTGAGCAGGATTGGTTACCACCGCTAAATGCGATTGAGCGTATTGAGGTAGTGCGTGGTCCAATGTCGACTTTGTATGGCTCAGATGCCATCGGTGGAGTGATCAACATCATTACACGCAAAAATTTTCCAGAGTGGACAGGTAGTCTCCGCGCGGAAGCAACGCTACAAGAAAACAGTAAGTCAGGCGATTTCTATCAAGGCGAAATGTACCTCGCAGGTCCTTTGATTGATGGCTTGGTGAGCACTGCGATTTCAGGGATGTATCAAGAGCGTATTGAAGACGAAATACTTTATGCAAACGGCGGTAAAACGCTTGAGAACTATCGTGCATCTGTGTATTTCACTCCAACGGAAGAAGATACATTCACCCTTGATTACACTCATCACGATCAAGAGCGAGTGAACACGGAAGGGAAATCACGGACTAGGAGCTCTGCGACCAACAATAACCGTCAATCGGTTGGTATTGCACATGATGCTAACTATGAATCTGTAACTGGTTCTTCATACATCAGCACTGAAACGGTTGAAAATGTAGGGCGTGGTTTAGAAGTGCAAAACATCAATGCCAATACTCAATGGTCCAAGGCATTTGGTATGCATTACATTTCAATCGGTGCTGCATTTGAAAGTGAAGAACTGGATAACGGTGATTTTGTTTTCAAGAACTCGCAATGGTCGGCATTTGCCGAAGATGAATGGTACCTGACAGACAACTTTGCGCTCACATTGGGTCTACGATACGACGACAACGAGCAGTTTAACTCACACTTTAGTCCGCGTGTGTACGGTGTTTGGACGCTTAATCCAGAATGGACAATGAAAGGTGGTGTTTCAACGGGGTATCGCGCACCAAGTTTGACGGAAATGGAGGAAGATTGGGTGCAAGAAAGCTGTAACGGTAAATGTGAAGTTTATGGCAATGCAGACTTGAAACCTGAATCTTCCGTCAACACTGAGTTAGGCATGTATTACTCCGGAGTGAATGATTTGAACTCCAGTTTGACGGTGTTTTACAACGATTTTAAAGACAAGATCGACACGATTAACCTCGATCCAAGCTGTACTGGACGTGCATGCGATGCAACGTATGTAAATATTGAAGATGCTATCACGTATGGTGCGGAAGGCTCGATTAACAAAGGCGTGACTGAAACGATCAATGTCGGTGCCACTTACACTTATACCTATAGTGAGAAAAAGTCAGGTGAAGATAAAGGTCAGCCGTTAACACAAGCTCCAGAGCATTTGGTTGCGCTGAACGCAGATTGGGCGATTCGTGACAATATTAACTCGTGGGTTCGTGTGTCTTATCGCAGCGAAGAATCCGACCCAATTACTGTGGATTCAAGAAATGCCTCTGCTCCGTCAATTACTTATGTTGACTTTGGTGGTAACTGGCAAATCAATCGCCAATTTAAGCTGATGGCAGGTATCTACAACTTATTCGATGCGGAAACAACATACGATAAATATGGCTATGTTGAAGATGGTCGTCGATACTGGGTTGCTGCAGAAGCATCGTTCTAATGGTGGACTTAAAATCAATGAAGAAAATCATGACTTTGCTTAGTGCAATTTCACTCAGCATATTGACGGTAAATGTACAGGCAAACACCTTAGAAAGTGCTGTCGTTGACAAAGATATTGTGTTTAAAACCGTTAAAGGTCGAGAGATTAAGCTCGATCTCTATAAACCGAAAGTGCACAGTGAGCAACCTTATCCACTTTTGGTTTGGGTTCATGGTGGTGCTTGGAAGCGCGGGAGTAAGGATGCGATACCTACTAAGAACCCACTGTTATTGCAATCAGTCATCGAGAAAGGTTATGCGCTTGCTTCAGTCGATTACCGTTTGAGCGGCGAGGCTATATTTCCGGCGCCAGTGCAAGACATCAATGATGCTATTAACTTCCTTCATGATCATGCGAAGCAATACCATATTGCGGCAGATAACGTAGTGATGATGGGGCGCTCTGCGGGTGGACACTTAGCGGGCTTGATTGGAACGACGAATGCGCACGGCGACATCTCATTTTATGTGAAGCCCAAATATCAGGTGAAAGCGGTTGTGAGTTTTTTTGGTCCCACTGATTTGTTAGCGCTAGGCAGTAAGGGGGGAAAGAGTGCGAGTAAGAAATCATCGGTGTCTCGCTTTTTAGGTGACACGCCAAGTGCCATTCCTGAAATCGCCAAGCAGGCATCATCAACGACCTATGTTAACGACAAAACGCCGCCGTTTATCCAGTTACATGGAACGATAGATAAGCGTGTTCCTTTGTCACAAAGCGAACTACTCAAAGCTAAATTGGATGAGAATAACATTGAGAACCAGTTGTGGATTGAAGAAGGAGTGGGGCATAGTGCGCCGATATTTGATTCCCAGAAGTATGTTCCGCACGTGATGGCGTTTCTTAACAAACACTTTCCTGTTGTTTCGAAATAAAAGAAAACCGAGCTGAAATTATTCAGCTCGGTTTTTATGTTCTAACAGCGATTGCAATCTTCTCAGTATAAGCAGCGGAATGTCATATTTTTTAAGGTTCGTTTTGCCTTACCAAAGAAAACCAGACTGCATTGATCATCCAGATAGAAAACACGATTGTGGCGTATGGTCACCGGCTCTTCATAGCCCAATACGATGTACTCGTTTCCCTTAGACTTTGAATATTCGTACTTATAGTCCATTGCCTGAAACTTTGTTTCCGCGGCATCAATAGCAGAGTAATGAAGACGGCTCTCAAGGTAGTCCTTATAGAGTAGAGTATAGGTCGTCCACCTGTATTGCATCGCTTCTACTTTGCCAAACAGTTGTACTTTTGATTGATGTGCAGTGAACAAGAGAATGCCGTTGAACACAACTAATGCTATCAATACTTTGAATTTACGGGCATTGAAGTAAAAGCTGATCTTTGTGATAAATGCATTCATGGTTGTTAATTGTCACTATTGTTTTTCCGTCATCGGAACGTTTTATTTCTGGGTAAGCTTTGGCTTTTAGTACCTGCTCAAAGTCGTGCTTGTAATAAAGAGCATTCCCGGTTTCCCAAAGGTTAAAGAGGGTGACTAACAGCATTACTATAAAAAGCGCATTCCATAGTTTTGTGTTTTGCTTGCTGACGGGTTTGAGTTCGCACTCTTCTGGCTTGGTCATTGGCTGTGAAACTGGCTCGTCTGGAGCAAATTCAAAACTGAGGGAGTAGCCAACCCCAGGGGTATTAACCAGAATGGTCTTTTCGTTATCTTCTAATGTGCGTCGGGTGCGATTAATCAGCTGCGGCAAGCTCTCTTGTGAGATATGCTCATAGCCCCAAACCTGCTGAATAATCTCTTTATTGCTGATCGTGTTTGGATACGCATCAACAAGGCAATTTAACAACGCTTTTTGCTTATTAGTTAGCTTAACCGTCTCTTGTTCTTCTGTTTTGCCATTCAAAGGAGATGGGTGTAAATAGTGAGTCGTCCTGTCCCAAAGGTAATTCCCTAATACTAAAGAGTTATTGTTACTCATAACCAACGTGTTTCGTATGTTAGGGTGTGTAGGGGGAGCGAATTATAGGGATTTAAAAAAGGAAATCAATGGTTATATTTGAAAGATAATTACACAAAGCGAAGCGTAAATGTTCAGCTTATGATTCAATGTTAATCAGTTGTAAATGAAATTCAATGCCATTTTGTTATCATTTCAGTTTATGCTCTGCTTATATTAATTTCTCTCCAATATGATTTTTTGTTGACTTTCTTTGTCACGAATTCTCTGGTTTTGTCTACTCTTTTCTCCTGTTTTTCTTAAGAAAAATCCAATTTCAATTGCTCACAGAAAATTTATTTTTCCAATAGAAAAGCGCTCAAATTGAGAGATCAATAACAGCTTTAGAACAAACATTTTTGTCTATCGTAAAGAGCGGTAAATTTTGTTGTATGTACAACATTGAGTAATTATCATCCCGACTAATATTTGCTGACTTTTTATTGAGTCACGTTTTTTAGTTAGGAAGAGAGAATTTTCATGACACGTAGAACCACGCTATCGCTCTTGATTGCGTCGAGCCTATTATTGGTCGGGTGTGAACAGAGCCAAGAAGGACAAGCACAAGGTGGTCCAGCGCCGACACCAGAAGTGACGGTAATGACGGTTGAACCGGTTCGCCAAGCGTTAACGGTAGAATTGCCTGGTCGTAGCCGAGCGTTTAAAGAGGCAGAAGTTCGCCCACAGGTAACGGGTATTATTTCTGAGCGCAATTTTGAAGAGGGTGGTGTGGTTGAGAAAGGTCAATCGCTTTACCAGATCGACGATTCTACGTTCCAAGCAGACCTATTAAGTGCAGAAGCGGAATTGATCCGTGCTCAAGCTTCGGAAGAATCGACGTACTCAACAGTTCGTCGTTACCGCGCGTTGATTACGAAGAAATCGATCAGCCAACAAGATCTCGATGAAGCAGAAGCAGCGTACAAAGAAGCGAAAGCGCAAGTGTTGGTAGCGAAAGCGAAGATCAATACAGCGAAGATCAATCTTTCTTACGCACAAGTGAAAGCGCCAATCAGCGGTGTGATCAGCAAGTCTAACGTAACGGCGGGTGCGCTAGTAACGGCAAACCAAGCGGCGACGCTAACGACTATCCAACAGCTAGACCCAATCAATGTTGATATCGTGCAATCTTCTGCTCAGCTACTCCGTTTGAAAGCAGCGATGTCACAAGGTCACTTGCAAAAAGACGAATCCGCTCAAGTAACACTAACGCTTGAAGACGGTTCGACGTATGCGCATAAAGGTATTATGAAGTTTACCGAAGTGAATGTAGATGAAAGTACTGGCAGCGTAACGCTACGTGCAGAATTCGCGAACCCAGATGGCTTATTGCTACCGGGTATGTTTGTGCGCGCAACGGTAACAGTAGGTGTGGACCCAGTGGCTATTCTTATCCCGCAGAACACAGTTACGCGTGACGCAACGGGCAAAGCCTCAGTAATGACAGTGGGTGCGGACAACAAGGTAACAATAACTCCGGTAACAACGGCGGAGTCTATTGGTAACCAGTGGCGTATTACTGACGGTCTGAAAGTGGGTGATAAAGTCATCACAACCGGTCTACAGATGATCCAACCGGGTAATCCAGTAACTATTCAATCAGGTGAGCAGGCTTAATCATGGCACGATTCTTTATCGATCGTCCGGTATTTGCTTGGGTACTTGCGATTCTGACTATGTTGGCGGGCGTAATGTCTTTGTTCAACTTGCCAGTTTCTCAATATCCAACGATTTCACCGACCACGATCTCAATCAGTGCTCGTTACCCTGGTGCTTCTGCGAAAACCGTAGAAGATTCAGTAACTCAGGTTATCGAGCAAAACATGACGGGTCTGGACTACCTGCGCTACCTAAACTCAAGCAGTGATGCGTTTGGTAATGCCACCATCACGCTGACGTTTGATAGCGAAGCCGATCCAGATATCGCGCAAGTTCAGGTGCAGAACAAACTGCAATTGGCGATGACGTCGCTTCCGATGGAAGTACAAAGCCAAGGTATCGTTGTAAATAAATCTAACACCTCATTCTTGATGGTTGTGGCGGTTTACTCTGAAGACCCGGACTTTACAGAAAACGACATCGGTGACTTTGTTGTTACCAATATTCAAGATCCGATCAGCCGTGTAACGGGCGTAGGTCAAGTGCAAGCGTTTGGTTCTCAATACGCAATGCGTGTTTGGCTAGACCCATTCAAACTGACTCAGTTCAACCTTACTGCAATCGACGTCGCGAACGCTATTCGTGAACAGAACGCACAGGTTTCTTCTGGTCAGTTGGGTGCAGCGCCTGCGCAAAAAGGTCAGTTGCTTAACGCGACAATTTCTTCTGCAAGCCGTCTAACCAGCGTGGCTGAATTCAGAAACATCATTCTGAAATCAGAAGCGAACGGTTCGAACGTTTACCTGAAAGACGTGGCGCGTGTTGAGCGCGGTGCAGAAAGCTACGACATCAAAGGTCAGTACAACGGCTTCCCGGCAGCAGGTCTTGGTATTTCCCTCGGTACTGGTGCAAACGCGCTAGAAACGGCAGAAGCTGTAAAAGAACGTCTTGGTCAGTTAAGTGCGACTTTCCCAGATGGCTTGAAGATCGCTTACCCGTTCGAAACAACGCCATTCGTAGACGCGTCGATCAAAGAAGTAATCAAGACACTGCTTGAAGCGATCGTGTTGGTATTCTTGATCATGTATCTGTTCTTACAGAACTTCCGTGCGACGATCATCCCAACGATTGCGGTTCCGGTGGTATTGCTGGGTACGTTCGCGATCCTTTATGCGACCGGCTTTAGTGTTAATACCTTAACCATGTTTGCGATGGTTCTGGCAATCGGCTTGCTGGTGGATGATGCGATCGTAGTAGTAGAGAACGTGGAACGTGTAATGCACGAAGACGGTCTCGATCCTAAAGAAGCGACGAAGAAGTCAATGGGGCAGATCACTGGCGCACTAGTGGGTGTTGGTTTGACGCTGTCTGCGGTATTCGTACCGATGGCGTTCATGTCTGGCTCAACTGGTGTTATTTACCGTCAGTTCTCTATCACCATCGTAGCGGCGATGACGCTATCGGTATTGGTGGCGATCATTCTTACTCCGGCACTTTGTGCGAGTTTACTGAAGAAAGGCGATGCAGAATTTTCGGATAAGAAAGGCTTCTTTGGCTGGTTCAACCGTAAGTTTGATGCGGCAACGGCGGGTTACGAAGCAGGCGTAGCGAAAATGCTAAAACGCACTGGTCGTATGCTGTTGGTGTTCGCGGCAATGAGTGCGGGTGCAGGTTGGTTGTTCATGAACCTACCGACGTCGTTCCTACCGGATGAAGACCAAGGTACGGTGTTCTCCATGGCAATCTTGCCACCGAACTCGACTCAAGAGCAGACAGAAAAGACGCTAGAAAAAGTCCGTAACTACTTCCTAGAAGAAGAGAAAGACAACGTCGCGTCAGTGTTCTCGGTAGCGGGCTTCAGCTTCGCTGGTCAAGGTCAGAACATGGGTATGGCGTTTATCGGTCTGAAAGATTGGTCAGAGCGTGAAGCACCAGGTTCGGATGCGGCTTCGCTGACAGGTCGTGCGATGGGTTACTTCTCAACGATTAAAGAAGCAATGGTGTTTGCGTTTGCGCCACCTGCGATTCAAGAGTTGGGTAATGCGACTGGTTTCGACTTCTACCTACAAGACTCAACCGGTAACGGTCATGAAGCGCTTGTAGCGGCGCAATACCAAATCCTAGGTATGGCAGCACAAAACCCGAAACTGGTGGGTGTGCGTCCAAACGGTCAGGCAGATGCGCCGATGTACCAAGTTCATATCGACCACGTAAAATTGCGTGCGCTTGATGTGAGCATCAACGATGTAAACCAAATCCTAGCTTCGGCATGGGGTGGTGCGTACATCAACGATTACATCGACCGCGGACGCGTGAAGAAGGTAATGGTACAGAGTGACGCAGAACACCGCATGCAGCCGAAAGATTTCGACTCGTGGTACGTGCGGAACTCACAGGGCGAAATGGTGCCATTCTCGGCATTCGCAACGGGTGAGTGGACTTACGGTTCTCCGCTATTGCAACGCTTTAACGGTCTACCTGCGATGAACATCCAAGGTGGCGCGGCTCCGGGCGTAAGTACTGGTGAAGCGATGGCAGAAATTGAAGCCATGGTAGAAAAACTGCCTCCTGGCTTTACGGTGAACTGGAACGGCATCTCTTACGAGGAACGTCTATCAGGTAACCAAGCGCCAATGCTTTACGCGCTGTCGATTCTGGTTGTCTTCCTTGTACTAGCTGCACTTTATGAGAGCTGGTCAGTACCATTCGCGGTTGTACTTGTAGTGCCTCTGGGTGTGCTAGGTGCGGTACTTGCGGTCATGACTCGCGGTATGGATAACGACGTATTCTTCCAAGTTAGTTTGTTGACCACTGTTGGTCTGGCAACGAAGAACGCGATTCTTATCGTTGAATTTGCGAAGGAATACTACGAGAAAGGCGCGGGCTTGATTGAAGCAACGCTGCACGCGGTACGTGTTCGTCTCCGTCCTATCATCATGACCTCGCTTGCGTTTGGTCTGGGTGTAGTGCCGCTAGCGATCAGTGCGGGCGTAGGCTCTGCGGGTCAGAACGCGGTAGGTACGGGTGTACTTGGTGGTATGGTAAGTGCGACCTTGCTTGGTATCTTCTTCGTGCCTGTGTTCTTCGTTGTGGTTGAGCGTTTGTTCGACCGCCGCGCAAGAAAAGAGGCTCAAAAAGAGCAAGTGGAATCTACTTCACAACCAACGGCAAGCCAAGAGTAGGACTTAGCGCTAAAGACTAAGTTATACTATTGCTAATAAGTACAAGAAAAGGGCGCTTCGGCGTCCTTTATTTTTGGATTTAATTGGATAGTTTGGGTTTTAAGTTTAATTTTTACGTCATTCTGAACAGCGAGGGACGAGCGTGATTCAGAATTTGCTCACCGAGAGCCTTAGCTTGACGTGAAATATTGAGTGAGAGCGTGTGGCAATTAGATTCCTGATCTCGCCTAGGCTCGTCGGAATGACGGGGTGTTGCTCTCTCGGTTATGTTTCTCGTCATTCTGAACAGCGAGGGACGAGCATGATTCAGAATCTGCTCACCGAGTGCTGTGACTTGATGTGAAATATTGAGCCAAGAGCTCGCGGCAATTAGATTCCTGATCTCGCTTAGGCTCGTCGGAATGACGGGGTGTTGCTCTCTCGGTTATGTTTCTCGTCATTCTGAACAGCGAGGGACGAGCGTGATTCATAATCTGCTCACCGAGAGCCTTAGCTTGACTTGAAATATTGAGCCAAGAGCGTGTGGGAGTTAGATTCCTGATCTCGCTTAGGCTCGTCGGAATGATGGGGTGGTGCTCTCTCGGTTATGTTTCTCGTCATTCTGAACAGCGAGGGACGAGCGTGATTCAGAACCTGCTCACCGAGAGCTGTGGCTTGATGAGAAATATTGAGCCAAGAGCGTGTGGGAGTTAGATTCCTGATCTCGCCTAGGCTCGTCGGAATGACGGGGTGTTGCTCTCTCGGTTATGTTTCTCGTCATTCTGAATAGCGAGGGACGAGCGTGATTCAGAATTTGCTCACCGAGAGCCGTAGCTTGACGTGAAATATTGAGTGAGAGCGTGTGGCAATTAGATTCCTGATCTCGCTTAGGCTCGTCGGAATGACGGGGTGTTGCTCTCTGGGTTATGTTTCTCGTCATTCTGAATAGCGAGGGACGAGCGTGATTCAGAATTTGCTCACCGAGAGCCGTAGCTTGACGTGAAATATTGAGTGAGAGCGTGTGGCAATTAGATTCCTGATCTC
>NZ_JAMZAM010000002.1:445899-841639 GCF_024181835.1 Vibrio sp. Y29_XK_CS5
TCGCTTAGGCTCGTCGGAATGACGGGGTGGTGCTCTCTCGATTATGTTTCTCGTCATTCTGAACAGCGAGGGACGAGCGTGATTCAGAACCTGCTCACCGAGAGCTGTGGCTTGATGAGAAATATTGAGCCAAGAGCGTGTGGGAGTTAGATTCCTGAGCTCGCCTAGGCTCGTCGGAATGACGGGGGTGTTGCTCTCTCGGTTATGTTTCTCGTCATTCTCGAAAGCGACGAAGGAGCGCAGTCGGGAATCTCTTGCAAGCACCAGACTATCCAATTGAAAACAAAGCCGAAAGTAGAACAGGCAATATGAAAGATCAGAAGATTTCTCCGATATCCGTGTTGGATCAAAGCCCAATGTTTGTGTGTGGTGTGATGCACCGAACATTCCGTAATCGTGCACAAGCAGAGTTATCGCGTCAGAACTTGATGACGTTGGAAATGGCGAGTGCCTTGGCAGCGTTGGAAGAGTTTCAACCGATGAGTCAGCAAGAATTGGCGGATGCGGTACTAACAGAGCGAAGTGTCGCAAAACGCATGGTGGACAACTTAGAAAAGCGTGGCTTTGTACAAGTCTCTAAGAGCGAAACCAATCAGAGATTAAAGATTCTAACACTCACAAAAGAAGGGGTAGAAGCGGTACGCAAAGTGCACCGCATCATGACTAACCTCAAGCAAGATTTCTTCTCTTGTCTGACGGAAGAAGAATCCGATGAATTCTTCCGTTTGGTGCGTAAAATGACCTTAGCCAATCACGCTTAATTCAGCATTTCAAACGATGGTGAGCCAATTAGCTTTCTGTGAGAAAACGGTTCGCCACTTCAGCTTCTTGTTTCTTCATCAATTGATGCGCGGTCAGCATGTGTTGTTCCATCACTTGCTTGGCTTTTGATGCGTCACTTTTACGCAATGCTTCCACCAGTGCACGTTGGCTTTGCACACCCGTTTGCCACAGCTTGTGGTTGCCCGGTTCATACAGTTTGCGATAAATCGTTAGCTCGGTAAGCATTTGCGCAGTAAAGCGAACCACAAACTTCAGCAGCTCGTTACCAGAATAGCTCGCTAAGAGGCTGTGAAACTCAATCGATGCAATGTGGTGTTCGCGCTCTTGATACACATCTTCCGGTGGCGTCTGGTACTTATCGATCTGCTGATCGAGACGAGCAAGTTGCTCATCGGTCAATGTGCCCGCCAATGATGCTGCGATCTCTGGTTCCAGAGATAAGCGGATCTGGTACAGATCAGAAATTGAAACGTCTTTGAAGAACAGGTAGTTACTCAGTAGTGCCTGAGCTTTGTTCTCACTCATTTCGCTAACAAACACACCGCCTTTTGGCCCAGTCTTGGTCGAGAGAATACCTTGAGCCTCTAAGATACGCATGCTTTCACGTACTGTGCTTTTTGACGCATCAAAAGTTTCCATCACGTCGATTTCGCTTGGGAGACGATCGCCGGGTTGTAAAGCTTGATCGACAATCCATGCTTTGATCGATTCGGCTAATTGTTGAGTTCTACGTCCTTTTGCGCTGCTTGCCACATTATCCTCGCTGGTTTTTCTCGCGGTATCTAGGGTCTGTTTATCTTTCGTGGTTAAATTTTGTTCGAGATAAAATCGTTTTCGGCGAGGCAAGGAGTGTGCCGCCTAGTCACTCTAAGCAAATACTCCTTAACAAAGCATAAAACGATTTTGCGGGGGCGCCTAGCCCGAACCCTTTGGGCAGCGTTTGTTGGCCATTTCTACTTCGTTATCGACTTCTCATGTAGGCTAACTACACATCAAAGTCTCTGCCTTGTATAAACACCCAACAATTCGCTGCAAAAATCAGCACGAAAGGTTAACAGACCCTATTGAATTCTGAAGGAAATTCAAAGGATGTCACCTGTTTTCTACGTTTCTTTTTTTGGAAAAAGTACGGGTTGTTGATTATGAAACCATCCGATTATCGATCGAATCGCTCTCACAAAAAAGTCTATTTATCATGATAAATGTCTTTCATTTGATATTTATCATGATAAATTAAAAATGAACATGGTTAGAAAAAGAGCGATTCAAGATGGAAAAATTTGTAGAAACTGCCAGCCTAGCGTGGGAGTGGTTGGAAGATATTGCTCAATGCAGCCAAACCCAAGACCCAGATAGCGAAGGTGTTACTCGCTTATGTGCCAGTGAAGAGCACGCAAAAGCGAATGAAAAACTACGTGAGTGGATGCTGCTGTCTGGTATGGAAGTGCGCATGGACAATGCTGCAAATCTTATTGGTCGCTATCACAGCCCAAATCCAAATGCCCAGACGCTGATTTTTGGCTCTCACCAAGACACGGTGCCAAATGGTGGTAAATACGATGGCATCTTGGGTGTGATTCTACCAGTTGCGTTGATTCACTATTTTCATCAACAGAAATTCGAATTCCCATTCAATATTGATGTGATTGCCTTTAGCGATGAAGAGGGCACTCGATTCCAATCGACACTGCTTGGCTCAAAAGCGATATCTGGGACGTTTGACCCAAGTGTGCTGGATGCGCGAGATGCTCACGGCGTGACCATGCGTGAAGCGTTAACGTCGTTTGGTTGCCATCCAGATCAGATCGGAAAAGACGCTTACAGCAAAGAAAAGGTGTTGGGCTTTGTGGAACTGCATATTGAGCAAGGACCACAGCTTGAACAAGCGAACTTGCCAGTCGGTGTGGTTACTGCCATCACTGGGATTGAGCGTCATACTTTGTCGATTGTTGGCAAAGCCGGACACGCAGGCACAGTGCCAATGGACATGCGTCAAGATGCGCTAGTTGGGGCAGCTCAGGTCATTCATATGTTTGACCAACTGTGCAAACGTGAAGACGACCTAGTGGGCGTCGTAGGTAAAATCGCCAACTTCCCAAATGGTGTGAATGTGATTCCTCAGCAGACGGACATCACTATCGAACTGCGCTCTCCAAATGATGCCTCTCGCATTGCCGCACGAAAAGAAATGCTGGAGAACATTCAAACCTTGATGGCGCAGTACAACCTCGCGTATCACCACGAACAAACTTATGAGCAAGCTGCTGTCACCTGTTCTGATTCACTTTCTTCGGCACTTACTCAAGCGATCGCACTATCCAATATTGGCACCAAAAATCTATTCAGTGGCGCGGGTCATGATGGTCTGGCTGTGTGTGAGCTGACGGATATTGCGATGTTGTTTATGCGTTGTACGGGCGGGGTTAGCCATCATCCTGATGAAGCGATTTTACAACAAGATCTCGTAGCAGCAGTCGAGGTTCTGAACCATTTCTGCATGCTGATGAAACACCAATAAAAGCGAAATAACACAAGAGAGGGTGGGGATTCATCCTCTTTTTTACTTTCAAAACCAAGACTTGGTTTTAGCTTGTGAACGTGAAGGCTCATACCAATGGGTTTTCATTCCTATACTAAGGAGAGATTTTGTTATGGATATGACAAAAAAGATGGAGACAACAGAGAAGAAGGCTTGGTACAAGAGTATGCCGGACCCAATGGTCCTGATCTTTATGATTTTGGTGGCAACGTATCTACTGACTTTTGTTGTGCCTGCCGGGGAGTTCTCACGTGTTGTGGTGGACGGTCGTACTACCGTTGTCCCTAATTCATTTGCTTATCTGAGTGATGTGCCTGCGGTGCATTTCTTTGACATTTTTGTCGCGATTCCGAAAGGTTTGATCAGCGCGGCACCTTACTTGTTCATCGTATTTATTGCTGGTGGTTTGTTCCACATCTTGCAACGTACTGGTGCGCTTGAGAACGCGATTGGTGTGGCGGTAAACAAAGTTGGCGTGAAGAACCGTAATCTGATCATCACAATCGGCACCTTTATCTACGGTTTCTTTGGCGTGGCGGTAGGCTTTGAGAACAACATCGCACTCGTTCCGGTTGCGGTTCTGATTTCTGCTGCGGTTGGTTACTCCAGCCTTGTCGGTACGGTAATGGCAGTGGGCGGTATCGGTGTAGGCTTTGCACTGTCACCAATCAACCCTTATACCGTAGGTGTGGCTCAAGGTATTGCTGAACTGCCTACTTTCTCGGGCGCTTGGTTGCGTGCAGCGATGGTAATTTCCTCTCTTGCATTGCTGTCTTACTACATCTGTACTCGTGTGGCGAAGATGGAGTTTAAAGAGCCAGATTCAGCAGAAGGCTTAAGTAAAGATCTTTCAGAATACCACCTAGAGAAGAAAGACAAACTGACGCTAGGCGTATTCCTAGCTGGTCTTGGTGTGATGCTTTACGGCGTATTTGCTAACGGTTGGTACATCAACGAGATCGCAGGTCTGTTCTTATTAATGGCAATTGTGATCGGTGCGGTGAACGGTTTAAGTGCGAATGGCATCGTGAAGCAAATGATGGAAGGTGCATCGGGCGTAACCGCAGGTGCATTGGTGATTGGTGTTGCGGCGTCGATTCAAATCATTCTCGACCAGGCGCAAATCATCGATACCATCGTTAACGCGCTAAGCTCACTTATCCAAGATATGCCGATTGCTATCTCTGCGATTGTCGCAAGTGTGGTGCAAGGTGTGATCAACCTATTTGTGCCATCGGGTTCTGGTCAAGCGATGGTGACCATGCCTATCCTAATTCCTGTTGCAGATCTTACTGGCATGAGCCGCCAGCTTATGATCACTGCATTCCAAGTAGGTGATGGTCTTACCAACCTTATTGTACCGACTTCTGGTGGTACGCTAGCCATGTTGGCGCTGGGTCGCGTCTCTTACGAGCAGTGGCTAAAGGCAATTATGCCATTCATGGTATTTGTTTACGCCTTGTGTTGGTTGGCGCTGTTTATTGGACAAATGGTCGGCTACTAACGTCTTTTTATATCGAGAATCTATGACGATTTCACTTATTCATGTTAATCCTGAAACGGGATTATCGGCTTCCATCACAGCCACTGGCGGCGTTGCCGTTGGTGGTTATGTGAACCACAGTTGGCGTGGAATTGGCGCCTGTGCAACTCAAGGTTTGTTTACCAATCCTTGGTATGCAGACAATGCCAAGCGATGGTTATCTCAAGGACTGTCTTGTCATGAGGTGATTGACCGTTTGAAAGAAGGTGATGCGGAATTCGCCAAGCGCCAATGTATGGTAATGGACAAACATGGCTATACCGCGTTTATAAACGGCGAAGAGAACATCGCGTACGTCGGCTCTATAGCACTTCAAGATTTGGCGGTTGCCGGAAACATGCTTGAAAGTGATGCGGTTATTGAGGCGTTTGCAGATTCGTTCCTAGCTCAGACTGTGCTCAATGCTGAGCAAGTGAGAGCCGGGGGCAAACCGCAATATCGTGATAACTATGAGGCAACGCTAGCAGAAGTGCTTATTTCTGCACTAGAAGCCGCATTGGAAGCGGGAGGGGATAAGCGCGGTACCTATTCTGCCTCTCTTCGTATAGAAAGTTATACTCATGCGCCGATCGATATTCGTGTCGATTGGTCTGATGACAGCTTGATGGAAGACATGAGGAAGGTACTGAGCCGAGTACGAGCGCCGAGCTTTCAAGAGTTTCTTAATGGCGTGCCGAATCAGTAAGAGGATTCATGTCGCGCAAAATAAAAAGCCGAACAGTGACTGCAGTTCGGCTTTTTTGTATTGGTTAAAACATAATTTTGTTTTCAACTTTAATGATGCCATTGAGTGAAACAGAAATGACATCGTTATCTTTCACTTCAACTGTGTGAGTTGGTAAGTCGATGTAAATTAAATCGCCTGGTTTGAGTGTGAAATACTGACTGAGTTCACTCACGATTTCTGCTGGAGAATAGGTAATTTCAGCAAAGGCGTCATTGTTAATGGCTTTACCGTTGATTTGCGAAGAAACATGAATCTGGGTGAAATCGAGTCCGCGAACGATCTCATTCGCAATTGGGGCAAAACCGTCTGCGCTTTTTGCTCTTAGCGAATGGGCATCATGCTGCAGCCAGTTTGTTTCCGTAAGATCGCCCCCAACGGTGAGTCCAAATATAACGGCTGATGCTTGCTTGGTATCGATGTTCTTACTTTGCTTTCCTATCACGACCACGAGGGAGCTTGAATACTCGATGTTATCGGCATCAGATGGTACTTGGATTGGAGCGCCGGTAGAAATTAACGCTGAAGGCAGTTTAAAGAAAAACTGATAATCACTTTTCTTCGCCTTATCTGCTTGTTTTTTCGCTTGAACGATGAACACTTTTTCTGGCTTGGTTGGAAGCAGCAGACTGACATCATCAACTGAAACTTGGCGAGGTGAGAGTGATGAATCGGAGAAAATATCCCCTTTAAGAGGATAGATTGAGTCTTCTACTAACTTGCCGTAACTGATTTTCCCGAGGTGTTGATAGCGAACATAAGTCGTTGAAGCTGCATTTGCCGTTAGACTGACCACACTTAAACACACGCCCAAACATAATGCGATGAGTTTCATTATAGAAATCCTTATTTTTTAGCGCATTATATCGGTTAATTGCTGGGAAGCGTATGCCGAACTCTCCTACTTGGGGTTATGTCCCGATTAAATTAGGTTGTAACTCTTAAGAATGACGATACCCAATGTACAGGTAATTGTTGAGAGTACGGTCGTTAAAGCGATGATGTTTGCCGCTAAGACAGAATTACCTCCCATAGAGCGTGCCATGACATAACTTGCCGCCGCAACGGGAGAAGCGTTCATAAAGAACAAAATGCCAAGCTCAATCCCTCGAAAGCCAACTAAATATGCACCTGTGGTAATCACGATAGGGGCGACGACCAGTTTGTAGCTGCTGGCAAACCAAGACGGCCCTTTCTCTTTCTTCATCAAACTTAAATCGAGTGAGCCACCGGTACACAAGAGGGCGAGGGGAAGCGTCATCTTCGATAGGTAGTTACCAGCGTCAATCGCTACATCTGGAACAGGAATCGACAGAAGGTAGAACACCATGCCAGAGACGATCGCGATGATCAGCGGGTTGCGCGTTAAGGTTCTCACCATCATTTTGGCGGCTTGAGATCCAGACGTTGCGCCTTTTGGAGACAAACAAATCACCGCTTGTACGTTATAGATAAAGGTGGTTACCGCAACATAAAGTGCAGCCAGCGCCACACCTTGTGAACCGTAAGCATTCGCCACATACGCAATGCCGATGATGCCCGTATTGGCGCGAAAGCCACCTTGGATTAAAACGCCTTGATCGGGTGACGATTTGAAGAACAGCTTGACGGAAACATAGGTGAAAATGAAAAACGCGATGCTGGCAACAATACCGTAATTGACGAAGCCGCTAGCCGCGGAGAAATCGTGCTCGGAGACGACGATACTTAAGAACAACATCGCAGGCAGCGTGACCTGAAACACCAGTTTAGAGCCGATTTCGATAAAGTTGTCGTTGATAAGTCCTATGCGTTTGAAGACAACGCCCAAAACCAGCATTAAGCAGATAGGACCAGTGATCGATAACGAGAATTGCAACTGATGTAAAACAGCATCCATGAGTGTATCCGCAGCAAAAGAAAAGAGTTTTATAATTGTCATACAATTAAACCACAACTCAATCTTGGGAGACAGTAGGGTGGTGAAATTTTCTTCAGTTATTGTGGGGTTACTGGTGAAAGGAGAGGGAAACCAGTCTGGCTTGTATCACCAGACTGGAAGCAAACTCTAAAGCAGAATTACTTTTGGGTATTTGCAAGGAGGTAATCAGGACCAGCTGTTTCTGCCGTTACTACAGACAGCTTGCTCGTATCCGCACCAACGCCTTGGTATTGGGTAAAGCCTTTTGCTTGCTCGCTCTTCGGCAGTTCTACTGAGTAAGAAGCGATTTGCTCTGCGTTAGTCACCGTGCCAACGTACACTTCGTTGTTGTAGGTAGGATTGACCAGCGGTAACTCTTCTGTCGCACGTACACTGACGAATTGCTTTTGCTGATGGTTATCAACCACGTTGCTATCGAAGTGAACATCTACGCCAGCGAAAATGTTTTTCACTTCACTGTTGTTGAACAGGCTCACACGGTGCGTTTGGTTGCCGTAGACAATGCCCCATTCCGT
The DNA here is from genome assembly GCF_024181835.1 of Vibrio sp. Y29_XK_CS5. Classification (NCBI taxonomy): domain Bacteria; kingdom Pseudomonadati; phylum Pseudomonadota; class Gammaproteobacteria; order Vibrionales; family Vibrionaceae; genus Vibrio; species Vibrio sp. Y29_XK_CS5. The sequence continues at coordinate 453,925 of NZ_JAMZAM010000002.1, forward strand.
ATCTACAAGGGTGTTGTTACGAATGGTGATGTTCTTTGGTGTCCATTGCTTGTTGAGCTCTTTGCCTTTCACTGCTTGGTCGAGCTTCTCGCCGTTTGCCACATCAATGATGCCCGTATTGATTACGATGCCGCCACGTAGATCCGCATTGCCTTCAATTTTGCCATCACGGCCACGCGTGCCAGTGATGTAGTTGTTCTCGATCACGTGGTCTTCATCGTAAATACGCATACCGCCAGTAAGCAGTTTTTCGTTACCTAGAATCACGTTGTCTTTCACTACGTTCGCTTTACCGTGACGAAGAGAAATCAGAGACGCACTTTCAAAGATAGTATTGCCAGAGATTTCATTGCCACCTGACTTAATCGAAATCAGCTCGCGTTCACCATCCATATCAATCAGCAGGTTATTGGTGAACTTAGAGTTTGACGCCCATTGAGACGATTTTGAATCGCCGATTCGAATTGCTTCCCAGCTGTTACCGTTGTAACGAATCGCATCTTTGATGTCGAATTCATTGAACTGATTTGGCTTTTGGTCCAAGAAAATGTTGTTAGCAATAAGGTGGTTATCTGGTGTGTCATCTTTTTGTACACCAATCAAAGTGCCGCGCTTTTGCTTACCTTCAAAACGGTTATTGATCACCTTGCCATCTTTACCCCAAAGTGAAACCCACAAGTATTTCGGGTATTCCGAGCGACGTTCGTCCGGTTGGTATTCGTAAGCGTGGTTGAAGTAGTAGAACGTAGAGTTTTGTAAAGTGTTGTTGTTACCCATCATACGCACACCACCGAAACGTTCAGCAGGACCGCCTTTGGTAAACACCAAACCGTCGACAGTGATGTTGTTACCTTCAAGACGAAGCTGAGCCAAACCCGTTAGCCAAACACTGCCAGGTTGCTCCGCCTTGATGGTAATGTCGTTGGCTTTTACCGTGACGATATCAAGATCCGCGTATTTACCCGCAGGAATCGTAATTATTGTACCGTCTGCGGCATTCTCCATTTGTTGTTTCAATGCTTGCACGGTGTCTGCGGATTGCGCTTGAAGTGCGCTGCCATCCACTGTGTTTAAGCGATCCGTAGCAAGCAAGTAATCGCGAGTGATGTCATTCACTGCGGTTTCAACAACAGCGGGAGCCGCGGCTTCCGTGGTTTGAGAAGGTGAAGTGTTACAACCTACTAGGGTTAGGGCAGAAATGGACGCGGCAACCACGCCAGCAAGCATTGTTTTTTTCATAGTCATGATCTTTTTTAAGTAGAAAGCGGTCGGAAGACGACCGCTTAATTAGAGAAGGGATGAATCTAGCTTTCTGTAACCGTTTCTGAAGCTTGCTCTACTTTGTCGTCAACCGCTTTTACAAGCAGTAGACCAACAGCAAGAACAATCACACCACAGAAGACGAAGATTAGGCGTCCCCACATTGGGTTAGGCAGAACGAACATGGTCATCACGCCAACACCTGCGACTGCAATCAGTGAGCCAAGCATGCGGCGTTGTTTGTTATCCAGTTTCTTCTGTTCTGTAGACTCAGATACAAGTGGTGTCGCTAGGTTTTCGAAGAATTTGTCTACGTTCTTTTGACGTTCTTCTGAAAGCGGCTTGTAGAACAATGTCGACATCATGAAGAAGCCAGCGGTGAAGACTAGGTGAGCGATCAGACCGATAGCAACTTTCAAGTCAGACCATTCGCGACCTGTTAACGGCTCTAGGTTAAACCAGTTTTGAACCATGTCTGCTGTGATGACGAAGCCAACAAAGTAAGAAACGATACCACCCATGACTAGCGTGCCCCAGCCAGCCCAGTCTGGCGTTTTCTTAATAAAGAAGCCGCAGAACGCAGGGATGGTCATTGGGAAGCCGATTAACGCGCCCACATACATCATGGTGTCGAACAGGCTCAGCCCCTTCAGTGAGTTGATGAACAGAGCAACCAAGATGATGGCGACACCAAAGAACGTCGAGGTCAGCTTAGATACCACCACAAGCTCTTTTTCTGTTGCTTGAGGGCGAAGGATTGGCTCGTAGAAGTTCTTAACGAAGATGCCTGAGTTGCGGTTTAGACCAGAGTCCATAGAAGACATGGTCGCTGCGAACATGGCGGCAATCAGTAGACCCACCATACCTGCTGGCATGTACTCTTGTACGAAGTAAAGGTACGCGAAGTCACCAGCTTTAGAACCTGCATCTGGGTATTGTGCTGCTAGGTCAATACCTTGACCTGCAATGAACCAAGAAGGCATGAACCAAATGAGTGGACCCATTGTCATTAATAAACAAGCCAATAGAGCTGCTTTTTTCGCGTTCTTAGAGTCTTTTGCTGCAAGGTAGCGGTAAGAGTTCAGCATGTTGTTGGTGATACTGAACTGCTTAAAGAAGATAAAGAATGCCCAAATACCGAAGATGCTTAGGTAATTCAGGTTGTTACCTGAAACAAATGATGCGCCTTCTTCTACAGGGAAATTATTGATGATCTCTGTAACGCCACCGCCTTGAACGATCGCCACAACCGCACAGGTTACCGTTACTGCCATAATGATGACCATCTGCATGAAGTCAGAAGCGATAACCGCCCAAGAGCCGCCCGTTACCGACATTACAAGTACAACAAGACCTGTCACTATGATTGTGGTGGTCATATCGAAGCCGAATATGCCCGACGCGATGATTGCCAGACCATTCAACCAGATACCTGCTGAGATTACGCTGTTTGGCATGCCAGACCAAGTAAACACTTGCTCGTTGAACTTACCGAAACGCATACGAATTGCCTCTATAACCGTCACGACGCGTAGCTGACGGAACTTAGGCGCAAAGTAGAGGTAGTTCATTAGGTAACCGAATGCGTTAGCTAAGAAGATGACGGCCACCGCAAAGCCATCAGCATAGGCTTTACCAGCTGCACCAGTAAACGTCCATGCACTGAACTGCGTCATAAATGCGGTTGCACCTACCATCCACCAAAGCATGCTGCCGCCGCCTCGGAAGTAGTCACTGGTGGTACTGGTAAACGTTCTGAACATCCAACCTATTGCAATTAAGAATAGAAAGTAGATGCCTACAATAAGGGTATTGAGTTCCATCTTTAGACCTTTTGATAGTTATTTAATGTCTTGAGGTAATACTAACTATCAGTCTGTTTATTTGTAGTACAATAACTCAAAAGCGTGACGAATGATCCGGAATGGGTTGTTTCAATAATCATACAAGTGATCGTGATCGAATATTGACATTGCACTCAAAAAAGGGAAAGGAAAACCACTACAACATCACATTAATCTATCAATAAATTGGATGTGTACGAGGTACGTTCAGTAGGACTTCTAGGTTTAGATATCAAAGGGTATAACGGTGTAAGAAGGTAGGAAGTATTATTATATTTGTATGACTATTTCAGATAAAAAAACGCCCACGACATGCCTGTAATGCGTGGGCGAAAAACGGTATTGATACCGTCTGAGCCAATAGCTCTGTTGGATTGCAATAGAACAGTGAAACGCGGTTCTGGATGTAGCTGAAAGATACTCGAGGGGTATATCTCTCATCGCTGCTAAGCACGTTACGCTGTAAGATCTTCGACAATCATTGCAAAGTTCAACAAAGCTAGACTCTGTAAAGTGTTGTTATGATATGGGAGCAACTATACCAATCGACACAAGTCATCATCCTCGTCTGATCGATCTCGGCGCTTTACTTATGCCGATTGGTATTAACGATCTCCGCTTAACTTTCTCCACTTAATTAATGATTACTGACGAATAAAGCGTTTTCATTGGCTTATTGTCCGTCAATAGCAAGCCTAAACTGGTCGCTGGTCGAGATGGGGCGTGGCGACAAAAAGAACAATCTCTACACCCACTTAAGTCCGATGAGGACGACAACGGTAGGGAGCAACAACAAGCTGCTCAGGCCCATTAAAACTTGAGCAAAAGTGAGTAGGGATGACAAAACAGTATTCTTCAATGTTGAAATTTTCACCGGGTGAATCCATCCTGCTCGCTTTGCTTTGCCTCTATTGGCTATTTCTGCTGCTTGCTCACCTTTCTATCTACTTATGTCTCAGTCTTACATAAGTGATCTTCGCTTCTGTTGCGTCGAGCCCTCTTCATTTCATCTCTAAAAACCAAGGATGCTTAACCTGTAATTTGACTCTATGTAGGAAAGAACATGGCGAAAAGCACACGTCAACAGTAACTTTATGTTCTGTGTCTCAAAATCTCCAAATGATTATATTGTATTACAAATAAAGGTAAACTAAGTTGGTGTAAAAATATGCGGTAGAACACACTTTTACCCTAAATATTAAGACAATTAAAAACTGTTAAATAGACTTAATATATTTAATATCAATAGGTTATTTAATTAAGTGGAATTTGTAATAAAACTTTATAAGGTGGATAAATCATACAATTAGATCTAATTCACAGATCGCTCAACATCGGCTAGGTACTATATTTGTAGTATTTTAACTCAAGATAAAGGCCGATAATAATGAAATCCCTACGACCTCTACATCTAGCAACCTGCCTCAGCACCATTCTTTTCAGTGCTAACACTCTTGCTGCAGACTTTGTGTTTCTTGATGAAGCAACGCTTGAAAAAAACCGCGCTGTTTTACAGTCAGATAAAGCGAGCGATTCAATGAAAGACGCGTACGATCGTCTGATTGAAGAAGCAGAACTGGCAATGAAAGATGGCCCGTTCACGGTTACCGCGAAAGGCATGACTCCACCAAGCGGTAGCAAAAACGATTACATGAGTATCAGCCCTTACTGGTGGCCAGATGAATCCAAAGAAGATGGTCTTCCTTGGGTCCGCCATGATGGCAAAACTAACCCTGCTTCGAAAACGGCGGAAACAGATTCTAAACGCATAGGTCATTTCACGCGCTCTGTCCGTGCACTTGCGTTGGCTTATTACTTCAGTCAAGACGAGAAATACGCAAACCAAGGTATTGAGTATGTTCGCACTTGGTTTATGAATGACGAAACCAAGATGAACCCGAACGTGAATTATGGGCAGGGTGTTCCTGGACGAGCAGAAGGGCGTCGTGGCGGCATCATTGATACACGTACGCTGGCAGATCGCATGCTGGATTCCATTGCCATCCTATCGCTTTCTCCAGCTTGGACGGATAAAGACGAACAGCAAATCACACAATGGTACGGCGAGTACTTAGATTGGTTGATTGTTGATGACTTATCAGGTGGTCCGAAAGGCGAAGCGGCAGCGGCGAACAACCACGGCACTTGGTATGACTTCCAAGTCGCGAGTATTGCTTACTTCTTAGGTAATGAGCCTCTAGCAAAACAGATGGTTCAAAAGGGCAAGATGCGTGTAGACACTCAGTTTGAAAAAGACGGTTCTCAACCTCATGAAATTGAACGCACTCGTGCTTACCACTACCACTACTTCAGCTTAGATCCATTGGTCCGCATCGCTCAAATCGGTGACAAAGTGGGCATCGACCTCTGGCACTACCAAAACAAGAAAGGTGGCTCGTTAGCACAAGGTATTCAGCTAATGGCGACTTATCAAGATCCAGCGTCTGACTGGCCATACACCGCAAAAGACAATCCACGCCGAGTAGAACGCATGACACCAATTTACCTAAAAGCAGGTGTGGCGATGGAGAAACCTGAATGGGTGAAACTGGCAACAGAAACCGACTTTAGCCAATTCACAGTGAAGAAGAATTTGGCAGAAGTTTGGGCTCAGCGCGATATCGAATTGCTTTACCCAAAACAATAAAACCCTAGAAGGGCGGCGTGTAATGCGTCGCCACTTTGAAAAACTATTTATCTACAGTGGAACACTACTATGACATCTAAAAAACAAATTGCTTTAGCGATCGCGACCACCCTTTTTGCAGGCAGTATTTCAGCCGCATCACTAGACTTCCGTGAAGAATACAAACACGATTCAGAACAATGGGCAGGTCGTATTAAGATCAGTGGTAGCACTGGCAATCATTACTACGGCGTTGAAATGAAGCATACAGGCAACCTAAGTGAACTTCAGCGCGGTGACAGTGAGTTTGAATATGGTTACCACTTCAAATTGGATGACCACTGGCGTATTACTACTTCGATGCCAATTACGTTTGGTGATGAAGCCGTAACATACAAACCTCAGGTTCGCGTTCAATACAAATTCGATTCTGGTATCACAACGAAGCTTCGCTACCGTCACGAATTCCGCAACTACGCATCGGGTAAAACTTCAACGGGCTTAGATGGTCAGCAACATGACTCACTAAACGCAGGCAAGATCACAGGTAATATCGATTACAACTGGAACGCATGGCAATTTGGCTTTGAAGCGAACTACAAAGAAGATTTCTTCAGTAATGAGTGGAAGCTTGGCAACCGTGACGGTAAATACGAGTGGGATTACAACCTAAAAGTGGGTTACAAAGAGAAAGGTTGGGATTGGCGTCCATACGTTGAGTTCGGTAACGTTCAGTGTAACAGCTCTTGTGATGACAGCTCATCGCGCCAGCTACGTAGCCGTGTTGGTGTCACGTACAGCTTCTAATCCAAGCGAATACAAATTTAGAGTCTTTCCAATAGCCCGCCCCGAAGCGGGCTATTTTTGTATGGCTTTCGCATGATTACAGTACAAGAGCATATCAACATGAACCTAAAAACGTCCGCATGATCGATGTTTAATCCACTTTGATTGGTAACTTGTCGGATTTACTGGCGAATAAAGACATATTAAAAAGTGGGGACTTCGCCATTGAGCATTTTGAGTGACACGTTCGAAAGAGACGCAACCAAGTTCGCCGTCACCAAAAGGAAGCTGGCGCTAGATACGTCAGATTTTTTCATATTCGAATGTATAGTGAGCTAGAGACTCAATCGATAAAGGGTACCGATGGTAGTTTTCCCTTGAGGTGTAATTCGAGTTTTTTGTGCCAACAACAACTCTGCTGTCGCGACCGCATCCGCTAACGCATTATGTCCGTTGTACTCAGGCAAGCCATAACGAGCGCGAGTGCCTGATAGGGTGACATCAATTTCGTCACGAGGATTGATTGCTTTCTGTAAGTGTTTTTCAATGCACATAGTGTCGAGCCAAACCAAGGGCGGCTCGCTGAGTTTAAACACGCGCTGAAGATACTGATTGATGAACTGAGTTTCGACGACACAAGCGTGAGCGACTAAAATCTTGCCTTTGGCTGCGCAGAAGAATGCACGCATTGCATCATGGATAGAAACACCTTCAGACAACATTTGCGGCGTAATATGGTTGATCACGGCTGTTTCTGGCTTGATTTGTGAATCGCTATTAATGTACATGTGCTGACTGGTGGCAAGATCTACTTTGCCATGAACAATGTCGACCCAGCCGATTGATAAAATCAAATCTTCTTCGCTGTCTAATCCTGTCGTTTCCAAATCCAATACAATATAGCTGGCATCCTGAGCGAATTGCGTTGCGTCCAAATATGGCGTTTGAACCAACGCTTTGATGTGCTCTGGCATTGTTGTTTGCTTCGCGTATTGCTCACGCTTTCGATTCAGGCGTGAGCAAGGATGAAAGTAGTCTAAGATACGCTTCATTAACGGCTCCCAAAGCGCACTTTCGCGGCTTCTTGCAAATCTGCAATAATACGGAAGGCGTCTTTCAGGTGTTGGCGTTCAAAGCTACCGAACGTGTTTGGGTCGATGTGGTTATTTGGCTCTTCACCGCGTTTAAGCGCCTCTAACTGATGACCAAAACGGAACGACAAGATGAACTGGTACGCGTTCAGGATGTTCTTGTACGCATCTTCACTCAGTACACCCGCTTCATTGGCGGCTTTGAAACGCTCGTCGGTCGCGGTTAAATCACACTCAACTGCTAAACCGTAAATGCGCGCCAAATCAATGATTAGGTTGATGGCGTACTTTTTCACGTCTAGCGTCTTCTTATTCTCGCCGGATTTCTCCAAGACTAAACTGTTGAAGATGCCAAGCGGAGGGTTCGTGTTTACCGCATCATTCACCAGCATGGAAAGGAATTCACGGTTACTGCGAATGTTGGTGTGCAGTTCATCTCGCAAGATACTTTCGTAATCTTTATTGCCATAAAGGGTACGAATTTCCAAGAACACACTGATATTCAGTAAACGTTCGTACTCTGGGTTGGCAACCCATTTCTTGTAGTACTTCTTCCAGACACTCAAAGGTTGGCACCACTTTGGCGTTGCGGCCATAAATTTGCCAGGACACAAAGGATAATCACAACTCGCAAGGCCGTTACTGACGATCATAGCAAGATGCTTGAAGTAAATTCGGTCATTCTCCGTCGCGTGGTCAGCAAGGACAATCGCACTGTCTTGATCCGACAGCATGTGGACTTCGTTACGAGCGTGCGAACCTGCCACAATCCATGAGAACTTACATGGTGGAGGTCCAAGTTTATCAATCGCGATTTGAATCAAGCGGCGCGTGTAAGCGTCCATGATCATCGTCATCACTTTACCGATGACTTCCGGTGAAACGTGCCCATCAACCAGAGCTTCAAAGATAGCTTGGCGCTCTGGTGTGAAGCTCGACAGTGATTTTACGCTGCCCGCATATTTGATTTTTTCGATTAAGAAGATCGCTTGTACGCGGTGATTTTGTACAAGGTGCGTCGTAGTAAGAACACCTACGACCTTATTGCTCTCGACCAGCGGTAGATTGCGGATATTGTGTTGCATCATCATAGATGCAGCGTGTAAAACTAGGTCATCCGGTTTGATGGTCTGTGGATCGTGCGTCATGACCTCTGAAATAGGGCTGTCGGTACTTACCCCTTGCGCGATAACACGCTTGGTCATATCGCGGTCGGTAATTAAACCGACGATTTTGTCATTCTCATAAACCACGGCACAAGGCGAGCACTTAGTTAGCATTTCGTTGGCAACGGCTTGAATCGACTGGTCGGCTGTCACTACAGCAACGCGACCACTGGCGACTTCACCAACTCGGCGAATGAACAAACCTTTCTCTTTGTTGGACCAAACGACATCCAGTGCTGATTTCAAACGAACCTGTGCCTGTGAAGCAAAATGCTCCGCACATTCAGGGTGCGCTTCAAACAATTTTTTGAGAGCAGAATTAGGAATTACGTACACCAGCGAGTTCTCGATAGCGATGGCTCGATAGCCCTTATTGCTGTCTATTTGGCTACCAAGAAAAGTAAAACCGAAAATGTCTTCAGGACCCAGTTTCGCGCGCAGCACACCATCAGACTTTCTTTGTTCCATGGAGCCTGTGCGGATGATATAGAGTGATTTCTCTTGCCCAGTCACGCATTGGTCAATGACTTCACCTTTGCCAAGGTAAGTAATCTGCACGTGCGATGCGAGTTCACGCAAAGCCGGTTTTGGAATTTTGTCGAATGGGTCGATTTGCCCAATAAATTGCAAGATGTTTGGCAGCAGAGATTCAGTCATAACACGGCACATTAGATGATTTAATTTGTATTATTATATATCTAAACCATGCGAAGTATCATTGATTAGGAAAATTTTTGTGAAGGTCGAAGGGATTCTGAGAGGATAAGAAGGAAAGAGTAGACAAAAAAGCACGCGCTAGGGCGTGCTTTTTAATGTCAGATCTAGAAAGTGCTTTAGTTGACTGCGGTCAGGCGGTGCTTTGAATCGAGTAGGTGGTTTGCCGAAGCTTGGCGAGCCTTATCCGGGTTACCTGCCATGATTGCATCGTAAATTTGGCGGTGTTCTTTGATACACGTGCTACCTTCTTCCGAAGAGTGGGCAATGAAGTTCACGAACATGGTCGTCAGAATATTGCCAAACGGGAGGTAGAAATCGTTACCTGTCGCATTGAAGATTAGGCTGTGGAAACGGGTATCGACTTCCATCCAACGTGCTTGGTCAAATTCTTCGGCTTCTGCCACTTCAACCATTTGTTGGAAAGTTTCTGATAATTCAATTCGTTGCTCTGCTGTCGCGTGGATAGCTGCGAGTGCACAGGCTTCCGGTTCGATAGCTCGGCGTAAACCTAGGAACTGACTACAGAATTGGTCAGTGTCAGCAAGTCCGTCCATCCATTCAATTAATTGAGGATCCAAAAAGTTCCAGTAAGCGCGGTTGATAACACGCGTACCAACTTTAGGACGAGACTCTAACAGACCCTTCGACGTCAGCAATTTTACTGCTTCACGTAATGCGGTGCGGCTAATGCCAAATTGCTCACAAAGAACCATTTCACCGGGTAGGATAGAACCTTGAGGGAGCTTACCAGACAAAATGCCACGAGCGATTTCACGTGCAACTTGCACATGAAGGCTTCGCTTCGAGCCTGAGATAGAATGAAATTCGCCAGACATAATCTTCACTTAATTGCTAAATATGTATTATTTAAGCCGTACTATAGCACTCCTACACCCCTGTACCAAGCGGATGTTAACGTAATATAAGAGGGGTCACAGAACCTTTCTTTGCAGCAGGCACAATCAATGTTTGCGTTGACTTCAGCCTATTCTCTCAATCGTTTTGAACGCTATCAACTTGTTAAATTATTCATACAAATAAGAGCTCAAAAACCCAGCGCACTGTGACCAGAAGCACAATTGCGGTTCAAAAATGGCGAATTTTGCCAGTTCTCACTCAATTGATAGTAAATACGCTTGCAGGAGAAAGATCTTATTGTATGATTTATTCGTTCAGCACGAATAACTAACATAGGTAAACCGTAATGTTTAACGATTTGAAAGGTAAACGCGTACTTATCACTGGCTCTACAGCAGGTATGGGCTTAGCGGCTGCACGCGTGTTTGCAAAATACGGCGCAAAAATCGGCATCAACAGTCATCAAGCTGGTCCGGATGCCGATGCTGCGGTAACCGAGCTTACCGCACTTGGTGGTGATGTGAAGTTTTTCCAAGCGAATCTTATGGTGACCGCTGATTGCGAAAAACTGGTTAAGGAGTTCACTGATCATTTCGGTGGCATGGACGTGCTAATCAACAACGCTGGTGGTCTTGGCGGTCGTGAAAACTTAGAAAACATCGATGATGAGTTTTACAACCGTGTAATGGATCTGAACGCACGTTCAGCGTTAATGACAACCAAATACTCAATCCCACACCTACGTGCGTCGGCTGCAGAATCTGGTGAAACTGCTTGTGTGATTAGTACTGGTTCTATCGCTGCTCGCGAAGGTGGTGGTGTTGGTGCAGGTATCTACGCAGCATCAAAAGCGTGGTTGCATGACATTCACCGTAACTGGGTGAAAGAGTTCACTAAAGACAATATCCGTTTCAACATCGTTTCACCGGGCACAATCGACACAGCATTCCACGATGGTAAGTCTGATGAGTTGAAAGCGGCGATCGCAAATGGCATTCCAATGGGACGCTTTGGTCGAATCGACGAAGTTGCACCAACATTTGCTTTCTTCGCTTCACATGCATGTGCGGGTTACATCACTGGTCAAGTTCTGGATGTAAATGGTGGTCAAATGGCGCCATAAGCGCTGACCCATTTCGTTTCAGACGAATACACTGACCTCAAAAAGCCAGCTTCGTCTGGCTTTTTTTGATCATTTATTGAGTGTCAAAGCACTGGAAACATAATTATAAGGAGCGTCAAATGGCAAAATTTTCTCTTGTGGAAGATTCACACCGCAAGATTCATGTGCAAGTTGCCAGGCAAATCGCCCGCAAAATACTGTCAGGTGAGCTAAATCAAAATGAAAGGCTACCGAATGAAATGGAACTCTGTGACGCATTTGGGGTGAGTCGTACGGCATTGCGCGAATCAACCAAACTGCTTTCAGCAAAAGGGTTGATCGAGTCTAAGCCAAAAGTAGGGACAACAGTTCGTGCGCGTAATAATTGGCATTTTCTCGATCCACAACTCTTGGAATGGATTCAAGATTTAGAAGATACCGAGCCGTTTCTGGCTCAGTTTTTGGGGCTACGTAAAGCGATTGAGCCTGAGGCATGTGCCTTGGCTGCAAGTAACGCAACGGCAGAGCAAAGAAAGGAATTGTCGGTCATTTTTCAGTGTATGACCATGGCAGCCAGTCGCTATGACTATGACGATTGGACGGTCAACGACCACCTGTTTCACCAGACAATTTTCTTGTCCACGGGTAACCAATTCTATATTCCGTTTGGCAATATTCTCTCGACCATCTTTAAGCTGTTTATCGATCATTCAGCTGAAGGTGGTCGATTCTGCATTGAAGAGCATCGTGAAATTTATGACGCCATCATGGCGGGCAATGGCGATCAAGCTCGGTTAGCGTCGCACACTTTGCTGAATGACGAAAACCAAAAACTGTCCCAGGTCGTTAACGGTTGATGAATCAACATATGTTTGGCTTTGCTCCATGAATATGAAAAGGGGGGCAGAGCCAAGGTTTTAATGACAACCGCTTGTTGTGTTTGCGGTTCTCTGTGACAACTTTGAAAGGTCTAGCATGTCTTCCCAACCCTATATAAGAAAAAATCTGTCCCTCGCTTGGCCTCTGGCCTTGAACGCACTGTTAATGCAGTCGATGTTAATGATCGACACCTTCCTAGTATCACCGCTCGGTGAAGTTTCTCTTGCTGCCATGGGTATTGCTACCACTATCGTCTCCTTTGTTTTAGGTATACAAATGGCGTTGGCGAACGGTTCACAGTTGGTACTTAGCCGTGCGGTCGGATCTGGGCAACATTTGTCGCTCAACAAAGGCTTCTGGGCGGGCTTAATTATCAACGTTTTGGTCGCGGTTTTGTTTTGGACATTAATTACCGCCTTCGACAAAGCGCTGATCAGTAAGTTAACCGATAATGTCGCCCTTTATGCAGAGACCGAACGCTACCTCGCTGTTGCTAAGTTCATCATTATTTTCAACGCCATTACTCAAGTGATGATCGCTTTGTTTAATGCACTTGGTCGAACCAAAGTGCCGTTTAAAGGTTACTTGATTGAGTTGCCAGTGAACATGGCAATGTCTTATGTGCTGATTCACGGATTAGCAGGCTTTGAGGGGATTGGTGTGCAAGGTGCAGCGGCAGGCAGCTTAATCGCGATCACCATTCGACTGTCGTATTTGACTCTCTGTATCAAGTTAGATGACTCCATTGTCTTGTCGACTAAAAATCTGGATGCTTCACTGAAGAGAAACACACTCAATCACTTTAAAGAGATTTTCCCTGTTGCAGCAAACGTGACCATGCTGCAAACCGGTGCGACCATTTACATGTTGCTGTACTCGCAGCTTACCTTGAACGCCTACGTAGCTATGACCATTGTGATGCCTTGGATTAAAGCAGGTACACAGTTCATCACCGCTTGGGCACACTCGTCGGCGATTACGATCAGTCAAGCTATCGGGTCACGACAAATGGATGAGTTACGTAAGAACGTTGATATCAGCATCGACATGGCAGTGATGATCTCGTTTGTATCCGCTGCCTTTTTCCTTGCGTTGAGTTTCGTTCTTCCAGATTTGTATCCAGATTTGGACCCGACTACATACGTTGCACTTGCTTCCATTGCCCCGCTGTACATTTTGTTGCCAATTGTGCGTGGCTATAACACGGTGCATGGGCATGTTTTACGTGCATTAGGTAAGACAACGGAAGTATTCAAGATTAACTTCACTGGTCAGTGGATCGTGTCTATCCCGTTATGTGCGTTGATCATTCTGCATTGGGACCTTTCTTTTTTCTGGGCGTTCGCCGTTATGCCATTTGAGGAGATAGTAAAAGCGCTACCGTTTAGGCATTTGGCGCGTAAATCCCTTAATGAGTTTGATTTAAAGAAAGCAGAGAAGCTTATGTATGATTAATAAGTAAGTTGTCATCCGATTAAAAGCCCTCAACGACGAGGGCTTTTTTATGCCAGTTGCTTGCTCACTATGGAAGGGAGACAACCGATGAGAGGGGCTTTTAGTACCGATTTCTGCGGATAAGGTACTCTCAGTGAAAGGGGCGTTTTAAGTGATAGGTCAGATTCAAGAAAGAACAAGAAGCCCTCGCTTTGAAAAGCCCGAAACATTGGTCAAGTTGGTGGAGTTTTGTTCTCTAAGTTAAAGCTAAACGGTAAGTAACCTGATAGCTAATGATTAATTTCTACCCCCCCTAATCAGCAGAGTCCTGTGGTTAGGTGTTTGTTGTGCCTTCAATAAAACACGTACAAACGATTTGTTTTGATAAAACTGAGAGAGACTTAGTGATTTGAATTGAAAGAAAAAAAGCCGAACATAGCGTCCGGCTTTGAATTAGTTCCCGATTTTTTACATTAATTTTTAGTGGCTATGTAAAGATTAAATTTGTGCGAATGCGCCTTCCCAAGTGTAAGCCACACCGTCGAATTCAACGCGATGTGCAGCGTTTTGCTTGTCTTCATCTAAGTTGCAAATAGCGAACAGATAAGCGTTGCCTGTTGTGGTTTGCAGACGAATCACAGTACCCACTTCGTTGTTGCCAACGACGGTTACTGACTCAACTAGGCCACGAGCGCCAACCGATGCTTCGATAGACTCGTTGAAGTAACCGTGTGTTTCTAGCACTGAGGCAAACACGTGGTTCTGACCTGATTGACGTAGGATAAGTGCTGGTTCGCTCTTCAAGTTGAAGTCTGGATCATTTGCGCCTGTGCGGGTGAAGAACACTTTGCTGCCGTTAGTTGCGCTTGTGATTAGCGAGTAGTAGCTGTTGTCGTGCAACCAGCTTACCAGTGAACTGCCTTCGACTTGACCAGAACCGATGTTCCATAGGTGCTGGTAGCCGTTGTCTTCGCCCATTGGACGCAGCGTGCTTTCTACATCGTATTCAAAATCCGTACGGATGATTTGACCAGAGTAGTGCACTGGCAGGTCGTATTGGTGCTCTTGATCTGCTTCGATGCGGTAAACATCAATCACAAGTGGTTTTTCGAATTCTGGCAATTCAGCAAGAATGATGCTGCGCTGCATGTCTACACCGTTGTAGTAACCAGAAATACGACCGCTCATGCCTTGCAGTTTTTCGTCATCAGCTTTGAAGAAGTGCTTAGAACCGAACTTGGTTTCTGCTAGCGCTGTGTCGAAGTTGTTTTGTGTCTTTTGATCAACCGTTACTGTGTTGTGCGCGATCGTCTGCTTACAGTAAGACTTGTTCTCTGGGATGTAACGACCGCCAAATTTAGGCTCAACGTTTACCCAGCGACCAAAGCCGTAATCGTGCAGCACTTCATGACCACGGTTAAACACGCTCAGGTGCAGACCATCGTAGTGACCGTGGTCTAGCGCTGAGTGGTATTGGTGATCGCTGCCGTGCTGACCAAACCAGATAAGCGCCATTGTGTCGTCGTCTTGCTCGTCACGGTGGCGAAGAATGCTTACGCCGCCTTTTTCGCCTTCTGGACCGTCTGTTACGAATAGGCTACCCCAGTTGAATGGTTTGATGTTGTCTGTTGCTGCAACCGCGTCAGACAATGTTTTACCTGAGATATGAACCCAAACGTCTTGCTGGTGGTCTGCCATGCCAAGTAGCGTTTCAGACTGCTCGTAACGGTGGAAGCACACTGACGTAGCCATGATTACGCCTTCATCGTTAATCGAAATCGTCTTCGATGAGTCGTTCAGTGCTGGCAAAGTACCATCTGGGAATGCCGTCTTAAATACTGCGTAAGACGTGGTCTTGATTACCGAGTCGTTGAACTCGTAAATACCAAGCTCAGGCTGACGACGTTCAATCGCTTCTGCAAATAGGTAGATTGGACGCAGCGAGAAACGGTGGTAGTAAGGACCTTCCATGTAGTAGCCGTCTGGCGAGAACAGTTGGTCTAACTGAGCTAGGAAGCCGCCGCTCACTTTATCCAGTTTCAAGCCGTAAAGCGCTTTGTCTACTGCATCTTGATCGTTAATTGCGTAACCACAGATACCCACAGCGGCTACTGCCCATAGACCGTGGTTGTGTACGATGTCGAAGTCGTGACCGTAAGTGACTACGAACAGCTCAATCATTTGTTTGAACAGATCGTTTTCAATCAGTGTTTTTTGCTCTTCTTCCAATGTGTGGTAAATGCAGCTGTACGCACAAGAGGTGTATAGCATCCACATGTTCTCGTTCAGAGTTTGGTGGAAGATCTTACCCGGAGGGTTAGAGTCACGGCTGGTGTTGCTCTCTAGCGTCGGGTATACCTTCGCGTAAGCCGTTAGCATGTCCACGATGTAATCGCGGTATTTCTGTTCGCCAGTGATAAGGAATAGGCGACCCGCTAGATCAATGTGGATGTAGTTTTGCTTGTGGCGGTTATGCTCGTAACCGCCGCCTTCGCCGTGACCTGGAACTTCAATACCTACCTCTGCCATGTAAGCGTCAGTTTGTTTGATGTCACGTGCTAGTGCATTTCCTAATAGGCTATCCGTGCCAAGTGCTTTGCTTAGTTCTGCCGCTTCTTCAAAGTTCATTAATAGCGGTTGGTAAGACTGGGTTTGGTAGCTCATTATTATTTCTCCTGCCCGAATGCGTTCACTTCTAGAGAGTAGAAGCCATTCCAGCTGTAGGTTTTACCGTTCATTTCTACTTGGTGTGGGGTTTGGTCGTCAGCGCCTAGAACATTGCTGATCATCACAGTAACCAGTGATTTTTCAGTCGTGATTTCTACGATGCTGCCAACGGCGTTGTAACCCACGACGCGGATATCTTTCACCTGACCACGTGCATTCACCGATTGCTCAAACTCTTCATTGAAGTAGCCGTGTGTTTCTAGCACAGAAGCAAATAGCGTCGATTCGCCCTTGCTGCGCAGAATGAATGCCGGTTCGCTACGTAGGTTAAAGCTTGGGTCATTGGCGCCAGTGCGAGTGAAGATCACTTCATTATCGCCGTTCTGTTTCGCGCTGCTGCTTGTGCCTAACCAAGTGTAGTAGGTGTTGTTTTGTAGCCAGCTAACTAGCGCCATATCTTGCACTTTGCCACTTGCTACTTTCCAAAGGTGTTGGTAACCGAAGTCATCGCCAAGCGTGTTCAGTTCACCAAAGCTTTGGTAATCGAAGTTAGTACGTACGATTTGACCATCGTATTGATGAGAGTAGTCGTACTGATGCTCGCCTTCACCTTCGATGCGGTAAAGGTCTAGCAATAGCGGTGCTTCAAGCTCATCTAGGTTAAGCATGAACACACTGCGCTGCATGTCTGTGTTCGGGTAGTGGTCGTTCGCAAACGCGCTCATACCGTTGATTTCAGTGCCTTCCACTTTGAAGAAGTGAGGCAAACCGTGCACTGAATCAGCGCGGTCTACATCGAAACCATTCTGACATTGCTCATCAATCGTTACCGCGTTATGCGCGATAGTTTGACGTGCGTACGATTTGTTTTCGTCTAGGTAACGACCGCCGAATTTAGGCTCAACGTTTACCCAGCGACAGAAGCCGTATTCACGCAGCACTTCTTGACCACGGTTGAAGAAGGTAATGCCAAGCGTATCGAAGTTACCATGTCCCATGCCGTGTTGACCGTAGTTCATCACAAGCTGTGACACATCACCGGTTTTATCCTGCATACGGATAAAGCCTTGTGCACCGTTGTTGCCAGTTGGACCTTCGTTAAGTTCCACACTTGGCCAGAAAGGCATGCCGATTTCACGGTCTGCGATTGCTTTATCGTAAGCTTGAGAAAGCTCTAGACCGCATGGGTGCATCCAAACGGCGTTTTGAATCTTCGCCATGCCTAGAATGTTGTCATCCAAGCCGTAGTGCTTGCTGTAAACGCTCACTGCAACTTGAACACCCATATCGGTAATGCTCATGGTACGAGATGCGTCGTTTAGGGCTGGGAACTCACCATTCGGGTAAGCTGTTGCCAGCATCGCCTGTACTGTGTTGCCAATCACTTTGTCTTTGTAGTTGTAGATGTCTACTTCAGGCATGTGACGGTGTACCACTTCTGCAAATACACAAGTTGGACGAATCGCATAACGATGGTAGTACGGACCTTCCATGTAGTAACCAGAAGGTGCGAACAGTTGTGAGATTTGCGCTAAGAAACCGCCAGTATCATCACGGTCTTGACCATACACAGACATCTCTAGATATTCAGGTTTGCCAATAGCTAGACCACAAATACCAACAGCCGCCACTGCCCAGATACCGTGGTTGTGAATACGGTCGAAATCGTGCGCGTATTTCACGGTGAACATGTCTAGCATTGGTTCGAAAATGCGCTCAACAACCGCAGTGCGCTCTTCTTCTGTCATCACTGATGCCACGCAAGAGTAGGCAAGACTAGTAAACATTAACCAACAGTGTTCATTAAGGATCTGGTGGAAAAGACGACCTGTAGGGTTAGTGTTTTTCTGTACGTGGAAATCAAAGGTGAGGTACTTCTCTGCGTAAATAGCGAGAAGATCTTTAACGAACTGCGCGTACTTTTCTTCTTGAGTGATCAAGAACAAACGACCCGCTAAGTTCATGTAGGTATAGTTTTGTTTGTGGCGGTTGTGCTCGTAGCCACCCGCTTCGCCGTGACCTGGGACGTCTAGAGGCAGACGCATGAAGGCTTCAAGTTCCTTGCGATTCGCTTCAATGGATTTGCCCATCAAGCTCGGCTTTCCGACTTCCTTTCTTAGTAGTTCGACTTCTGCTTCAGTCAACAAAATCGGTTGTGTAGTCATTTCTTTACCACCCTCAGATGAAGTGTGTTGTTTTCTTAAACTTTCTATAAAGTAATACAATATTAGGTTTGAGTGTAGTTTTTGTGGCAAAAAGGGAGAGTGAAATCACGCGAATTTAGCTAACTCATTGATTTGTATTGTTGTGGTAATCCCTGTTGTGGCTGATGTTTCTACGTTATCAATCGTTAAGTGGAATGCTTTAGGTCTCTCCATTTGATGGATATCACATATTTTTAGATATATTGTATGACAATTAAAGTGAATCGGATATGCTCTTTACCAATTCGACAGCAGACCCTTTCGTTTCGTGTTTCACTTTTATCAACATGACGGTTTTTTAAGAGAACCTTCTTGTAAAAGCATGGCTAAGAATGAAGTGCAGTAGGGTTCGCTTTAATAGAGACTTTTTAGGAGTATGACGATGAATTCTTTCTTTGTATTAGATGAGAACCCGTGGGAAGAGTTAGGCGGCGGTATCAAGCGTAAAATTGTTGCTTACACAGATGATCTGATGGCTGTTCACCTATGTTTTGACAAAGGTGCGATTGGTGCCCCACATACGCATGAGATTCACGATCAAATCGGTTACGTAGTACGTGGCAGCTTTGAAGCAGAAATCGAAGGCGAAAAGAAAGTACTGAAAGAGGGTGACGCGTACTTTGCTCGTAAGCACATGATGCATGGTGCGGTTGCACTAGAGCAAGACAGCATTCTTCTGGATATCTTCAACCCAGCTCGTGAAGACTTCTTAAAGTAACGTATAGCGCAACCTCAGTTGCTAAGGTGACAGTATGAAATCATTAAATATCGCGATCATTGGCGAATGTATGGTTGAGCTACAGAAAAAGGAAGGTCAGTTGCGTCAGTCATTCGGTGGTGACACGTTGAATACCGCTCTTTACTTATCCCGTTTGACGAAAGCTCACGATATCAAAACTAGCTATGTAACTGCCCTGGGTAATGATCCTTTTAGCCAAGAAATGCTTTCAGCATGGCAAGAAGAGGGCATTGATACCAGCTTAGTGTTGACTGTTAATGGTAAACAGCCGGGTATTTACTACATCGAAACGGATGAGACAGGCGAGCGTTACTTCCACTATTGGCGTAATGAAGCAGCAGCAAAGTTTTTGTTTGAACAGAACGAATCTTCGGCACTAGTCGACACGCTTTATTCTTATGATGCGGTTTACCTGAGTGGCATTACATTAGCGATTCTTACTGAAGAAGGTAAGACGCAGTTGTTTGCATTCCTCGAACGCTTTAAAGCGCAAGGCGGCCAGGTTATTTTCGATAATAACTACCGTCCTAAATTATGGGAAAGCCGAGAGAGTGCCATGTCTTGGTACCTTAAGATTCTTAAGTTTACCGATATTGCTCTACTCACATTTGAAGATGAGCAAATGCTGTATGGTGACGAGCATCTAGAACAGTGCATTGAGAGAACCTCTGCACTGGGCGTGGATGAAATCATCATCAAACGTGGTAGCAAAGATTGCTTGGTTGTGGCGAATGGCGAAGCGCAATACGTGGCGCCAAACAAAGTCGATAGCGTGATTGATACGACGGCAGCAGGTGACTCTTTCAGTGCAGGCTTTTTGGCGAAGCGTTTGACTGGTGGTAATGCGGCTGAATCGGCTTACTCTGGTCATTGTATGGCTGGTGAGGTTATTCAGCACAAAGGTGCCATCATTCCACGTGAAGTGATGCCCGATCTTCCTTTGTAATTCTTTTGCGGAGTGTTGAATAATCGGCGCTCCGCAGTGATTTATTGAACTCAAGTTAACGACGATGAGTACACTCTTATGACGACATTAAACGAACAATTAGCAAACCTAAAAGTAATTCCTGTTATTGCCATCAACAAAGCAGAAGATGCGATTCCTCTAGGTCGCACTTTGGTTGAAAACGGTATGCCTTGCGCTGAAATCACGTTCCGCACAGAGTGTGCTGCAGAAGCGATTCGTGCTATGCGCGCTGAGTTCCCAGAAATGTTGATTGGTGCGGGTACAATCTTAACTAATGAACAAGTTGACCAAGCGATTGAAGCCGGTGTGGACTTTATTGTTAGCCCAGGCTTTAACCCTCGTACGGTTCAATACTGCCTAGACAAGGGCGTAGCTATTGTACCTGGCGTAAACAATCCAAGCCTTGTTGAGCAAGCGATGGAAATGGGGCTGCGTACACTTAAGTTCTTCCCTGCTGAGCCATCTGGCGGTGTTGGTATGCTTAAAGCACTAACGGCAGTTTACCCAGTAAAATTCATGCCAACAGGTGGTGTGAGCCTAGGTAACGTAGATGAGTACTTGTCTATTCCTTCAGTGCTGGCATGTGGCGGTACTTGGATGGTTCCAACAAAACTTATCGATGAAGGCAAGTGGGATGAACTAGGTACATTGGTTCGTGACGCCGTCGCTCACGTAGCATAAGTGCAGTAGCGCCCCGATAAAATTAGCGAAAAGAATGTAAAGCGAGCCTTAGTGCTCGCTTTTTTGTGTTTGAAAAAGGCGAGATAAAGGAACCAGAAAAGAGATTTCCTACTCAGTCGTCCTCCTTCTAGGAAATGACGGTAAGGAGTAGGGGTAAAGCCGAGAGGAGAAGCATGAGGTTTGAGATCTGGGAGTGGTAATGCGTAGAACCTCCTCAGCGTCATTCTCGAGAGCGACGAAGGAGCGAGTCGGGAATCT
This sequence comes from Vibrio sp. Y29_XK_CS5, assembly GCF_024181835.1. NCBI lineage: Bacteria > Pseudomonadati > Pseudomonadota > Gammaproteobacteria > Vibrionales > Vibrionaceae > Vibrio > Vibrio sp. Y29_XK_CS5. Next base: position 475,204 of record NZ_JAMZAM010000002.1, read on the forward strand.
CAATTTTTGTATTCATCTATAATCGCGCTTGCGATCCAGTTCATCTGAAACATCTCATTACGTTTCCTACAAATAAATGCCACGCATTTTTGATCTTCAGACAAAGCACAAGAAAGAAAAATATTCCATACTTTAATGGATTTCTAATATATTATTTGTATTACAATATAATGCAATGGCTTACGTGGTGATTATTCCTTTAAATCCCAAAGAGCCAAGAAAATAAAGGATTTTAGTGCGTTTTCTTCGTCGGATAACTTATGCTTTAGATCACAATTAAAGCTTATTGTAGTACAAATAAAAATATGAACGGAGTAATCTAGGCAGTAGAAAATGATCAAACTCGAAAGGCTGAAAAAATGACTATTGATACTTTTGTTGTTCTTGCCTACTTCTTCTTCCTAGTTGCCATTGGTTGGATGTTCCGTAAGTTCACGACGTCGACCAGTGACTACTTCCGAGGGGGCGGTAAGATGTTATGGTGGATGGTCGGTGCTACCGCCTTCATGACGCAATTTTCAGCATGGACGTTTACAGGTGCCGCAGGACGCGCGTTCAACGACGGTTTCGTTGTTGTAATCCTATTCTTAGCCAACGCATTTGGCTACTTCTTGAACTACCTCTACTTTGCTCCAAAGTTCCGCCAGCTACGTGTAGTAACGGCAATCGAAGCAATTCGTCAGCGTTTTGGTAAAACGTCAGAGCAGTTCTTCACTTGGGCTGGCATGCCAGACAGCTTGATCTCAGCTGGTATCTGGTTGAATGGTCTCGCAATCTTCGTGGCTGCGGTATTCAATATTCCGATGGAAGCGACCATTATCGTAACTGGTTTGGTTCTGATGTTGATGGCGGTAACGGGCGGCTCTTGGGCGGTTGTTGCTTCTGACTTCATGCAGATGCTGGTTATCATGGCGGTAACCATTACTTGTGCGGTGGCGGCTTACTTCCACGGCGGCGGTATTGGTAACATCGTGTCGAACTTCCACGGCGACTTCATGCTGGGTAATAACCTGAACTACATCAGTATCTTTGTCCTTTGGGTGGTGTTCATCTTTGTTAAGCAGTTCGGTGTAATGAACAACAGCATCAACGCTTACCGCTACCTATGTGCAAAAGACAGTGAGAATGCGCGTAAAGCTGCAGGTCTTGCATGTGTGTTGATGATTGTTGGTCCTATCATTTGGTTCCTACCTCCTTGGTACGTAGCGGCATTTATGCCTGACTTTGCAGAGCAGTACGGCTCAGTAGGTGGTGATGCAGCTTACCTAGCGTTCGTACAAAACGTAATGCCGGCGGGTATGGTGGGTCTTCTGATGTCAGCAATGTTTGCGGCGACCATGTCTTCAATGGACTCTGGTCTAAACCGTAACGCAGGTATCTTTGTGATGAACTTCTACAGCCCTATTTTACGCCCGCAAGCGTCACAGAAAGAGCTGGTTATCGTGAGTAAAGTGACGACCATTATGATGGGCTTCATCATCATCGGTATTGGTTTGTTTATTAACTCACTACGTCACCTGAGCTTGTTTGATATCGTACTAAACGTAGGTGCGTTGATTGGTTTCCCAATGTTGATTCCTGTGTTGCTTGGTATGTGGATTCGTAAGACGCCAGACTGGGCTGGTTGGGCAACACTCGTTGTAGGTGGCTTTGTTTCTTACATCTTCGGTATCTCTCTACAAGCACAAGATGTTGAGCACCTATTCGGACTAGAACAAGCTCTAACAGCACGTGAGTGGGCTGACCTTAAAGTTGGCTTGAGCTTAGCGGCGCACGTTGTCTTCACTGGTGGTTTCTTCTTACTAACAACACGCTTCTACAAAGGCTTGACGCCTGAGCGTGAAAAAGAAGTGGACCAATTGTTCGAGAACTGGAACACACCGCTTGTCGCTGATAGTGAAGAGCAACAAAACCTAGATACAAAACAGCGTGGCATGCTTGGTAAGCTTATTAGCGTAGCAGGCTTCGGTATCCTAGCGATGGCTCTGATTCCAAACGAGCCAACAGGTCGACTGCTGTTCATCTTGTGTGGTGCGATTGTTCTCTCTGTTGGTGTTCTGTTGGTGAACGCGGCGCGAGGACCTAAAAGCCCAAAGTTAGCTAACGCGAAAAGCTAACCGCAATTAACAAACTCTCTATGAAAAATCCCACGGTCAATACCGTGGGATTTTTTGTTTATGGTGTCATTAATCGAGCCACAAACGATCTTTATCATTCCAAGTAACTTGCAGTGAACGATTCTGAAAGTGTGCCATGACGGATGTTTGCGCTGCTTTGAAAACGCTGCAGTAGAGCGCGTTGCTAAACCATTCAGTCCAGAGAATGACAAAAAGCCATGAATAACACCCAGATAACGCTTGCAGTATGCTCCCACGCCTTGAGCTGTAGTCATCGATAATCATCACGCCGTGGGTCATGTTCTGCGGTGATAATGGTTGTTCTGGATAGTTCACCGATGGTTTGTAACGAAGGGCAAAGCTTCCCATTAAATTGGAATTCTTCAACTAGTACTCAGAAGCCAGTCTCAAGAGAATCGGTCACTCTTTAACTGTAAAAAGAAAATATCCGCGGAATAATGTACAAACATAATGTCATGTCTATACCCAAGTAACCTCGTGATGCTTGATTTAGTGAGAATGACTGGGTTCAGCGAGAATGACTTGGTTTGTAGACGTGGCGGTGATTTAAAGGTTTCGTAGAGTTCAATCAATAATCGCCAACAAAGTATACAAGCCAACCCCATTAACATTTACCAAGAATATCCGTTGGGGGCGTGTCATGAACTCGGTTTTTTATTAAACCAATGGCGGTGTCAAACCATTTGGACAAACCTTGCTATCGCACGGCGTTATTCTCCTTGCTTACTTTTGGTAAAAAGGGAATCGATGGCAACATTCTGAATCCTACATCTTGAAGCTGCTTGAGTACATATACAGTTTGAACGTAGGGTGTGGATCTCAAAGAGGGAGAAGGAGTGAATTTAAGAGGAGAAAAGAAAGCACAAAAAAAGCCTTGCTACGGGGTTAGCAAGGCTTTGGAAGCGCAGTTGAGTAAGGTATTAACCTTCTAGCTCTGCGAAGTAATCAAAGATCACTGGTACGTCGTTTTGACCAAGACCTTGGTCCACTGCAGCTTGTAGGCTCTTAGAAGTCCCTTCTGCGATAAGAGACTCAGTGCCTAGGTCTTTTACCATCTCTAAGAAGTAACCAAGGTCTTTGTTTGCGTTTGCAATAGAGAAACCAAGCTTTTCTTCGCCATCTACAGCGTAGAACTTACAGAACTGCATGAATGGTGAGTTTGATGGACCAGCAGACATGATGTCGAATAGTTGTTGACCATCAACGCCAGCACGTTTAGCAACCGCAAATGCCTGAGACATGGTCGCTACTGTTGTCATACCCATGAAGTTGTTTACTAGCTTAGTCACATGACCAGAACCTAGCGCACCAAGGTGGAATACGTTTTCACCTTGATCGTCCAGTACAGGCTTCACCTTGTTGAATGTTTCGATGTCACCTGCAGCCATGATGTTCAAAAGACCATCTTTTGCGTGAGCAGGCGTACGACCTAGAGGCGCATCGATCATACCTGCGCCTTTAGCTGCAAGGTCTGCACCGATCTTACGAGTAGAAGCAGGGATAGACGTACCGAAGTCAATCAGTGTCGCGCCTTCTTGAATACCCGCTAGGATACCTTCTTCACCATAAACGATTTTCTCAACAACTTCAGATGTTGTTAGACATAGCATCACGATGTCACTTGCTTCAGCCAGTGCTTTAGGTGAGCTTGCTTCTTTTGCGCCGCGAGCAACACATGCTGCTACTGCGTCTTTATTCAGATCCATTACGTTTAGTTCGTAACCACGGTTTTGAAGGTTCTCAACCATGTTTCCACCCATCAGACCAAGGCCGATGAAACCAATGACAGGTTTTGTCATATCAAACTCCAAATATCGTATTGTATGATTATATGCTTTTATCTTAATTCCTCATTTTGAATTTGCAATCGGAAAATGAGACGAAAGGCGATTTGCCACTGGTTTTTGATAAAAATGAGAGGTTGGTTAGCCTATTGATACGATTTTTATTGGCTTTGAGTGATTTTTATGTCTTCGGAATGAGGTCACGAAAACGAGAAGGTATAAGCAAAAAATAGGTATTTGATTGAGATACGTTTGCCTTCTGAATATGGTTAATTGTATGACAATACTGAGTGGTTAATCTTCAGTAAAAGAATCTAAGCCAAAGAGAGGAGAGAACGAGGAAGTATGGATAGAGAAACCAGAAATAAAAGAAAGGTAAGAAAGAGAAGAACCATAATGTTTGGCTCTTCTCTCAATGGTTAAAGCTTGATTAAGTTAGGCGATTAAAGGTCAAAGCGGTCGTTGTTCATTACTTTTACCCACGCAGCAACAAAATCGTGCACAAACTTCTCTTTGTTGTCGTCTTGTGCGTAAACCTCGGCATAAGAGCGGAGCACGGAGTTTGAACCGAACACCAAGTCAACACGTGATGCTGTCCATCTTGTTTGACCAGAAGCTCGCTCGCGGATTTCGTATTCGTTATCACTGGTTGGATGCCAGGTGTAGCTCATATCAGTGAGGTTTACGAAGAAGTCATTCGTTAATGCGCCGACATTATCAGTGAACACACCATGCGCAGCGCCGCCGTAGTTGGTACCAAGCACGCGCATGCCACCAACTAATACGGTCATTTCGACTGCGGTTAGTTGCATCAATTGGCTTCTTTCAAGCAATAGTTCTTCTGCCGTCACAACGTAATCTGATTTTAGCCAGTTACGGAATCCATCATGGATCGGCTCGAGTACATCGAAGGATTCGGCGTCAGTCATTGCATCGGTTGAGTCACCACGACCTTGGCTAAATGGCACAGAAATATTCATGCCCGCATTCGATGCTGCTTTCTCAATACCCACTCCGCCAGCAAGCACAATCAAATCCGCCATGCTGATAGGGGAGTTGTGGGTGGTGCGAATTGAATCGAGCGTGCTGAGCACTTTCTGCAATCTTTCCGGTTCGTTACCTACCCAATCTTTTTGCGGTGCAAGGCGGATACGCGCACCGTTTGCTCCGCCTCGGCGGTCTGAACCACGGAATGTTCGCGCGCTGTCCCATGCGGTTGAGACTAATTCTGCGATACTTAGCTCGCTGTTAAGAATCGCCATCTTGAGTGCATCGATATTGTCTTCAGATAAGTGATAAGACACCGGTGGTACCGGATCTTGCCAAATCAAATCCTCGGCTGGCACATCAGGGCCGAGATAACGAGATTTAGGTCCTAAATCGCGGTGAGTCAGTTTAAACCAAGCTCGAGCGAAGCAATCCTCAAAGTACTTAGGGTCGTCGCGGAAACGCTCGGCGATTTTGCGGTACTCTGGGTCAAACTTCAGTGCCATATCCGCATCGGTCATCATCGGATTGCGGCGGATGCTTGGGTCTTCCACATCCACAGGCATGTCTTCTTCTTTGATGTTGATTGGTTCCCATTGCTCTGCGCCTGCTGGGCTCTTCGTTACCCACCAGTCGTAGGTGAACAACAAATGGAAGTAGCCGTTATCCCACTTGGTTGGGTTGGTTGTCCATGCGCCTTCGATGCCACTAGTGACGGTATCACGTCCTATGCCACGAGAAGTTTTATTTAGCCAACCGAAACCTTGGTCTTCAATTTCAGCGCCTTCAGGTTCAGGACCAAGTAACGAAGCGTCGCCGTTGCCGTGTGCTTTACCAACAGTGTGACCACCGGCTGTTAATGCAACGGTTTCTTCATCGTTCATTGCCATACGGGCAAATGTTACACGCATGTCGTGTGCGGTTTTGATGGGATCGGGTTTACCGTCGACCCCTTCTGGGTTTACGTAAATCAGGCCCATCATCACTGCTGCAAGCGGATTCTCGAGATCACGTTCGCCAGAGTATCGGTTGTTTTCACCGCCACTTGGTTGCAGCCACTCTTTTTCTGCGCCCCAATAAATGTCTTTTTCTGGATGCCAAATGTCTTCTCGACCGCCGGCAAAACCGAACGTCTTGAAGCCCATTGACTCATAAGCCATGTTGCCAGCAAGAATCATTAAATCCGCCCAGGATAGCTTGTTACCGTATTTTCTTTTGACCGGCCATAAAAGGCGACGGGCTTTGTCGAGGTTACCGTTATCTGGCCAACTGTTGAGGGGAGCAAAACGCTGATTACCTCGACTTGCACCACCACGACCATCGGCAATTCGATACGTCCCTGCAGAGTGCCACGCCATCCGAATCATCAAACCACCATAATGACCCCAATCCGCTGGCCACCAATCTTGGCTATCGGTCATCAGATCTTTCAGGTCTTTTTTGACTTCCTCTAAGTCAAGAGAGTTAAAGGCATCAGCGTAGTTGAAGTCTGCGCCCATTGGGTCAGTTTTGTGATCGTGTTGATGTAGGATATCGAGGTTGAGGGTTTTCGGCCACCAATTGAACTCTGTGGCTTGTTGGTTGGTATTCGCTCCATGCATGACAGGACATTTGGAGTGATTGTTGTTGTCGCTCATCTTTTGCTCCCTAACTGGGGTTAGTGTCCTGAAAGTTTAGTTATTGGTTAGCTATTTCGCCCTCATGGTTTGGTTATATTTTTCAAGGTTTTGGTCAAAAGATGATCGGTGTCATTCTTCTTTTGATAAACAGTATTTGATGCTAAATAACTCAAATTTTTATCCATTAAACATCTAAATAAAAGCATCCTAAAAGAAGTATCTAAACGTGATTTTTAAAAATACGTACCTTTGTAATCCATGTCGGATTTCATTGAACTTGTTCTAAGGTCATCACATTTCTAGGGCTAAGTGGTTTAAGTTTGTGCCAAAAATCGTAACGCTGTGTGCAACAGAGTGAGCTGAGGGTTATTCGCAGTATTGGCTCACCGAAAAGGATTGATTACTGTCCCATTGATTACGAGTACTGAGCCGAGCGATAGCTCACGTAAATTGAGAGTCGAGAAACAAAGGATGAGAAGTAAACAGAACAAAGCGGTATTACTCGCGTTTGTGTCAGGGAGTGTATTTGGCGCGGCGCTCGTTATCGCTATGTATATTCAAATTTGATGCGTGTATGGCAAAACCACCAAAATTGAAAAATCAAATTGTGCAAGGAGTAGGGTTGTTTTCAGCTCTGCTCCTTGTTAGTTTTAAAAACATGAAAACGACATTTACTCCTTCATCAAACTTCTTCTGGTGGCGCTCTAATTAGAGCGGCGCGGAATCTTTACATTCTTACGCTGCTGGACGGTAGCTGAGAATGTCATGTCTTTTTTATCTCCAGTAGCGATCTATTTTTCTTTGGAGATAAGTTATGAACACCCCACACGATACTCAAGAACGCGAAATTATTTTAACTGGTGATCGAGCTACAGGTCCTTTGCATCTGGGTCATTACGTTGGTTCACTACAACAACGTGTTGCTCTACAAACTCAACATGAGCAAACCATTTTGGTTGCTGACATGCAGGGCTTAACCGATAACGCGCATAATCCCTCTAAGGTCTCGTCTAACATTTTAAATGTGGTCGCGGATTACCTTGCCGTCGGGATTGACCCAACCCAAACTACCATTTGTTTGCAGTCTCAAGTCCCGGCTCTTGCCGAGTTGACAATGTACTACAGTAACTTGGTTTCTATCGCACGCTTGGAGCGTAACCCGACGGTGAAAAATGAAATTCAAAGCAAAGGGTTTGAGCGTTCCATTCCGGCTGGGTTTCTGACGTACCCAATTTCTCAAGCCGCGGACATCACAGGTTTTCACGCGACTCTCGTGCCTGTCGGAGATGACCAATTACCGATGCTAGAACAGACCAATGAGATCGTTAGAAAGATAAATCACCTTGGCGGAAAAGCCATCTTGAAAGAGTGTCGTCCATTGCTCAGTGACGCACCACGCTTGCCAAGCACTGACGGTAAAAACAAGATGTCAAAAAGCATGGGCAATGCAATCAACCTTGGAGCAACAGAGAAAGAAATCTCTGCGGCAGTGAAATCGATGTACACCGACCCAAACCACCTACGCATTGAAGACCCAGGTCAGGTTGAAGGAAATATTGTATTCACATACCTTGATGCGTTTCATACCGACAAAGATTATGTAGAAGAACTCAAAATGCTTTACCGCCGTGGTGGATTAGGCGATGGAACAACCAAGAGAGTATTGGAAGAGTGTCTGCAAGAGATGCTTCGTCCTATTCGAGAAAAACGCGCCATGTTCCTTGATGATAAAGCACAGCTTATCGACATCCTAAAACAAGGCAGTCAGCTTTCCCGTGAGAAAACCGAGCAAGTGTTGTTTGATGTGAAAGGAGTGTTTGGTTTGAATCTGTTCTGAGACGACCATCGAATACCTACCTCGCTAAACGAATTCAATTTGGGCTACGGTGACAGATTATTTCGTTAAAGGCACAACGTTTTTCATGGCGTTGTGTCTTTTTCTTCTCTCATTTTTTGTTGAATTTTATTGATAATAATTCTCATTACATTATTTTAATGGTCTCAAATACACATATTGTTGCGGAGACCAACATGGAACACACGGATATTACTCAACTGCTTATTCCAAAAAGTGATTGGGCGGCGCCTGACCTCTTTCTCTATGAAGGTGAAGATAAACTTCGTCTGAGTTTAGAAGGGGCGATTCAATTTAGTGGATTAAATAGCATTGGTGGTGTGGTACTGGGCTTTAGAATGATCCAGTATGCAGTGCAATTAGCGGCGGGTGATCAGTCTTTGCAACGTGATGGCATCAGTGTGTATACCGCTTTTCCGGGGCGTGGTGCACAAGATGCATTTGAGTACACGTGTCGTGCGTTACGTGATAAGCGTTATTGTTGCGATACGACGTTGCATCACCCAGCGGCGCAGACAGGGCAACGAGGTCAGTTCTTATTTACGATTCGTTTGAATGAACAGTCTATGGTGATGACACCAGCAAATGGTTTACCAAGGAAGAGCTATTTTGAAGCAGATCGTCACTCGCAAGACAGCCGAGAAGCAGCACTGAAATGGCGTGATGAGAAGATTAATTTTGCGAACACGCTTCTAAGTTTGCCACCAGAAGAGTGCTTGCGCGTGCTGTAACTCTTGAGTTGTACCAACAGAATGAATAACAAAAGGTCGCTTTAAGTGAGCGACCTTCTTGTATCAAGCATTCGCGGGAACCAGATTCCTAGTCGCGCCTAGGCTTGCTGGAATGACCTAGTTTAAGTTTTGAGCGAGTAGGGAATCTCTTGGTTATCCTTACTTCTTAATAAGCAAGTGAGCGATTAACCCGCGAAGAACTCACGACGAAAATCGGCTACCGCTTGTTGATAATAACGTTGCCAATCCGAGTCCGACAAACCCGCATGACTGGTGGCTCTTTGCGTTGCTAATTTAGATTCAAGCTGTTGCAACTCGCTCTGATAATCGCGCACTTGCCGCTTTTGCTGCGCGACCTGTTGCTCACGAGCGTGTATATCCTCACTCTCTTGCTCAGAAAGGTAAGTTTGTTGAAGCTTCTCAACCAAAGCCTTGCGCTCCGCATGACCCATGTCTTTCGGTATCAGTTCAACAGCGCGTTCATATTTCGCTTGTTCGCCGACCAATCCCAATGCTTCTTGATTGCCTTGCCAATCTTGGACTAACTTCTCAAAGGTTTGCACATAGTCTTGAGGTGAAGTCGAATCCAACTGCTCTGCCTGCAAACTGAAGTCATAGAGTGCAAACTCATCGGCAAAAATTACGTCTGCTAGTTCCCCCCATATCTTCCTCGCTTCTGCCTTGAGAAGTGCGATGCGAGAGGCAAGAGGCTGATGCTCATCAAACATTAAATTACCAACACTTTGTTGCCATAAGCTATTGAGCTGGTGGTAATTCGCCAGCAGAGCAAAACGTTCTTCTGCCATGTAGCTCTCTAACTCAGCAAGCTTGGATTCACAGTTATGGTCGGACATACATGAGTGCCAAAACGCTTCTATCTCATCCTTTAATACTCTGCCTTTGGCATCACTTAACCGTCCTGCAATTGCTTTGAGTGGAGAGGGGGTATCCTTCGCTTTTGGTACGATTGTTTTGTTTGCAGTTTGATTGGTTGTGGAAGACGTAGATGCAGCGACTTGGGGATTCGTCGCTCTCTCCAATACGGAAGAAAACGGCAGAAAGCTCTCGCTCTTTTCGCCTTTGCTTGAGAACCAAATCGTGCCCGCCACAACGGCGGACACAGTAACTAACGCAATACGCTTCATGGTTTGATCACAGCGCTAACAGGGAAGTGATCCGACAGATTGTAATGCTTCCACAAACTCTCCGCTGTTGAGCGTGGAATGTCGACACGGTTATCGTTAAACGACTTCACGCCATATTCATTACTCACCATTACATAATCTAGATATTCCACATTTTCACCCCCGGATAGGGCTTCTCCGGCAAAGTTGTTGATGCGAGGATCAAACGTCGAAGCGGTATAACCAGAGTATTGCGGTTCTATCGCGCTTAGGTTGGCGATCATTTGCTGGTAATCGCCAGGGAACTTCAATTTGTTCACATTGAAATCGCCGCTGTAAACCACCGTTTCATTACTCGGAATATTGAGAGATTGCGCCATTGTGCGCATTTGCTTGAACTGACGCTGTCGGTATTCGCGTGCAGTATCAGTATCGAAAGAGGCTGTATGCGTAGCGAATACGTGATATGCCTGACCACCTTTAATGATCTCTGCGTAATTCACTCCTTTGTCTGCGAAGCAATCTGTTCCGGAGCAATCTGGGAAGACGTATTGAGCCTGATTAACGATAGGGTAACGGCTCACAATGATCACGCCACCGTCGTAAATGTTGAAGCCATCTTTATCCAGCATCTTAGTTTGGTAAGGATATTCTTTGGCGAGTTCGCGTAAGAAAGCATCGCGACCACTAGCAAACACTTCTTGCAGTGCTAACACGTCATAACCTTTGACATAATCGGGAATGAGTTCAAAACGGTCACCAATATGTGAAGCAATTGCAGGCAGCGCCCAAATGTTATAAGTCATCAACTTGAGATTTTGTTCATCAGTATCGACGACTTCATCGATTTTGTTTGGAGTAATGGTGTAGTACAAATCGTCATAGCGCGCAGTGCTTGCGGATTTAAAAGCCAATTCAGAAGGGCGAGACCCAAAGGCACTAGTGCTAGAACGGTGAATAGTACGATCATCTTTCAGCGTTAAATCCACATCTGCTGCAGATAAACCGTACTCAATGGTCGAGTTGTACCAATGACCTTCCATGACTTGGTTAAGCGTAACGCTTTCACCTTGTGGGTTAGACACCACAGTCTCGAAGCGATAATTCTGACCAGACTTAACACCTTCCCAGCGGTTAAAGCTGAGTACGGATTTGGTTTCCCAAGGACCAAGCACTTGAACATGTTGCTGCCATTCCTCTCCGTATTTCAGTAAATCGCTGCCTTCGTGCTTCACTTGAATGGTTAACGGTTGGTCCGAGTTATTAGTGAGGTATACGTCCGTATCTGCCAAGCTTGGTAATGCCACTAAACCGCTTAGTAAAAGACTCCACTGCGTAAATTTCATCTTGTTTATCCATAAGTTGTGTTAGAGCAATAATTCTTATTTATAAATATGACTAGCACGTTAAATATGGATGACAGATTATCTTTTGACCGAATTTGTTGATGAGTTGTGATCCAGATTCCAAGTGGAAATTGGAAAATATGAGGAGACCGAGTCAGACATTTATTAAGCACTTGTTAAACAACAATTATTTCTTATCTTTATTGTTTGATGGTACCTATCGCTTTTATTGATGCAACCGATTAGACGTTGACAGGTTAGGTTGTAATAATCCCGCAAACCATTCTGTTTCGCATAATAAAGTATTGAACTTAACCTTCTGATTCCACTGCTTATTCAAACTCAAATATGTGATCGGGATAGCGTATAGAACATGCCTGTGATGAATTCTCATTTAGTTTGGAATTTTTGTCAGAACAACAAGGTCTGTTCTCTTTCGCACAAAATTAAAATGAGAGGTAACCAGCGAAGTTGCCTCACTTATCTCGTTTGCTATCAGGAGAACGAAATGCAGTCCCTTGCTCAGTTAAAAGTGAGAACCCGTTTGGCGCTTGGCTTCGGTACATTAGTGGCGCTTATGGCGATACTTACGGTTGTCGGAATTCAGAAAGTTAACTTTATTGATATGACCTTATCTGAGGTTACGGATGTCAACTCTGTGAAGCAGCGCTATGCCATTAACTATCGAGGTAGTGTTCATGACCGTGCGATTGCAATTAGAGATGTTGCAATGGCGCGAAATGTGGAAGAAATGCGCGCCTTTGAAGAGGAAATCAAACGTCTGGAAGCGTTTTATCGCGAGTCTGAACAACAGATGCAAAGCATGATGGCAAGTGATGTTCCTTTTACCGCTAAAGAACGCGAGATATTGCAACGTATCGATGACATCCAAGCGAAAACACTTCCTCTCGTTCAAGAAGTTATCGCTAAAAAAGAAAACGGCAAACCGGTCACGGATTTACTTTTGGAGCAAGTCCGCCCTAACTTTGCGATGTGGCTAAAGGTGATCAACGAGTTTATTGATTACCAAGAAACGTTGAACCAGAAATTGACGCCAGTAGCGCGAGAGCAAGCAAGTGGCTTCCAAAGCTTAATGCTTGCTCTAAGTGGAATTGCTTTGCTGATTTCAATCTTAGTTGGTTTTGTTATTGAGCGTAGCTTCCGACGCTCTCTAGGTGGCGAGCCATTTGAGGCACAACGCGCGATTCAAACAATGGCAGAAGGTGAGTTAACCCAAGATCATAGTGACAGCGCACAAGGCAGCATTTTGCATTCTCTGTCTTTGATGTCAGAAAAGCTCAGCTCGATTGTCAGCAATATTCGTGGCGCTTCTGAGCAATTAGCAGAGCAAGTCGAAGAAGTCTCTCGTGGTTCTCGCTCGGTATTTGATACCGCTCAACAGCAAGCGTCTCTTACGGATCAAATGGCGATCAGATTAGAAACCATGCATGCGAGTATCGATGAGATAGCCAAGATCGTAAATTTATCGGAGCAAAACTCAGTTAACACATCAGAGAATGCTCGTGATGGTCGCGAACGCATTGCTGCTGTGGCAGAACAGATGTTATCCGTTACTGCAGCCGTAAATGGCACAGTAGGGCAGGTGAAGGCTCTTGAGACAAAAACGCGTGAAATTGGTGGCATCGTGAATATGATCAGTGACATCTCTGAGCAAACTAACTTGTTGGCACTTAATGCTGCAATTGAAGCTGCGCGAGCGGGTGAATCTGGACGCGGTTTTGCAGTCGTTGCTGATGAGGTAAGAAACCTCGCTAAGCGTACGGGGGAAGCCACTACTCAGATTGAGAAGATGCTGAAAGAGGTTCAAGCCCAGACGGTCGCAAGTGTGAACGCGATGGAAAGCACGCAACCACAAGTGGAAAGTTGTCAAAGGAACACAGAAGAGGCGACGCATTTATTGGTTAGCATTGAGAAACAAGCGCAGGACTCCCTTGATCGAGTGCGTGATATTGTGACTGCCACAGAAGAGCAAGTTCAAGTTGTGAGTGAGCTTGTCGTGGCGATGGATCAGATTTCCAGCATGTCGAAAGAATCGATTGACTCGATGAAAAACAATGACGTCGCAAGCCAGAATCTGAACGCACTTTCTAATAAGCTCAAACAAGAAGTGGCTTATTTTAAAGTTTAAAATCTGATTGCGACCTGTAAAAAAGCTCAGTGAGGATTCTTGCTGAGCTTTTTTATTTGAATTCATAAGTTTATCAATATTTTGTAAAACGTTTTCGTTTAAATATTTCTGAACTAACTTCATAAAAAATTATGCCATCAATTGCACTTAATTGTGCAAGGAGAATATAAATCACCGCTCAAACATATAACTAATTAATGAGTGTTGTTATGTCTCATACCCGTCTATTCCCACGTCATCGCTTGGCGCTAGCTTGCATGCTTGCCAGTGTTTCCAGTTTCTCATTTGCCCAAGAACAATGTGATGTTGCTGATCTTCAGCACACGGTTGACCTCGCTTCCGCAGTGTCTGCTGCCGACTATCACTGTTACAGCTCTTGGTTTTCTGCTCCTGCTGACTCGTTAAATGATATTTACACCGAAGCGAGCTTGAGTCGCATTCAAACTGTATTAAATCAAGAAATTACTCGTTACCGAGGTGACGCCGAGCAAGCGCGTAAGTTAGAAAACTTGGGTGAATTTGTGCGTGCTGCTTACTATGTGCGCTATAACGCGCAGCAACCGAATTTCTCTCAAGCTCTGAGCCAACGCTTTGCGCAGTCAATAAATGCGTTTCTTGCTAACCCACACGCGCTTGATCAAGGTCGCGAACAAGTGGGTGCGATGAAGAGTTTGACCTTAATGGTCGACAACGTAAGACAATTACCGTTGACCATGGATGCTCAGCTCACTGCTCTTCGTCACTTTAATCGCGAGACGGCAAAAGATACGCAGTGGGTGGCTGGGCTGAACAATCTATTCCGTGCCATGGCCGGGCATGCGTCGAAGGATGATTTTTATCGTTACATGGCAAGTCACACACAGCACATCGATACCTTAGCTGCCTTTGCTCGTGATAACGCTTGGGCGCTTGATACTGATGCTAGCTTCCTCGTGTACAACGCGGTACGTGAAACTGGTCGTTTGCTAGCAAGTCCGGATAAAGCGACTAAAGAAAAAGCACTACGTGTAATGCAGCAAGTGATGGTGCAAAACCCGTTGGGTAGCAAACACGACAAACTTTGGTTAGCGGCAGTTGAGATGATGAGCTATTACGCGCCGGAAGGTTTGAATGGTCTCGATTTAGACCAAGCAAAACATGATTTAGCTGCGCGTGTCTTACCGAATCGTCATGAGTGCGATGGTCCTGCAATTATTCGCTCACAAGATCTGACCCAAGCTCAGGCGATAGAAGCATGTGACGTACTTTCTGCCAAAGAAGCGGACTTTCACCAAGTTGCGAATACTGGGAATCAGCCAGTGGCAGATGACCATAACGAACGGGTAGAAGTGGCGGTGTTTGCTAATAATGGCAGCTACGTAGATTATTCATCTTTCTTATTTGGTAACACAACTGATAATGGTGGACAGTACCTAGAAGGTAACCCATCAGAAGCCGGCAATGTGGCGCGCTTTGTCGCTTATCGTTACGCCAATGGTGATGAGCTTTCTATTCTCAATCTAGAGCATGAGTACACCCATTATCTGGATGCGAGATTCAACCAATACGGTTCGTTTAGCGATAACTTGGCACATGGCTATGTTGTTTGGTGGTTAGAAGGTTTCGCTGAATACATGCATTACAAACAAGGCTATGACGCAGCGATTGGTTTGATTGACAATGGAAAGATGAGTTTATCGGATGTGTTTGCAACCACTTACTCTCATGATTCCAACCGTATTTATCGCTGGGGTTACCTAGCCGTGCGTTTTATGTTGGAAGAGCACCCTCAGGAAGTGGACACTCTGCTGGCGCTTTCGCGTGCTGGTAAGTTTAAGCAATGGGCGCAGCAAGTGCAGGTATTAGGTCAGCAATACAACGGCGAGTTTGACCGCTGGTTAGATTCTGTTGCTAACCAACCAGAGCAGCCAGACCCAAATCCAGATACCAAGCCAGACGAGCCGACAGACCCTTCTGATCAAGTCACGGCGCTAGCGACCAACCAAAGCGTGGTAATTAGTGGGGAAGCATACAGTGAGCAATTGTTCTATGTTGACGTTCCAGAGAAGAGCACACACTTTGAAGTCGCGTTGCAAGGTGAGAATCAAGGTGATGCAGACCTTTACATGAGCTTTGAGAAAGAAGCGCATTACTACGATTTTGAATTCAGCCAGTACGCAGATGGTAGTAATGAGGTAGTCACCTTTGAGACCGAACCTTCTGGCTACATTAAACCTGGTCGATACTACATCAGCATTGCTGGTCGTACTGAATTTAATGCTGTGACTCTGGTTGCGACGCTAGAGACAGAAGCAGAAACACCCCCAACACAAGAACAAGATGATTTAGCGCCTGTAGTGTTGGAATCTGGTCAGGCAAAGACCTTAACCGTGCATCAACAACGTTACGCTGCGGTATATGTTCCGCAAGGTGTAAAAGAAGCTCGCGTATGGTTAAGTGATAAAAACAACAATGACGAAAATGGCAATGTTGACCTCTACGCTAGCCGAGCGTACTGGCCGACAGTAGAACAGCACGAATATGCATCAAACTACTGGGGCAGCAATGAATATCTGCAAATTCCAGTTACCGAAGCTGGTTACTTGCATTTCTCATTAAATGCTAAGCAGCAAGGGGATGATGTCGAGATGCTGGTATATTTTTACTGAACTATCCCCAAGTAACCTTGAGATGCTAGGTTCAGTGAGAATGACTTGGTTTGTAGACGCGGCGGCGATTTAGCGATCTAGTCATTTTAAATTAAGCCAAAGCCGGACGTAGTTGTCCGGCTTTTTCGTATCAAGATTCTGAGCTTCTATATTTCTTCGGCAGAGTAGGTAAGTGGTTCTGCGATGTACGTTTATTTTGTCTGCTTCTCTTACTATCGATATCTCTTTATATCCTCTACGAGCGGCTGACATTGCTTGTCTAGCTATATCGATTGTCTAGTTATGATGATTAAAAACAATCATTTAAACCAATGTGCGGTAAATCATGTTTTGCTATTTTATGACGTGATGCTGCAATAAAGTTGTCATGTTTGGGCTATAAGTTGTGCGACTTAAATGAGCGAGCTAAATGGCTCAACACTCAACCTGAAGATTAGAGAATCATGGTAAAAGCTGTAAACCCAACGGATGAAATCATCATTAAGTTGCTTCAACACCAAGGCTGTATCAAAAGCGAAGCAGAAGTTCTTTTAAAGAAAGAGGTCTACCGTCTCCAGCCAGACGAAATTGAGAAAGTGAAAAACTATGCTCAGCATTTCGGTATCGATGCGAAAGAAAAACTCATTGATGAGATCTTGGAGCTTCGAAGAGAAACGCTGTTAAAGAAGATTGCCAGCACTGAGGTGCCGAACTAGCCCAAGGTGATGCTCAATCCTGTCTCGACATTTGATCGACTTCTATACCCAAGTAACCTCGAGATGCTCGGTTCAGCGAGAATGACTGGGTTTGTAGACGCGGCGGCGATTTAAAGGTCTAGCGGGTCTAAATCAAGAATCGACAACAAAGTATACAAGCCCAGTCAACTCGCCCTTTGGGAGCGTGTCATTGACCCGATTGCTGCGTCAAACAACTTGGAAAGAGCGGGCTATTACGCTACGTTGTTTTCCTTGAACTCGAATCAATGACAACGCTCTGAATCCTGCATCTTGAAGTCACTTGGGTATATTGTGTAAAAGTAAGTAAATAAGAGAGTGAAATAAGGCGAGTTGTTTGACTCCTATCGGAATGCGTTTTAGTTTGCGGCTTAATCAATCTTTGTCATGAATAGGTTTAGATAGCCAGTATGGACTCAATTACTCAAGCAGCATTAGGGGCAACGGTTGCAGGTGCAATAGCCGGCAAACGCTGCAATGCGAAAGTGTTATTAACGGGCGCAGCGCTCGGAACCTTGCCTGACCTAGATGTGATCCTTGATTATGGTGATGCAGTCCAAAATACGATTAAGCACCGTGGATTCTCTCACTCTTTACTTGTTTTACCTCCTTTCGCGTTGCTGATTTCTTGGCTGTACTGTCGATGGAAACCAGACACATTCTGGACGTTGTCTCGAGTATTTTTTCTGACTGTGAGTGTTTTGGTTACGCACACTTTATTGGATGCGATGACAACCTACGGCACCCAGTTAATATGGCCTTTTGAGGGCTATTTTGAGCTACGGAACGTCTTCATCATTGATCCGCTTTACACCTTACCTCTACTGGTCGCAATTGGTGTCGCTCTGTTTTCTAAATCGCGTGGTGGACAGTGGTGCCAAGCGGTTGTGCTGATCTCGACACTTTATCTGGGGTGGGGTTACGCTTCACAGCAGATCATTGCCTCCCGAGTGGAGCAAAACTTAATGACGCAGAGTCTACCAAATCAACAGGTGCTGATTACACCGACACCATTTAATACTCTGCTTTGGCGTGTGGTCGTGATGGATGATGGTAAATATTGGGAAGGTTTGGCATCAGTTTTCGACAATAGCGAACGCATTGATTTTGTCTCACATCCTCTAGGCAGTTGGCCACTAGAGGACAAACCGGATACGTTAAAAGGGCTTCAGGCGTTTTCACACAACTACCTTAACTACCGTGTAGAGAATGATGCATTGATTGTGACTGATTTACGATTAGGTATGTCTAACAATCTTTCCTTTGAGTTTGTTTTCGCCGAGAAGAGCCAAAGCGGGGAATGGCAGTTGTTGGAATCGACACAACGTTACCCAAGTGAGCGAAGCTTAGATCTGTTAGGGCAGCTGTGGGAAAGGCTGAAAGGCGATCAAACCATTGATGCGAATTTACAACGTATGGAGCTGAACGCACGTTCTTAGTTGGCGAGTAAAAGAGCTCCCCAACTCGCTCGTCCCTCACTGTGAGGATGACGACGTTAGAATTGCTAACGCAACATAATGTCATTTCCAAAAGCGACGAAAGGGCGCAGTCGGGAATGTCTATGGAACACTGAGTTACAGCAAGTGCCGAACCAGATACAGAAAAGCCGGATGTGATGTCCGGCTTTTTGCTATTTACTTCAGGTTCGCAACTTAAGCTGCTAGTACAGGCACACCACTGTGAAACTTAAAATCGTCGTCTGGAGTTGAAATCAGCTCGGCTTCGATACGACCAAACTCTGCCACGCGCTCGCTAATATCTTTACCCGCGATTTGCTCTGCCAGAATCAAATAATCCTGATAATGACGCGCCTCTGAACGCAGCAGAGAAACATAAAACTTGGCAATATCTTCATCCATATGCGGAGCCAGTTTAGCGAAACGCTCACACGAACGCGCTTCGATGTAAGCACCGATGATGAGCTTATCAATCAAGGTTTCTGGTTCATGCGTTTTCATGTGCGAAATTAAGGTTTTTGCGTAGCGGCTTGCTGGAATGTTCTGGTACTCAATGCCACGGCTTTCCATGATTTCGAGCACTTGGTAGAAGTGGTGCAACTCTTCTTTGATCAGTAGAACCATCTTATCGATCAGATCCTGACTGTATGGTGAATCAGACTTAGCGATGATGGCTTTAGAAATATTGCTCTTACCTTTTAGTGTCTCTAATGACCCCGTTTTACGGTAAGCGAAATCTTCGTAGGGTTTAAACCAGTCGAGCAGGGCGTGTGAACTTGCTTTGTCTACGGCGTATTTACGGATCAAGAACATCGCAGACTGACCCGCTTTCAGCTCACACAGTAGATGGTCTAATAAAATGGTTTG
This sequence comes from Vibrio sp. Y29_XK_CS5, assembly GCF_024181835.1. NCBI lineage: Bacteria > Pseudomonadati > Pseudomonadota > Gammaproteobacteria > Vibrionales > Vibrionaceae > Vibrio > Vibrio sp. Y29_XK_CS5. The sequence goes on from NZ_JAMZAM010000002.1 coordinate 494,622, forward strand.
AAGGTTTTCTGGCTTCTTTGCTTCCTCAACCCACTCATCTGGGGTGCTGCACTGCAAGAATTGGTTAATTGGAGCAAGAAGATCCTGATAGGCGTCGAGATTCATCATTTTAATTTTTAGTATTTTACATTCAAATTTGGGTTATCCAGCCTGTGTCATTTTCAGAGTAATGAGACACAAAAAAGGCTGCAAACGCAGCCTTTAATCGGATAGGGCGGAAAGCTTGTGGAGAGTTTACCACTTTTTCTTTTCACCGAAGAGCGCATCCATATCGCTGTCACGCTCTTTATCGGCAATTTGCTGCATTTCTGCGTCGTTCTTGTCCTGGCGTTTCTTATCAAGATCACCAAGCATTTCTTCAAGCTTTTGTTTTGCTTGAACTGAGTAAGCATCATTTTTTGTGCTCAGAGCATCAATACCTTTACGAAGCAATTGCAGAGCGGTACCAGGCTGACCACGAGCAATCGAATCGTTTGCACGCTTAATGACGTTTTCGATGTTAATACGAATCTGCATGGTTTCCAGACGCGCGTTTTCAGTCACATAAGTTTGTGTATCGAGCCGACCTTTGTTGTGCTCGTTACGAACGGTGTCACGCAGGCGTTTTACCAGTTTCAGCATCAAGATAGCTTGCTTGTCGCTGCTTGGCATTTTAAACGTCGTGCTTTCGCCGCTTTGATTGCTCTCATTCAGTTGGGCAATCTGCTGTTTCATGTTCTCGACGCGTTGAACAAGTTGTTTGTTCTTCGGATCGAGGTCACGCATGCTTTCAAGCGCATCAAGAATGCGATTATTAAGACATAACAGTAAGTCCTTGCTGAAAGGAATATGATGAGCGTGTCCAATCAGCTCTTCTGTACCGTCAATCAGTGCCACGTAGCGAGCAGACTCTTGTCTTTTCGCTGTCTCTACTTTGACCTTGTACTGCAACATGATGTTATAGCCAAGGATCAGTACCAGTAGGATGACTACCAAAGCGATTATTAAACCAGTATTCATATCTTTGCGTCTGCTTTTTTACTTTTGTATGGCTAGCGTTCAAGAATACATGAATCTTATCTTTCTCGGCACCCTATTTGTTTGATTATTTTGCCCCAAACACGTTTTCCGACGTAATTAAGCATGGAATGCGGTGAGCTGTAAGAAAAAGCGAATTTTTAAAATTCAACTCTATGCATATTTAATCAAGGAGTTCGATTCGCTATGAGTTTGAGCTATAAGTTAGAAATTACTGTTCATTTAGTTGCTAACACGTTATAACTAATCATTATATCTACTCGGGCGAGTAGACAAGATAAGTATGACGTTATTATCTCAATCAATGAGTAAGGGATTACGATGAAGCTGCAACAACTGAAGTACATTGTTGAGGTTGTGAACCATAATCTGAATGTTTCTGCGACGGCAGAGAGCCTATATACCTCTCAGCCTGGTATCAGTAAGCAAGTTCGTTTGCTGGAAGATGAATTGGGTATTCAGATCTTTGAACGAAGTGGTAAACACTTAACGCAGGTGACACCCGCTGGTGAAGAAATCGTGCGAATTTCTCAAGAGATTCTGGCGCGGGTTGAAAGCATTAAGGCGGTTGCTGGTGAACATACTCACCCTGAAATGGGTACGTTGAACATTTCTACCACTCACACCCAAGCACGTTACGCACTTCCTGACGTGATCAAAGGCTTTACGGCACGTTACCCGAAAGTGTCGTTGCACATGCACCAAGGTACGCCTTCGCAAATGTCTGAAGCGATTGCGAAAGGTACGGCCAATTTCGCGATTGCGACAGAAGCTCTTCACCTTTACCAAGATGCCATTATGCTGCCTTGTTACCACTGGAATCGTTCGATCGTGGTACCAAAAGAACATCCATTGGCGAAGAAAGACACGGTAACCATTCACGATTTAGCAGCTTACCCATTGGTGACTTACGTGTTCGGCTTTACTGGTCGCTCTGAACTGGATACGGCATTTAACCGCGAAGGTTTGACGCCGCGCGTTGTGTTCACTGCGACAGATGCTGACGTGATTAAAACTTACGTTCGTATGGGCATTGGAGTCGGTGTGATTGCAAGTATGGCGGTTGATGAAGACCAAGACAGCGATTTGGTTGCGATTGACGCAAGCCACTTGTTTGGTGCGAGTACGACAAGCATCGGTTTCCGTCGCGGTACCTTCCTACGTTCTTACATGTTCGACTTTATGGAGCGTTTTGCACCGCACTTGACTCGTCCGGTAGTTGAACAAGCGATTTCTCTGAAATCGAACTCGGAAATTGAAGAGATGTTTAAAGACATCGAGCTTCCGGTTAGATAACACTTCATTGATGTTTCGATTCCCTCTACAATGCGCTCGTTGTAGGGGGAGCTATGAAAACGCAATTTCAATTTATTAACGACTGCTTAATCGAAAACCAATCTTTGTGGCGATTCGAGCCATTTAAAAGCAGCGTTCACGTATCGTTACCTTGGCAAGAGCAACACCCTCAGTTGTGCCAATGGTTAGCGTCTCTTAGTCCCTCTCAAATCGAAGAATATAAAGCGGAACCAGAACTTGCGCTAAAAGCACTCAGTCCGTTTTTGCCTGAACTTGAACAACTCGCAGAACTTACTTTTTTAGAGCCACTAGATTTAAAGGGTTTGGAACTTGTCCGTGGTTTAGATAACGGCATCCCCGGTCGTAAGTTAGAGCAAATTAGCTCGATGGGCGAAGCGGCGATTCAGCAGCATCACGGTGAAGAATGGCTAGAGTGGTGTTCAGGTAAAGGGTATTTGGGACGAATCCTGACAACGCAAACCGATCAACCTGTTACTAGTTTCGAATACCAGCAAGCGCTGTGTGATTCGGGGCAACAAGCAGCGAATGAACACCATTGGAAGATGACGTTTATTCAAGGTGATGCGTTCGATAGCAAAGCGAGAGCGGTGTTTAAACCGACGCAACACGCGGTAGCACTTCATGCCTGTGGTGATCTCCATGTTCGCTTAATGCAGTACGGAAGCGAGAATGGGATTGCTGCGATGACAATCTCACCTTGTTGTTACCATCTGATTCAGTCTGAGCAGTATCAGCCGATGTCGACGCAGGGCAGGGTTTCTTCTCTCTCATTGTCTAAGCAAGAACTGCGTATTCCGTTACAACAAACAGTAACGGGCGGAGAACGTGTGCGACGTCATCGTCAGCAGGAAATGGTGTTTCGTCTTGGGTTTGATTTGATCACACGACAAGCGTTGGGCATGGAAGAGTACCAACCAGTTCCAAGTGTGCGTAAGTCGCAATTAAGTGAAGGATTTGAATCTTTGTGTCGCTGGGCTGCGGACCAGAAAGGTATCGATCTCTCTGACCAAATCGAATTCGAACATTTCGAAAAGTTAGGCGAGAAGCGCTTTTGGCAAATGGAGCGTTTGAGCTTGGTTCAGTTGATGTTTCAACGACCGTTGGAGATTTGGCTTGCTTTGGACAAAGCACTTTATCTTGAAGAACGTGGTTATCGTGTTAGATTGGCAGAGTTTTGCGCTAAATCAGTCACACCTCGAAACATTTTAATTTGCGCTTATAAGGTTTAGTTATTTTTTATAATTAAATGCTCTATGCAAAAAAGCCCACTTTAATGTGGGCTTTTGTAAACAAAACGTGACAATTTGTGCGTTATTTTGTCATTAGTTGAACATTGCGATAGCTTGCGCTGGTTCAACGTATTCTAGGTCAAAGCTCTCAGCAACTTCTTTGCAAGTCACTTTACCGTGGATAACGTTTAGACCTTCAAGGAAACCTTTGTCTTCAAGAAGCGCTTCACGGTAGCCTTTGTTTGCTAGCTTCACGATGTATGGAAGCGTTGCGTTGTTCAGCGCGAATGTTGAAGTACGAGCAACTGCACCAGGCATGTTTGCTACACAGTAGTGAACGACTTCGTCAACGATGTAAGTTGGGTCTGCGTGTGTTGTTGCGTGAGAAGTTTCGAAACAACCACCTTGGTCGATGGCTACGTCAACAACCGCCGCACCTGGCTTCATCTTAGCGATGTGCTCTTTTGTTACCAGTTTCGGTGCTGCTGCACCAGGGATTAGAACCGCGCCGATCACTAGGTCTGCTTCTAGAACATGCTTCTCGATAGCGTCTTCAGTAGAATAAACCACTTTAGCGCGACCTTGGAATTCTTCATCTAGTTTACGTAGAGTATCTACGTTACGGTCTAGGATAGTTACGTCTGCACGAAGACCAACAGCCATACGAGCTGCGTTCGCGCCAACTACACCGCCGCCAATGACAACAACTTTCGCAGGCTCAACACCAGGTACGCCACCTAGTAGTAGACCGCGACCGCCGTGCGATTTTTCCAACGTTTGCGCACCTGCTTGAATAGACATCCGACCTGCCACTTCTGACATTGGTGCTAACAGTGGCAAACGACCCATATTATCTGTTACAGTCTCATACGCTATACAGACAGCTTTGCTCTTGATTAGCTCTTCAGTTTGTGGAAAATCTGGTGCTAGGTGTAAATAAGTAAATAAAATCTGCCCTTCGCGGAGCATTGCTCTCTCGACAGCTTGGGGTTCTTTTACTTTTACAATCATATCTGCTTTCGCAAACACGTCTGTAGCAGTAGGAAGAATGGATGCGCCTACAGCGATGTAATCATCGTCTGAAAAACCAATGCCGGCACCTGCATTGGTCTCAACCAAAACTTGGTGACCATGTGAGATTAGCTCTCTCACGCTAGCTGGGATCATACCCACACGGTATTCGTGGTTCTTGATTTCCTTAGGTACGCCAATGATCATCCTGTGTCCTCTTTCTAAAATGGTTGTATTAACTGTTTGTAGGGTGTTATTGTCGAATTAATATCTAGTATAGATGTTGATTTGTAATATTTGGCACCAAATATTAAAAAGTTGTAGTATATTTTTTTGCAAGGAAGTAATAAGGTGGAATAAAAAATGGCAGACAACTATAAGAAGCCGTCCAAGGAACTAGACCGTATCGACCGCAACATTCTTAATGAACTGCAGAAAGACGGTCGTATTTCGAACGTTGAACTTTCAAAACGTGTAGGACTTTCTCCAACGCCGTGTTTGGAGCGTGTGCGTCGCTTAGAGCGTCAAGGTTACATCACAGGGTACACTGCGCTATTAAACCCGCAGTTCCTCGATGCATCACTATTGGTATTCGTAGAAATTACGTTGAACCGTGGTGCACCAGATGTGTTCGAACAGTTTAACGCAGCTGTTCAAAAACTAGACGACATCCAAGAGTGTCATCTTGTATCAGGTGATTTCGACTATCTTCTAAAGACCCGTGTATCTGATATGGGTGCTTACCGTCGACTACTAGGCGATACGTTACTACGTCTTCCTGGCGTAAATGACACTCGTACGTACGTCGTTATGGAAGAAGTGAAGCAAACTAACCAGCTTGTGATTAAAACTCGTTAAATTCTTGCAAAGAAAGCGGTAAATGCTTCCGCTTTCTCCATAGAGTAATTGGGTTTTTCTCTTTGATATGGTTAAATCAATTTACCGAGCGGCTTTGTGCCGCTCGGAATGTTTTGCTTATTCCTAATTCATTTCCATATTCAAGTTGATTTATGTTCAAAGAGAACGCAAAGAAAGTCGAAACCATTATCAAAACCAGTGAAGAGCCTCAGTCTTCACGTCTAAATGGCTTCCAACGCTTAAAAGAGTGCTGCTTTATCGTTGGCGTTCTTAGCTCGGTATTGTTGGCCGTTGCACTATTTACCTTTAGCCCGGCTGATCCGTCTTGGTCCCAAACTGCTTGGGGGGGAGAGATCAATAACGCTGGTGGCTTGTTCGGCGCTTGGTTAGCCGACACGCTATTCTTTACCTTTGGTTCCCTTGCGTACCCACTGCCATTCCTGTTGACAGCAGGAGCATGGGTGATTTGCCGCAAGCGTTCTGAAGACGACCCTATCGACCTTATGTTGTGGGGGACTCGTCTACTTGGGTTAGTTATCCTCATTCTTACCAGTTGTGGTCTTGCTGATATTAACTTTGACGACATTTGGTATTTCTCATCTGGTGGTGTCGTTGGTGACGTACTAACCAGTCTATCTTTACCTACACTGAATGTGTTGGGTACAACGCTTGTGCTTCTTTTCCTATGGGGAGCCGGCTTTACTCTGTTTACCGGTATTTCTTGGCTGAAGATTGTCGAATGGTTAGGTGACCGTGCGCTTGGCTTAGTTGCTGTTGTTACTAATAAAGCTCGTGGTACTGAGCAAGAAACGTTAGAGCCTCAATTAGACGAGTTCGCTGAGGACCGAGTCGTGAGTAAGCGCGGTCAAGATGATCTTGAAGATGAACCTCTGCCACACCTTACGGCTTATGATGTAGAAGAGCCGAAAGAAGAGGCGCCTGCACATGAATACCCGATCTACATGCCTCAATCTGCAGCGGAACAATCGAAACAGCAGTTTGCGACACAACCTATAGCGCAGCCAACGCCTCAACCAGCGGTTGTGAATGCAGCGCCACTACAATCTCAAGTTCAGCATCAGGCTCAAGAGCAAGCTCAATCTCAATCAGTTGAGCCTGTTCGAGCAGTGAACACAGACAACGTGGACCCGACGGTTGAGCGTACTAAGCAACTGAATGTCACCATTGAGGAGCTAGAAGCGGCAGCGCAACAAGCTGACGACTGGGCTGATGAAACGCCACAAGTTCAAGTATCACAAGCCCAAGAGCCAGTGGTCGCACCTATTGTGGCTCAGCCTGAAGCGCCACAGTCTGTTTCTCAAGAACCAACTCCACAGCAAGTTGATCATCAACAAGCGCTGCAAGAACCGTTTGTGGCACCTGAACCAGCGGTCTTTGAACAGGTCGAGAATGAGCCAAGCTATGATGAGTATGCTCAGTTTGAAGCAGATCAGGCTCAACAGACCCAAGTTGTTCAAGAACAAGCATTGGTTCACGCGCCAATCGAACAGCCAACTACAGAGCAACCTCTACATGAAGAGCCTGTAATTAACGCTGCAGCTTTGGATAACATTGCAAAACAAACAGAGCCAAGTCAGCACATCGAGCCAACGATTTCGAACTTTGATGTCTTGGATGAAGAAGATGATTACCAAGCGCAGCAACCTGTTCAGCAAGCTCAGCCTACACATGTTGAGCCGCAACAACCTGCTTCTCAGCCTGTACAACCGCAGGCCGTACAAGAACAACCTATGCAGCACCAAGCTGCGCCTCAGCCGGTAGCACCAGCGCCTCAAGATGTCGAGGTAGAAGAGGTTCAAGAAGGTGACCAAGACGTAGCGGCGTTCCAAAACTTGGTTTCGAGCGCTCAAGCGAAAGTGGCTGCTCAGCAAAACCCATTCTTGGTACAGCAAGAGCAAAACTTGCCAGTACCAGCAGAGCCATTGCCAACGCTAGAATTGCTTTACCACCCAGAGAAACGCGACAACTTTATCGACCGCGACGCTTTGGAGGAGGTGGCTCGTTTGGTTGAAACCAAACTTGCAGATTACAAGATTAAAGCTGATGTAGTCGGTATTTACCCAGGTCCTGTTATTACTCGATTCGAGCTTGATTTGGCTCCAGGCGTAAAAGTGAGCCGTATTTCAGGTTTGTCTATGGACTTGGCTCGTGCATTGTCGGCAATGGCAGTACGTGTTGTCGAAGTTATTCCTGGCAAACCGTATGTGGGTCTAGAGTTGCCTAATATGAGCCGCCAAACCGTGTTCCTGTCTGATGTAATCAACAGTCCTCAATTTGAACAAGCAACCTCGCCGACAACAGTCGTTCTTGGTCAAGATATTGCTGGTGAAGCGGTTATTGCTGATATTGCGAAGATGCCTCACGTGTTAGTTGCGGGTACGACTGGTTCTGGTAAGTCGGTGGGTGTGAACGTCATGATCTTGAGTATGCTGTATAAAGCATCGCCTGAAGATCTGCGTTTCATCATGATCGACCCGAAAATGTTGGAACTTTCAATCTACGAAGGTATCCCTCATCTTCTTTCTGAAGTTGTAACGGACATGAAAGACGCGTCTAACGCGCTACGTTGGTGTGTAGGCGAGATGGAACGTCGTTATAAACTGATGTCGGCATTGGGCGTCCGTAATGTCAAAGGCTTCAACGAGAAGTTGAAGATGGCAGCAGAAGCGGGTCATCCAATTCATGACCCATTCTGGCAAGAAGGCGACAGCATGGACACTGAGCCACCGTTGCTAGAGAAACTGCCTTATATCGTTGTGGTTGTCGACGAATTTGCCGACCTAATGATGGTGGTAGGTAAGAAGGTTGAAGAACTGATTGCTCGTTTGGCACAGAAAGCGCGTGCGGCTGGTATTCACTTGATCCTTGCGACGCAGCGCCCATCGGTTGACGTTATTACCGGTCTGATTAAAGCGAACATTCCAACGCGTGTGGCATTTACAGTATCTACTAAGACTGACTCGCGCACGATTCTTGACCAAGGCGGCGCAGAATCACTACTCGGTATGGGTGACATGCTTTACCTACCTCCGGGTTCAAGCCATACAATCCGTGTTCACGGTGCGTTTGCGTCGGATGATGATGTTCACGCTGTTGTGAACAACTGGAAAGCGCGTGGTAAGCCAAATTACATCGACGAAATCATCAGTGGTGACCAAGGTCCAGAAAGTCTGCTTCCGGGTGAACAGATGGAATCGGATGAAGAAGTGGACCCATTGTTCGATCAAGTCGTAGAGCATGTGGTTCAATCTCGTCGTGGGTCGGTTTCTGGCGTACAACGTCGATTCAAGATTGGTTACAACCGAGCGGCTCGAATTGTTGAGCAGCTTGAAGCGCAAGGCATCGTAAGTGCTCCGGGTCATAACGGTAACCGTGAAGTACTGGCTCCTGCGCCACCAAAAGATTAATGAACTTGTGTTACTCACCTCAGTCCAACTGAGGTGAGTGGTTCTAACAATAGGTATCTGAATGAAAAAACTATTTTCAGCGAAACTTTTCTCTGCGCTTGTTTTAAGCTTTTCTCTCTTCTCTACTGCACATGCCGCGTCTCCTAAAGATGAATTAAACAAACGCCTGTCTATGAATGATGGCTTCAGTGCGGATTTCTCACAGCAAGTAATCAGCCCAGAAGGTGAAACAGTCATGGAAGGGAAAGGTACGGTTGAAATTGCTCGTCCAAGCCTGTTCCGCTGGAGCACGACATTCCCTGACGAAAACTTGCTGGTCTCTGATGGTAAAACACTGTGGTACTACAGCCCATTCATTGAACAAGTCAGCATCTACTGGCAAGAGCAAGCAACAGAGCAAACGCCATTTGTTTTGCTAACGCGTAATCGCGCAAGTGATTGGGATAACTACAAGATTTCTCAAAAAGGTGACGAGTTCACCCTCATTCCTACCGCAGTAGACTCCACACAAGGTCAATTCCAGATTAATATTGATGCAAAAGGTGTGGTGAAAGGCTTTAACGTAGTTGAGCAAGATGGTCAGAAGGGGCTGTTCAGCTTTAGCAACGTGAAGCTTGGCAAACCAAAAGCAGACAGATTCACCTTCACAATCCCAGATGGCGTGGAAGTGGATGATCAAAGGAATTAATTGGTAGTGAGCAATTACACATTAGATTTCTCGGGGGACGAAGATTTTCGTCCCCTTGCTGCTCGTATGAGACCGGAAACGATCGAACAATACATCGGACAGCAGCACATTTTAGGTCCTGGTAAGCCTTTACGTCGCGCGTTAGAGGCGGGTCATATTCACTCGATGATCTTGTGGGGACCACCAGGCACTGGCAAAACGACATTAGCGGAAGTGGCTGCAAACTATGCCAACGCAGAAGTAGAGCGTGTGTCTGCGGTGACGTCTGGTGTGAAAGAAATCCGTGCTGCAATCGAGAAAGCGCGTGAGAATAAAATGGCGGGTCGCCGTACCATCTTGTTTGTGGATGAGGTGCACCGCTTCAATAAATCTCAACAGGACGCGTTTTTACCTCATATTGAAGATGGAACCGTTACTTTTATCGGCGCGACCACAGAAAATCCATCGTTTGAGCTAAACAACGCATTGCTGTCACGTGCGCGTGTGTACAAGCTGACTTCTTTAGATAAAGAAGAAATTTCATTAGCGTTGAACCAAGCCATTAGTGATAAAGAGCGTGGGTTAGGGAATATACCAGCACATTTCGCCGATAACGTATTAGATCGCTTAGCAGAACTGGTAAACGGTGATGCTCGCATGTCCCTCAACTACCTTGAGCTGCTCTATGATATGGCTGAGGATAATGCGCAGGGCGAAAAAGAGATCACTCTGAAGTTACTTGCGGAAGTAGCAGGAGAAAAGGTCTCTCGCTTTGATAACAAAGGCGATATTTGGTACGACTTAATCTCTGCGGTCCACAAATCCATTCGTGGCTCAAACCCTGATGCTGCGCTCTATTGGGCTGCGCGTATGATGGCTGCGGGTTGTGACCCTTTGTACATCGCACGCCGCCTGCTGGCTATTGCCTCTGAAGACGTAGGCAACGCAGATCCTCGCGCAATGCAAGTAGCCTTATCTGCTTGGGACTGTTTTACCCGTGTTGGTCCGGCAGAAGGTGAACGTGCGATTGCACAGGCGATCGTTTACTTAGCGTGCGCACCAAAAAGTAATGCCGTCTATGTGGCGTGGAAGCAAGCGCTCACAGATGCTCATAACTTGCCTGAATATGAAGTGCCGCATCACCTTCGAAATGCGCCAACGAGTTTGATGAAAGACATGGGTTACGGTGCAGAATATCGTTATGCTCACGATGAGCCAGGAGCCTATGCCGCAGGTGAACAATATTTGCCGCCTGAGATGGGTGATCGTAAGTACTATCAGCCGACAAATCGTGGTCTAGAGACCAAAATCGGCGAAAAGTTAGATTACTTGGCTACTTTAGACGCAAATAGCCCACAAAAGCGCTATGAAAAGTAGGCGTTTTTGGATACATTTATTGCGTAAATTTTTTTAACGCGTACGCCTTGGAAAGTGCGCGTGATTTCACAACAAAAAGCATAGGATTAACAATGCTGGATTCTAAATTACTTCGTACAGAGCTGGATGAAACAGCTGCTAAACTGGCGCGTCGTGGCTTTAAGCTAGACGTAGAGACTATTCGTAAACTTGAAGAACAACGTAAGTCCATTCAAGTAGAAGTTGAAAATTTACAATCCACGCGTAACTCCATCTCCAAACAAATCGGCCAAAAAATGGCGGCTGGTGACAAAGAAGGCGCAGAAGAGATCAAGAAACAAATCGGTACTCTAGGTAGCGATCTTGATGCCAAGAAAGTTGAACTTGAGCAAGTAATGGCTCAACTAGACGAATTCACGCTTTCTGTGCCAAATATCCCAGCAGATGAAGTGCCAGATGGCAAAGATGAGAACGATAACGTAGAAATCTCTCGTTGGGGTGAGCCAAAATCTTACGACTTCGAACTGAAAGATCACGTTGACCTAGGCGAAATGGGTGACGGTCTAGACTTCGCAAGTGCAGTTAAGATCACTGGCGCACGTTTCATCGTGATGAAAGGTCAATTTGCTCGTCTACACCGTGCAATCGCTCAGTTCATGCTGGATCTTCACACAGAAGAACACGGCTACACTGAAATGTACGTACCTTACCTAGTAAACTCTGACAGCCTATTCGGTACCGGTCAGCTTCCTAAGTTTGGTAAAGATCTTTTCCACACTGAGCCGCTAGTAGAAAAAGTAAACGACGAAGAGCCACGTAAACTGTCTCTAATCCCTACTGCAGAAGTGCCAGTAACGAACCTAGTTCGTGACACGATTTCTGACGAAGCGGATCTACCACTTAAGATGACGGCTCACACACCATGTTTCCGTTCTGAAGCTGGTTCTTACGGTCGTGATACTCGTGGTCTGATTCGTATGCACCAGTTCGACAAAGTTGAGCTAGTACAAATCACTAAACCAGAAGATTCAATGAACGCGCTAGAAGAGCTAACAGGTCATGCTGAGAAAGTTCTACAGCTTCTTGAACTTCCTTACCGTAAAGTGGTTCTGTGTACAGGTGACATGGGCTTCGGCGCTCGTAAAACTTACGACCTAGAAGTGTGGGTTCCTGCTCAAGAAACTTACCGTGAAATCTCTTCATGTTCTAACATGTGGGACTTCCAAGCTCGTCGTATGCAAGCGCGTTTCCGTCGTAAAGGCGAGAAGAAACCTGAGCTTGTACACACGCTAAATGGTTCTGGTCTAGCGGTTGGTCGTACCATGGTTGCTATCCTAGAAAACAACCAAGAAGCAGACGGTCGCATTGCAATTCCAACAGTACTTCAGAAGTACATGGCAGGCGCAACGCACATCGGTTAATTCATTAACCACTAGAACATCAAAACCCAGCCTTAGTGCTGGGTTTTTTGTTATCTGCGCCGAGTGAAAATACTCGGCTTTGTAACTCATACCATTAAGAATGTAGGGTCCGCCCAGAATCTAGCATTGCGAGATAAATGATATTTTTCTAAGCGATTTCCAACGTGACAAGCTAACGAGTTTTCACCCATTGATATTAAATGTTATGCCAAACCCTCACCTTTCATTGCTCGTTACTTTTGCTCTTACCTTGACTGTTAACAATGGTGTTATCGCAAGTGAACGGATACAGCCTCAATACCTAGACAGTAAGCGAGCCAATCTCTTTTTCGCGCGAGAAATAGCGCAACCTTCCAAAGAAAATATGCAACTTCGTAACTCGCTCGATTGGGGCTATGAACTTGAATTGAGACGTGCGTCTGATGAAGAAAAATTGGTATCTAATTGCCATGACTTAGCAACTGCATATGTTATGGGTTTTACTGCGGCAAAAGCTTATGAATACGGCGCGTTTAAAGCGTATTTAACGCAGTGCCAAACTTGGAGCGAGATAGCAAAGCTCATTGCCTCTGAACGTTCGTTTATATCGGACTTTAAGCTAGATGATAGCTTTCCTAAATTTGCGCCAAGTGTACTTGCTTTTGTTATTTCTGACGAAAGTGCAGAGAAAGCAAAGACACTATCAACGTGGGATGAGGCAGACCATATCCAAAGAACTCAGGTCATCAGTGAAGTAAAAGCAGAGTACTTCGACGCGACCGATGGTTTTCAAGTCATTACTGTTGTGGCAAAAGGGGATTACAACGCTGACGGCATCGAAGATATGGTTGTTAAAAAAGAGAATAGTGTACTCAGTGGCTCTTATTCATCTTCACATGGATATGTATTAACCCGCATGTCTGAGCAAGCGCTATTTACTGTGTTGGCTGAATGGTAATGAAACGATTGGTGGTCCTTTGGGGGGGCGGTGTTGCTATGATGAGCACATTTGCTATCGCTGACATCTTGCCTAGAAAGGTCTTTGAATGTTCAGTAAACCAAACTATGAACTTTAGTATTTTTATAGAGCAAGGCAAAGGCGAGCTTATCTTTAATAAGTCCATTGCAAATAAAAGCCCAGTTTTACAGCAGATAAAACATCGAGATTATCGCGTCGAACATTATCATCGAGCGTTAGTAGATGAGAAGTCATTAGAATTTAGTATTGGTGAACGTGACATATTAATCAGTGAGTACTTTAGCGAGGAGTTTAATGAGGTGGAGAAAGTACTCAGTATTACTTTACGGCAGTCAGGTCAAACTCAGTATTTTGAATGCGAGGAAGGGAGTATGAGTAACCTTGCATTGCTTTTCCATGAGAGCGCCGAATAATCGATTACAGAGTAATTATTACTAAAACGTAATAGTGTTTTCGAATTTACCCTAATTATCTTGTTATTTGTAATCGATATAATCATCCACCTTACCACGGTAAGTAGATTTTCTCATTCAAGTAACGAGGAGGGCTTATGGCCGTAGGGTGGGCAAACGACGATAGCGTCAGCCAACAAATTCAAAACACAATAGACGACGAGATTTCCCGTGTTCGTGGCAGTATCACAAAGGGTGAGAGCGCCCATTACTGCGATGAGTGTGGTGATGAGATCCCAGAAGCGCGTCGTCTTGCAATGAAAGGCGTTCGTCTTTGTATCGAATGCCAGTCAACGATCGAATTGGTGTCACAACGCCAAGCACTGTTCAATCGACGAGCGAGTAAAGACAGTCAACTTCGATAGCTTTCCTTGAGTCAATGACAAGAAAACGGTTTGAGTAGCAATTCAAACCGTTCTTATTTGTCTCTTTGTCACAGTGTCCTGCGTTAACCGAGAACGAATTAAGCGAAGCAATCTTCGCGTTGCAAAGCAGCATCAATCGCATTAACCAACTTTTCAATTTCGTCTGGTTTGCTGATAAACGGTGGCATCATATAAATCAGTTTGCCAAATGGACGAATCCAAACACCGTGCTCAACAAAGAGAGCTTGGATGGTTTCCATATTTACTGGGCTATACGTTTCCACAACGCCAATAGCACCTAGCCAACGGGTGCTTTTCACCAAGTCGTATGTTTCAAGTTTTGGCAGCAACTCGGAAAACAGCGTTTCAATTTGTTGGGTTTGTTGCTGCCAATTACCTTGCTCAATCAATTCCAAACTTGCGGTGGCAACAGCACAGGCGAGCGGGTTACCCATAAAGGTTGGACCGTGCATAAAACACCCAGCATCACCGCCACAAACGGTATCTGCGACGTGTTTGCTAGCTAGGGTTGCTGAGAGGGTCATGTAGCCTCCAGTGAGTGCTTTACCGACACACAGAATGTCTGGTTGAATATCTGCATGTTCGCAGGCAAACAATTTGCCAGTGCGTCCAAACCCGGTTGCGATCTCATCTGCAATCAATAACAAGCCGTATTTGTCGCAAAGCTTACGCACACCTCTGAGAAATTCTGGATGGTAGATGCGCATTCCACCTGCGCCTTGAACAATAGGTTCTAGGATCACCGCAGCAAGTTCTTGATGGTGCGTCTCTATCTTTTGCTCGAAGTCAGTAAGGTCTTCTGATTTCCATTCATCCCAATAACCACAAGTTGGTGACTCCGCAAAGATATGTTCAGGCAAAAAGCCTTTGTAGAGAGAATGCATTGAGTTGTCAGGATCGGTAACCGACATTGCCGCAAAAGTATCGCCGTGATAACCGTGTCGTAAAGTGAGAAACTTTGGTCGGCGTTCGCCCCTGGCATGCCAATATTGCAATGCCATCTTCAAGCTCACTTCTACGGCAACGGAGCCAGAATCAGCAAGAAAGACATGTTCAAGGTTACTTGGTGCGAGGGACAGCAGTTTCTTACACAAATTGATTGCTGGTTGATGGGTAATCCCGCCAAACATCACATGAGAGACCTGCTCGATTTGCTGGTGAGCTGCTTGATTTAAGTGCGGATGATTATAACCGTGGATTGTCGACCACCAAGAAGACATCCCGTCTATAAGCTCAGTGCCATCTTCCAATTTAATACGCACGCCATTTGCTGATGCAACTGGGTAGCAGGTCAGAGGTGTCAACGTCGAAGTATAAGGATGCCAGATATGCTGGCGGTCGAAGGCGAGATCCATGTGCTATTCCAATAATAATTAAGTTTAAAAAATAACCAAATGTAAACTTTGTTGTTTTATGTTGTGTTGACAGTTTATCGAGACTCAGTAGACTGTCAACACAACAAAAAAAGTGATTAAAGGAATACACGTGGAAGTTCGTCATAACTGGACGCATGCTGAAGTGCGCGATCTCATGGAAAAACCATTCATGGATCTCCTATTCGAAGCGCAGCTTGTTCATCGTCAATATCAACAAACCAACCATGTTCAAGTAAGCACGCTTTTGTCGATTAAGACAGGTGCTTGTCCAGAAGATTGTAAGTACTGTCCTCAGAGTGCTCGCTACACCACAGACATTGAAAAAGAACGTTTGATGGAAGTTGAGCGTGTGCTCGACGCTGCACAAAAAGCGAAAAACGCTGGTTCGACCCGCTTCTGTATGGGGGCTGCGTGGAAAAACCCGAAAGAGCGCGACATGCCACATTTGACCGATATGATCAAAGGTGTGAAAGACATGGGGTTAGAAACCTGTATGACGTTAGGTATGTTAACGCCAGATCAAGCTAAGCAATTGGCTACTGCAGGTCTGGATTACTACAACCATAACCTCGATACCTCACCTGAGTTCTATGGCAACATCATTACCACACGTACTTACCAAGACCGCTTAGACACGCTTTCTCACGTTCGTGATGCAGGTATGAAAATTTGTTCTGGCGGTATCATTGGTATGGGTGAAAGTGCACATGACCGAGCAGGTTTGTTGGTTGAATTGGCTAACTTGCCAGTGCATCCTGAAAGTGTACCAATCAACATGCTAGTAAAGGTGAAGGGCACACCACTCGAAGAAGTTGATGACGTTGAACCGTTCGATTTTATTCGTTTGATCGCCATTGCCAGAATCATGATGCCTCAATCCGCAGTCCGTTTATCGGCTGGTCGTGAAAACATGAACGAACAAATGCAAACGCTTTGCTTTATGGCCGGCGCTAACTCTGTTTTTTATGGCTGCAAGCTTCTAACTACACCAAACCCTTCTGAAGACAAAGACATGATGTTGTTTAAGAAGCTTGGCATTAACAGCCAAGAGGTGTCTCAAAAACCTGATGAAATCGAAGAAAACGAGCTACTCGATCGCGTCGTAGAGCGCGTTGCTGCTCGCCCGACAAAAGACGATCTTTTCTACGATGCCAGCGTTTAAATCTCGTATCGAATCCGCTCTTGCTGAGCGTAAAACGCGAGGGCTGAGTCGTTCCATGAATGTGGTGTTTGCTGGTAACCAATCAATTTTGGAGCACGAAGGCAGACGTTACATCAATTTCTCAAGTAATGATTATTTGGGCTTGGCAAATGACCAAGCACTTGTCCGTGCTTGGCAGCAAGGCTTGAGCGTATATGGCAGTGGCAGCGGTGCTTCTCCAATGGTTACGGGGTTTAGTGCGGCGCATGGCAATTTAGAGGCGGCGCTAACTGAATGGCTGGGCTACGAGAGGGCAATCCTATTTGGCTCTGGTTTCAGTGCTAACCAAGCGCTGCTGTTTACTCTGCTAGAAAAATCAGACGTATTGCTCCAAGACCGTTTGAACCATGCCTCTTTGATGGAGGCTGGTGTGTTGTCACCAGCTAAAATGAAGCGCTTCAAACATAACGATATCGAGCACCTTTCATCACTCATAAGCGCTGAAGATAACAATCTTGTGGTTACCGAAGGGGTGTTCAGCATGGACGGTGACTGTGCCCCACTTGCTGATATCGCTGATGTCACCAGTAATCATGATGCATGGCTTGCTGTAGACGACGCTCATGGTATCGGTGTTCTCGGGGAATCTGGCGGTGGCTCATGTGAATTGGCGGCGGTTAAGCCCGAGATATTGATCGTGACCTTCGGCAAAGCATTTGGAATGTCTGGTGCAGCCATTTTATGTGATCGCGCAACGGGGGATTTTTTAACTCAATTTGCTCGTCACCATGTGTATTCTACGGCGATACCTCCAGCACAAGCCTATGCGCTGACGCATGCTGTCTCGATGATTCAAGAGCAGCCGTGGCGGCGTGAAAAACTGACAGAGTTGGGGAAAGTGTATAGAGACAATCTCAGTGATCTTGACGGTTTTGTTGAGACTCAAACATCGATTAAGCCGTTTTTGATTGGTGAATCTGATTTGGCTTTGCAAGTTGCAGGTGCTTGTCGTCAGAACGGTATTTGGGTGACGGCTATTCGTCCTCCGACGGTACCGAAAGGGACGTCTCGTCTTCGAATTACGCTTACTGCTAATCACACTAATGAACAAGTTAAAACGCTTTCAATGGCATTGAAGCAAGCATTAGGAGCGCTGTAATGGATAATGCAACTTCCGCTTTAGCACAAATGGTCGCATTAGAGAGCTTTCACCAAGATAAGGATGCGATTGCCTCTTCATTTGGTAAAGCTGCAGAAACATACGATAAACATGCAGCGTTTCAACGCGACGTTGGGCATCGGTTACTTAATAAGCTCCCTACAAATTTAACCGGCAAGCGTGTGTTAGATTTAGGATGTGGCACTGGCTACTTTTCTCAGCTTCTTCAGCAGCGGGGCGCAGAAGTAGTGTGCGGTGACATTTCTCAAGCCATGTTAGATAAAGCAAAGCAACGTTGTGGTTCTGAATACATGCATTATCAGTTGGCTGATGCTGAAAACTTGCCTTTTGATGATGAAAGCTTCGACTACGTGTTTTCTAGTTTGGCTTTACAATGGTGTACAGATTTGAGTTACCCATTAAGAGAAATACGTCGTGTCTTAAAAGTAGGGGGAAGCGGGTGTTTCTCTACGCTAGTCGATGGCTCGCTTTATGAGTTGCGTGAGGCTTGGTCAAAAATTGATACATATCAACACGTGAATAACTTTATTACCCACAATCAGGTAAAAATTGCGTTAGCGCAATCTTGGTGCCACAACCATCATCTAGACTTGACCCCCATCACAGTTTGGTACGATTCAGCGTTTTCTGTCATGCGTGATCTCAAAGGCATTGGTGCAAATCACGTAAGCGGGCGCTCACATGGTCTGACGAGCCGTCGCACTTTGTTGCAGGTTGAGCGCGCGTACCAAGCATTTAGAAACGATCAAGGTCTTCTACCTGCAAGTTATCAGGTTTGTTTTGGAGTCATAGTTAAATGATTGATGCATTTTTTATTGCTGGTACGGATACTGATGTAGGAAAAACGGTAGCGTCTAAAGCTATTTTGCAAGCACTTGGTGCAAAAGGGCTTAACACCATTGGTTACAAGCCAGTGGCAGCAGGAAGCGACAAGACGGCGGAAGGTTGGCGTAACTCGGATGCATTGCATCTGCAGAAAGCGGCGACACTCGATATCGCATACGACGATGTAAACCCATACGCTTTGGAATTACCTGCTTCTCCTCACATCGCCGCTAAACATGAACATGTAGAAATTAAATACGAAGTACTGAGCGAGAAATTGGCTCAACACAAAGAGCAATCTGACATTGTTCTAGTGGAAGGTGCTGGTGGCTGGCGTGTGCCTGTGTCTGATACAGACAGCTTGTCGACTTGGGTACAGCAAGAGCAGTTACCTGTCGTATTGGTTGTAGGTATTAAGCTGGGTTGTTTGAGCCATGCATTGCTCACCGCTGAAATCATCAAAGCTGATGGTTTAAATCTAGTCGGCTGGGTGGCAAATCGCGTGAATCCGGGCACAGAGCATTATGCAGAAATCATCGATATGTTGGAAGAACGTCTAGACGCGCCAAAACTCGGTGAGATCCCGTACATTCCAAGTGCTAAACGTAAAGAGTTAGGCAAATACATCAACGTTGAGCCGTTGCTGAACGTATAAGTAATAAGGTTTTAGTTAAAACCAAAAGGGCTGCGAAATGCAGCCCTTTTTTCGTGTAAACCTTTGTGTCTAATCGTAAGATTCGACGTTCAGTTTATTTCTCTTGGCTAAGCCCCATCAACGCCTGTTGTGTTTCTGCAACGCGCTTTGACATTTGAGCATCGGTTGAAATACCTAGTTGTTGCTTTGCCTCATCCTCTGAGATACCCAGGTGACAACAAAGTAGATCGATAGCCATTTGATAGTCGTTAGTTTCTACCATGATTTTTCCCTCAAGACATGGAAGTTTGGAGCTGCTTAATTGTCCTAAAAGCTAACCCCGTTTCGTTCATCTAACCCGAATCTAGCACGTACAGATAGTCGCACAATAAGACCAAAGTCTATACTCGGTCTAAAGTGCTGATTTAAGAGTGTAAAAAGGTGTGTATACCCAAGTGACTTCAAGATGCAGGATTCAGAGCGTTGTCATTGATTCGAGTTCAAGGAAAACAACACCGCGTAATAGCCAGCTCTTTCCAAGTTGTTTGACGCAGAAATCGAGGCAATGACACGCTCCCGAAGGGCGAGTTGTCTTGGCTTGTATACTTTGTTGCCGATTCTTGATTTAGAGTGACTAGATCTTTAAATCGTCGCCGCGTCTACAAACCAAGTCATTCTCGCTGAACCTAGCATCTCGAGGTTACTTGGGTATATTATTTCAGTCTCGAAAACAAATGTTGCAATTTATTGCTTAACCTTGTTTTTATCGCGGATAGACTATATCTATAACGCAACGGAGCACGAAACTAAGCGGAATCAGCTTTTCAAGCGTTCTGTTACTTATAAAAACCTGTTCCATATAATAATCCGTTTAAAAAACATCTGTTTTAAAAAACGATAAGCTTCCTCGGAGAAAAGTAATGAAGCGAATTATGTTATTCCTAGCAACTAACCTAGCTGTTGTGCTAGTGCTTAGTGTTGTTCTGAATATTGTTTACGCTGTAACTGGAATGCAACCAGGCAGTCTATCTGGTCTACTTGTGATGGCTGCTGTATTTGGTTTTGGTGGCGCATTTATTTCGTTAATGATGTCTAAGGGCATGGCACTGCGTTCTGTGGGTGGCATGGTCATCGAAAGTCCTCGTAACGAAACAGAGCATTGGCTTCTTGAAACGGTTGGACGTCAAGCTCAGCAAGCTGGCATTGGTATGCCAACTGTTGCAATTTATGATTCTGCGGACATCAACGCATTCGCAACGGGTGCAAAACGCGACGATTCATTGGTTGCAGTTTCTACCGGTCTGCTACACAACATGACCCGTGATGAAGCAGAAGCGGTATTGGCGCACGAAGTTAGCCACATCGCTAATGGTGACATGGTAACGATGACGCTAATGCAAGGCGTGGTGAATACGTTTGTTATCTTCCTATCTCGCTTTATCGCAAATATTGTTGCTTCTAACGATGATGAGGAAGGTCAAGGTACCAACATGATGGTTTACTTTGGTGTATCTATGGTACTTGAACTGGTATTCGGGTTCCTAGCAAGTTTCTTAACCATGTGGTACAGCCGCCATCGTGAATTCCACGCAGACGCAGGGGCTGCTCAATTAGTCGGTAAAGAGAAGATGATCGCAGCACTAGAGCGCTTGAAGATGAGCCACGAATCTCAACTAGATGGCACTATGATGGCATTTGGTATTAACGGTAAGCGCTCGATGACAGAACTTCTAATGAGCCACCCACCGTTAGATAAACGTATTGCAGCGCTACGTAGCCAACAATACTAATCACGTTGTAAGCTAACAGTTCAACTTACTGCTAGTTAAAATTTTGAAAAGGCTTGGTTTTTTAACCAAGCCTTTTTTTGTGTCTGTTGATCTCTGCTGTACTTCATCACGTATCACTGTTCAGAAACAAAGTTATACAAAAATATTTTTGTACAACTTTTCATGATTAGTCTATCTTGTACATATGATATTTTTGTACAACTTTTGATGTGGTATAGGAGCAAAGGAATGGACATTCAGTCAGTTGGCAACATATATCAGAAGTTGAGTAAAGCAAACTTGCATTTGCTTGAAGGGGTTTACCACCGAGATGTGGTGTTTGAAGATGCAGCCCATCGATTAGAAGGGTGGCCTGCACTTTCCGATTACTTTCAGTCCTTATACACCAATGTCATTCGCTGTGACTTCGTTATCCATGACCATCAACAAGTCGGAGAAACTGGGTTTCTCACTTGGACGATGGATTTACAACATCCTAAGCTTCAAAAGGGTGCGCCGATATCTGTAAATGGTGTATCCCACCTTAAGTTTTGTGAAGGGCAAGTCATTTACCATCGTGATTATTTTGATTTGGGCGAAATGCTCTACGAGAACCTACCGCTCCTAGGTTCTGTCGTCAAAACCATTAAACAGAGGTTAGGGCAATGAGTGGCTCAGTACTTATCACCGGGGCAACTTCAGGCATTGGCAAACAGCTCGCCTTGGATTATGCCAATGAAGGTTGGAAAGTGATTGCATGTGGTCGTAACGAAGCTGTATTGGCTGAGCTAGAAAAAGGTTCAACCAACATGTCGACTTTACGCTTCGACGTGACTCAGTACGACGAAACAATTCAAGCTCTCTCTCAACTGCCGTTTATCCCTGAAACTTGGATTTTCAATGCCGGTGACTGTGAATACATGGATGATGGCATTGTTGATGCGCAACTCATGGCGCGTGTTATGAACGTTAACGTCGTTGGTGTGGCCAATTGTGTCGAAGCGTGTCAGGGGCAATTTGAACGTGGGCATCGTGTCGTAATTGTCGGGTCAATCGCGTCAGAGGTCGCATTGCCTCGTGCTGAAGCCTACGGCGCTTCAAAAGCAGCCGTCAGTTACTTTGCACGTACGCTAGCCGTCGATTTGAAGAAGAAAGGTATCAAAGTGGTGACGGTGTTCCCTGGCTTTGTCGAAACGCCACTTACTGACAAAAACACGTTTGACATGCCGATGATTGTTTCTGTCAATCAGGCTTCAGCTGCGATTCGAAAACAGTTGGATGCCAACAAAAGCCATATTTATTTCCCGGCGAGATTCACAGGTGTTCTGCGTTTTATCTCGTTGCTTCCGTATAGCTGGCAAGCTCGGCTTACCTCAAAACTCGCATCATAAGAAGGAAGAATCATGAATACGGCAGGAAGAAAAAAAATCGCCATCGTAGGTACAGGGATATCTGGTCTCACATGTGGCTATTACTTACATAAAGAACATGACGTGACGTTGTTTGAAGCGAATGATTACGTTGGTGGTCATACGGCGACTGTTGATGTCAGTCTTGATGGTAAAGAGTATGCAATCGACACTGGGTTTATCGTATACAACGATCGTACATACCCAAACTTCATAGAAATGATGGATGAGATTGGCGTTGAAGGCATTCCTACTCAGATGAGCTTCAGCGTCAGAAACGATGGTAATGGATTGGAGTACAACGGACACACTGTATCGACATTGTTTGCTCAAAAACGAAATTGGGCAAATCCAAAGTTCTATCGTTTTATTTTTGAAATCCTTCGCTTCAACAAACTGGCTAAAAGCTTTGCCAATGAACAGTTAACTAATAACCAAACGTTGGGAGCGTTTCTGGATGAGCACAAATTCAGTGCTTTCTTTACCGACAACTACATCTTGCCGATGGGCGCTGCAATTTGGTCGTCGACACTAGCGGATATGCGTGCATTCCCGCTTATGTTTTTCTTACGCTTCTTCCTCAACCACGGTTTGTTGGATATTACAAATCGCCCACAATGGTACGTGGTTAAAGGTGGCTCTCGCTCTTACATTGCGCCTCTAACGAAAGGCTATGCCAATGATATTCGTCTAAACAGCCCTGTAGAGAAAGTTATCCGAACTGAAAATGGCGTAGGTGTTCAGGTTCATGGAGAAACACATTGGTTTGATGACGTTATCTTCGCTTGTCACAGTGATCAAGCAATGAGAATGCTAGGAGATATCAGCCAAACCGAGCAGGAAATTCTAGGGGATATGACCTATCAAGCAAACGAGGTTGTACTGCATACAGACACCCGTTTACTGCCAAAACGTAAGGCAGCGTGGGCGTCATGGAATTATCTGCTAGAAGGCAGTGAAGATGAGCAGCAACGACTTCCTTCGCTTACTTACAACATGAATATCCTTCAGCATGTCCAGTCTGAGCATACTTTCTGTGTCACTTTGAACAGTACGGAACAAATCGACCCAAGCAAAATCCTACGCTCATTCACTTATCATCACCCTGTATTTACGATGGAGTCTATCGCTGCGCAGCAACGTAAAGACGAAGTTCAAGGTATACAAGGCACATGGTTCTGCGGTGCTTATTGGTACAACGGTTTCCATGAAGATGGTGTCCGTAGCGCACTAGATGTTGTTCAAGGGCTAGAAGAAAAGTACCGCGAGCAAAATGTGGTTCCTTTTGAAAAAGGCGCGGCATGATATGGATAGTCAGATGAACAGCAGATTATTTATAGGCAACGTCCGTCACCGTCGCTTTACGCCTATAAAGCATGAGTTGAATTACTCACTATTTATGCCAGCCATCGACGTGGACGAGCTCGAAGCGTTAGAGAAAAAAGTATGGGGCTTTGGTTCGCGATGGTGGCATTGGGCACGTTTTAAGCGCAGTGATTATATTGGTGGAAAAGGGTGCGTAAAATCTGCGGTTCAAGACAAACTGGAAGCGCTAGCTGGTGTTCGTTTGACCGGTAAAGTGATAGCGGTTTGTCACTTACGTTATCTAGGACTCTATTTCAGTCCGGTCAATTTCTACTACGTTTATAACAAAGAAGGGGAATGGAAGTACCTCCTCGCAGAGGTGAGCAACACACCTTGGAATGAACGTCATTATTATGCGGTAGCAGCGGACGAGCAAGATGAAGAGTTTGGGTGGGAGCAGAACAAAGCATTTCATGTTTCTCCTTTCAATCCAATCGACCAACTGTACCGATGGAAAATAAAACCTTTAACAGACAAGCTGAATATTCATTTGGAATGCCATAAAGACGAAAAACATTTTGATGCGACTATGGCTATGAAAGCCAAGCCCTTTTCAAGTAATACCTTGTTGAAATGCTTGATCGTTACGCCGATTCAAACGGTAAAAGTAATGGTTGGTATTTATTGGCACGCGCTGAAATTGTGGATTAAAGGCGCACCTTTTTACTCACATCCAAAATACGCTCAATCCAGTAAGGGCGAAGCAAACCATGTGGGTGAAGACAAGAAAAATGATAAGCATAAGGAGAACTCTGCATGTTAAATACAACTTCTATCGCAATGCCGCGTGAATTAACAACAACGCAAAAAGCGGCCCGTGGAGTTCTTTTCCAGTGTCTGCAAAAGATGGAGATTGGATGCTTAACGGTCATTGAGAGCTTCAAAACAGAAACGACTGAGCGTAGCGAGCGTTTTTCGACGCCCAATGGTGAGCATAACGGAGACCCCGTTGCTGCAACTATTGAAGTTAAGCATCCGGGGTTCTACTCCCGAATTCTACAGGGCGGCAGTATCGCTGCGGGTGAAGCCTATATGGATGGGTGGTGGGATAGTCCAGATCTGACAGCATTGATGAAGCTAATGGCGCTTAACATGCGAGCGCTGGATAAGCTTGAAGAGCAGGGCAGCTGGATAACGAGGCTGTTATATAAGGTCAGTCATTGGACCAATCGCAATTCGCAAGAAAATTCGCGCAAAAACATTCACGCTCATTACGATTTAGGCAACAATTTGTATGAAGCATTTCTTGATACGAATATGCTGTACTCGTCGGCCCTGTACAACCAAGTGGATGACTCATTAGAGCAGGCGCAAATCAATAAGATGGAACGCCTGTGTCAACAACTTGAGCTTAAACCTAGCGACCATGTCATTGAAATTGGTACCGGTTGGGGCGCAATGGCGATTTATATGGCTGAGCAGTATGGCTGTCGAGTGACCACGACAACCATTTCTGAAGAACAGCATGCCTACGCAGAACAGAAGATAAATGAGCGTGGTTTGACCGACAAAATTACCTTGCTCAAAGAAGATTACCGAAACTTAACGGGGTCTTATGACAAGCTTGTTTCTATTGAGATGATAGAAGCCGTGGGTAAGCAATTTTTACCTTCTTATATCAAGAAGTGTGAGTCCCTGCTAAAGCCGGGTGGTTTGATGGCTATCCAAGCGATTACTATTGCCGATCAGCGTTACGATTACTACAGCAACAATGTCGACTTCATTCAGAAGTACATTTTCCCCGGCGGTTTTTTACCTTCGGTAACGTCACTCACCCAAGCAACAACTAAACACAGTGACCTGGTGACGCGAGACTTGTTTGATATTGGGTTGGATTACGCCAAGACGCTTAACGAATGGCACCACCGCTTTAATCAATCAGAGCATGACGTGCGTGCGTTTGGTTACGATGATCGCTTTGTACGTATGTGGCGATACTATCTAAGTTACTGTGAAGGTGGGTTTCTAGCTCGCACGATCAGTGCGGTTCATATGACGTTTCAGCGTCCGTAGTTCGTCATGAAAGTGTTTTTAGCGTCAACTTGGTTCCAACTATGCTGGTTTTTAGCTGTACTTGGAACCTATCAGTGGCAGTCGCTGACCTTAATACTTACATTGCTGACGATAGTACATTGTTGGAGAGCGGAGCCCTTTGCTCTCAAACGTATCACCATGGTTGTCTTTGTGGGTTTGGTGCTAGACACACTCAATAAGCAATTTTCTGTCTTTATATTTCCGACCACGTGGTTACCCTTATGGCTCACCTGTTTGTGGGTTCTGTTCTCTTGGTACGCTTATCAACTTAAGTCAATTTTGTACCGTTTCCCCAAAATTTACGTATCAATAGTAGGTGGTCTCGGAGGCACAGCCAGCTACTTTGCCGGTTATAAGCTTGAGGCTGTCGAGTTTGGTTTCAGCGTTAGCGCGACACTAGCGATTTTGTTCGTTGAATGGTGTTTGATGATGCTATTGATACTCAAGGTGTACGGAAATGAAAAGTTGGAAGATAAATTGGAAACGGAAACTGACTAGCAGTGTAATAGTCGCCTCCTTATTCTGTGCGGTGCCTTTGCAAGCGCAAAGTGTGACGAGTACAAACGGAGTAACAAATAGCGATTGGCAGCAATGGCAAACTGTCGGTGAAGCGCAGCTCACTTGGTTCGTGTTTGATATCTATAAATCTCGCTTAAAAGCGCCTGAGGGCATATATATGGTGTCCGGTGATATTTCTCCCCATCCATTTGCACTCGAGATTAACTATCAGCGCGATATCAGTAGAGACCAGCTACTTGATGTGACCGACGAACAATGGCAAAAGCTGGGTTTTACTCAGGCTTATCGCCAGCAGTGGATTTCTGAATTGAACACTATGTTTCCTGACATCAAGAAAGGCGATGAGCTTACCTACCTTACCGATGGTAAAAATGGTCAACTGATTTATCGTCAAGCAGGCAGTAAACCTTACCAGACGGTTGGTTATGTGAATGATGAGCGCCTCAATGATGCCTTTCTTTCAATTTGGTTATCACCACAGACGGAATTCCCCAAACTTCGTAAACAACTGATCGGGCAGGTGAGGCAGTGAAAATAATAAAACGAATGATCAAAACATCGGTTGTCGCTGCTGCAACGTTACTCGGCGCATGTTCGGCTGACATAGATAATTACCAGGCGTCCTCACCGGCTTTTGATTTATTTGGCTACTTTGAAGGCGATGTCAAAGCGTGGGGGATGGTTCAAGATTACACCGAGAAGCAAACTCGCCGCTTTGAAGTCGATATTGTTGGAACGGTTGAAGGCAATGAGTTGACGCTGGTGGAAGACTTTGTCTTTGACGATGGTGAACTTGACCAGCGAATCTGGGTCATTACCAAACTTGCAGACGGTACTTATCAGGGGAAAGCGGATGATATTATTGGTGTCGCTACGGGCAAAGAGGTAGGAAACGCTCTCCAATGGCAGTACGATTTTGAGCTAAAAATGGATGATTCAACTATCACGGTTTCATTTGATGACTGGCTCTACCGCCAAGACGAAATGCACGTGTTTAATCTTACTAAGATCAAGAAGTTTGGGATCGAAGTAGGGACGATTACTCTGTTTTTTCAGAGGCAATAAAATTGCTGGTAATGCTGGTCTTCGAGATTCGAGATTCGAGAACGCTTCGCTTCATGAATAGAGCCTTATCCATTATTCCGAATCACTGCGCTGCATAGGTTGCAGTTCGTTCCCCCTAGAATAAAGAAAGGGTTGACGCTTTCACGTCAACCCTCTTTATTATTCGATTCTCTTACAGCTTGTCTGTCAACTCAATTGCTTGACCGATGTAGTTCGCTGGTGTCATCTCTTTAAGTCGCGCTTTCTCGTGTTCAGGAAGCTCAAGACCGTCGATGAAGTTACGCATTGCTTCACCATCTACACGCTTACCACGAGTCAGTTCTTTTAGTTTCTCGTAAGGCTTCTCGATGCCGTAACGACGCATTACTGTTTGTACTGGTTCTGCCAGTACTTCCCAGTTCTTGTCTAGTTCAGCAAGAAGTGCTTCGCGGTTTACTTCTAGCTTGCTGATGCCTTTAAGCGTAGAAGTGTAAGCGATAATTGCGTAGCCAACACCAACACCAAGGTTACGTAGAACTGTTGAGTCAGTTAGGTCACGTTGCCAACGAGAGATAGGTAGTTTCTGTGCTAGGTGACCGAATACAGCGTTCGCAAGGCCTAGGTTACCTTCTGAGTTTTCAAAGTCGATTGGGTTAACTTTGTGAGGCATTGTTGAAGAACCAATCTCACCAGCAATGGTTTTTTGCTTGAAGTGACCTAGTGCGATGTAACCCCAAACGTCACGGTCGAAGTCAATCAGGATAGTGTTGAAACGAGCGATAGCGTCGAACAGTTCAGCGATGTAATCGTGAGGTTCGATCTGAGTTGTGTAAGGGTTCCAAGTTACGCCTAGAGACTCTGTGATGAACTCTTCAGAGAACTTGTGCCAATCTAGCTCTGGGTAAGCAGAAAGGTGTGCGTTGTAGTTACCTACTGCACCGTTGATTTTCGCTAGGATCTCAACGTTTTCGATTTGCTTGAATTGACGCTCCATACGGTACGCCACGTTTGCCATTTCTTTACCCATTGTTGATGGAGAAGCTGGCTGACCGTGTGTACGAGATAGAAGAGGAATGTCGCGGTATTCCACTGCTAGCGCTTTGATAGCGTCGATTAGGTTACGGATTTCTGGAAGAATCACGTTCTCACGCGCTTCTTTAAGCATAAGAGCATGTGAAGTGTTGTTGATGTCTTCAGAAGTACATGCAAAGTGGAAGAACTCGTTTACTGCGTGCAGTTCAGGAACATCTGCTACTTTCTCTTTTAGGAAGTACTCAACCGCTTTAACGTCGTGGTTAGTTGTACGCTCGATCTCTTTGATTCGGCGTGCATCTTCTTCAGAGAAGTTTGCAGCAAGGTCGTCTAGGAATTGGTTTGCTTCTGCGCTAAACGCTGGCACTTCTGCAATTTCAGCAGTAGCAGCAAGCTTTTGTAGCCAGCGGATTTCAACGATAGTACGGTACTTTAGTAGACCGTATTCACTGAAAATTTCGCGTAACGCAATTGTCTTGCTTCCGTAACGGCCGTCTACTGGTGAAACAGCAGTCAATGCTGACAGTTCCATGATGTTCTCCTGAATTGGGTTTCTAAATTTCGTGAGCTTTATACCAATAACTGTGGCAATTGTCACGAATATTGCGCAAACGTTTGCGCGAGATTTGTTTTGATCGAAAAAAATGAGCTCGCGATAAACGCGAGCTGCTTACTTGATACCTTATTACATTCGAGCAAGAAGGATTTGTGCTTGCTCTATCATCTTCTTGCGTCCGAAGATCAGGTGGCGACGTTTACCGCCAACTTGACGCCAGAGTACTGCGCTACGAATACCCGATAACAACAACGCACGAACTTTGTGCTGGTTAGCGGTTTGTTGCAGTACAGATGGAGTACCAGTTACTTGAATACGAGGACCAATAGGGCTGACTACATCCAAGTAAATGCTCGCTAGGTTGCTGATCATTTGATCATCTAGCAATTCAAAATGTTCCGTTTGACGCTGAGCCATTTGAATGCGGTCACCAAGTTGTGACATTGCATCGTTACGACCCGATAGCTTGCGCTCTAATGCCATTAGGCTGATGATGTAGCGAGTGACTTCACTTCCAGATGGGGTGCTATCAATCCCTTTCACCAAGCATTCAAGACCCAGCTTAAGGTCGGCTTCGCGACCGAAAACACCGATGGTGTTGGCTGGGCTAGTATTCAAAATGGCGTTAATTGACGTTTCAAAGGCATCTTGATCACAATGTCCGTCTCTCGCTACCTGTTGAACCAAAGCAACAGCTTGGCAGATACCTGCAAAAGCGATAGTACGGTCATAAAGTGTATTCGCCACGTAACGACTCCTAAGCTTGAGAATATTTAATGCGTTGCTCGATGATGCCGCCACCAAGGCACACGTCATCTTTATAGAACACGGCTGATTGACCTGGCGTTACAGCAATTTGTGGCTCGTCAAAGATCACTTTAATGTTTTCATCATCGATAGGGATGATTGTACAAGGAATATCTTCCTGACGGTAACGAGTTTTCACTGTGCACTTCATAACATCGCGAATTGGCTCACGATCTACCCAGTGAAGTTGTGATGCAAGTAGACCTTCTGATTTCAGCATTGGGTGGTCTTTACCTTGAACCGCAATCAAAACGTTACGTTCTAGATCTTTCTCACCAACAAACCATGGGTCTTCGTTACCGCCACCGCCTTTACGACCACCGATATGAAGACCTTTGCGTTGACCTAATGTGTGGTACATCAAACCTTGATGCTGACCGATCACTTCGCCTTCTGGCGTTTCGATATTACCCGGTTGAGCAGGAAGGTAACGACCTAGGAATTCCGTAAACTTACGTTCACCGATGAAACAGATACCGGTAGAATCTTTCTTCTTCGCTGTGATCAGGTCTTGCTCTTCTGCGATACGGCGCACTTCTGGCTTCTCTAAATCACCAACAGGGAATAGGCTACGTGCAATCTGCTCGTGGCTTAATGTGTATAGGAAGTAGCTCTGGTCTTTGTTGCCATCTAGACCACGTAACATTTGCGGTTTTTCCTGTTCTTCACCAGGTAAAGCGTCTTCTGGGAAAGAGCGGCGTACGTAGTGACCCATTGCGATGTAATCTGCATCAAGCACTTCATCCGCAAATTCTAGAAATGCTTTGAATTTGATTTCTTTGTTACAAAGAATGTCTGGGTTTGGTGTACGACCTGCTTTGTATTCCGCAAGGAAGTATTCAAATACATTATCCCAGTATTCAGCAGCAAAGTTGATAGTGTGTAGGTGGATGCCTAGCTTGTCACATACTGCCTGCGCATCAGCAAGATCTTCTGCTGCTGTACAATATTCTTCGTTGTCATCTTCTTCCCAGTTCTTCATGAACAGGCCTTCTACTTGGTAGCCTTGTTGCTTTAGAAGATACGCAGAAACAGATGAATCAACGCCGCCGGACATACCGACGATGACTTTCTTTTGGCTGTTATCAGACATTACTAAACACCACTAAAATTAACGGGACGCAGATTCTACCAGAATCCACTGACCGGTGACAGATCCGAGATCGAAATCACACTTCGATTTTGGCTTAAATTTATCCAAATGCGAACGTGAGTATTAAATTCGATAAGTATAGAAGGGTTATATATGGCATAGTTGGCAAAAATCCAAGAGGAAAAATCAAATGACTGAAGAAAACCAATTTATGCAAGAAGCAGAGTTGATTGAAATTGTTGAAAATCAACTTGAAGATGGTAATCCACTTAAGGTGAAAGAAACGCTGATGCGTCTAATGATGACAGGCACACCACGTGAAGATGCGGTGGCGATGATGGCGTGTGCTATGTCTATTGAGATTTTTGACGTAATGAAGAACGGTGGGGAGTTCGACCTTAAGCGTTACAGTGAACACCTCGAACAACTGCCAGATCTTGGTTTCATGGAAGGCGAATAGGGCGATTGAAAGAAAAAAGCGGACTGCAAACGTTTGCTATAATTGCCTTTATTGCTGCTTTAATGACGGCGGTATAGAATCCGTTCTCCTTTTCATCCCCTTACTCAGACTAACAATATGAAATTTCCTGGACAACGCAAATCGAAGCACTATTTTCCTGTTCATGCTCGTGACCCATTGG
Organism: Vibrio sp. Y29_XK_CS5; assembly: GCF_024181835.1. Classification (NCBI taxonomy): domain Bacteria; kingdom Pseudomonadati; phylum Pseudomonadota; class Gammaproteobacteria; order Vibrionales; family Vibrionaceae; genus Vibrio; species Vibrio sp. Y29_XK_CS5. The sequence continues at coordinate 526,147 of NZ_JAMZAM010000002.1, forward strand.
TGAGCCAAGCACAAGAAAGCAAAAAGATGACGCGCACTCACATCATCGGCATTGACCAAACGCTGGTTGATATTGAAGCGAAAGTTACAACGGATGTGATTGAAAAGTACGGTTTGAGTAAAGGACACTCGTTGGTAATTGATGACGCGACTGCAGAAGCGCTATACCAACAGCTAAAAGAAGAATGCTTAATTACCAATGAGTATGCTGGTGGCACAATCGGTAACACGCTACACAACTATTCTGTGTTAGCGGATGACCGTTCAACGCTTTTGGGTGTAATGAGTCAGGACATCAAAATTGGTAGCTACGGTTACCGCTACCTATGTAACACTTCTAGCCGTATGGACCTGAACTACCTACAAGGTGTTGAAGGTGCCATCGGTCGCTGTTTCGCTCTGATTACAGAAGATGGTGAACGTACTTTCGCAATCAGTGAAGGTCAAATGAACCAACTTCACCCAGACAACATCCCTGAGAAAATCTTCAAGAGCGCGTCTGCGTTAGTACTGACTGCTTACCTAGTTCGTTGTAAAGAAGGCGACCCAATGCCGGAAGCAACGATGCGTGCAATTGAATACGCGAAGAAACATGATGTTCCTGTGGTACTAACACTAGGAACTAAATTTGTTATTCAAGATGACCCAACATTCTGGCAAGAATTTATTCGCGACAATGTATCCGTTGTTGCAATGAATGAAGACGAAGCGGAAGCGCTAACGGGCGAATCTGATCCGCTAGCGGCGTCGGATAAGACGCTTGAGTGGGCTGACCTTGTGTTATGTACAGCAGGTCCTGTTGGTCTATTTATGGCGGGTTATACAGAAGAAAGCGCGAAGCGTGAAACGTCGTTGCCGCTGCTTCCTGGTTCTATTGCCGAATTCAACCGTTTTGAATTTAGCCGGCCTGCAAAGAAAGACTCATGTGAAAATGCAATCAAAGTATATTCACATATCTCCCCATACATGGGTGGCCCAGAAAAAATTAAAAATACTAATGGCGCAGGTGATGCAGCATTGTCAGCAGTACTTCACGATATGGCTGCAAATAAATACCACAAAGAAAATGTGCCTAACTCTAGCAAGCACAGCAATGAGTATTTAACTTACTCTTCATTCTCTCAAGTTTGTAAATACGCAAACCGCGCGAGTTACGAAGTGTTAGTGCAGCATTCACCACGTCTTTCTCGTGGTCTTCCTGAGCGCGAAGATAGTTTAGAAGAAGCATACTGGGAACGTTAATAGATTCTGTTGAATTAACCAACTTCTCACATACGCAAAAAATGGCGCATTCAAAATGCGCCATTTTTGTATCTATTTACAGACAAATAAAAAAGGCTCCCATAGGGAACCTTTTTAAAATTTCATAAATCTATTCTTAGATTAGGAAATCATCTAGAGATTTACCTGCATCTAGTTGCTCTTGGATTGCAGAAGGTGTACGACCTTGACCTGTCCAAGTTTTCTCTTCACCGCTTACGTCAGTGTATTTGTATTTAGCAGGGCGAGGGGCACGTTTAGTTTTTGCTTTAGTTTTTGTTTCACCAGCAAGTGCACTAATTAGCGCTTCAACATCGATACCGTCTTGAGCGATTTGCTCAGCGATAGCAGCCAGCTTAGCTTCTTGCTCAGCTTGTGCTGCGCGGTCTGCTTCTTCTGCTTCTTGACGCTCTTGAACAACGATAGTTAGTTTATCTAGAGCTTCTTCCAATTGTTCTAGAGTCAGCTCACGAGAAAATGCACGAAGGCTACGGATATTTAGAAGTGTTTTAGTCAGCTCTGACATGACGATTCCTATTAATAGGTTAAAAGATTCTACATCGCTTATCGATAAGATAAATTAAATGTGAATCTAGAAATAAACATAGAGTCCTTATATTTAACTTTATCTTTCTGATATGTGCAAATGCTAATTCATGATTTAGATTAAATTTCTTTAGTTTTTTCGGGTTCTAACAATATTAATTAATCAATTTGAAATTTAATTAGCCACTTCAGACAATTTTTACTTAATAGATACGGTCTTTTTCTCGATCGCTATCATGTTTATTTATAGCTTGAATTAAATTTCCCTTTTTCTGACAGAAAAGGATTAGATGGCAAATGCTATCACTGTCATATTTCATTCATTTATTGATGCACGTAAAACTATGGCGTATTTAATAGTAGTAATAAAGTTTCATAATGGACAAGGTTGAAGTGATTGCAGTTGCGCAATGTATGATTTGGTCACATTTCATTTATAAATCGAAATCGCGATTATTTATTCATTTAATTTAGTTTGATGTGTTGCAATGGGAGGCTTCATAGGTACAATGACAACCACCTGATGCAATATTGCAGATAAATTGTTGTTAATTTGTACGATTAACGGTTAATTGTTTGTTATTGCCGTAGAGGTGCAGTCTCGAAGAGTAGCTATTATTGGGGTGATGCCAATGAATAATAGTGGAAGGCGAAGATTGCCGAAGTAAGTGGGGCTATCGAAACCACTTGCTGGGGTTGTCTCTGAAAGGAACAACACTGCCATAGTATATTTACATTAAACTATGGAGCGCTACTGTAGGGTTGGGTGAAGTGTTCGCTTCCCTGTCGCTAAGTTCAACATGAGCACGTACCGTATGCTACGTGACTTGTCTGCAGTAGATCTCTAGCCAAACTTTGGTTTTTGAAGATCATGAATTTAATAGATTTTGCACATTCTCCTGTTTCGTTATTACCGCCTATTGTCGCGCTGACGCTGGCGATTCTAACTCGACGTGTTTTAGTTTCTCTTGGTGTTGGTATCGTGCTGGGTGCGGTACTTCTTAACGATTGGTCTATCGGTAATACGGTAGGTTATGTTAGTTCTCAAGTTTCTTCTGTCTTTATTGAAGACGGTGGTATCAATACTTGGAACATGAGTATTGTTGGCTTCCTTATTCTTTTAGGTATGACAACAGCGTTGTTAACACTTTCTGGTGGTACTCGTGCTTTCGCTGAATGGGCGCAAACACGCGTAAAAAGTAAACGTGGCTCTAAACTTCTTGCAGCTTTCCTTGGCGTATTCATTTTTGTCGACGATTACTTTAACAGTCTTGCCGTTGGTGCTATCTCTCGTCCAGTAACTGACCGCTTTTACGTCTCTCGCGCTAAGCTAGCGTACATCTTAGACTCCACAGCAGCACCTATGTGTGTGATCATGCCAGCATCAAGCTGGGGTGCATACATCATTACTATTATCGGTGGTATCTTGGTGTCACATGGCATCACAGAATATTCTGCACTAGGCGCTTATGTTCGCCTTATCCCAATGAACTTCTACGCTGTGTTTGCTCTGCTAATGGTATTCGCAGTGGCGTGGTTTGGTTTAGATATTGGTAAGATGCGTGATCACGAAATCGCGGCGTCTCAAGGCCGTGGTTTCGATAAAGATAAAGAAAATGATACTCAAGAAGCGCATGAGCTAAATGAAGAGCTAGATATCCGTGAAAGTGAGAAGGGTAAGGTTTCTGACCTAGTTCTTCCAATCGTTACGCTTATTGTGGCAACGATTGCTTCAATGCTTTACACCGGTGGTCAAGCACTAGCAGCAGATGGCAAAGAATTTGCTTTGTTAGGTGCGTTTGAGAATACTGATGTTGGTACTTCTCTAATTTACGGTAGCTTACTTGGTCTTGCTGTCGCGCTATTTACGGTGCTGAAGCAAGGTCTACCAATGGTTGAGATTGCACGTACGCTTTGGATTGGTGCTAAATCAATGTTTGGTGCAATCCTAATCCTAGTGTTTGCTTGGACTATCGGTTCTGTTATCGGTGACATGAAGACAGGTTCTTACCTATCTACAATGGCACAAGGCAACATCAACCCACACTGGCTGCCAGTTATCCTATTCTTGCTGTCTGGTCTAATGGCGTTCTCGACAGGTACTTCATGGGGTACGTTCGGTATCATGCTACCAATCGCGGGCGATATGGCTGGCGCAACAGATGTAGCGCTTATGCTACCAATGCTAAGTGCGGTTCTTGCTGGTGCGGTATTCGGTGACCACTGTTCTCCAATCTCAGATACGACTATCTTGTCATCGACTGGTGCACGTTGTAACCATATCGATCACGTATCAACTCAGTTACCTTATGCATTATCAGTCGCGCTTGTTTCATGCGTGGGCTTTATTGCTCTTGGTATGACGGCTTCAATTGCGTTCTCTTTCATCGCAGCATCGATTACATTCATTATCGTTTGTGCGATTTTGTCATGGCTTTCGAAGTCAAAAATGGCATCTTGTCAGAGTGCATAAGTCGTTGAATTAAATGTTAAAATAACAGGGGGCTTCGGCCTCCTTTTTTATTTGTATTATACAATTCGTATTTTTTTAAAATTAAAGGTTGAAAAAAGTTAGCAGCTTAGTTAGTGTGGTTGTTAACGAAGCAACACAATCGAGCCTTAAATAAGTATGCGTAATTTTGTAATGAACATTCATCACCATCATCACCCAGCCTAGTCTTTCGGGAGATGCACGCATACCCGGGAGATAGGAAACTCCCGGAGGTGAAAATCAAAGTGAAAACAGATTTCAAACCCTCGGGAGACCAACATCTCTCGAGGGTTTTTTTAGTTTTACTGGTTTATAAAATATTTTAATTACCGAATCTGGCACAGGGATAAAGCAATGCAAACACAACGCTTAAGAATTGCAATTCAGAAAAAAGGTCGTCTAAGCAAAGAGAGCCAAGCTCTACTTAAAAAATGTGGCGTGAAGTTCAATGTAATGGGTGAGCGTTTAGTTGTTCATTCTGAAAATATGCCAATTGATTTGCTTTTGGTTCGTGACGACGATATTCCAGGTCTAATTATGGATGGCGTGGTTGACTTGGGCTTTATTGGTGAAAACGAATTAGAAGAAGTTCGTCTTGATCGCAAAGCACTGGGTGAACCGTCTGAATTTGTTCAACTTCGTCGACTTGATTTCGGTGGTTGCCGTTTATCTATCGCGATTGATAAAGACGAAGAGTACAACGGTCCTCAAGACTTAGCTGGAAAACGTATCGCTACAACTTACCCGCAACTGTTAAAAGCTTATATGGATGAAGCGGGTGTTCCATTCTCAACATGTATGTTGACAGGCTCAGTAGAAGTTGCTCCTCGCGCTGGTCTTGCTGATGCCATCGCTGACTTGGTCTCTACAGGTGCAACACTGGAAGCGAACGGTCTTAAAGAAGCTGAAATTATCTTCAAATCAAAAGCGACACTGATTCAACGTACTGGCGAATTCGATGCAGACAAAGTGGCGCTAATCGAAAAACTTCTTACCCGAATGCAAGGCGTACAGCAAGCGAAAGAGTCTAAGTACATCATGTTACACGCACCTGCAGAGAAGCTAGACCAAATCAAAGCTCTACTTCCTGGTGCTGAAGACCCAACGGTATTGCCTCTATCTGCTGACAAGCAAAAAGTTGCGGTTCACTTGGTAAGTACTGAAAACCTGTTCTGGGAAACCATGGAACAGCTAAAAGAACTGGGTGCCAGCTCAATTCTAGTACTACCAATTGAAAAAATGATGGAGTAATCGCAATGAGAACAGTCGTATGGCAATCGCTAAGTGAAACGCAGCAAGACTCAATCCTAGAACGTCCTGCAATTACAGAAGGTGCGAATATCACTGCCGCGGTTTCTGAAGTAATCGCAAAAGTTCGCAAAGAAGGCGATGCTGCATTATTGGAGCTAACTGAGAAGTTTGACCGAGTGCAGCCGGAATCTATCCGTGTATCAACTCAAGAAATCGATGAGGCATCAGCGCGTCTTTCTGAAAAAATGAAGAACGCACTGGAGCAAGCGTATGAAAACATTGCTAAGTTTCACAAAGCGCAGAAGCCACAACCAATCAAAGTAGAAACTCAACCGGGTGTAGTCTGTGAACAGGTAACGCGCCCAATTCAAAAAGTGGGTTTGTACATTCCCGGTGGCAGTGCGCCATTGCCATCGACTGTTTTGATGCTTGGGGTTCCTGCAAAAATTGCAGGCTGTCGTAAAGTGGTGCTTTGTTCTCCACCCCCAATTGCTGACGAGATCCTTTATGTAGCAAAACTGTGTGGCATTGACGAAGTGTACAATGTCGGCGGTGGTCAAGCCGTCGCAGCAATGGCTTACGGAACAGAAACCGTATCTAAAGTTGATAAGATCTTTGGTCCAGGTAACGCTTACGTGACAGAAGCAAAACGTCAGGTAAGTAATGATTTCCGTGGTGCAGCGATTGATATGCCAGCGGGCCCATCAGAAGTGCTAGTGATTGCTGATGAAACGGCAGACCCAGATTTCATTGCAGCGGATTTGTTAAGCCAAGCAGAGCACGGTCCTGACTCTCAAGTGGTTCTTGTGACTCCTTCTCCTGTGCTTGCAGATCAAGTGACGGATGCTGTTCAACGTCAGCTTAAAGAGTTGTCTCGTGCGGACATTGCCGAGCAAGCATTAGCTTCAAGTTTGATTATTATTGCTGAGTCTCTGACTCAATCGGTTTCAATCGCAAATTACTACGGTCCTGAGCACTTAATTGTTCAGACTAAGAACCCACGCGAGCTTCTACCTCTATTAGACAACGCAGGTTCTATTTTTCTTGGTGATTGGTCGCCTGAATCAGCAGGTGACTACGCATCGGGTACTAACCACGTTCTTCCTACTTACGGTTACACACGTACTTATTCAAGCTTAGGCTTGGCGGACTTCTCTAAGCGTATGACGATTCAAGAGCTATCTGCTGATGGCCTAAAGAACCTTGCCCCTACAGTGGTCACTATGGCTGAAGCAGAAGGCTTAGATGCACACAAACGTGCAGTGACTATCCGTGTAGAAAAATTGGCAGCGAAGTAAGAGGATATTGAGATGGAAAAGCTAGCGCGTAAACAAGTCCAAAAACTTACCCCTTATTTATCGGCTCGCCGAATTGGCGGTACTGGTGACGTATGGCTAAATGCCAACGAATCACCATTTAACAATGAATACAAAACAGACTTTGCTCGTCTTAATCGTTACAGCGAATGCCAACCGAAAGAACTAATTTCCGCTTACGCGGCGTATGCGGGTGTGAAACCAGAACAAACGCTGACTTCTCGCGGTGCAGATGAAGGCATTGAGCTACTGATTCGTGCTTTCTGTGAGCCGGGTGAAGATGCGATTCTTTACTGTCCACCGACTTACGGTATGTACGCTATCAGTGCCGAAACCATCGGTGTTGAGCGCAAAACCGTACCACTGACGTCAGATTGGCAACTAGACCTTGCAGGCATCGAAGCCAATCTGGATAACGTGAAACTGGTTTTCGTATGTTCGCCAAACAACCCAACAGGTAACTTGGTTAAGCGTGAAGACATTGTGTCTCTGCTTGAGATGACAAAAGACCGAGCAATCGTTGTAATGGATGAAGCGTACATTGATTTTTGTCCAGAAGCGTCAACGGTAAATTTGCTGGCGCAATATCCGAACCTAGCAATTCTGCGTACTCTGTCGAAAGCTTTCGCGCTTGCTGGTCTGCGTTGTGGATTTACGCTTGCGAACGAAGAGCTGATTAATGTACTTCTTAAAGTTATCGCACCATATCCAGTACCGGTTCCAGTGGCAGAAATTGCTACTCAAGCGCTGTCTGAAGCAGGTCTAGCGCGAGCGAAGTTCCAAGTTCTCGACTTGAATGCAAACCGAGCTTACTTACAAGTTGGTTTGTCAATGATTCCGGGATTGGAAGTCTTTGAAGGATGGGGGAATTACCTATTGGTGAAGTTCCCAGATGGCGATGATCTTTTCAAAGCCGCTTGGGATACGGGCATTATTTTACGTAACTCACCAATCGAGAACTGTGTACGTATCAGTGTGGGTAACCGCGACGAGTGCGAAAAAACACTCGGATTTATCAGAAACTACTACTCATAAGTAGAAAAAGTATTTATCGCTCTCGCTCAATAGCGGGAGCGCCAAAAAGATATAGCAATAAGGAAGTTCGAGTGAGCAAACAACAAAAAATCCTTTTTATCGACCGTGATGGCACCTTAATTGTTGAGCCGCCGGTTGATTTTCAAGTAGACCGTTTAGATAAGCTTAAACTAGAGCCATTTGTTATCCCAAGCCTGTTGTCGTTGCAGGATGCCGGATACCGCCTAGTGATGGTAACGAACCAAGATGGTCTAGGTACCGACAGCTACCCACAAGAAGATTTCGACGCACCACACAACATGATGATGGAGATCTTTGAGTCTCAAGGTGTGAAGTTTGATGACGTGCTGATTTGTCCTCACTTTGATGAAGATAACTGCTCTTGCCGTAAGCCTAAATTGGGCTTGGTAAAAGAGTATCTACAAGGTGGCAAAGTTGATTTTCAAAACTCTGTTGTGATTGGTGATCGTCAAACCGATCTTCAACTTGCAGAAAATATGGCAATTCGTGGTATTCAATACAACCCAGAAACCATGGGTTGGAAACAGATCCTGAAAGATCTGACGGTGAAAGCTCGTGTTGCTGAAGTGACTCGTACCACGAAAGAAACGGATATCAAAGTTGCGGTTAATCTTGATGAGCAAGGCGGTAATGACATCTCAACGGGTCTTGGTTTCTTCGACCACATGTTGGATCAAATTGCGACGCACGGTGGATTCCAAATGGTGTGCAAAGTGGAAGGAGACCTTCACATTGATGATCACCACACAGTAGAAGATACCGCTCTTGCCTTGGGTCAGGCGTTGAAAGAAGCGCTGGGTGACAAGCGTGGTATTGGTCGCTTTGGTTTCAGCCTGCCAATGGATGAGTGTTTAGCACAATGTGCGCTAGACCTATCAGGTCGTCCCTACCTTAAGTTCGACGCGCAGTTTAGCCGTGAGCAAGTGGGGGATCTTTCAACAGAGATGGTGGTTCACTTCTTCCGTTCTCTGACTGACACCCTAGCGTGTACGCTGCACCTGTCTTCTGCGGGCAATAATGACCACCACATCATTGAAAGCTTGTTTAAAGCGTTTGGTCGTACTTTACGTCAAGCAATCAAAGTAGAAGGCACTGAGCTACCAAGTAGTAAAGGCGTGCTTTAAGGCTCACGTTAGCAAGGAGAAAAACAGTGACAGAACAGAAAGTTGTCATTATCGATACTGGCTGTGCCAACGTTTCTTCGGTGAAGTTTGCCATCGAACGCCTAGGTTATGACGTAACTATTTCAAAAGATCCACAAGTTGTATTGGCAGCTGACAAGTTATTTCTACCGGGAGTGGGGACTGCCAGTGAAGCGATGAAGAACCTAGAAGAGCGCGATCTTATCAGCTTGGTAAAACAGGTAGAAAAGCCATTGCTAGGTATCTGTTTAGGCATGCAACTATTGGGCAAAGTGTCTCAAGAGAAAGGGCAGAAAGCAGATGAGTTGGTTGAGTGTCTTGGACTTTGTGATGGCGAAGTGAAGTTGCTACAAACCGGCGATTTACCGCTGCCGCATATGGGGTGGAACACAGTGTCTGCAAAAGCAGGTAACCCATTGTTCAAAGGCATTGAAGAAGGTGAGTACTTCTACTTTGTACACAGCTTTGCAATGCCTGTCGGGGAGTACACGATTGCTGAGTGTGAATACGGCAACCCGTTCACAGCAGCAGTACAAAGCGGTAACTACTACGGTGTGCAATTCCACCCTGAGCGTTCTTCAAAAGCGGGCGCGAAGCTTATTCAAAACTTCTTAGAATTATAAAAGGGATTTAGTGTGATTATTCCAGCTCTTGATTTAATTGAAGGACAGGTGGTTCGCCTTTATCAAGGTGATTACGGTCAAGTTACCGAGTACAAAGTCGACCCAGCAGAGCAGTTTAATTTGTACCACCAAGCAGGTGCTAACTGGCTACACTTAGTGGATTTAACTGGCGCGAAAGACACGACAGCACGTCAACTTGATTTGATTGCAAAGCTATTAGCAAGTACGCCAGCGAACATCCAAATCGGTGGTGGAGTGCGTACAGAGCAGGACGTGATTGATCTGTTAGAAGCCGGTGCGCAGCGCGTTGTAGTTGGCTCTACAGCGGTAAAACAGCCAGAGCTTGTGAAAGGTTGGATGGAAAAATACGGTGCAGAGAAAATCGTTCTTGCGCTAGACATCAACATCGATCAAGACGGCACGCGTAAAGTAGCGATTTCTGGTTGGCAAGAAGATTCAGGTGTGACTATCGAAGCTTTGGTCAACGATTATCTGACGGTAGGTCTACAGCATGTGCTTTGCACGGACATTTCTCGTGACGGTACGCTAGAAGGCTCAAACGTAGAGCTTTACGTTGACTTATGTAAACAGTACCCGCAAGTGCAGTTCCAATCTTCAGGTGGCATCGGTTCATTAGCGGATATCGAAGCACTAAAAGGCAGCGGTGTTGCTGGCGTGATTGTTGGTCGTGCATTGTTAGATGGTAAGTTCACAGCAGAGGAGGCGTTTGCATGTTGGCAAAGCGAATAATTCCATGTCTTGATGTTCGTGATGGACAAGTGGTGAAGGGCGTCCAGTTTCGCAACCACGAAATTATTGGCGACATCGTTCCTCTGGCGCAGCGTTATGCTGAAGAAGGCGCTGACGAGCTTGTGTTCTACGATATTACCGCTTCAAGTGATGGTCGTGTCGTCGATAAAAGTTGGGTCGCTCGCGTTGCAGAAGTGATTGATATCCCGTTCTGTGTGGCGGGTGGTATTAAATCAGCAGAAGACGCGGCGCGCATTCTTGAGTTTGGTGCAGATAAGGTATCGATTAACTCTCCTGCTTTGGCAAACCCTCAGTTGATTACTGACCTTGCTGATAAGTTTGGTGTGCAATGTATCGTCGTTGGTATCGATTCATACTACGACAAAGAGACGGGCAAGTATCAGGTTTACCAGTTTACTGGTGATGAAGAACGCACCAAAGCGACCCAATGGGAAACGCGTGATTGGGTGCAAGAAGTACAAAAGCGCGGCGCTGGTGAAATCGTGCTGAACATGATGAACCAAGACGGTGTACGTAACGGCTACGACATCGAACAACTGAATATGGTGCGTGAAGTGTGTAACGTGCCATTGATTGCATCGGGTGGTGCAGGTGCCATGGAGCATTTCGCAGAAGCCTACCAAAAAGCAAATGTGGATGGCGCGCTTGCCGCATCGGTATTCCACAAGCAAGTCATCAATATTGGTGAACTAAAGCAGTATTTGAAACAACAAGGCATTGAGGTACGACTATGAGTGTGAAAGCCGCCGAAGTAAGTTCGCTAGCTGAGCGAATCAACTGGGAAAAGGTGGATGGTCTGGTACCTGCCATCGTACAAGATTTCCAATCAAGCCAAGTGCTGATGATGGGTTACATGAACCAAGATGCGTTGGCAAAAACGGGCGAAACAGGTCAAGTGACGTTTTTCTCTCGTACCAAGCAACGTCTTTGGACGAAAGGTGAGACCTCTGGCAACGTATTGCAATTGGTGAACATTCAGCTCGATTGCGACAACGATACGCTACTGGTGAAAGTGAATCCCATTGGTCCTACGTGTCACTTGGGTAACACAACTTGCTGGGATGTGGACCCTCAAGAGGAGTCACAAATGGTGTGGCTTCATCAACTTGAGCAGCTATTGGCTGCCCGCAAGAGTGCCGACCCAGATTCCTCTTATACTGCCAGTCTTTATGCCCGTGGCACCAAGCGTATTTCGCAAAAAGTGGGCGAAGAAGGCGTTGAAGTCGCGCTTGCGGCGACGTCGGGCGATAAGGCGGAGTTAGTGTGTGAATCAGCAGACTTGATTTACCACTTGCTGGTATTGCTTCAGGACCAAGGTCTATCGATGAATGACGTGGTGAATAAACTGAAAGAGCGTCATAAATAAGCCTGCTATAGATAAATGAAAGCCCCTATGACTCGGGAGTCTAGGGGCTTTTTTAATTTAGTGTTCTTGGTTCGGGGTAAACCTCGGCGACAGTGCGAGTGGCGATTGGATTCTGAATCACGCTCGTCCCTCGCTGTTCAGAATGACGGTATATTTTCTAATGGTGCTTGCAGTAGAGTTATCTACTTCAAACAGGTACATATATTCACGTCATTTCGACAAGCCTAAGCGATGTCAAGAATCCAATTAAATCGAGTTTAATAAGCTAGGTATGGATGCTTTACCCACAACACTTCTTAAATTTCTTACCACTTCCACAGATACACGGGTCATTGCGACCTACTTTTAGGCTACTTACTGGCTGGCTTAAGCGTGGATCTTGCTCTAGTTCGTCTTCTGGCTCTTCAGGAAATGTGCCGTCAATGTAGTACCAAAGTCCGTCTTCTTTTACAAAGCGAGAACGCTCTGTCATGTAGTAGCGTTTGCCGTCTTCATTAAAGTACGCATTGAACTCAACAAAACCTTCATTCTTGTTGCTACCCGCTTCAGTTTTGACTACCTCAAGCTTGCACCAATCGCTATCGATGGACTGGGCAATGCCTTCACGTTGACCTTCTGCGTTACAGCTTGGGTGATATGTTTTTACCACGTAATCCACTAGACCCAACACATGTGCACTATAGCGAGAACGCATCAACTGCTCTGGTGTGATGACGTCAGCATGGTTATTGTGGGCGATTTCACAACACTGTGAGTAGGTGCGGTTAGACCCGCAAGGACAAGAAGAAGCCATAAAATGAAATCTCGATTAATAAAGCGGTAAAACAAACAACCTTATACACCCAACTTATTCTCGCTGAACGTAGCATCGCGAGGTTACTTGGGCATATCAGTGAGGCTGGAGGTATTCTTTTGGGGCATTATAGCGATTTAGGGCGTTTGAGACAGCAGTTCTTGGGCCCACGCAGTGGATTGACTGAACGCCTTCGCTAATTGTGGTTCATTCAGTTTGAGCGCGTTACAGTACTTTTCCGTCGTTTCCCAATCGGCTTTCTCGTAAGCAATGATCATTGAAAGTAGGTAGCCTAATACACCTTTTCGACTGGTGAGTGCTTGTTTGATTTCCTCATCGACTGGAATGTCGCTGATTACATCGGATAGTGGCTGATCGAGTAGTGAGTCCAGCAGTGAAAACATACCTGTCAGGAATGCTTGCCCCGGATCATACTTGGTTTTCATCTGGCTCAACAAAATCTCACACATACGTGCGCGTTGAATCGCTAACGAATAGAGAGAGTCAGGTTTATCCTCGTGCACAGAGGCAATCGCCACAAGAGAAATAAAGCGTCTTAAGCGCTCTTCACCAAGGTAAACCAGAGCTTGACGGAAAGACTTAATCTTAGTTGTGAGCGTGTAACCTGAGTTTACGTAAGTCAACAGCTTATAAGACAAAGTCACATCAATAGAAAACAGACGTTCTACCTCATTGAAATCGATAGGTTTATCTGCAATTTCTTTGCACAGTTGTATAACCGTCAAAAACGCTGGGTTGAGGCGTTTTTTCTGAATCATCTCTGGCTTACTGAAAAAGTATCCTTGGAAGTAGTTAAACCCAGCATCCATCGCTTGCTCAAACTCTTCATAGGTTTCGACTTTTTCTGCTAAGAAGTCGATACCAAAATGTCCGAGAGAACGAATATAGATTGCAGCTTTATCTATAGGCACCAAACGGATATCAAACTTAATGATAGCGACGTATGGTAAGAAGCGCTTCCAAGCCTTGGTCGGAACGAAGTCATCTAATGCGACACGATAACCAGATGCGTGCAGATGTTTTATCGCATGAAGTAGCTCATCTGTCGGTTCGCAATCTTCCAGCACCTCTACAACTAACGACTCATTAGGAAATAGAGTAGGAACTAGGTTGACTAAGCTTTGGTATGGAAAATTAACAAAGCCAAGTTTATCACCTAGTGTGCTGTAGTGAGTCGTCAAGAAGTGATCAGACAAAAGTCGGCTAGTCGCCATCTCTGGTTCTACTTCTGGAAAGGTGTTTTTCGGACCGTCACGAAAGAGAAGCTCGTACCCAATGGTACGCTTTTCTCTGTCTAGTATCGGTTGACGAGCTACGTATGAATACTTCAATGCGGTACTTTGTTCTGTTTAACTTAGTATTACGATGATAGCGATTTTTTGTAAAATTTCTATGCTTTACGCGTCAATCTTCTACACGCTCGACAAGCTTTACTTCAATTCTGTGTCAAACGGTCGTGTTTGTAAGTCAAAACCGTCAGAATTTACTTGTAAAACTGAGCCTTGGGTATACCAATCACCTAAAACGATGCGGGTGTTTTTAGCACCATTAAGTTCAAAAAAATGTGTATTTGGACGATGTGTATGACCGTGAATCATCAAGTTGACGCAGTTTTGAGACATAACACGTTCAACTTCGCCTTGGTTTACATCCATGATATCGAGAGACTTGGTTTTTTTATCATCTCGAATGTCTGATTGAACCTTGGTGACAATTCTTTTCTTAACGAACCAAGGAATTCGATTAAACAACCATTGAAGCCATGGTTTATGAACGGTTTTACGAAACTCTTGGTATTTCACATCATCAATGCAAAGTGTATCGCCATGTAAGATAACGGCTTTTTGACCATAGAGGTCAATCGTACAAACGTCGTCGAGCAACGTCATACCGGTTTCTTTGCAAAAGCGTTTACCTAGGAGGAAGTCTCGGTTGCCTTGGATGAAGAAAACAGGGACACCAGAATCCGTCAGCGCTTTAAATTCAGCGCGGATCTGGTCTGCGAAAGGGGTGTTATCATCGTCACCAATCCAAAACTCGAACAAATCACCGAGCACATACAAAGTATCTGCATGGATCGCCTCTGTACGCATGAACGTAACAAAGCACTCCGTGATGTCCGGACGTGATGGGGTAAGATGAAGATCAGATATAAATAATGTCGTCATAGAAATAAGGGGAGGCGAAGCCTCCCCACAAACTTATCTCTTGGTGGCAATTTTAAAGAATTACTCTTCGATTGTAGTACCAGTAATCATTACATCTTCTAGAGGTACGTCTTGGTGCATGCCGTAAGAACCAGTGCTAACGCCTTTGATCTTGTTTACGATGTCCATGCCTTCGATTACTTCACCGAATACACAGTAACCCCAACCATCTAGGCTTTCGCTACGGAAATCTAGGAACGTGTTGTTGTTTACGTTGATGAAGAACTGAGAGCTTGCTGAATGCGGCTCCATAGTACGTGCCATAGCAAGTGTACCCACTTTGTTGCTAAGACCGTTGTTTGCTTCGTTCTTGATAGGTGCACGTGTAGCTTTTTCACGTAGACCAGACTCCATACCACCACCTTGGATCATGAAGCCGTCAATAACACGGTGGAAAAGAGTGTTGTCGTAGAAACCGTCGCGGCAGTACTGAAGGAAGTTTGCGCTTGTTTCTGGCGCTTTCTCTTCGTTTAGTTGAATCTTGATGTCACCAAAATTAGTGTGAAGGGTGATCATGCTACTTTCCTTTACTGTGTTGTATTGAAACTGCGATTCTAGCCTAAGTTATTACGCTTTAAAAACTCAGGAAGAACAAATTCATAGTTTTGTGCTTGAAGTTTAGCCGATTATCGTTTTATCGGTTAATTGCTATTACCTAATAAGGTCTGAGTTGTTATACTCGGCGTTCTTGTTATTCATTCACAATCATAGATAGAGATCATGTTAAAGATATATAACACACTCACAAGACAGAAAGAGGAATTCAAACCAATTACAGCCGGCAAAGTTGGCATGTATGTCTGTGGAGTTACCATCTACGATCTCTGTCATATTGGTCACGGTCGTACTTTCGTTTCTTTTGATGTTGTTTCTCGTTACCTACGTTACCTTGGTTACGATCTAACGTTTGTACGCAACATCACTGATATCGACGACAAAATCATCAAACGCGCGGCAGAAAACGGCGAGTCTTGTGATTCACTCACTGAACGTTTGATCGGTGAAATGCACGCTGACTTTGATGCACTAAACATGAAACGTCCTGACGTTGAGCCTCGTGCGACTCAGTTCATTGCTGAAATCATCGAATTGGTTGAAAAGCTAATCGAGCGTGGTTTTGCTTACGTTGCAGACAACGGCGACGTAATGTTCGAAGTGGGTAAGTTCAACGAATACGGAAAACTGTCTAAGCAAGATCTTGATCAGCTTCAAGCTGGTGCTCGTGTCGATATCGAAACAGCAAAACGTAGCCCGCTAGACTTCGTACTTTGGAAGATGTCTAAACCGGGAGAACCAACATGGGAATCACCATGGGGTCCAGGTCGTCCAGGTTGGCACATTGAGTGTTCTGCTATGAACTCGTCAATCCTAGGCAACCACTTCGACATTCATGGCGGCGGTTCTGATCTTCAGTTCCCACACCACGAGAACGAAATCGCGCAATCATGCTGTGCACACGACACTCAGTACGTGAACACATGGATGCACAGCGGCATGGTAATGGTAGACCGTGAGAAGATGTCAAAGTCTCTAGGTAACTTCTTTACTATCCGTGATGTTCTAGGTCACTACGATGCTGAGACCGTTCGTTACTTCCTAATGTCTGGTCACTACCGTAGCCAGCTAAACTACAGCGAAGATAACCTAAACCAAGCACGCGCGTCTCTTGAGCGTCTATACACATCTCTACGTGGTCTGGATCTAAATGCTGCGCCAGCGGGTGGTGAAGAATACGTAACTCGCTTTACAGCAGCGATGAACGATGACTTCAACACACCAGAAGCTTACTCAGTACTGTTTGACATGGCGCGTGAAGTAAACCGTCTGAAGACAGAAAACCTAGAGAAAGCGAGCGAGCTAGGTGCGCTAATGCGTGAGCTGGCTGACGTGATCGGTATTCTTCACCAAGATCCAGAAGCATTCTTAAAAGGTGATGCAGGCGACGACGATGAAGTGGCTGAAATCGAAGCACTAATTAAGCTACGTAACGATTCTCGTGCAGCAAAAGATTGGGCTAACGCAGATATGGCTCGTGACAAGCTGACGGAAATGGGCATTGTTCTGGAAGATGGTCCAGAAGGCACAACGTGGCGACGTAAGTAATTGAATCTTTTAAAAGGGCTGATGATTCAGCCCTTTTCTTTACAAGCTTTTATAAATTCTAAACTTTAACGAAGGTAGTGCTCTGTGGCTCAGATGTATTTCTATTACTCGGCAATGAACGCGGGTAAATCGACAACTCTTCTTCAATCTTCATTTAACTACCAAGAACGTGGCATGACGCCTGTGATTTTCACAGCAGCGTTAGATGATCGCTACGGCGTAGGTAAAGTGAGCTCTCGTATTGGTTTGCAATCAGACGCGCATTTGTTCCGTCCAGATACCAACCTTTACCAAGAGATCGCGGCACTGCATGAAATTGAAAAACGTCACTGTATCCTAATTGATGAGTGTCAGTTTTTGTCGAAAGAACAGGTTTACCAACTAACAGAAGTGGTTGATAAGCTGCATATTCCTGTACTCTGCTATGGTCTTCGTACCGATTTTCTAGGCGAACTTTTTGAAGGCAGCAAGTACCTGCTATCTTGGGCAGACAAGTTGGTGGAACTCAAAACGATTTGTCACTGTGGTCGCAAGGCAAACATGGTTATCCGTACTGATGAGCACGGTGTTGCAATCAAAGAAGGTGATCAAGTCGCAATCGGTGGTAACGATCGTTACGTATCCGTTTGTCGCCAGCATTATAAAGAAGCACTTGGTAAGTAAGCCAGTCTAGATAAGAGTTAGATAAGAAAAAGCCACCGAATTCGGTGGCTTTTTACTGTCTAGCTGTTGGTCCGTAAGTGAAGGATTACGCGAGACCAAACTCAAACTTTTCTCGAAGTGCTTGATAAGAAGACTCAACGTGGGCAGGAATCTCTTGTTTTGTTTGAAAGCCTTTCTCTGGGTAGGTTTTCACACGAGAAAAATCTTCCATGAGCGCTTCAAGCACCATCATTAGTGGCATTTCTTCGTTGATATATTCAAAGAAAGGGTGCGCTGTGGACGTGACTTGAAGCTGTGAATAAGGCGATTGCCACTGTTTTTCAAAGGTTGCAATGGCGCGTCTTTCCATAAATGGCTTTTGAACCAAAATCAGAGAGTCACAACTAATCCCTTTTTCTTTCAATAACAGCTCAGTGAAGCGAACGTTCTCGCCACTGTTACTCGACTTTGTTTCGAGCAATATTGCTTCGCTCGGTACACCTGCAAGCTTGGCGATATCTGCAAAAGTCTCAGCTTCACTTCTCTCAAATAAACCATCCGTAAAACGCCCTTCGCCACCAGAAAATACAATGAGTGGCGCAAATTTTTGATGGTAAAGCTTAGCGGCGTGTTCGGCTACGCGTAAGTCATTACTGCACATTACAAATAGGCAGTCAGCAGGCTTTAGCTTATGCTTGAGTTGCATGTACTCCCACAAGGTTTCAATGTGTTGATAGAGTTTCATAGTGCGTCCAGCGTTGAGGTGAATTGGAACTGGTAACCAAGCGAGATAAGTTTGTCTGCAAGGATTCGCTTATCGGCGGTTTCGGTGACTGGCGGAAGGGCAATGTCTAAATCACTTTGCGTAATGGCGGCTTGATAAAACTCAGCTTTGCTGACGGTATTTGGCGTGGTCGCATTAACTACCTCATTTTCAATTCGATTGAGCGCGAAAGCCGTTGCCGCAACAGCATCGTTTTGATGCACCATATTCGCTGGCGCTTTGCGACTGACCTGTTTTAATCGCAACGCAAAGCGAGACGGGTGTCGGTCGGCACCAATCAAACCACTACAGCGAACGATAGCGTAGTCAATACCGGAGTCCATCACGTATTGCTCGGCTTGCAGCATAATACGTGCATTATCAGAGAAATGCGGATTGTCTTGCGCTAAAGCGAATGTGGCGTCTTCCTCTCTCATATCGACGGGCAAATTTGGATAGACCGTCGTTGAACTGACCATCAAAAGCTTTTCCACACCACTTACTTTTGCGGCTTCAACTAATCGTTGCCATTGCTGTGCATATTCTTGTCCGTTTCCTTTGCGAAAACCTGGAGGAAACGATCCGACAATGCGTTCTATTTGTTCTTGTTTGATCAGTTCGACAATTTTCTGTTGAGCTCTTGGCTCGCTAAGGTCAAGTTGAGCCGTTCGTACGGAAGTGATTGGAAGTTCATCTAGCCTAGATTGGCTACGACGGGTAACCGTAACATGGTGTCCTTGGTCAGCTAAAGTTTGTGCAAGTGGCGCTCCTAGCCAGCCTGCGCCCACGATCAATATATTTGCCATCTGTATGTTCCTACGGTATGCCCTGATGACTACTCAAACAGGGTTTGTAACTCTAATCTGGCTTGTTGATGCAGGGGATCGGAATGCCATTTCTGATGTTGTATCAAATCAATGTTGACTTGCCATGCCAGTTTTGTGAATTCTTCGCCAAGTTTCACTAAGGTATTTGGTGCGTAAGACACCAAATGTTCAGGAAGAAAGCACCAGCCAAATCCCTTGTTCGCCAGTTCTAATAATATGTAGTAATCATCAGCGTACCAGATATCTGGGCTAAACGCCTGATTAAGACCGCTCACGTCTTCATTCTTTGAACGGATTACCAGTTGACGATGTTGCTTTAGCTCGTCGATGTTTCGGATTGGCTGTATTGCTAAAGGGTGTTGTGATGAGACAAACACATCAAAACCAATATGCCCTAGGTTAGATAAATCAACATTCTTAGGCATTTGTAAGTCACTTAAGATGATGCCCGTTGTCGCACGTTCTGATTTAATTAGTTCAATAATGTCAGGGCTGGATGCGGTCAAGCATTCCACCTGTAGACTTGGGAACTTTTTTTCTAAATTTTTCAATGCAATCGGGAGGCGGGTGAGCGGAATCCCTTCGTCAACAGCAAGGACAAGCTTGGTTGCAGGGCTGGAAAAAAGTTGAGACGCTTTATTATTCAGTCGGTCAAGTTGGCTAAGCGTTGCAAGTGCGTAAGGCATTAACTCATGACCTTTCTCCGTCAATTTTGGATAACGACCAGTTCGATCAAAAAGGTCCACGCCGCAATCAAGTTCCATGTTCATGATGTGCTGACTGATCACCGATTGTGCTCGTCCAAGCTTACGGGCTGCTGCGGAGAAAGAACCAGCTTCTGATGTAGTGGCGAAAGCTTGTAGTTGTTCAATAGTAAACATATCGTTTTTACCGATGGTACCTAACTTTTACTTATCTTAATGATAGATAAAATGCCAGTCATTGAGTAGAACTATTTAGGTAAAACATCATGACTCGTAACGAACGTATCTTTCACGCTGTACTATTTGAAATGATTGCATTGGCGATCATTATTCCTGCGGCTTCTTTAATAACAGGGAAGGGATCCAGTGACTTAGCAGTGGTGGGTATTGGTCTGAGTCTTTACACCGTAGTTTGGAACTACATTTATAACTTGTACTTTGACAAGTGGTTTGGTCCAAACCGCGAAGAGCGCAGTCTAGCGATGCGAATTGGTCACACTTTGGGGTTTGAAGGTGGATTAATCTTCTTGTCTATTCCGGTGATCGCGTGGTTTTTGGAAATCACTCTGCTACAGGCATTAGCGTTAGAAGCGGGCTTCTTAATTTTCTTCTTATTTTATGCAACGGGCTTTAACTGGGCGTATGATAAAATTCAACCATTTGGAAAAATGAGAAAGCTCATTGCTTAATATAGTGAGTCTAGATAAATTTAATTATCAAAAAAGCCACCGTTGCGGTGGCTTTTTTAATTCCGATACTGGTTTATTTAAATATCGTTATTCAGCAGAAAGGACTCGAAGAATTTTATCTGCGTGTTCTGCAACTTCGATACCTTCGTCAGTTAGATAACCGCCATCAGGTTGTGTACATAGTTGTTTTTCGTACAGACGAGCAACGGCTGCCTGCATTTCTTCAGAAGCTTCTTTGTGGACTTTGATGCCTGTTGCTGCGCTGCTTAAATCGAATTGAAGAAGTAGGTTCAGTTCGGCGATATGGTCAGCTGAATATTTCATAGGTAATTCCTTCGTACTTTTTTATCCAAGCTAGTCTGAAAACTAAGGTTGAGCAATAGAAAACCCTTAGAAATGTTAAGTGTAGCGCTATAGCTCTGATATAACGCGGAAATTTTATTCTACGGTAAACATTTGACCCAAATATTAATAATGGTTAGGACAATAACTCATAGTTGAATTTTATCGATTTCTCTCTCAACAACAACAAATTTGGTAAACATGAAAAATAGCCCTTGAAAAAGTCTGGAAATGGAGCGATTATCCGCGCCTCGTTAATTGTTTCTAAATGTTACACTTCCATGAACTTCAATCAGTTTGACTCATTATTACCACCTCAGGCTGCTGAACGTGCCGCCGAAGTAGGTGTTGGCAAAGCAACTAAAGCTCCAATGAAATCTTTCCTGTTGGCAATTTCAGCAGGTCTTCACATTGGTATCGCTTTTATTTTTTATACAACCGTAACCACAGGTGCTGGTGATCTTCCATGGGGCATTACACGTCTTATTGGTGGTTTGGTATTCAGTCTTGGTCTGATCTTAGTGGTAGTAACCGGTGGCGAGCTTTTTACTAGCTCAGTTCTTACGCTGGTGGCACGTGCAAGCGGCAAGATTTCATGGAAAGCCTTAATGAAAAACTGGCTGGTTGTGTACTTCGGTAACATGGTTGGTGCGGTTTTGCTTGTTGTGTGTATGCTGATCACCAAACAGTACATGTTCGACGGTGGTCAAGTGGGCTTGAATGCGATGGCCATTTCGCAGCACAAACTGCATCATGGCTTTTTCCAAGCTGTCGCGCTGGGCATCATGTGTAACGTTTTGGTATGTATCGCAGTTTGGATGACGTTCAGTGGTCGCACATTGACTGATAAAATCGCCGTAATGATCTTGCCGGTAGCTATGTTCGTTTCTGCTGGCTTTGAGCACTGTATCGCTAACATGTTCCAAGTACCAATGGCGATCGGTATTAAATACTTCGCACCTGAATCGTTTTGGCAAATGACAGGTGCAAACATTGCAGATTACGCGGATCTAAACATGATGGGATTCTTAGTGAACAACCTAATCCCTGTGACAATCGGTAATATCATCGGTGGTGGTGTCTTTGTTGGCATGTGGTATTGGATGATTTATCTACGTGATGAAGACAAGCATCTGAAATAACTTTTAAAAAAGGCAAGCTAAATGGCTTGCCTTTCTTTTATCTAAACTTCGCTCAACCGATGTTTAAACCAGTTCTTCGTTGATGCCATATTCGTTTGGAATCCAATGAGACGTCATTTCTACCGGTTCCTGAGTCAGCCAATCAACGGGCGAATCTGACTGCAACTCATCGAAGTTTTCTCGTACGGCTAACCTATCCATGGTGCTCTCCCTATGTCGTTTAATTGCACTTTAGAAGAGTAAGATGACGGTTCAATGACCAATCAGTGACCATTAAATTTCGCAGTGTACAGTGGTCTCAAAGTTGCGCTTATGTTTCTGGTTGCTTATGGGTTTTCGGGGTTTATCCACATTTTCTGTGGATAACCTGTCTCAAAGATCGTGAGTATCTTTTTTGATCGAGAAAAATTCATAAAATGAGACGCTTATGTGATGACGAAGTGACCGGTTTTATGTTTTTTCCTTGTTGATAAACTTCACTTTAATACGTCCTTCTTTGGTTTGTACACAACTTAGTGTCATCTCTAAAGTGATCGCTACAGACACACTGAGCATGACAAAAATCGCCAGCATAATAACCAATTGATACTTGATAGCGACCATCGGGCTAGCACCACCTAAGATCTGACCTGTCATCATACCAGGGAGCGTCACCAAGCCTGTTGTCGCCATAGAAGCAAGAATTGGCGCAAGGGATTTGCGAAGGGCTTCTTGAAGAAAAGGGAAGGAGGCATACCTAGGAGCGGCTCCCAATGAGATGGCTGCCTCGTACTCTGACTTGCGTTGTTCGAAAGCGGTGAATAAGTTCTGCAACGCGACAATATTGCTGCTTAAGCTATTGCCTAACAGCATGCCTGCTAACGGAATCATGTATTGGGCATTGTAGAATGGTTCTGGCTTTACGAGACCTAAAGTGATAGCGGCAAGAAGAGGGACTAGACTGCAAGACAAGCCAGTAATCAGTGGGAGCATGAGTGGTTTCTTCGGAAGATTAGCTTTGCCCACAATTGAGCTTGCTCCGACGACAACCATAATGGATAGCCACAGTAAATTTACGAGTAAGCTATTTAGCTTAAAAAGGTATTCCAGATACACACCAACCAAAATGAGTTGCACTGTCATTCGCGCAACACTCATCGCTGTATCTTTCGCAATTCCTAATTTATAGCGAGCATTGATGGTGAGTGGAACAATAAGAATCAAA
Source organism: Vibrio sp. Y29_XK_CS5 (assembly GCF_024181835.1). Taxonomy (NCBI): domain Bacteria; kingdom Pseudomonadati; phylum Pseudomonadota; class Gammaproteobacteria; order Vibrionales; family Vibrionaceae; genus Vibrio; species Vibrio sp. Y29_XK_CS5. The sequence continues at coordinate 549,405 of NZ_JAMZAM010000002.1, forward strand.
CTAAAAAGTGCAAGCTCAAACCAATTTATATCGACAACTTGATTCATAAACCTTCTCCCAAAATCAATGCTTTGATTCTAACGAAGTGGCATAGGTTTATGAATTGCTAAGCTCTGTTTTTTCGCAATCTCATCGACAAAATGATCGCTAAGACTTCGTGAAGTTTTCTTAACATAAAGATCACAAAGTATTGTCTTTAGTCGAAAAAATAGCGATTTAGTAGCACGAAAAAATCCATAAAAATGTAAACAAAGTTAATCTCATGTTGTATTCTTAACATGTTTGCAAAAGACTTATTTTTTCACATCTATTAATATTCTTTCACAAAGAATATCAATCAAACACATCTCTGGATGAGCTCAAAAAAGTGTTGGATAACAAGGGCTGGAGCGTCAGATTTGATTGAACCTTACTATTAGTATGGTCTAACATTTTCCAATAGAGATTGTAAAAAACTTAAGCTTGGTAACGCAGGCTTTTCAATAACACTAGATACAAAATAGGCAAATGTATGAGTGATGTTAACAAAATTGAGAGTGGTGAAAAACGCTCCCTGGAGTGGAAGTCTTTCCTCTTCATTGCAGTTGTTCTCTTCCCAATTCTGAGTGTGGCTTTCGTAGGTGGCTACGGATTTATCGTTTGGGCACTACAAGTGTTCTTCTTTGGTCCTCCAGGCGCACACGGCATGTAAGCCAGTGAGCTCACAACCACACTTTTGAAAAGATTTTAAGAGAGCAAATAATGAAATCATTAATCATTAAACTGTGGCGTACGATGACGCGCCCGGCAGTTCATATCAGCCTTGGCGTGCTGACTATGGGCGGTTTCATCGCTGGTGTTATTTTCTGGGGTGGTTTTAACACCGCACTAGAAGCAACCAACACAGAAGAATTCTGTATTAGCTGTCACACTATGCGTGACAACGTATACGTTGAACTGCAAGACACGGTTCACTGGAAAAACCACTCTGGTGTTCGTGCTACATGTCCTGACTGTCACGTTCCACACAACTGGACAGATAAGATCGCTCGTAAAATGCAAGCATCTAAAGAAGTATTTGCACAAGTATTTGGCAACTACGACGAACCGGGTGTTTTCGAAGAGCGCCGTATCGAACTTGCTAAACACGAATGGGATCGTTTCTCTGCAAACAAATCTCTAGAGTGTAAAAACTGTCACAACTACGATTCTATGGACTTCGAGCAAATGTCTCCAACGGCTCGTATCCAAATGAAACAAGCAGCTGAGAAAGACCAAAGCTGTGTTGACTGTCACAAAGGTATCGCACACAACCTACCAGCAGGTATGGATAGCATTGGTGGTATCGTAGGTGACCTTGAAGGTATGACTTCAAACACTGACTACGGTGTAGGTCAACAACTTGTAAGTGTTCGTCACCTACCAATCTACTTCGACGATAAAGGTGCTAAAGAAGCAGGTCTTCTAAACCCAGCATCGACTGTTAAAGTTCTTGAAGAGAAAGGCGACTACGTTGAAGTTGAAATCGATGGCTGGCGTAAAGCGAAAGGCTTCGGTCGTGTAATTCAAGAAGACTTCGGTAAGAACATCGCAGTAGCATCACTACTAAAAGAAGCATCAACAGACGCTAACGTTGTGACTGCTGGTGAGAAGAAAGTTGATGAGCTAACAGGTCTTCCTTGGGAGAAAGTAGCTGCGAAAGTATGGATCAAGAAAGAATCTATGCTGAACGACATCAACCCTGTATGGGAAAAATCAAAAGAAGCTTACAAAACTAACTGTTCTGTATGTCACACACAACCTGCTGAAGCGCACTTCGATGCGAACACATGGCCAGGTATGTTCGACGGTATGCTAGCGTTCGTTAACCTAGATACAGACAGTGAAGCACTGATCTTGAAGTACCTACAGAAGCACTCTTCAGATTATGCTGAAGGTCACCACTAATAAGCGTCGGATTGGAGTAAATTAAATGGCTATTACACGAAGAAGTTTTCTTAAAGGTGTAGCAACCACAAGTGCAGCGTCAGTTATCGGTCCAAGCTTATTGGCTTCAGCATCTGCAAACGCAGCTGAGACTACTGGTACTTGGAAAGTAACAGGTTCACACTGGGGCGCGTTCCGCGCCCACATCTACGCGGGTAAAGTTCAAGAGATCAAACCGCTAGAACTAGACCAGAACCCAACAGAAATGTTGAACGGCATCAAGGGCATCATCTACAGCCCATCACGTGTTCGTTACCCAATGGTTCGTCTAGATTGGCTGAAGAAGCACAAATATAGCGCTGAGACGCGCGGTAACAACCGTTTCATCCGTGTAACTTGGGACGAAGCTCTAGATCTGTTCTACCGTGAGCTAGAACGTGTTCAGAAAGAATACGGTCCATGGGCTCTACACGCAGGTCAAACTGGTTGGAACCAAACTGGTGCGTTCAACAACTGTACGGCACACATGCAACGTGCTGTAGGTATGCACGGTAACTTCATCACTAAAGTAGGTGACTACTCGACTGGTGCAGGTCAAACCATCATGCCTTACGTACTTGGTTCAACAGAAGTTTATGCACAAGGTACGTCTTGGTCTGAAATTCTAGAGAACTCAGACAACATCATTCTTTGGGCAAATGACCCAGTGAAAAACCTGCAAGTAGGTTGGAACTGTGAAACGCACGAATCTTTCAACTACCTAGCGCAGTTGAAGGAAAAAGTAGCGAAAGGCGAGATCAATGTTCTTTCTGTAGACCCAGTTAAGAACAAGACTCAACGTTACCTAGAGAACGATCACCTATACATTAACCCGCTAACAGACGTAGCATTCATGCTTGCTGTTGCGCACGTACTGTACAACGAAGACCTATACGACAAGAAGTTTATTGAAACTTACTGTCTAGGTTTCGAAGATTTCATCAAGTACGTTCAAGGTGAAACGAAAGATAAAGTTGTTAAGACACCTGAGTGGGCTGCTCCTATCTGTGGCGTGAAAGCGGACAAGATTCGTGAATTCGCACGCATGCTAGTGAACGGTCGTACACAAATCCTTATGGGTTGGTGTATCCAACGTCAAGAGCACGGTGAGCAACCATACTGGGCAGCAGCAGTAGTTGCAGCAATGGTTGGTCAAATTGGTCTGCCTGGCGGTGGTATCTCTTACGGTCACCACTACTCAAGCATCGGTGTACCTTCAACTGGTTTCGCGGGTCCTGGTGGTTTCCCTCGTAACCTAGATACTGGTATGAAGCCGAAGTGGGACAACAACGACTTTAACGGTTACAGCCGTACTATCCCTGTTGCTCGTTGGATCGACTGTCTGCTAGAACCAGGCAAAGAGATCAACTACAACGGTGGTAAAGTTAAACTTCCAGACTTCAAGATGATGGTGATCTCGGGTTGTAACCCATGGCACCACCACCAAGATCGTAACCGCATGAAGCAAGCGTTCCAGAAGCTACAAACAGTAGTAACGGTTGAGTTCGCTTGGACTGCAACGTGTCGTTTCTCTGATATCGTGCTTCCAGCATGTACTCAGTGGGAACGTAACGACATCGACGTGTACGGTTCTTACTCGAACAAAGGTCTGATTGCTATGCATCGTCTAGTGGACCCATTGTTCCAATCTAAGCCAGACTTCCAAATCATGAGTGAACTGACTCAACGCTTTGGTCGTCGCGACGAGTACACTCGTGGTATGAGCGAGATGGAATGGATCCGCAGCCTGTACAATGATTGTAAGAAAGCGAACGACGGTAAGTTCGAAATGCCAGAATTTGAAGAGTTCTGGGAGAAGAGCGTACTAGACTTCGGTCAAGGTAAGCCTTGGGTTCGTCACGCTGACTTCCGTCAAGATCCAGAAATCAACCCACTGGGTACACCTTCTGGTTTCATCGAGATCACTTCTCGTAAGATCGGTCGTTACGGTTACGAACACTGTCAAGAACACCCTATGTGGTTCGAGAAATCAGAACGTTCACACGGTGGTCCTGGCTCTGACAAACACCCGTACTGGCTACAGTCTTGCCACCCAGACAAGCGTCTGCACTCTCAGATGTGTGAATCTGAAGACTTCCGTGCAACTTACGCTGTTCAAGGTCGTGAGCCTGTATACATCAACCCGGCTGATGCAAAAGCGAAAGGCATCAAAGACGGTGACTTGGTACGCGTATTTAACGATCGTGGTCAGCTTCTTGCTGGTGCTGTACTTACTGACAGCTACCCACGTGGTGTTATCCGTATCGAAGAAGGTGCGTGGTACGGTCCTCTAAATGAGAAAGTAGGTGCAATCTGTACTTACGGTGACCCTAACACACTAACTCAAGATATCGGTTCTTCTGAGCTAGCACAGGCGACTTCTGCGAATACATGTATCGTAAACTTCGAGAAGTTCACTGGTAAAGTTCCACCAGTTACTTCATTCGGTGGTCCAATCGAAGTTGCTTAATCAGAGCACTAAGCTATAAATAAAATACCAGCCTTCGGGCTGGTATTTTTTTGACCAAATTTCAGTGAGCATTCTCTCAATACCGAGTTTGGGCTTGCTCAAGAGCAACAGATTCGTGATGTCGATAACGAATTGAGCAGCAGAAGCGGAGGATAATGAGCCAAACTAAACAATAATAATCAAGTGAGTAGATTTTCTATGGCTCAGACCATTCAATTGGCCAATCACACTGAGATCTCAGTAAGTGATAACGATCTTCAATTCGAAATCGTCGGCAACCAAATTCACTTTTCTTTTGCCGGGATACACAATAAAACCTTTACTGACCGTGAAGTCTTGTTTCAAATGTCTTTTCTCTATGAGCAAGGTGCAACCGTTATCGGTGATGGCTTCCAAATGTTGGCACAGACCAGCGGTACCATTTCTCAACCTATCGACATTGGTCGTTGCCCCGATAACAACAATTCCTACCGTATTTACCCTGAGAGCGCACCAAAGCGTTACTACAACTATTTAGTCGTAGAAGACTCTGCAGGTTACACCTTATTTGGTTTCACTACTTGCCGTCGCTTTGCTGGTTACTTTGAGGTGAAGCAACATGGTGAACATTGGGTACTTTCAGCAGCAATCGATGGTGAAAGAACGCAAGTTGCAGACTGGGAACATAACCATCTTGAATCGGTTGTTGTGTTACGTGGGAGTTCGTTATCTGAGCTGTATCAAGAATACAGTGAGATGATTGCAGAACATCACCCTGCACGTAACGGAGTAATGCAAGACGCTCCGGTTGGTTGGTGCTCTTGGTATGCCTACTACGCGGACGTGACCGAAGGCAACGTTTTGGAAAACGTGGAATGTATGCAAGACAACCTAGCTGAGCTCGAATGGGTACTGCTAGATGATGGCTACCAAGCATTTATGGGAGATTGGCTAACGCCTTCGGATAAGTTCTCTGGTGGTGTAAAAGAGCTGATTCATAACATTCGAGCAAAAGGCAAAAAACCAGCCATTTGGATGGCACCATTCATTGCCCAGCCAGAATCAGAAATCTTCAAAAAGCATCCCGATTGGTTTGTGCGTCACGAAGACGGAGAGCTTCTGAAAGCTGAAGATGTCACCTATGGTGGTTGGCGTTGTACACCTTGGTACATTCTCGATACTTCAAACCCTGAAGTTCAAGATCACTTAACTCACGTAGTATCTGTCATGCGCGAAGAGTGGGGTGTTGAGCTATTCAAATTAGACGCAAACTATTGGGGCACTTTAAAAGGTAAGCGCAGTCAATCGGGCGTAACCGGTGTAGAAGCCTACCGTATGGGTATGGAAGCGATCGCTAAAGGGGCAGGAGATGCATGGCTATTGGGTTGTAACGCACCAATGTGGCCTTCTTTGGGCTTAGTCGATGCCATGCGTGTGTCTGACGATGTAGAGCGCCATAGCCATCGCTTTGAGCAAATTGCTAAAGAGACCTTCTTCCGCAGTTGGCAGCATCGCAAGTTATGGCAAATCGACCCAGATTGCGCAACGTTCACTTCATTACCTAACCAAGCAGCCTCGCGTGAAGATTATCAATTCCATCGTAACGTGCTGCTAGCGTGTGGCGGTCTACTACTTTCCGGTGACCCTCTACCAGAAATCACCCCATTTGCGAGTAAGACGCTAGCGAAACTGATGCTGCGTCAACGCCGTAATCAAGAATCGGCTAAGTTTACCGCATTAGGTTTGAACCATGCTTTTCTGCCACTAACATCTAAGAATGATCTGCACTGTTTGTTTAACTACGCGAACGATGATGCGACAGAATTTACGCTTACCGCAGACCAACCAACAGATTGGTATGATTACTGGACCGGGGAGAAGCTCAATCAAGAGCCATGTCAGTTATTGCTAGTCAGCTTAGATAAAGGGTTAAATGCTAAGGCTGTCGTGACAGCAATGTAATTGGAAAAGTGAGCCAATCTCGCCCTTTTCAGAAATAAAGGCTAAAATTACTGTAAATGATAACTATTATCATTTACAGTAATACTAATGAAAGGTAGAATCCTTCTATCTTTTCAAAGTAACTATTTGCCTTCTGGAGAAAACAGGGATGAGATTAAAAATTGGCTCTTTTGCCAAACCTGCGGTTGTACTTTTGTCTATGATGTCACTTGGATTAAGCACGGCAGCAATGGCAGCCGAGAAATTTAAAGTAGTGACAACTTTCACCATTATCGCGGATATGGCTCAAAACGTAGCTGGTGATGCGGCTGTTGTTGAGTCGATTACTAAACCTGACGCTGAGATTCACAACTATCAAGCGACCCCTGGTGATATTCGACGCGCTCAAGGCGCGGATCTTATTCTGTACAATGGTTTGAACCTAGAACTGTGGTTCAAAAAGTTCTTCAAAAATCTTCATGATGTGCCAAGTGTGATTGTGACCGAGGGTGTGCAGCCGATGAGCATCGCTCAAGGTCCTTACAGTGGCAAACCTAATCCCCATGCTTGGATGTCTCCAAGTGATGCTCTGATATACGTCGATAATATTCGTGATGCACTAGTGAAATACGACAGTGTTAATGCAAAGACTTACCAAAAGAATGCTGAAGCATACAAAAAGCAGATCATGGATATGGTTCAGCCTATTCGTGAAAAAGTGGCTCAAATCCCAGAAGACAAACGTTGGTTGGTAACAAGTGAAGGGGCATTCAGCTATTTGGCTCGAGACTTCGGTCTTAAAGAACTCTACCTATGGCCAATCAATGCAGACTCGCAAGGTACGCCACAACAAGTTAAACGCGTTATTGATGAAGTTCGTGCAAATCAGATCTCTGCGGTATTCAGTGAAAGCACGGTATCGGCAAAGCCAGCACAGCAGGTTGCGCGTGAAACAGGGGCTAAATATGCAGGTGTCTTGTACGTGGATTCATTGAGCAGTAAAAACGGTCCAGTGCCAACCTTCTTAGACTTACTGAAAGTGACTTCAAACACAATCGCAGAGGGTCTAGAACAGTAATGGCAGGAATTAAAGTATCAGACATTAGTGTCACTTATCGCAACGGTCATACCGCGCTATATGATGCAAGTTTTTCTCTTCCAAAAGGATCAATTACGGCTCTTGTTGGTGTGAATGGCAGCGGTAAGTCGACGTTATTCAAATCCATTATGGGGTTTGTACCGGTTAGCCAAGGATCGGTTGAGATCCTTGGTATGCCGGCAAAAAAAGCTCTAAAACAGAATGTTGTCGCGTACGTACCGCAAAGCGAAGAAATCGATTGGAACTTTCCTGTTCTGGTTGAAGATGTTGTCATGATGGGGCGCTATGGTCATATGGGATTACTCCGCATTCCAAAGCAAACCGATCATGACATGGTGACGGCTGCACTTGATCGCGTGAACATGACCGCGTTTAGAAAACGCCAAATAGGTGAACTTTCTGGCGGACAAAAGAAACGTGTTTTTCTTGCGCGAGCATTGGCGCAAGAGAGTGACGTTATTTTGTTGGATGAACCTTTTACTGGTGTCGACGTTCAAACGGAAGAACAAATCATGGCGTTGCTGCGTGACTTACGTGATGAGGGCAAAGTCATGCTGGTATCCACGCACAATTTAGGTAGTGTGCCAGATTTTTGTGACCGCACCGTATTGATCAATCGAACTGTGCTTGCTTCCGGGATGACTAGCGAAATCTTCACTCCTGAAAACCTCGAACTTGCGTTTGGTGGCGTCCTTCGACACTTCATCCTTGGCGGTAAAGATCTTCATGAAGATGATGATGAGCGTAAGTTGACAGTATTGTCTGACCACGAACGTCCAGTTGTTATGTATGGTGAGCAGCAAGCTGTTCCGGTTTCGCGTCCAGACAAGTAAGGAGTTCATTTTTATGGATTATTTACTCGAACCTTTTCACTATGGCTACATGGTGAATGCCATGTGGGTGAGTGCATTGATTGGCGGTGTCTGCGGCTTTCTGTCGACTTACCTAATGTTGAAAGGCTGGTCACTCATTGGTGATGCACTTTCTCACTCGATCGTTCCTGGGGTTGCTGGTGCATATATGCTCGGCTTACCTTTTGCCTTTGGAGCGTTTTTGTCTGGTGGTCTTGCTGCCGCTGGAATGTTGTTCTTGAGCCAAAGAAGCAAATTAAAAGAAGATGCCATCATTGGTTTGATATTTACGTCTTTTTTTGGTCTGGGGTTATTTTTAGTTTCACTTTTCCCTGCCGCAGTGAATATTCAAACTATTGTATTAGGTAATGTGCTCGCCATCACGCCGACCGATACATTCCAGTTAGTTATTATTGGTGGTATCTCGCTTGCCGTTATGCTCGTCAAATGGAAAGACCTAATGGTGGTCTTTTTCGATGAGAACCATGCCAAGAGTGTCGGACTGAACCCGACCCGATTGAAAGTGTTGTTTTTTACGCTTCTAAGTGCATGTACTGTCGCAGCGTTGCAGACCGTTGGTGCTTTTTTGGTTATTGCGATGGTTGTTATTCCAGGGGCTACAGCGTATTTAATGACTGACCGATTTTCACGCGTGATTGTTTACGCTGTTGCAATTGGGTCTCTAAGTTCATTCGTTGGTGCCTACGTCAGTTACTACATTGATGGCGCGACTGGCGGGATCATCGTTTTACTGCAAACAGCTTGTTTCTTGATGGCATTTGTTTTCGCACCTAAGCATGGTCAAATTGCGATTAGACGTAAAAGCAAACAACAAATCGCAAAAAAGAATCGTGAATCAGCGTCTTCAATGCCTATGATGAATAAGGAGCACAAAAATGCTTGATACACTCCTTATGCCTTTTACCTTCACATTCATGCAGCAAGCATTCTTGATTGTTTTGCTTGTTTCAATTCCAACGGCTTTATTGTCTTGCTTCCTTGTATTGAAAGGTTGGTCGTTGATGGGGGACGCCATCGCGCACTCGATTCTTCCTGGTGTGGTGATTGCCTATATCCTTGCTATCCCTTACACCGTTGGCGCGTTTGCTGCGGGTATATTTTGTGCGCTTTCAACAGGCTACTTAAAAGAAAATAGCCGTATCAAAGAAGACACCATTATGGGCGTAGTCTTTTCTGCCATGTTCGCGCTTGGTCTCGTATTGATGACCAAAATCGAAGTAGGCGTCCACCTAGATCATATCTTGTTTGGTGATGCACTAGGTGTGAGTTGGGCGGACATCATTGAAGCCGCAATCGTCGCTTTACTTGTTGTGCTTTTTGCGGTGTTCAAAGGAAAAGATTTGTTAGTTTTCGTATTTGATTACCAACACGCGCAAGCAATTGGTCTGCCTGTTAAGTTTCTCCATTATGGTTTGCTTTCGTTACTATCGTTAGCCATTGTCGCTGCACTTAAGGCTGTTGGGATGATCTTAGTTATCGCGATGCTGATTGCTCCCGGGGCAACTGCATTCTTACTAACGCGCCGTTTCCACAGCATGGTGTTGCTTGCCTTATGTATGTCACTGCTGAGTGCTTTTCTTGGTGTGTACTTGAGCTTTTTCATTGACAGTGCACCAGCGCCTACCATCATTCTCATCATGACGCTGAAGTTTATTATTGTCTTCTGCTACACCAGTTATAAAAATAGGAAAGTGGAGTTTAAATCTGGCGACACGATAGAACAGTTTTAAACCAGACTTTTCATCAAAGCCCAAGTATTGAATTGCTTGGGCTTTTTTCGTTGTCACTACTATACCCAAGTAACCTCGAGATGCTAGGTTCAGCGAGACTGACTTGGTTTGTAGACGCGGCGGCGATTTAAAGGTTTTGTGGGTCTAAATCAAGAATCGGCAACAAAGTATACAAGCCAAGGCTCTTATATTTGCAAGGAGCGCCCTTTGGGAGCGTGTCTTTGACTCGCTTTTTTAGTCAAACAAATGGCTGCGTCAAACAACTTGGAAAGAGCTGGCTATTACACTGCGTTGTTTTCCTTGCTCTCGAATCAATGACAACGCTCTGAGTCCTGCATCTTGAAGTCACTTGGGTATAAACGACCTCTATTGAATGAATCCTGTGTGTTGTGCTTGTCGGGGGAATTTATTGAGTCTTTTTTACGTTTTGAAATTAGGACAAAAGCAAAATTTCAGGTAAAGTAACCGCCTTTGTGAGCAAACTCGCTTCCTTGGTGCAATTCGTTACGTAATTCACCCCGTTAGGAAGCCATCAAATTGACTTGAATAGGAAGAGACATGATTCTAGTTGTAGGTCATAAGAACCCAGACAGTGACAGTATTTGTAGTGCACTAGTTGCAACTGAACTTCTAAAGGCGCGTGGTGTTGAAGCAATGCCAATTCGTCAGGGCGAAATTAACCGTGAAACTCAGCACATCTTAGAAGTAGCTGGCGCAGAAGTTCCTGAGCTACGTACTTCAGTTGCGGGTGAAACAGTTTGGCTAGTAGATTACTCAGATCTAGCGCAAGCACCAGACGACATCGCTGAAGCTGAAATCGCGGGTATCGTTGACCATCACCGTCTAGGTGATGTGATGACAGTAAACCCAATGGAAGCATGGATCTGGCCTGTTGGTTGTACTAACACAGTACTATTCAACATGTTCAAGATTGAAGGTCACGAGATCACACCTCAAATCGCTAAGCTAATGATGTCAGCTATTCTATCTGACACTGTTGGTTTTGCTTCTCCAACTTGTACTCAAAAAGACAAAGACGCTGTTGCTGAATTAGCGGCAATCGCAGACGTGCAAGATGTTGACGCATTCACTAAAGATCTTCTAATTGCTAAGACAAACATCGAAGGTCTATCTGCTGCTGAGCTTGTTGAAAAAGACCTGAAAGGTTACCCATTCAACGGTCGTGACGTAGTTGTAGGTCAGGTTGAGCTTGCAACTCTTGAGCAAGTGGATGGCATGATCGATGCGCTAGAAGCTGAGCTAGAGGCGCGTTGTGCAAACGACAACCTAGCATTCGCGGCAGTGATGCTAACAGACATCACTACTGCTCAAACTCGTCTTCTATACAAAGGTGAGTGGGCTGAGAAGCTTGTTAAGCATGAGAAAGATGGCATGCTAATGATGGAAAACACGCTAAGCCGTAAGAAGCAAGGTTGGCCTTGGCTTCAAACTGAGCTTGCGTAATTTCATTGTTACCAGTTTATACTTTAGATGCCCGCCCTTCGGTGGGCATTTTTCTATGGGAAATAGGAGACGACTATGTCTGAAGCATTAACCCAAGAGCAGATGGACACCATTAACCGCTACAATGAAGAGCAGCGTTTGAAATACTGCGTAAAAGAAATCGTAGCGAACCGCAAAGTGTGGATTCTGAAAGACGAACACGGTTGTGTCATGCTAAACACAGAAGATGACGATTGTGTACCAGTTTGGCCAAACGAAGAGTTTGCACAGCAATGGGCAACGGGTGACTGGGAAGAATGTGAGCCGGAAGCTATTTCATTGAACAAGTGGCACAGTCGCTGGACGTCCGGTTTAGAAGACGATGAGCTCTCTGTCGTGGTTTTCCCAAACCAGAATGAAGAAGGTGTTGTTCTTTTTCCTGACGAATTTGATTTTGAACTGCGCAAACAAGAAAGCCGTCGCTAATTGGGTCGAGTCGCGTCTTGATATCCAGTAATACTAAAAAGCCTGCGTTGATGCAGGCTTTGTTATTTTTGTCAGTAATTTACGATTTTCTGAGAGACAAGGATTAGTGGCTTGGCGCTTTGTAAAAGTGACTCTCGACCAATCGTTGAGTAATAGCGTGCTCTGGATTGGTAAGTACTTGGTTAGTTTCACCAAACTCCACAACTTCGCCTTCGTGCATCACCATCACTTTGTCGGTAATGTGTTTTACGATCCCAATATGCTGAGATACATAAACAAAGGACAGTCCCATCTCTTCTTGCAGCTCTAAGAAGAGGTTGATGATCTGAGAGCGCATCGCCATGTCGAGACCATTGAGTGCTTCGTCAGCCACAATGATCGAAGGCTGAAGGATCAATGCACGAGCAAGGCACACGCGTTGTTTCTGACCTGCTGCGAGCATTTGAGGGTAGAAGTACGCATGTTCCGGCAGCAGACCAACTCGAAGTAAGGTTTCTTTCACACGCTTCATACGTGCATCTGGCGGCATGTTCGTGTTTCGCTTTAACGGACCTTCCAAAATTCGACCTATCTGAATTCGTGGGTTCAAAGAGGTGTTTGGGTCTTGGAAAATCATGCGAATCAGCTTACAGCGCGTCGAGTAATCTTTGTGTTCGAGACGTTCACCGTTCACTCGAATCTCACCGGAACTCGGCTCAACAACGCCAGCTAACATACGTGCTAGCGTCGACTTGCCTGACCCATTTTGTCCGATAAAGCCGATAGTTTGCCCCGGCTCTAAACTGAAGCTGACCGGCTTTACTGCCTCTTTGACTGTGCGTTTGAACAGACCTGAGCGCGTGACAAACTGTTTCGATAGGTTATCGACTTCAAGCAACGCACTCATGAATGTTTCTCCGTGTTCAATGGGAAGTGGCAGTTAAATTTATGGTTCTTAATTCGTTTGGTATGCGGAATTTCGACACATTGTCTTTGTGCATAAGGACAACGAGGTCCTAAACGGCAACCAATCGGTAAGTGCTGCAACGGAGGGATTGAGCCTGGCAGCGATTGCAGTTTCTGTTTATGAGGAATCCAATCATTGAAATCGGGCATCGCTTTTAGCAGCGCAGCAGTATAAGGGTGTTTAGGTGCTTCGATGAGTTTATCGGTATCTGCTGATTCCACCGATTGACCACAGTACATTACGGTAATGCGATTTGCCCATTGTGTAATGGTCGTCAAGTCGTGCCCGATCAACACAATGGTGGTGTTGTTGAGTTGGTTCATACGACTCAACAAACGCAAGATTTGCGATTGTGTAATTGGATCAAGGTCGTTTGTTGGTTCATCGGCAATCAAGATTTTTGGCTTAGTTGCAATAGCCATTGCGATCATGACTTTTTGACATTCACCATCGGTTAGCTCGTACGGGTAACTGCCCATTAAGCGTTTATGATCTTTGATACCCACTTTATGGAGTAGGGCGATGGCCTGTTTTTTACGCCACTTAAAGCGTTCCCACCATTTACCTTCAAAAGAGCGAGACGGGATCGATTCTATCAACTGACGTCCTACTTCTTCTGAGGGGTCCAAACACGTTGAAGGCTCTTGGAATATCATGGCGATGTCTCGCGCAATCACTCTTCGGCGTTCTTTTGGCGTCAGTTGAAGCAGGTCAATATTGCCAAGACGCATTCGGTCTGCGGTCACTTTCCAGTTGTCTTTACAAACGCCTACAATGGCTTTGGCCACCAAGCTTTTGCCCGAGCCTGATTCGCCTACTAAACCCCGGATTTCCCCTTCATTCAGGGTAATACTCATGCGGTCTACGGCTTTCACCAAACCTGAGGGCGTTTCAATTTCAATGGTTAAATGTCGAATATCTAATAACGGCATTATTCGATCCCCGCATTGAGAGCTTGGCGTACACCTTCACCCACTAAGTTTAGAACAACCACGGTAAACATAATGGTGAGACCTGGTAGTGTTACTGTCCATGGTGCAATGTAAATGAGCTCAACAGAGTCACCTAGAATTGCTCCCCATTCAGTACTTGGTGCTTGGGCACCTAAGCCGAGGAAACCAAGCGCAGTGATATCTAGAATAGCAACTGAGAGTGCAAGGGTAATTTCTGCGGCGATAACCGTTAATACGTTAGGTAGAATAGAGTTCCACAGCAGATAAAAATCGTTCGCACCATCCAGACGTGCTGCCATGATGTAATCTTTTTCAACCTCGGTATGCACGGCAATATAGACCGAACGGATAAAACGTGGGATCAGAGCTAAGCAGATGGCCAGAAGAATATTGAACTCACCAAAGCCTAAGAATGCCACGAAAATGATCGCGAGCAGTAGTGATGGAATAGACATCACGGTGTCGAGCAAGTGGTTTAAGGTACTGGAGAGCAGGCCTTTAGTCATGCCCGCTAAAACACCAATGAAACAACCGATCAACGCTGCTATCGCCGTAATTGCAACTGCAGCACCGAACGTCAGTTGAGAGCCCATAATAAGGCGCGAAAGAATGTCACGACCTAAATCGTCAGTCCCCAGGAAGTAATCAACCGTGCCAGCTGGTGCCCATGATGGCGGCACAAGCAATTCGCCAGATTGAGCTTGAGGATCATAAGGGGCAATTAAAGGTGCAAAAATGGTGATCAGCACAATGAAGATCAAGCACCACAAGCCAAACATTGCCAAGCTGTTCGCGCGGTAGCTACGCCAGAATCGTTCGAACTGAGTCGGAATGCGCTCTTCCTGATAGACGTTATTTGTTAGCATACCATTCCTTTCTCACCAGAGGGTTGATCATGGCACCAATCAAATCCGAAAGGATGTTGGCAGTTAAAACAAGGGTCGCCAGAACCATGACACCAGCTTGAATTGACGCATAGTCTTGATTCGAAAGAGCGTCCAACAACCAGCGCCCAATGCCTGGCCAGTTGAAGATAGACTCAGTAATGATAGCTAACGTAATCATGCTTGAAAGCTGAACCCCAACCTTTGGAATGATGGGTGGAATCGCATTGCGTAATACGTGTTGTGTCACGATCTCACGGTTTGATAAACCTTTGATTCGTGCCGCACGGATGTAGTTTTGGCTCATCACTTCTGCCACTGATGCACGCATCAAACCGATGACCTGTGTGGTTGGTGTTAGAGCTAGAACCAAACAAGGAAGAACCATATGCTCAATAACGCTTTGTAGCGCATGAGCTCGGTATTCACCTTTTGCCATAAATGCATCGATAATGGCGAAGCCTGTCACATGGTCAATTTCGTAAAGAAGGTCATAGCGTCCCGCGACAGGGAAGACATGATATTGAAGTGAAAAGACCATAATCAACATCAGCGCAACCCAGAAAATAGGGGCGGAATAACCAGACATAGAAACGAACGAGATGCTGGTATCTAACCATTTTCCTTGTTTCATGCCCGCTATTGTACCGAGTGGAATACCGATCAGCAGTGACACAACAAAGGCGAAAAAGCACAGCTCTAGCGTTGCAGGGAACACCACCGCTAACTCTTCATAGATTGGGTTGCCATTTTTGCTGATACCGAAATTGAGCTGAGACAACTCAACTAGGTAGCTTTGCCAGCCCGACCAAAACTCTACATTTGCCCAATGAGATGTTGGATCTAAACGCAAGAGTGAAAAGCCCACCAAAGTGAGAATCATCAAAGTGATGACAAATAGATTAAGACGTCTTACGGCGTACCAAAACATTAATGAATTCTCTCAACTCTATCAAAAGGTTGCGCATTGAAAGGGCTCGATTTAAAACCTTTCAGCGATTTATCGTGAACACGGAACTGAACGCCGTGAGCTAATGGGATAACTGGAAACTCTTCATTCAGAATATTCTGCGCTTGGCGGTATAGGTTCAAGCGGTAACGCTGCTGCTGTGTCTCTAATGCGAGATCGAGCAGGAAGTCAAAATCATCGTTACACCACATTGAAACGTTTAAACCCACCCGCTCAGATTCACAAGAAAGCAGCGGACGGAAGAAGTTGTCAGGATCGCCAGTATCACCAATCCAGCCAGTTAAGAGCAAATCAACATCGTTGATGGTTTCGAGCTGTGTGCGCTCAAAGCGATCATCGGTCAGTAGGCGTAACTCAACACCGATATCGGCAAAGTTAGCTTGGATAAGTTCTGCGGTTTTACGCGGGCTAGGGTTGAAAGCGCGAGGCTCTAATGGGACCCACATCGTCAGTTGCAGACCTTTCTCGTAACCTGCTTCTCGAAGTAGGGCTAAAGCATAATTACGGTCATAACGTATTTTCACGCTGTCTTTTTGGTAAGCCCAAGAGTTTGGTGGAAGCAGTGTATAAGCTTGAGTCCCCGTACCGTAATAAACCGAGTCAAGAATGTTCTGGCGGTTGATCGCCAGATTCAAGGCTTGGCGAACTCGAGCATCGCGCAGAGCAGGGTGCTCAGTATTAATCGCAATAAAGGACACGTTGTTAGCAGGTGTTGCGGTTAATTCCAGCTCTTCTGTTTCTTGGATGATCGGGATTTGGCTAGAGATCGGTGAAGCCAAGACATCGCACTCATTTCTCAGTAGCTTAGCGAGTGTGCCCGTACCACGGTGGGAAATATCGAATACGACTTGCTCCATTTTTGCCGGCGATTTCCAGTATTTAGGATGGCGCTCTAAACGAATCAAGTCGTTCACTTGATACTCTTTTAGTTGATATGGACCGGTACCGATAGGCAGCATATCAATTTGTGCTTTCTCATCCTTTGCTGTTAACTGCTGACCATATTCTGCAGAGAGAAGCACAGCATGGCTGGTGGCAATGTTTGCCAAAAAAGCAAAGTTAGGTTGAGTCAGAACAAATTTAACCGTGTGGTCATCCAGCACAATCACATCTTTAACTAGGTTTTGGAAATCTAAACCTGCAAACCATGGATAAAAACCACCACCGACGTCGTGAAACGGATGGTCTACATCAATGATTCGCTTAAAGCTAAATACCACGTCTTGCGCGTTGAATGGTCGAGTTGGTGTGAACCATGAAGTCTTTTGGAACTGAACACCACGCTTAAGATTAAACGTATATTCGGTGCCTTCTTCATTCACCGACCAGCTCTCAGCAAGGTTCGCGATGGGTTGATGAGATTTAGGATCGAGCGTGAGCAGCGTGTCATAAAGCTGAGGACTTAATGCTTCGGCTGTAATGCCGCTGTCAATTAGCTGAGGGTTGAATGTGGTTGGCTTACCTTGCCCACAAAACACAAAGCCATTCTCTCGAATATCATTGTGATCGATTTCGTCACCACAGGCGGTGAGTAAGCTAATACCAATTAGGCTCAGCGATAGTCTTATAAAAGCATTCATAATATGAAATGGTCATTGGACTTTGCTTGCTCCCAGCGCGTTATAGCACCGGGTATGACAAGCGAAAATGATCTCGCTAATTTATCACTTTTGCCAACTCGCTCCAAACATAAAATCGTTGAGCTGCAGGGTGTTAGATCAAATTACCGTATCATTTCTGGTCGTTGACCTGTTTTGCCTCTTGAAATTGCTCACAACGTACGTGCAATAGCGCCTTTCGCACCGCGGTTCGTTTTATCATTATATACCCAAGTCAACTCGCCCTTCGAGAGCGTGCTATTGACCTGGCTGCTGTGTCAAACCGCTAGGAAAGAGCCGATTATTATCCAGCGTTGTCTTCCTTGCTTGCTTTCATTAAACAGGGAACCAGAGATAACGCTCTGAATCCTGCATCTTGAAGTCACTTGGGTATAGTGATCAATTGATAGAGTGAGACATCGCTAGAGAGCAATGATAGTTAACTTGGTGCAAGGACGTTTATCCTTGACCAACTAAGCCATATTTTCTCACCATGCCTCTTAGTTGATGGTAGCTCAGACCTAACAGCTCTGCGGCTTGACGCTGGTTAAACTTGGCTTCTTCCAACGCACGGTTGAGCAATTCAATATCTTGGTCTTCTTGCCACTGCTTGTAATCCAACGGGAAGTGTATTTCTGCTTTTTGTGCGGCTTGTGGTGTTTCTGGTTCTTCTTGACTCGCAGAGTGACCCAATGCGTTCTCCCAACCCGTTTCAAATGGGTTAAAGATCAAGTGTTCAATCGGATCTGAGTTCAATCCATGACGGTATATGGCACGCTCAATGACATTCTTAAGTTCACGTACGTTACCTGGCCATTCGTAGTCTAGGAGCGATTGCTGCGCTTGCTCCGTAAAACCGACGAAGTATTCAAGTTGGAGTTCACGACACATTTTGATCGCGTAATGCTCGGCAAGAGAGAGAATGTCTTCTTTTCTTTCACGTAAAGGAGGAAGCATGATGACGTCAAACGCCAAGCGATCGAGTAAATCCGCTCGGAAATCGCCTTGTTCCGCCAACTTTGGTAAGTCTGCATTGGTTGCACACACCAAACGTACATCAGCGTTTAATGCAGTATGCCCACCAACGCGCTCGTATTCCCCATATTCAATCACACGCAAAAGTTTTTCTTGAACGAGGAGAGGAGCGGTCGCCAATTCATCGAGAAATAGTGTGCCACCCTCTGCGCGTTCAAAACGTCCTTTGTGCTTGCCTTTAGAGCCAGTAAATGAGCCGGACTCATGACCAAAAAGCTCAGAATCAATCAAACCTTCGCTTAATGTCGCACAGTTTAGGGAAAGCAGTGGTTTATCCCAACGCTTTGATAAATAGTGTAAACGTTGCGCGATGAGTTCTTTACCTGTGCCTCGTTCTCCAATTATGAGGACAGGGCGCTCAATTGGCGCAAGTTGTGATACTTTATCTAATACGGCGAGAAAAGCAGGCGATTCACCGATGAGGTTTTGCTTCATAAAATCCTTCTTATTTTCTATCTTGCCATGATTTACAGTATTGGAGTTGGTGAAATTTACCAACAGTTGGTAAAAACCATCATAGCATAACGGTATGCAACAACAACAAAATGCTTAACTTGCTGTTTATTAAGGGAAATAAAAGTTGGCACGCTACTTGTAATATCTAAATGGAGACACAAGGTGAATAACCGCCTTGTCGAGTTTTAATAGGAAAAAAGAGGAGTTCCGTTATGGGTATTTTTTCTCGTTTTGCAGATATCGTTAACTCAAACATCAGTGCATTGCTAGACAAGGCGGAAGATCCTGAAAAAATGATCCGTCTTATCATCCAAGAAATGGAAGACACACTTGTAGAAGTGCGTACTAACTCGGCTAAAGCGATTGCAGATAAAAAAGAGTTGGCTCGCAAAGTCGAAGCTCTAGAAGAGCAAATCACTGAGTGGGGGCAAAAAGCAAGCCTAGCTTTAGTGAAAGAGCGTGAAGATTTGGCTCGCGCAGCTCTGATTGAAAAGCAAAAGTTAGAGCAAGTCATTAAAGGTCTTCATACTGAGCAAACGTTGGTTGAAGAAACCATCGAGAAGCTAACCGGTGAAATCGGTAAACTAGAAAACAAAATTGCTGAAACGCGCGCTAAGCAACAAGCATTAGCAATTCGCAACCAAACGGCATCTAACCGTCGTGATGTTCAAAAACAACTGCATGCAGGTCGCACAAACGAAGCGATGGCAAAGTTCGAACAGTACTCTCGTAAAATTGACGAGATGGAAGCAGAAGCAGATCTTTACGCAAAAACTGGCAACGCAAAATCTTTAGACCAAGAGTTTGCCGAGCTACAAGCACAAGATGAAATCGAAAAAGAGTTGGCAAAACTGAAAGAACAGATGTCATCAAACAATAAATAAGAAAGGAGCCATTTATGTCGACATTTTTTATTACTGGACCATTGATTGTCTTTTTAATCTTTGTCGCTCCACTATGGCTCTTCTTACACTATCGTAGCAAACGCAAAGCAGATAGTGCACTGTCGAGCCAAGATCTAGAGCGTCTTCAGGTGCTGTCTGAGAAAGCGGAAGCGATGCAGTCTCGAGTTGATACATTGGAGCGTATCCTAGATGCAGAATCCCCAACGTGGAGACGCAAGTATGAGTAAACGAGAACTGTATCGTGACCCTGTAAACGGTAAAATCTCCGGCGTGTGTGCCGGAGTGGCAAACTACTTTGGTGCAGAAGTTTGGTTGATTCGTATCGTTGTGATTTCCGCAGCCTTGCTTGGTGGTACTTTCCTTGTCTTGTTGGCATACATTGCGATGACCTTCATGTTAGAAAAGCAGCCAATGACTTATACCGAAAACATTAAGTCGCAACAGGAACATACATTGAAGAGCAAACCGTGGCAAAAAGGGCAAAGCCCAGATCAGTTGCTCAGTGTGCTAGAAAACGACTTCAGTCGTCTTGATAATAAGATTCGAAGTATGGAAGCGTATGTCACCTCTGATGCCTATCGCGTAAACAGAGAATTTAATAAGCTCTGATAATTAATTATGAATTTATTGATAAAGCAGACCTCGGTCTGCTTTATTTTTGTCTCAAATAGCTCATTTTAAAGAAAAATTAGATTCAGATGCTCTAGAAGAATGTCATAAATTCATCTACCTTAAAAAGAATGGATGTTAAATGGATGAATTCACATGAGAAAAGCGCTCATTCCAATCGCTGTCATGACGGTTCTTTCGGGGTGTGGTAAAGAGCTGCCACCAGTCCCTGAACCCGAATCTCGGCCCGCCAAACTCTTCACTGTTTCTGTAGGCAATGCTCAGTTTGAAAGACATTTTCCTGCCACTACAGAAGCTGGTGATCGAGCAGTACTCGCATTTCGTGTCCCTGGTTTGCTTCAATCGATAGAAGTAAACGCAGGTCAAATGGTCAATAAAGGCGATGTGCTTGCCGTGCTCAACCCCGATGAGTATTCACTACTCGAAAAACAAGCCCGTGCAAATTACACCCTTGCTGACGTTCAATACGAGCGTTCGAAAAAGCTTCGTAAAGAACAAGTGGTCTCGGAACAAGATTTTGATGCAGCAAAAGCCAATCACAACTCGGCCAAAGCCCAGTGGAATCAGGCAAAAGCAAACCTAAGATACACCAAACTTGTTGCCCCTTATGACGGCACGATTTCTTATCTCCCAGCAGAAAACCATGAGTATGTGGCGGCAAAAGAAGGCGTCATGAATATTCAGACTAACCAAGTAATGAAGGTACTGTTCCAACTGCCTGATCACTTGTTAAGTAAATTTACTCAAGGTGCAAATGCGTACGCCTCCATGACGTTTGATGCATTCCCAGAGCGTTCTTTCGAGTTAACCTTCCAAGAAATTGATACTGAAGCAGACCCTAAAACTGGTAGTTACAAAGTCACCATGGTAATGGAACGACCAGAAGGGGTGGGGATATTGCCGGGTATGTCCGGTAACGTGCATTTAGTTTCTGAAAATGCAGGTGCCACCCGAATTCCAAGCTCCGCGATATTTACTGAAGATGGCAAAACCTGTGTTTGGCGTGTCAATGACCAAGGTATTGTTGAGAAAGTGTCTGTCGCGTTAAACGATAAGCAGCAAATCGAGGAAGGACTGCAAGATGGTGATCAAATCATTATCTCTGGCGTGAACGTGATCGAACCGGGTATTAAGGTTCGAGAATGGGTTAAGGAGCGAGGGCTGTAACATGAAAGGAATCTTAGCTTTAACGACGCTTTGCTCTACGGTATTGCTCGCTGGTTGTGGTGACAAAGGACCTGAAAGAGAACTAGAAACACCTCGTGTGAGAGTCGCTTCTCTGGAAGGAAAGCGAGTCGATGATAATCTTTATTTCCCTGCTATTGCCAATGCGGCTGACCGTTCGCATTTGAGTTTCCGTGTTGCGGGTGAGGTGAGCCGAGTGTTGGTGAAAGAGGGTGATAAGGTCATTAAAGGCGATGTCATTGCCACACTGGATCCTACGGATTATCAGCTTGATGTTGATAATGCTTCGGCACGTTTTTCCGTCGTCGATAGCCAGTATCGTCGCTCTGCACCTTTGGTGAAAAAAGGTTTATTAGCGAAATCTCAATTCGATGAGATTGCAGCACAACGTCAAATCGCACTTGCTGAATTGGAGTTAGCCAAACTTCGACTGTCTTTTACTCAACTTAAAGCGCCTGTTGACGGCATCATCTCACGCGTCAACGTTGACCAGTTTGAAAATATTCAAGTTGGGCAGTACATCGTGAACATTCATAGTGTTGATCGTGTTGAAGTGCTGATCCAACTTCCGGATCGCCTCTATGTCAAACAGCCGCCGACGTCGGAAAATCTTGCCAAAATTGATGCGGTAGTTCGTGTACCAAGTGGTAATGAATACAAAGCCCACATCAAAGAATTCACGACCGAACCAGATCCAGATACTGGCACATTTACCGTCACCTTATCACTGCCTATGCCAGACCAAGAGTACATTCTTGACGGTATGGCTGTTGATGTGACGTCTAAAGATGAGAATGTTGGCTTGGAATTGAATGTTGGTATCAATGTTCCGATTGAAGCGATTTTCAATGCTGATGGCGATGATTTAAGCCGAGAAAACAAATTTGTTTGGGTGCTAAATGACGACAATACCGTCACTCGCAAGCAAGTACGAGCGGGCAAAGCATCAAAAACATCGGTTCAAATTCTTGATGGTCTAGAGCTTGATGACAAAGTCGTTGTCGCAGGTGTGGCTCGATTGAGAGAAGGCATGAAAGTGGAAGTGGTTAAGCAGGAGGCAACTCAATGAGTGAACAAAATAACGTTGCGCCTCAACAAGATGATGAAAACGTAACGGGTATTGCGGCGTATTTCATTAGAAACCGCGTAATCAGTTGGATGGTGTCGCTGATCTTCTTGATTGGTGGTGTTGCGGCGTTCTTTGGATTAGGGCGTCTTGAAGATCCAGCCTTTACTATTAAAGACGCAATGGTAGTGACCTCTTATCCGGGGGCAACGCCACAACAAGTGGAAGAAGAAGTTACTTATCCGATAGAGAAAGCGATTCAGCAATTAACCTACGTGGATGAAGTGAACTCCATTTCCAGTCGTGGTCTATCTCAAATTACAGTGACCATGAAAAACAACTATGGTCCGGATGATTTACCACAGATTTGGGATGAACTACGTCGTAAGGTTAATGACCTAAAAGGTACATTACCACCGGGTGTCAATGACCCATCGGTGATTGATGACTTCGGCGATGTATACGGGATTTTGCTTGCGGTAACTGGTGACGGATACAGTTATAAAGAGTTGCTCGATTACGTTGATTATTTAAGGCGTGAACTTGAACTGGTTGATGGGGTAAGTAAGGTCTCGGTATCTGGTCAACAGCAAGAGCAAGTGTTCATCGAAATCTCGATGAAAAAGCTGAGCAGTTTGGGGCTATCTCCGACAACCGTTTTTAACTTACTTTCGACCCAAAACGTAGTTTCTGATGCAGGTGCGATCCGTATCGGTGATGAGTACATTCGTATTCAACCTACCGGTGAGTTTCAAAGCGTAGATGAGCTAGGTGACTTATTGATCACCGAGTCTGGTGCACAAGGTCTGATTTTCTTAAAAGACGTTGCCGAAATTAAACGAGGTTATGTAGAAGTTCCAACCAACATCATTAACTACAATGGTGAGTTGGCGCTGAACTTGGGGATTTCATTTGCTAAAGGGGTCAACGTTGTTGAAGTTGGCAAGGCATTTGATCGTCGAGTTGCAGAACTGAAGTACCAACAGCCAGTAGGCGTTCAAATTTCAGAAATCTACAATCAGCCAAAAGAAGTAGATAAGTCGGTGAGTGGCTTTGTTATCAGTTTGGCTCAAGCCGTTGGTATCGTAATCATCGTTCTATTGTTCTTTATGGGTTTACGCTCCGGTCTGCTTATTGGTCTGATCTTGCTACTGACTGTACTAGGTACCTTCATTTTTATGAAGTACTTAGCCATCGATTTACAACGTATCTCTCTTGGGGCATTGGTTATTGCTCTGGGTATGCTGGTGGATAACGCCATCGTCGTCGTGGAAGGGATACTCATCGGGACTCAAAAAGGACGAACGAGACTTCAAGCTGCGACGGATATCGTCACGCAAACCAAATGGCCGCTTTTAGGCGCGACGGTTATCGCTGTTACTGCTTTTGCACCAATCGGTCTATCAGAAGACTCGACGGGTGAGTACTGTGGTACCTTGTTTACCGTACTGCTTATCTCGTTAATGCTGAGCTGGTTTACCGCTATTTCGTTGACGCCTTTCTTCGCTGATATTTTCTTCAAAGGTCAGAAAATTAAGAGTGGTGAAGGCGAAGACAATGATCCATACAATGGCATCATCTTCGTTATGTATAAGAAGTTCTTAAGCTTCTGTATGCGCCGAGCGTGGTTTACTGTTGTTGTCTTGGTGGCAGGTCTAGCGGCGAGTGTTTACGGCTTCACCTATGTGAAACAAGCCTTCTTCCCATCTTCAACCACCCCTATTTTCCAGTTGGATGTTTGGTTGCCAGAGGGTACGGATATTCGAGCTACGAATGATACGCTGAAAGAACTGGAAGGCTGGCTTGCTGAGCAAGATCACGTTGAACATATCACTACCACCGCAGGTAAGGGTTTGCAGCGCTTCATGCTGACTTATGCCCCAGAGAAAAGCTACGCGGCTTATGGTGAGATCACTACGCGTGTCGAGAACTACGAAGCGTTAGCACCACTTATGGAGCGCTTTAGAGAGCACATCAAATCCAACTACCCAGAAATCAATTACAAATTGAAGCAAATTGAATTGGGTCCTGGTGGCGGTGCGAAGATTGAAGCGCGCATTATTGGTTCTGACCCAACGGTGCTGCGTACTATTGCTGCACAAGTGATGGATGTGATGTACGCCGACCCGGGAGCAACGAACATTCGTCACGACTGGCGTGAACGTACACAAGTGCTTGAGCCTCAGTTTAATGAAAGCCAAGCTCGTCGTTACGGCATTACTAAATCGGATGTGGATGATTTCTTATCGATGTCCTTCTCTGGTATGAATATTGGTTTATACCGCGATGGTACAACTCTGATGCCGATTGTTGCGCGTCTTCCGGAAGATGAGCGTATCGACATTCGTAACATCGAAGGCATGAAAATTTGGAGCCCAGCGCAGAGTGAATTTATTCCTCTACAACAAGTAACTATGGGTTACGACATGCGTTGGGAAGACCCAATCATTGTGCGTAAGAACCGTAAGCGCATGCTAACGGTAATGGCAGATCCAGATATCCTAGGTGAAGAGACAGCGGCAACATTGCAAGCACGTCTACAGCCGCAGATTGAAGCGATCGAAATGCCACCAGGTTACTCACTAGAGTGGGGTGGTGAGTATGAGTCATCAGGTGATGCAAAAGCGTCGTTGTTTACCACGATGCCTATGGGTTACTTGTTTATGTTCTTGATCACCATCTTCTTGTTTAACTCAATCAAAGAGCCTCTTATTGTTTGGTTAACAGTACCTTTGGCATTAATTGGTGTGACAACCGGTCTATTGGTGTTGAATACGCCGTTTGGCTTTATGGCATTACTGGGTTTCTTGAGTCTGTCGGGGATGGTACTGAAAAATGGTATCGTACTGCTTGATCAGATTGAGATTGAAATGAAGTCGGGTAAAGAAGCGTACGACGCAGTGGTGGATGCCGCAGTAAGTCGTGTGCGTCCAGTATGCATGGCTGCAATCACAACCATTCTAGGTATGATTCCTCTACTACCGGATATCTTCTTTAAACCAATGGCTGTAACCATCATGTTTGGTTTAGGTTTTGCGACCGTACTGACACTAATTGTCGTGCCAGTGTTGTATCGTCTATTCCACAAGGTGGCAGTGCCGAAGTAACGACTTAGTTTAAGTAACGTTCTAGAGCGCCTCTGGCTAACGTCAGGGGCGTTTTTATAAGGATTAAATATGGAACAGAATACGTGTGCATGGGCGATGAACCATCCACTTGAACGCGAATATCACGATACTGAATGGGGTGTGCCGGTACACGACGATACGGTATTGTTCGAATTCATCACGCTAGAAGGTGCGCAAGCCGGTTTAAGCTGGATTACGATTTTGAAAAAGCGTGAAGGTTATCGAGAAGCGTTTGAAAACTATGACTTAGATAAGCTGATTCAACGCGATGAAGTGCGTACCGAATTCATCGTTGAAAGCTTCGACGTGGTTAAGCATCGCGGCAAAATTAATTCGGTATTCAGCAATGCTAAAGCGGCAAAGCAACTGATAGAAGAATACGGAAGCCTTTCCGCGGCGCTATGGCAATTTGTTGATGGCAAACCAATCGTGAATCACTGGACAGACATGAGCCAAGTGCCAGTATCGACAGAACAATCCAAAGCGATGAGTAAGTTCCTCAAAAAGAAAGGCTTTAAGTTTGTTGGTGAGACCATTTGCTACGCCTTCATGCAAGCAGTAGGTATGGTCGATGACCACATTGTTGGTTGTCCTAAAAAACTGAATTAGTTTTTAGATTTACTATCATGAATCCTTTCCAAAGCTTCTATGCGACGCCATTGGTTTTGCTCGAAGCTTTGTTCTCTTAATCCGGTGATTTCTGTTTTCTTTTCTTCTTCGCCGAGGAAATCATTGTTGATGATCTCCGCACGTTTCTCTAAATAATCGTTGAGTGATACGTTAAACGAAGCTCGTTGTTCATCCAGAGCTTGTAGTCGTTCGGCGCCTTCTTCACCCACCAAATCAACACGAGCCAAATACTTCTCCTGTGCAGACATTTCTGAGGTCTGATTTAGTTCAATCACTAGCGCGTTGTTGCGCTCACTTTGTTGAATGTACTTAGGTTGAGAGGCGAGGTTTTCTTCAAGCATTTGTTGTTGAGAATCCGCGTCTAATTCGGTTTCTCGAATGGCGAGTTTATCTATTGCTAACTGGCGTAAGCGATTTTCTTCATCGAAAAGTTGAGCAATTTGTTCGTCAGTAAAAAACGCGCTTTGCATCGCTAAGATTGCGTCATTTAGCTGCTTCAGTTCGTTTAATGACAACGAATTTCCTTCGAACGGTTCTAGCTTGGATAGTGCTTTTTTGTATGCAAGATAGGTCTCGAACAGTTCTGCGCTGATACCCAGTGAATCTAGTTGTGATTCACCAGTTTTTACGTTGGCTTTGATTTCTTCAAGGCTTTGTTCTCCTAGACCGCTCAGAGTGTATTCAAAGAAGTCTTTTTGAGAAGAGAGATCAATACTGGTGTCCTGTTGTGACTGAGCTTTTATAAGTTGTGAAGGTGGAGACGATGGAAACAGATAAGCCGCTCCTACACCAATGAGTGATACGATGAATAAGGTGATGAGAGCGACTTTCTTCATAATGGCTTCCTTCTTATAGACCTTGCTGTTTTAGGCGGTTTGCATGTTGGCGATACAATGTGACTGGATCCGTTTCGAACAAATGATGGATACCTAGCAGCCCGTTGATTTCATCCAGATGATTCATCTTGTAATCATCACGAATCACTTTCCCCAAGTGAGTGCTGCACGTGCCCACGAGACCATCATTTGGACTATCAAACGCCAAACCTAAAACCACCATTGCGCCGTCTGTTGGATCAAACAGGTTGGTAAAGTTGGAAGAGCCAGTCCATGAGTAGTAATGCACACCGTTAGACGCCAATAGGTCTCCATCTCCACATTCACTGGTTGGAATGCCTTCAGGGTAATGCTGGTTGAACGCCAAAGAACCTTCGGTGGTTAGTGCCGCTAAGGAAGCTAGTGGGTCTTGGTCGAGATCAGTGCCACCGGAAAGTAGATTAATGAGAGTCACTAGCCCTTCTGCTAGCTTCACCGCGACACCTTCACTGATGGAGCCTTCAGGAACCGTTCCACGCACAATATCAGCTACTTTTGATCCTTTGTTCACCCCTCCAATACTGGTAACGGACGCCACTAAATCTGGGCGTACAGAAGCAACATAACGTGTTGTTGGTCCACCATGGCTGTGCCCAATCAAATTGACCTTTTCCGCGCCTGTAGCAGCAAGCAACGTTTCTACTTGAGCCAAGAGCTGCTCTCCACGTGCTTCACTGCTGTTGGTTGCGGAGACTTGAGCGACATAAACCGTCGCGCCATCTTTCGTTAGAGCATGTGGGATGCCATAGAAGTAATCGACTCCGGCAAGGGAATCAAAACCAAATAAACCATGGACAAGTACGATGGGGTATTTGGTTTCTGTGTAACCACTGGCGTTGGCAGATGCAAAAGGTAGGGTGCTTAAAACGAAAAGCATTGTTGTTATGAATCTGAGTTTCAAAACTATCTCCTTGTGGTATGACCTCTTATGAGTTTTATAAAATAGGAGATAAGTTTTGCGGTTGAGAAGTTCGTTTGTGGCACATTGTTTTAATCTGTGATTACTCAAAAGAAAATCAACAGATTCAATTAACATTGGATTGATGAATATTAGAATGTTAGTTAATTCTAATTAAGACAATGAGTTAGTAACTCTATAATGAGAGGTAAAAAAATAGCCTCGCAGTACGAGGCTATTTAATAATTGTTCTGAATGCTTATAAAGAGGCTTCTTTTTCTAGCACTAATGCATTGTATCGAGCAAAGCCAGCTTCAAGATCGGCGATTAAGTCTTCTACATCTTCTAAACCAATGTGTAGACGTACCAATGTACCTTCGAAATTTGGATTCGCCACTGTGCGCAAGCTATTAAAGCTCTTTGGCTCGTTAGCTAAAATCAAACTCTCAAACCCACCCCATGAATAACCCATGCTGAAGTGCTTCATACCATCCAACAATGCTGTGGTGGCTTTCGGGTACGAGCTTTTCAACACGAATGAGAACAGACCGTTACCGCCAGTAAAATCGCGTTTATAGAATTCGTGACCCGGACAACTCTCTAGAGCAGGGTGACGAACGTGGTCAACTTCAGGACGAGCTGCTAACCATTGCGCGACTTTTAGACTGTTTTCCGCGTGTTGGCGTAAGCGTACATCAAGTGTGCGAATACCACGCAGACCTAGATATGCATCATCAGGAGAAACACATTGACCCATTAGGTAGCTCTGCTCGCGTAGCTGATCCCAGTACTTCTCAGAAGCAACCGCCGTACCCAGCATTACATCTGAGTGACCAACAATGTATTTGGTTGCTGCTTGGATAGAGATATCCACGCCGTGCTCGAATGGTGAGAAGTTCACCCCCGCGCCCCATGTGTTATCCAACATTACAATGATGTCTTGTTCGTGTGCAGTGCTTGCTAGGGTAGGGACATCCATCACTTCCATGGT
Source organism: Vibrio sp. Y29_XK_CS5 (assembly GCF_024181835.1). Lineage (NCBI taxonomy): Bacteria > Pseudomonadati > Pseudomonadota > Gammaproteobacteria > Vibrionales > Vibrionaceae > Vibrio > Vibrio sp. Y29_XK_CS5. Next base: position 578,519 of record NZ_JAMZAM010000002.1, read on the forward strand.
AATGGAACCAGGAGACTCAAGGAAAAGCACTTTAGTATTCGGCTGAATAAGGTCACGAATGCCTGCGCCGATCATAGGATCGAAGTAAGTTGTCTCTACACCCATCTTCTTCATGATGGTGTCACAGAAATCGCGAGTAGGTTCGTAGCAGGTATCCACCATTAAGATATGGTCGCCCGTTTCGACAAAAGACAAGATGGCATTAGAAATCGCCGCCGTGCCACATGGGTAAAGGGCACACCCTGCGCCGCCTTCGACCTCTACCATGGCATCTTGAAAGGCAAAGTGTGTGTTTGTACCACGGCGTCCGTAAAACAGGGTTTTATTCGTACGATTGATCATCGCTTGGTTTTTTTCTGCGACGGTATCAAACACTATAGTAGAAGCGCGCTGCACTGGTGGGTTTACCACGCCATTTGTCCACTTCTTATCACGACCTGCGGTAACGAGTTTGGTCTTTTTGCCTTCTGACATAAAAATTCCCTGTCTAAATTACGATTTTCAATATTTAAAACATGGACCAAGGGTGGTTTGCAAGGGAAAAGTAGAAATGAAACGACTCGTCAGAGCATAGAGCGAAAAACAGTGAGAAAGTGCAACAGATAAAGAAAACCGACAGCATAGAACTGTCGGTTTTGTAGAGATTTATTAGCTTTATACCCAAGTGACTTCAAGATGCAGGATTCAGAGCGTAGTCATTGATTCGAGGTCAAGGAAAACAACGCAGCGTAATAGCCAGCTCTTTCCAAGTTGTTTGACGCAGAAGTCGAGTCAATGACACGCTCCCAAAGGGCGAGTTGTCTTGGTTTGTATACTTTGTTGTCGATTCTTGATTTAGACCCACTAGACCTTTAAATCGCCGCCGCGTCTACAAACCAAGTCATTCTCGCTGAACCTAGCATCTCGAGGTTACTTGGGTATAACTCATTTGTTATAGCAATGGGTTAAATAGATAGAAAACACGTTCCAAGAAACGAGAGAAGATACTGCGCTTCTCCCATTCTTCTTTATCAACAGTGTGTGATTGTTGGATGTAGGTGTCCTGCAGCCACGACATTTGCTTGGTGAACTCTTCGTCATCTACTGCCAGAGTCACTTCAAAGTTGAGCCACAAGCTGCGCATATCCATGTTTACCGTGCCGACCAGACAGAATTGATCATCAATCACCACCGATTTAGTGTGCAATAAACCGCCATAGAATTCGTAGATTTTCACACCAGCAGCCATCAACTCACTGTAGAAAGCTCGCGATGCCCATTGCACCATCATGGAATCGTTTTTGTGCGGGATGATCAGCTCAACATCGATGCCACGTTGTGCGGTCATTTTTAATGTTTCGAGTAAATCAGAGCTTGGTACGAAGTAAGGTGTGGTGATCCTCACCGAGCGATTCGCTTGGTTGATCGCCAAAGTCAGTACTTGGTAAATCAAGTACTCCGGCATCCCCGGACCAGATGGAACCACCTGAATTGGATGTTGAAACTCATCGCTGTTGTCAATGCGGCACTCTGGGTGTTTAGGTAACTGACGTTCACCTGTTTCTACTTCCCAATCCCAGCAGTGAATGGCACTTAGCACGTTGACCGTAGGACCGGTAATTCGCACCATGATGTCAATCCACTGACCAACACCACTGCTTTGTTTAAAGAAAGCAGGGTCGACCAAGTTCATTGAGCCTGTATAAGCAATTTCGTCATCAATCACGATGATCTTACGATGCTGACGCAAGTCCAAACGGCGCAGGAAGATACGCCACATTTTAACTTCCAATGCTTGTACTACATCGATGCCCGCATCCTTCATCATCTTATACCAATGACTGCGGAAGAAGCGCGGACTACCAGCAGAGTCAAGAAGCAGTTTTACGTCTACGCCACGTTTTGCCGCTTGAATCAGTGCAGAAGCGACTGAATCGGCTAAGCCTCCTGGGTGCCAAATGTAGAACACCATTCGAATGCTGTGCTGTGCGTTTTCGATATCTTCAATGATGGAATGAAGGATCTCATCCGGTGATTGCTGAAGTGAAAGTGTGTTACCACTTAATGCAGGAAGACCCAAACGGTTGTTACATAGCTCATCAATGCGATAGATATGACGCCCCATTGCTTCTGGAACATGCGCGTTACAATCATTTAACTGAGTGAACCATTGTTGGAACGGTGTGAACATCACTTTAGCCCGTTCTGCACGTTTTCGACCAAGGTTAAGCTCACCAAATAAGAAATAACAAGCAACACCAAGCACTGGCAGGATGTAGATGATCATCAGCCATGCAAGAGAGACGCTAACAGCGCGACGTTTTAATACGACACGAATAGTAACACCAGCCACTAGGAACCAATAAAGCCCGATGCTAGCTAGGGTGAGAAAGTGATAGAACTTGTCCATATACGCCAAAAGTAATAAGCCCAATATGGATATTAAGCGGAAATGACGTAACGGGAAACTATTTTCATACCAACACGGTTAGGTGATTTTATGTTGTGAAATAGATTTTATAACGGGGTAATGTGTTACTTAGGTGTGAAAAGTTGGATGAAACTTTAACTTTTGCGCAAAAAAACAGCATTTAGCGTGAACAATGATACATTTGCGCGATAAATGTGCTATTCGGGGTTCCAATTTTAAAGTTAAACTGCTTTACTTGCCATACATAGAGCGTCACACAAACATCTTATAAAGTGTACATTAATATTTACACGAACATATTCTAGACGCCTATCTCTATGCAAACACAACAAAACATTTTGGAGAAAAAGCGTGGCTACAAATACAGCAGCACCACGTGATACGTGGGGGTCTAAACTAGGCTTCGTAATGGCAGCAGCGGGTTCCGCTGTCGGTTTAGGCAATATATGGAAATTCCCTTACACAGCTGGTGAGAGCGGCGGCGGTGCGTTCGTTGCAATTTACCTTTTGTTTGTTATTTTTATCGGCTTTAGCGTCATGCTTACTGAGTTCGCTATTGGTCGTAAGACAGGTCTTTCAGCAGTAGGTGCTTTCAAATCGACTGATCGTCGTTGGACCTTTACGGGTGTTATCGGCGTACTGAGTGGTCTATTGATCATGGGTTTCTACCCTGTAGTAGGTGGCTGGGCGTTAGCGTACATCTTTAAAGTAGGCGGTGGTCTACTAAGTGCTCCTGAAGCAATTGGTGACAGCTTCGGCGGCTTCATTTCTGATCCAGTTCAACCGCTAATGTGGATGGGTGTTTACCTGTTCCTAAACATCGTTATCGTAATGAAAGGTATTTCTGGCGGTATCGAGAAAGCGGGTAAAATCCTAATGCCTCTTCTATTCCTTATCCTGATCGTTGTATCAGTGAAAGGTCTGATGCTACCGGGCGCAATGGCAGGTCTTGAGTTCCTGTTCATGCCAGACTTCTCAAAAGTAGACAGCAATGTCGTTCTAGCGGCGCTAGGTCAGGCATTCTTCTCTCTAAGTCTGGGTATGGGTTGTATGATGACATACGGTTCTTACCTGAAGAAGAAAGAGAACCTAGTTCAAACAACTGGTATGGTTACGGCAATGGACACAGGTGTTGCAATCCTAGCGGGTGTAGCTATGTTCCCTGCAATGTTCGCATTTGGTATGGAGCCAGCAGCAGGTCCAGGTCTAGTCTTCGTAGTTGTACCTCAACTGTTTGCTGAAATGGGCGGCGTAATTGGTCTTCTATTTGCTCTGATGTTCTTCATTGGTCTTACTGTTGCGGCACTGACGTCTTCTGTATCTCTACTAGAGGTAGTTGTTTCTTACCTAATCGATGAGAAAGGTCTGAAGCGTTCAACAGCAGTACTGTCTGCGAGTGTCGTAATGGCAACACTATGTGTGTTCGCGTCACTATCACTTGGTGGTGTTGGTCCAACCCTATTCGGTACGGGCGCATTTGATATCTTCGACCTACTAACAGATAAGATCTTCCTAGCGGTTGGCGGTATGTTGGTATGTATCTTTGCAGGCTGGCGTCTAAACCGTGCTGACCTTGAAAAAGAGATCACTAACGACGGTAAAGTTTCTTTCCCTCTATTTGGTCTTTGGTACAACCTAGTTAAATACGTAATCCCAGTCGCTATCGCAATCGTAGCTTTCATGGGCATCAAGTCTGGTTTCGACAGCGGTAAAGGCGAAATCATGCTACTTGGTATTGGTATCATTGCCCTCGCAGGTATCTTCTCTAAGAAGCTATAAGCGAAAAGCATTCAGCTAAATTCAAAAATTAATAAACGGGAGTCTTCACAGGCTCCCGTTTTTTATATTCATTATTTATAGGATTGAGTGAATTCATATTAATAATGGGTATTAATTGTGAGACGACTCGCAAAGAGAGCTGGATCACAAAAATAAGTGTTAAAGTTGCAGTTGAACGTTCCGATAAGCCTTACAAAGCATGTGTAAATATGTGGATGAACTAAGTTAGAAAATAGAAGACAAGGGTAAGGTAGGTTATTAGTGACAATGTCTGTTCGTAAAAAACTGTACGCGAGTTTTGGTGCAATCTTAGCAATCATGCTGGTGATGATTGGAATTATCACATTAGAAGTATTGAACTCGCACGAAGTGGCTGACGAGGTGAGAACGGACGATGTTCCTGAAACTGTTCAGTACTTAATTTTGATCGATGAAGCTGGTGATGTTTATCGTGATGCATTAGGTAGCATCGTAGGTGTATCGGGTGCTCAGGCGGAGTACCAAGTAAATAAACAAGAATTTGCAGCAGCGATTGCTGAAGTCAAACTTTTGGAAACGGTTGGTGGCGAAGATTACCGTAATGTTGAAAAAGTTGAACGTTATATGAGTAATTTCACTCGTGACTTTGAGTCGCAAATTTTGACTAATCTTGGTCTAGAAAACGTTGAAGAGAACGTTGCGCGCCTTCGCTCTCTTTATAACGCTAACCTAGCACCGATTGAATCTATCCTTGATGCAGCATCAACGGACGGTCGCCAAAGTACCAGTGAAGCGCTACTGGACCTTTCGGATTCGTTTAATAGCATTGAACTGACGATTTATGTGCTTGGTTCGATTGCGCTGATTGCAACAGCCGTTATTGCGTACTTATTGTCCAATTCAATTACTCACCGTTTGAGTAAGCTCGATGAGTTAGCGCAACGTGTCGCGGAAGGCGATTTAACGGTAGAACCGATTGAAGATAAATCGGGTGACGAGCTGGCTAACCTAGCGACTTCTCTAAATAAGATGCAAGCATCATTGACTAGCCTTATTGGTTCGATTTCGCTCGTATCGGAAGAAGTGAAATCGGTTACCGGCGAGCTGTCAGTTGTGAGCCAAGATATTGTGTCGGGTGCAAGTAGCCAATCTGATAAAGCTAACTTGATTGCGACTGCGGCAGAAGAGTTGAGCTTGACCATTTCTCAAGTTGCAGAGCAAGGTGCTGCGACGTTTGAAGAAGCACGCAAGTCGGAATCAACCGCTGAACAAGGTCGCACCGTGATTGTTGAGATGGTGGAGAGCATTCAACAGGTATCACAGCAAATGTCGGATATGTCGGTGCAGATGAACAGCCTAGGTTCTCATGGTGAGAAAATCGGCGCGGTTATCAAAGTGATTGAAGACATTGCCGAGCAGACGAACCTGCTGGCATTGAACGCGGCAATCGAAGCGGCACGTGCAGGTGAGTTTGGTCGTGGCTTTGCTGTGGTTGCCGATGAAGTACGCGCTCTGGCTGAACGCACAACGAAGGCAACACAAGAGGTCGGTGAGATCATCCAAGCGATTCAAGTCGGCACTCAAGAGGCAGTGACTTACACGGAAGATGGCTGTCGTTTGGTTGAAATTGGCGTGAGTCAAAGCTCGGGAGCGGTGAACTCACTGGAAGAAATCGTTTCTGGTGCGGCTCATGTTCAAAGCATGGTTAACTCAATCGCGACAGCAGCGGAAGAGCAAACCGCAGTGACGAAAGAAATTGCTGCCGATATTACATCGATCAGCGACATCTCAAACCGTTCATTACAATTAGCGAATGACAGCTCGCAAAGCGTAGAAGGTCTGAACCGTAAAGTTCAAGAATTGGAAGCGCTGGTGGGTAAGTTTAAGCTCGCCTAATTGCTTAGAATCGGTATACTTCTGGCTCCAAACGTGGAGCCAGTTTTTTATGTTCGACATTCTACACACCCATCCAGATTTTCTGATCATCAATAAACATCCCAACGTCTCAGTACATAAGGACGATGGTGAAACTATGTTGCTGCAAGAAGTAGCGAAACAAAGTGGTGATGAGCAGTTGTATCTTATTCACCGCCTCGACAAAATGACGTCTGGAATTTTGCTTTTGGGTCGCAACGTAAAAGTAGCAAGCGCGTTGTCGCAAGCATTTGCAGATCGTCAAGTCGAGAAGTTCTATCTTGCGATTGGTTCGAAAAAGCCTAAGAAGAAGCAAGGGCTGGTAGTGGGGGACATGGAACGCTCTCGTCGTTCTTCATGGAAACTGGTCAACAGCAAAACGAATCCAGCGATTACCCAATTCTTTTCTCTCGCTGCAGAGCCGGGAGAGCGCCTGTTTTTATGCAAGCCGCATACTGGCAAAACACACCAAATTCGTGTGGCATTAAAATCCGTTGGTTCGGGTATTGTTGGTGATCCTATTTATAATGCAGGTAATGACGCTGACCGTGGTTACTTGCATGCATTTTCATTGTGTTTCCCGTATCAAGATGAAACACACTGCTTTGTTTGCGATCCACGCGAGCATAAAGCGCTTGGCAGTAAATGGCACAATGAAATTGTATCCCAAGGTATCGACACTTGGCTTTCTCCGTGGGAACTGAACTGGCCTACGATCAAATAACCATTACAAAGAAAACGAATAAGAGAATTCGATGCAAGCATCACAACTTCCGCTGTTTTTCCAGCATCTAGAAGCGGAGCTAACACAAGCTCCCAATGAAATCCGCCGACTGTTTCACGGTCGCGGTCGCCGCTTCGAAGGTTTAGAGCAAATCACATGTGATTGGTTACAAGGTCAGTTGATCATTAACCTATTTAAAGAAGTCGATGAGACGTTTGTTTCTGAATTAAAAGCTGGTTTAAATACGCTTTCTGAATCTGCTCTGTGGGCAGAGAAACAGGGTCGCACTATCGTGATTCAACACCGTTATGCTGACGGCGCACCTTCAGAAATTCTGTTGGGTGAGCTAGATGCTCGACCTGTGGTTGAAGAAAGTGGCTTGAAGTACCAGCTAGATATCGGTCGTAACCAGAACTTCGGTCTGTTCCTTGATATGCGCTACGGTCGTGATTGGGTTCGTGAAAATGCCAAGTACAAAAATGTACTTAACCTGTTCGCTTATACTTGCGGCTTTTCTGTGGCGGCTATTGCTGGTGGTGCCGATAAAGTCGTAAACGTGGATATGGCAAAAGCGTCGCTTTCGAAAGGTCGTGAGAACCATAAACTGAATGGTCATAACATCAACCAAGTGAGCTTTATGGGGCACGACATCTTTAAGTCGTGGGGGAAGATCAAGAAGTCAGGTCAGTACGATATGATCATCATTGATCCACCATCATTCCAAAAAGGCAGCTTCGCGTTAACGAAAGACTACAAAAAGATTCTACGCCGTTTGCCAGATTTGCTAGCAGAAGGTGGGCAAGTTCTCGCGTGTGTAAACTCGCCATCGGTGACCAGCGATTTCTTGATTGAAAGCATGAAGGAAGAAGCGCCTGAGCTGACATTCCGTGAGCGTTTGGACAATCCACCAGAGTTTATGGATGTAGATAGCGAAGCTGCACTGAAGGTTCTGCTGTTTAGCTGAGTTTAAAGCGAGGTTCCCAGCTCAGTCGTTTTTCCTTATAGAGAATCTCTATCAAATGCTTTGCGTCTTGGTAGAATTACAGTCTGCGATAAACAAAAAGCGCCGAGCACGGCGCTTTTTTAATGTTTGTACCAACCGCTTTAACCAATCTGAACTTCGAGGTCGGATTCAATCGTCGAAGAACAGGCGAGTACATAGCCTTGTTCAATTTCTTCCGGTGTTAATGTTTCAAGGCTGGTTGAAGAAACACTGCCTTTGCGAACCTTACACTTACAAGAGCCACAAATGCCACTTCGACAAGCGACGATCAACGGTAACCCTGCGCCTTCCAACACATCAGCAAGGACTTGACCTTTTTGTGCATCAATCGTTTGAGCAAAATCGGGGACTGACACACTTGCCGTTTCATCTGACACTTCAGCTTCTTCACTTGCTGCTGGTGTAAAGCTTTCTTGGAAGAAGTTAGCCATATCAAAGCCAAGCTCGGTCAAATAACCTTGAACATCGAGCATGAACTGGTTTGGACCACATAGATAAACCGTGCGCTGATTAAAATCTGGGACCAACTCCTGAAGCCATTCCTTACTGAGTCGACCTTCAGGGTACTGTGTCTCACCGCGATTTTTTAGTAACAGCTTCAAGTTAAAATCTGGGTAAACCGAGTGGTAAGTCTCTAGCAAATCAAAGTAAATCGTTTCTGGTTGAGAGCGAGCGATATGCAGAAATTCGATATCCACTTCTTGATCATTGCTCAGCCATTGTTTTGTCATCGCGAATACGGGAGTGATGCCGCATCCAGCACTGATCAGCAGGGCTTTCTTTTTACCTTCTAGCGTGATTGGTGGATGGTCAACACAGTTGAAATCACCCGTTGGTGGAAGAGCTTGAACTGTATCTCCAATCAACAGTTTATCGATGATGTAGTTTGATACCTTCCCGCCGTCGACGCGTTTAATGGTCAGTTGTAAGCAATCATCGCCGGAAAGGGAACTGAGTGAATAGGCACGGAATTCCATCTTGCCATCGATTTCAATGCCAAGATTTATGAACTGACCCGCTTTAAATTCAAACAAAAGCGATTCAGATAAGTCTGCCAGCTTGAGGCTCACTGCATCGGCAGTCTCGTGATATTTATCTACACAGCGTAAGGTGACAGGTTGACTGCCTTGCCATTCAAAAAACATAACAATCTCTTTGGTTGTCGAGTACTCAATAGATAAAAGCGCCCCCAATTAAGGAGGCGCGTGATAAGCAAGGTGATTACGCTGCTAGGATAGTTTTAAGGTCATCTTGAACATTACCAATGCTGCGCATATCGAACTTCTCTTGGATAATTGCAATCAGGTTTGGCGTCAAGAATGCAGGCGCTGTTGGACCTGTGTAGATGCCTTTCACGCCTAGTGCGAATAGCGTAAGTAGGATCACAATCGCTTTTTGTTCGAACCAAGAAAGAACAAGCGTAAGAGGAAGCTCGTTGATGTCGCAGTCGAATTCTTTCGCAAGGGCTAATGCCAGCTGAATTGCTGAGTATGCATCGTTACATTGACCCACATCCAATAGGCGAGGGATGCCATTAATGTCGCCAAATGTATTCTTGTTGAAGCGGTATTTACCACAAGCCAGCGTTAGGATTAGCGTATCTTCTGGTGCTTCTGCAGTGAAGTCTGTGTAGTAGCTACGCTCTGCTTTGTCGCCATCACAACCACCTACTAGGAAGAAGTGTTTGATGTTGCCTTGTTTCACTTGGTCGATAACCGCAGGAGCTGCGTTCATCAGTGCGTTACGTCCAAAACCAACCGTGATGTTGTGCTCGATTTCATCGTGTTGGAAGCCTTCTTGTGCCAATGCACACTCGACTACTTGGCTAAAATCATCACCTTCTAGGTGAGCGACACCTGGCCAACCTACAATGCTGCGAGTGAATAGACGGTCTGCGTACTGACCCACATTCGGGTTCAATAGGCAGTTTGAGGTCATCACAATCGCGCCAGGGAAGTTGGCGAATTCTTTCTGTTGGTTCTGCCACGCGCTGCCGTAGTTACCTACTAGATGAGGGTATTTCTTCAGCTCTGGGTAGCCGTGTGCAGGCAGCATCTCACCGTTAGTGTAAACGTTAATGCCTTTGCCTTCGGTCTGTTGCAAGATTTTTTCTAGGTCGTGAAGGTCATGACCAGAAACAAGAATACATTTGCCTTTGACTGGCTTAACGTTAACGGTTGTTGGCTCTGGGTGACCGAACGTTGCTGTTTCACCGTGATCCAGCATTTCCATCACTTTGTAGTTCATAAGACCAATACGCATTGAGCAATCTAACAGTTCGCCTAGATCTTCAGGGTCAGTACCCAACCAAGCCATGATTTCGTGGTATTCGGCGAAGATGTCATTGTTGGTTTGCTCAAGTACGCGTGCGTGTTCCATGTACGCAGCTGCACCTTTTAGACCGTATAAGCAAAGCAGACGTAGACCGATAACGTCTTCGTGTACTTGGTCTTTACCGCGGTTTACCGCAACTTGAGGAGCAAACGCCAAAATTTCCTCTGCGCTGTTTGGCAACTCGAAGTTTGCTACATCAGGAATGTTCACTAGCACTTCATCTGTAAGAGCTGCTGCTGTCATCGCTTGGTCTTTTAGCAGCGCTTTGTAAGTGGCTGCTTGAGAAGTCAGTTCAAGGATACGTTCTGGGTCAAAGTTTACGTTGGTCAACGTAGAGAAGAATGCTCTTGGAGCCCACTGGTTGATTTCATCATTGATGATATTGAATTCAAGCGCGCGTGCTGCCCAAAAAGAAACCCCTTGCAAAGTGTAAACCAACACGTCTTGTAGATCGGATACCTCTGAAGTTTTGCCACACATACCTTGTGCGAAAGAACAGCCTGTTACAGCCGGGGTTTGGATTGTCTGTTCACATTGAATACAGAACATATTGGGTTCTCCAGTGATTGTAGTAATAGTCGTTTTGTTTTCTCCAATAGAGCAGAATGCGTGCCAATAATTATCTCTTTGATTTTTAATGGCTTTATGTGTTTTTGAGTATGTCGCTGATGTGATTTTTACAACGTAACTGATGTGTAAATAACAACGGTGTATTTGAATTGGTGATAAAAGCGACGCGCGAGAAACGTTTTAATGGGCGATAGTAGAAGTGCTTGTTAAACAGGAGATAAGTTATTGCGGTTTTGTGAAGGCAAGAGATTCCCGATTGCGCTCCTTCGTCGCTGTCGGGAATGACGCAATAAGGCAACTGAAAACTTGATGAGTTTAAAGAGTTACAAGAAAGCTGAGACTTGAGCGGTTTAATTATTACGAATGAGGAAGAGTAAGTGAAATACGAGAAACCAGATGGGACAGTTAGCCCAAGTACATTGGTGTTGGGTGTCATTCCGGACGAGCCAGAGTGAGTCATCCGGAATCTCTTTGTTTGTTATCGATATGTTTGCTATCGATAAAAGTAAATCGTTGTTTCATAAGGGCGAAGCGGGAGCCTCTATTTATTAATGCCGAGCTTTTTACCCATGCGATATAAGTTACCCCGATCCATCTGTAAAAACTCCGCTGCTTTTGCCCAAACACCGCCAGATTGGCTCAATGCGTGCTCAATCAAGTCATGTTGATAACGCTCCACCAACTCGCGCATCGGCTGGCTCTCTCTAGGCAAGTAATGTGATGTGCTTTTTACATCATCTAACGCGAGTGAAGTGTCAAAGTGATTGAGCATGATGGTGCTATCGCCTTGCTGAATGGCATGTAATGCCGCTCGCGTTAAGGTATGTTCAAGCTCTCGAACATTACCGTACCAAGGCAGATACTCTAATTGAGTCAGTACCTTAGGGTGAACATGAAGGTTTGGTGCGTTAAATTGCTGGCGCACTTTTTCCAGTAAGTATCCCGCAAGAACTGGAATGTCGCCGTCACGCGCGCGCAGTGGTGGCACTTTGATGGGAAACACGTTCAATCGATGGAACAAATCAGCGCGGAATGTGCCAGTTTCCACCTCTTTTTCTAACTGTCGGTTAGTGGCTGCGATGATGCGTACGTTCACCATCAAATGCTGATCGCTGCCCACACGTTGCAGCTCGCCTTGCTGAATAACGCGCAGTAGTTTTGCTTGTAAAACCAAAGGCAATTCACCCACTTCATCTAGGAAGATTGTGCCGCCATCAGCTAGCTCGAACTTACCTGCACGGTGACTATTGGCTCCGGTGAAAGCTCCCTTCACATGGCCAAACAGTTCGCTCTCCGCCAGGCCCTCGGGCAGAGCGGCACAGTTCACGTAGATCATCGGCTTATCGTTGCGATGAGATTGAGCGTGAACTGAATGAGCGACAAGTTCTTTACCTGTACCGGTTTCTCCAGATACCAATACCGCGTAATCCGATTGTGCAACGGTTGCTATGTTATTTCGTAACTGATTGATCTGTGGACTTAAGCCAACCATGTCACCGTGTTGTGATCGCGCTTGTTGAATCAGGGTTTGTGTAACGCTTTTTTGCTTTTGGTTTTGTGCTTTGAGGGCTTTTAATTGTGCAATGTTGCGCAGTGTTGCCGCCGTTAGTGCCGCGAAGGTTTCGATAGCTACTGGGTCGATATGATCAAACGCGCCAACCGCAAGTGCATCCATGGTTAATGCCCCGACAAGTTGCCCTTCAACATATAAGCTAAAACCCATGCAGTCATGGACATCAATGCATTGGTCTTCGGTCAATAATGTCCCGTCAAATGGGTCGGGCAGGGCACAGTCGGCATCGAAGCGAACAGGCTCACGGCTGTGGATAATAGCGTCTAAGCGCGGATGGGCTTTAGGAAAATAACGGCGACCGAGTACTGAGTTTGACAAGCCTTTTACTGCAACCGGCGTTAGAAAGCCATCCTCATCGAATATGAACAAGCAACTCGCATCACAAGGGAAGACTTGTGCGACCCCATCAATCAGGTTTTGGTACTGCTGCTCATGAGAGCGATTTGAGCTCAAATTGAGTGCGATATTGAGGAGTACATGGTCAACAGTAGGAGTCATAACAAGCCCAGAGTTATCTTGAATGGGCTCATGCTAGCAACTTGATGTCATTTGAACATCGAAAGGTGAAATAGATTGATGTTCCATTGACGACGATCAAGTGACACGCCAGAACTGTGATATAGATAAATGCAACTGGTTGAGTTTAATGAATTGAAAACAAGGATCGCTCCACTTCTAAGGAATATATCCTAAATTGGAACTTCAGCATTGACCTCAAGTTAACTTGAGCTTCTATCCTCGATTTGAAAAACGTCAGGAGGGTAGATTATGCAAAACGATTACATTAAAGAACTAGCGGTGAAGAGCTATCAAGAAGAGCGACAAAAAGAGTATTTTCGAGCTAAGCAGCAGAAGTGGCATGTGCCGAGTTTTGTCTCTGGGATTGTGGTGACGCTGGTGGTGAGTGGGATGCTTTATTGAAAGGTTGATTGAAAAGAGATTCCCGGCTGCATTCCTTCGTAGCAATCAGGAATCTCCCTTTAAGTTTTGTTTACGGTTTCAGCGTATGAAACCCAGAGTAAATACGCGTAAACGTGGTAAACCAACACGCCGCACCAAAGATATACGCAATCTCGGCAAAATGTTGTGGGAACAAACAGAACAACACGAAACAACCAATGGTCTCGGTGCCTTCTGTTAGACCACTCATGTAGTACAGAGATTTGTGTTTGTAGACAGGGTTATCGATACCGCGTTTACCTGCCATGATCGCGAAAGCTAAGAAGCTGCTCCCCGTGCCAATAAACGAGAAGATCAAGAATGCACCCGCGACGGCGTTTTGTTCTGGATTTGCCAACACAAAACCAAATGGAATCAAAGAATAGAACAAGAAGTCCAAGCTAATATCGAGAAAGCCTCCGGCATCGGTAATGCCTTGGATTCTTGCCAACGCACCATCTAATCCATCACAAATTCGGTTCAGCAGGATAAACGCTAATGCGAGTGTGTATTGCTCTGCCATCAATGCTGGTAGGGCAAAGCAACCAAGGGCAAAACCGAACAGTGTGGTTTGGTTAGCCGTCACGCCACATTTGTCGATCAGCTTTGCGCTTTGTGCCAGTGGCCACTTAATGATTTTGATGCTTAGGCTATCAAGCATGACTTGTCTCCCACGGCCAGTTTAGGCAACGACTGCCTGCAGGGATATCGTCTTCATCGTGCGTCACCATCAACGCGGGGATATTAGCAAGTTGAAGCTGTTCCACGACCCAGTTACGAAACTGCACGCGCAAATCTTTATCGAGTTTGCTGTATGGTTCGTCGAGTAGGGCAACTTTTGGTTTCGCCAACAACATACGAGTCAGAGCGATACGGGCGCGCTGACCACCTGATATTTGATCTGGGAAAGATTCCGCGAGCTTGGTTAACGAGATGTGTTTCAATGCTTGCATCGCACGTTCTTTACGCTCAGCCCCTTTGATTGAATCAGGCAGAGCGAAGGCAAGGTTTTCCCATACGGTGAGGTGTGGAAAGAGCAAATCGTCTTGGAACAAAATACCTACCTGACGCTTATGCGCAGGCAAAGCATCCAACTTTTCATTATCGAGAGTGATTGAGCCTGAATAGTCGAACTCGGAAGATAGGTGACCAGCAATGGCATCCAATAAAGTGGATTTGCCACAGCCGCTTGGACCCATCAGGGTAACAATTTCACCTTTCTCTACCGTCATATTGAAGGCAGAGAAAAGCGTGTCGCCATTGGTTTTATGGATGGCGAGGTTTTCGAGACAGAGACTCATTCGGTAGTAAACCTTTAATAGACAACCGGCGATACTTAACGTGTAAGCGGCTAAGTAAAATCGCAAAAGAGAAGAACATTAACGGCAAGAGAGCTTGCCAAATTGCGTAAATCGCAGTGACACGACGGTCAAAGCCACTTGATAGGGCGACCGCTTCTGTTGTTATTGTGCTGATGCGACCAGCTCCCAGCACGAGTGTTGGTAGGTACTGCGCTAAGCTGACACTAATGCCAACTGCCCAAGCAAAAGCAATCGCAGGCAAAAGAATGGGCAGTTTGACTTTTAACCAAGCCTGCATCGGTGATTTACCAAGGCTTAAGGCGACACGAGTCAAACCATTGTCGAAGCTGCGCCATGGACCGTCGAGTGATAGGTAAACAAACGGGAAAGCAAAGAAGACGTGTGCCCAACATACCCAGAACAAGTACGCGCTGCTGTCGAGGTACAGCGTGACGACTTGCATTCCAAACAAAACGGAAAGCTGCGGAATCAACATTGGCACGGCAATGATGTACCCTGGGACTTGCCAGCGGTAACGCAGTCGGTATTCGTGAGCAATCAGAGCAAGTACCAGAGCAATTGATGCGCTGATCACCGCAATCAACATGCTTTGCTCTAGCGTGCCAAGAATGCTTTGCCACTCGTATTCCCAAAAACGTAAGCTGTAACGGCTTGGTAATAAGTCAGGGAAACGCCAACGTTGTGCAAAGCTCCACACCACCATCAACGGCACCATCAACAGTGCGAGTAGAGCAATCATAGAGAACAAGGTCTTTCCTGGTAAGCGGAAACCGCTACGACCGGAGTATTGCCAGCGTTTAAAGCCTTTAGTAACGCTCCACTCTACGAGTCGAGCAAAGCCAATCAAAAGGCTTGCAATAGTAAACAGCACCACCGCACCCGCCGCCGCTCTTGGTAGGAGGGATAAATCAGGATCGTTAAACCACTGCCATACCAATACTGCAAAGGTAGGAGGGTTGGTTGGACCGATAATTAGCGCGACATCGACAACGGATAAGCTGTAAGCCAGCACGGCTAGCATTGGGAAGCGCAGTTTTGCTAACCATTGTGGGAAAACGCATTTCCACCAAGCTTGAGCCGAGCTATACCCCATCGAATGACTGACTTTTTCTATCTTCTCGACCTTCAATTGTTGAAGAATCGGAATACTCATCAACAAAAGGAACGGGACTTCTTTGATGGCTAGCATGATGATCAAACCCAGTGCGTGTGGGTCTTTGATCAGCAACGCTAAGTCATTCACCGTTTGCGCATTTGGATCGTAACCAAACATTTGGTTGAGTACGCGAACGCCCATACCTGTTGGTGCAAATAGGAAAGCAAAACCAATGGCGAATGCCACGTGTGGCATGGCAAGAAGTGGAGAAAGACTGACTTCGATTTTACGCCAGAATTTACTTCCCCAAGAAGCTTGCAGAATCGCAAACGTCATCAAACAAGCAAGGTAGCTACTGAAAATGGCAGAGTAGAACGTTAGACCAATAGATGTCCACACGCCTTCCCAGTCAAACACAGCATCAAAGCCATCAAGTGAAAAATGATGTAAGCCGATAGGGGGAACATAGCCGAGCGCAGAGACCACCACCCCGAGTAGACCCGGGATGGTTGGTAATATACAAACTGCGATAATAACTAGATACAGCGCTCTTAACATGGGTGATTATTAATTCCCGTAGCGTTTCAACCATTCTTTTTCTAGTGCGGCTTGCCAGCTTGGATGTGGCTCTGCAATAGACTTGAATTGTTGAGTATTTTTAGCCGTACCAGTCAGGTATTGGCTGCTTAGCACTGAAGGATCACCCCAGATGTTGATATCACCTTTACGAGATTGCGCTTCAGGACTTAATAAAAAGTTTATAGCAACTTGAGCCCCTGCACTGGCGTTTGCGTTCCAAGGGATAGCTAAGAAGTGAATGTTAGAAAGTGCACCCGCATCCATCGCATACGCTTTGGTGCTATCTGCAAGGTTGCCGCTAGATTGTGCTGAATAAACCGCATTTGGGTTAAAAGTGACGGCTAAGTCAATCTGACCATCATCTAGTAGTTGTACCGTTTCCGCTGTGCCACCCGGAAACTGCTTACCGCCACGCCATGCGACTTTGTGAAATTCATCTAGGTAAGCCCATAGAGGTTGCGTGATAGTTTTGAATGATTCGTCTGTCACTGGCTTTTGCAGTGCAGGATCGTTATTGCTCAGTTCGATCAGTAGAGATTTGATGAAACTGGTGCCATGAAACTCCGGTGGGCGAGGGTATGTCAGACGATTTGGAAACGCTTTTGTGTAGCTCAGCATTTCAGCATATGAGCTTGGCGGGTTGTGCAGGGTTTCTTCATCGTAGATAAACACCAATTGACCTACGCCCCAAGGCGCTTCTAGACCATCTGTTGGTTCAGAGAAATCGACATCAACAGGCAGGGTTTTATCGACATACTGCCAGCTTGGTAAACCTTCAACGAAAGGACCAAACAATAGTTGGTTGTCTTTCATCGATTTAAAGTTTTCGCCATTAATCCAAACCATATCAACACTGCCACCGCTGTTTTTCCCTGCGGCTTTTTCAGCAATAAGACGAGTGGTGGTTTCAGAAATATCGGTGACCTTGACGTGGTTAAGTGTCACGTTGTAGCGAGATTTAAGCTCTTTGCCTGCCCATTGGATGTAGCGGTTAATTTCTTGGCTACCACCCCAAGCATGAAAATAAACGGTCTGACCGTCGGCTTGCTGTTCTATTTTTTGCCATTCTTCAGCGGTCGAAGATGCAAAAGAGGAGGTCGCGAATGTGGTGGCTAAAATGCCAATGGTGCTAAGTAGCTTTTTCATACGTAATCCGTGTTTCTTTATCTTTGTTTTCATTTTGGAGCTTTATATTCCCATGAGGTACAAACGGCTGTTTTGGTACTCTGAATTGGGGATAAACCACGCTGGAAGCTCCGTTCCCTCTAGATGGATAGTAATCTATCTTGCTCTATTATCAACGCGAATTTGATAATAGATTCAGAGAATTACTCGCCTTGTGAGGTGATACCAATCCACGTCAGTTTTTGGTCTTAAAAGTCACCAATTTAAGGACAAAGTGTGAGCAAATCAGTAGCAATGAAAATAGTGCGACTCTCGATAAGTCGCACTATTTTGGCTTCAATAATGGATAGACCGGATTACTTCGCTAATTCTTCCATGTTGATGCCTTTTTTCTTTGCGATGTATTTTGGAATCAAAGACATGCCAAACAGCACAAGACCCGCAACCGCAAATTTTACCAACAACATTGCAGACACACCGTTTGTTGCGATGTCACCAGCCATGTAAGCAAAAATGAAAGCACCTGGTGCCATGGTCAACAGAGAAACCAGAGCGTAAGTGCCAAGGTTTAGGCTGGTTAGACCGTAAGCGTAGTTTTGTAGGCTGAATGGGAATACAGGCACAAGACGAGTCAGAATCAAGAAGCTGGTGCCGTTTGCTGCTACACCGTCATCGATTTTCTTGAAGATTGGGTTGTCGCCAAACTTCTTCATGATGGTGTTACGCAGTAGGAAGCGCGCCACGATAAAGGCTGCTACTGCACCAAGCGTTGCAGAAAAGAGCGCCAATACGCCACCTTTGATAGGACCAAATACGATACCTGCCACAATGGTAAATGCGCTGCCCGGTAGTAGGAAAACACACGCAAATACGAATGCTGCTACGAATACGGCGTAACCCCACACACCAAAGCTTGCGATCCAATCTTGTAGGCTCTTGATGTCAGTGATGATTTCAAGAATGCCAGTTTGTTTTGCCGCAAACAGAGCGAGAGCTACAACAGCGACGATAAGAGCGATTTTTACGAATTTCATAAGTTCAACTTCACTTAAACCTAATAATTAAAAAAGAGATAGCGACACAGAGACAGTTACACTGACATACACTTGATCAGGCCCGCTTTTGACTTGTAGCGGTTGAACCAAGCTTTTACAGGGCTCGCAAGTACGTTTACTGGCGGCTCATCACCTTGCATGATCACAGGACCGAACATCAGATCCAGAATGTGCCAAGACTTTGTACCAACACCCATCATGGATGCACGACATGCCGAGCAATAAACCACTACGTAGTCGGTTTCAAACTCTTCAACACGGCGCTTAATTACGCGCGTTGCCACATCTGGGTTTGCAGGTACAACCATGCCGCCGAAGCCACAGCAGCGGGTGTTTTCTCGTGTGTGTTCTGGCTCAGAGGTTTTGTAACCAAGTTCGTTTAATATCCAACGGATACCGTCTTGCAGCTCTTTCTCGTAGCGAGTTGAACAAGAGTCGTGAATGGTAAACACCACGTCGCTGTTTTTGGCTTTGCCGCGCAGTTCTTCCGGTAAACCAATTTCAGGAAGTAGCTTCCACAAAGACACTGGTTTTTGTGTGCCACCAGATTTTTTGATCATGCCGTAGCAGCTTTGACACGCCACAATCACTTCTTGTGCGTCTAGCTTGTCAAAATCAGCCTGTAGCTGACCGTAACGCTCTTTAAACTTCTCCGTTTGACCGATAGCTGCAGTCGGTTTGCCACAGCATTTTTGAACTGCGCCCATGTCTGGAAATACTTGCTTTAGGTAGCTAGCAATGGCAGCTACACCTTCAGGTGAATAGGATGGCAAGCTGCATCCTGGCATAAATACTTTATTACTCATTTTGTCGATACCGCTCGTTTTGCCATAGTGAAGATTTTTGAGAAGCCAAGCTTCTGGTGCATGTTGATCGCTTTATGACCCGGCATTGGAGATTCACCGTTGTTTGCTTTAACAAAGTCAGCACGTGCCCCTAGGAACATCTCTTTCATTGGGAAGTCTTTCGGACACACGATGGTGCATTGGTCACACGCGTTGCATGAGTAAGCCATCAGAGGAGCCATCGACTTGTTGTTCACAAAGTCGGAGAAAATGGTTTTCGGACAGTCGCTGAAGTCATTCATCATGATGCACTCGGTCATACATAGCTTGCAGCTGCATTGCAGGCAGCGAGAAGCTTCTAGCTTGATTTGCGCTTCAGTAAAGCCTAAATCCACTTGTGCAAAATCCTGCTTACGCTCTTCAGCGTCACGCAATTCACCGTGTAGGCGAGGGGTATCTACCGTACCTTTTGGTAGTGGTACGTCTAGACGAGATGAGTAGCTGTATTCTTGCTCGAAGTCGCGGTCTTCAGTTAGTGGACGAGTCGTTAGGAAGCGTTCAACGCTCATTGCTGCTTTACGACCTAATGCCATCGCTTCAATTACGATGTTCCCGCCACACGCATCACCAGCTACGAATACGTCTTCTAGACTAGATGCTAGTGTTTGTTTATCGACAACGTAACGGCCACCGCGAGTTTGCTCTAGTGCACCGTCAGTAATATCTGCCACGATTTGACCCGTAGCGAAAACAACGGTATCCACAGAGATAGTTTTGCTTTCTTCGCTGTACTGAGGTGCAAAGTTGCCTTGCTCATCAAAGATCGACAGCACTTTCTTGATAGTAATGCCTGTTACTTTGCCGCTCTCGTGCTCGATAGCGACAGGTCCCCAACCCGCATGGAATTCAACGCCTTCTTCTAGTGACTCATCGATTTCGATTTGGCTTGCAGGCAGGTTCTCAAGGCTCTCAAGTGAACATTGGTAAACTTCACTTGCGCCGATACGCCATGAAGAGCGTGCGCAGTCCATGGCTACGTCACCACCGCCGATAACCATTACGCGCTTACCTGCTCGTGGGAATTGGCGAGTTTCAGAAATCTCTTTTAGGTATTCAACCGCAGAGAAAACGCCATCGTTGTCATGACCCGGCAGAGGGATGATCGAACCTACGTGCGCACCATGTGCAAGTACCACCGCATCATGCTCGTTGCGTAGTGTTTCGAAACTGATGTCTTTGCCGATCTCAACGCCAAACTGAGTTTTGATTCCCAGCATCGCTAAGTAGCTGTATTCGAAATCGATAACATCGCGTGGCAGGCGGTATTCAGGGATACCAACACGCATCATACCGCCGTAAACGTCCAGCTTTTCATAGATGGTGACTTCATGACCCTGACGACGTAGTTCGATTGCCGCTTGAGCGCCAGCAGGACCTGCACCTACGATCGCGATGTGCTTGTTAGTTAGGGGGGCAATGTTTAGATCCCAGTGATCTTGGTTATCCATTTTCTCTGCGACGAAACGTTTAATCCCAGCTACGCTGATTGGCTGACCAAACTCAGAATTACGGCGACAAGACGCTTCACACGGATGTGCGCAGATGCGACCTAGTGTTTGAGGAAGGAATAGTTTGCTACGGATCAGATCCAGAGCACCTTGAAAATCACCTTCACCCGCCATGCGAACGTATTGCTTTACGTCTGTGTGCATTGGGCACGCGGTTTGACATGCCGGATCGGCATCACCCATACAGCCATCGACAATCATTTGAGCGGTGTCGAATAGCTTTTGACTAAAAATTACATTGTTCATTAACTGCTATTTCCGTGTTGATTAGCTCTTGCCGTTGATAACGTTCACTTCAGGGTTTTTCTGCTCATAGTGAGCATGGCTATACTCGATCCATGAACCGTCATAGTTGTAGACGCCTTCTGCGCCAAGTACTTCAGTAAGAATCATGGTGGTGTGGGCAGAACGAACACCGGATTGGCAATAAGCGATCACTTTTTTGCCTTTGATGATGTCGCCATAAAGAGCTTGCAGTTCTTGTGCAGATTTCAGCGTTGTGTCTGCGTTTAACGCTTTGGTCCAGTTAATGTGAACACTGCTTGGGATAGTACCCGGACCGTACGCACCAGAAACCGCAACGTCGCCGTTGAACTCGTCGTTGCCGCGAGTATCTAGGATCACCCAATCAGGGTTGTTTTGCGCTGCGATAACCATATCCAGTGTCGCTAGCGTGTTGTTGTCTTGTTTTGTGTTCGGTGCTTTGTATTCAACTGCGGCAACGCTTGGGTTTGCAGAGCCAGTTGGGTAACCAGCGCCCATCCAAGCGTTCAAGCCACCGTCTAGGTAACGAACGTCTTGATGACCAAGGTTATGGATTTGCCAGTAAAGGCGAGCGGCATCGTGGTGAGAGCCTGCTGCGTAAACCACGATTGTGCTGTCAGCTGTTGCGCCGAAGCTGCCCAGAATGGTCTCCATTTCTTCGGTGTTATTGCTCATACCACCGAAGTCGTATTGACCATCAGCCGCCGAGTAATCGTTACGCCACATAGTGTAAGAGCCAGAAATAGGACTATCTGGTTTGATAGGGTTTAGCGCACCGATCACAACCACATCTTTGTCGCCGTCCATCAGCGACTTAAGTTGTTGTGCCGAAATGAAGTGCTCAGGATGAGCGTATTCTGCGAATTTCTGCTCTTGAGCAGCGGCATCCACAATCACAGCCTCAGCTGAGAACATCGTATTGTAAGCTGAGTAGCCAACCGCTGTGACAGCTGCTAACACACCCAACGCAATCGTTGATTTTTTCATGAGTTGCTTCCATATTTTAATTTAAAGTTTTGCTGCCGAATCCTCGATGTTTCGACAGATAGAATGCTTTTGATGGGGCAGTGCTGACATGAACGTTTCTTAATCATTTTTGGTGTTCATGGCTTAAAATAAGCGGAAATGCGCTCTACCCCTTTATGGGTAAGGCATTCTGAGGAAATCGTTTAAATGACGATATTGTGGTTTCCCACAATAATGATGTGGGATTGATCTAAAGCAACAAAGTAGAAGGGGGAAGTGGTGCTAAAATGTGCCACAACCGAGTTTTGGTAGTATTTCATAAGTGATTGATAATTATTCTCAAAAGTTAATTCTTTTCATTTTTGCTCTCTCCTTTTTCTTTACCTCTTTTGCCTCTGCTAATGATCAAAAAGTACCGAGAAAAGACTACGATGTTGGCGTTTTAGCGCTGCGTGGACACGCACATGCTCGTGAAGCGTGGCAACCAACTTTGGATTGGTTGGAGACTCAGAATCCTGGCTATCAATTCAACCTACATACTTACGATTTCGACCAACTTGAAGATGCATTTTTGCACGGTTGGCTTGACTTCATTCTGACTAGTCCAGGGCAGGCGACTAAGTTGGCACGTGAATACCCAATCAACTGGTTAGCAACGCAAAAAACTGCCTATAGCAACTTACCAAATAAGTCGATTGCTTCGGTGGTAGTGGTGCGTGAAGAGTCGCCTTATAAAACGCTGCGTGACATCAATAAAGCTAATGTCGCGGCGGTATCGGAAAAAGCCTTTGGCGGCTTTCTCGCGCTGCGTTATGAGCTCGATAAGCTCGGCTATTTCAATTCCTCTTTCTTCGAAAAAATTCATTTTACTGGTCCACCAACTGACCAGTTGATATTGGACGTGATCAAGAACGATCTCGATGTCGCGATCGTCCCTGCATGTACTCTGGAGAACATGGCGAAGGAGGGGCGTATTCAACTGCACAGCTTGCGTGTATTGAATGAGAAGCGCCCTGCTGATTCTGTTTGTGCGGTGAGCACGCCACTGTATCCAAACTGGACCATGGCTATGACAGAGCGAGCGCCGACGGATGTGGGGCAAATGGTGGCGCAAACCCTTTTCGCAATGCCAGAAGATCATCCAGCAGCTGTTGCGGCGAACAACGTTGGCTGGATGTTGCCTGCGCCGAGCATCAACGTTGATAAAGTCTACAAGCACTTAGACATGCATCCGTTGCAAAAGTCTTGGGGACAAAAAGCACAAGAATGGCTGCATAAGAACCAAGCGATCGCAATGGCGTCGTTACTGACTTTGCTGCTATTGACGGGATATCACTTCTGGTTGGAATGGAAGTTTCAACGTAGTCGTGAAACGTTAAAAACCACCATGAACGACTTACGCCGTAAGAGCTCAATGTTGGAGCATGCCCAACGTATCACCATTGTCGGTGAACTTGGTAGCAGTATTGCGCATGAAATTAATCAACCATTGGCAGCAATCAAAAACTACAGTCAAGGGGCGAAAATGCGCATGGAACATGGCGCGACTGCCGAAGAAATGGCGCCAATCCTCGATAAAATCCAGCAACAGGTGACTTCTGCAAGCGACATCATTCAGCGCCTTCGTAGCTTGATAAACAAAACACCGATTGAAAAAAACTGGGTGGATCTACCTTGTTTGATTGAAGAAGCGATGAAGCTGGTGGATTACGAATTCCAACGTCATCGAATCCAACTTGGCGTGCTTTACTCTGGTGAGCCGCAAAAAGTCTTTGCAGATGTGACAGGTTTGCAGCAGGTTATTCTCAATGTTTTAAATAACGCCAAAGATGCGTGTTTGAGCCATTCGCCGAAACGTAGAGATTTGTACGTGGATCTGCACGTGAGTTTCTGTGATGAGATGGTCATCATTGACGTGACGGACAACGGCATTGGAATTGAAGAAGAAAGTACGCCATTAGACCAAGCTTTCTACACCACGAAGGAAAATGGATTAGGGCTAGGTCTGGCAATATGTCGTGATGTACTCGATGCGCACCAAGGCAGCATGCAATTTAGGTCCATAGAGCCCACTGGGTGTCAGGTGACCATTGTTTTACCGTATCAGGAGGCTTGTTATGAGTCGTAACCTTTGTCCACTCTACATCGTTGATGATGAAGAGCCAGTATTAGAATCCATGGCGTTTATGTTGGAAAGTTATGGTTACGAGGTTGAAGCTTTTTCTAGTGGGATAGATTTTCTCAACAACGCTGAATTGTCCGCTCCGGGTTGTGTTTTGCTTGATAGCCGTATGCCTGAGATGCGGGGACAAGATGTCCATCATGTAATGAATGAGAAATTCAGCCCGATCAGCGTGATTTACCTAACTGGTCATGGCGACATACCTATGGCTGTCGATGCATTAAAAGATGGCGCATTAGATTTCTTTCAAAAGCCTGTTGATGGAAACGCGCTTGTGGTTGCAGTGGATAATGCTATGGCACAGTCATTAAAAAACGGTGAAAAGTTGAGTGCGAAACAGGTATTACAGAATCTCACCAAGCGCGAGAAAGAAGTACTTGGATTGGTAGTCAAGGGGATGAAAAACCAAGAGATGGCCGATTCGTTGTGTGTTTCTCTAAGAACAATTGAGGTACATCGCTCTAATGTGATGAAAAAACTTGAAGCAGAAAGCCTTGCAGTATTGATTCGCAAAGTCGGGCATTTGATCTAATTGATTTATGTTTTTGGGGCAACGAACTGAGCTATTTAGGTCGAATTAACCACTGTAACCTAATGATATTTTGGGAAAGGTTTGCTCAACCGGTATCAGGAAGATAACATCAGTACCCAAAATGAAATGAATCTTAATCTTGGCTAGAACCTAACTATGTTTGTCGATACCGTTAAAAGTGCCTTTGCTTCACTAAACACGCATAAACAAGCGATTGCGAAAGCGACCGCTTTACCGATTCTCTTTTCTGTTATTCTTGATCTCCTTTTAGGTGCAAGTGAAGGCGATGGTGCTGCTATCTTCGTACAAATCTTGATGGCGCTATTGTCTGCGATCGTCGCGATTAATGTGCACAGTATTATCCTTAAAGGTCCTCAATCTGTCCCTCAGTGGGGGCGTTTCACCCTTGGTAAGATCGAAATGTGGTTCATCGGTCATTACTTGGTGATGACAGTTGCAGTAGTCGCCGTTGCCGCCATCTTTGCGATGATTAACGTTGCGCTTGCCGCAATCGTACTGTTCGCACTTGGTGTGATCTGTTGTCGATTGGTGTTGGTGTTTCCCGCCATTGCTATTGGTAAAGGTGTGTCATTCCCTTATGCATGGAACTTAACCAAAGGGTACACGTGGTACATGATGGGTGTGGTGATCTTGGTACCGCTTCTGTGTGGTATCGCAATATCACCTCTGGCGTATTTACAACTGCCAATCCTAATGAGTTTATTAAGCTTTCTAGTGACCATCATCGGGATTGCTATTTTGTCTAAAGCGTACGAGCAATTAAGTGGTTTTGATGGACAATCTTATTCTCAGCAGTCATTTTGAAGTCACTTAAGTAGATGTTATGAATGAAGAAGCGCCTCCTTTTAGAGGTGCTTTTTTATGGTTACTTGTAGGCAAATTTACTTGGTTTTGTAAGAATTTATTACAAATTGCATTTTTAAAGTGATATAAAGCACACCTTCGATGAGGCTGGTTTTGTTTTTGACTGGCTCTTATCGAGAAAAACCGTGACGTTTCAATTGACGAATAAGGAAGGTGCTTTTTGCTCATTAGTCCGCCCTAGAACGATCTCTCAGATGCGTTTGCATCACTCCCTTCACCGTGCGCAATGCACCAACTAAGGCAATACGTTTATGAGAGATTTATGTTTAAATTTACAAAAGATACTTGGTTTAACAACGTTAAAGGAGATTGTTTATCAGGAGTTGTTGTAGCACTGGCACTTATTCCAGAAGCTATTGCATTCTCTATCATCGCAGGACTCGACCCCAAAGTGGGTTTGTATGCCTCGTTTTCCATCTGTGTCGTGATTGCGTTTACTGGCTCAAGGTCCGGAATGATTTCCGCGGCAACCGGAGCTATGGCGCTATTGATGACCACCTTAGTTAAAGATTATGGTCTGCAATATTTGCTCGCCGCGTCGTTTTTCGCTGGTGTACTGCAGTTATTGATTGGCTACTTAAGGCTAGGGGATTTAATGCGTTTTGTGTCTAAATCCATTATGACTGGATTTGTAAATGCGTTGGCAATTTTAATCTTTTTGGCGCAACTGCCTGAACTGACGAACGTTTCTTGGTCCGTTTATGCATTGACCGTTTTAGGACTAGCCATCATCTATTTGTTTCCATATGTGCCGAAAATCGGAAAAATGCTACCGTCCCCTTTGGTATGCATTATCACGGTGACAGTGGTTGCGTTGATGTTTGATATCGATATTCGTACTGTTGGTGATATGGGGCAGCTACCCGATTCGCTTCCCGTATTCATGATTCCCGATATTCCCTTCAACATTGAAACACTCCAAATCATTTTCCCTTATTCATTAGCTCTCGCCATTGTCGGTGTCCTTGAATCACTGATGACCGCATCTATCGTCGATGAGTTGACGGATACAGAGAGTGAGAAAAACGACGAGTGCAAAGGACAGGGCATTGCGAATATGGTCGCATCGCTGTTTGGCGGTATGGCAGGATGCGCAATGATTGGTCAGTCGATGATCAATATCCAGTCTGGCGGTCGAACACGTTTATCGACGCTTTGCTCGGGTGTGTTTTTGCTGATCATGGTGGTATTTTTGGGGGATTACCTCAAACAAATCCCAATGGCGGCGCTCGTTGCAGTGATGATCATGGTTGCGATAAGTACTTTCTCGTGGCACTCCATTGCAGAAATGCGTAAACACAGTTTATCGACAAACCTTATCATGCTATCGACGGTGATTGCGGTTGTTGCCACCCACAATCTTGCTATTGGTGTGCTGGTGGGCGTTTTATTAGCGTGTGTCTTTTATGTGAATCAGAGCCGGACTTTAATGAAGGTTTCGGATGAAGTCATTGTTGATAACGACCATACGATTCACAAAGTTCATGGGCAAATCTTTTTCGCTTCCGCTTATAGTTTCACTGATATGTTTGATTTCGATAATGCGACGCGATACATCACAATTGATTTATCCGATGCGCATTTTTGGGATATCACAGCAATATCAGCTTTGGATAAAGCCATCATTAAGTTTCGTAAAGGCGGCTCTATTGTTGCTGTAACCGGAATGAATGAAGCAACCTTGGATATGATAGATCGCCACGCGGTTTATGATGATCCTGAAAAGCTGGCTAAGCAAGGTATGGGGCATTAGAAACAAAAAAAGCAGCCAAAGGGCTGCTTTTTTAGAGATTCTTTCAGAGACTTATTGTCTCAGAAACAAATGTGGGATTAGTTTACCCAGTCACGCAGTGTGAACGTTAGTTCGTGATC
The DNA here is from genome assembly GCF_024181835.1 of Vibrio sp. Y29_XK_CS5. NCBI lineage: Bacteria > Pseudomonadati > Pseudomonadota > Gammaproteobacteria > Vibrionales > Vibrionaceae > Vibrio > Vibrio sp. Y29_XK_CS5. Next base: position 605,975 of record NZ_JAMZAM010000002.1, read on the forward strand.
TGCGTTTTTCAGCACTAGGCCATCGTTAGTCAGAGTAATGTCGCTCCAATCAGAAAGCGTTTCAGACATTACTTTTTCAATCTTCATTTGGTCTTCCATACACATCTTCATGGTCATGCCCATTTTCTCGATGCGTAGTTGGTTATCTTTTAGTTCAGCTTGACCGAAGAAGTTGTTACAACCTGCATTACCGTTCGCTGTTAGGTTTTCACCAATTTCTAAGCGAGGTGCTTGGCGTTCTTCTGCTGCGATGTTTTTGCCATCGATTTGAACCAGCTGCCAGTTGTGGTGCTGTAGATCTTGAGCCGTAATTTCTTTCACATTGTCACCGTTGCTAGCGCATGCAGTCATTAGAACTGGAAGTGAGATTGCTGCTACTAACGTTTTTAGGCTAAGCTTCATTTTATTGACTCCGTTTTTAGAAAACGTGGTAAGTATAGGTAATAAAACAGTGTTTTTGTCAGCATACGGTTATGGTTTCGTATGTTTTTAAACACGGCGTATTTTATAACAGAGATCCCATTCCAGGTACTAAAATTCAGCGAAAACTTCGAAATTTCTTACAGTTATTCGACTATAAGTGAATCGGGTCTTGATGAGATAACCAAAGAACGGGTTGAGCATGGAGCAACTGGAGTTTTTTACCGTCCCAAGTCCTTGTGTCGGAGTGTGCACTTCTGACGAAAAGGGCTATTGCAAGGGATGCATGCGTAAACGAGAAGAGCGGTTTAATTGGCTGAGTTTTACTCCTGCACAACAGTTGCACGTGATTAAGCTGTGTCGTCAGAGGTACAGAAGAAAGGTGCTAGCAGGGAAGGGGAAAGCAGAACTGCCTCAAGATGACTCATCCCCGCAACAGGATTTGTTTTAGTGTTGTTTACGCTTTATTACTTATGACTAACTATTCCCGGCCCAGTCTGAACTACTTATCCATAAGAGCCGGGAAGCTCCTATCCATTTTCGTGCTCAAAGTGATGAGCACTTGGCGTTACTTTAAAGACCATTGGTCGCTTACCCAGCCTCCTGCTTGTTCGTCGAAGTGACTACCGGAAAAGCGGTGATTTTGTTCCACGTCTAATTTACTGGTGGGTAATTCATCCATCATTTGATGAATGTATCTTGCCATTGGATCAGTACATGCTTCACGCTCTCTGCGAGTGACCACTTCTTTAATTATCTGCAGTCTATAGCTGTTGCTGGCTCGTTTCATTTTTGACCTCCAGAACTCGATGGCAGCAGTTTGAACACATTGGCGTTCAGATCGCTGCTCATTGGCGGGAGCGTAGAAGCCCATCGCCTTCGTTTGAAGTCTGAGAGACAAATTGTTTGAGAGCAGTGTTTGTAACGCCATTTGCATCTTTCTCAGAATCATTGACTGTGTGAATAAAAGTTAATTGCTCAAACACAGTTGATGAATCTTCATATTCGAAAGACCTTATCAAACATAGAAGCCCTACACATGGTCGTCAACAACGTAAATGAACATTTTTTGAACGATTTGTGAAGGTGGCGTTTTATCAGAGATTTAGCGCAAATAAAAAAACCGGAGCCACTTGGGCTCCGGTTGGTCTTAGAGTCAGTCTGACACGCCTTTATTTACTCAGCTGCGATTTCACAACCAAGTGGGCTGTCTGAGTTAGTGTAGACGATTTCGCCTTGTGGCTCGTAGTTGCTTACTTGTACTGTACCAAGAGTCTCTAGATAGCTGTACATTACTTCTGCGTCAACGTTACCAGTGTTAATTACGTTAAGTGCAGGGTAACCATCACCACCCGCCGCGTTGAAGCTTGGTACGGTAAACTTATAAGTTGCCGCTGTGTCGAAATCTTTGCCATTGATCTTGCTGATTTCAACTTTCTTGGCAGTACAGTCTACAGTCATATTTAGACCTGCCAGTTGTGCGTACGCACCCGATCCACGTTGCATTGTAGCAACCACGTTCAAGTAATCGACTACTTGAGCGCCAGTCATCGTGGCTACAGTTACCATATTGCCAAATGGTTGAACTGTTAGTACATGGCGGTAAGCAATCGGACCTGCTTCAATTGATGCACGAACGCCACCTGAGTTCATAACCGCAAAATCGGCTTTTTGATTTTCTTGGTGAGCAGTTGCGATCAAACGACCTAAGTTAGTTTGTTGGTAGCGAACTACTGCGCGGTCACCTTCCAGCTTGTCATCAGAGGTAGCAATTACCTTATCTAGCTCATCTTGTCCTTTATCTTGGAAGTATTGAAGACGTCCTTGAAGAGCAAGGTCTGGCTTGATTTCTGTGCCAATGAATTCTAGCTCACCAGCTTCGTTTTTGCGTTTTAGGTTTACAGGAACTAGCTCATAACCAGCAAGGTGAAGTTTACCGTCGTAGTATTCGAAGTCTGCTTTACCAACGTACTTACCCCACTCGTGCGCTTGCATGATGTAAGTACCGTTTTGTTGGTCTGGTTTGCAGTCATCACCAGGTTCGAAGTCAGCGTATCCTGAACCATCTGGTTCCATACAAACAGGGTTTTGCGAGTGACCACCGAAGATAGCTGCAAGCTGTCCTTCTTCGACTGCTTTCGCCATCGCTACATCGCCAGGTGCATTTGAACCGTGCTGGCCATTTTCATAGTGACCCATATGTGTCGTAGCGAAAATGAAATCGACAGGGTCATCTTTGTAGGTTTCTTTGATTTCTGCAATTACCTTCGGCATTTCTTCTGTTGGTTTGGTAAATGTCAGGTCAGAGATAAACTCAGGGTTACCGATTTTTGCTGTATCTTCTGTTGTCATACCTACAACAGCTACACGAAGGTCACCAAGCTCAAAGATTTTGTAAGGTTTGAAGTAGCGGTCGCCATTTTTATCATAAATGTTTGCAGCAAGCATTGGGAAGTTTGCCCAAACACGTTGCTTTTCAAGAACGCTAAGAGGGTTATCAAATTCGTGGTTACCAACTGCCATAGCATCATAGCCAATATCGCTCATACCTAAGAAGTCAGGCTCTGCATCTTGTAGGTCTGATTCAGGAACACCAGTGTTGATGTCACCACCAGAGAGTAGTAGGGATGAGCCGCCATTTGCTGCAACTTCTTGGCGCATTTGATCAATCAGTGTTTTACGCGCAGCCATACCATACTCGCCGTCTTCGTTATGCCAGAAGCGACCGTGGTTGTCATTGGTATGTAGAATTGTGAACTTGGTACATGAATCTGCAGTGTCACAAGTGACTGGAGAGTTGTCGCTGTCTGAGCCACATCCTGCTAGCGCAGCGCCGACTGAAAGTACCAAAAGGGATTTGTAAAACTTCATAAGGGATCCTTTCTTTGTGATTTTGATTTTATTACGGCGTGAAATATACGGAAATAATGTGAAACTTTAGTGATCTATATCTTATTTACAGTTTTGTTGAATACAGGAAATAACAGGGCTGCAAACCGCGTCGACAAATAAACAGAAACCGTATTTAGAAAGGATTTAATGTTTTTACTAATTAAATTTGTGAGTCGCTTAATTGATTTCAATTTTCTAATGTGAATCAATACGCATTTTGGTGAGATATGGAGCAAACTTTGGTGATTATTTTGCCAGATTAATGTCTTCTTACTCTCTACGAAACAAATAGTTAAGATTTTTCTGTACGCTGTGTTGAGGAGTAAGGATGCTCAAAAAAACAACCGCACTTGCCGCGGAAATCGATTGCTCATGGCAAAAGCAGTTCAGTGTGAGCTGTAATTTGTACAATGGCTATTCTTATGACCCTCACTATTGGCAAAAGTTCTCCGATCTTTGCGCTGTATTTTTATATCAATCAGACGCCGTTACGTTTATATCTTGTCCCCCTAAATTATGGGAACGAATTAAACATTTTCAGCCAAGTGAGCTGGAGAGAAAACTCAATAATAAACAAATGTTCTGTGAATATGATGATGTCGACTACTATTTATTTAATGACGACAACGTCAACAAAGACGATGGGATAATTCCTCTCTCGATCGAATCTGATCTCGAATTACTTGAATCTTTTGTCAGCCGAATGAGCGAAGAAGATATTCTTAAAGCGGACTTTGACCTCGATAGCCATTTTTTCTACGGCATATTTGACAAAAATGAGCTGGTCGCTGTGCTTGCTTCTTATTGTTATAAAGGGAAAGAGCCGTTTGAGTCTTTATCCATATTGGTTTCTCCTGAAGCAAGAGGAAAAGGGTATGGAAAACGCCTGCTCAGTCATTTAATCAATGAAGTGAAGTCGAGGCAGCGCAAAATTAGGTATCGAGTAAATAGTGAAAATACGCCTTCAATAAGGCTCTGCCAGTCTTTGGGGTTTGAAGCGTACAGTCGTCAAAGAGTGTTTACTCCGGAGTAATGAGAAAGGCAAGCAATGGGATATACAGTTAGAAATGCAGTGAGAGATGAAGCAGATCAGATCGCCAAAATACACGTTGATTCATGGCAAGTCGCTTACCGAGGATTAATGCCGCAGAGTTACATTGACCAATTTACTCGAGAACGTCGAGAGCGCATGTGGACGCGAGTAATGACGGAGCAACTGGCCAATCTCATTGTTGTTGAGAAACAGAAAGAGATCGTTGGCTTTCTAAGTTATGAACTGCCTGATCACACCAGCGAAGACAAGACGGCAACGGTTACTTGTTGCTATGTTTCGCCTTTATACTTCGGGCAGGGCGCTGGCAGTGCTTTGATTGATGAATTAGAAACTCGTTTACTCTCGACACCAGTGATGCAAATTAGCCTTAAGGCGTTAGACACCAATAAACAAGGGCTTAATTTCTATAAGAAGTGTGGCTTTGTGCGATCTGGAGAGGAAGAGTCGGAGGTTATCGATGATATGACGCTCAACGACGTGACGCTGGTGAAGTACATAGCACGAACATAACTTACTGGTGAGAGTGTTTAATGCGGTGTTTGCAGAAAAGCACTATCGGTAATGAAAAGAGAATTGAGAAAAGAGTAGGGGAGATTTACTTCTGTCCTAAATAGTAAAACCCCGGAGGTGGTAAGTCTCCGGGGTTTTGAAATTTTTTAGATGTCTCGGTTGGTAAGTCCGATAATCTTTATGCAAAAGGTTTGGATTTTATCCGTTAATTCCTTGGTAGGGAATTAGATACGGATGAAGTCCATGTGCTCAACTTTTGGCTTGTAAGCGTGACGTTGAACGTCTTGTGGCTTAACTTTAACTTCAGCGCCGTCGATCACTAGAACGATACCTTCGTAGAACTCAGGCTTGTCCATTTGGTTAACGATGTCGTCGTGGTTAAGAACGATAGCAACTGCTGCTTCTTCACCGCCGTATACAACTGCAGGGAATTTGCCAGCGTGACGTAGGCGGCGGCTCGCACCTTTACCTAGTTCAGTACGTACTACTGCTTCGAATTTCATAGTATTTACTCTCAAATTAGTAAAAAATAAAACTTTACAAACACAATGCGACCTTGTGTTCGTAGTAAAGCTTGAAACAGGAACTGTTCAAGCGAGCGCGGATACTATCATCCTGCTCTACATTCAGCAACCAAAATTGTACCTAATTCACCAAAAAGCCAGTAATTCTTCGTCAAGAAGAGTGTCTGTTTTGTGGTGTCGGCAAAACTTTGTCCGCATTGCGCTGATTTTAACCTATTTGGCTTTTTGTCAGTACGTTTTTATTTGCCTAGGACTCAATCCTCTTTCCAAGTTAATTCATTCATTAACGACATCTGTTATTCACAAAATGAACGCAAAATGAATGTTGACCTCAGTAACCGTTAAGTCAGTCGGTTCTATTCTCCATCGTACATAAACGGACAACCTCAATGGAGCACATTATGAATCCTATCAGTATCGTGATTATTACCCTCAATGAAGAAAAACGTATTGGTCGACTACTTGAAGACTTAACCAAACAAACTCACCAGAACTTTGAAGTGATCGTGGTGGATTCGAACAGTGAAGATTCGACACGTGAAGTTGCACAAGCTTACGAAAGCTCATTGCCAGAACTGACAGTGCACCGCATGGATACGCGTGGTGTCAGCTTAGGTCGTAATACAGGTGCAGAACTGGCGAAGTATGAACGTATTCTTTTCTTAGATGCGGACGTGCGCTTACCAAGTGATTTTCTGAGCCGTGCAATGAGTAAGCTTGAGGATGCGAAGTTGGAAGTTGCTGGTGTTTACATGGGCTCAAAAAATCTGCCAATGGCACATAAGTTGGGTTATGGCATGTTTAACGCGGGATTGTTTATTACTCAGTACACATTCCCAACGGCGGTAGGTGCTTGTATTTTCTCTACCAAACGCGCACACAAAGAGATCAACGGCTTTGATGAGTCTATTACACTTTGCGAAGATTGTGATTACGTAAAACGCGCTTCTAAAACATGGCGTTTCCGCTTCTTACCGATGACGTTTGAATTCGATCCGCGCCGCCTTGAGCAAGACGGCTTCTTTAAGATGGGCATGACCTATTTCAAAGCCAATGTACGTCGATTCTTCTTTGGCGAGATGCGTAACAACGAAATGGAATACAAATTCGGTCACTACAAAGATCAACATTCGTAATCGTCGGAGGCTGCATGCTGGAAGCAATCAGTCTGTTTTTCGGAGCATTTCTGGATGCGACGATTGGACCTAATCTCTTTGTCCCGGGCGAGCCGTTTTTGCTCGCTGCGGGCTATCAATTGCACCAAGGTGTGATTTGGGGCGTTGTCGCCGTTTTGTTGGGCGGTTGGGTTGGCGATCAACTCAGTTACTTTATTGGTAAGCGTTCTGGCTCTAAAGCACAGAAGAAGCTGATTCGTTGGCAAGCCAAGACAAGGCGTCCAATCGCTCGTTGTCGTTTGTTGATGAAAAAACGCGGCAATGCCATTTTGATCTTTGCACGCTTACTCGGACCTGTTGCTTGGGTCGTGCCATTTATGGCGGGTACTGCGAATGTTAGTTGGAAGCGTTTTACTGTCTGTTCATCAATTGGATTGATACTTGGTGTTGGGCAATTTGTCGTTGCTGGGTATTTGCTTGCTGCGGGTCTTAACACATGGATTCCACTTGATTCCATAAAGTTCATCCTTGTTGAGCATAAGCTTCTTATTGCCTCAGTACTCATCGCTTCTGTATTCGCTCTTGTGGCTTGGAAGAAAAACTGGTCACGTAAATGGACAAAATCCCTAACGGCTTTAGTGTTATGTTTAGTTGCTGCGAATTATGGACACTTTTTCTATCTAGCAGATGACAATATTGAACAACCCGGCGTTACTGAAAATCAATCGATAGTCCTTAATGATATCGGCTTTAAGGTTTATCCGGGGCGCTCGAATGTGTTTGACGCTCAGGCAGTCAACTTGGTGTACGTCGGAGAATCCCCGCGAAGCCTAATGCAAGAGCTCGGCTGGCTAGAGAATCAAACCTTTTCAAGAAACGACATTGAATTGGCAGACTATGTGAGCTTATTGAAGCAGAAGCTGCCGCCCGTTTCTGATTTGTTTTGGAATGGCAAGCCACAGTCGATGGCATTCCAAGAGCCCGGAAGTTTGTTAAAACGCTCTCATGTTCGCTGGTGGCGAGCAGGGTTAGAATCAAAGTCTGGTCAACCGATTTGGGTCGGAGCGATTAGTTACGATGACGGTCTCAAGTTGGCGCATTACTCGGGTATTGTGACGGTGTTGCATCGAATAGATCCTAATGTGGACAGCGAAAGAGACCGTCTAGCGAATCAAATTGAAGTCAGTCATTTAGCGCTAGTCGGAGAGTTACATTCGTTAGCGCAACCTGTCGCAATGGATAGTAAGCACGACTATTATTCGGATGGGAATGTGCTGTTGATTAGTGAACCATCGCTAGCATTAAACTTACCCAATCAAAGCGCTATTTAGATATACCCAAGCATCTTGAGGTTACTTGGGTATATAAAAATGGCACCTAGCGAATAAATCGATAAGTGCCATTTTAAAGTAATACTGTGAGTGACTGATGTAAGCTGACTTAAGCGCGGCTCTTTTGCAGAATCAAGGTGGCTTTTAACCCTCCCATTTTACTCTCTGATAATTCAAGTTGACCGCGGTAACTGTGCGCCATTTCACTGACAATGTTTAAACCTAAACCGGATCCTGGCGTTGTTTCATCCAGACGGTAGCCACGCTTTATTACTTGGCATAATTGCTCAGGAGGAATACCCGGACCATCGTCTTCAACAATGATATGAATGTTGTCTTTATCTAACGTTGAATGAACACGAATGATGCTGTTCGCCCATTTGTAGCCATTTTCCAGTAAGTTTCCCACCATTTCATCCAGATCGGTTTTCTCTACGGCGACGTTCAATTCAGAATCAAGCTCGTTAATCAGTGTGACGTCACGATGTGCGTAGACCTTGTCAAACGCCATGGATATGGCATCAACGCGCTCTGAAGGGTTCGATTTCACCGAAAGAATGTTCATTGAACCAGCCATACGAGCGCGACCTAAGTGGTAATCGATGTGTTGTTGGATCTGTGCGATTGGCGCGTTCAAGCGTTCTTGTTCTTCAGGCGTGAAGTTTTGTACTTCGTTTTTTAAAACCGAAAGTGGTGTTTTCAGCGCGTGAGATAAGTTTCCTGCATGATTGCGTGCACGTTCAAGTAGCTCTTGATAGTGAAAGAGCAGGGCATTAAGGTCAGAAATCAAAGGTGAGATTTCTTTCGGGTACTCTTCTTCCAAGCCTTTCTTGTTGCCTGATTTCAGTTCGGCTAACTCTCTTTGCAGCTTGGTTAGCGGACTCAATGACCAGGCGATTTGCAGCAAGATAACCGCAAGAACACCAGCAAAGAGCAATCCTAAAATGATCCAAAGCTGTCCAGTTAAAGACTGAATCGTGCCTTCAATTGGATCTTCGTCAATGCCAATGATGACATCAATAGGACCATCGTAGTCCGGTAGATAAAGGGTCTTTTTCAACGTGATAAGTTTTTCATCACGTGCGCCAAAGGCGTCTTTATCCAATCCTTTGTACTCAATTTTCTTATCCCATAGTGAACGCGAACGTTCTAGGCTTGTGTCCGTTGATGCGCTCCAGTAAAGACCACTGTATGGACGATTAAATCTTGGGTCGGAAAGTTGAGTAGGAAGGGTGAGTTGACCTTTACTGTCGACTTCGAGCTGGGCGGCAATCTCGTCCATGTAGACATTCAATTGGGAGCGAGTGTCGTCCACCATATAGCTGTAAACTTGGGTTGGGATCGTGACGCCCGCCGCGAGGATCATCGCTGTGAGCCAAACGACCGCCGCTAGCACTAAGCGGCTTTTGATGCTCAGCCGCTTAAGAATGTGCATGGGAAGTTTGCTTCTATTCCGCATTCAATTGATACCCTAAACCGCGGACGGTTTTGATGATTTTTGGGGCGATCTTCTTGCGAATACGACCGATAAACACTTCGATGGTGTTTGAGTCACGGTCGAAGTCTTGCTTGTAGATGTGTTCTACCAACTCGGTACGAGAAATGACTTTTTCTGGATTGTGCATGAAGTACGCGACCACTTTATATTCTAACGCGGTTAAGCTTACTGCTTGCCCTTGCCACAGCACTTTTGATGAGCGCGTATCTAAACTTAAATCACCAATCTGCATGACAGGTGAGGCGTTACCTGAAGCACGGCGTAATTGAGCGCGAAGGCGAGCCGTTAGCTCAACCATTTCAAATGGCTTGGTTAGATAATCGTCGGCTCCGGCATTCAAACCCTCAACACGTTGAGATAATGTGTCACGGGCACTCAGAATTACCACAGGTGTATTAATGTTCTCGTCTCGAATGCCTTTCAAGACCGTCAGACCATCGAGCTTTGGCAAACCCAAGTCGAGCACAATCGCATCCCATTCTTCAGAGGTCGCACGGTAAAGCGCGTCGATACCGTCTTGAGAAATCTCTGGCACCCAGCCATTGTTTTCCAACGTTTCTAAAATCTGTTCGCCTAGGCGAGGTTCATCTTCGACAACAAGTATTTTCATATTCTTTCTTCTAATTATGTTTGGATATCGATTACTGCGGCTTAAGAGCTTTATTGAAGTTACGCCCTTTGATCTCGAGCATCTCTAGTGTGGCAGCGTCGTATTCCACTTTTATCACACTGTCATTGAACAAGATTTTCAGCTCGTAAACCCATTCGTCATCGTCTTCTTCGAGTTCAACTTTAATAATACGCCCATACAAATCATTCTCCACTGCTGCGTACATATCGGAGAATGGGCGAATGTAACCTTTTTGAACGGCACGATAGACTTCATCTTGATCTTCATCGAATTCAATTCGAGTTCCCGGTTTCTCAACGTCACGAACGATGGCATGACCGTCTTTTTCATCATGATGATCATGGTGAGATGCAAAACTTGGTGCTGACAATAAAAGTGGCACTAAGCCTAGCAGCACGGGAAGTTTGCGCGGAGTGAAGGAGGTAGACATAGCAAAGCCTTTTTCAATGAGTTACGACGATTATATCGTGCTGTACATGAACAGAAAGTGAATTCGTGAGCATTCGCTTATCTTAGTTCGTCGTCAAAGATCTTATCGCGCAGTTTCCAAAAACGCCCTGACTTTCTAGCAATCACGAATTGTGGCAGACGGAAACGATGCTGGTTTGCCACGACTCTGGTTGGCGACGCCTCTTCAAATGGACGATGTTTGTCAGCAAGGTGAGGGCGTACAAACTGGTCTTTGAAGATTTGCTTCTGTTTTTTGGTATTCAGTGACCAGAATTCGTGAACCAATGCATTTCCTTCTCCTTGATAGGTTTCACCGGAATACGTCACTTTCAACTGTGATTTGCCATCACTGGACTTAAATACTGACAAGTCCATTTCGGTACATTCAAAGATCAGCGCATCTTTTAGGTTCAATGCTTCCTTGAGCTTTTTGTCTGGATCAACCAGCGTGGCATCACACTCATGACAAATACGCGCTGCAATGTCGTTATCAGCGCCACACTCGCCGCAATATTTAGCTCTAAATCGATAACCGCAATGCTCACGTTCTCCGGTCTCATCGTCCTCAAAATATCCTTGGCAACGACGACCAAAGTGCTCCAGCAAAAAGCCATTGCTATCCAGTTTTCCCCAGAAGTTGTTATTAAAGCCGCAAGCGGGGCAAGGGATGGTGATGATTTCGCTAGTGGAATCTGGCTTCGGATCGCCCACTTCAGGCTGATATAAATCATAGCTGTTGCCAGCGTAATCCAGTACGAGACATTCTGATTTGCCTTCCGACAGACGCAAACCACGACCAACAATTTGCTGATACAAGCTGACCGACTCGGTTGGGCGCAGAATCGCGATTAAATCCACATGTGGTGCATCGAAGCCCGTGGTTAAAACGGACACGTTAACCAAGTACTTTATCTCACGATTCTTGAACGACTGAATAATGGCATCGCGCTCTGGTGTTGGCGTGTCACCAATCACAATCGCGGTTTCGCCTTCAGGCAATAAACCATGGATTTCTTGTGCATGGCGAACTGTAGCTGCAAATACCATTACGCCTTTGCGTTCTTTGGCGTATTGAATGATTTGTTCAACGATCTGTGGTGTCGCTCGCTTAGCTTTGTCGATCACCATGTCCATCTCAGCTTCTTTGTATCGACCTGTGTTTGCTGGTTTGAGTTGTGAGAAGTCATAAGATAGGACTGGCGCGTCCATCATGCGAGCTGGTGTTAAGAAGTTTTCATCCAGTAAGTAACGGATAGGGAGTTCGAAGATACAGTCACGGAAAAAGCGTGACTCTTCCGTGCGAACTTGTCCACGGGTGTGATACTGATAGATCCAGCCCATGCCTAAGCGGTATGGGGTTGCGGTTAACCCCAAAACTTTAATGCCTGGGTTGAGTTCTCTTAGGTGCGTGATTACTTTTTGGTAGCTACTGGTTTTTTCGTCTGGCACGCGATGGCATTCATCAATCACTAACAAGGAAAATTGATTCTTGAAAGAGTCCAGATTGCGCACTACTGATTGTACAGAAGCAAACACCACTTGCTGATCGGTTTCTTTACGTCCAAGACCCGCTGAGAATATTGAGCCTTTCAGTCCATAGCCTTCGTACTTAGCGTGGTTCTGTTCCACCAGCTCTTTTACATGAGCAAGTACTAGGACGCGCCCTTTGGCAAGTCTTGCTAGCTCTGCAATGACCAAGCTTTTACCTGCACCTGTAGGCAGCACAATGACTGCTGGTGTGGTGTGTTTACGAAAATAGTGAATCACCGCTTTAACAGAGTCGGCTTGGTATGGTCGAAGGGTGTACATGAAAATCTGTGAAATTGCTCAACTATTCGAATTAGGATCGCTATAATACCCGACCTTAAACATTAGAGGTATTCATGCGTTTAGATAAATATTTGTGTGATGGGCTGGGTGCGACTCGCAAGCAGGCAACGAAGATCATCAAAAGTGGCGAAGTGACCGTTGATGGCGAAGTACAAAAGAGTGGTGCTTTCAAAGTGCCAGAAGGTGGCGTGGTTGAGTGGGAAGGGCGCGAAGTTGGTGCACCTGGTCCTCGTTACATTATGTTGTACAAGCCTGCGGACTTTGTGTGTTCACATGAAGATGGGCATAACCCAACCGCATTCGTGTTGCTTGATGAGCCAAAGGTAGAAAACCTACACTTTGCTGGTCGCTTGGATGTGGACACTACTGGTCTTGTGTTGATCACTGACGATGGTCAATGGTCCCACCGTATTACGTCGCCAAAACACAAATGTGAAAAGACGTACCGCGTATGGCTTGTGGATGCGATTCAACCTGATTACGTTGAAAAGTTTGCCGAAGGTATTGAGTTACGTAATGAACGCGAACCAACATTGCCTGCCCACCTTGAAATTGTAAACGAAGCTGAAAACGAAGTGCTGTTAACGATTGTGGAAGGTAAATACCACCAAGTGAAGCGTATGTTTGCTGCGCTCGGCAACAAGGTTGAACACCTTCACCGTGAGCGTATTGGTTCAATTGTGCTTGATGAATCGCTTGAGCCGGGTGATTACCGATTCTTAACAGAAGAAGAAGTCGAATCAGTAGTGAAATGATTCACTCTGGTTGGAAGTAATTGCTGTTCTGGGAAATTGTTTAATTCCTGATAGGAACTAGTGTTTTGGTAGGAAATCGCTCAGAATGGGGATTCCTACCAAATAAGTCTTAGTGTCTGAACAAGACGCGCATTCGCCGCTCATAAACGCAGGCAGAACTGTATTTAATCTGAGAAAAGTCTTTTCTCTTGTTGGTCCTTACTGACGATAAGTACAGACGGTGTTAACGTCGTCGCCTCTTCGTTTTAGCTCGGTTACTTTTTCGTTCTGCATACTCATCATGCAGGTTTTAGCGTCGAGTTAGGCAAGACCGCCTTGGTATACTTTCGTCTTTTATGATCTTCTCAATAGTAAGGATACTATGCACTGTCTCCGTGATTGTTACGGATTCGGGGTAAGGGAAGCGTCAATCATCTATCTCAATCAATGTGGAATGTTGATGGGAGGACACAACAAGAGGTAAGGCAATGACAGAAAAAGCCCAAAGTGCTCCCCAGTCACAAATCAGTTTTTTATTGTTCCTTGTACTCGGTGCAATTGGTGCGTTGACGCCACTTGCTATCGATATGTATTTGCCGGCTATGCCAACCATCGCTAAAGATCTTGGTGTAACCGCAGGTGCTGTACAGATTACGTTAACGGCTTATACAGCAGGCTTCGCAATAGGTCAGCTGATTCATGGTCCGTTAGCCGACAGCTATGGTCGCCGACCTGTACTCATTTTAGGTGTGCTCTTTTTTGGTTTGGCAGCGGTAGTCAGTGCAACGACTAACGGTATTGATGCGCTTACTTATGTGCGTACGGCACAAGGTTTTGCTGGTGCGGCAGCGGCTGTGATTATCCAAGCGGTTGTACGAGACATGTTTGACCGTGAAGATTTTGCGCGTGCAATGTCATTCGTGACGTTGGTGATCACGATTGCACCTTTGGTTGCACCGATGATTGGTGGTCACCTCGCGATCTGGTTCGGTTGGCGTTCAATCTTTTGGGTGCTTGCTATCTTCGCGGTTGTGGTGATCTTGCTTGTTCTATGGATGATTCCAGAGACATTGAAACCAGAAAACCGTCAGCCATTAAGATTCAGAACCACGATTCGTAACTATGCACGTCTGTGTTCTAACCCTGAAGCGTTAGGGTTAATGCTCTCAGGTGCGTTCTCGTTCTCAGGCATGTTTGCATTCCTGACTGCGGGTTCATTTATATATATCGATTTATACGGTGTTCGGCCAGACCAATTTGGTTACCTATTTGGCTTGAACATTGTGGCAATGATCATCATGACCAGTCTCAATGGTCGCATGGTGAAAAAGGTCGGTTCCCATTTTATGCTGCGCTTCGGTCTAACCATCCAGTTGATTGCTGGTATTGGACTGTTTGCTGGTTGGATGCTTGATCTTGGTTTGTGGGGCATCGTGCCATTTGTAGTGCTGTTTATCGGAACCTTGTCTACGATTGGTAGTAACTCGATGGCGCTGCTGTTAAGTGGCTACCCAACGATGGCAGGCACTGCATCTTCACTTGCTGGTACTCTGCGCTTTGGCACAGGTTCATTGATTGGTGCGCTTGTTGCAGCAATGCCCGGTGGCGTTGCGTGGCCGATGATCGTTGTTATGTTTGCTTGTTCAGTGCTGTCTGCACTGTTTTATTGGACTTTAGGAAGAAAGGCGTAATGTCTAATTACACCAAAGAAATTCAAAATTTAGTTAACGCTGCTTTGGCAGATTTAGACCAAGAGCATCGCTCTGGTAAATTGGCAAATGCACCAGTAGCGAACAATCATTACTTGGTTCGTTGGGTAACCAAGGCGCTGAAGTCACAGCGTTTTGGTCGCACTGTAGGTGATGATCTAACGCGTTGGCAAAAAGCAGGTCGCTCAAAAGGCAACGATGCTGGTTTGCTATTTATCTTTAAACGCATCTCAGGCTTTTACGCGCAGTTTTTCCCTGAAGGTGAAGAGTCTAAAGTGATCAAAGATTCTGACATTGAAGCGTTTCTTGATGCGATGGAGCAAGCGGGCTGGGAAGTGTCAACTTCTGAGCAGTTAGTTGGTTGCGGTAAAGTACAAATCTACACAGAAGGTCAAAACTCACTAGCCTTATGTGCTGACCAGTGTGAAAGCTGTTTTGATGGTGAGCTGTTGGTAAAACCGATGAGTTGGTTTGTTCGCGGTAACCACGCAGAGTTCGTTGAAAAAGCATCGCAAGCAGGTTACATGGTGCACAAGGTCACTGACTACAAATCGATGGTGAAATACCACGGTGAGTACCTTATCTTCCCTGCGAACGAAGGCAATCAATTGGCAGAGATTCCACTGTCATTTAAAGCAGACTAATTCATCTATCGCATCATAAAAAATCGGAGCCTGTGCTCCGATTTTTTATATCCGTGACTTATCGATCTTATTTATGGCATGTACATGTCATTCAGTTTAGTCACTTGCTTATGCTTTCTACGCTTGATGAAGTAGTTAGAAACCACACCGAACATCAAGACCAGACCACAGAACCCGTACACTTGCATGATAGTCGGATCGCTTGAGACAAAACCGAAGTCTGAGAACATTACGTAAGCGCCCAATACCATGTAGATGATGACCGCTGATGCTTCAAAGCGGAATGACCACGGCGTCACATCGATATTCTCATTTACAGGCATTACGTAGTCTGTTTCACGTGGCATGAAGTGACCAATCGCAAACATCAGAGCAGTACACACGACGAATAGAATCGCCAATTGGTGTAGGAAGTGGATTGGTGTACCAAAGACCAATTGCATCGCAGCGTAAGAGCTAACAAATACGACCAAAGCAACTTTAGCGGCAATAGCGGGTACACGTTTGGAAATGTAGCCTACAAATACGATGGTGAAGATAGGCACACTAAAGAAGCCCGCAACCATTTGTAGGTATTGGAACAAGCCTTCTGGTGCGTACATGATGAAAGGGGCAATACAGACCGAAATGATCGCAATGATAACGCCGAAGATACGACCTTTCCCGACTAACTCTTCATCCGATTTGCCTTTGCCAAATAGTGGCTTGTAAACGTTCAAAGCAAACAAGGTTGTTGAGCTGTTCAATACACCGTTAAAGGTACTTAGGATTGCGCCGAACATGACCGCAACAAAGAAACCAACAAGCGGCTTAGGCAATACCTCGTTCACCAAGCGTGTGTACATCGTGTCTGGGTTGCCTGCATCTGCGCCAAACATATGGAAAGCAATGATGCCCGGAATGATTAGGAAAAGTGGAGAGATAACTTTAATCGCACCCGCGAGAATCACACCTTTCTGACCTTCTTTCAGGTTCTTCGCGCCAAGTGCACGTTGGATAATAGATTGGTCAGTACCCCAGTAGTACAAGTTCACCAACAATAGACCTGTGAACAGGGTAGAGAACGGCAGTGGATCGGTTTCTTTACCTACGGATTGCAGCTTTTCTGGGGCGGCAGTCAGCAATACGTCTAAACCTTCCATAAAGTTACCGCCGCCTAATGCCATCAGACCAAATACAGGGATCATCAAACCGCCGGTGATCAAGCCTACGCCATTGATCGTGTCTGCAATTACCACGGCTTTTAGACCGCCGTAAATCGCGTAAAAGAAACCCAGCAAACCAATAGTGGCAGAAATAAGGGCGATAGAGCTGAACTCAGAAATACCCAATAAACCTTGCACATCAAAGATTTCGCCCAGTACCACTGCGCCAGCGTAAAGAGTGGTAGGTAGAATGTTGATGACGTATTGGCACAAGAACAACAGGGTAACGAACTTCTTGACCGACATGTCGTAACGGCTTTCTAAGAAATCAGGAATGGTGGTGATACCTTGCTTGAGGTAGCGAGGAACAAGCAGCAGCGCAATGATAACCAGTGTGACGCCAGAGGCCACTTCCCAACCCATCACACTCATGTTGTGGGTGTAGGATTGTGCACTCATGCCAACAAAGCTAGTAGCACTCAGGTTGGTAAGAATCAAGGAGCTGGCAATCAGCCCACCTGTTAAGCTTCGTCCACCAAGGAAGAAACCGTCTTGAGAGGTGTTTTTATCGTTTTTAACTTTGCTGTAAGTGAACACCACAACAAAGCCTGTAAACAGCAAGAACGAAAGTAATACTGTAATAGACATTTTGTTTCCTTAACAAGTTAAGCAATTAAGTTTTGCTTGTTAGTTGTAGGGTGTCCCTCTAGCGCGTATAGGAGTGTTTTATCAGGAACAACGCGAAGTTGAAACCCGGTCGCTAGAGGGCACAGATAGAGGTTTAAATTTTCTTAAGATGAACAATGAGCGCCGATTCTGGGTCGAGAATCGGAAGCGTCACCCCAATTTCCTTTAAGTTATCGCCACTTAACGTCAGGGTTTTGTCTAGCCATTGCGGACGTTGCTTCATCAACTGGAAGCTGGTTTTTGGCATTTCAACAATCTTGACTTCGTAACGGGCGCTTTCATCCGCACAACTGACGCGAAGTGGAGATGGCAGCGCATGATTTGGCATTGCCAACTGACACACCGTAATCAGCATTTCTTGCTCGTTCTCAACGCCATAGATGTTCTGGTTTTGATCGGCAGGATCGATGCGGAAAGTACGTCCAGAATGAAGCAAATCGCGATACTGTTTGTGCAGTTGAATGTAATGAGCAAACGCTTGTTTTTCTTCCGCGCTTTCTTTTACTGGATCGAGCTCCACACCCATGTGGCCGCTTAACGCTGTCACACCACGCATGTTGATCGCATGACGACGATTGGTTGAGTGACACTCTGCAGGACCAATGTGAGCGCCCATAACTTCAGGTGGGAAGAAGTAGCTCATACCACGTTGAATCGCTTGACGTTCCAGCGCATCGTTACAATCAGAAGCCCAGAAACGGTGAGTGCGTTTAAGGATTTCAAAATCAATACGACCACCACCCGAAGAGCAAGACTCAATTTCAACCGCAGGGTGTGTTGCTTGAAGCTCGTCCAGCAAGCGGTAAAGCGCTTTCGTTTGACCATGTACAGCAGGTTTACCTTGATGCCCCGGTTGAACCAATTCACGGTTCATGTCCCATTTCAGGTAGCCGATGTTGTAACGAGTCAGTAAGTCATTCAAACGTTCAAACAGGTAGTTGAAGCAATCTTGGTTTTGCAAATCCAAGACGTATTGCCAGCGACCGGAGGGCTGGTGGTAGCCTTGCAGACTCAATACCCAATCCGGGTGTTGGCGATATAGATTTGAGTCTTGGCTGACCATCTCTGGCTCAACCCAAAGACCAAACTCCATGCCTTTGTTGTTTACGTGCTCGATGACAGGCTCAAGACCATTTGGGTACTTTGTTTCATCCAAGTACCAGTCACCGAGTGCAGCGCGTTCGCCATCACGACCTATGAACCAACCATCATCAATGATGAAGCGCTCGACACCCATCTCGGCGGCTTCGGTTGCCATCTGCATGATGTATTCGGGTTTATGATCGAAGTAGATGCCTTCCCAGGTGTTTAAGTGAACAGGACGAGGCTTGTTGTTTGGAAATTGAATAATATTGGCACGAACAAACTCGTGGAATCGCTCTGATATTCCATTCAAACCCGAGTTACTGTATGTCGCGTAAAGCCATGGTGATTGGTAGGTTTCACCGCTTTGTAGGCGCTTTTCACCAGACAACAGCAGTTCACCTGCTTGAACAAAACGGCGACCGTCACTACGAACATCGGCACGCAGTTGATGGTTACCACTCCAACCAAGATGGAAGCCCCAAACTTGTCCCAATTGTTCACTAAATCCATTAGTGCCTGCGAACAAACCTGGGAAGTTTTCGTGAGAGGTGCGACCGCGACGGTTTTCTTGCATAAAGCCACCATGCTCAAAGCTCAAACGCTGAGTTTGAAACTCATGGCACCAGCGTCCGTGAAACGTCATCAGCTCGTTTGCATGGTTAGGAAGTGGCAGGGTAGAGGAGAGCTTACCCAAGCAATACTCACCGGCAGTTGTGTTTGTTACGGTGATGCGTTTTTGTACCACATCACTGTTAAAGTCCAGTTGTAGCTCAATCAATAATTCAAGACCAGCAATGTCATCTTGCAGAGTAAATGTCGCGCTGTTGTCATCGTGCTCTACGGATGTGGTTGTGAACACGGGAGCCCAGTCTTCACCATTGCGATGTCCCTCAATCCCAGGCGCATTAAAGTGACCACTACCAAGCTCAGGGCAGAGTGATAAGGGTACGTCGACATCAAGACGAGCCTGCGAGATAGGACGTTCGGTTGAGAGCATTAAATCGGGATCGATCTGAGCGATTTTTGCGCCCCAATGAAGGATTTCAGGAACACGATCCACTTTAATGATCATGCTGTGATTCTTGGATTTTAAGTGAACAATTTTTTGCATGTTGTTTCTCTGTTTTCGCAAACATATAGTCTGCAAATAATCATGCGCTTGTTTGGTTTTATTTCGATTGAATAGCCGTTTAAATGTGACTTTGAACAGGTTTTAGAGCGTGGTTTTGTGTGCTAGATCTGCTGTTTTCGGGAACATTTTTTCATGTTTTTACGACATTGTTCACGAGAGCATTCGAATAAATTTGGTAGAGTGAACAGCAAATCAGAATAGGAGAACGCAGTGGCAGTTACGTTTAAAGATGTTGCACGGTTAGCAGGTGTCTCGACGCAAACCGTATCGCGCGTAACCAACGGCGCGGATAACGTCGCAGAAGAAACACGAAAGCGAGTTAACGACGCAATCAAAAAGCTTGGATACGTGCCGAACAAAGGGGCACAAATGTTGAGCCGAGCGAAGTCGCGGATCATCGGTATTGTCTCTTTGGATATCTCACTGCACGGTGTGGCTCTTATTGCTAATGGCGTTCGCAACCAAGCACATGAGATGGATTACGCGACGGCGCTGGCAGTGTTAGGTGACAACTCCATTGAGGAATTCCGTAGTGCAATCCGAGAGCTTATTGCCCAACAAGTTGATGCCATTATTATCAACGCTCCGGTAACCAGAGAGATGGCAGAGACCCTAGTGGAGCAGTTCAGTCAGCTCACGCTGGTTTTTATCGATGTACCCGAGGGGACGCCCGTTAATTCTCTCAGTTGTGATCATAAATCTGGGGCAAATTTGGCGATCTCCCATTTGATTGAGTACAAACGCGAATCTTTTGTGTGCATTTCTGGACCAAAGGCATCCACGGCTTCTCAGATTCGTTACCAAGAATGGCAGTCACAGATTCAGCAGCATGGACTGATGCAAACGGCATTCTATGAGGGGGACTGGCAAGCAGTTAGTGGATACAACGCCATTAAAGATGCCGTGTTAAAAGGTGTACCTTTTGATGCTGTATTGGTGGCGAATGATCAGATGGCGCTTGGCGTGTTATGCGCGCTTTCGGAGGCGGGTATTAATGTACCTAAAACCGTATCTGTGGTTGGGTTTGATGGCATTCAAGATAGCCAATTTTTCTCACCCCCTCTGACAACGATTAAGCAAGATTTCAACGAACTTGGACGAAGGGCGGTCAAGTTAGTGCTGAGCCAGATGGAAAAAGGACAAGGCGTTGTGTCAGAAGTATTGCCTGTCAGCTTGGTTGAACGACAAAGCACATCAGCAAAGGCGGATACACTTTATGACAAGCAAGAAATACTTGCTCATCTAGAAAATATCCGCCGATTATTGCCTTAACCGTCAGGTTGGGCTTTGCTTTGGCTTTCTAGCACTTCTGCTTCTTTGGCGATGGCTTTCACCATTCCTTTAAAGATAAATAGGTGCGCGGGCATCATCGCAAACCAGTAAAGTAAGCCCGGAAAGCCTTGTGGGTGCCACCATGCGGTAATGTCGAACTCACGCTCTTCGCCATCGTCTTTAATCGTGATTTCCAAACGACCAAGTCCCGGTCCTTTCATTCCAAAGAACAGTGAGAGGAACTGGTTCTCTTCACAGCGAATGACTTTCCATGAATCAATGAAGTCACCCACCTTAAGCTCTGGTCCTGGTGGTGAAACTCGAATAGGTTTCCCACCACCAAAGAAGATATCGAGCCACTCGCGGGTTCGCCAAAGGAGATTGGCAAAGTAATAGCCTTTTTCCGGGCTTCCGATCTTTTGCGCGACTTTCCAAAGTGATTCCGCAGAGGCTTTTGTCTTGATGTTAGCTCCCGCTTGTTTTGGATAGTACCCGTAGCCTGGTTGCCAACGTTTGAGTGCTGCAGGCTCAAATCCCCAAACATTACTGCGCACAAAAGTCCCTTCAGTTGCTATGGTGTCTGTAACGGACTGCTCATAGCTGATCAGCTCTTGAGGGAATCGCTCATGAATGGCTTTGGTATCAGCAATGTAATCGTGTTCCAAACCTGCAAGTAGCGCTTTACCAATACTTGCGGGGACAGATGTCACAATAGCTAACCAATACGATGCCATTTTAGGTGTCAACAGGGGTGTTGACCAAAGTCGGTAAGGTTTCTTAGTGATCTTACAAATGACTTCAAATTGCTCGCGATAACTTAGTGTATCTGGACCACCAACTTCATAAATTTCACTTTCTGTTGGTTTGGTTTCTGCCAATTCAAGCAAATAGTGATTGAGGTTGGGTAGGGCGATTGGGTTGGCTTTGGAGTCTACCCATTTAGGTGCAATTAGAATCGGCAGGTTATAGACAAAGTCGCGCATGATCTCGAATGCCGCAGAACCGGGACCGATAATTACGCCAGCTCTAAGTTCAGTAACAGGCACACCGGCTTGGCGAATGATCTTCCCCGTCGCTTTGCGTGCTGCCAAATGTTGAGAGTTTCCGGTTTGAGGCTGAATTGCACTTAAGTAAATAACGTGTTTTACACGACTTTTCTCAAGGGCATTTTTGAAGTTCTCTGCGAGGTTTAATTCGTATTCAACAAAGTCGTGACCTTGCGCCATACCGTGCACAAGGAAGAAAACCAAATCAAAATCATTCACGATTTCGAGCGTCGCTTCTGCATCGGCGAGGTCTAAATAAGTGAGTGTGAGATTAGGGTGTGGCTGAGTTCGGGATTCTAAATAGTCAATATGACGCGCTGCTGCCGTGACAATGTAACCTTTATCAAGCAGTTGTGGAAGAAGCTGTGAACCAATGTATCCTGAAGCCCCAAGTACCAACACCTTTTTCATTCTGAGTCCTTTTTATTGCTGGTGGATTAGTCACCACTGGGTATAATCATGAGACACTTTTCCCGTTCTATCAATAAGTTGTCGTCGGAGCGAGCATGACTTTTTTCTCACAATTGGTTACTCATGCTGATAAGTCGTTTTTACGTCGACTATTTGCTATCGCATTACCCATTACTTTACAGAGTATGATGTTCTCCAGCCGTGGCTTAGTAGACGTGTTGATGCTTGGTCAGCTGGGCGAGGCAGAAATTGCGGCTGTGGGTGTTGCAGCTAGAGCGACCTTTGTTACTACAATTATGTTGCTTGGCGTAACAACTGGTGGTGCGTTGTTAACGGCGCAATATTGGGGGGCGGGCGATAAAGTGGGGGTGCGCCAGAGTACTTCACTCACTTGGATGATCTCCATGGTATTCGCGGCTTTCACTGTCGTGTTATTTGTGTTGTTCCCCGAGCCCATTATGCGTCTGACAACAGATTCAGAAGAAGTGATTCGTCTTGGTGCCGATTATCTGGTGATCTCATCGGTCAGCATGTTTGCCGTGGCTTGTGTTGCCAGTATGGCGGTGGGTTTACGCGCCATGCATCAACCGGGGTTAAGTACGTTTTTTAGCGGCATCGGCATTCTGTCTAATATCTTTCTTAACTGGGTGCTTATTTTTGGGCAATTTGGCTTTCCTGCAATGGGGATTAAAGGGGCTGCCATTGCGACGGTCATCAGTGGCGCAATTGAAATAACCTGTTTATTCAGTTATCTGTGGTTTAAAAAGCACATCATTGCTTTTGGTTTGGATGACATTCGTGCCAGCTTAGTGTTGGATAAAATCACCCGTTTCTTAAAACTTTCCCTTCCGACAACATTTAACTTCCTAGCATGGGCGGGCGGCTTGTTTACTTATCACGCGATTATGGGACAAGCAGGCGTGCAAGGCTTAGCGGCATTGTCAGTAATGACGCCCGTAGAGTCGATTGCTCTTGCTATGATGATTGGTTCATCTAACGCTGCTGCGGTATTGGTGGGTAATCAATTAGGCGCAAAGAACTTTGGTCCGGTTTACTACCAAGCGTGGGCAACCGTGATTCTCAATGTGTTGATAGCTGTTGTTGTCGCGATTTTACTTCTGCTCTCAAACCAACTTATTCTCGATGCCTTTAGTGCTCTAACGCCAGAAACGCGCCACCTAGCTGAACAGTTTATGGTGATTCTTGCGATCGGTGTGGTTCTTCGCTCTGTACCTATGATGGCTATTGTTGGTGTACTTCGTGCTGGTGGGGATGTGAAGTTCTGTTTATACCAAGATCTAATCGCGCAATGGGTGATCAGTATCCCTCTTGCTGCTTTTGGTGCAATTTATCTTGGTTTTGAGCCTCAGTGGGTTTATTTGCTGTTTTTGACCGAAGAAGTGGTGAAGTGGGGAACATGTCTACACCGCATGGCGAGCAAGAAATGGATGAAAAATTTGATCGAAGCTTGAATGGTGTCGCGAGACAAGTTGCATTTGTACTCTGATAGTGTGATCAACTATTCAAAATACTTCCTACCAACAGGATTTTAGTGTAGATTCTGATTCCAATTTTTAAACACCATTTGAGCGGCAAAATCAATGTTAAAACTGTCAGACCTATGTAAAGGCTATGTAGACGGGGGAGAATTTCATCCTGTACTACAAGGGGCAGAATTAACATTACA
Source organism: Vibrio sp. Y29_XK_CS5 (assembly GCF_024181835.1). Lineage (NCBI taxonomy): Bacteria > Pseudomonadati > Pseudomonadota > Gammaproteobacteria > Vibrionales > Vibrionaceae > Vibrio > Vibrio sp. Y29_XK_CS5. The sequence continues at coordinate 629,783 of NZ_JAMZAM010000002.1, forward strand.
ACAAGGTGAACAAGTTGCATTAATGGGGGAAAGTGGCTCAGGTAAAAGTACCTTACTTAACTTGATAGCTGGTCTTGATACCGCTGATTCTGGCGAGATCCAGTACCCAAGTTTCGCCATGCACAGTGCTCCAGAGCACTTAAGAACTCTATACCGTCGCAACAATATTGGTAATATCTTCCAGCAGTTTAACCTACTTCCTACTTTGAACATCGCTGACAACATCCGTTTTTGTCGCCAATTAAAAGGCTTACCAGAAGATAAAGGCTTGTGGCGTCAAATTCTTTCAGCTCTAGACCTTATGCCGCTTTTAGGTCGTTACCCTGAAGAAGTCTCTGGTGGTCAGCAACAACGTGCAGCGATTGCTCGTGCGTTGTACATGGAACCGAAAATCCTGCTTGCCGATGAGCCAACTGGTAGTTTGGATGAGCGTAATGCTGAAGCGGTAATGCGTTTGCTAACGAGTCTTGCTCGCCAGTTAGAGTGTACTTTGCTGCTGGTGACACACAGTGAAAAAGTGGCAGAACACATGGAAGGTCGAATCCGTCTTCAAGGAGGACAGCTACATGTTATGGCCCGTAGTTAAGGCACTACTCGGTCATTACCGTCGCTATCCACTTCAAATCATTCTTGTTTGGCTTGGTTTAACCCTCGGGGTGTCCCTCCTTGTCGGTGTGACTTCTATTAACCAACACGCTAAACAGAGCTACGAAACCGGTGAGAAACTTTTTTCAAACCCTTTGCCTTACCGTATTCGTACTAAGCATTCTGCTAACAAAATTCCTCAGGGCTTTTATATTCAATTGCGTCGCGCTGGTTTCAACCAATGTGCGCCTTTTGATATTCTTCATCTCGATACGAAAGCCGACTTAAGCCTGATGCTAGTAGGCGTTGATCCTGTAGCGCTGTTGCCGCTTCACCAAGGTAAATCACTTAAAGACCTTCCTATGTTGTCTTTAATGAAGCCTCCGTATCCTATCCTTGCTAGCCAAGATCTGGCTGCACACATGCAATGGAATGATGGCGACTTTATTGAGCTCAATGATGGCAGTCGACTTGGACCGCTAAAAGTCGATACGGACAACTTACTCTCTGGCACTCGCCTCGTTACCGATATTTCTCTTCTTCGTATGCTTAAGCGCAGCTCCGGTTTGTCCGCTATTGCTTGTGGTGAAATGTCCGAAGAGAAAATGTTGGCACTAAAAAATATGCTGCCAAACGGTATGACACTGGTGCGTAACAGCCGCTCCGAATTAGAGTCACTGACAAAAGCATTCCACATGAACTTAACGGCGATGGGTATGTTGTCGTTCTTAGTTGGCTTATTCATCTTCTATCAAGCAATGTCGCTGTCTTTTATTCAACGTCAGCGCTTGGTTGGTATCCTCCGTCAAACGGGGGTGAATGGCATGCAATTGGCGCAAGCGCTCATGCTTGAACTGACCATCCTTGTTCTTGTTGCTTGGGCGTGTGGTAACTTCTTTGGTCTTATTTTGGCAAATGAGCTTATCCCTGCTGTCTCTTCAAGCTTGAGCGATCTTTATGACGCAAACGTCGGTTTGACGATTGGCTGGTCATGGGAGTCGAGCCTGTACAGTTTGGCAATGTCAGCGATGGGCGCTTTGATTTCGTGTCTGTGGCCGCTGATTCGCTTGTTAAAGTCACAACCGATTCGACTTTCTTCTCGGTTGTCTCTGATGCGTTTTGCTGGGCGAGAGTTCTCTTGGCAGGCTTTCGCGGCGTGTGCGTTCTGTGTAGCTGCAGTTGCCGTCTATCAAGCGCCAAAAACTCAAGAGTCGGGATTTGCGATTATCGCACTCATGCTGATCAGTGTGGCGTTGTTTATGCCGTTTTTGATGTGGCATATGTTCCAAAGCTTCTCTTATTCACTTCGTTGGGTTCGTGTACGTTGGTTCTTTGCCGATGCTGCAGCAAGTATGAGTTACCGTGGTGTAGCAACCATGGCATTTATGCTCGCATTGGCAGCGAACATTGGCGTGGAGACCATGGTGGGCAGCTTCCGTGATACAACGGATAAGTGGCTGAGCCAACGCCTTGCGGCTGATATCTATATTTACCCAACTAATAACTCAGCAGCACGCATGAGTGCTTGGTTAAAAGAGCAACCCGAAGTGGATGCTGTTTGGTGGCGTTGGGAAAAAGATGTCCCTACTGAGCGCGGTGCATTACAAGTGGTGAGCACGGGTTCTTCAGAAGGGGAGTTGGACTCTCTTACGGTGAAACTAGGCGTTCCAAATTACTGGTATCACTTGCACCATTCTAAGAGTTTGATGGTAAGTGAATCCATGGCTTTGAAGCTCGACATTCGCCCTGGCGACTATATCGACCTTCAACCTCCTTTAGGGGGAGGTTGGCAAGTGGTTGGCGTGTACTACGACTATGGCAACCCATATAACCAAATCATGATGTCTCATCGTAATTGGCTGTATGCGTTTGCGGGCTCTGGTAATGTTGGACTTGGTGTTTTGCTGGAAGATAATGTCAATGGCGAAGGCTTGAAGCGTAGATTAGAGAACGTATTCCGTTTGTCCCAAGACCGAGTCTTTGATAACAACAATATCTACAACCAAGCTATGCGTGTGTTTGACCATACCTTTGCTATTGCAGGCACCTTGGGCAACATCACTCTGATCATTGCGGTATTTGGTTTGTTCTTTGCAACACTTGCGGGAGAACTTTCTCGGCAAAGACACTTCTCACTACTGAGGTGTATGGGTGTATCAGGCAAAGAACTAGTCATGTTGGGTGGTTTACAGTTATTTGTCTTCGGTACCATCTCAGCCATCATTGCGGTCCCACTTGGTTTAGCATTGGCACACTTGATCGTTGATATCATCATTAAACAATCATTTGGTTGGTCGCTAGAGTTACAGACGATTCCTTGGGAATACGCTCAAACGATCGCTTGGGCAATGTTGGCGATCATGATAGCAGGAGCTTTACCTGTTATCAGGATGATTAAGAGCACGCCAATGAAGTCATTGAGGGATGCGCTGTAGTGAAAAACATGAAACTCAAAAAGCTGCTATCTCTTTCTGCATTAGTGTTTGTCGTATTTGTCACCCTCGCGGGCATGACTCTTTATTTTACGTATTGGGCAGAAGCGACAGCAACTGAACAAAGTGAAATCAGCGATGTATTAAAGCGCGAAAGTAAGACTATCTTCGAGCCAGTTCTACCAAATGAGCACGTTTCGCTGCCGCATGATTTCCGTTTTCATCCAGATTACCAACATGAATGGTGGAACTACTTTGCTAAGGTGCAAGACAAGCACGGCAAGGTTTACAACATTCAATGGAGTTATTTCCGCGTTGCTACCGACGAGCGTGATACTCGAGGTTGGCAAAACCCACAATTGTTTATCTCTCATATTGTTGTCAGTTCTGGCTCGCATGTTTGGAAAGAGCAGCGTGTCGCTCGTGGAGGGATTGGGCAGGCGGGCATGACGAATCGTCCTTTCCGTTTATGGATTGACAACTGGACTTGGCGTGCACTTGGCTCCACACCATTCCCAGGAAATCTTGATGTCTCGACCGATACGTTTGCAATTGACTTAAATACTACAACGAGCGGTCCTTTTGTTGTTAATGGTGAAAAAGGGTTCCAAGTTAAACATGCGCTGCAATCTATCGCGTCTTTTAGCTTCAGTGCGCCGTTTCTCAATGTCAAAGGTACCCTTACCCTTAATGGACGTGAAATCCCGGTATCAGGCTCTGGATGGACACAGAAGGAGTGGGGAAGTGGTCTGATTGGCGAAGGGCAGCAAGGTTGGGATTGGTTTGTGTTTAACCTTGATGATGGACGAGCGCTTACAGTGAGTCGTTATCGTCATAATGGTCAGGTTCCTCATTTATTCGGCACACTATCAACGCGTTCTGGCAAGGTGATAAACCTAACAGAAAAAGAGCTGACGATGACGCCACTGCACGTCACTAACTTGTCTAATGGAAGAAGGCTACCACTTCAGTGGATCATCAATGTCCCCGGGCAAAACATCAATTTAACGACACGGATCATAAAATCGGACATGTGGCTTCCTTTTGTGATTCCATATTGGGAAGGACCGATACTCGCATCGGGTTCCAATGAAGCCTGGGGTTTTATGCAACTCACCGGTTACTAGAAACAACGAAAAAGCCACCCAACAAGGGTGGCTTTTTCGTTACTGAAACACGCAGTTTTCGGTGTAAAACCGCACGTTAATCACGAAAATTAGTCAGATATTATACTAACTTAATAGTAGTCTATGTGAATAGATTGAGCTTATAAGGAGATAGGCAGGTCTTGTAAATAATTATGTTCTTGTTGAAAAATACGATGTTTCGTAAATGAAACCTCGGAAAAATCGAAGTTTAAACTCTAAACAAGCGATTATTCTAAAATTTTCAGCAGCTATACACTCTCATCATTCTTTGTTAATCGTTTATTAAGATAATAAATATAAGGGCGAAACCATGAACGATGTCATTCGTGACTTTTTCAAAATGGAATCCGCAGGCGGTATCCTTCTTGTGATTGCAGCAGCAATCGCTATGACCATTGCAAACTCACCGCTTGGCGAAAGTTATCAAGCAATGCTGCATACTTATGTATTTGGTATGTCAGTGTCTCACTGGATCAACGATGGCCTGATGGCTGTGTTCTTCCTATTAATCGGTCTTGAAGTAAAGCGTGAGCTGCTTGAAGGCGCACTTAAATCAAAAGAAACCGCAATCTTCCCTGCAATTGCAGCGGTAGGTGGTATGTTAGCTCCGGCACTTATCTACGTTGCTTTCAACGCAGGTGATGCAGAAGCGATTTCTGGCTGGGCAATTCCTGCGGCAACAGACATTGCGTTCGCTCTAGGTATCATGGCGCTTCTTGGTAAGCGTGTTCCTATCAGCTTGAAGGTTTTCCTACTTGCGTTGGCGATCATTGATGACCTTGGTGTGGTTGTGATTATTGCGCTGTTCTACACTGGCGACCTATCAACGATGGCATTGATTGTCGGCTTCATCATGACGGGTGTCTTGTTCATGCTGAACGCAAAAGAGGTCACCAAGCTAACACCTTATATGATTGTCGGTGCGATACTATGGTTTGCCGTACTTAAATCTGGTGTTCACGCAACACTTGCAGGTGTGGTTATCGGCTTCGCTATCCCACTTAAAGGCAAGAAGGGCGAGCACTCTCCACTGAAACACATGGAGCACGCACTTCACCCATACGTAGCATTCGGCATTCTTCCTCTGTTTGCTTTTGCAAATGCAGGTATCTCACTAGAAGGCGTATCGATGTCAGGTCTGACTTCAATGTTGCCTCTGGGTATTGCGCTGGGTCTTTTGGTTGGTAAACCACTTGGTATCTTCACATTTAGCTGGGCTGCAGTGAAAATGGGCGTGGCTAAGCTGCCAGAAGGTGTGAACTTTGTACATATTTTCGCTGTGTCCGTGTTGTGTGGTATCGGCTTCACCATGTCGATCTTCATCTCGTCACTTGCGTTTGGCAATGTAAGTCCAGAATTTGATACTTACGCTCGACTAGGTATCCTGATGGGCTCAACGACAGCTGCTGTAATTGGTTACGCACTACTGCACTTCTCCTTGCCAAAGAAAGCGGCTGAAGAAGTCGCAAGCGAGAAAAAAGCGTAAGCTAAGATAGAATAATTTAACGAAAGCCTCCCGACAGGGGGGCTTTTTTGTATCCGAGGATCGGTGAAGTTTGTTCAACGTAATACAAGGTTAAGTGAAGGCGGCAAACTCAAATGACAGACGAAAAAAAGCCCAGACGAAAAATTGTCTGGGCGGATACAAACATAGGAGTTAATAAGAAAAAGCAGCAATGTAGCAACTAGATAGAAACAAGTTTGACGGCCTGTGAAACTTTAAATGCCCTAGTTGTTACAGTAATTCAGACCGAGACAATTCCAAACAGTTCCATTTTTTTTAGAATTTTTTTTCACAAAACAATATTCGCTTTAAATTCATTCCTTTAAGTTCGCACTTCTTTTTTCTGGTCAGACCAATGCTTGAAAATGTGATGTTAATCATTTGTTAATCTCAGGTTTCGGGAGTATATTTCAAACAGTTGTTTAATACGAGTGATTGAAATGGCCCCGAGAAGTACAACTAAAGAAAAAATACTCGATGTAGCAGAAGGACTATTTGCAGAATACGGCTTCAATGACACATCACTACGAACCATTACTGGTAAGGCGAATGTCAACCTAGCTTCGGTTAACTACCACTTTGGCGATAAGAAAACGCTGGTGAGGGCAGTATTAGACCGATACCTAGAAGCGCTAATGCCAAATATTAAGACGTCTTTGATCGAGTTAAACACGCGCGATGATTACAACATGGATGAAGTGTTTGAATCGCTACGTTTGCCTCTAAGAGCACTGAATGATGTGCGTCCGAATGGTACTGCGTTATTTATGTTGCTAATTGGTCGTGGATATACCGATGTCCAAGGTCATTTACGTTGGTTTATTAGTACAAGATATGAGGAAGTGCTAAAGCTGTTTATGTTTTCCATCATGAAAGCAAATTCGGAATTGACGGAAGAACAGTTGTTCTGGAGATTGCACTTCACACTAGGCACTTGTGTTTTCACTATGGCATCAAGCCAAGCGTTAACCGAGATTGCAGAAAGTAAGTTTGAAAAAGAGGTCGATGCAAAGTCTGTCGTTGATCTTCTGATTCCATACTTGTCGGCAGGTATGTCAGCCAAGTAAACAAAATTAAATCAATAATAAAATAAGTTAAAGCCGCGAGCGGTGACGTGAACAAAAGGATCTGAACTATGAGCTCTCTACGAAGAAAATGGATTAGTGACCCAGCATTCAAAATGTTTAAGAAAGTACTCCCTCCATTGTCGAACACGGAAAAAGAAGCGATGGAAGCGGGTAGCGTATGGTGGGATGCTGAGCTGTTCTCAGGCAAACCTAACTTTACGACGTTACATCATTATCCAAAACCTGCGCTTTCTTCTGAAGAACAAGCTTTCATGGACAATGAACTCGAAACATTGCTTGAAATGCTTGATGATCAAAAGATCGTTAAGGAAGACAGAGACCTTTCGCCTGAAGTATGGGAATACTTGCGCAAAGAGCGTTTCTTCTCGTTAATCATTTCAAAAGAGTATGGCGGTCGTGAGTTCTCAGCACTGGCTAACTCGACCATCGTTTCGCGCATCGCAACGCGCAGTATCAGTGCTGCGGTATCAGTGATGGTTCCAAACTCTCTGGGACCTGGTGAGTTGCTGTCTCACTATGGTACTCAAGAACAGAAAGATTATTGGTTGCCGCGTTTAGCAGATGGTACGGACATTCCGTGTTTCGCCCTTACAGGTCCAGAAGCGGGCTCTGATGCCGGTGGCATTCCAGATCAAGGCGTAGTGTGTTACGGAACTCACGAAGGTGAAGAAGTTCTTGGTATCCGTGTTAGCTGGAATAAGCGTTATATCACTCTAGCGCCAGTAGCAACAGTTCTTGGGTTGGCATTTAAGCTTCAAGATCCTGATGGTCTACTTGGCGACAAAAAAGACGTGGGCATTACTTGTGCACTTATCCCAGCAGATCATGAAGGTGTGGAGATCGGTGAGCGTCACGACCCACTAGGCTCTGCATTCATGAACGGTCCAACACGCGGTAATGATGTATTCATTCCAATGGAATGGTTGATTGGTGGTTCCGAATACGCAGGTAAAGGCTGGCGTATGTTGGTGGAATGTCTATCGGCTGGTCGTGGTATCTCTCTTCCTGCACTTGGCACCGCGATTGGTCACCTTACAACGCGTACAACCGGTGCTTATGCATATGTTCGTAAGCAGTTTGGTATGTCGATTGGTAAGTTTGAAGGTGTGGCAGAAGCGATGGGTCGCATTGGTGGTTTAACTTACCTGTTGGAAGCGACACGAACGCTGACAACCACTTCTCTGGATATGAAGGAGAAGCCGGGCATCGTGACCGCAATTGCCAAATACCACATGACCGAAATGGCTCGTACTATCCTGAACGATTCTTTCGATATTCATGCAGGACGTGCAATTCAAGATGGCCCAATGAATTACCTAGCTAAGCACTATTTGGGTATTCCCGTTGCGATTACCGTTGAAGGTGCAAACATCCTGACTCGCAACTTGATGATCTTCGGTCAAGGTGCGACACGTTGTCATCCATATGTTTTGAAAGAAATGGAAGCAGCAGCAAACCCAGATGTAAAAGAAGGCGCAAAAGAGTTTGACGAATTGTTGTTCAAACATATTAAACATGCGATGGGTAATACTTTTGGTGCTCTTGGCGCGGCATTGACAGGTTCTCGCTTTGTTAAAGCGCACATGAGCGGTCCTACGCAGCAATACTATAAAGACATCACGCGCTTAAGCCGCGCACTTGCAGTGAGCGCAGACTTTGCAATGTTAACTCTAGGTGGCGATCTGAAGCGTAAAGAAATGATCTCTGCACGCCTTGGTGATGGTTTGAGTTACTTGTACATGGCGTCCGCTGCACTTAAGAAGTACGAAGATGAAGGTCGTCAACAAGGTGATTTGAACTTTGTGCACTATGCCGTTCAGCACTGTTTGTACAACGCATCGAAGTCGCTTAATGAAGCGTATTCAAACTTCCCAGTGAAATACGTCGGTGGCGTTCTGAAAGGTCTGTTGTTCCCATTGGGTAATCACTTCAAAGCTCCAAGCGATGAGCTCTGTGTGAGCCTTGCTGAGGCAATGATGACGCCTGGAGCTCAACGTGACCGAATGACGAGCTTATGCTACATCGGTCAATCAGAGGATGATAGCGTAGGGCTCATGGAACGAGCGTTCCTTGCGATGTACGACGTGAAGCCTCTTGAACGCAAACTGATGAAAGCAGCGAAAGATGGCAAGGTAGCGCGTAAAGGTTTATTGCATGACCGCCTGCAACAAGCATTCGAAGCGGACGTACTTACTGAGCAAGAAATTGATCAAATTATGGCAGCAGACAAACTGCGCTATAAAGCGATTCAAGTCGACCATTTTAGCCACAACTTTTCAGAAGTTCGTACAAATGCACCAAGCAAAAAATCGCATTTGAACTCGGCAGCGTAATACGACTGCGTATAAAATAAGAAAAGCACCTCAATTGAGGTGCTTTTTCGTGTTTGAGCCTATAGCTTTTTTGTTGAGTGCTCCAACCACTTGCATTTTCGCAGCATTTTTACAGAAATTAGGTGCGAAGTAGGGCTGAACCTTTTATCCTAGCAACGTTTTTTAAAGGAAGTTGAATATGATCATCAAACCTAGAATTCGTGGATTTATCTGTACTACTACGCACCCAGTGGGTTGTGAAGCTAACGTAAAAGAACAAATTGCTTACACTAAAGCGCAAGGTCCAATTAAAAACGCGCCAAAACGCGTTCTTGTTGTGGGTGCATCAAGTGGCTACGGTCTATCTTCTCGTATCGCTGCGGCATTTGGTGGCGGCGCTTCAACTATTGGTGTTTTCTTCGAAAAAGAAGGCACAGAGAAGAAGCCAGGTACAGCAGGTTTTTACAATGCGGCTGCTTTCGAGAAGCTAGCTCGTGAAGAGGGTCTGTACGCGAAAAGCCTAAACGGCGACGCTTTCTCAAATGAAGCAAAACAGAAAACAATCGATCTGATCAAAGAAGACCTTGGTCAGGTGGATATGGTGGTTTACTCACTGGCTTCTCCAGTACGTAAAATGCCAGAAACGGGTGAACTGATCCGTTCAGCACTTAAGCCTATCGGTGAAACTTACACGTCGACTGCTGTTGATACCAACAAAGACGTAATCATCGAAGCAAGCGTAGAGCCTGCTACTGAGCAAGAAATCCAAGACACAGTAACCGTAATGGGCGGTGAAGACTGGGAACTATGGATTAATGCACTATCAGAAGCTGGCGTTCTAGCAGATGGCTGCAAAACTGTGGCGTACAGCTACATCGGTACAGAGCTTACTTGGCCGATCTACTGGGATGGTGCTCTAGGTAAAGCGAAAATGGACCTAGACCGCGCAGCAGCAGCACTTAACGAGAAACTATCAACAACTGGCGGTAGCGCAAACGTAGCGGTACTTAAGTCTGTTGTGACTCAAGCAAGTTCTGCAATTCCTGTCATGCCTCTTTACATCGCGATGGTGTTCAAGAAAATGCGTGAAGAAGGCGTACACGAAGGTTGTATGGAGCAAATCTTCCGTATGTTCAGCCAACGTCTTTACAAAGAAGACGGCAGCGCAGCAGAAGTAGATGAAGTAAACCGTCTGCGTCTGGATGACTGGGAACTACGTGAAGATATCCAGCAACACTGCCGAGATCTATGGCCACAAATTACCTCTGAAAACCTAAAAGAGCTGACTGACTACGTTGAGTACAAAGAAGAGTTCTTGAAGCTATTCGGCTTTGGTGTTGACGGTGTGGATTACGAAGCAGACGTTAACCCAGCAGTAGAAACAGATTTCACTCAAATCTAATCGTTTCTAACGGTATTAAAAAGGCGCTCATTGAGCGCCTTTTTTGTGTCTTTAATCTCTGTGCTGAATAATGAGCGCTGCTTGAACACACCTGAAAAGCGCGCTCAAAGAGATTAACTCAAAATAATCAGAATCGTACCGGCTAAAGTCATTAAGATATTGGCAATCGCGTAGGTACCCGCGTAGCCAAGGGCAGGAATAGTCGACTTTGCGTATTCGTTCACTACGTCCATTGCTGGTGCACACGTACGAGCTCCGATGATGGCACCAAAGAGTAGAGCACGGTTCATCTTAAGTACGTAAGCGCCAACTAGGTACGCGAGCACGACAGGCACAACACTAACGATAAATGCCAAACCGATGATTTGTGGACCCACTTGAGTTAAGTGTTCAAACATCTTGCCACCGGCGCTTAAGCCGATGCCAACCATAAAGAACATTAAACCTAAGTCTTTGACCATATTCAATGCTCCTTGCGGTACATAACCGAAAGTAGGGTGGTTTGCTCGTAGGAAGCCCAGTGTGATGCCTGAAAGCAACAGACCAACTGCGTTACCTAGGCTGAATGACACTTGACCAAACGTCATGGTCACCAAACCAAACATAATACCTAGAATAAAGAAGCTACAGAATGCGAGCAGGTCTGCCATCTGGCTGTGGATCGAGATGAAACCGATTTTCTCGGCGAGGCCATGAACACGACTCTTCTCACCACTTACTTGGAGCACATCACCTTTGGCTAGAACAATGTCTAAGTCCATTGGCATTTCAATTTGGGCACGCACGACGCGGTTCAAGAAACAGCCGAATTCCGATAGATTCAAATCAGATAGGCGCTTACCAGCAATTGCATCACTTTTAACCACGATCTCTTCTTCGACGATTCGAAGGTCTAACAAGTTACGGTCGAATACTTCTTTACCGTTGCGAAAGCTTGGATCAAGACGTGCATGGCTATCTGGGAAGCCTACCAATGCGATTTCGTCACCTTCTTGCAGGATTGCATCACCGTCTGGGTGAGCAAGGATACCATTACGGCGAATACGCTCTATGTAGCAGCCTGTTTGGCGGTAAATGCCCAACTCACGAAGGTTCTTACCATCTGTCCAGTCAATCAGCTCAGGACCAACGCGGTACGCGCGGATGATTGGCAAGTAGACCTTACGTTGGCTAGAGTTACCCAATCCACGTTCTTGCGCAATTTGCTGAGCTGAATCGGATAGATTCTGCTTTTGCAGTTTTGGCAACAGTTTGGCGAACATGATCATACTGATCAAACCCACCAAATAAGCCATCGCATAACCAACCGATAGATTTTCTAATACTAAAGAAAAATCCATGTTTCGTGGGATGGTTGCAAGACCAGAATTCAACGCATCTTGTGCGCCCACCAATACAGGCGTAGCGGTAAGAGCGCCGGCCATCATACCCGCAGATAGACCAAAATCGAGTCCCATGTAATGGCTACAGAAATAGGTTAACCCTACCGCTGAGACTAATACGGTCATGCTCAAAATAAAATAATGTTTACCGTCGCGGAAAAATATGCCGAAAAAGTTTGGACCAGCTTCAATACCTACACAGTAGATAAATAGCATAAAGCCGATGGTTAGGGCTTCTGCGTTAAAGGAGAAACCAAGATGACCCATAACAAGAGAAGTAATGAGGACGCCTATGGAGTTACCTAACTGTAGGTTTCCAAAGCGAATTTTACCAATGGCAAGACCAATTGCTAATACGACGAAGATTAGAAGAATAGGGTTTTGTTCAAGAAGGTGTACGACGTCTATGTTCACTGTGTGGCTCGGTAAAGTGTGTGCCAAATAAAAGATTAAGAGTTGCGAATTGTAACTAAATATAGCAAAAAGATAAGTGAATTTTTTTAGGTTTTACTATTACTTGACGTAAGGGAATAACAAATTGAATAAACAATAAAAAAGCCGCTAATAGCGGCTTTTAAAAATTCAGTAATTTGGATTACTCGTCGAATAGACCTAGGTGCTCTTTTGCGTAAGCTTCAAAATCATCACAACCACCAATGTGTGTTTGGTCGATGAAGATTTGAGGAACAGTTTCTACTGGCTTACCAACTGTTTTCTCTAGGTCAGCTTTAGAAATACCTTCAGCGTGGATGTCTACGTAACGGTAGTTGAAGTCATCACGTTTTGCTTTAAGTGTTTCTGCGTGCTCTTTCGCGCGAACACAGAATGGGCAAGCTGGGCGACCAAAGATAACTACGAACATAATCTTATTTCTCCTAAAATCTATTCTTTTTGAAAGCACAACTAGACTTCATGTCGGTACATGCTTTCGTTTCTTGAGACAACTATGCCCGATCCAGATACGGAAATAAAGCAGCATTTACCTCTTGTCTCGATAGGCGAAATCTATCGTATAAAAACTAAACACGCACTAAGCTTGAAGCCATGAAAAGTCACTTTTTAGAATGATTCTTAACCGCAAAAGCACATGACGTAAGTATGTGAAGTGACGCATAAAAACACACTTTTTGAAGGGTTAATGGCGGCAAGGTGCACTTGGTCAACTTTTTTTGGTGGAAAGCATAGCACTCTAGTGTGAGTTGTTGTTTTGGGGAGGAAGTGTATGTTTCAGTTTATGACTGCGACACGGATTATCTTCGGCGAGGGAGCACTCCAATCTTCGCTGTCTGTAATCAATCAATTTGGCTACAGCGTTTTACTGGTGACTGGTAAAGATACGCAACGTGCCACACCTATCATTAATTATCTAAAAGCGCAGAACATGCGTTATCAACACGTTGCCATCAATGGTGAACCTAATATCACAATGGTAGAAGAAACCGCAGTGCTTGGACGTAAGTTCCAACCTGATATGGTTATCGCGATTGGAGGGGGTAGTGTCATTGATATGGGCAAAGCGCTCGCGGCGATCATACCTAACCAAGGTGACGTCTATGACTACGTCGAAGTCGTTGGAAGAAACGTTCCTTTGAAAACCAAGCCGATTCATTTTATTGCTATTCCTACGACAGCAAGCACAGGGTCAGAGGTAACCAGAAATGCTGTGCTTAAATCGGGGCAAGACCAAGTGAAAGTAAGCTTAAGAAGCCCGGAAATGCTCGCAGACGTTGCGATTGTTGATCCAACCTTAACCTATGGTACTGACAAGTATACCTCTGGTCGTGGCGCGATGGATGCGTTTACTCACCTTATGGAAGCCTACGTTTGTGGTGATCCAAATCCTCTTACCGATATGGTGTGTGAAGAAGGTTTACGTCGCTTAAGCCGCTCAGTAATTGCAGGGTGTAAACAAGACAGTCACAAAGCCAGATCAGACCTTTCTTTTGCGGCACTTTTAGGCGGAATGGCAATCACAAATGCCAAGCTCGGCGCTGCGCATGGTTTAGCTTCCGCATTGGGAGGCAAGCTTGATGCGCCGCATAGTGTGATTACTGCACGTCTGGCTCCGCATGTGATGCAAGAGAATATCAATGCAGCAAAGCAAGCAGGACGAAGTGATGTGATCAGTCGTTATAAGCGTTTAGCGCAATTAGTGACGGACCGAACTAATGCCAATGAGCACGATGGCGTGCTTTGGGTGAAAATGGTGTTAGATAAGCTAGCGCTACCTCAGTTAGGTAAGTTTGGAGTATGCCAAACTTCTTTTGAGCAAGTTGCGGATGATGCTTTGAAGTCAGTAGCAATCAAAGGCAACCCCTTACCCCTTACGCAGGATCGGTTGGTGTACATTCTTCGTCAAGTTTGTGATTGTAGCGATGCGTGTGTAGGAGAGAGTTCGCATCACGTAAGTTCAGTAGAAGTGCTGGAGTCTCGCTCTGATCTATCGGATGTGAATCAATAGAAATACGACCTGAACAGATACGAAAAGGGGAGCTACTTAGCTCCCCTTTCTATTTTTTATTACAGACTAAGTCGATTCGTTAGTATTGACTTAGCTTATCGTAGCGGCTGTCTTTCAATGCGTCTTTTACTCGCTTTAGGTTTTCACGGAAGCCAGTACCACGGCGCAGCGTGAAGCCTGTTGCTAGCACATCGATAACCGTCATTTGTACTACGCGACTTGCCATTGGCATATACACGTCGGTATCTTCTGGCACGTCTAGTGTAATAGCCAGTGAACTCGCTTTCTCTAGTGGTGAGTCCTTTGCTGTGATTGCAATAACGGTTGCACCGTTTTCACGTGCAAGGTTCGCAATCTCAACTTGGCTCTTAGTACGACCCGTGTGAGAAATCAGAACGATAACGTCATTGTCACTACAGTTAATGCAGCTCATGCGTTGCATTACGATATCTTCAAAACAAGTAATAGGAATGTTGAAGCGGATAAACTTGTTTTGAGCGTCGCGTGCGACAGAAGAAGAAGCACCAAGACCGAAGAATGAGATGCGCTTCGCTTGAGTCAGGAGATCAACTGCACGATTAACTTGCATCGCATCAAGGCTGTTTTTTGCGACATCTAAACACGCCATTGTCGATTCGAAAATCTTGTGCGTGTAGGCATCAGGACCATCGTCTTCTTCCACATTACGGTTAACGTAAGGCGTACCATTGGCAAGGCTTTGCGCAAGGTGAAGTTTAAAATCTGGGAAACCTTTGGTATCCAGACGACGACAGAAACGGTTAACAGTAGGCTCACTCACGTCAGCCATTTTAGCTAACGTTGCAATGCTTGAATGAATTGCAGTTTGTGGAGACGCCATAATCACTTCCGCAACTTTGCGCTCTGACTTACTGAAATTCTCCAGATTTTTTTGAATTTTTTCTAATGTATTCATAGTGTTCACGAGGGTATAGAGAACAACTCGCTGGCTCTGTTAACGAATGGAAACCCAAAGGCTTCTCGGTCTAGAGGGGCGTTAACGAAAACTACCAGCGCCATAAATTCAGTATAAACCCGATCCTCAATCTGGCTAAACCAAATACGGTTACTATTTCGTGAGAATTTGACAAGCCTCAAACAAAATGTTGTAAAAACTACAGAATTGGATGTGGGATCGATGGTTTGTTGCTCTAGTGGCACAATAATGATGATTGAGTTACATCAAAAAGAAAGAAATTTTCAATTTGATGTAACTCACATTGGCGCTTAAGAATTGAGGATGTTGTCGACAGTTTCTTCAATTTTTGCCATTAAGCTTGGGGCTTGTTGAGCAATTTCGCGCTGCTCGTCCAATACCGCACTTAGAATGTCATTGGTCGTCAATGGGTTCGCTAACACAACACGGAATACAATGGTGTTCATGCGTTGCCATTGGTCTGGGTTCAGTCGAGTGCGTGACACAAAGGACTTACCTGTTTCACGCTGGCGCTTTTGGATAAACTGAGTCAGTTGGTTGAGTAACTCGTTCAGTTTCTCTTTCTGCGTACCTTGTGCTTTCTCTAATGCTGTGCGCATATTGGTTGGCAAATAACGGTAAGTCAGCAGACAAAGCTCAGGCTCAGACACTAACTCAAAGTCCTCTTGCTCGTTAATAAGATCAGCGAAGTAGCGCGCTTTGGCGATACTCTGGTCAATCAGCAGTTCATAACCAGGTCGGCTAATGATATGCATTGCCGCGTAAACCAACATCGCCATACCGGAGCGAGAGCCTTCAAGGGTGTGGCTACCTAGGTCTTTTGAGCCCTTACGCAAAATGTATTGTGCGTGGTGCTCGATTGACTTCATCGCATCTGGGTCTTTAAACAGAACCATACCTGCACCCATAGGGATGTAGAGTTGTTTATGCGCGTCAATCGTCACAGAATCTGCAAGTTCGACCCCACCAAGTAGGTGACGATGATTGTTCGACATCAGTGTCGCACCACCCCATGCTGCATCCACATGGAAGTGACAATCGTGTTCAGCACACACTTCAGCGATTTGAGGAAGCGGGTCAACGCTACCGGTTTCTGTCGTACCAGCAACACCAACCACCGCAATAGGCTTGATATTTTGCGACTCAAGTTCCGCAATTTTTGCTTTCAAGTCATCAACGATAATGCGGTTGTTTGCGTCTGTTTTGACGGCAACCAATCCTTCTTGACCAAGCCCAAGTACGTCGGCAGCTTTCTTCAGTGAGTAATGCCCACGCTCAGAAACCAGAATTGCCAGCCCTTCATAGCCATAATGTTTCATGGCTTTGAACAGACCTTCTTTTTCTACCCCTTTGAATGCGCCATCTGCTCTTAGTGCTTTATTGCGAGCAACCCAAAGCGCAGTAATGTTCGCGATGGTACCGCCAGAACAAAATGCACCGAGAGAGTGCTTCGCGCTGTGCATCCACTTACGGTAGAACTTGTCGTCCTGACCATAAATAAGGCGATGCAGCATACCAAGTACTTGGCGTTCAAGTGGTGTGAATGCTTTCGAAGTTTCAATCTTTACCAAGTTTTGGTTCAAGGCGATCATGATCTTCGACAGCGGCATTAAGAAATACGGCAGGGCAGAAGTCATGTGACCAATAAAGCTTGGCGCAGAGGTATGAACCGAGTGAGATACCAAGGTATCTAGTAGGTGCTCGGTATGGTCTGACACGAACTCTGGTTGCTCAGGAATCTGAGCAGAAGAAAAGTCTTTCTCAATTTCACGTAAAGGCTTTTCTTCTGCCACGATGTGTTCACGAAGAAATTTGTTCAAGTTCTGGGAGAGACTCTCGTCGATTTTGGTCAACGTAGAATCTGGACCTTCAGGAATTGTGAAGATCTTTAACAAGCTCTCGAAGCTAACGTCAGCGGTTTTTTGTTCCTTAACCATAGCAAAGAATCTTTGTAGTTATTTTGGTAATGCGAGCGGCACAATCTAAACCAAAACGGGCGCAAAGTCCCGTTTTAATTATTGAAACCCATGTTGCTGAAATGAAATTCTAGGGCGAGGTTTATTCACACTTCTGCTTTTCAATCTTAGCAATTGATTGATTGTACTTATTAAGCGCAGAATCGATCTGTTTTGGGTGGCTCAATAAGTCAGCAAATGCAGAACGTAGGTCATAGTTCTTTGGATGGTTCGCCGATTGACGATCACTAAACGTTTTTTGTGCAGCTTGACCGAGCTCATCACTGCGTGTTGCAAGCTGCTTCACATCGTGTTGTTCTAGCTTGAGCCACGCTTCAACAGGTTGCTCTGTAGCAACACGGCTAGGATCATTTTTCAGGAAGTAATGTACCGCTTCACGGTTTAATTCAAAGTGGTGTTGGCGACCTTCTAAGAACCATTGACTTACTTCTTTTAAATCTGGGTATTGAGTAACGGTTAGGTCTACAAGGTCTTGATACCACTGTAAAGAGGCGTCTATATAACCGTCGTATTTGTTTGCAAGACATTGCTGGTCAGCAGCAAAGGTAAAAGTTGAGCTTGTAGCGAGGAGCGCTGCAACGACAAAGCGTTTCATTGTTATTCCTTTTTGGTTGAATTCCCTTTGTAACCCCAATAGGCACTATGCCTTGCCTGTCACTGATTACCGATCCAAGAGTTTAAAAATCAAAGGGCTCGATAACTAAGCGGTAATCCAGAAAATTCTCTTTGAATTGAGCATTTTGAGGTTACGTGGGTATTTGAATTTTTGCCGTATTGTAATGGATGTTAATGAATATTCCTGAGATCTAGCTAGCAAGAGACACAAAGAAAAGCATCATGACAGGCACCAATAAGCTCAAAATAAAACCACTTACGATCGCGACAGGCACACATCGAACACCTCCAGTTGTCTGGATGACTGGCAGGGTAAAGTCCATTGCTGTTGCTCCTGCGTAACCAATGGCTGTTGAAGGGTAGGTGCGAATAAACAATGGAATAGCAACTAATGCGACCAACTCACGCATCAATTCAATCAAGAAGGAAGCGCCGCCAAAAATGGGACCAAATGCATCACCCATCAAGATGCCAGCTAACGAATACCAACCAAAGCCAGAAGACATTGCCAGCGCTTGGTAGAGTGGTAAATCCAAGATCACTGAGGCAATTGCACCACCGAGCATACAAGTTGCAATAATGACTGTCGCAATCGCCATGCCTTGTTTGTTCAACAGAATCTGCTTAAGGGTTAAGCCGCTATTACGCAATTGAATGCCAATAAAGAACAGTAGAAGAAATAAAATCCATTCGCTCGCTGTATCCACCCAAGAAAGACCAATTGGCAAGATCAAACCGGCAATCAAACCACCACCAACGACGACAACAAGCTTGATTGATTCTAATGCCATAGAAGACAGTGGGAGTTTTTTCTGGTTTTGGTCGGTTTGCAAAGGAAGCAGTTTATCGACTAGCGGCAAGGCAAGTAGGTTACAAGCGCCCAAACAGACGAAGAAAGTACCAGCGTAAAGCAAGATGGTTTGCAAGTTGCTGCCGAGGTTGTCGAGCGCAGCAAGGCTTAAACCCATCAAGGAGAGAATGACGTAGATCAGGTATGAGGTCGACTTGTTGATTTTTTCAAGTACCGACGCCTGAGAAATTGGAATTAAGTAGCCCACCACCAATGGGGCAAAGATGAATAGCATCCCTGAGAACATAAAACTCAATGATTCCTTTATGAGGTAAGCAAAATACGTAGCCACGCATAAACAGTTCAGAATACTATCTGATGCTTAGCGTGGCTTAAAATGAAGTATTGAGAGATTAAAGACCGCTTGCGCTTAGAACTTCTTTAATTTCACAATGGAAGTCAGTATCACTCATATTGCTCAACTCGTACAAGATTTCTGCACCCGTTAAATTGAATTCCACTTCATGATCTTCAATGCGTTCATCTTGGTTACGGAACATTAATAAGTGGTTTGCGATACGAGCAATATCCAGGTAGCTGACTTCTGGGCGCGATGCTTCATATTTTTCATTCGATGAAACCTCACGGAAATCATTGTCAAACCCCCACTTCTCCAATACTAATTTGCTTGTCGCAGAACAGCGCGTTTGGAATATTTGTAGTGCAATATCTGCATCTAAGTAATTACCACGATCAAGATATAAGTGGTATTCGTTGATGAGACAGAACAGACCAATATCCGCCAACAAACCTACTAATAGCGCTTTTTCTTGCTCTAGGTGACCGTATGTCGCTGGTTCATGCTTACGGAACTCTTGGACAACCAATACCATGGTTGCGCCTAGCTCACGAGAAACCGCGGCACTTTTCACCAATATGCTATTGCAGTCTTTAGAAAGGTTGACCGAATGCTTTAACTGTTCAATTGCTTGAGCTGTGACGATATCCCTCACTCGTAAAATGCCTAAGCGAGATACCGCTGTTGTTAGGTCATTACAGGTAATATTACGGCGATTAAAAATCACGGAATTCGCGACGCGAACCACAACCGCAGCAAGACTAGGATCTTCTAGTAACGCATTTGCGACGTCGGAAATCGTGGTGTTTTCTTCTGTGCAGAGTTGCTGGATTTTAAGTACGACATCAGGGATAGGAGGAAGGGAGATTTTCCCGGTAGAAATTGATTGTTCTACTAGGTGGGCGAACTCAGATTCGAGTGCTTTTATAAGCTTATCTTTATTATTTGGTAGCCAAAAAAATGATAGATGTTCCATTATGACGTTGTGCTAGAGAGCTTTCGTACAGTGTACCTCCACACTATGTTGCTTATCAATTAAATACCTATTTCACGTTCGCAATTGCCGCATTTATCACCATGATGTTTGATTTTTGGCAGTTGCTGTGTCAAAAAAACATCGCTTAAGGATGAGTAAATGTGAAACTAATCACGTATGTGGAGTTTGTAGTTCGGCAACTGTGACATAGATCCTAACTTATTTTTCAACGTTAAGTATGATTAAGACAGTTGGTGAGCGCAATTCACAAAAATATCGCCAACATATCGACAATTTATAATTCGCTATAAGCTGCTGTTCATCTGGTGACATCGCTAATCGGGGTAATTTATTCCAATTACAGAGGTCAATGGACATGACAGACCAAGCTTTTTTTAACTATGTAAGCAATTTTAGTGAGTACCAAAAACGTTCAATGTTTGGCGGGATTGGTTTATTCAGCAACGACGCAATGTTCGCACTAGTAAGTAACGACTGTTGTTATTTACGTGGTGGTAACGGGTTAGATGAAGAATTTACTCAACTAAACTGTGAAAAATATAAGCACGTCAAAAAACAAACGACGGCAACCGTTAACTACTATGATGTAACCGATCTATTTGACTCAGGTTTTGCGGGTCTAGACGCGTTGTTACAAAAATCGATTGAATGTTCTATTAAGGAACGTAAATACCAAAAGTCTTCAGCCAGTAGACGTTTGCGTGACCTACCAAATATGCAGTTGACGCTAGAGCGTATGGTCAAAAAAGCAGGTATTGATGACGTAGAAACGTTTTTGGAACTAGGACCAGTAGAAGTATTTAATAAAGTAAGAGTGACATACGGTAGTGATGTTGATGTGAAGCTTCTATGGAAGTTTGCTGGCGCCACTGATGGTATTCACTGGAAACTGCTCCAAGAACCACGCAAGAAACAACTGCTGGCAATGTGTGAATAAATCGCTTTAGTTTCACGATGATTGACTCGTTTAGGATGAAGTTAGCGAGTCATAAAAGGTGAGTGTTGAAAGCGACAAAAGGAAGTTGATGCTTTTGGCCACTTCATTTGAGTTAGTCATTGCAACAAGACGACAGTTTGTAGATACAAAAAAACCGAGGTAAATGCCTCGGTTTTTTAGTTCATACTTTAAGAAAGTACGCTCAGTAGGCGTTTAGAACTTAAAGCGAGTAGTGAACATTACTTGATCACCGTAGAAGTCGTTGATACGCGCTTCAGCACCCAGAGAGAATAGCTCTGTAGAGTGGAAACGAGCGTAAACAGAACCGATCCAATCGTCATCGTTGTCGATAGAAACGTAACCCGCTTTACCACCAACTTCTAGTTGAGGACCAAGCCATTGGCGCACGCCTAAGTTAAGTTCCATACCAACGTCAGTGCTGCTTGAGTTTGACGGTTGTACAACGCGCATTAGCATTGCACCCGTTAGGTCAGCCCAGTTGTTTAGTGGTGAGTGGAAACCAAAACCTGCTGCTGAATCGAAATCACCATCAAACTCAGAGTCGATGCGCGCGATTACGTGTGCATTTGGGTGGATTGATTTGCTGAAACCAGCACCGAACGTTACTGGGCTAGCACCAATGCGAGCTTCCATGTAGTCGTAGCTAAAGTTGCTCATTGTTGCTGGAGCGTTGTAGTCGTTCGCAGCTAGAGCTTGGCTTGATGCCAACAAAAGGGCAGCGGCTAATAGTGTTTTACGCATAACTAACGATAAACCTTGTCTTATAGTTCCATGGATCCAAGTAACCACTTGAACCGTAATCTGATTTGTTCGACATCATAATAAAAACGAAGGTCTACGACCAACAAAAATGTGTCGATGTTTTGTCAAATGACTCATTGTGCCGTTTTATCAGCAAAAAACGCGCCATGTTGATGACGAATATGACTTGTTTTTCTATCCCAGTACTCATTCACCAAAGCTTGCACGTCGTTGTGCCATCGCGTTGAGGATTGCCTCTGCGTCTAGGATGGATGTCCACGATAATAAGTTGTCATCATTTTCTATCATAAAAGCAGTCAGTTGCGAAACAATAGCGTCTCTGAGCTCTTCACCTTTCCAAGGCTTGGCGATGTAGTAATCGAGGCTCGCATGATTGATTGCTTCAACGGTGTCTTCTAAGCCAGCTTGACCCGTTAAGAGCAGCTTGCGAGATGATTTAGTGTCACCATTTTGACTGAGTTCGATTAAAAAGCTGATGCCAGTTTGCTCCGGCATAATGTGGTCACACAGAATCAAGGCAAGCTGAATACCGTCTTCCGCCATTTCTTCAATCACTTGTTTTGCTTCCGTGACAGATTCCGCACCCTCAACAACGAAATTTTCTTCGAATGGCATCAAATCCTGAAGGACACTATCTAAGACTTCTCTTTCATCATCCACACATAAAATCAGATATTTAGTCATACTTCATCTCCTTCTTGAGTGATAGGTAACCAGACGGTCATGCAAGTGAAATGGTTGAGCTCAGATTCCACCTCTATCCAGCCTTTATGGCTTGCCATAATCTGTTGGCAGATAGACAGTCCGATACCTAAACCGAAATTACCTTCTTTCTTGGTTGTAAAGTTGAGTTCAAAAATGGCTTTTTGTTGCGATTCGGGGATGCCACATCCGTTGTCTGTAAATGAAATTACGGCATACTTTTGTTGGTTTTTTTCTACCAAGCGAGATTGAATAGTGAGTTCGCCTTTATCAGGAAAGGCATCAATGGCGTTGGAAATCAGATTTGTCCAAACTTGTTGTAAAGCAATGGGTTGGCAGAGTGTATTAGGAAGTTCTGCGTAGTTTGTTGTGACCTTATGCATCTTGAGTTTGTTCTCAAAGATCACCAACGTATCTTCTATGCCTTCATGTAAGTTGGCAAAGTGTAAACCTTCGTCGTCTGAGCGTGCGTAGCCTTTTAAGCTTTTTACCATATCAGCGATGCGAGCTGCGCAAACATTGATTGAGCGAAGTGATGCGCCGACTTGATGATATTGTTCTAACGTGCCAAGTGAATCCAATGACTCGGCGTTTTGACGGTTAAGTTGTGCAACCAAAGTTTGGTCGCCCTCAAGCCCTAGATTAACGACTTTCTTTGCTAATGTTCTGTCAGGAAGGCTGGAACTCAATTGTTTTACTCGCTCTCTGAGTTCTGCGGTCGAAGCCGGTTTGGCGCTTTGAGCTCTTGTCAGTAAACCAATGCCTTTTTCTTGAACCTCGTAACTAGGTAGCTGAGTGAGTAGGTTTTCAAGTGTCAGAGTTAGGTTTTCTACCCCTCGCAAGATAGCTGCAATGGGGTTGTTTAATTCGTGTGCGACACCCGCAACAAGTTGACCCAGCATCGCCATTTTTTCGCGTTCGATGAGTTGCTGGTGGGCGGACTCCAATGATTCCAATGTTTTTTGCAGTTGCAACTTAGTGTTGATACTGCGTTGCAATCGTCGGTTGAAATGACGTAGCAACAAGTTGGTAAACAGAGGTAGTAAGTTAGAATCACCTTGCATCACCTTACGGAAGACATTTCTGTCAAGCTTGATGACTTCCGTTTTTGTTAGGGTGAGTGCAGTTGAAAACGAACTCTCTCCGGTGACAAATGACATGCCGCCGACAATGTTTCCTTTTGAATGGCGCACCACTTCACGTTGCATGCCAAGTTCATCACGTTTGTAGAGCGCTACCTCACCACTGGTAATAAACCACAAGAAACTGTTTGGCTCGCCTTCAATCGTAAGTAGGTGTTCAGGAGAGTAGGTACGGCAAGCCTTGGTATCGTCATTTTGTTCAAAGAAGTGTTGCAACGCCGTGATGACTTGTTCTGCGAGTTCCCCATCAGAGAGGGCATGGTAGTCGTTCAAGAATCCTGCTTGATAGTTGCTCATCTGATTTTCGATGTGAGCGCGCAGCAATTTATGCTGGTCGAGGATTTGGCTGTAGTTGAGCAAGTCTTCTCTATCATGACGGAGAATGAACTGGGTCAGTTCTTTTTGCGCCGTATTGAACAGGACCTTATCCGGAAGAGGCTTGGTTAAGCAGTGATCGAGGCGTCCTTCATTGACGGCGGTTAAAATGGCCTCAATATCGGACGAGCAGCTAATAAGGATTTTGCGAGCTTGCTCAGTGTGTGGCTTGCGGTCGAGACCGATGAGGAAGTCAACGCCATTAAAATGTGCATGATGGCTCGCAATAACCAGCGCAACCTTTTGTTCTCTTTCTTCGAGATATTCGAGAGCGCTCTGTGCTTCTTCTATCGATTCCACAGAGAGAATATCAAACTTGCTCGAAAAGGCAGACAACTCCAATCGAAACTGTTCGGCACTGATTGGATTGTTGTCGAGGCACAATACGGCGTAACGGTTCACAGTGGTTTGAGCTCCGGTTAAAACTTGGCACCAACAACATATCAATTAAATATAGAAATGGTTGAGAGCTGAGTATTGTTCTCGATTAATGAACTAAAATAACCATCAATAGTCTGATATATCTCAATGTTTTATCCGCTTTGGGTTTGGGTTAGACTGAGCACAAATACTCAATAAGTGACGTTATGGAAAATCTTAAAAAAATCGGTGCCATTGGTGGCGCTATTTCTCTTGCGCTGTGTTGGCCGTTAGCAGTTGGTCAAATTGGTCAAACTATCATTGAAGATGGCATCGCCAATATGAACGATGAAATGGTCAAAGGTGAAATTGTGGAATATGACCGCGGTTACCTGTCTTCGGTCGTTCTGACGCGTTACACCGTTGTCGACCCAGAAATCAAAGCGCAGCTTGAGCGTGATGGTCTTCCGACAGCTTTTGATGTGACCAGCGACGTAACACATGGTTTAACGAGCTTAAGTGCAGATTCTAAACTCGTCGACGCGGACTTCCTACCGTTGACGATGCACAGTAAAACACAGCTCAACGGAAACACGGATTTCACGCTTAACCTAGCAAGTTGGAATTACCAAAACGACGCTCAAGGTATGCACCTTTCATCTAGTCCTGCGCAAGTTAAAGGTAATGTGACTGTGCTGGGTGATTTAAACTACCAAGTGTCGATTCCTTCGGTACAAATCGACTTTGAAAATGGTGAAGAGATTCATCTAACAGAGCTGAAAGGTGAAGGCAAAGGTAAGCAAGCAAAAGGATACTGGCTAGGGGAGCAATCTTTCTCTCTACAAAAACTGGATATTGTTGATGCGCAACTTGCCCCGATGTTCCTAATCGAGAACGCAAGCTACAGTGGCAATACATCCCTGAATGAATCTGGCGACAAACTGAACACCCAGTTGGTATTAGACGCTAAGCAAATGCGTTTAACGGATGGTACAGACGTTGATAACTTCAAGCTTGATTTTGCTATCGGTGATATTGACAGCCAGTCGTTCGATCAAATTATGTCGATTTACCAAAGTTCGCCAATGCTAGATGAGCAAGAGATTCAAAAGCTGTTGCCGCATATTGATACTTTGTTTAGCAAAGGCTTTAACCTATCAGTCAACGAGCTATCTCTTGCATTTGGAGACGGCAAATTCCGTAATGAATGGCAATTATCCGTGCCGGAAGGTACCGACCACATCACGCAAGACCCGATGAAGCTAATGACAGCGACAAAAGGCTCGCTGAATACTTACTTCTCTGATGAGTTGGTGGATCTGTACCCATTCATTCAAGAAGGCGTTGACGAGTTGATGGTGATGGAACTTATTGAGAAAAAAGACAAGGGCTATGAACTAAAAGCACAAATTTCTGATGGGAAATTGAAGTTCGAAAATGGACAAGAATTTCCTTTAATCGCACTGCTTATGCCTGCATTGATGCAATAGAGAAGTTTACAAAGTAAGTTTTTAGCTTTTCCAGTTTAAAAAGAGGTCGTAAGACCTCTTTTCTTGTTTTTATCCCTGCAAAAACGTGATATTAATTTCGTAATCTTTACTTAGCAGGAGCAATGAGCATCATGGAACAAAATACGGACAACGTATTTAACTTCAGTGCAGGACCTGCAGGTCTGCCAAAAGCAGTCATGCAGCAAGCACAAAAGGAGCTAATCAACTGGCAAGGTCTTGGGACTTCAGTGATGGAAATCAGTCACCGAAGCAAAGAGTTCATTAAGGTTGCAGAAGAAGCAGAGCAAGACCTTCGTGATCTTTTAAATATCCCAGACAACTATAAAGTATTGTTTTGCCAAGGTGGTGCTCGTGCTCAATTTGCCGCTGTTCCACTAAACCTATTAGGTAGCGCGGAAACTGCGACTTACATTGATGGTGGTTACTGGGCAGAAAGCGCAGTAGCAGAAGCGAAAAAGTACTGTGAACCTGACGTGTTCAACGCAAAAACAGTGATTGACGGTAAAGCGGCAGTTCTACCTGCAACAGAATGGAAAATTTCGCCAGATGCGGCTTACGTCCATTTTTGCCCGAACGAGACCATTGATGGTATTGAAATCAACGATCTGCCAGTAACGGATAAACCAATTGTTGCAGATATGTCTTCGACCATTCTTTCTCGTGAAATTGATGTTTCTCAATACGGTGTCATTTACGCTGGTGCACAAAAGAACATTGGTCCATCAGGCATTGCAATTGCGATTGTTCGTGACGATCTTCTTGGTTTGGCGAAAGAAGTGCTACCGAGTATTCTTGACTACAAAGTGTTGGCAGAAAAAGAGTCGATGTTCAACACGCCTCCTACATTCGCTTGGTACTTATCAGGTCTAGTGTTTAAGTGGTTAAAAGAGCAAGGTGGCGTAAAAGCGATTGAGCAAGTAAACCGTGAAAAGGCAGCATTGCTATACGATTACATCGATCAGTCTGATTTCTACCGTAACGGAGTGCACACTGCGAACCGTTCTCTGATGAACGTACCGTTCCAACTAGCAAAACCAGAACTTGATGGCACATTCCTAGAGTTGGCAGATGCAAAAGGATTGAAGGCACTAAAAGGTCACCGTGCCGTTGGTGGTATGCGTGCATCAATTTACAACGCGATGCCGCTTGAAGGAGTGCAAGCTCTCGTGGACTTTATGCGTGAGTTCGAGCAAGAGTACGCTTAATCACTAACTGTGATATAATCTTTGAAAGCGTCGCAATTGCGGCGCTTTTTGCTTTCTATGGTAGGGTGAAGCACCAATGGAAGCACCCGCACATTTCCTGTCGGCGCTTTTGAATAAGCACCAGTCGTTCGCTACTTTTGTAATACCATCAATTTTCGAGAATTCTAGTGAGAAACCTGAGCCTGTTGTTATTTCTGTTTTCCTCCTTGGTCTCCGCTCAAGAGATCCAAGTTTGGAGTGGCATTGAATATTCTACCGTCGCAGAAATTAACGAGCGCTTCGAAGCCGAAACAGGCAACACATTCGCGATCAGAGAGTTCGATGTAAACAATATCCGTTCAGAACTACTACTCGCCAAGCAAACTGGTATTACCGTGCCTGATGTTATTTGGGTTCCTTCTGATTTCTTGGGACTACATGACTACTTTGATCTCGCCCAAATTCCGCCAAGCTGGTTAGAAGAGAAAAGCATAGAGCCAAAAGCTCTGGAACTCGTCACCGTGGACGACGCCATTTATGGGGTACCGCTTGGTTTAGGTAATCACTTGGTTTTGTATGTGAATACGAAGCTGACCAACGAAGTACAGCCAACTTGGGAAAAGCTTATTGAAGATGCCAAACAGGGCAAAAGCACGCTCGCAATGCAGTATCCGAACATGTACTTCTTGATGTCGTTTGTGCCTATGTTTTCCGATCATAGAACGCAACCTATCACCGATATTGATGTTGGTGCACTGGCGGCGGCTCTTAAGTTTTATGGTCGTTTACCTAAAGAAGGTGTGGTGATTGATGATTACAACCAAGATCAAGCGCGAGCGTTGTTCATTGAAGGGAAAGCGCCATATCTCATTGATGGTGATTGGGCGCTAGGTGAGCTGAAGCAACACTTCTCAACAGAACTCAGAATCAGCAGTTTACCGACGTACAATAATCACCACATGCACTCACTGAGTGGCGGTAAGGTGTTGGCATTTAATGCTGAAGCAATGCGCAATCCGGCGAAGAAAAAAGCAATGCGTACTCTGGCGATGATCGTACAAAAGCCGGAGTTTATTGAAGACGTCATCATCAACCAGAACTTGATCTCTACCAATCGCTCAATCAACCGCAAATGGTATGACGAAGAGAACACCTACTATAGCGATTTGTACAAAGAGCTGACCCCCGCTTATGCCATGCCAAGTACCGTAGAAATGGCGGTGACTTGGGAAGCGTTGATTCGCGGATATAAGCGCTACAAAGCAGGCATGCCTGCACACGGCGCCGCTCAATTTGTGGTGGACTTCATCAATAAACATTCAAATCACATTCACAAGAGTAGGAAAGCATCCTTATGATAAGTTTGCGTAGCATCTTAACTTTGATTGTGGTGGTAGGGTCGTTACTGCCTGCTTATTGGGTGGGCACCAGTATGATCGATAAGCACCAAACCGATTTGTTGGTGCAAAAAGAACTTAAACTGGAAAATACCAATCAAGGTATCCAAGAAACGATAGGTGAAGACCTGACCTTTGTGGCGAACTTAACTCGCTGGTATTCCAAGGATCGCTTACTCGTTCAAGGCATGGATAACGTCCTGTATTCATCCATTATCTGGCAAATGATAGAGACATTTGAAGAGTTGGCGGTCAATGTCAGTACGACTTACATTATCGATAAAAACTGGCAACCAATGTACGAAAGCAATGGCTCAGTATATCACCTAGAAAACAGTAAGCTGCTGACCAAAATTCGAGCCGCTGAAGACATTTATAAGCAAGGTAAGATGTATCACAGTACTTACTTTGATGAGGGGCTGGTATTAAATGGGGGGCAAAGTGGTATCGCCTTTGTCAGCCCGTTACTGCCGTACACGCTGCTGCCAGGTTCAGAGTATGAGCCGCAAGGTTATTTGGTTGTTTTAGTGTCATATCAGGATTTAATCCGAATTTCGCAACCATTCTTATATGCTCAAGAAAGCGTTAACTTCCACTATGGTGCGGTGAGTAATACCAAGGGGGATACCACGCATCATTTGAGTAAAATTACCGTCCAGAACAACAGTTTTGTGAAGCCATTAGAAGTGACTATGATTCACACTGTGTCAGACGCAGCACGAAACCAAGAACTGACGCAATCGAAGCAACAGCTATTAAATATCATCATTGCGACCTTGGTTGTGACGCTATGCATTGCGATTGTGGCAAGCCGATGGCTTACAGAACCTATTCGTCAGATGGAAGTGGTCGTGCGTCGATTTAAAACGAATAAACGACCAGATTTATCGCCTAAGCGTTTTCAATTTAAAGAGTTTAGACAGTTGATGAGCCTATTGGATTCGCTTTGGGCGCAATTGACCAGTCAGATGGATGAGTTGGAAGTACGAAACAAAGCGCTGCGAAACGCCAACCAACAAGTTCAAGATACTAACGCGCAACTTGCGAACTTCAACCAAAAGCTAGAGCATCGAGTTGAAGAGCAAACGGCGGAGTTGCGGGCAAACTTAACACGCGAAGAAGCGCACCAAGCAAAACTCATGACGCTGATTAACTTTACCACTAGCCATGCAGGGGTAGGGTTCCATGCGATTCCGGAAGTGATTAATTCAGGGCTCTCCCGCTTGTTTCCAGACTCAGACATGCGCTTTAGTTTTGAAAAACCGCGCAGCGAAAATGCGAAAACCATGCGATCTTCTACGGGAGCTGAAATTGGTTACTTCTGTTATGGCAATTATGTCATGACAGGAGAAGATCGCATTTTATTGGAGCTATTTAAGAAGCAGTTATACTCGTGGCTGGAGTTAGAAGATTTCGCACGTCGAGACAAACTCTCAAAGTGCTTTAATCGTAAGGCGTTTGACGAAGACTATGAGTTTGCTTGCCAATCAGTCATTCAAGGACATTGGCAATCTATGGCTATTATTGTGATTGATATAAACGGCTTAAAAAACCTCAATGACAATTATGGGCACGACCGTGGTGATGTTTTGATTGCTAAGTCAACGCAACTCATCAAGTCGGTTCTCAACGGAAAATCCTTGTTGTACAGAATTGGTGGTGATGAATTTGCCGTCATTGCAAAAGACTTGAGTATTGACGCTCTAAACGAGTTGATTACACGTCTTGAGGTATCTCAACAGAATAAGTGGGTTGAGCTATCTGAGCATAACCGCTACCCAGTTCAGTTTTCTGTTGGAGGGGCTTCAAGTGAATCTGTGTCGATTGAAAATCTGTTTTCGATCGCGGATGAAGCTATGTATGAGAAAAAACGCGCCTTCTATCAGAAGTAATAACGAGTAATCGCAGACAGAAAAGCCCTTGTTCTTGCCGAATTAAGGGCTTTTTCGTATCCGGTTTTAAACGTTAGGTTAGTTAAGGTGCAGAGTCAGAGGTTTCGCGATAGCAATGGATTCAATCGGTGAGTCATCATCGAGAGGATAGGAGATACTAGAGCTGACAATGCCTGCATTATATAGGCAATAGACGATATCAAGTTTGATATTATTTTGTTTAAGTTCGATGCCCGTCAATACTGAATCACAGTCAGCTATTTCAGATAAATTTACCGCTTTTTGTAGTGAGATTTTTAATAGACGATCTTCCGCTTCATAGCTGAATGCTCTTACTGCAAAGTCATCAATATCAATGATGGATTGGTTTTCTTCATTAGTGTCTAGAAATATTGGATTAACTTTATCCCGATATTGAATTGAGAGTGTCCCGTGCAAATCAAATGGATAGCGAATCTTTTTCATGCGTTTCACCTGCTAATAAATTAAAGCGCTTGGGTATAGATCTTAACGACTTAGATGTTGAGCAGGATAGCATTTGAGAATTGATGAGCATCTTGATTGCTAAGTGATATAGCGGCAATCATTTGAATGCCGCTATAGAGCTGTGAACCGTTATCAGAAGTCAAAGATAGCGATATGAAGGCACAGTGAATCTAAACTAACAATCGACAGCAAAGCGTAAAAGCCGGTATTTGTTTAACAAATGCAATTAGGGTGTTCTGTACAACTGTCACATTGGCGATGAGTACAAACACCACAACACGTCAATAAATAGAGAAATTCTGGCTGAATAAACAGCTCACTGGTTTCAATATACATGATTGCGCGAGTATAGCGTTTAGCGCCAACTTTGATTGCACCTACCGGGCTTTCTCCTTCGTAAGCCGCAACACTAAAGCCCATTTTAAACATCACATCGACCGAGCTCTTTAAAGTGACACTTGCGTAATAATGATGGATATGCGCGTTTTGAGCCAAGAAAGTGAACTCTGTATGCAGCTGTTTACGAAATACGCGTTCATTTTTGGAGTGCTGACTGATGGCGTAGTAAGAATATACTCCTTTCTCTCTCAATGGCTTGGTTAATCTAAGGTCAATCGTGTCGATAGGTAAGCGTTGCTTTTTAGTTCTATCTAGCTCATTTTCCAATGTGGGCACAGTAAAAAACATACCAATGTTATGACCGACTAGCTCACCTTTGGAAAGGTATTTATAAGCAATTGCTCGATTGTCTTTCTGATATTCAACCAAATCAATAGTCGCAAGACTATGTTTAATATTTAAAGACTTAAGCTGATTATGAAAGTTGTTCAGACTATTAATGAATTCTTGCTCATTATTTTGGCTCAGTTCTTCCTCTTCAATATGATCATACACAACAGGGTAAGCATTTTTGTAGTCAATCCCTGAGATGATAGACATTGCGTCTTGGTATCTTTGTTTCAAAGACAATTCAAACTGTTCAACCTCGTCTTTTAAAGGCGTATCTAACCCTAAATTACAAAGGTATGGCAGCAGGTTGTTTTCAAATGCACGAAGCACTCTGACTCGTCGGCTTAGACTCGGTTGAGTGATTCCTCTTTCCCATCGGCTAAAAGTAACACAGTCTATATTTGCTAAATCACCACCTAATAGATTTAGTCTTATTGATGCTTGCTCCTGAGTTAACCCTAATGTGGTTCTTATTGATTTTAGATAACTCCCGAACACTTTACTTCCCCCATAGGTTTAAAACATGTCCATAGCTAATTGTTATTTTTCGTTTAAGTTATGTGCATGACATTTCTCTGCCAAATGTGTCAATTTTGAGAAATGGTATTCCGGTACGGTACAATCATTTAAAATTGATGAGACATATAGGAAGTTGGAAATGCATTAATATTTATGTCGTGCTGCTCATAAATATCATGCAAATCGTATTATGTTTGTCGTTTAATTGAGAAGGCATTGTGCGTATTCTATAGGCATGAGATGCCTAGTTGAAAATGAAGGATATTATTTTGCATTCATATAACCATATGAATAATAATGATTTTATTGTTTTATTTGTCAATGTCCAAACAAAAATAATTGAATTTTAATTCGAGCTAATATTTTTTGCCATTATCTTAAAAATGAGAAATGTTCATCAAAGAGAATATATTTCATAAGAAAATAATAGGTATTAATGGAATGGTGTTCTTTAGGTGAATTTCAACCTCTTATACGTAGGAATATACGAACTAAAGCCATTAATAACGTTGCATAGTCATTTTATATTTATCTTTGAGCAGCCATGTTGGTTTGA
The DNA here is from genome assembly GCF_024181835.1 of Vibrio sp. Y29_XK_CS5. Taxonomy (NCBI): domain Bacteria; kingdom Pseudomonadati; phylum Pseudomonadota; class Gammaproteobacteria; order Vibrionales; family Vibrionaceae; genus Vibrio; species Vibrio sp. Y29_XK_CS5. The sequence continues at coordinate 662,361 of NZ_JAMZAM010000002.1, forward strand.
TGTTGGTGGAGCAGGTAGATCATCGCTGGCTGAGCTAACAGCACGGCAGTATCCAATTTCAATAAACACTTTCGATATGCTTTTCGACCGATTTTGACAGAGCCGGTCCGAGCTGGGCTGTCATACGCGACTTTTTTTGCACCAAGGTCCACTAGATAATCACTGAATTTGTTATCGAAGGCATAGTAGTAAATCTCAGTAATATTGGATTTGCTCGCGATGTAATCCACAAACGTTGGGTGCAGTGTCATGAAGACTTGTTCACTCATGGCATAACGACTCAAACAACACATGGCGAATTGATACTGCTCCGAATAAGACCGCACGAGCTCAAATGGCAGTGTTTGGTTAGGATTGGTAAAGTGTTCGTCGAGGTCCTTTGTTTTAAATAAGAAGGAAATTGAATGTCCTTTTACCTTGTTGGACTCACTATCTCTATACACCTTGGCTATCAATTTGTTTTCTTCATCTAATGCTAAGAAATCAAGGTCCAGCATTCCTGGGTAGTGAGCATCGGCATTTAGGAAGAAGTTATGCAACCGTGGGAGGTGAGTGTCGATGTCATGAGCAAAGAGTGCCTCTTCGATAATAGGCGCTTCTTCTTGGGGTTTTAATTCTTCATATCCAGAAGAAAGTAATAGTGCTTTTTGTGAGTAGTAACGTTCATAAATGATATCGTCCAAAAACGTTTCGTTCTCCGGCGAAGGCAAAGAGAGCAAAAAAGGTCTGAGATCTAAGGTAAGCTCACGTAGCACTTTAATTGCTTTGACGGTCTTAGGAGCCGTTGCATTCCTTTCCCAGCGACTAATAGTGACTGAATCCACAGATGAAAACTCTGGATTTGCCAAGTTTAATTTTGTCGCAAGCTCCCTTTGCGTTAATCCAAGTTGATATCTCAATTGCTTTAGATAATCACCGAACATTAACTACCTCACCAAGTTTGTTCTGTTTGGGGTATTGATTGTTGGGTCATTATAGGGAGAGACAGACAAAGCTCAAGCATCAGCGCTTTCTAATGAAGGCGCTGGTTTTTCAGTCAGCCTTAACATTTATTTGTGACGCGAAATCGGCGCGTGAAGTAATAGATCTTCTGAATCGTTTTCTCTTATATTCTCGTTATACTGATTTGCTCAATTAGCCAGTTAATAAAAAGCTCAAGCTTTCGAGAATGTTTTTCGTTAGCCGTAACGACATAATATTTCTGTTTGCATTGCAGAGTTTGGTTTCTAAAAGGGGTGATCAGTTCGCCGGATTTAAGTCGTTTTTCCACCAGCGATAATCGACCGATAGCAACCCCCGCATTGTGCATAGCAGCACTGACGGCTAAATCGGATCTGTCGAATGAAATGCTTGGAATAGCGTCAATGTCTGTTATGCCATTTTGCTTTGCCCACAGTGTCCATTCATCGTGATGGGAGTTGTAATCCCATGCTTGGTTGTCGTGAAGTAGGGTGGCGTTTACCAAATTCGCTGGCTTTTCAAATAGGTTAAATTGTTCTGCATATGTTTGAGTACAGACCGGGATTATCTCTTCGCTCATCAATTCTTTCGACCACAACTTTTCTGGCATTTGCTCATCGAAATAGATCGCGGCATCGATGCCATAACCTTGGAAATTGACGTTCTCATTGCCAGTAAGAATATTCAGCTCGATGGAAGGGTGCTTTTGCTTAAATAGGTACAACCTAGGCACAAGCCAACATTGTGCAAAAGAAGGGCGGGAGTAAATCGTCAGCTCTCCGGAGACTTCGCCATTTCTGACTTCCATGACCTCTTGGTTTAACTCGTTGAGCGTTCTGTTCAAGGCGAGATAAATACGTTCCCCTTCTTCAGTGAGCGTGATTTTTCGGTGAGAGCGGGTAAACAAGGCAATGCCAAGTTCTTCTTCTAGCTTGTTGATACGGTGAGAGATGGCGCTGGGCGTCATGGAGAGTTCTTCTGCTGCAAGAGAAAATGAACTGTGTCGTGCTGCCACTTCAAAAGTATGAAGCTTGGAAAGTTGAAAACTATTGATGCGTTGGTTCTTGGCGAAAATATTATCTCTGGTGTACATGTGCGTTATTGAGCCGAACTTGATAGAACACATAATAACGGCGTTGTTATAGTTGGATTCACCTATTGGTCGAAAAATTTACTAAACGTCGTATAAATCACGCTTTTGTTTAAATTTACTTCATCTAAAGGTGAGTTTTGATCGTTTGTCAGGGCTATGGATTCCTCGTTTAATTGCAGTCAATTAAAACAACAACATAGGTCTGAACATGGAATCCAACCTTTGGGTCATTACTACCCTCATAACGAGTATCTTAATGATCGTTTTTGCGATCGTTAAGTTTAAACTCCATCCTTTTTTAGCGCTGTTACTCGCCAGTTTTTACGTTGGTGGGATGATGGGCATGCAACCTTTAGAGATGGTCAGTGCTATCGAAAGTGGCATTGGCGGCACTCTTGGTTTTCTTGCTGTCGTGATTGGTTTAGGCACCATACTTGGCAAGATGATGGAAGTGTCTGGGGCCGCTGAGCGAATTGGGCTTACCCTACAAAAGATTCGCTGGCTATCACCTGAAGTCATTATGGTGTTAATCGGCCTTGTTTGCGGAATTACCCTATTCGTAGAAGTTGGCGTGGTGCTGTTAATTCCACTGGCTTTTTCGATTGCGAAAAAAACCAATACCTCACTTTTAAATCTCGCCATTCCGCTTTGTACCGCCTTGATGGCAGTGCACTGTATTGTTCCTCCACACCCTGCCGCATTGTTTGTGACCAATGAGCTTGGTGCTGATATCGGTTCTGTGATTTTCTATGGCTTACTCATAGGTTTGGTTGCGTCTTTAGTTGGCGGTCCGCTGTTCTTGAAGATGATGGGTGCTCGTCTACCTTTCAAAACCGTACCTGAAGAGTTCACCTCATTAGAAGTGAAAGATGAATCACAATTACCATCTTTGGGGGCGACGCTATTCACCGTGATGTTACCTATTGCGCTGATGCTGTTAAAAACGGCGGCAGAACTCAATATGGAACATGGCAGTGCGCTGTACACCACTTTGGAGTTTATCGGTAACCCAATTACAGCAATGTTTATCGCCGCTTTTGTTGCTTATTACATGTTAGGTATTAAGCAGAACATGGGCATGAGTGTACTGCTTGAGAAAACGGAAGGTGCATTTTCTTCGATTGCCAACATCTTGCTGATTATTGGCGCTGGTGGTGCATTCAACGGCGTATTAAAGGGCAGTGGTTTGGCGGATGTATTGGCACAGTTACTTTCTAATCTCGATATGCATCCGATCCTTCTTGCATGGCTTGTCGCGATTATTCTGCATGCGGCAGTGGGCTCTGCCACCGTTGCCATGATGGGCGCGACGGCAATTGTGGCTCCATTACTCCCACTTTATCCGAACGTAAGTCCAGAAATCATTACTCTGGCTATAGGCTCTGGCGCAATTGGTTGTACGATAGTGACCGATTCGCTCTTTTGGTTGGTGAAGCAATATTGCGGAGCCACGATGACAGAAATCTTCAAGTACTACACGACAGCGACATTCATTGCCTCTTTTGTTGCATTAGCAGGCACATTCCTTCTGTCGTACATGATCTAATAAAGGTAAACAATAATGACTACGCATAACGTAAACGCACTAGTAGCAGAATTCCCTTTGGTTGAGCGACTCATTGGGTTAGAAGAGGTGGTTTGGTTCAACCCAAATATCACCACACTTGAAGAAGGTCTGCCGTACGTTGGTTTAGGTGCAGCCAACATCAAAGACGCGAGTGAACGACTAAAACGCTTTGCTCCATACTTAATGAAAGCCTTCCCAGAAACGGTGGCTTCTAACGGAATTATTGAATCGAACGTTGTTGACATCGACAAGATGAAGTCCTGCTTGGAAGCGCAATACGGCACTCAAATTCTTGGACGTTTGATGCTGAAAAAAGACAGTCATTTGCCTATTTCAGGATCAATAAAGGCGCGTGGTGGCATCTATGAAGTGCTAACACATGCAGAGAAGTTGGCGATTGAAGCTGGGCTTCTAAGTGAAAGTGATGATTACAGCAAATTGTTCAGTGAAGAGTTTCGTCAGTTCTTTCAGCAGTACAGCATTGCCGTAGGTTCGACAGGGAATCTAGGTATGTCTATCGGCATCATGAGTGCAAAACTTGGCTTCTCGGTATCGGTTCATATGTCAGCGGATGCACGAGAGTGGAAGAAAAACAAGCTGCGTTCTCATGGCGTAAACGTGGTGGAGTACGAGCAAGATTACGGTGTTGCTGTAGAGCAGGGACGCAAAGAAGCGGAGAAAGATCCAACTTGCTTCTTTATTGATGATGAGAACTCTCAGACCTTGTTCTTAGGTTATTCCGTTGCAGGCGAACGCTTGAAGCAACAGTTTGATGATATGGGTATCATCGTTGACGCGGAGCACCCTCTGTTCGTTTACCTACCTTGTGGGGTGGGCGGTGGCCCTGGTGGTGTGGCGTTTGGCTTGAAGATGGCATTTGGTGACCACGTTCATTGTATCTTCGCGGAGCCGACACACTCTCCGTGTATGCTGCTTGGGGTGCACACTGGCTTACATGATGACATCGCGGTGCAAGATCTTGGTATCGACAACATTACTGCCGCTGATGGTCTAGCGGTAGGGCGTGCGTCTGGTTTTGTGGGACGAGCAATGGAAAGACTGCTTGATGGTTACTACACCATGACGGATGAGCGCATGTACCATCATCTATGTGAGCTAAGTGAACAAGAAGACATTCGTTTAGAGCCTTCTGCGTTGGCGGGCATGATGGGAGCAGTTCACGTTTCACAAGACCAAGTTTACCAAGCTCGAATGCAATTTAGTGAAGATAAGATGAAGAACGCCATTCACCTAGTTTGGGCTACGGGTGGCGGCATGGTGCCAGAGGCTGAAATGTCGGCGTACCTTGCGAAATCTGGTCGGTAATCGAGTTTACTCTTGCTTTGGGAACTGTGAGACTAATACCAATCGTAGCAAATAACTGGTCATTCTAGCTGGTTATAACGCTTGATAACTTTGTTTACTTTTCGTTTCAAAGTAAGTTAATTGTAGAGTAACTACTTATCGAAAATTTTAGCCTTGTTCTCAAGCGTTTTTCCTGCGCTAACTTTGAACACTTGCTTACTGTGATTGGTATAAAAAAGGGCTCATCAATGGATGAGCCCTTTGCTTATGTTAATTCCAGACTACAGAGATTGTAATAGCTGGTGGTAACGACCTTTCTCAGCTAGTAGCGCTTGGTGGCTACCTTGTTCGATGATCTCGCCTTGCTCCATCAGACAGATGTTGTCCATACTCTCTAGCTCAATCAAACGGTGGGTGATAAATACCACGGTTTTGTTCGCAAAGTGCTCTTTGAACAATGCCATTACCGTTTGCTCTGTGCGTTTGTCTAGACCTTCAGTTGGTTCATCAAGAAGCAGGATTGGGGCATCACGCAATAGAGCGCGCGCAATACCAATTCGACGCTTTTCACCACCAGACAGTTGACGTCCGCCATCACCTAACCAAGCGTTCAATCCTGGCTCTTCTAAGAGATTCGCCAAGTCCACTTTGGTCAGAATATCAGCTAGCTGCTCGTCCGAGGCTTCAGGGGCTGCAAGCAGCAGGTTGTCACGTAATGTGCCATTAAGAACATCAACACGTTGGCTTACTACTGTGATTGCCGCGCGCAGATCAGATTCACTCCAATCTTGCAGAGGTGCGCCACCGATGCTCACTTGACCCTGGTTTACATCCCAGTAGCGACAAAGCAATTGAATAAGTGTTGATTTACCTGAACCAGTTTGACCAACAATCGCCGTTTTCGAGCCCAGTGGCAGTGATAGCGTTAGATCTTTCAGTACTTTTTGCTGACCATCAGGGTAGGTGAAATCTACCTTACTGAACTCAATATCTAACGGCTTATCTTCGCGTTTAGAACGTTCAGGGAAGATAACGTCTGGTTCAGCTAGCGTGATTTCGTTTAATCGACGTGCTGAAGTCAGTGTTTGACCTAGGTATTGGAAAGCACCGGCGATTGGCATCAGAATTTCAAAGCTCGCCATGGTGGCAAATGCGAACAGCGCAATCCAAGGATCTGGTGCACGACCACCAACGCCATCCGCAGCAAACCACAGCATCGCAACGAGCGTTAAACCATTCGCTAGCATCAGCAGGCCAGACGCCATGCCCGTTAGGTTCGCGTTGACAAACTGGTTGGATAGCAGTTGTTTTTGCTTCTCAAGAATCACATTGCGGTAGCGCTCTTCTGCGCCGAATAAGCTTAGTTCGCTGTAACCTTGCAACCAGTCTAATGTTGCCACGCGTAGCTGTGCTTTATTTTGTGTCAGATGTTCGCCGTTATGCTTACCCAGTTTGTAGAACAGTACCGGCCACACTAACAGCATTACCGTTAGAATACCGCCAAGCAATAGGGCAAGATGCCAGTCAAAGAAAGCAAGCACTGCGGTTAGCGACAAGATGCCGAATACGCCAACAATCACAGGGCTGATAAGACGCAAATAAACATGATCCATTGCATCTACATCCGCCACTAGACGGTTTAGTAAGTCTGCATCACGCAAAGTCGAAACACGACCGGGGATCAACGGCGCAAGCTTCTTGAAGAAGAAGATACGTAGATCCGTTAGTAGCTTGAAGGTTGCATTGTGGCTAACCACTCGTTCACCCCAACGACCTGCCGTACGTGCCATTGCCGCACCACGAACACCTGCGCCAGGCAACATGTAGTTAAAGGTCTCGCGAGCTATGGTCAATCCTGCCACAGCAGCAGCCGAAATAAACCAGCCTGATAAGGTTAGCAGACCAATGGAAGCGGCCAGTGTTAGGAAAGCCAGTAGCATACCCAGCGACAAACCAAACCAGTGCTTTTTATACAGTTTTAGATAAGGGAGTAAATCACGCATCTAAGTTCCCCTTGTCTGATTCACGTTGAGCTAGGTTGGCAGCCAACATTTCTTTAAATAAACCATCTTGAGATGCCAGAGTTTCGTAATCACCACGTTGGACAATTTGACCTTCTTGCATCACCAAAATCTGAGACACATTTTGCAGTGGTGCCAATTGGTGAGTGATCATCAAGTTAGTGGTGGATTCGGTGTATTTACCGATGCCTTCCATCACAAGTTTCTCGCTCCGAGCATCCAAGCTGGCGGTTGGCTCATCGAGTAACCAAAAACGCCCGTTTTGTAGCATCGCACGCGCAAGTGCAAGACGCTGTGCCTGACCAACAGATAGACCACCGGAGCGGTCAGAAATTTGGTAATCCAAGCCATGCATTTCAACAAACTCTGCGGCGTGAGAGTCGTTGAGTACTGAATGGACTTGTTGGTCTTGAATATCTTGCTTGCCCAAGGTGACGTTGTCACGAATGCTGCCATGTAAAAGCATCGGGTTTTGCCCAATCCAACTGATGGCTTTTCGCCATGTAGACAAGTCCAACTCAGATAATTCACAACCGTTAACTTTCAGACTGCCCTTGTATGGCATAAAGCCAAGGATGGTGTTCACTAAGCTGGTTTTACCTGCACCACTAGGGCCAACTAATGCCGTGCTTTGGTTGGCGTCTAAAGAGAAGGTTAGGGGACCGACGAGTTGTTTGCCTTCTGGACTGAAGATAACAAGGTCACTGGCTTCGATGTGAATCGCTGCGTTTTGCTCAACGACTTTATTGCCGTCTTTCACTTGGTCAACGTCTAGCTCTAAGAACTCAACGATGCTTTCTGCTGCACCGACTGCTTGCTGCTTCGCATGATAGAAAGTGCCTAGATCGCGCAGTGGTTGATAGAATTCAGGCGCAAGGATCAGAATAAACAAACCGGCGAAGAGGGTTACGCCAGCGCCGTAATAGCCGAAGTTCAGTTCACCGATGTAGCTGAAACCGAAGTATACCGCAGTAATCGCAATTGAAATCGAAGTGAAGAACTCAAGCACGGCAGAAGATAGAAAGGCAATCTTCAAGACATCCATCGTACGTGTACGGAAGACTTCTGATGCCCCTTTTAATGTCTCGGTTTCTGACTTAGTGCGATCGAACAAACGAATCGTTGTCATCGCTTGTAAGCGGTCGTAGAAATGCCCAGAAAGACGTTGTAGCGCTTTGAAGTTCTTGCGGTTTGCGTCAGCGGCTTTCATACCAACCAAGGCCATAAACATTGGGACCAATGGCGCAGTTACTAGGAAAATTAAACCCGCTGCCCAGTTAATAGGGAAGACCACCACCAGAATGATGAAAGGCACCAATACAGACAACGACATTTGTGGAAGGTAGCGAGAGAAGAAATCTTGCATATCTTCTACTTGCTCTAAAATCAGAGTTGCCCAACTGCCCGCTGGTTTGCCTTTGATGTAAGCAGGACCAAGTTGGTGGACTTTATCGAGAATCAGTTGACGAATATAAACGCGGATTTGTTCACCACAACGGTATCCCGCAATTTCGCGTCCCCAAGTACAGGCTGCGCGACCAACAACGGTGACTCCTAATCCGACGAAGTGCCAAACAAGTTCACTTTTGTCGACATGCTCAATGATTAACTGGTGGAGAATGGAGGCGAGCAGGGCTGCTTGAGCCAATAAAAACACGCTTGATAGTACGCCTAGGCCTATCGCAACCATCAGCCAGCGCTTGGCTAACTTACTTTGTTGCTTAAGCCACTTATTCAAGCTGCTTTGCTTTTTCTTATCCATCGTGAAGGCTTAATGATAATTGTTTTAATGAGGCGGTAGTATACAAAAGAAAACCCAGCGGGAATACCGCTGGGCTTTAAGGATATGACACAAATGTGAAAAGTTATTTGTCAGTAAGTGCGTCTAGGAAACGTTCTGCATCCAGTGCAGCCATACAACCAGTACCTGCAGAGGTGATAGCTTGACGGTAGTTATGATCCATCACATCACCCGCTGCGAACACACCTTTAATGCTGGTTTGTGTCGCGTTTCCTTCAAGACCAGATTGAACGATGATGTAACCATCTTTCATGTCTACCTGGCCTTCAAAGATCTGTGTATTTGGTTGGTGACCGATTGCGATGAATGCGCCCATTACTTCGAGATCCTCGGTCGCACCGCTGTTCACATCTTTGATACGAACGCCAGTAACGCCCATGTCGTCACCTAGCACTTCATCTAGAGTGCGATCAGTATGAAGAATGATGTTACCGCTTTCTACTTTATCCATCAGACGCTTCACGAGGATCTTTTCAGCGCGGAATGAGTCGCGACGGTGGATCAGGTGAACTTCAGAGGCAATGTTTGATAGGTAAAGCGCTTCTTCTACCGCTGTGTTACCACCACCCACTACCGCTACTTTTTGATTACGGTAGAAGAAACCATCACAGGTTGCACATGCCGATACACCACGACCTTTGAACGCTTCTTCAGATTCAAGACCTAGGTATTTTGCTGATGCGCCGGTAGAGATAATTAACGCATCACAAGTGTACTCACCAGAGTCACCTTTTAGACGGAATGGACGTTGAGACAATTCCACTTCGTTAATGTGATCGAACACGATTTCTGTTTCGAATCGTTCTGCGTGCTCTTTCATGCGTTCCATCAAACCAGGACCAGTAAGACCTTCTGCATCACCAGGCCAGTTTTCTACTTCTGTTGTGGTCGTTAGCTGACCACCTTGCTGCATTCCCGTCACAAGCACAGGGTTTAGATTGGCACGCGCTGCGTAGACTGCTGCGGTGTAACCTGCTGGACCAGAACCAAGAATTAATAGTTTACAGTGTTTTACGTCGCTCATTATGGCTCCATAGAGGGCTGAACATTTTCTCCGATTGTATGGAAATTCTTAGTGCTTTAAAAGCATAAACGAAAGGAGCCAACCGAATTATTGGTTATAGGTTAGAACTTGCTGATGTTTATACCCAAGTAACCTCGAGATGCTAGGTTCAGCGAGAATGACTTGGTTTGTAGACGCGGCGACGATTTAAAGGTTTAGTGGGTCTAAATCAAGAATCGGCAACAAAGTATACAAGCCAAGACAACTCGCCCTTCGGGAGCGTGTCATTGCCTCGATTTCTGCGTCAAACAACTTGGAAAGAGCTGGCTATTACGCGGTGTTGTTTTCCTTGAACTCGAATCAATGACAACGCTCTGAATCCTGCATCTTGAAGTCACTTGGGTATATCATCGAGTGTGCCATTCCAGAATAAAATTCTATTCATAGTGGAGAGTTCTAGTTTCAAATGTGGTGAATGCTTCATTCTGAATGTTTAGACTGATATTTTACAAAATATTAGATATGTATGTTGTTTTTTTGTTTTTGTTGAAGCTATCAACGTCAAATTCTGGTAATTGCAGAATATTTGCGTATCCTAGAATGTAAATTAAATGTTAACTAAAACAAACTAGATGTGCCTCATTAAAGGAGCCAATGATGTTACATTCACGTGAGAACACCCTACATTTAACTCAGCTCAGCATGGCCGCGATTGAGCAACTTTCTCCTTCCTTTGAAGGACTACCTCGGACAGAACATGCCGATGGTCAGTATCGTTTACGCCGCTACTCCGTCGTGGGGTTTGAAAATGGTCAAGTGATTGATTTAAATAAGAACAGCTTTGTTCAGTCATCGGATATCAACCGCTTTCAAGGTGATGTCGTTCGTCAATTTGAGCCGATTGAGAAAGGTATTCTTTCAAGTGACGGCTTCCGTGAAATGTGCGCGTTGTTTGTTAATGCTAATCACCTACCAGAAGGTCAGGAAATCGAAATTCACCAGATTCGAATCACAGCGATTTATGATGAAACTCAAGTTGCTCCCGAAGGCGTGCACCAAGATGGCTTTGACCATATCGCGCTTGTCGGCGTGGGACGTCACAACATCATGGGCGGGGACATCATGCTTTACAGCAGCCACAATCAAGCGCCTTTCTTCCGTAAAGTGCTGGAGAATGGGGAAGTAGCAATGCTGGCAGACAGCAAACTGTGGCACAACGCCGTTCCAATTCGCTCAGTGATTAATGATCAAGAAGGTCACATGGATGTATTTGTACTGACAGCGACGGACAAACGAAATGAACTTCAATCTTAATCAAATTCGAGAGCAGTTTCCGGCATTGGCGCAATACCATAACGACCGTCCAGTAACGTTTTTTGATGGTCCTGGCGGTTCACAGGTACCGCAGTCGGTGTTAGACAGTATGGTGAGTTACCTTGGGCATTTTAACTCTAATCTCGGTGGGCACTATTTCTCGAGTCAAGCGACGGTTGACGTTATGCAATCCGCTCGTGAGTCTGCGCAAGCACTGCTCAATGCACCTTCATCCGGTAATATCGTTTTTGGTGCCAATATGACGTCACTGACTTTCCAGTTAAGCCGTGCGATCAGTCGCGATTGGAAAGAGGGAGATGAAATCATTGTCTCGGCATTAGATCACTACTCCAATGTATCTAGCTGGCAGCAAGCCGCAGAAGACAAAGGCGTCATTGTTCACCAAGTGAGAATCAACGAACATGACTGTACGTTAGATCTAGAACATCTGCAAAGTCTGCTGAGCAAAAAAACTCGCTTAGTCGCTGTGACTTACGCATCGAATACCACCGGCTCAATTGTCGACATTCATCAAGTGGTAGAACTGGCGCATCGCATTGGTGCTCAGGTTTATGTGGATGCTGTTCATTATGCGCCGCACCACTTAGTCGATGTGCAAGCTATAGGGTGTGATTTCTTGGCGTGTTCCGCATATAAGTTTTTTGGACCACATGTCGGTATCGCTTACATTGCTGACCAATGGTTGCACAGTATCAAACCGTATAAAGTGGAACCTGCAACGAATATCGGACCAGGACGCTTCGAAACAGGAACGCAGAGTTTTGAAGGTTTAGCAGGCGTGACTGCTGCTATCGAATACTTAGCGCAATTTGGTGATGAAGGTGCATCACTTCGTCAGCGTTTAGAGCAAAGCTACGCGTTATATAATCAGCATGAACAGCAATTAAGTGCGCATTTCTTACAGCGTCTGAGTGCGCTTGATGGGGTGAATCTGTTTGGTATTAACGATGAAAGTAGCCAACTGAGGACACCCACGTTTGCTCTTACGTTTGATAAATACGCTCCAGAGTTCATTGCTAAAACGTTGGGGGAACACAATATCTGCGTTTGGAACGGGCACTTCTACGCACTCGGGTTGGTTCGCCAATTGGGGCTCGAAGAATCTGGTGGCGTGGTGCGAATTGGTTGTATGCACTACAACACCACAGCTGAGATCGATATGTTATTTGATGTGTTAGAGAGTATACTGGACGCGTAAGAATCGAAAACTCAAAGAACAAAAAGCTCGGGCACTTGGCTCGAGCTTTTTCGTTTCTCTAAATTCAATTAATCGAGGCTTATTCGCTCACTTCAATCTCATACGAAGTAAATTTACGTACGTTAATCACCCCAGTATCAAAGATTAGGTATTGACCTTTAATGCCTTGTAGCGTGCCAGTGACGACAGGGTTCTTATCAAAGTTGTGTGAGGTGATTTTTGTTGGATGTTGCTGAACTGGGTAGCTCAGGGAAGTGATGTTCTCACTTAATACTTCAATAGCATCATCACCGTATTGTTGCTTAATCTCAGCAATTTTATCTTCCACCAATGGCAGCAGCTCAGCGAAACGCTCTTGTAGCTCAATTGGTTCTCCATCACCTTTTAATAGAGTACGCCAATTCGTCTTATCGGCAATGTGTTTCGCTAACTCTACTTCAATCAGACCAGAGATATGGCGGGTTTTCACCTTGAAGATCGGTAGGCCTTGCGTCGCACCCTGATCGATCCAGCGGGTTGGGATTTGAGTATGACGTGTGATACCAACTTTCAAGCTTGACGTATTCGACAGGTAAACGAAGTGGTCTACCATGCAATTATCTTCACCCCATTGAGGTTCACGGCAGGTGCCTTGCTCGTAGTGACAAGTTTCTGGCTTCATGATGCACATGTCGCAACTCGCTAACTTTTTCATACAAACAAAACAGTGACCTTGAGAATAGCTTTTCTTAGTTTTCTTGCCGCAAGAGCAGCAGTAAATATTGCCAGTGTGAGTCAAGGTAAGTGTTTGACCAAGAAACGGACTTAGATCCACTTCTTCATCACCGACAGGTAAACGGTAACTTACGGCACCGTCTAGAGAAGCACGCATCTTACTTAGCGTACCAGTAGCAATTATTGACATGACATTACTCATTATTGTGTTTTTGCACAGTATATACCGAACCGGGCTCGATAGGCAGGAAGAGGGGGCGAAGTTGCGGGATTTGAGTGTTCTTTGTTGGTTTTTTAATCGATGTACTCTATTAGGGTTTGAAGTGCTTCGCACAAGCACCTAAATGAAAATACACAGGCTACTTTGGAGCAAGATCATGTTGTATAACCATATGTAATGTATCAATAGTGAGAATTTGAGTTAAAAATCACTTTTTGGCTTGATAAATAACTTTATTTGAAAAGTGAAATAACATTCAGTACATTGGTCGATATAAACAGAATGATACTCAGTAACTAGGTTGGTCGTGATGAAATGGATACATAGATTAATTTTTGCATTATCGATATGCACCATCAGTTTGGTGGCGTTATATAGCTTGCTTGGTGACACCCGCAAACTTGAAGTTACACCAGACAAGTTCAATATCCATGTAACCAATGACGCTATTGCGGGCGGTCTGAGTGAGTCAGATATTACCTATCAAAACCACAGTTTGACTTTAAATTGTGATCTCAAAGAGAGTAAGTACGCATGGCCATACTGTGGAATTTCCGTGTACACCGATGTAAAAGAAGCAACCAAGGGGTTGGATCTTTCTAGTTACCACACGGTCCGTTTGAAGATCCGTTACGAGGCTGCAGGTGATGGGCAAAGCCCAAGCAAAAATCTACGTTTGTATTTAAGAAACTTTAACTCTGCCTACTCAATACCAACGGATGAATACACCATTAAATACAATGGTATGCAGTTTTCTCCTTCCGATTTCAGTGAGATTATTGAGATTCCAATTAAGAACCTTCAAGTCATGACATGGTGGTTGAATGACAATGATGTTGCTATTGAGCACTCTGCTCCGGAGTTTTCTAACATTACACGCATTGATTTAGCGACAGGTGCAGGTGCGGCGCTTGGTAAACATAAGATCGTGATCGACAAAATTGAGTTTGAAGGTGCGTACGTCCAGCAATCAACGCTGTTGTTTGTTTTATTGTTCTCCTGGATGGCATTAGGTTTGGCATTTTCACTGCACGAGATGCGAAAGAACAAAATGGCTTACAACAAAGCGAAAAAACGTCATCGTCATCTAGAGAAAGTTAACAACACGTTACGTGCGCAAAATTATGAATTCGCTGAACTGGCGCACCGTGATGCATTGACTGGAGCGATGAACCGTCATGCGGTACAAAGTTGGCTAGAACAGCAAGCTCGACAGGTTCGATGGGGGCACGACTCATTTTCCATTTTGTATATGGACTTAGATAAATTCAAACGTGTGAACGACAAGTACGGTCACCAGATGGGTGATGATATTCTGCGTGAGTTCGTCATGGTAATCTCAAGTTCGATTCAACCCGAAGATCGCCTGGTTCGATGGGGTGGGGAAGAGTTTGTGGTTTTTTGCCCAGACACCAATGTGGAACAAGCGGTGAAAAAAGCAGAAGTCATAAGACAGAATGTTGAAAGTCACTTGTGGGTTCATGGTGAACCTTTGACGTGCAGTATCGGTGTCGCTCAGATGCAAAATGAACGAGTCTCTGAGACGATGGCTCGTGCAGACGAAGTGCTCTACTTAGCTAAGCGCAATGGTCGCAACCGAATCGAAGTGAATTACGGCATGCAAATGAAGTCAGATGTGGCGTCTTAAATCCAGCCTTAGACAGAGAAATACAGAGAAGAAAAAAGGTGGCCGACCGACCACCAAAAGGGAAACTGCTGAACATGACTATGGGGTAGTAGCTAGGTATTCATATGATTACCGAGAACAGCAGCTGTAGTGCTAGACTTTGACGACAGAGAGCTGCGCATGATGTAGCTCTCTGCGTTTTTCCAGAACCTCGTTGTTACCAGAACAACCAAGCGAACAGCGTTAGTGCACCAATACATGCGATGTTCAGAACCATACCAATTCGCATCATTTCTTTCTGTTTAATATGACCCGTTGCAAAAACAATAGCATTTGGTGGTGTTGCTACTGGAAGCATGAAGGCACAAGACGCAGCAACAGCGATTAGCGCAGATAGAATCACTGGCGATAGACCAAGAGCCTCAGCAATGGTTGCAAATACAGGCACCAACAGTGCAGCACTCGCCGTGTTACTTGCAAACTCAGTTAAGAAAACGACGAATGCGACAACGGCTAAGATAGTCAGTAGCACGCCTGCTTGCTCTAGGAATCCAGCTAGACCATTTGCTAGGAATACGCTTGTTCCTGTCGCTTTAAGCACATTGCTCAGACAGATACCACCGCCGAACAAGATCAGTACGCCCCAATCGGTGGTTTTCTCAATATCTTTCCATTCCACTGCTCGTGACGCACCAAGCAAAAGAATTGCACCGATTGCCACTAAGGTATCGAATTTAGCAAAGCCACCTAGCATCGCGTTGATTGGTTTGCTGAAAATCCACAAAGTAACCGTCAATAGGAAGATGGCTAGCGTGATCATTTTGCCGTTTGTCCACTCAACAGGCTGGTGGTCAAGTTCGAACTTGTGGCTCAAATCAGGCTTAGTCATGGTGTAAAGGACCAAGATAGCGATAGGCATGAGAATCAATGAAATTGGTAAACCTAGTTCCATCCACTCTGTAAAACTCAAACCGACTTCTGCCGCTGCGATAGCGTTCGGTGGGCTACCAACTAGCGTTGCAATGCCACCAATAGAGGCGCTGTAAGCAATGCCCAGTAGAACGAACAAGTAGGTACTGTGACTTTTCTTCGCATCCAGTTTGCTCATTACACCTAGAACCAATGGCAACATCATGGCTGTGGTTGCAGTGTTTGAAATCCACATTGAAAGACCCGCGCTAACACCAAACAACATGAACACAGCAACTGACATCTTACCGCGTGCGATGAGCAACACTTTATCGGCGATAGCTTGATCGAGCTTTTGTTTATGAAGGGCAGCGGCAAGAGCAAATCCACCCAAGAACAAGAAGATGATCGAGTTTGAGAAGTTGTTCAGTGCGGCTTGCGTATTAAAGACCCCTAAAAATACCGCGAGTAGCGGGATCAAAAGAGCCGTGATGCTCACATGGATTGCTTCCGTTAACCAAAGTACAGCTACGAAAATCAAAATACACAAGCCAGTTACGACTTGAGGGTCAAAGGGTAGGGTGTTGAACAATATAGCGAATAGCAGGACATTAGACGTTAATATCATGCTGTTGCGAGTGAAGAACCAGTTCTTCAATGTCACAGCGAGTGCGGTCATGGTTGTGCTCCTTTTGCATTGCCTTAGTGTTGGTTTTTTATGGCAAAGTAACTGACTTGTAGTTATTTATTGATTAAATGTTACTGCGAATGCGAAAGGTAATTTTGTCTGAATCGACGGTCGAGCAAGAAAGTGTGAGGTTGGGAATTAGAAATGGGTAGAAAGCTACCCATTTACTTTTAATGAATTGTTATCGGTGTGTAATGCATGGCTGAGTGGTTGAAATAAACGACATCTCATAAGGTTTACTGCACAGGGATATTACGTTCGTTATCGATGGTTTCTGGTACCTCTTCCACGGCAACGATTGGTTCTTGAGGACCAAGAAAGCGCGGTTGAGTATGCATTACGTACAGATCTAAGAATGCTTTTACACGAGCCATAAGTTCACGAGTGCGCATGTTGAGTTTTTGCTTGCTTGCCGTTGGACCTGCTACTGCCAAACATTGCGCGTCGATATTGTATGCATCGGCAATGAAAAGAGCACGCTCACAGTGGAATCGCTGTGTGACAATTAGGAAGCGCTCAGAGGCAAAAATCTTCTTTGCTCGAACAATCGAATCCAAAGTACGAAATCCTGCGTAATCGAGATGGATGACCTCCTCCGGCACACCAGCTTTCAGTAAGTCTCGTTTCATTGTCCAAGGTTCATTGTAAGAGCGGTGAGCGTTATCCCCACTCAACAAAAATTGCTTCACTTTGCCTTGTTTGTACAACTCAATAGCCGCATTGATTCGGTGTGTGTAATAGGTGTTGAGCACCTTACCAATGTATTTACTGGTACCAAGAACAACGGCGACTTCATGCTCGGGTACTTGCTCGTAGTCGGTAAAAATTTGTTCTTGTGCTTGTAGCACAACCCAACGGTCTATGGCGATAACGGTGACTAGGAGACCGATTAAAGAGATCGACAAAACCAAAGCCAGACGCTTCCATGAGAATTTAAGCTTCCACTTTGACTTTATGCGGGAAAACAGCAAAACGTTCGATGTCCTTATTTCAATGTGTATCCCTCATCATATCTGATAGAAATGAAAAGAGAGAAGCCCATTTATGCCAAAATACGGTTAGGATGAGAAAAAAAAGCATAAAAAACAAAAGCCCCCGCAATGCGAGGGCTAATTATTATACAAAGCGTAGCAAAATTTAGAATGCTGTGCGTTTGTAACGGCGATAAACAGGCTGCCAGAACGCTTGGTCAATGGCGTCGTTTAACGCTTCATCGGTGATTTCTAGCGCAACGCCTTGCTCAATTGCTTTCTTCGCAACAGCGAATGCAATCTTCTTCGATACCAAGTGAATTTCTTCTAGTGGTGGAAGTAGGGCACCGTTGCCGTTGATAGCTAATGGCGAACATGTTGCCAACGCTCGGCTTGATTCCATCAGCATTTCATCGGTTACACGCTTCGCATTTACCGCCAGAACACCAAGTCCAATACCCGGGAAGATGTAACTGTTGTTACATTGTGCGATAGGGTAAGAACGACCTTCATGAACCACTGGCTCGAATGGGCTACCTGTTGCAACCAATGCTTCGCCGTTTGTCCAACGAATGATGTCGTTTGGCGTTGCTTCTACACGGCTAGTTGGGTTCGACAATGGGAACACGATCGGACGCTTACAGTGTTTGTGCATCTCTTTGATTACTTCTTCACTGAACAGACCCGGAGCACCCGATACACCGATCAGCACTGTTGGTTTCGCGTTGTGCATCACATCAAGAAGTGAGAAGCCATTTCCTTCATTTTCCCACTCTTTTGTGTTGTCGAACTTCTGAACCAAGCGTTGCTGGAAATCAAGAAGGTTAGGCATACCCTCTTGCAATAGACCCCAACGGTCAACCATGTAAACTTGTGAACGCGCTTTCTTATCAGAAATCCCTTCCGACACCATTTGTGCGATGATCGCTTCGGCGATACCACAACCTGCTGAACCTGCACCCAAGAAAGTAATACGTTGATCTGAAAGCTTAGTGCCTGCCGCTTTACATGCTGCTAGTAGAGAGCCTACCGTTACCGCAGCTGTACCTTGAATGTCATCGTTGAAACAACAGATGCGATCTTTGTAGCGCTCTAGAAGCGGCATTGCGTTTTTCTGTGCAAAGTCTTCGAACTGGATTAGTGCATCTGGCCAACGACGTTGTACTGCTTGGATAAACTCTTCAACAAACGCATCGTAATCTGGACCCGTGATACGAGGATGACGCCAGCCCATGTACATTGGGTCTGCTAGACGTTGCGGGTTGTTAGTACCTACATCCAGTACGATTGGTAGCGTGTACGCAGGGCTGATACCACCACACGCCGTGTATAAAGAAAGTTTACCGATTGGAATGCCCATGCCGCCGATACCTTGGTCACCCAAGCCCAAGATTCGTTCGCCATCAGTCACTACGATAACTTTAACGTTGTGGTTGGCTGCGTTGTTTAGCAGATCATCGATACGATCGCGGTTCGGGTATGAGATAAATAGACCACGACCACGACGGTAGATATTTGAGAAGTTCTCACACGCTGCACCAACAGTTGGTGTGTAGATGATAGGCATCATCTCTGAAATGTGGTTTTGAACTAGTCGGTAGTATAGCGTTTCGTTTGTATCTTGGATGTTGCGCAGGTAAATGTGCTTATCCATGTCGCTTTCAAAGCTTTTGTACTGTTGGTACGCACGCTCTACCTGTTCTTGGATCGTTTCAGTTGTCTCTGGTAGAAGACCTTCCAAGTTAAATGAACTACGTTCTTCTGCAGAGAACGCACTGCCCTTGTTCAATAGAGGAGTCGCTAAAAGAGCCGGACCCGCATATGGGATATAGAGTGGGCGCTTGTCGTTGTTCATTGGGTGCCTTAAATGTAGGGTTGAAGGATGCGTGCAAAATTCTAACGGGTTCACTATTTAGTTGTAAACATTCGTTGATGTACATCAACGTAATGTCGCAAAAAAATTCAGTTCCCGACGAAAATATCGTCACTGGAAAGAAAACATAACCATGAAATCGATTCCTAAAGCAGGAATTTCTCACTCAGGTATAATGCCCCGCAATCCATTATCACGTTCTTATTTGTTATGCCTCAATTGCCTATCGATAGCTTACAAGCTGAATTTGACCAACTCGTGAATCACCACCATTTGGTGGTAGAAGCCGAAACGGGCTCTGGTAAATCTACGCGTTTACCGCTTTGGTCTGCTAATCATGGTCGAGTATTGGTCATTGAGCCGCGTCGAATCGCATGTACGTCATTGGCAGAGTTTCTTGCTGATCAATCTGGTCAACCGTTAGGGAAGCAGATTGGTTACGCGATTAAGCTTCACGCTCACTATGATGAAAACACCAAAGTCGTGTTTGTGACGCCTGGTGTTGCACTACGTTGGTTCGCAGAAGACAAGCTTGCTAGCTTCGATATCGTGATGGTGGACGAATTTCATGAGCGTCGCTGGGACATTGATCTCCTTACGGCGATTTTAAAGCAAGAAAAGCAACACCGCTTGATCGTGACGTCAGCAACCTTAGAAGGTGAAAAACTGGCGAACTATTTGGATGCCAAACGGCTGCGATCGGAAGGTCGTTGTTTTCCTGTTACCGTTACCCATCGTTCACTGGATAGCCGTTACTTGCCGAACAAAAAAGGTTGCGAGAATGATGTCGTTCGAACAGTGAAGGAGGCGCTGGAAGACGAAGAGGGCGATATTCTCGTTTTCTTACCGGGTCGCAAAGAAATTACTCAATGCGCACAAATGCTGCAAAACATCAATGACGTAATGATTGTGAAGCTGCATGCTTCGGTGAGTGATGAAGAGCGACACTTTGCGTTAACGGTACAAAATCAACGCAAAGTGGTTTTAGCGACCAACGTGGCGGAAACCTCGCTGACCATTCCCAATATCCGCGTGGTGATCGACAGTGGTTTGGAACGCAGAACGGTGCAACGAAACGGACGCACAGCTCTGACATTAACTCATATCTCCAAAGCCAGTGCCGCTCAGCGAATGGGGCGTGCTGGTCGTGTTGCAGAAGGGGCGTGTATTCGTCTGTTTGGTGAACATGCGCCATTAGAATTGGTTACCCCACCCGAATTACATCGTGAAGAACTTGTGGAGCCTATGCTTGCGGCTGCTTGTTGCGGCTATAGACTTTCCGAACTTCAATTTCTTGATGCGTTACCTGAAAAATCGCTGCTCTCCGCGAGCCAAACCTTGCGAGGTATGGAAGCGATAGACCAACAAGGTGATGTAACCGAGCATGGTAAAAAAGTTTACCCCTTACCTATTGACGCATTGTTTGCTGATTTAGTCACTCGTATGCAAACCAAATCAGAAAAGAAGCGATGATCGACTTAGCTGCCGCACTCTCTGTTCCAGCTCAGTTGTATCAATTGCAAGGCGGTGAGTCTGCCGAAGCCCTAGCGCAAGAAGAACCATTTGGTTGTGATGCATCGCTGATGATTCGCTTGGTGAGAGTAGAGCAACTTCCCGGCGTTAATGTTGATGTGAGCGTACTTGAAGAAGCACAAGGCTTGGCGAAACAGATGCGAGAAGTGTTTGAATTGCCAGAACTTGACGTAGCATCGCGATACAAACGTGATGAACTGACCAAAGCAATCGCCAAGTTGCATCCTGAGCTGGTCTTCGTTCGTCGAGAACGACGCCGTGACGCTTTGGGCAATGGCTTGATGGAAATGGTGGTCGGTCGCAATAGCCGCTTCCCTGATAAAAGTGAGGCAGCATTGGTACTCGATAGCCATAGTGTCCCCGGAAGAGGCGTAAAGCAGACGCTTAACCTTGCATCTGTGATGTTACCTGTTTCCTTGGCGCTGCTACGTGAATTAGAACTTGGCGAATGGCAGCAAGGCGAAACCAATTATGAAGAAGAAGTCCCGCGCGCGACCATGCATTTGATCTATGCAGGGCGAACCATTTGTACTGAATACCAAGCACTTCAAGGAGAAGTGGCGGTTCAGTCTATTGTTGAGATGATTGATGAACAAGCGCTATTGCCGGGATTTGCGCCACTAAGAAAGCAACAAATTCAGCATTGGAAGATCTATAACGCTCTCGGGTTAAACCAAACTCCTGTTGATAAGAGCATGCTTGATGATTTGTCTTTTTCTACTTGGCTGGCCGAACAGCTGGAAACGCTTGGTGTCGAAAGTGTAGAAGACATCGAACTGTTTGACGCGGATGATATCCCTTTCGAAGGTATTCCAGGTTGGGAATATCAAGATTTTGCAGAACAGTTTCCACTTAAGCTGGTGTTAGCTGAACTAAAACTCGACGTAGAGTACTTTGTGTCACGTAAATTGGTTCATGTCATCTACACAGAAGGTAACCGGAAAGGTGACCCAAAACGCTGGGAGCTACCAAGATGGTCAGGCTGGAAAGTGCAATATAAGAAAGCCAGCCGAGTGCTCGATGTAAAATAACCTAAACCGGAATAGTAAAGGCGGAATCGAACTAAGCGACACCTCGTACTTTAATGACATCTTAGGTCTGTATGTGCAGGGGTATCACGACTACGGAGAAACCTTGATAGATTATGATTAATCACAAACGCAAGTAGGACTTGATATTTGTCTTTTGAACTTATAGTCGTCATCCACTGGCATGCCTTGGCACACCATAGTTTTAGTTCGTCGTTTAAAATATTAATCAATTGAATGCTTATATATGGCGAAGCTGTACTCCATTTGTTACAAAGCTGGTTTTAATATTTCCTTTTGAGGTTAAATTAGGGCATAAAAGACCATTGTTTTATATCCTATTGCTATATCAAAGTAATTGAACGATATTTTGTATATCTCATTTCAGAGTGTCGAGGCATAGGATGGAGCAACAAGGAAAGACATGCATTGAATTCGACTACACAAGCTTCCTAGGGGCAACGGGAAGTAAGAAGTGGACCTTCTTGGAGGCATTCGCCACCATCGCTCCCATTTTTGGCTTGATGTGGAAACAGAACATCGCGGAGTTGAGCTTACCAGAGGATCGCCTTTGGGATGCTGCCTTAAAATCGATGTCTTCACGTCAGAGTGATGAATCCAATCTAGTGATGTTGGTGAAGCTAGCAAAACATGAAGGGATCCATGAATTACGTGTAGTTATGCCTTATTCGTTAGACTCAAAGCAGATTGAGTACATTGAATCTCGAAGCAAACTAAAAGTAGAAACTGCCGAGCAAGATGTGCTGAATTTGAGGCTCTAACACCCAAGGAACGATCCCCAAACACAAAAGCGACCTGTCAAAAGGTCGCTTTTTTTGTTTTACCTATCAGATTTATAAATACCTTCATGATTTGTTGGAAGTGTGATGAATATAGAGTATTTACACTTAAATTAACAAAAATGTAACATCAAGAAATGCAATTGTCATAACTACCTTCTAACTTAATGTTTTTTAGAGTAATTAGCCAAAGAAGCATAATGCGTCTATTGACTGGTTAAATCGTGCAGGAACGAGCGCGTTAATAAAACACAATAACAAAGGAAGTTACTATGTCATTGTCTCGTCGAGATTTCATAAAAGCCGTCTCTTCAGGAGCTGTTGCAACAACACTTACCGCCTGTGGTAGCGATGATAGCGATGCGACTCCCACGGGATCATTCGAATACGGTGTGGCCAGCGGCGACCCGACCCAAACTCAAGTGATTATCTGGACTCGAGTGACCACCGCCGCCAGTTACGTGGATGTAACATGGCAGGTCTCAAGAGCAGAAGATTTTTCAACCATTGAGCAAAGCGGTACTTTCGCCACGGACACTAGTCGAGACTTTACGGTTAAGGTGGATGTGCAAAACCTCAACCCGAGTACTCAGTATTACTACCGCTTCATGGTGGGCGAGACCACTAGCATCGTTGGGATGACACAAACTCTACCTGAAGGCAGCGTAGATAAAGCATCCATGGCTGTCGTGTCTTGCGCAAATTATCCCGCGGGTTATTTCAACGTTTATAAGGAGATTCTCAAACAGCATCAAACAGAGTCGTTCGATGTAGTTTTGCACCTTGGTGATTACATCTACGAATATGGTGCTGGTGGTTATGCTAGTGAAGATGCAGCTAGGTTGGGGCGTGAGCCAAGTAAAGGTACCGAATGCATTACTTTAGATGACTATCGAAAGCGCTATGCTCAATACCGTCAAGATCAAGATCTCCAAGCTTTGCATGCTGCATTGCCAATGATTGCGGTTTGGGATGACCATGAGCTTGCAAATGACGCATGGAAAAATGGTGCAGAAAACCATCAAGATAATGAAGGCAGTTTTGTCGACAGACGCGCCGCCGCTGCCGCAGCATGGACTGAGTGGTTGCCTGTTCGCGAGAATACCTTTTCGAATATGTTGATTTATCGTCAGTTCTCGTTTGGTGATTTGATCAACCTAATGATGCTCGATACTCGCTTAGTTGGGCGAGATCAGCCGTTGGACTACTTTTCGCTTAGTGCACCGACAATGGATGCGATTGGTGGACTCGTAGCGCAATCACGCAGTGCTGATAGGGAGTTACTTGGTACTGAGCAACTGGCTTGGTTGATGAATGCGTTTAACAGCCAAGACGCCAAATGGAATGTTCTTGGGCAGCAAGTTCTTATGTCGCGTATGGAGCTTCCGAGCTCGGTTATGTTAGCAATGTTTCAGTTATTCAATGCCACAGACGAGCAGAAAATGGATGCTCTTCTCGCGGTGAACAGTGCGATTTCAAATTACCTCGCTGATCCAAGCTCAGATACGATTAAGCTGCCATATAACCTCGATGCTTGGGATGGGTACTATGTTGAGCGAGAGCGAGTGTATGAGATTGCAAAAGCGAGTGAAGGTCATTTTGTTTGCTTAGCTGGTGATACGCACAATGCATGGACCAGTGAGTTAAAGGATGTATCTAATAACCCTGTTGGTGTCGAGTTTGCGACAAGTTCAGTTAGCTCTCCGGGCTTAGAAGAATACTTAGCGTTAGAGCCCGTTGCCATCGCACAAATGGAGTACACATTGCCGCATTTGGTTTCTGAGTTGCAATGGACAGACATTAAACAGCGTGGCTTTATGCGTGTAACCTTTACACCAGAAAAAGCGCAATCTACTTGGTACATGCTCTCTAGTGTTAAAGATAAAAACTACCAAGTGACCACAAAGATGGCATCAACAACAGATGGTGTCACGCTCGCTCTTGAATAGGGTTTCAACTCATTCTCCTTGAACGAATTCCTTAAACGTTAACCTTAAGCCAGCAAGGTCGTTGCTGGCTTGATTACATATGACGTCCTCACTCCCAATGAACAATCACTTTCCTCGAATGTGTCGCAAATTCCAAATGCTGGGTGCAATGAGACGTAAAGGTGCGCTAGGTTGCATCTAGCTTAAAGTTTAAACTTTTTGGATGAGACTCAAGGATGAAGACATTGAAAAATAGCGTCTGGTTAGGGTGTGTCGGTTGGTTTTACAGTTTATTGGTAGGAGCAAGTCCGCTTGAAAATCACAGTAACGAGCAGTTGTTGACGAACTTTGCTCTTGCTTCGTGCATCGCCACGTTTTATCCAAAAACAGAAGTGGCAAAAGACGCGAAAGTGGCAATGCAGGGGTACGTAGAGTTTTCAGATCTATCGATAGAAGTGTTTGCAGGTATTCATGAACTCATTGACCGTAAAGCGGTAGAACAGTATCAAGCGAAAAGAGGAGGGACGGTAGAGCTCGCTTATTGCATCGACTTCTCACACTCAGAACAAGTCCAGCGACTCACGACTTCTGATTAAATCTCGGAAAGAAAAACGGCCCTTAGGGGAGTAGGGCCGTCACAGAACAAAAAGCAAATTAACGCTCAGGAGTCGTTAACAGTCTAATCGCGCTGTCTACTGCATTGTCTATTCCTTCACGGCTTTCCAGTTTCCCTGAACTCGCTGGGCCAAGAGCGCATGCATACAATGCAAGTTGCTTATCAAATGGCAGATCGAGTTGCTCATACAAGTTTTGGCGGATCTTTGCGTGGTGTTCAGGTTCTTGGTTAGCAAGGTTGACAAGCGTGTCGTAAATAAGCGTTTTCATATAATTCCTTTTTTATTGCACGGGGTGCATATGGAGTGTATTCGATTACAAGCTAAATTTCAGACGCACCAATCACAGAAAAGCTGCCCAATGAAAATTTTCGAAGCGAAGTAACTATTTATCAGTAGTTATGTATGAGCCGAGATTAAATGTTTATTTAAATCAGCGTGATAGGGGAGGTATGATTCTTATAGATGATATTTAAGTTGGGAACTTCAAGGACTTCAAAGCGTACTTTTATTTGCACTTTAACAAGTTCGATTTTAAAGGATTAAAAAGGGAGCTGACATGGAAAAACACTGCGTTGTATTACGCCTGATTAAAAGCGCCACTATCAAATGGCGCTCCTCTTCATTCACTTTAAAAGTGCCTGTTACTTAAGCGGCTGCCTTTGTAAACGAGCTCGGTTTATTCTTCTCAATCACACTGATTGAAATTGCTAGGAACAAAATATCTTTCACTAGGAAAAAGTTCGCGATTAGAACACCGTCGGAAACTTTCCATGTGTTTGGTGTCGTAACTAAGAAGCTCAGTGTAGCAAGAAAGATGACACTAGCCGCAATACCAGACCAGTAGGCAACGGTTGGTTTTTTCAAACCGATGATCAATCCAAGTGCGACAATGATTTCTGTCAGACCAATGATATTAGAAACTGCTTGAACTGAGATGATGCTGTACAGCCAAGACATTGCTGGGTGATTAAGCACCAAAGGTTCAATTAGCTTGGCTTCTGTAGGGGTGAACTTATAAATACCTAGCCAGATAAGAACCAAGGCAACACCAAATACGCCTAGGTAGTAGCCAAATTGAGTCGGTTTTTGGGTAATAGATGATGCATGCATAATAACTTCTCCTATAAAAGCATGATTTCAAATGACCGACGGTTGAATTATAAAATTCTTGAATTTATGGTTATATAAAATAACTAATGTCTATATAGGCAAGTTAAGCAAGAAAAGGAAAGGCTTAAATGGAATTTGTTCCCGTCGATTTATCTCGTCATTTGGATTTGTGCATTGCATTTCGACAAGACGCGTATGAGGTGAGTTTTGGTCATCAAAATGGGTTCGATACTCAAGAAATCACCTTGTGGTTCAAGTCGATAGTGGAAGATCCCGAAGCGGGTTTTTTTCATGTGATCAAAGATGACCAAATTATCGGGCAATTAGAGTGTCGGTATCCGGTAGTCGATGAAGAGGGTCATAGATTCGGATACATCAACCTGTTTTATTTGCTGCCGGAGTTTCGTCATCAAGGGCTGGGTAAGCAATTGCAAGATTTCCTATTCAAACGCTTTGTTGAAGAGGGCTGCGTATATGCAAGATTGCGTTATATTCCGGGTAATGATGCGGGAGAACGTTTCTACCTCAAGCATGGTTGGTACCCAGTAGGTGAGCCAGGTGTGCGAGGCCAATTAATGCAGTTCGATTTAATAGAAAAACTATGATTGTTATTCGTGATTTTCGTGAGCAAGATGCACCAATACTCTGGGCACTTTTCTATAACACGGTACGTAATGTCAACCGTCGAGACTACAACGAACAGCAACTGAAAGCGTGGGCGCCAGACGAGTTTGATTCAGAAATTTGGCTGCAGAAAATGACGGACATTCAACCCTTTGTCGCAGAGTTAGATAGGGTCATTGTGGGCTATAGCGATGTTCAATCAAGCGGGCTTGTTGACCACTTTTTCTGTCATCACGCATATCAAGGGCAGGGGGTTGGACGCGCACTAATGGCGCATGTATTCAAGCAAGCTAAAGAAAAAGGGCTGACACGGCTCTATTCGGAGGTGAGTATTACCGCTCGTCCGTTCTTTGAGCACATGGGATTCTCTGTGCTTAAGGAACAACAAGTTGAGGTGCGTGGAGCGATACTGACGAACTATGTTATGGAGCGAGCGTATGATGGAAGCGCTGTGTGATCGATAAATATATTTCGCTCAATTAGTGAGCTTGAACACAGATACCGCATGTTTTCCGTCGTGAATAAGAGTTCATTGATCTAACACCAGAAACCCTCCTCTAAAGGGCGCGCATAATTTCTTCTCGGAGTGGCGAAAGGAAGCCAATAAAAACAGCTTCTTACGCTTGTTATCTCACGGTAAACCATCTCAGGAAGAGAAGTAGTACTATGCGCCCTTATCTCAAATACATCATCCCAACGGTGATCCCTTTGCTCGTTTTGCTGATGCCATTGTCAGCCTTTCCATTCGAAGGAATCACCATTATTCAGCAACGAGTGATTGCAATCTTCTTGCTTGCAGCGCTTTGCTGGGTATTTGAACCGATCCCAATTTATGCCACGTCGGTGGTGATCATCGTGCTTGAGCTGTTGCTCGTATCCAACAAGAGCATCATTTTCTTTAGGTTTGATGAAGGGCAGCCTCATTTTGGCGAGCTATTGCAATACAACGACATCATGGCGACCTTTGCTAGCCCAATCATTATGCTGTTTTTGGGCGGTTTCTTTCTTGCGATGGCCGCAACTAAATATCGCTTGGATGTGAACTTGGCGCGTGTGCTACTCAAGCCTTTTGGGCAAAATCCTAAATACGTGATGTTAGGTTTAATGCTGATCACGGCGATTTTTTCGATGTTTATGTCGAACACCGCGACAACCGCAATGATGTTGTCGATTCTAACGCCAGTGATTGCGGTGTTTGGTCCCAAAGACCCTGGGCGTATCGCGTTTGCTTTGTGTATTCCTGTTGCTGCAAACATTGGTGGCATCGGCACGCCAATTGGTACGCCTCCAAATGCGATTGCCTTGAAGTATCTCGTTGGTGATAACTTAATTACCTTCGGTGAGTGGATGGTCTTCGGTGTTCCTTTTGTGGTTGTGATGATGGCTCTTGCTTGGTTCTTAATCGGCTTTATGTATAAAGCGGAACAAACCACGATTGACCTCAATATTAAGAGCAAATTCCTAAAAACACCGAAAGCGATGATTGTTTATATCACCTTTGCAGGCACCATTTTACTTTGGTTGATGGGTTCTGCTCATGGCATGAACTCGTACACCGTCGCTTTAATTCCTGTCGCGGTATTCTCGCTAACTGGCATCATCAACAAAGAAGACTTGAAAAAAATCTCTTGGGATGTGCTTTGGCTCGTGTCTGGTGGTATTGCGCTTGGGCTTGCTCTGGATAAAACGGGTCTAGCTAAGCTGGTAGTGCATAGTATTCCGTTTGATGAATTCTCACCTTATGTTGTGTTGTTTGGTGCGGCGTTCTTATGTTTGGTGATGGCGAACTTTATGTCCCACACGGCGACGGCTAACTTGCTGATGCCTATTATGGCTGCGCTTGGTACATCTATGGCGTCCTTGACTCCGTTGGGTGGTGAAGTGACATTGATTCTAGTAGTGACTTTCGCAGCGTCATTAGGAATGTCTCTCCCAATCAGTACACCACCAAACGCATTGGCTCATGCAACTGGGCATGTACAAAGCAATCAAATGGCTCGTGTCGGCGTTGTGCTCGGTGTGGTTGGTGTGTTGTTGAGCTTCTTGATGGTGTGGATTCTTCACACGGTTGGACACATTGGTTAAGCCATGTACGAAAGTAAATTAGATACGCTGGTCGAGCGTTACTTCAATCATATCGAGCGTCGCATTACCGTAGCGGCAGGTTCGGTATTGATTGAACAAGACGGTTACAACGAGCGACTCTATTACGTGTTATCAGGCGAGCTTGCTGGCTACTTTTCCGAAGACGGTAAAAAGCAAACCGAAGTTTTTTCTGCATCGAAAGGGGCATTTATCGGTGTGCACAGTTTCTTTTCAGGAACGTGGACCGCGTCGTCAACGGTGATAGCGCAAACGGATGTTGAGCTAGCGTGGATAGAGCGCAATACTCCGGCTGTGGAAGCGGGCAAATACGGACCATTAACGGCGCAGTTTATGCCTGTCATGGTCAATGAGCTGTCGCGCCGTCAACGTCGAGCGATGCAAGAAGCCTTAGCCAAAGAGAAAGCACTGCAAAAGCTGCACACCGCAGAGCAAATGACGACGTTAGGTCAACTTGCTGCAGGCATTGCGCATGAGCTTAATAATGCCATTGGGGTGGTGAGTAGTAAGTCGGAGCGTTTGGAATCCGTGATCATGGAATTACTTGAAGAAGTTCATCCGGAAGCAAGTCAGTTCTTTGATTTTGGTTTGATGCAAGGGCAAAAAGTTTCTTCCAGTGAGGCAAGAAAGCGGGGACGCCATTTCGAAAAATATTACGGTTTACCCAAAGAATTGGCTCGTGAACTCGCCCGTGCAGTGCCGACTGATTACCTAAATGAACATTGGTTAAAGCGACCAGAAGAAGCCATTCGTTACTGGCAAATGGGGCGTGATTTACACGACTTACGCATTGCCTCCAAGCACACTGTTGGCATCGTGAAATCGGTGAAACAGCTTGGTCGCACTGACATCGATAAAGAAGAAGGGCTTAGAGTCAATGACTCGATAAACCAAGCGCTTGCTTTGTTACAAAGCGATTTACGACGCGTAAGCGTGCGCTTTAGTCCTGCTGACTTGCCTTTGTTTGTTGGTTCACAAACGGAATTGGTGCAGATCTGGGTCAACATCCTAAAGAACGCATGTGATGCGATGAGAGAGACAGAATCACCTGCGATTGAGATCCAAACTCGTGTGAGTAAAAGCAAGATACTTGTGACCATTGCGAATAATGGTCCAGAGATTGATGAAGCGACGCGCAGAAAGATTTTTCGACCAAACTTCACCACGAAAAAAGGTGGGTTGTCGTTTGGCTTAGGGTTGGGGCTGTCGATAGTGAAACGTATTGTGGCTGGCTATAACGGCTCAATTGCGGTGAAAAGCGACAGTGAGAAAACCATATTTAGAATTAAATTACCGGTAGAGGATGAACATGGACAAGCTTAATTTAATTTGCGTTGATGACCAGCGAGAGGTGTTAAGCGCGGTTCTGCAAGACTTACAGTCGTTAAGCCAATGGCTCAACATTGAAGATTGCGAGTCTGCCGATGAAGTTCTTGAGCTGATGGACGAATTGGATGCGGAAGGTGAGATGATTGCTCTCATTATTTCAGATCACGTCATGCCAGGGAAAACAGGTGTAGAGCTGCTAACGGAAATTTCCAAAGACAGTCGTTTTCTCCATACGCGAAAAGTACTGCTGACAGGACAAGCAACCCATACGGATACGATTAATGCGATTAACTCGGCAGGTATTGACCGTTACTTTGAAAAGCCATGGCAAGCGGAACAATTGGTCGAATGTGTCAGAAATTTGGTGACTAAATATATCTTTGATATGGGATTAGACTACACCGAATATCATGAGCACTTAGATCAAAATGTTGTGTTTGATCGCTTGAGATAAATCGCAAACAAAATGAAAAGCCTGAGCTGGAGTGTCTCCAGCTCAGGGAAGTTCAATGATGAGGACCGATTCTTAGTGAGCGCCTTTATTGACTTAAGGTATATCGGCTTGCGCTCGCCACTGAAAGCGGTTTCGAGAACCAATAGCCTTGTAGGTAGTCCACGCCCATACTGGTAAAGAAGTCGCGCATTTTTGCGTCTTCAATCCCTTCGATAACCACTTCTATATTTTGTTCGCGACACATAGTGATCAAGAACTTCAGGTACTCATGAGAGGAGCGGTTGGTTAATGTCTTCCAAGCCATCGACTTATCAATCTTAATCTGTGTCATTGGCAGATCGAAGAAGCAGTTTAATGAGCTGTAACCAGCACCGAAGTCATCCAAAGAGAGAGCGAAGCCCAACTCACTCAAGGTGTTCAAAGGAGCAATAGCTGCCTGGTTATTGTCCAATATAAAGGTTTCAGTAAGCTCCAAAACAATTGCTTGTGGCTCGACTCCTACTTCGTCAGCCATTGCTTTAATTTTGTTTGGAAATTCGCTATTGAGAAGCTGTAATACTGATACGTTTACGTTCACCCTTACTTGGTTTTGATAGCGCTCACGATAGCTCTTTATGAACTGACACGCTTTCTCGAATACTTGATAGCCAAGCTCAACGATCAAGCCTTTGTTTTCTGCGACGGGAATGAACTCGTCTGGATAGATCTCACCGAACTCTTTACTGCGCCAACGTACCAAAGACTCGAAACTCACGACTTGCAGATCGGATGCACTGACGATTGGTTGGAATTTTACACTCAGTGTTCGCTCTTCAAGTGCGTTTTTTAAGCCTTGCTCAATAAAGAAATAGCGATCTACTGCATACTGCGTTTTCTGGCTGTATACGGCAATACGATCTTTGTTCTTCTCATTGGCGTATTGGCAAGTGCGTGCGGCTTTACGCAAAATTTCTTCAGCAGAGTGTTCCGGATCGATGGAAGGGTATAAACCGATACTGATGTTACTGCCAAGATATTGCCCTTGTTCGACAACGGCATCGTGATAATTTTGCTTGATGGTCTGAGCGTATTCTTGCAACTGTTCGAGCGGCACGTCGTCAAGTACCAAAATCGCGAAGTCGTCATCGTGAACACGATAAACCGTGCAGTTTGGTGAAGGTAAGTGACTAAGCGTTTGCAATAGCTTTTCTACTAAACCATCAACAAGCTCGCTACCGTATTGGTTTAGGTACGACTTGATCTCTTCGATCTGGATGTAAAAAATCGACGCATGAGCACCGTTGGATTTTACGCATTCACTGATGTTAAGCAGTAAGTGAGCGCGGTTGGCCATACCGGATGCGTTGTCATGGAAAGCGACTTGATGAATGTAACTCTCCATCAACTTACGTTCAGAAATATCGCGATGGCTGCCAACCATATAATGACCCAGTTCGGTTTCTTTGGTCATTGCAACGCCTTCGATCCAAACATATTGTCCGTTGGGTTTACGAAGGCGGTAGGTGGTCGTGACGCGAGTGTTGTCGGTCGTGATGTGTTCATCGACACGTTTAGATAAGCGTTCTCGATCTAACGGGTGCACCAACTCTAACCATCTATCGAGGTTGATACGCCCAGCGTTGATGCCGAACTGCTCATAAAAACGCTGGTTGTAAAAAACCATGCTGCCGAACTCATCCATGTAGAAGAGTCCTTCATTAAACACATCGAAGATATGAATGAAGCGTTGTTCAACGATCTGTAAAAAATCACGATCGTGTTCTGAAATAGTTTGATCAACCTTGTTGGTCAAGATACTTCCCCCATAACCCAAGCCGTCTTGGAGATAAGTATATAAGTCGAGCTACACGCAAATGACATATTTTTGAAGTTTGTCCTTTTACACTGCAAACGAAAGAAGTCGGTCCAGATTGACAGTCTGTTATGTTAATGAGCTTACGGTGTTTATGTGTAAGTAGAATAATTATTAGAGTAATGCGACTAATAATCGGTATTTATAAAACTTAGTCAACAGTAAATACCATTTGTATTGAGAAGTTATTGATTCAGCACCCAAATTATCGAAATTGTCAGCATCTGTGATGAAATCTTGACCTAAGTCCATAAAATAAAAGTGGTTTATTGTGGCGATGTTGTCTCATATATTGACCAAAAGCTCATTAATTCTAAATGATAGTGAATTCTTATAACAGTGAATGGTCAGATCTCTTATAATGCGTTTGCTAAATAATAAGTGTTAACAAGTTGCGCGTATGCAGTACAAACCAGAAGACTCAATAAAAATAGCGATCGCAGACGTCAGTATCGGTATGTTCGTTACTGCGATTGAACAGAACAAACGTGTCAACCTCGCGAATGCTGGTCGTGTCTCTACGGAGCAGGGCATCAAAAAACTGCATGCGAGCGGCGTAAAGTACGTTTGGGTCGATCAGAAACTCTCAGCGCAGCAGTGCGTCTTTAAGCCTGTTGAGGAAGAGCATGACATTACGTTGTCAGCTTCTGAAATCACGACCACTCCTCAAATCCAGCGAGCGTTCCGTTCCCGCGAGGCGCAGCACAAGCGTGCCAAAAAACTGATTGCGGAAGCGAAGTGTTTAGCGCAAAAGCTGCTGAACCAAACCTTTGAAGGAAAAATCATTGAGGTCAACGAGATTGAATCGTGGGCCGATGACATGATTGACAGCGTATTCATCGATTCTGATGCACTCCAATGTGTATCAGCGCTGCGCCAAAAAGACAGTTACCTTTTGGAGCACTCAGTGAATGTCGCTTGTTTGTTGGTTTCTTTCGGTAAGCATTTAGGGCTAGACAAAGAGACGCTGAAACAACTTGCGATCGGCGGCATCATTCATGATGTTGGTAAAATCAAAGTTGATGATGAGATCTTGCATAAACCTGCTCGCTTAACACCGGAAGAATTTGAACACATGAAACTCCACCAAGTGTTTGCAGGTGAGATCATTGTTGGCGTTAAAGGATTGAGTAGCGTGAGTCGTGATGTGTGCTTGATGCACCACGAGAAACTTGATGGTACTGGTTACCCACTGGGCTTATCAGGTGAGCAAATTCCGATGCATGGGCGCATGAGCTGTATCGTTGATATCTATGATGCATTGACGGCGGATCGCGTCTACAAAAAGGGCATGAGCTCGGCAGAAGCGTTTAAAATCTTATTGAGTTTGACGCCCTTCCACCTTGATCCCGACTTGGTGTACAAGTTCATCAACTGCATAGGTGTGTACCCTGTGGGCTCGATAGTACAATTGAGTGATGGTCGAGTTGGCATTGTGTGGACATCCAACGATTCTCAGCCACTTAAACCCATCGTGAAGTGTTTCTACTCACGTAAGTATAAGCGTTACATCGATGTTGCTATGGTAGATTTAAAAAACAGCTCACATTCGGTTGAGAAAGCAGTAGCGCCATCATCGCTAGAAGTGGATCCAAAACCTTTCTACGATTAAGCGCAATTAAGGTGGGTTATTCACAATATCTGTCGAGTAACGAATCGCTTTACACGGTTGCATATTACCAGTATGTTGATTGCATAACTAAACAGCTCAAAGTGGACTAGAAGCGAGGCAAACTGAGTTTTTCTACTTAGCTTGCTTACTCATAGGCTTTATTAAAAGCTAGGTTGGTTTTGAGCCTGTTCAGTTATCGTCGTTCAGCTTTCATAAAAGCTATGTGGTGTCTTTCCGCGTTACGTTTCATGGATAGAAACGTCGAGAAAGGCAAGTAGGCTACACGATCTGTACCCCCATCAACACATTGGAAAGGAGCGCCAATGCAACTCGATACTTGGATCTACTACACCCTTGCGATACTTGTTCTGACTGCCTCTCCTGGTCCTAGCTCGCTGCTTTGTTTGAGTAAGGGCGTCAGTAATGGATTTCGCCATGCCTTTGCGACCGCCCTTGGTAGTCTGACGGCAATTACCATAATTCTTACCTTATCTTTTACTGGGCTTGGCGTCGTTATCGCCTCTTCAGAACTGGTGTTTAACATCATTAAATGGTGTGGTGCTGCGTATCTTATTTGGCTTGGTATTCAAGCATTACGCTCTAAACAAACGGATTTCTCACAAGCGCAACCGGAGCAATCTTCTTCGAATTATTTAAGCGCATTTACCAGTGGTTTTATTGTGGGTTCGAGTAACCCGAAAGCCATTGTGTTCTTTACCGCGCTGTTTCCTCAATTTATTGACCCATCTGCATCGTTATTCACTCAATATATTGTCTTTGCTAGTACCTTTGTGGTGTTTGAACTGAGCTGGCTGACCTTCTATGGTTTGCTGGGAGTGAAAACATCGGATTGGTTATTTGCGAAAGGACGAGCGAAGTTATTCAATCGTTTAACGGGCGGTGTATTCATTAGCGCGGGCGTTATGTTGTCGACTGCGCATCGTAGCTGAATTGATAATTATTTCGCTAAGTTATTAAAACTTAGGCTAAATTAGCAAAATCTTATTTCCAAAATGGAAATCAACTTTTTGGTTTTTTTCATTAGTGGCAAAGACTCTCAAGGCGTAGAATTCAACGCGTCCTTTCAACCAATGCTCAAAAGTGAGCAGACGATTTGAAAGGACGTATTCGTTGTATTTTCTCCAGGAACATCTTAGATGACTCAAAGCCTTTCTGATCTTCAGCAGCGTTTCCTTGCTATCGCGACCGATAGCAACTTATCTCCAAAACAGAAATCAAACTTTCTTGCTTTGGAAGCCGAAGCCACAATTCCATATATGACCGTCTCTGACGAGGTAAGCCAAGCGATGCAGCAAGGCGTCATATGTGACATGTTTGAAGGTCACGCGCCATTTAAGCCGCGCTATGTTTTGCCAGATTACGCAAAATTTCTTTCTCAAGGTTCTGAATACTTGGAGTTAGCTCCAGCAGAAGATTTTGATGATGCGATCAACATGTTGACCATCATTTATCATCACGTGCCTTCGGTAACCAACATTCCCGTTTACCTTGGTCAACTTGATGACGTGCTAATGCCTTACGTGGGTGACCTAACTGACGAGCAAATATACAAAAAACTGAAACACTTCTGGGTCATGCTTGATCGCACATTGCCAGACGCGTTCATGCACGTGAATATTGGTCCTACGGACAACATCATTTGTCGTACGATTTTGAAAGTTGACGCAGAGCTAAAACAGATCGCGCCAAACTTAACGTTCATGTACGACAAAGCAGTTACACCAGACGACCTGTTAAAACAAGCAACACAAAACATTTGTGAGTGCAGCAAGCCGCACATCGCAAACTACCCAATGCATGTGAGCGCGTACGAAGGTGGTCGCTTTGGTATCGTGAGTTGCTACAACTCTCTGCCATTGGCTGGTGGTTCAAACACGTTAGTGCGTATGAATCTAAAAGAAGCGGCGAATCGTGCAGATAACTGTAAAGATTTCTTCAACAACGTTCTGCCAGAATACCACGGTTTGATGGTTGAGTTGATGGATGCTCGAGCTTCACATTTGCATGAGAAATCTGAATTCTTTAAAGGCTTTCTAACGCAAGAAGGTCTGATCGAAGAGTCTCGTTTTGCGCCAATGTATGGCATTTATGGCATGGCAGAAGCGGTAAACGTATTGCTAGAGAAAGAGGGCAATGCGAGCCGTTATGGTCAAGACACAGCGGCAAATGAGCTAGGCCATAAGATCTCTGCGAAATTGGCTGAATTGGTAGAAAGCACATCAGTGAAATTTGGTTTGGAAGGCAAAGCGCTACTGCACGCGCAAGGTGGCATCAGCTTAGATTTGGACGTGACGCCGGGTGTGCGCATTCCTTACGGCAACGAACCAGATCCAGTGTCTTACGTGCAAGCGACGGCAGGTCATCACCAATACTACCGTTCTGGCATCAGTGACATTCTGACTATCGACGAAACCGTGAAATCGAACCCAGAAGCGATGTTCAACCTATGTAAAGGCGCATTGAATGCTGGTTACCGCGAGTTTACGGCAAACGTAGCATCGAACGACTTGGTTCGCGTGACGGGTTACATGGTGAAGCTGTCTGATATCGCGAAATACGATGCAGAAGGTTCACGTACTAATACTACATTCCTAGGCGCAGAAGCGGCGAAGAACACTGGTATTTTGGAGCGTTCTCCACGTGTGGTGAGTCATGAAATGTCACCGATTTACGCTAAGTAATTGGTGACGGATAAGAATAAGATGGCTAGACGATCGGAACACCTCTTGGCTAAGGTAACTCGTATCCTTCCGTTCTCTTGTGTTGATGGACCTGGAAACCGTCTAGTCATCTTTCTACAGGGTTGTAACTATCAGTGCATCAACTGCCACAATCCGCACACAATCAATCACTGCAACCATTGTGGTGATTGTGTGAGCGAGTGTCCTGTTGGCGCACTGAAGTTCGACAAAAGCAACAACGTTGTTTGGCTTAAAGAGGAGTGCACCCACTGCGACCGTTGTATAGAGATATGTCAGCACCAATCTAATCCAAAAATTACTGACTACTCTGTGGAAGCAATGCTCGATTTGATACGAAAACAGCGCTTTTTTATTAGCGGTGTGACGGTATCCGGTGGGGAATCTACCTTACAGCTTCCTTTCATTATTGCGCTGTTTAGAGGGATTAAACAGGACCCTGAATTGCAACATCTTACTTGCTTCATTGATAGCAATGGCTCTTTATCTACCGCAGGTTGGGAAAAAGTCCTACCGTATATGGATGGGGCGATGATCGACCTAAAATCGTGGCAAAGTGAAACGCATCACTGGTTAGTAGGGCGGGATAATCACCGTGTATTTCAAGCAATTCAGTATTTAGCCGAAGCAAGCAAGTTGTATGAAGTGCGTTTACTGCATATTCCAGGTAAGAGCGATCTCGATACGGAAGTCGCAACAGTTGGGCACTATCTGCAAGCGTTACCTGAATCAGTCAACATTCGTTTGAACGCGTTTCAGCATCATGGTGTAACAGGCGAAGCCCTTGGCTGGGAGAAATGCTCTCAGGATGAAATGGAGCGCTTCCACGCTCAATTGAGCCAATTCGTTAGCAAACCAATGACCATGCCATCGGTCTACGTGTAATGCAGCGGGGATAACTTTAGAGTTTATTCACTCTTGGTTTGCTGCATCCTCCCAAGGTTTCACAAGCCTTAAGCACTTGTTGTTGTAGCCATCTTAAAGCGGGATCGTTGAGGCTCGCTTTGTTCCACACCAAGCTATACGCCACTTGTCCATATTCGAACGGCAATGGTCTTTCTACTAATCCTTTCGCTTGTAGTGCCATTTGTGCCCAAAGCTTTGAACAAGTGAACAGATAATCTGAGTGGTGACACATCACAGCTGCGGACCCAAAGTCCGCCACGTGCATCGCGATACTGCGTTTGGCGTAGCGCTGAGTTAAGTTCTGCTCAAAGTAAGGTTGAGATAAGTCTTTATCGTGAATGCCAATGTGCCTAGCACACAAGTAGTTTTCTACCGAGAGAGCTTCTTTTGACAATGGGTTGTTACTGCCCATCAAACAGATCATCTCATCTTCCAAAATCGTTTGCCAAACCAAGTCTTTATTATGCGTAGGTGGTTGGCTGATATCGTGCGGCAGAATCATAAAGTCCACTTGTCCACGGATTAAAGAATCAAAACTCATCTGCTCTTTCGCGTAGACGTTCAATTGTGCTCGACTGCCCATTTGTTGAGATAGGTTTTGTAGCATTGGTGCGAAAATTTCAAAGGTACTTTCACGCATCGCCAAAGAGAAGCGACCTTCGTAATACGCAGGATTGAATGAGCCTTGATAAAGCAAACCGTTCATACTGGAAAGAATGCCGTGTACCGAAGGACCGATGTTTAGAGCAAACGGCGTTGGAACTAAGCGAGTACCATCGCGGTAAAAAAGGTCATCTTTAAGAATGTCGCGCAATTGGCTTAGCGTTTTACTCACGCTAGAAGGGGTCACGCAAAGCTGTTCTGCTGCTTGAGTCACACTGTGTGTTGTGAGCAACATGTGCAATACGGTGAGGTGTTTAAGGCTAATGCGTGAGAGTGTTATGTAATCCATTCGTAAGACTAACTAGTGTGATTTTTCTCAGTATATCAAAATATTATTGTGAAACATTTTTTTACGATTGTTGAAGCACGCAAAAAGAGGTGTTTCTTTTCGTGTTCTACATAAAGATTTGGCTCAACTGGGCACTTTATGGGGGTGAGTAGTGGCAATAACCCTTAGAGGACGAAAGATGGTTGACATAAGCCTGACAAAATAGGGGATTGCGAACAAATAGGAGAGGTGATTTACTCAACTTTCCTAAGTAACAGAGGTTTAAATAAACTTAATGGACGACCCCTTTAGTCGACTGAACAATTCACTGTATGGCTTCCAATCATCGGAGGCGTACTCATGTTAGAACTTTTCATGCAACCAGAAGCGTGGGCTATCTTCGCTACCTTGTTTGCTCTTGAAGTTGTCTTAGGCGTTGATAACGTCGTATTCATCTCCGTTCTGTGTGAACGATTACCACAACACCAGCGTAAACTTGCCCGAAACCTAGGTATCGGTCTTGCCGTTATGGCTCGCATTGTTTTGGTGTTCTCGATCTCTTGGATCATGCAGCTTACTCAGCCGTTAATCAGCTTTAGCGACTACGCATTTACTGGTCGTGATTTGATTATGATTGCAGGTGGTGCGTTCCTGTTGGCGAAAAGCTTGAAAGAGTTGTGGAGTTGGTTAACGCATACAGAACACGGTCACTCGACTCATGTTCGTACTGGTCTTGCCGTGGTTCTATTGCAGATCGTTGCAGTTGACGCTGTGTTCTCAATGGACTCGGTGATCACCGCAGTTGGTTTAACGAGCGAGGTACCTATTATGGTGGCGGCAATCATCTCGTCAGCAATTGTAATGGTATTAACGGCGGAGAAAATCAACAATCTAGTGACGCGTTACCCGGGCTTTAAGACACTTGCTCTACTGTTCCTAGTATTGCTAGGTGGTCTGTTGATGGCAGAAGGTTTTGCTATTCACATCAACAAAGGTTACGTGTATTTCGCGATGGCGTTTGGTCTAGTGTTGGAAATGTGTCATATCCAGCTAAAGAAAAAACAACGCCCAGTGATTCAACGAATTCGTCCAATCCGACCTCGTTCTGTTGCGCTTCAAACTCGATAATTGAAACGTAGCAACTGAACCAAACTGAGCCGCTCTTGAGAGCGGCTTTTTTACGTCTGTATTCTGTGAACTGTGTGGATTTGTCGTGTCGATAGAAAATGGAATTTGTTGTTGTAGCACGGATTTCTTATATAGACCGCCCAAACCTATACGAGTGAACAAAATAGAATGAACAAACTGATCGACGCGTTATCGACGCACGGATACTACATCTGGGATGATTTTATTTCTCAAGAGGAAGTGGCTGAGCTGCGTGACTGTATTCCTGATGATTGGAAGAAAGCACGTATTGGTCGTAACGACGACGTGACTCGTATTGAAACCATTCGCAGTGACAAGATCCAATGGTTGAAACGCGACATGGGTGCACCAGTGGCGTCTTTCTTAGACAAGATGGAAGAGATCCGTTTGGAAGCAAACCGTCATTTCTTTCTAGGCTTGTTTGAGTACGAAGCGCACTTCGCGAAATACGAGAAAGGTGACTTCTACCAAAAACACCTCGACTGCTTTAAGGGCAATGAAAACCGCCGCCTAACCACGGTGTTCTACATGAATGAGTCGTGGAGCGAAGAAGATGCAGGTGAGTTGGTGGTGTACGATTTGAATGACAACAAAATTGCGACTATTCCACCGCGTTCTGGTCGTCTGTTCGTGTTCCTATCTGAGCAATTCCCACACGAAGTGTTGCCGACAAACGCTGAGCGATTCAGTATTGCAGGTTGGTTCCGTATTAACGGTGTCAAAGATAACCAGCTGGACATCGCTCACTAGACCTTATTATTGTGGTCGCGTTGAAATACGTTTGAAATAACAAAGGGACGCCAATCTGGTGTCCCTTTGTTTTATTTTGTTTACGGCTTGGCGTTAAGCTTGAGTGGAGAGCTCATAACACGTTTGCATGTGTGATGACAAAACTCGATATACATCAGCACAGAGCTTACCTGATTTGATCTGCTCATCCATGATGATGGCGATTTCTTGTGGCGTCATGCGTCCACGGTAGGGACGATCTTGAGAAAGTGCTTGAAAGACATCTGCGACCGCAATAATGCGCGATGGTACGTCCAAGGCTTCACCTGTTTTATGGTATGGATAACCTGAGCCGTCTAAGCGCTCGTGATGATTGGAAGCCCATTCAGCAATTTTGGCGTTAGGAAACACTTTATGCAGTGCTAACTCTGTGTCCACGGTGTGACGTTTAATTCGAGTGTATTCGTGTTTGTCCAGCGGTCCTTCCTTATGAAGGATCTCATCCGGAGTTTTGAGTTTACCAATATCGTGAACGAGTCCAGCAATAAAAATCATCTCTTGTTCGTGCTCATCCAACCCCATTTTCTTCGCCAAGTAACGAGACAGTTCAGCGACCTTTTGTGAATGTTGATAAGTAAAAGGGCTCTTGGCATCAACAATACGAGCTAAGAACAAACCCAAGCTGTTCATGTCTTCTATGGTTAGTTGTTTTTGCAGCCAGT
Source organism: Vibrio sp. Y29_XK_CS5 (assembly GCF_024181835.1). NCBI lineage: Bacteria > Pseudomonadati > Pseudomonadota > Gammaproteobacteria > Vibrionales > Vibrionaceae > Vibrio > Vibrio sp. Y29_XK_CS5. Next base: position 703,793 of record NZ_JAMZAM010000002.1, read on the forward strand.
CTATATTCTCAAATTGAAGTCCAATCGTTTCGATATGCTCTGACTCCATCGCAAACCAAAACGCATCTGTCATGATCAATTGAACCATCGCGTCGCACATGTCTGGGTTAAACAGCGTGCCCGCATTTGCCATTACACACTCGGCAATCAGTTCCTCATGCAAGGTGACAAGGTCGCTATGGCAGTTAGATACGTAATACGCACGCATAAAATCGAGACGATCAGAAAGGTAAAGCAGTGCAGCTACGTCTTTTTCAAATGTCGGAAGATCGATCTGTTCGAGTTCTTTCCAGTGCGTATGATGATAAAGAATTGGCGTTGCGAATTGAGTGAGCAACCGACATTGCTTAAGCGTGTGGTAGCCACGGATGCAGTGCGCTTTGGCGTCTTGAGGAACAAGCTGTTCAAGCAGCATCATGTGCTCGCGGGTCTCGGAAACTCCGCAGTCGTGGATCATGCCAGCAAAGTAACAGAACTCTGCTTTTTTGATGTCCCAACCTAAGGTGATCGCACATTGATAGGCAATATAGGCGACTCGATGGCTATGGTGTGTATCGTCTACGCCTACGTAATCTAACGCACGCGCTACCCAGATCAGGGCTTGTTTTAGATCGACTTCAAACCCCGAGATGGAGTGGGAAGAATGCTTCATTGTAATTACCGACGTTTTTACTCGCCTGTGCTTATTTTATTTTGATTTTTTAGGGGAATGCGACAGCGAACTGATACCTAAAAAGGGTGCACATGGCTTAGTTATAGTTATGCCGAGAATAATACTGCTTGTCGCACGTAAAATTCATCCGAAGCCCAGAACTCTTGGTCATTTCTTTGAACTACGTATTGATTTCGAAAGATTTCTCCTTGTTCGATTGACTTCCTTTGAAAACCACACAAATAGTGATGTAAAGTATTCTCATTATCATGTGTATTGTGAAAGGTAAGTTATGAAAAGAGTCGTTATATGGGGCGCGAGCAGTGGTCTTGGTTTGGCAGTTGCGCAGTATTTTGCTGATAAGGGTACTCAAGTGATTGGCGTAGCAAGAAATCCAGATAAGAATCCGGAATTGAAGACGATATGCCACTCGACCTTTACGTGTGATGCAACGGTAGCGGCTGAGGTGAATGCGGTTGTCGAGCAGCTTAATCAAGATGACATCATCATCAGTACTATGGGCAGCTTTCGTGCGGATATTCCGGTGGATTATCTTGGTCATCGCCATCTTATCGACGCTGCTTGCCACGCTTCACTGAAACGTTTTGTATTGGTGACGTCTCTCGGTTGTGGTGACAGCTGGCAGTATCTCTCTGAACGCTCTAAAGCGGGCTTCGGCGGTGTCGTCCGGGAGAAGTCATTGGCAGAAGCATGGTTACAGACTAGTGATTTGGACTACACCATTATTCGCCCAGGTGGTCTTAAAGATGGTGACGTGACAGGCAACGGTGTTTTGGTCGAGCCGAAAGAAGTGCACGGATTGGTATATCGTCAAGAAGTTGCTCGTTTGATTTTTGACATGCTTGAAGACGGCAGAGGAAGCGGAGAGATCTTCCATTGTGTCGATCCAGAATTAACGTACTAAATGTGCTAAGCGAATGAATCAAAAACAGGGAGAGTGTTTAGGCGCTGTCCCTGTTTTCATTTGAATACAATGCGACTTGGTCTCGCCCTAAATTTTTAGCAGCATACAGTGCCTCATCGGATTCATCTAGCAGCCCGTTTGGGTTGATCGCATCAGCTTGAGTTCGTTCAGAAAGGCTAACTCCTATAGAGACTGTCAGATATTTAGGTTCCGGTTCATCTTGATGAATAATCTTGAGCTGCTTTATTCTTCCTCGTAACTGATTGCCTTTTGCGATCGCTTCTCTGGCATCATGTACTGGCGCTAATACAACGAACTCTTCACCACCCAGTCTCAATGCATAACCATGGCTTTGAGCGGCAAAAGATTCCAAGGCGTCGGCGACGCGCTTAAGCGCTTTGTCTCCCTCTAAATGCCCTCTATGGTCATTAAACTCTTTAAAGTGGTCTATATCGATAAAAAAACAGGCGATAAACGTTTTATTAGCTTGATAGCACAGAGAGCGGAACGAGGCTTCAAGTGAACGCCGATTGTACAAGCCGGTAAGAGGATCGTGCTTAACCATTTCATCTAACTCTCTGTTTTTTCTTACTACTTTATCTACAAGAAGGCTAAATGCACGAGCAAGATCGCCTATTTCGTCTTTTCTCTTCATGTTAGGTACTTGCAATAGGCTTATAGCCTCAAAGTTCTGACGCATAAAGGTCGATAAGTTCTTAATAGGAGAGGAAATATGGTAAGACAATAAGAACAAGAGAGGATATGAAATCATCATGCCCAGAACAAGTTCGCGAATAGAGTCCATCAAAAATGCATCACGTATGTCACTAACCAATTCGATGTCATAAAGCAGTTCGATATTACCTTGATTATTCCCTGTTAATGGCAAAGTTATGTAGAGAATATTCTTGTCGAAACTGAGATGGCTTTCTCCAACGATACGACAGGGTGCTAGGTCTAGCGTGTAGTTCTTTTTCAACTCCTGACTGAGGTGGAATTGGTTTTGAGCGTCATTAAGGCGCGCGAGCAGATAGTTCACTTTAATACTGGACTTTGAGCCAGCATTTTTAACGGAGGTTAATCTAGCAATGCGTTGCTCCAAGTCTTGCTCAAACGTGGGAGGGTAGTCAGTCCGCCAGATTTCGTCTGCGTTGCGATTATAGGTAACAGACATGGGAGTATTAGTTACAGAGGAATAACCATTGACGTAAAAATAACGGAGATCAGTATGCATTTTTAATTGGTTTTTAAAGCTAGGCAGCATTAGGTTGGCATAGTTACCCCCGTGCACCGCGTCACTCACATGGTGAACAAGTGCACTTGCGCTTTGTTCGCGAGAGGTAATCGTCGTCTTTACGATCGTGTCCATTGAGTTATGAAAATTGTAGTAACCCAAACCGCCGATCATGAGAATGACGAGAACAAAATGCGATAGGAATATCTTTATTCTTATTGAAGTTCCCACGTGATGAATTACTCATTAAACACATCAATAATCGGAACGGCACAAGTTCCGTTTATGCAAATGTCCTTATATCCGTTATGACATCGATAGCAAGCTTCGACCCTTAATGATGGATGGCGATCTGATATGTCATTGCCTCGTCGATCATAACTCCCATAAAGTGCCTCACCAGCCAGATGCTCGGTGACAAAAATAATGTCCTCCTCTTCGTAAATTGCGACAGCGGTTAGACCGTCGGAGTAAGGACCATGGTTTTTATAGGCTTCGACTTTGTGTCTAGGAACGTAAATATTCAAGTTGGTACCTTTGCCTTGATTGGTCCAGTTGTACATTTTCACTGTTTCTTGAATGAAGGTTGGTGTACTTGGCGGCAAAACGACATTTCTTCCTGGTATAACACTTTGTTTTACCAGTACTAGTTGCTCAAAGTTGTTAGGGAAGCTCGCTAACGAGTTTCCGAAAGCAGAGCTTGAAAAAGCAAGCAAAACAAACAGCTTATATTCCATAGCTCGCCCTTATTCATTAGTACTTAAGTTATAGAGTAGTAGATAAAAATTGGTTTTGATGGGTTAAAAACTGAGACACATCAATACAAAATTCTGTGAACTCCTCACTCGAATTGAGTAGAAAAGCAACTAGAATAAAAGCTCAAAACAAAAGGACTTGTTATGTTAAAACATCTGCTTTATCGCGGTTATACCAATGGTTTGAAAGCCGCCGCCTATGTACTCCCACTCCCTAAACCGACATTATTCTCTGGTGCTGGCAGCCTCCATGAATTGACGGAGGCGATTGCTGATCTTGGTTTTAAAAAGTTGCTTCTTGTGACTGATGACGGCTTAGTAAAAATTGGTATGGCGGAGCAGGTAATAGAAAGCGCGAAAGCCAGAGGTTTAGACGTTGTGCTGTTTTCTGAAGTAAAACCAGATCCCACATACGATCAAGTAGAGACTGGATTAACGATGTATTTCGACTCAGGATGTGACGCGATTTTAGCGCTTGGCGGTGGTTCTGCCATGGATTGTGCCAAAGTCATCGCAGCCCGGGTGACAAACAGGAAATCCATTAAGAAGCTTGCTGGTTTGTTTCGTGTGTGGAGAACTCCTGCGCCTTTATTTGTGATTCCGACAACGTCTGGTACTGGATCTGAGGTGACGATTGCTGCTGTTGTTTCTGAACCAGACACCCACCACAAAACCCCATTAATGGATCCGAAATTGGTGCCTTTAATGGCCGCATTGGACGCGAATTTACTGGTTGGTTTACCAGCAAAGATAACGGCTGATACGGGTATTGATGCGTTGACACACGCGGTCGAAGCTTTCATTTCCCGTAATGCGACTGTTGATACCAAAGCCTATTCGATTGCGGCTATTAAGTTTATCTTCAAGTACTTACCTCAAGCCGTAGAAGACGGAAGTAATATTGAGGCTCGAAACAAAATGGCAATGGCGTCTTACTATGCTGGGTTAGCCTTCACCAAAGCGAGTCTTGGTTACGTTCACGCATTCGCGCATAACTTGGGTGCCAAGTATGGCATACCTCACGGAATGGCGAATGGTCTTGCTTTGCTCCCTGTCCTTCGATTTTCTTTCTCTGAGATTGAGCCACAACTGACAGCCCTAAGTGAAGCCTTGATCGGAACGCAAGGTGAGGATAGAGCGAGTGCACAAGATTTCATTCATAGGCTAGAAGATTTGTATAACGCAATTGGTATCGAACAAACATCGCCACTGTTGCAATCCTCTGATACTGGAGAGTTAGTGAGTTTGATCCTTAAAGAAGCGCACTGGAATTATCCTGTTCCTAAATTTATGAATGAAGAGGAGTGCGCCCAATTGCTTGCAGAAATTAGAGTTTAAAAAAGTTATGTACACTTAAGTTTACGTGTGTGGATTTTTATCCTTACACTTTGCTTGATCTTATTAGAAAGATCCTACAGAATCGTCATCATTCCAAATATGGTGTTAGGTTTGGTATGCCGTTGCCCGATCTGATGCTGATAAATCTTATAAAGCTGTAAAGATAAATATACAATGAGTCGATCTAAAGTGTTTGGTAGCACCCTGATTATTGCTGGGACTACGATTGGTGCTGGCATGCTGGCGCTTCCTCTTGCCTCTGCTGGCATTGGTTTTTCTACCTCTTTAATTATTATGCTGGGGTTATGGGCGTTAATGGCGTTTACTGCGTTGTTGATGCTGGAGCTTCACCAATATGCGGACAGCAGTGCAACTCTTCATACTCTAGCGAAACAAATTCTTGGTCAGAAGGGCAAATGGGTTGCAAGCTTTGCCATGCTCTTCTTGTTCTACTCATTGTGTGCTGCTTACATTGCGGGTGGTGGTGCTCAGTTTGGTGACCGTCTGACAGAGTGGTTTGGTCTGGATATTTCTGGCTCGACTTCAACCATCATCTTTACCCTTATCGTGACCATGGTTGTGACAGTGGGCACTGGCACTGTAGACAAAGTAAACCGCGTGCTGTTTGGTCTTAAAATGGTGACCATGATTGCAGTCTTGTCATTTCTTGCGCCAAACGTGACCGAATCTTACTTGCTAAGCATGCCAATAGAGCAAGGTCTTGTCGTTGCCGCTATTCCAGTAATCTTTACCTCTTTTGGTTTCCACGGCAGTATCCCGGCTATTGTTAACTACCTCGACGGTGACACGTCGTCTCTGCGTAAAGCGATCATCGTTGGCTCTACAATTCCGCTCGTGATCTACATTTTCTGGCAAATCGTAACGCTTGGTGTAGTAAGCCAAGATACCTTGATTGAAAACGGTGGTTTGAGCGCATTGATTGGTCAACTGTCGCAAACTGTTCACCAGTCAAATCTTGGTAGTGTGGTAGGCGTATTTGCTGACCTTGCACTTCTGACGTCTTTCCTAGGTGTGAGTTTGGGTCTGTTTGAATTCTTGGGTGACACGATCAAAGGCGACAGTGAAAAGCCAAACCGTTTGGTTGCAGCAGTGATCACATTTACACCACCACTAGGCTTTGCATTGTTTTACCCGCAAGGTTTCATCATGGCGCTAGGTTATGCTGCAATCGCTTTAGCTATTCTTGCTATCTTCCTACCGCTAGTTATGGTGGTAAAGGTGCGTCGCTCTGATGAGTTTACGGGTGAATACCGTGTGGCAGGTGGACAAGGAGCACTATTAGTAACAGGTATCGCTGGTACTGGTATTGTGATGGCGCAGCTACTCATTACTTTGGGTGTTCTTCCTGCGTTGGGTTAATCACCAAACGGATTGATATCGGAAAACTCAATTTGCATAAAACAGCCAGTGCTCAAAATAGCACTGGTTTTTTTTGATCTGGATTAAATTACCGTAGAATATTCGGTGAAAAGATTGGCGAAAAACTGGTTTTATTTCGTACACTTAAGTTGTGGTATGTCGATAATTTAGGTGGAGAAAAGCCGCTCTAATCACATCAAATACGCTGACTTTCATGAGCCTTTTCTTCTGGTTTCTCTACTTGGTGTGGAGGTGAAGTATGGCGCACCGGAGTTTTTACCCGTTTGCAAAACCGCTCAATGAGCAAATGCAAACGTTGAAGAATAGGATGCAGGCACATTTACCGTGTGTCGATAGGGTGTCTTTTGCTAAGTATCACCCTAAACAAGGCATGCTTAAATCTTTTGCCGAAAGTGAGTTCGACACTTGGTGTTTGGCTCATCACGAAGCGCCACTTCGAAAACTGCACAACCTGAGCATTGCTGCAGACAATGCCATCCCTCGTCTTGTTAACGATCTTTACGACATCAACCACTGTCCACGTATTCAAACCTTGTTGAAACAAGGCTACCACTCGTCTGTCGCTATTCCTTGTTATGACCGTCAAACCTTTACTGGGTTTGTGTTTCTCAATTCGATTCAACCCAATGCGTTTAGCGTCGAGGCTTTAAATGGGCTAAGACCCTATTTTGAGATGGTGCAATTTGCCGTTGAATCTGAAGACCACGTCGTCAATGCGATTGAAATCTTGGCAGAAAGAATGCAGTGCTTGATGCCAGGGTATTCGCCGGAAGTTTACTCGCACACTAAGCGTATTGGTATGTACGCCCAATTAATTGCGACAGAGCTTGCCGATGTTTATCAATTTAGTGATGAAGTTGTCGAGCAAATTGGAATGTTCACTCGTTATCATGCTTTGAGTGAAATAAAACTCCCTGCTGATGTGGTATGTAATCGCCGATGTGTGAATGCAGAGCAAGAAGCGCTGCTATCTGAGCATATTGAACAATGTGTTGAGTCAGCAGATAACATTGTGGCGAGAATTGGTAATCCAGTTCATCCGAGTGTCACTTTATTTCAGCAAATTACGTCTTACCAATATGAAAACCTCGATGGGTCTGGCTATCCACATGGGCTAGATCGTTCAGGGATTCCTATCGCCGCTCAAATCGCGGCAGTTGCTAATGTGTTTGATGTCATGACCACCCATCATCCATATCGTCAAGCGTGGTCAATCCCGTATGCCTTGTTAGAGCTTGAAAAACGCGTTTACCAAGGCTTGTTATCCCGAGAATGCGTGAATGCTTTGCGCGAACATCAAGGCTACTTAAAACAAATTATTCATAAGTACCCAGAGCATTATGCTGGCATGGGGTTAATGTGAAAGTAGAGGAGCAAACTATGAAAGGAATCAAAATATTGACTAGGAGGTCGGAATAAATAATACTGTATATGTATACAGTAACTCGTTTGGAGGTGAAGTATGTTGTGGGAAACCCTAGAAAGAGTAAACCGCTTACGCCAACAAGCACTTGCGAATGCTGAATTCGTAGAGTCGGCAAAGGAACATGAAGAAGCTTTGCATGACCAAGAGTATCACTACCAACCAAGAAAGCGTTCAGCCAAAGACAAACAAGGTAAGAAGTCGCTGGCCGATATCTATAAAGAAGTAGAGTTTGGCGCTGACGCTCGTCATTAACTGGTTCAACAACGCTGCGGCTCTCATCCAACTTTTCTTATCGTCGCAGCTTAACTTATTCCTTGAGCGAGCATTGCGAATGGCGATGCTCGCCGCCGATAGTCCTCATTTCCAATCCCTATTTCATTTCGTTTTAAATTGCTTTTCCCCTTGCTTCTGACGTGCTTTTTGTAGCGAGAATGTGCTCCCAATAAGATTTATAAAATTATTTATTAATGATAATGACAATGGTTTGCATTTGTATCTTTGCTGTTATATAAAGCCAAGCTTATTAATCGTTTTGTTGAATAAAATTATAAAACGTAACGGGAAGGTAGACGGCAAAGCGAAGTTTCACCAGCCCCGAGACGTAAATAGGATTAGGTGAAGTAGGGATGTTAGAAGCCAAAGCACTCCAATTCGATATTGACGGTAAGTCTTTGTTGAAAGCATTTGATTTGACGTTTGAAACTGGAAAAACGTACGCGCTTGTCGGACACAATGGTTCTGGCAAATCCACACTTCTCAAGCTGCTCGCTCAGCAACAACCATACAGTGATGGCGATATTTTGCTGCATGGTGACAACATCAACCGTTTATCGGCAAAGAAATTCGCCCAGCACATCGCTTACCTTCCTCAGCACTTACCCATGACCGACAGCATTCTCGGTCGAGATTTAGTGAGCTTTGGTCGTTACCCTTGGCATGGTTTATTAGGACGGTTGAGTACAAAAGATAAAACCATCGTGGAAGAGGCGATGGAAATGACAGGAACATCCAAATATGCCGATCGCCTTGTCGACACGCTTTCTGGTGGTGAGCGCCAACGAGTGTGGCTTGCGATGTTACTCGCACAGAAAACCGAATACCTGTTGCTTGATGAGCCCTTGTCTGCGCTCGATATTAGTCATCAGGTCGATATGCTTTCTTTGATCTCTAAACTTAGTAAAGACCTAGGTTTAGGGGTCATCATCGTACTGCATGACATTAACTTAGCTGCACGCTTTTGTGATGAGATTGTCGCATTGCACCAAGGTGACTTGATAGCGCAAGGTGACGTTCAACAAGTATTTACCGAGCCTAAGTTGCAGCAAATCTATGGCATTGAAATGCGTATTTCTGACCATCCTGCTGGGTATCCAGTAGCGATGCCAAGCTAAGTGGGGTCAACAATGGATTGTAAGCCGCTTATTTCATTGCTGAAGCGACTTGTTTGGGCGACAAGTCTTGCTTTTCCTCTGTTTGCTCATGCAGTTGATAAGACGCCATCACCACGAGTGATGTCGGTGGATTGGACACAGACCGAAACCATGCTTGCACTCGGTGTTGTTCCGGTTGGCGTCGCACAAGGGCAAGATTATGACGCATGGGTGAAAGCCCCAATATTACCAAAACAAACAAAAGATGTGGGTTTAAGAACGCAACCCAACATTGAGCGTATCTACGAACTCAAACCCGACCGTATTTTTATTGCCCCTTATTTTTCTGCGATGGAAAGCCGATTAGCGGAAATTGCGCCTGTTACAACGATAGATCTTTACGGGCAGGGAATCACGGATTGGTCGGTATTGACTCAATTCACTCGTACTTTCGGCAAAGAATTGGGACGAGAGGTAGAAGCAGAAACGTTTATTGAACAGTCAGAGGCACAGCTTGCCTCACTCAAAGAAAAAGTCGACCAAGATTTAGCGCCATTATTAATGGTCCAGTTTATGGACACTAAACACGTGCGTGTCTTTGGCGAGAACAGTTTGTATTCACAAGCAATAAACCAGCTTGGTCTCTCTAATGCGTGGACGGAAAAAACCAATAGCTGGGGTTTTAGTATGGTCGGTATCGACAAACTTGCGGGAATAAAAGCGCAGATCGTTATTGTGGATCCGCTTCCTCATGGTGGAGAGCAACAGTTGGCACAAGACCAATTTTGGCAATATATCGTAGAACAATCAGGTCACCCTGTTATGCGCGTTGATCCTGTTTGGAGCTTTGGTGCCATGCCCTCTGCGGTTCGCTTTGCTCATTTAGTCGCTGCGGCAAAAGAGAAGGATCACTTCTAATGAGAGCTTTTCCTTTATCCTTAGTGATCTTACTTTCTATGTTTACGGTGTCGGTTGGAGCGTTACATCTGAGTCAAACCACCGCCTTTTCCAATGGTTTAGCAAGCCTTTGGCAGCCTGATTTCCAGTCGATAAATTCCGTTCTTCTTCATTTTAGCTGGTGGCCACGCGTATTTACGACGGTGATCTCCGGAGCGGGCTTGGCAGTTGCTGGTGTGTTGATGCAACAGGTTCTACGTAATCCGTTGGCATCTCCTACGACTTTAGGCGTTGCGAGTGGGGCGAACTTTACGCTCATGCTTGCCACGTTATTCACACCTTGGATGCTGGACTTTTCTGCCAATTTAGTTGCTTTGGTTGGTGGTATCACTTCAATGGGGCTAGTGATGTTGTTGTCTTGGCGACGGGCTCTTTCTCCGACCGTTGTTGTTGTTTCTGGCTTGGTGATCAACTTGTATTTTGCTTCTCTGAGTACGGTCATTTTGATGATGAATACGGAGAAGCTCAATGGACTCATGATCTGGGGAGCAGGCTCCTTAGTTCAAAGTGGTTGGGATGATTTCAGCTATCTTGCACCAAGAGTCGCCATTGCTGCACTAGTGGCATTTTTGTTTGCTAAACCTTTGAGCCTTTTGGAGCTATCAGAGCAAGGAGCAAAGAGCTTAGGTGTGTCGCTAGCGAAGCTGCGCTTTGTTTGCCTTGGCTTAGCGGTGCTTATTACTTCTTGGGTTGTGGCGACGGTGGGTATCATCGGTTTTATCGGTCTTGCTGCGCCAGCTATTACACGCTTGATTGGTGTGCATAAGATTCAGCACAAACTTTGGATCTCAATGTTGATTGGTGCAATGCTTTTGACCCTCACCGATTTAGTCATTCAACAATTACCGGGTTTGATGGCGAGCTTTATTCCAACAGGAGCTGCCACTGCCGCGTTAGGCGCACCACTTTTACTTTGGTTACTACCTCGATTATCACAAAAGACGCAAGGGCATACGCAAACCGTGCTCACTCGTCACTCGGAGCGCGTCAACAAACTTAACAAACACGCTATCACATTTACTTTGTTGATCATCTTGGCGGGCATCGTGCTCTTCAGCACCGTTTCAGTTCAGAACGACGGCTGGACATCGCTTTTCTCTACCCATGAATGGCTATTTTTGGAATGGCGCACACCTAGGCTTTTAGCCGCGGCGATGGCCGGGGCTATGTTGGCGATTGCAGGAACCATGATTCAGCGATTAAGCGGCAACCCGATGGCTAGCCCGGAAGTAATTGGTATCAGCTCAGGAACAGCAATGGGCTTGATCATTGCTATGTTTACTGGCGTCGGTGCATCGGTTGTGACTTTGTCTATTGGTGGCTTGATTGGTGCCTTGTTGACGGTACTAATCATTGTCTTATTGAATAGAAAATCTGGCTTCCAACCAGAACGAATCTTGCTGACAGGTATTGCCATTACTGCACTCATGAATGCCATCCAGAGTTTTATTTTGGCAACGGGTGACCCACGCAGTTATCAAGCATTGGCTTGGCTTTCAGGCTCGACGTATTACGTGTCAATGGACACGCTGCTCCCGCTCGCTCTTTCTGCCATTGTGTTTATTGGTTTGAGTTTTGTTTGTGTTCGCTGGTTAGATATTTTGCCGATCGGGGCTTCTTCTTCTAAAGCTCTCGGTCTCAAAGTTGACCGTTCTCGTGCCATTTTACTATTGCTTGTGGCTTGTCTTACTGTCAGCGCGACTTTGGTTGTTGGCCCTATTAGCTTCGTCGGTTTGCTTGCGCCACATTTGGCACGTTTGTTTGGCTTTAATAAAGCATCGCAACACATGCTATGTGCCGCCTTGCTTGGTGCAGGCGTGATGCTATTGGCTGACTGGATGGGCAGACAGGTACTTTATCCGCAAGAGATCCCTGCAGGATTGGTGGCATCTCTTATTGGTGGTTTGTATCTGATGTGGGGACTACGTCGACTGTAACGACGATTTGGCTTCATTCCTCACATATCAAAACAATAAAAATCTAGAACTGGGTGATCGCTCTCATCACCCAGTTTGTGATGCTAGCAAAGCACGTCCTGTGTTTTTGCATTTAAGGAAAATCAGTGGTTATGCCGGAACCAACCCGTGTGGGCTTGTCTATTCGCTCAACGCATAAAAGGTTGGAAAGGTTGCCGACAAAAAAGGAGAAAAATGATGAATCGGCAGTTTATGCTAACACCCGCAGCAGTGGCTATTGCGATGGTGCTAGTAACCCCTCAAGTGCTTGCTCAAGAAGATGAAAACATTGTTGTAATTGGTCTACAAGAAGACAGTGCCGTTGGTCCTGATTTTAGCTACCTTGGTGCGAAGAGTCGTACTGCAACGAAGATGGATTTAGCGATCAACGAAACGCCACGCGCTGTTTCCGTTGTGACTCGTGAGCAAATGGATGACCGCGCATCAATCAGTGTCTCAGATGCACTGCAATATACGCCAAGCATTCAAACCAATTATTTTGGTGAAGATAACAAGCAAGATTGGTTTATTATCCGTGGTTTTAAGCAGGCGAATAGTGGCTTATATCAAGATGGAACTCGTCTGTATTCATCTGGATTTTACAGTTGGCAGATTGACCCGTTTGCATTAGAGCGAGTGGAAGTGCTTCGTGGCGCGGCCTCTGTGCTTTATGGTCAAAACCCTCCAGGTGGTGTTATCAATTTAGTGAGCAAACGCCCTCAGTTTGATGGTGGCTCTGGCCAGGTGTCGGTGGAGTATGGTTCTGAAGATCGCAAACAGATTTCTCTGGATGTGAACTCAGAAGTGAATGAGAAGCTTGCTGTTCGTGTGCAAGGTTTGGCGCGAAAGAACGGCACACGTGTTGATGGCGTTGAGGCCGAGCGTTTCCTTATTGCTCCTTCACTGACTTACAAGTTCACTGATACGTCAGAAATTACTTTGCTGACCAGTTACCAAAAAGATGATTCTGACCCATACCTGCAGTTCTTACCTGTAGAGGGAACATTGAAGCCAAACAAAAACGGTAAGATAAGCGATAGTCTTGCGGTCGGGAACACGGATTGGGAAACGTTTGAACGCGAACAGCTTTCTGTTGGTTACGAGTTTGCACATATGTTCAATGACACGACTTCTTTTGTTCAGTCGACTCGTTATAGCCAAATGGACGTCAACCTTCGACAAATGTATTCGTACGTCTATGCTGCTGACGTCCCAGGATTAGGTCCGCTGCTTGATCCTTTGAATGAGCGCAAAAGCATCCTGCGTGCGGCCAGTACAGAAGAGGGCTCTTCTGATGCTTTCAATATTGATAACCGCTTGATGCACAACATGCAATGGGGAAGTGTTGAACATAACCTCATGGTTGGTATTGACTATCAGATGGTCAGTATTGATGGTCAAGACTTTGCAAGCGACCCATTGGTGGCTGATGGAAATTCACTCTTAACCACGCCTATTGGAATCTTGCCAGAACCGCGTTTTGATGTTTTCAACCCAAGTTATTCGAACAATGTTTGGTTGCTAGACCCAACAACGCTTCAGCCTTTGACTGACGCCGACAAGCAGCGAACAAAGGTTGATAACGAGCAGCTTGGTATCTATCTACAAGACCACATTCTGGTCAATGACAAGTGGGCGGTTCTTCTTGGCGCACGTTATGATGATACGAGCAATGAGGTTCACAATGTAACGACAGGCTCTCGAACTAAAGTTGATAATGAAGAGTGGACGTTTAGCGTAGGTACTGCATACATTTCAGAGGCTGGTTTTACGCCATACTTTAGTTATTCGCAGTATTTTGATCCTATTATTCAGCAAGACAGTGCAGGCAAGCCTGCGAAGCCAGAAAGTGGAGACCAGTTTGAAATCGGTGTGAAATACCAACCTCGTACGTTCGATGGCTACTTTAATATTGCAGCTTACCAAGCAACGAAAGAGAACCTTGCTCGAATCCACCTCAATCAGTTAACTCAAATTGGTAAAGTAGAAAATAAGGGTATTGAATTTGAAGCAGTAGCAAATGTGACCCCGTCACTGACATTACTTGGTAACATTGCTTATGTGGATTCTGAAATCAAAGAAGATGTGAACGCAGCATGGGTGGGCAATTCTCCATCTCAAGTGGCGAACACGGTATCATCCGCTTGGGCGCATTACCGTTTCCTAGAAGGGACACTTGATGGCTTAGCTGTTGGGCTTGGGGCGCGTTACACCGGTGAATCATACGGCGATAACACTGAAACAATTAAAGTGCCGGGCTACTTCTTGATGGATGCGACGGTGAGCTACCGTATTGGTGATTACAAGTTGCAAGTTGCAGCTAAGAACCTAGCAGATAAAGAGTATGTCGCGACATGTGATGGCTTTTGTTGGTACGGCGACCGTCGTAATGTTATCGCGAGCTTAACCTACGATTGGTAAATATTAGTGTGAAACAAAAATCCCCCGAATTATCGGGGGATTTTTTAGAAATCAGCTTTGCGCACGTAATGAGGGTTTTTGTACTTTTTCTCGGGACCAAAGGTAGAAACCACCAATTTATTCCATAACGCTTTATCGAACTCGCCTTTTGGGATTGAAGGGTAGAGCGTTTCTTCCTCTTCTCTTGCAAAGTTCATGTACTGTTTTTTCTTGATTTGGTTGTACTTTTTAGCAATCTGATTGTGCTTTCTTACCCACTCAAGCTTGTACTCGCGTAATACCTTCTCACCCTTGTCCGCATCCATTCGAGATAAGAATAGGCGTTTGTAAGAAACCTTTCTGTCCAGCATGGTACGCATGACGGTTTGAATGTATTTACCGTGATGAGTAATGGTGATGTCATTCTCATCGATAGGCGTGATGCACCAACTCTTTGGTAAAAAGCTTGGTTTCTTAAATTGCTTATTACGTTCCATTAGCACCTGATGAAGAACCAAATCAGATGTGCCGCGGAAGGTCTTTTGCCACTTAGCGATTCGAATTTGTAGCGAACCTGGCAAGCGATAGATGTTAGTAAACTTATCTTGGTCCATGGACTTCAGTCATGAAATTAACATGCAATAGGAAAATTGATAGACGCGAGTCCCGGCAAGCAGAATGAATCCACTTTGCTGAGGGAAAACGTGTCGGTAATTAGCGCGATTTTACAACGACATCGCTCAAAATAGCGAGGGGTTATGTCAATAATAGGTAAGAAATAAAAAAATTGTTTAGATTATGAATAGAATCAGGTGGTTTTATGGGGATTTTAACTTGAACACCTCCAAAGTAACCTTAGTGTACTTCCGACTTTGTAAAAGGAAAGGGACGTCAGTTTCGAGTCTTCATCAAAAGCTCAAAGCTAGGGCGTAAATCTCATTAGCCTTGCCTGTTCTGAACTTCAAATAGAGTTTTAAGCTCATGAACGCCCCCATTTCTGTTTTAATTGGTTGTTCAGAAACAGGGGAGTCACCATTGTCATCTACGATGTGTTTTTAGCGAGGAGATAAAAAACGAGCTTTCACGTTTTTAACTTGATCCAATATTTTCCTATTTAATGTTTATTTTTCTTGTCTTAACGTTTCTCGTAATTGAAAGAATAATCAACCCGAATGCGGTAAATAGCCCCAAACCCGCGCCATTACGTTTCGTTGGTGTTTTTTCAACATCCCTAGGTACAATATTCTTCGCTGTTTTTCCTTTAATTGGAATTAACTTAACCGCAACGACTTCTTCCTTATCTGAACAAGTCGCATTATTGGCGGTGGTTTTATATCCAGAATGACACTTCAGCGCTGTTGCAGAAATAATACCCGCATCATTAATGTCGCTCGCATCGATAATTCTGAATCGGTTATTTTCTTGGGAGTAAGAGGTGGACGAAGTATCGCTTGAATCTGAACCGTTTGTTAAATCATCCAAATACCACGCTTTTCCATCAAACAGCGTTTTTGCTCTTTCACTGACTTTACTATTTTTTGCATAAGGCAAGATAAACGCTCGTTGTCTACGTGGTTTGCCTTTCGATGCGCGTACCTTTTCTGCATCCACTCTGCCGACAATTTCATTGTATGTATTGATTGCACCCATTTTTCCACTCGCACCGTCAAAGAAAATCCCGGATTGCAAATAGTTGGCTCGCAATGTTTTTGCTCTTACATCATTGACGACGAATAAACGGTTGGGCGCAGAACCTGTTGGCATTAAATACTGCCCTGAACGTTTCGCTTCACCAATCGCAACGAAGTTAGAGTTAACGCCGGTTAACCTTGAATTGCTATGCAGTGTTTTGTTTTTAATTCGTTGCTGTGCCCCGTCCACGGGTTTGTTGACCCAATCTTCTTTTTTATTTAGGTCGCCAACAAAGACGGTGGCGTCCATGTAGTTGTCTTTCTGATACGAGTTGTAGCCGACGCCATAGACAGTACTACCATCAGTAACAAAGTCTCGCATGCTACCTTGAGCAAGTCTTTTGCCGCCTTTGAGTCGTTTGCTTTGCCATTCGAGTTCTAGCGCATTTCCTTTGTCATCCCATATTGCAGCTTTAGAACTGTGGTTTGACCCTGATTTTCTCGCCACGCTGCCAACAGTGATAGCGCCATCTGTCGCCCATGCTCGGGTTGCGACTATGGCTGCTTGATCGCCTGCAGTAGTAAAGTTTGGTTTAACTGGTGAAATGGTGTCTTTAGAGTCTAATCCAGTCGCCACCGTCCCAATTGGCTTTGCGTCTTTTGTTAAAGCATTAACCACGCTGTTTTTGGTATTTGGGTTAAAGAGAGGGAAGGCTGTGTTGTGGTCACCTTCTACGTATGCGGTTACTGTTGGCTCAGATGCTTCATTGTGACCCAATGACCATGCTTGCCAGAGTGTGCTCGCCCACGCTGAACAAATCTTGTATTTTTTTTCGTTGTCACAGTATCGTTTAAAACCAGATTCACTACCTCGATATGCAAAGCTAGAATCCATTGCAAAAGGTACTTCTTCTCTCAGTTCAGATACATCAATAGGTTTCCCCTCTAGCATAGCCGTTGAGCGAACATCGAGTGCTATTTTGAATTTACTGGCATCACAATTCGCTTCTTTTTCAAAGCAACCGAGTGAGTAAGGTTGTCCAGTAATTGGATCATTAATGTCTCCACTTTGAATCGCGGAACCAAATGAAGATAAATTAGTGTTATCGGGAACGACTTGCACTACTTGATATAGTGCAGCTTGTGAACTTATTGAAAAACCAGCAGTAGCAAGCGCTATAAACTTAATATTCGCTTTTAAACTCATCCATCCAATTCCTATCATTCTAAATAATGTTTTCGGTAATATGTGACCAAGGAATTTATAGATAATTCATTATTGAACGGTGTTTTTTTGTATGTGTTCACGTACAAATAAATACATAAAAATACAAAGTAAATAGTTTTAAAATAAGAATGGATAACGGGTTATATACCCAAGTGACTTCAAGATGTAGGATTCAGAGCGTTGTCATTGATTCGAGGTCAAGGAAAACAACGCAGCGAAATAGCCAGCTCTTTCCAAGTTGTTTGACGCAGCCATTGGTTTAATTAAAAAAGCGGGGCAATGCCACGCTCCCGAAGGGCGAGCTGTCTTGGCTTGTATACTTTGTTGCCGATTCTTGATTTAGAGTGACTAGATCTTTAAATCGTCGCCGCGTCTACAAACCAAGTCATTCTCGCTGAACCTAGCATCTCGAGGTTACTTGGGTATAGTCTAAGAAAACTAGAAATGTAGGCGGTGGAAACCGAAGAACGAGACACCAAATCGGTTCGCCCGTATTGGGGATAAACAAAAGCCCGCAGTATGACCAACGGGCTTAATGTCTGGGTCTGTAGACTGTTTAAACAGCTTCCTCAAACTGTTTGTCATCTTCCTCTTCAAGTTGCTGAATATGTCGATTTGCTTGCTGAAGCTGGTACATCTGCGCGTATCGTCCATTGTGTTTTAACAGCGCTTTGTGCGTGCCACTTTCAACCAAATCGCCATGATGCAAAACGATAATCTGATCGGCATCTAAAATAGTCGATAATCGGTGCGCAATGACGACAAGCGTCATATCTTGGCGCAGAACTTCTAAGCTTTTTTGAATCAGAGCTTCAGTACCCGAATCGATGTTCGCGGTTGCCTCATCCAAGATAAGGATTTTTGGTTTAGCCACCAAAACACGCGCCAGCGCAAGCAACTGCTTTTGACCTGCAGAAAGATTCGTTTCGCCTTGTCCAAGTTGTGTGTCTAGACCATTCGGATAACGACGAATTTGTTCTGCCAATCCTACCTTTTCTAGTGCATCCCAAACTTGAGTATCTTCGACCGCTCTACCTAAAGAAATATTTTCTCTTACGCTAGCAGGTAAGATATGCGGGTCTTGTTGAACCATGGCAACGTCTTTACGAAGTACGTCTTTTCCTAGGGACTTTAATGGACGACCATCGATGCGTAACTCACCGATGTTCGTTGGATAAAAGCCCATCAGTAGTGATGCGAGAGTACTTTTACCACTGCCGGTATGACCAACAAGAGCGATAAAGTCTTGGTGAGCAGCTTTGAGAGAAATGTCTTTCAACACGTCTTGTTTGCCATCGTAGCTGAAAGTGAGGTTGCTCAATTCGATTGCACCCGTTTGGAGTGGGCGGTGATCGTCACCATAGGTTTGTTCTTTCGCATCCATCAACTCGAACACTCGCTCACTCGATACTAATGCTTGCTGAAGTAGTGCCAACTGCTGAGTCATTTCAATCAAAGGTTCCGTTACGCGCGCTAAGTAGCTTATGAAGGCATAAAGAACGCCGACACCAATCATTTCTACGCCATTAAAACCAAAGATAGCAACGAGTGAGAGCAGTGCAAGACCCGCGAGTAAATCCATGAGCGGACGCAGTAGGAAGCCGTTCAAACGAATAACTTTCTTTGATGCGACTAAATGATCTGCGGTGAGCCCGTTGAATTGCTTGTTGAATCGTTTTTCTTGCTGCATCAACTGCACTACACTCATGCCTTGAATAGACTCACTCAAGTTGGCGTTAATGTCTGTCAGTAAATCACGCATGTTGCGGTAGCTTTCGGTACTTAGTTTTTTGAACAGGTACATGAAGCCGATAACGATAGGTAGGAGCACTAACACCACGATAGTCAGCTTCCAGCTCATGTAAAACATAACCCCAAGCATTACCAAGATCATCACGGCGTTCTTCACTACCGTCGCGATTAGCAGTTCGTAAAACTGTTGCAGCGATTCCGTGTCGTTGGTGATTCTTGAAACCAACTTACCAGCAGGAGTGTAATCAAACTCGGACAAGGGTTGCTTGATGACGCCAGCGAAAACTTGTTTGCGAATCGTTTTTATTGTGTTGGTCGCCACAATGCTGAACTGCAGCGATTGGAAATATTGAAACGTCGCTGAAATAAGCTGTAATGCGATGTAGCCCGCTGCCAATGAAATCAAAATATCTCGTGAATAATCACCTTTCGCGATGTGTTCATCAATAAAGTATTGAACGAGCCAAGGTCCACCCGCGCTGGCTAACGCGGCTATAAACAGCAGTGCTAAGCCTTTTAACATCGGCTTTGGTTGCGACAATGGGTAAGACAATAACCGTTTAAACGTTGTTGATTGCTTCATTATTCGTCCTCCATTGCTTGTTCTAGTTTTTGATATTGGTACATCTCTGCGTACCAACCTTGCCGCTCAAGGAGCGCGCGATGTTGACCACGTTCTGCGATGTGACCGTGGTTGAGTACGACAATCTCTTCGGCTGCCTCTAGTGCAGTGAGGCGATGAGCGATGACGATTAACGCCTGGTCACGGTAATACGTCTCTAGGTTCTTTAGTATTTGATGCTCTGTACGCCCATCAACGGCAGATAGTGCGTCATCCAAGACCAGCACTTGTGCATTGAGCAACATGGCGCGAGCAATAGCGATACGTTGTTTCTGACCTCCAGAGAGGGTAATGCCTTTTTCGCCCACTTCTGTTTGATAGCCTTCAGGAAACTTCTCAATATCGTCGTGGATACAAGCCAGTTTCGCCGCACGATAAACGTCTTCTTTTGATGCGTCAGGGTTACCTAGAGCGATGTTGTCGAAGATAGATTTAGAGAACAAGAACGGGCTTTGATTGACCACGGCAAAGCGGTTTCGCCATTCTGGTAAGAGTGCGTTTTTGATTTTGATATCACCAAATTGAATCGTACCGTTGTCCATGTCATGTTGACGAAGCAGTAGGGTTAGCAAGGTTGATTTGCCACTACCGACAGGACCTGCAATGCCGAGCATTTTTCCAGGCTCCAAAGTGATGTGAACATCGGTGAGCGCAGCGGGCAGATCTTTTGACCAGTGGAACTCATTAATCTTGATCTGCAAAGGTAATGGATCCGTGCCTAATGGTGTATCGCCACTGATGATTTCTGGCTTCTCATCAAATATTTCTTGTAGGCGATTCCACGCAGCAGAGCCTCGTTCCAGAATATTGAACAAGAACGCGAATGCCAACATCGGCCAAATCATAAGACCTAAGTACATGGTAAATGCGGTCAAATCCCCAAGTGTAATATCACCTTGGTCAACTAAATACGCACCTGATGCCACGCTTAGGAAGAAAGACATGCCAATGGTCAATTGGATTGCTGGGTCAAAACGTGCGTCAACGCGAGCTACCGCGATATTCTTCTCGCCAGTATCATCGACGACATCTTCAAAACGCTTTTGCTCTTGGTTTTCTAACCCAAAAGCACGCAGCATACGTACGCCATTCAATGATTCTTGAGTCATGTCTGACATTGTGGAGAAAGCTTCTTGTGCGATCTTAAAACGTTTATGCAGAATGCGAACAATGAAAAAGATGATGATCGC
This sequence comes from Vibrio sp. Y29_XK_CS5, assembly GCF_024181835.1. Lineage (NCBI taxonomy): Bacteria > Pseudomonadati > Pseudomonadota > Gammaproteobacteria > Vibrionales > Vibrionaceae > Vibrio > Vibrio sp. Y29_XK_CS5. The sequence continues at coordinate 724,629 of NZ_JAMZAM010000002.1, forward strand.
GAGGAATGGCATCGGTAAAAGAGCCATTAACGTCAGCTTCCAACTGATTTGTGTCACCATAATAATGAAAACAGCAATACCAGTAATCACCGAATCTGCCGCGGTTAATACGCCTTCACCGGCTGTCATCACGACGTTGCGCACGTCATTGGTGCCACGAGCCATCAGGTCGCCAGTTTTGTATCTTTCGAAGAATCGAGGAGGTTGCGTGGATATATGGTGGTAGAGTCGGTTACGTAAAATAGTGCCTAATTCCCAACTCGCGCCAAATAACCAGATACGCCATAGAATTCGACAGCCATATATCGCAAAAAATAACGCAATAAGACCGGTTAACCACATCAGTAAGGTGCTGGTTTCTAGCGTGTTATCAACCACACCATCGACAATAATGCCGACTGCTTTAGGGGGAACAAGCTGAAGGGCTGAAATGACGGCAAACAATAGGATTGACCCCACATATTGTTTCCATTTGAGTTGGAAGTACCAACGCAGCTGCCAGAATATTCTCATTTCGCCTCCTGCTTAAATTATTGAATTTGTTATAGAACTATTATTGAGCGAATTAATGAGTTTACAAGCGGAATTTTTGAGCGAAATGAAAAACAATACAATGTGTCGATTTGGCAGGAACAGTGTGGTTTGCTGCCTTATGTATCGCTGAAAGGTGTGGATGTAACGAGATAATGTGAATTTATTGTTAATTTGAAGTTTTGAAGGGTTTTGGATTGTTAGGGGATAAAAGCTTCAAAAGTGATGCTTTTGAAGCTCATTCTGAGTGGTTTTAGCAGTCTCTAGTTTGAATTCCGTATTTTATTTGACCACCTGATGTTTTCGGGTAGTAAACCTCAACATAACAAAGATGAGAGATATCTACGGGCTTATTAGCAAAGCCAATCAAGAAGTAAGGTTCATTTTCATCATCCACGCCATACCATCGATTGATAGTCAATTGAGGGTCAAAACCAGCGAGTTCTTGTGCAGGTATTACGTTCTTTATGTATCCGTAATAGCCAATTAAATCCTTAACACCATCGCTATCCAAGTCAATATTCTTGACCTCTCCACCATCGACTTGTTCTTGAGATTGCATGACTGCTTTCGCATAAACTTGATTGTTTGCGGTCATCAAAGCTTCTCTTGCGCCATGCAAGACCGCAATACGGGCGTCTTTTTGGATGTCTAAAAATTTTGGAAACGCCACAACACTTACTATTCCCAGAATGACGATACAAATCACCAATTCTATCAGAGTAAAACCTTTGGAATTACGCACAGCCAACCTCCGAATTTGCTTTTATAGACTGCTATTCTGGAACAAAATTATGGCTGGAAAGGTATTGAAAAAGAATGAAGTTATGCGATGAGTAGTCATGTTCTTATATATAAAACAAATTGCTCATTTTTTTAACTTGAAGTGTGTTTGTTTTTACATAAAAAGTTATTGAGATATCAGTAAGAAAAAGCCCCATTTCAGCTAAAATGAGGCTCGGTAAATCAGGTCGTTATGATGGATTCGTTGCGGTCTGTGAGCCTTGTTTGAAAACAAAACGCCAAATAAAAAGAACTACGGCTATGTATGCTAAACCAACACCAAGAGCTTGCCAGTGCATGCCGTTATACATCGCGATTGGCATCAAAGATATGATGAAGATGTCAGTGATTGAGCCTGGGACATAAGCGATGGCGTAATCATCAAGTACCTTGCTACGCATCTTTGGATCGACAATACGCAGTAGGGCAATACCCATTGCAACCGTACCCGTCAGCCAACCCCAAGAGAAGATGCCTTTTTCAAACCAATCGTCTCCCATGATGCGTGGAGCCACCCAAAAGATTAACCAAAGTGTGAAACATACGCCGCCAAGAGCTAGTACTACCATAGGCATTAAGTATTGGGCCAAGACGGTAATCTTGATTGCAGAGATACCGAAGATAATCAAATAGTCGGTGCTGATGCCCGCTGCATGTTTGAACGCGCCATCACAAAGGTAACGTGACGCTTTGGTCTGCTTTGCGACAATTCGAACCAACATACCGCCAAGGAACCCGGTTACAAACGTTGGGATCTGCACCTTATCGTGGAAGGAAGATAAATAGTTAGCAGCAACATAGGAGAACGCCGTTACTACAACCACCAATGCGGCGTGAATCGCAAAAGAATCAACCGACAGGGAAGACATAGTGTCTTTCATTACCGGTTCTTGATCATCAGGTTTAACAAGACCTTTGCGTTCGTGTTCGTCCATGCTATCGAATGTCGTAAAGCTACGAATCCAACCCATCTTCAATGCGAATTGCAGCATGAGCATGCCGACAGAAATCGAAATGAAGATACCCACGGTTGCGAAGGTTAAACCTAGTGTGAAGCCATCTTCCCAACCAAGCCCCGTGAATATTTCGCCAACAACAGAAGCTGAACCGTGACCGCCCATAAAGCCTGCAGACATTGTCACGCCAAAGCCTGGATTAATCTCTGGCCAGAAGAAGGTAGTGATCGCGAGGCCAAACATTGCTGCAAATAACCACTGTGAAACAGAAGCGATTTGGTTGAATGCCCACAATGAGCCAGCGCGCTGTGCGACGGTCTTAGGTGATGGGACATCAGTTGCCAGACCTAACGCAGAAAAAAGTGCAGCAGTTAATAGGCTTGCGTTAGCGGTAAATGTATCGGTCCACGGCAGTATGTTTAGCAGGGCTGGTCCAAAAATCAGACCGAATAATCCCGCGAGAACCGCCGATGGAATGTACATACGTTGTAGTAGTGGCGTGTGAACGCGAATGACTTTTGCCAAAATCAATAGTAAGCCAGCAATGGCTAAGTCAGTCAGCATTAGACCTTTAGGCATTTTATCCTCCAGTAAATGCAGTCAAGGGGTAGCGTCCTTGTGACCAACCTTGATTGAAAAATCGCTCCCAACGAAAAAAGTCACATACGTGACCAAAAGTGTTGAGAAATCAATGTCGTTTTCATAAGCAAAGGAATGTGCTTATGCAGTTTGAAATGAGTGCAAATGTCGTGATTACGCACGAACTTGGAGAGAAATTAGATTAAATTTCTCGATGTTATTTTGATAGTTCACTCAGGAAAGGCGGCAATCCTAGTCACTTTGTCAGGGCAATGCAATTGATGGGAATCAATAAATTATGTTCATCAAATGAGCGTTCTGTACTAACGTTATGAAAAATAAAGATAATTAATGAGAAATAATATTTGTCATATCGACAATAAAAACTAATTGCTTGGTTAAATTACCGCCGTTTTGTCTGTTTGTATTATTGGCTCACATGAGAAAGAACAAAATCGACGAAGGTGCGATTTTTAAGGGAAAGCTGTTTTGAACGGTAAAGCAGGTGGATCGGCTTTGGCTTGGGAATGTGTGAATGGAGAATTTCTACCAACGCGCCAGACTGGATTTCTTGTTCAACTAAGATCTTTGGTTGTAGAAGAACACCAGAGCCTTTTAACGCGGCAAACTTAAGCACATCACCATTATTAGACGTTAATCGGGTGTTGCTGTTTCCAAAGGTATTAGATGGCATGTTCACCACTTGTTGGCTTTCTCCTTGGTGATACTGAAATCCCAAACAATGATGATGTTCAAGGTCATCAAGCGATTGGATAGGGGCATGTTGCTCAAGGTAAGAGGGTGAGGCGCAGTAAGTCATGTCGTATTCCCCGAGTTTTCTTGCAACTAACGATGAATCGACCAACTCACCAATACGAATAATCACGTCTGCTTCGCTTCGATATGGGTCAATCAAACTGTTATCCAACATTAACTCAACGTTCAGTTCGGGAAATTCTGCTAAGAAGTCAGCCACGATGGGCGCAATCACCTTTTTACCATAGGTAACTGGGCAGTTAACTTTTACTGTTCCAGTTGGGCGGTTGATCAGCGTCTGGATTAGGTTCTCTGCGTTGGTGATGTCTTCAATAATGCGGTGGCACTCTTGATAGTAGAGTCTGCCAGCTTCGGTCAAGGACTGTTTGCGCGTGGTGCGATGAATCAGCTGCGTACCTAAGTTTTGCTCAAGAAAGCTCACGTGTTTGCCAACCATGGTCGGTGAAATGTCAAAGTGGTGTGCGGCGTTACGAAAGCTGCCATGTTCGACCACGTAAGCGAAAACCTTCATGCTTGTTAATTTATCCATTACATACCCAGAGTTGATAAAGAAATAACTAAAGCAGAGTTTATCAATCATATGAGGTTAATTACAGTGGACGTATGATTAAGAGTGGAGAAAGAGATCCATCATGAGCAAGACGATTTTTGTTACCGCCGAACTGAAAATGAATGCCGATAAGCCAAGACAACAAGTGGTTGAGACCATTGAACAATTTTGCCTTGATATGCAGAGCGAAGCGGGGTGTTTGCAAGCGAATGCGACCTACGATTCGAAAGAACCACTGCGTGTGATTCTTTGGGAGCGATATGAAAACCGCGCCGCGATTGAAGCGCATTTTGCTATGCCGCATACACAAGCGTTCATTGCAGCTGAAATGGCAGAGTTAGTCCAAGCATTCGAAACTCAAGCGCAATAGGAGACGTGAACATGAAATGGGGCATTTTAGGCACAAGCTTTATCTCAGGTGTCATGGCAGAGGCAATCCAAGGCGATGACAAGAGTAAGCTCTACGCGGTGGCTGGGCGTTCGGAGCAGAACTTGAAGGCATTCGCTGAGCAATATGGTATCGAGAACACGTTCAACGATTACGATGCGTTGATTGCCGATGAACAAGTCGACATTATTTACATCGCACTGCCAAATCACCTTCATCATGACTTTATTATCAAAGCGGCAGAGAAAGGGAAAGCGATTCTTTGTGAGAAGTCACTTTCGGTAGATATGGAAAAAACCGAGTTGGCTCTAAAGGCAGTCGAATCGCACAAGGTATTCTTTGCTGAAGGCTTGATGTACTTGCATCACCCGTTGATCAGCGAGTTACTTTCGGTGCTTAAATCGGGAGAGATCGGTGAACTTCGCTCCATCCATACTTCTTATATTGCGTCGATTGCGCAGTTTGTTAATCCAGACAGCAAAGGTGCTTTGTATAATTTAGGTTGCTACCCAATATCATTGGTGCACTTGGTGGTGAAAACCATGTTGGGTGAACAAGCCTTTGGAAACCGCTCTATGACGGCGATTGGTCGACGAGGTAACGATGGGAATATCTGTGAATCGAGCTTGATGATGCAATTCGGTGAGCAACAAACAGCGAGCGTGCATACCGCCGAAGATCACGGATTGAAACACCAATTCATCATTCTGGGTAGCAAAGGCTGTATTACGTTAGACTCGAACCCATGGCTACCAACGCAAGATAACCAGTTTAGTGTGGAAATTTACGAGACGTCGAAGCGTGAAGTGTTTGTACCGGCAGTTGGGGACGCTTTCTTCTATCAAGTGCGCACTATTCGCCAAGCGGTTGAGGAGGGGCGTACCTCGTTAGAAAACCCTTGTGCAACATGGGAAGACTCTCACCGCATTATGCAGATACTGACTGAGTGGGAATCACTGGGTTCAAAGTAAGTCTGTACTTGAACCAATGAACATAAAAACGGCGCACTAAATCCAATGATCAGTGCGCCGTTTGTATTTTGGGTTTAATCTCGGTTAAATGCGATTATCGCCGGTGCTGAACGCAATAACTTGGCTTATTTCAGACAGGCTTCTACCACTTTCTTGTTGCCATTGCACAAATGCTTTGTTGGTGGCGTCGAGCGACTTTTTAGTGTCTTTGCCACCTTCAATGATCTTGCAATTACGCAGGTAAGCCTCGACGTCGCTAGACAAGATAAAGGTATCAACGCCCATTTGGCGAAGTGTGTAAGGACCGGTATTTCCACCTAGGCGATTACCGTGTTTCTTCAAATATGCCCATAGGTCGGTGATTTTCTCTTGCGGCCAATCGGCAACCATTTTGCCAAACGAGCCGTATTCGATTTTTGCTTCGTGGATCATACGAGCATTAGCAGGGATCGACATGACTTTAGTGAGATGGCGAATGATGCGTTTGTCGGTTGCTTTGGTTTCCCATTGCTCGTCTGACAGCATTAACAAGGGCTCAATCTTAAATCCGAAGAATACTTCTTCGAAGTTCGGCCACTTGTTGCGAACTACGCTCCACGAAATCCCACTTTGGAATACCTTCATCGAAAAAGCGGCCAGCCAACGGTCATCGGGAATCGCTGCCAATTCTTCTTTGCTTAGTGGATGAGACAAAAGCGCTTCAAGTTGATCTTCACCACCTTTACGCTCAGCAGCGCGCTGATAAATCGCGTCAAATTTTTCGATACTCATAAAAGAAGTTAGTCCTAGTTTATGTCGATATTTGCGAAACATACTACGCTTAAGTGGCTGAATCGTAAATTGATGGAGTGTCACAAATGAAGAAGGTCACATTAACGTTTGTCGGGGAAGGTTCGGATCGTATTGCAGAAAAATTCTATGCGTGGATGACGGACGGTGGGTTAGAAGACAGCATGATTGAGAATTTATCTGACCGTGAAATCTCAGTTGTTGGCATCAGTGATATGGATAATGAAACGCGTGACGTGGTGATCAATACGGAAATGAACTAACGAACCGCTTTTCGTCAGCTATTAGAATCAGATAAAACAAAGCCCTTCTCATGAAGGGCTTTGTTGTGTTTATAAGCATGGGAGCTTAGTTGTTTACCAGCGTCAGACCGCTTGGGAGTGCATCACCAAAGATACGCTTCGATTCGCTCTCAGAAAGCTCTTTGACTTCTTCAACCAGTGATACCCAAGATTCAGGCACCTTGCTTTGCTTCAGCTTGGTGAGAACTTGTTCACGGTAGTCGTCTGAGATATCGAATAGTCGGTCGCCCGTCTTACGACAAATCATTACGGCTGCAAACGCGATCATTGGTTCTTTCTGCCAGTTCTGCTCTAACAGCTTAGGCAACCACTGTTCCGCTTGTTCACGAGGAATGACGTTATGCTGGCTGCCATACAAAGGCGTACGCGATGCCAAACGACCCATTGCCCACCAGTGCGCTTGTTCGAACTGGTTATGGTTGATGGCTTTGCTCAAGAACCACGTTGCCAATAGAACTTTGTCTTCGACTTCTAGATGCTCCAGAGAGGCAGACAAACGTACCATCGACTCGTAACCCATATCTTGTGCCGCTTTGGCTGATTGTGGGTTTTTCATCGCACCAGGATGTAGGTATTTCGCGATGTCCGCCAAGATGGTCTCTTGTTGCTCTTGGCTCAAGCCACCTGCGATACGGCGCCAGAACACCCACCAGTCGGTCCAACCTTGATGGTTCTTGAATTGAATGTTTTGCTGGTAGAGACCCCAAACTTGCTCAATGCGCCATGAGTCGGTTGGATCGCCAAAGCCCGGACGCAGTGCAAAACCTGCCAAACGAAGCCAGTTTTTCTCGTGTTGTTCAGAACGGCGACGACGCTTACGACCTTGCGCAAAGGTATCAAACAGTTGACGTAGGGTAGTGAAATCCCACTCGTCCCGTTTGCCCAGTTTCTTCTCAAGATCTTTGGCTAAGGTTTTGATCTCTTTGCTTTCTGCGCTTTTCTTGTTACCGCTGTAAAGGCGAGCGATCAGCTCCTTACATTCGTTCAGTTTAGGGTGAAGCTTAACTTGCTCGCTGTCATCGGTTTGCTTGTTACGAACTTCGAATTCCAGCTCCCAACGTTTGCTATCATCTTCTGCGCTGACACATTCCATCTTAAGCGTGCCGACTTCGGTCAACTGACACGCCAGTTGTACTTCTACACGCTCTTTCTGGTTGGCTTGCAGTTCAGCGCCTTCACCTTCAAGGGTGGTGATATAAGGCGGCAGAGGAGCAAATAAGTCAGGATCAACGTCCACCATCACACCGTTTTGAATGGCAGTGTTATTGGTTAAGGTGTCGTGGGTAGAAGTCAGCAGGTTAAAGCGAACGGGTTCCCCTAGGGTAAGTGAGAAACGACGACCACTTAAGCGGATCTCGTGACCTTCTTCTGTACCTTTTGCAAGCAAACAGAGCGCTTTGCCCATCTTGTTCTTTTCTTGAAGATGCAAGAAGTAAGAACGCGCTGCACCACCACCAATTTTTAGCTGTGCCCCACGACGTGCTTTACCAAACGCAACAGCACCTAGTGCAACAGACCAATCTGGGTGTGGGTTATCTAATACCGTAACCGGAGCGCCGCGCCAATCGGAAAGTAGGGTAGTGACTCGCTCGGTCACAAGTTCACTGTTGAACACACCACCGTTGAGTAGCAAACCGACTGGAATGGCATTTTGTTTGTCGTCTTCAATGCCAAGAGCGGCACGAGCAACTTGCTGATGCTGAGTTAAGAACTCGGCAACGTGTTTGCTCACTGCTGGGTCAGCAACGTATGGAAGACCAAACTCGACAACCGCGCTGCGGCGTTTGTCTGGTACTTCACTGAAATCAGAAAGCGGGAAGAAGCCATCCAAAGCGATTTGGTGCACTTCTTGTTTGCTCAGCCCAATACTCTTTGTTCCGCCAAGAAGTTTCGAGCCGCTGCCTAGCATGGTGATTTTTACTTCTTCAGGTGCACTTGCTGAAAGCAGGTTTTCTTTCGCCTTGCGAGTTTGCTGAATCAGCTTAGTCAGGCTTGCTGCAGTGAGCTTCTTACTTTGTTCCCCTTTATTTTGAGAAAGGCGGCTCTCTGCAAGGTGTGCTAATGCTAAGTCGAGGTTATCACCACCAAGCATCAAGTGCTCGCCAACACCAATACGATCAAGGGCTAGTTCATCTTGAGAAGAGAAACTGGCTTCAATCAAGCTCAAGTCGGTAGTACCACCGCCCACATCACACACCAGAATCAGCGGTAACTCTTTGAGTTCATCAGCTGCGGTTTGCTGGTGGCGTGCGTACCAGTCGTAACATACGGCTTGTGGTTCTTCGAGCAGGACGATTTTTTTCAAACCTGCCAACTCAGCGGCTTCAAGCGTGAGCTTACGAGCGGTTTCATCGAACGACGCTGGAACGGTCACAACCACATCTTGGTCTTCTAGCTTATTGCTAGGGTGACGGTAGTTCCATGCTTGACGAATGTGGTTGAGGTAGCTTGCGCTGGCAATAACGGGTGAGACTTTATCTACGTCTTGCGCGCCCGCCCAAGGAAGAATGTCTGAACTACGATCCACTGCTTGGTGCGATAGCCAGCTTTTAGCACTGGATACTTGACGTCCTTCCACCTTAGCGCCTAGTTCACGAGCCCATTCACCCACGATCACATTACTAATGTCGCCAGCTACAGGTTCGTTTTCCCAAGGGAGTGTTAGGTCAGAAGGGGAGATTTGACCAACCGCAGGGTGATAGCGGAAAGAGGGCAGCAATGGTTTACGAACCACTTCACCCGGACCAATCAATTGGTCGATGTCGAATAGGGATATTTCGGATTGTTCAAGGTTGTCGGTGATTTCACAATACGCCACCACAGTGTTTGTGGTGCCAAGGTCAATACCAACAAGGAAACGAGGAGATGCCATACAAACCTTCGTGTATTTAAAAACGGCACCCGATTGGATGCCGTTTGATTTCTATTTATTCTTCTTCGTTTGAGTTGCTTTTCGCGTCTTCGCGCACATCGAACTCAACATGCCATTTTTGACCGTTATCAGCGGCAATGGCTTCTAAGTAAAGCGTACCAAGCTCTGTGACGCGAGAGGCTAGGGTTACCGGAACCACTTCACCTTCACGGCGACCTTCAGACACAGGCAGCGTTACTTGGATTTCTGGTAGCTCTTCAAGCTCTTCTGGTGCCCAGTAGTCTAGGTGAGTACCTGCTAGGTCATCACGACGAACCGTTGAGCCGAAGAATTGGAAGTTAACCGGCTGACCGATGATCAAACCAAACTCTTGGCTTGGGACGTCAACGCTTGAGCCTTCTTCCATACCAAATGGTGCAACACACAGTGCTTCCATTGGAGGCGCCATGCCCGGAATCGCAGGCATCGCACTTTCGATACCCACGTAGTACGCCGAAGCAATACCACCACGGATACGAACGCCTTGACCACGACGTACAGAGCCGTAGTAAGCCGCACCGCTAGCAACCGCAAGGTCTAGATCCACACCTGTTAGGCGTTTTGCCATTTCAGCTTCTGCTTCAATTAGCCATTCGTTGATCGTGTCTTCTAGACGAGTTGCTAGAAGTTTCGATTTCAGAACACCACCGTTGAATAGGATTGCGGTTGGCTTGATGAAGTCAGCTGACTGCGCTGCATCCGCACCTGGCATACCAGGCATGTTAGCGAATGGGTTGAAATCTTGAGCTGCTGCTTCTGCGCCATTTCCTGAAGCAGAAAGGGCATTAGCTTGCTTAGACAAGAATGCAGCAATGTGACGAGTGATGCCTGCATCTTGTGCGTAAGGCAGACCCATTTGCGTTAGTGCACCACGGTTACGTTGAACAGGGTGGTCAGTAATCGCAACTTGAGGGAAGAAGCCGTCAACCAGTGTTTGTTGTACTTCTTCTTGAGTCAGTTCTGTTTTCAGCGTTGCGCCAAGCAGTTTAGAACCACGGCTTGGTACCACGATTGGCACTGACTGAAGTTCGCTGTCGTTCAATAGCGCTTCTTTCGCGTCACGACATGCGTGCGTCATCGCCTGAACTTGCCATGGCTGTAGCTCTTTGCCTTCTTGCGCTAGCTTCATCTTCAAGCGGTACGCAAGTGCAAGATCCATGTTGTCACCGCCAAGTAGGATGTGTTCACCTACCGCGATGCGGTTCAGAGTTAGGTTGCCATCGTCTTCAGTTACTTCAACCAAAGAAAGGTCGGTTGTACCACCACCGATATCGACCACAAGCACGATGTCGCCAACTTCAACTTCGTCGCGCCATTTGTCGTTGCTGTTATCGATCCAGTTGTAAAGTGCAGCTTGTGGCTCTTCTAGAAGCGTTAGGTGCACAAAACCAACATTGCGTGCTGCTTCTGCTGTTAGATCGCGAGCAGCAGGATCAAAAGAAGCAGGAACTGTAATAGTTACGTCTTGATCGGCAAGGTTGTGATTTGGGTTCGTGTGATTCCAAGCATCTTTTAGGTGCTCTAGGTAAAGCTCTGTCGCACGAAGAGGGGATACTTTTTCCACTTCTTCTGGGCTACCTGCTGGCAGGAATGCATCACGACGGTTCACACCAGCGTGGCAAAGCCAAGATTTCGCACTTGCAACAAGACGAATTGGTGTTTTTGAACCTAGGTTACGTGCAATAGCACCAACCAGAGCTTTTGGCTCGCTAGACCATGGAAGAACGCGTGATTGCGGGTTCATTTCGTGCTCGTGCGGTTGGTATAAGAAAGAGCCTAATTGGCTGCGAGTCTCTACCGTGCCCGGCGCCGTAAGTTGCGGGATAGGCATTACTTCAACGCGAGCGTCTTCGTCGTGAGTATCAACAAAAGACATCACACAGTGTGTTGTACCTAAGTCGATACCAACACTGAATTTAGGCGTCTGTTGAGTTTCAACAGACGCTTCTTGAGAATGGTTTTCTTGGTTCATGTGTTCCATTACAGCTCAACCTCAGCTGGAGCGATCACAGATGCATCGTAGTTCTCCGCTAGTTTTGGCAACGTCATTGATGTTGCCTTCCAACCTTTGTGAACTAGCGTGCCGTTGAATGGCGCGCTGCCTGTTACGTTGCCAGTTAGGCGGATTTCTTGTGGGTTGAAGCCTTCTTCAACAGTAATGCGAGTTTCTTCGTCTTCGTTACGAACGTGCGCTAGCGTCACGTAGTCGTTCAGTACTTTCTGACCGCCAGTGTGGATTACGCGAGCGGCTGCGCCGACTTCTTCATCAGAGAATGACGTTAGGTCTTCTTTTAGAAAGTCAATCAGACGAGCTTCTTGCTGCATGATAGAAAGCAGCTGCATTGCAGAGTCCGTTGACGCTGTCGCAAGTTTTGATTCAACTTCTACAACACGCTCTACGACTTTCTCAACTTCCACTACTTTTTCTACTTCAACGATCTTCTCAACTGGTTTCTCAACCTCGACGATTTTCTCGACTGGTTTTTCTACCACTTTCTCAATCACTTTAGATTTACGAGATACTGCGATCAGAAGAAGCAAAACGCTCGAAGCCGCTAGACCTGCGTGAAGCATATCGAACGTTTGAGGAATTAGGTTCAAATCAATGTTCATGACATTTTTCTCTTTCTATTGATTTATTGGCGCTTAGTATTGGCTCACACATGTTTACTAAAGAGATCTGCTTTGCGACCTGCACCAAGTTTAGACATTAAAATGATGGTGGATGGTAGCATATTCAAGGCTTAAGACTGTAATAATTCGTGAATATACCGCATGATTAGCATGAAAAATCAACGATTAGATGGGGACGCAAACGTTGTTGCTTGATGTTTACCCACATGTGGCGCAGTATTTCCATCATTATCGAAGCATGACACGCAAAAAACGTGGAACAGTAAATGACATATAGCACGGCTCAACAGAGCATTTTCAAACGGTACTCTGCTTCTATTGTAGCTTTTATTGCAGTCGTTATTGTCACTGCGGGCATGGTTGGTGTCGCTTATAAAATACAACAGCGTTACACCATGACCATTTTCGATACCCTGGCAGATCGCCAAGCGGAATCTCTTAAACTGGCAGTAGAAAACGATCTTGAGTTCATCGGCGCTGGTGCAAACTTTTTCCATTCCGTTGATAAGTCATACTGGACACAATTTCCTTACTACGCAAAACAAGTCGTCGAAAGTTCACAGAGCTTGGTTGGCTTACAATGGATGCAACGTGTTGAACCAAGTGAGCTCGAGGTCTATTTGGCGAAAACTCGTCAAATTTTCCCTGATTTTGACATCTTTACAGTACCGAAAGATGGTGAGAAGACGTTTGGTTACATCTTGAAAGATCAAGCTCCTGCATACATAGCGACTGATATTTATCCAAGAACTGAAACTAACTTGTCTTTGCTTGGCTTTTATTCTTCACGTTTGCGTTTCGAACTGATCCTAGATGACATTATTACCCACGATCGAGCTAACATTTCAGACAAAGTCCGATTGCTTCAAGACGGATACGACAAGTCATTAGAGAAAAGTGGTCTGTTGGTTTACCACCCGGTATTTAGCTATGACAAACTCGAGCTACTTGGTGTCGTTGTTGGGGTAGTGCGCAGTACTGTCTATTTTGATCAATTGATTACCAAAACTGCGACGGAATTGGATATGTCTGTAAAAGTTGAAGACAAGGGCTTTGATGCTTACGACGACCCTCTATTGTTCAAAAGCTCAAACTGGGATGAGCTGCATGGCAAAGTCATTAGTCGCACGATTCAACTGCCAAATCGCGAATGGCGTGTTGAGTTTAAGCTGTCTGAATCCGTTTCGGCGTGGGAGCGTTCTGTCCTTTATGGAACCGGTATTGCGGGTTTAGTCATTGCTATCTTGATTAGCTATATCGTCAATCTTCAATCACGTGAAAAAGAACGTCTTGCGGTGATGCTTGATAACAAAACGGTTGAGCTAAAACGCATGGCGGAGTTGGATCCATTGACCCAATTGCTTAACCGACGCGTATTTAACGATAACTTACTGCACTACATCAATAGTGGCGTTGAGTTTTCTTTAGTGGGTTTCGATATTGACCGCTTTAAAGTGATTAACGATAAGTACGGTCATTTAGCCGGAGATGAAGCGTTATTGCACGTAACCAAGCTTGTGAATGCTAACTTGCTCGATGGTGATCGTTTCTACCGAGCAGGTGGCGATGAGTTCTGCATTTTATCTAGAGTGACGGACAAGGAAGAACTAGCCGCCTATCTGGAGAAGTTACGCGGTATTGTCGCAAGCTCGCCATTTGAATATGAAAGTACACCAATCATTTGTTCTTTGAGCATTGGCGCTGCGGTACATGACAACGAAGATCCTGAGAGCTTATTCCATAAAATGGACGTGCAACTTTACCAAAGTAAGAAAAATGGTCGAAACTCTGTATCGATCGGCGATTAATTCAGCGAGCAAATTCGAGTTTTGAGATTCGTTACGGTAGAATCTCACGCTTTCAAATTTACGTTAGGAATCAAGACAAACTATGAACCATAACCGTATCGTCTGCTTCGATTTAGAAATGTGCTGCTGGAATGAAAACGGCGTGGGTCGTACAGGCGAGATCATTGAAGTTGGTTTGGCGGAAATAGATTTGTCGAAAGGTGAAATCGTTAAGCGCGCGCAATACTACGTGAAACCTGAGCATGATGAAGTGTCCCTGTTTTGTGCAGAGTTAACTGGCATCACACCACGTAAGATTGAAAAGCAAGGTCGACCATTGGAAGAAGTGCTTAAGTCGATGCTAAAGAACTTTGGTGGTCGTAATAAGATCTATGCTTCATGGGGGCGCGATGACCTTATCTTGCTTGAAGAATGCCAACAAAAGGGCATTGACGCGCCATTTACCGAGTTCATCAACTTAGCGACGTTGTACCGAATCCAAAACCGTCTTAAAGATAAGCGCATTGGTCATAAAGCGGCGCAAGAAGCAAAAGGCATTGAGTGGGAAGGTCGCCAGCACTCGGGCTATGTTGACGCTTACAACTTGGCGAAACTAGCACTGACCATGCTATAAGTTTCTGTTTTCATAAATCTTTCATTGGATTTCAGTCTGCTCGTCATAAGCCAGTACTAAGTTAGTTTTAAATAACAACAATGTTGGCTAGTCTCTTGCGGAGATGACGATGTTTGATTCGGCCTAATCCAGACTAGAGACACAAAAAACGCGCTCATGTAGCGCGTTTTTTATTGGTTCTTACTGTTTATGGAGACTGGGCTTCACTGAGATTGCAATTTCGCTCGAATAAAATCGCTGTGGTCTACATAGAGCAGCTCCGCTGTTTTGCGAATTACGGCATCTTCCAATGGGTCAATTTCACCGTCAGCGTACGCCACTTCCCACATACTCTTGATCAGTTCATAGCGGGTTTCTTGTGAAAGCTCACGCAGTTGGGACGTAAAGTCATAAAGGGAAGTCGACTCATTCGATCGGTTTTGAGCCTGATTTAGCAGGGTGTCGGTCTCTTCTTCTGTTAGGGAAAGCAATTTCATGATCAAAGAGCGTTTGGTTGCTTGCTCTCTTTCATCGATTTGATGGTCCGCACCAGCTACTTCACAAAGCAAACATGCTATCGCCATATTGGGTGACAGTGTGTTGGATTGGCTAAGGTCCGAGCCTTCTATAAGTTGTTTAAATAATGAAGTAAGCGAATTAAACATGTTGAGCACCAAGCTGTTATCTATTTATTTAAGATGGTAATGGTTTGAGCAAATCTCAAGGTCTTGATTGAATTTGATCAAGATCTCATACGATTGAGATGACATTTTTGCTCAATACAGTATTTGACCGCCAAAAAGCGGATTTATTCCTCAACCTTTGTAGGCGGGAAATGTATTGAATCACCTTCACCAGTTAAAATACTGATATTGCATGGCTTTCCGTCGTTATCCAATCTCAGCTCGCCAATTGCACTTTGGTTCACTAATCGGTAAAAATTGTGGTTACTTGGCGCACGCTTAAAAATCTTCAAACGCTTACGTTTTGTGAAGAAGTTTAGCGGTGAACGGGGGCTATAAAGCAAACGGTCCATGGCATCACACGCTGTCAGCAGTTGCGCTGGGAACTGGTTCTTGATCCCACTACATGTGATTTGATAGATATTTGGACTATTGCGACGGAAACGCAACTTGATGTCATAAGCGAAAGAGTAGTGCACATCACCAGACAGAATGACAAAGTTAGTCGGGGTTTTGGTGTGAGTGAAAATACTGATCAAGGTATTCGCACTGCCTGGATGCGCCATCCAGTTTTCTGCGTCAATCAGCAACGGCTGACCAAAACTGGTCATGATGCGTTGCAATGTTTCAATAAACTTCACACCAAACATGGGTGCGGCAGAGACGATGATCACTTTGTCTTGATGCATCAGCTCCTGTTGGAACTCAATCAAAGCTTCCCAATCCATCAAACCCGATGGTTTATTCATGCGTGATTCTGAACGCCAGCGGCGAGTACGTGTATCCAAAACAACAACTTTCGGTGACGTGTGGATGGTGTAATGCCAATCTTCGAATCGATATAGGTATTGGATGAAGTCATCTTGGTACTCTGAAGTCAGTTCTTCAAAGTAACGGCGAGCGTGATCCATAAAAGGGGCGTTAAATTTTTCTGGCGCGTTACCCCAACCTTGGCACAACCAATAAGCGATCAGACTGTTGCCGATGATTCGGCGCGAGAAGAGATTTTCAGTCGCTGCTTTTTCCCAGCCAACCGTTAGGTTCCAATCGTCGGTGACGTCATGGTCATCAAAGATCATGTAGGTCGGTACGTGAGCTAGCAAACGCTGAGCTTTATCTAACCCTGCGACAAATGCATCGATGTGAATCTTCTCATCGCGCCAATGTTGTTGCCATTTCGGCTCTAAAGCTTTTCCGCCGGTCGTGAATTTTCTATCCAATAAACGTTCACGATTGACTAATGTCCAAGGTACTGGAGACCAAACGAGTAGGTACATCGCAAAAAGCTCGGCAAAGCTGATGAGGTGGTTTTCACATTCGCGTGAGCTAAAAATAGGTGTGCCACGATGCGGGAAGAGCTTGGTGAGTATGCTTCCATCGTCAACATAGTGGGGAAGAATGTTATCCCTGCCATAAAAACAATCTGGGCTTTGATAAAGCTCTTGCGTGTTTTTAATTGGCGCTTGGTCGAACTCTTCTTCAGGCAAGCCTAATAATTTGACCAATTGTTCAATAGCATCAAGCATCGGACCTGCGACATGATCGGCATAGATTTGGTCGCCGCTCATGATGAGCATATCAGGGCGGTCTTCTATCGGTTGGCTAGCAACTTTTGCGTCAGCTTGGACCAAAGTGTCTTTACTAAAATGATGTGGGTTACGACAAGAGCCATGAAGAACATAATCGGCTTTTTCACTGATTAGGAATTCGACACCTTGCACTGAATCTGTGTCTTCACCGTAGACCAATTGGGGCATCAATTCGGTCAATAAACCGGATTGAGTATGGAGTTGATAACGCAATGCTTTATGGGTAGGAAATTCGCCTTGTAACGTCAGCATGCAAACCCAAGCACGTTTGCCTACTTGCAATAGATGTTCTACTGATACGGGCTTGGAATAGTATTGTTCACCAGTGTTCGCATCGCTGATTTCAACCAAGCCTTCGAGAGGTTGCGTGGTCACCAACCAAATATTCACTTCCGTCGCGGTAACTTTTCTTAAAATTGGACCGGCAACAACCAGAGGAAGGGAGGAAAGTTCGTTGGTATTGAGCGATGTTGGCAAAGTGGTACCTTACTATTCTGGATCAGTGTTCTGAGTCTTCTTCGAGTATTTCGATAACTTGTGAGCTGCTAAGTTCATGTCCCATTAGAAATAAACCCAACATTGCGTCGGCTTTTGAAGCGTTGTCGCTGTCTTCATCAAGAATTTGTTGTAGGCGAGTTCGAATCAAGTCAATTTCGTGCTCAACGAAGCCGCGGCCTTCTTCTTCACCCTGACCATCTTCCGGTGCATTATCGAAGTGTAAAAACAGCATATCACCATCGAGTGTGGTGTTTTCCAAGCGTTCTGGTAGCCATTCTTCACCCATCACGATATCGGGGTCGCTACCTTCCGGCAAGTTGTTGATAATGGAGATGAGTTCAGATGCTTTCACGATTAACTGCGGCTTTGATCATTGGTTTTCTATTGTATCGGCGAATCTGGCAAAAATCTAAATCTCATTGACGAGAGAAGAGAGAAATTTGACCGTTTCCCGTTTGATTGTGTGCAGAGTAATCAACTTAGCCAAAAGTGCAGTGTGTAGGAGCTTAACTTATTGCCAGTGTTTACTGGTAGGGCTTGCTCTTTAGTGTATAAAGCAAAATTTTCACAGATAGGCGGGTAAAGTCAGATATACTCTTTCTCATTCGAGACCTTCTCAAATAACAGTGACATAGAGGAACTATGAAACACGTATTAACAGTATCGCTGGCATGTTCTGGTTTATTGCTTAGTGGTGCTGCTTTAGCGGAGTCAAAAAACGCAGAGCAAGAGTGGGGGATTGCAGCGATGTACCGTACTGCTTCAATTCCATTTTATACTGCCAATGACGACTCAACAGTGAGCACGTTTGTGCCGATGATGTTCTTTGAAAACGAGCATCTCTACATTGACGGTATTGAAGGTGGGGTGTTCTTGTATGATGAGAGTGACTCCGATTGGCGTGCAAGTGCGATTATGCGCCTGCGCTTTGTAGATATCCCGAAGTCCATTCAAAATGCCTTCGAAGGGGATCGCGTCGATTTTGGTGGTCAGATTCGTTACAACTTTGACGAAAACTGGCGTGCTGAATTTGAAGTGATGGCGGATGACGAATTCCAGTTTCATTCTAACTACCGAATCGCTGCTAACTATGAGTTTGGCGATTGGGAATTAGAGCCCTCTTTTACAATTCGTTATAAAGACGCCGACTTCAACAGCTCGTACTACTCATTCAAAGACGCGACGGGAGAGAAAATTGGTGCGGGTATTGATGCTAACTTAGGTATCAAAGCACGTTACCACGTGATTTCTAACTTGTATCTCTTGGGGGAAACTAGCGTTACTCGCCTAGACAGTGAAGCATACCATAGCCAAATCGTAGAAGACCGTTACCAAGGTGAAGTGTTCGTTGGTTTTGGCTTCTTCAATGATAAAGGCAAAGAGCGCAAGTCAGATCTGCGTAATCGTCCGTATCTTCGAATTGCACATGGCTGGGCGACACCTTCGAACATGGGTGACATCTTTAAGTTCAATGCAGAGAAAGATGAATACAATAACCAACTGACGTCGTTCTTCTACGGGCATCCGCTGACAGACGAGCTATTTGGCTTACCTCTAGATATCTATCTAACCCCAGGTCTTGTTCACCATTGGTCGTCAGACGTGCAATCTTCTAGCACTGAATACGTGATGGCGATTAAAGCGTATTACACCTTTAATTGGCCGACGAAGTGGCGATTTGGTGTGGCAGAAGGTATGTCTTACATCGATAATATTACTTACATAGAAGCAACAGAAATGGAAGAGAAGGGTTATACGCCAAGTAACTTACTTAACTATTTAGATTTTTCAGTTGATGTGAACGTTGGCGACCTGTTCAACCAAAAAGATTGGGAAAACATGTGGGTGGGTTACTCATTGCATCATCGCAGTGCGATTTTCGAGAACGCTTCCCAGTTTGGTCGCATTAAAGGCGGGAGTAACTACAATACGATCTACTTCCAGTACGATTTTTAATCTCAGCTCAAAATAAATACCAAAAGCCTCATATTGACATGAGGCTTTTTTAATTTTATCAATTGGTAATTATTCTTATTCCCATTCTTTTGTATTTGTATTTTTTATTTATTTAATTCAAAAATCATTTCTATATTTAATCGAATTGACACCCTTCTGACCTATTAATATTCCATTAATAAAAAAGCTCGAAATGAAATATAAGATTACGTTTAATCGTTTTTATAAATTGATGGGGGTCAAACTTATTAACCATTAAATCTACAAGGATATCGATAGTGGTAGCTCGTCATGCCTTAGTTGCTCAAGGCTTATGCGTTCTGGCTTAATTGATGGTTTTGTAGAAATGTTATTTTGATTTGCTTTGTGTATTAATCAAAATGAAATTAGATATTTTCAATGAATGCCTATTTTGAAAATACAATCTCTATGTCATTTATTTCTAATGAGTGTTCTTTCCCCACTTATAGCCATTAATTAAGCGCCACTACCAAATTCAAAAACGTAATTTAGGAAAAAACCATGAGTCAAAATGGTAAGTTTAATATTACTCGGCGTGATGCTTTAAAGGGTGGTTCTGCACTTGGCGCTTTAGCGCTAGCAGGAAACGCACTTTCTCTCCCGTTTGCAACTAAAGCAGTTGCTAAAGAAACGCCAGCGAAACCAAATGAAAAAATTGTCTGGTCGGCATGTACCGTTAACTGTGGTTCGCGTTGTCCGCTTCGTATGCACGTGGTCGACGGTGAAATCAAATGGGTAGAAACCGATAACACGGGTGATGATGTGTATAACCACAACCATCAAGTTCGTGCTTGTTTGCGTGGTCGCTCTATGCGTCGCCGTGTTTACTCGCCAGACCGTTTGAAATACCCACTTCTTCGCGTTGGTAAACGTGGTGAAGGTAAGTTCAAACGTATCACTTGGGACGAAGCCTTTGACCTCATTGGTGACAATCTAAAACGTATCATTAAAGACTACGGTAATGACGCGGTTTACCTAAACTACGGTACGGGTACCTTAGGTGGTACGGTAACTAAGAGTTGGGATCCAAGCGCGACATTGGTTGCACGTATGATGAACCTGTGTGGTGGCTACCTGAACCACTATGGTGACTACTCAGCAGCGAACATTGAATGTATGTCTGAGTATTTCTACGGCACTTGGGTAGACAACAACTCGATTGACGACGTACAAAACGCAGATCTTTGTCTGATGTTTGGTAACAACCCTGCAGAAACTCGTATGTCGGGCGGTGGTCAGGTTCATAACTACGTGGACGCAAAAAACATCAGCCACACACGTACGATCTGTATCGACCCTCGTTACACCGATACTGCCGCGGGTCGTGAAGACCAATGGGTACCAATCAAGCATGGTACTGACGCAGCACTGATCGCTGCTATCGCACATGTATTGATCAGCGAAGATAAAGTCGACCAAGACTTCCTTGACCGCTACTGTGTGGGTTACGACCGTAAAACTCTGCCAGCGTCAGCGCCAGAAAACGGCAGCTACAAAGATTACATCATGGGCACAGGTCCAGATGGTATCGAGAAAACACCAGAGTGGGCACAGCCAATCACAGGCATTCCTGCTGATGTGATCTTGAAACTTGCGCGTGAAATCGGCGATACAAAACGCATTTACATCACCCAAGGTTGGGGTCTACAACGTTCAGCAAATGGTGAGCAAGCGTGTAAAGCGATCATGATGCTGTCTCTGCTTCGTGGTCAGGTTGGTCTACAAGGTGGTGGTACTGGTGCTCGTGAGGGTAACCATTCTTACCCATTCCAACGCTTCCCTAAAGTACCAAACCCGATCAGCGCTTCCATCCCAATGTTCCTTTGGACAGACGCGATTTACCGCGGTACAGAAATGACAGATCTGACCGACGGCATCAAAGGCGTTCAGAAGCTACAAAACAACATCAAGTTTATCTGGAACTACGCAGGTAACTGTCTGATTAATCAACACTCAGACATCAACCGCACACACGACATTCTTCAAGATGAAAAAGCGTGTGAAATGATTGTGGTGATCGACAACCACATGACGTCTTCTGCGAAGTATGCCGATATCGTACTGCCAGACTGTACAACGTCAGAGCAATCGGATTTCTGTATGGATGGTGCGGCAGCGTCAATGCCTTACTTCATCTTTGCAAGCCAAGCGATTCAACCTCGTTTCGAATGCAAACCTATCTACGACATCATGTCTGGTGTGGCGAAGCGCATGGGCGTGTTTGATGAATTTACTGAAGGTCGCACTCAAGAAGAGTGGCTACAGTGGATGTACGCTCAGACCGTTAAACAAAACAACGATCCAAACCTGCCGTCTTACGATGAGATGAGAAAGCAGGGCATCTACAAGAAGCAATTCGACCGTCCATATGTGGCGTTTGAAGATTTCCGTCGTGACCCAGAAGCGAATCCGTTGCCTTCACCGTCAGGTAAGATTGAAATCTACTCAGAGACGTTAGCGAAGATCAACGAAGAATGGGAATTGGACGAAGATGAATCTATCAAGCCATTACCAGAGTACGTTTCGACGTTTAATGGCTGGGATTCTCCTGATCGTAAAGAGTACCCGCTTCAGTTAACGGGTTTCCACTACAAAGCTCGTGCGCACTCTACGTACGGCAACGTCGACATCCTAAAAGCAGCAGCACCACAAGAGCTTTGGATCAACCCAGTTGATGCGGCTTCTCGCAACATTGATAACGGCGATTTGGTCAGCGTGCGCAGCAAGTTTGGTGAAATGAACGTTCGTGTAAAAGTGACCCCACGCATCATGCCGCATGTGGTTGGCTTAGGTGAGGGCGCATGGTACGCACCAAACGCAAAAGGTGTTGACCAAGCAGGTTCAATCAACGTGCTGACGACACAACGTCCAAGCCCGTTGGCAAAATCAAACCCGAGCCATACCAACCTCGTTGAAGTGACGCTAATTAAGAAAATGGGGGCTAAATAATGAGCACAGCGAAGCAGTATGGCTTTTACATTGATTCAAGCAAATGTACTGGCTGCAAAACATGTCAGCTCTCTTGTAAAGACAACAAAGATCTGGGTATCGACCGTAACTTCCGTCGTGTTTACGAATACGTTGGCGGCAACTGGACGGAAGAAAACGGCGCGTTCCGTCAAAACGTGTTCGCGTACTACCTATCGATCTCTTGTAACCACTGTACTAACCCAGCGTGTACCAAGGTTTGTCCATCAGGTGCAATGCACAAGCGTGAAGAAGACGGCTTTGTTGTTGTCGATGAAAGCGTGTGTATCGGCTGTAAATCTTGTCACATGGCATGCCCATACGGCGCGCCTCAATACAGCGAAGAAAAAGGTCACATGACTAAGTGTGATGGCTGTTACGAACGTGTCGCAGAAGGCTTAATGCCGGTGTGTGTTGATAGCTGCCCATTACGTGCGATTGAGTTTGGTCCAATTGATGAGCTACGCGCGAAATACGGTTCAAACGCGGATGTGGCACCACTGCCAGATTCTCGCATTACGAGTCCGAACCTGATCGTGAAGCTAAATCCAAATGGTCGTCCAACCAATGACCGCACTGGTTTCCTACAGAATCCAAGAGAGGTGAAATAATGTTATACGAAGCACCATTAGTTGCCTTTACGGTTCTTGCTCAAACCGCGGTTGGCGCGCACTTAACGGTTAACGCGTTCGAGAAATTCGGTAAGCCACCACGCGTGACAGAGCCTCGTATGAACATCGCTCGTTTCGCTATCTTGGTTGTAATGGGATTGGGTTTCTTGTTCTCAACCACTCACTTAGGTAGCCCGCTTCGTGCCTTCAACGCATTAAACCGTGTTGGCAGTGCAGCGCTATCTAACGAGATCTTAACGGGTGCAAGCTTTCTGTCTCTAGCGGGTTTGTACTGGTTGCTAACGATTCTAAAAATCGGCAGCGAAGGCGTTCGTAAAATCGTGAACTGGTTGTCTATCGCAGTTGGCGTGATTTTCATGTTCGCGATGGCGAATGTTTACCAAATCGAAACGGTACCAGCATGGTACTCACCAATGACCACGGTTGCATTTTGGTTCACGGTCGTGACTTCGGGTCTGATGTTCGGTTACACGCTGATCAACGTATTGGACGTGACGGCAGAGAAAACCAATCGTCGCCTAATGTGGGTTGGTGTAAGCCTGATTGCGCTGAACCTAGCGTTCTCAGTGATGCAGACGATTCACTTCGCAGGCATCTCAACGGCGATTCACAGTGGCTTGGATCAAATCACTATGTTATCTGGCTATGTTGCTGGTCATGTGTTGTTGCTTGTGGTTGCTGCTGCTCTTTGGGTATTCGCTGAGTTGTTTACCGCAGAAGGTCGTCAGAAGAACTTGCTAGTTATCGTGGCATTCGTTGCATTGTTCGTCGCAGAGATTCTGGGTCGCAATGTGTTCTACGGTATGCACTTTACATCTGGTCTGTACTGATAGCCGTTATTTGTGCTGATAACCATTATTTGTACTGATAACAATTAGCAGAGTGGGGCGAGTGTTCGTCCCACCTCTTTTCCGTTTTACTTAATCGAAGAATAAAAACACCAGTCATCAAAGGTACTTCATGCAAATTTCTCAACTTGAACCACAAGATACCAGCATCGTTCTTAAGCTGTTTGGTGCACTTTTTTACTACCATCCAAAAGATTACCCAGCGGCAAATCTCGATACGTTGCTAAGTAATACTGATACACCAATTGAAGCGCTTAATGACATGCTACGCAGCTTTCAAAACGAGAGCGAAGAGGCACTGCAAATGGAGCACGACCGCATGCTTGCCGGTATTGGTGAGATGCCAGCGCCACCTTGGGGTTCGGCTTATCTAGATAAAGAAGCGGTGTTGTTTGGTGAATCAACCATTGAATATCGTTACTTCTTGCAGCGTTGTGGCTTTGCTTTGGAATCTGACCAACGTGAGCCAGAAGACCAGATCGGCTTGATGCTGATGGTGTTAGGCATGTTGATTGAAACTGATCAACAAAAACTGGCGGCTGAAATGTTGCGCGAGCACTTGATGACATGGTTTGGCTTTTTCAACAAGCGCTTCAAAAAAGCGGTGACTCTTGCGCCTTACTCAAAACTGTCGAATCTGACTGAAGAATTACTTCAATCCCTGAGTGAGCAATACCAAGTCGTTGTGCCTGCAAAGAGAGATTACTCGGATGCGCCAGTCTGAATCGGTTGATCTAAGTAAGCGACGTCTGTTTTCGTTTCGTCGCGCACCAGTGGAACAAGCTCAAGAGCCTCGTGTTAAAGCGAGACCGCCTTATGCGGTGGAAGAGTCGATGTTCACTCGGCTTTGTGATGGATGCGGAAAGTGCGCTTCGGCATGTCCGAGCCAAATCATAGAAACGGTTGATGGCGTTGCCGCGTTAGACATCAGCTACTCGGCATGTGATTTATGCGGCGCGTGTAAGTCGGCGTGCCCTACATTGGCGCTTTCAAACCAAACAGAGTCTACAGGCTTGATAGCAACTATCTCGAACAGCTGCGAAAACTTATACGGTTATTGCGGCAGTTGCGAGGACAGTTGCCCATATGATGCTTTGCAATGGCAAGATGATGTCAAACCTAAAATTGACGCCGCCAAGTGCAAAGGTTGCGGACAATGCGCGCAAAGCTGCTACAACAGCATGATCAGCTTTGACTTAAAACGATAAAAAAGGGATTGGCGCGAACCAATCCCTTTTTGTTTGTACTCAATTCTATTTAATCTTACGCCAAGGTTGCCAATTGGCTTTGTGCGTCTGAAATGCCTTTTGCTGCTGCGTCTTCGCCCATGTTTAGCGCTTCTGCGTAAACAAACTCCACATCCGTGATACCAACAAAGCCCAATACTGTGCGTAGGTATGGTGTCATGCTGTCGGTTGGTGAGTCTTTATGAAGACCGCCACGAGTGGTGACTACGATTGCTTTCTTACCTTCAATCAGACCTTGAACGCCGTTTTCTGTGTATTTGAATGTCACGCCAGCACGAGCAATCAAATCAATCCAGTTTTTCAGCTGAGTTGGAATCGTGAAGTTGTACATTGGTGCGGCGATAACCAAAGTATCTGCTGCTTTGATTTCTTCAATTAAGGTATCAGATAGGTCAACCACCGCTTGTTGCTCTTGTGAAAGATCTTCTGTTGCACGTAGTGCTGTCGCAACGGAAAAGTCTAAAACCGGCAGTGGATTTGCAGCTAAGTCACGAACCGTTAGCTTATCTTGGTCTACATTTTTGATGAAGTCTTCAACCAGTTTGTTTGATTGAGAGTAATCGCCAAGGATGCTTGATTTAAGAGCTAGTATACGAGACATATGGATTTCCTTTAATAAGTGCTTTCGGCTATGTGATGTATTATATGTAATGCTTAGCGACTCAAAACCCGATGGATTCGCTTAAGTTGTTCGAAAAAATTGAATGACTGCTTGAGGCTGCTTTCCGTTATCTTGTTCTAGCCCTTATGTGCTACAATCCGCGCAGTTTTATGTAATGAAAAGAATAGGAAACGCTTTGACTTCGTCACAGCCCCCAAAAAAGAATCCCGCTGAAGAGCAAGCGGCACCGTCAAATGGTGCGCAAAATGCCAAAGCGAAGCAGGCTAATGCATCTCAAGCACAAGCTTCTCAGAATGCTGCGCCTCAGGCTCAAGTAAATAACGCGGCGTCACTACGCAAGGCACTTAACCAGTGCATGATGCGTGACCGCTTCCGCTTGAGTAAACGAATCTCTGGTGCAAGCAAAATCAAAAAAGACGCAGCACGTAACGCTGTGTTTGATGAAATCGCATTAGACATCGCCAAATCCATGATGGTTGTGGAGCAACGCAGTAGCTACAAACCAACGATTGAATACCCTGAAATCCTTCCAGTCAGCCAAAAACGCGACGACATTGCGAAAGCGATCGAAGAAAACCAAGTGGTTATCGTTGCGGGTGAGACCGGTTCAGGTAAAACCACTCAGCTACCAAAAATCTGTGCTGAGCTTGGTCGCGGTAAATTCGGTCTGATTGGTCATACTCAGCCTCGTCGTCTTGCGGCGCGTTCGGTTGCAAACCGTATTGCCGAAGAGATGGAAACCAAGCTTGGTGAGTTTGTTGGCTATAAGGTTCGATTCAACGATCAGATCTCAGAAAACACCCAAATCAAATTGATGACGGACGGTATCTTACTGGCTGAAATTCAGCATGACCGTTTCTTGAACCAATACGACACCATCATCATCGATGAAGCGCACGAGCGCAGCCTGAACATCGATTTCATCTTGGGCTATTTGAAAGAGTTGCTGCCACGTCGTCCTGATTTGAAAGTGATTATTACGTCGGCAACCATCGACCCTGAGCGTTTTTCAAAACACTTCAACAACGCACCAATCATTGAGGTGTCAGGTCGTACTTACCCAGTAGAAACGCGTTACCGCCCACTAAGTGGTGATGACGATAATGATCGTGACCAACTTGAAGGTATCTTCGAAGCGGTAGACGAACTGTGCGATGAAGGTTTAGGTGACATCCTGATCTTCATGAACGGTGAGCGTGAAATCCGTGATACCGCTGATGCACTGTCTAAACGTAATCTGAAGAGCACGGAAATTGTGCCGCTTTACGCGCGTTTGTCGGCGGGTGAGCAGAACAAGATTTTCCAACCTCATGCTGGTCGTCGAATTGTACTGGCAACCAACGTAGCGGAAACCTCGTTGACGGTTCCGGGAATCAAATACGTTATCGATCCGGGTACGGCGCGTATCAGCCGATACAGTTACCGTACTAAGGTTCAGCGTCTTCCAATCGAGCCAGTTTCTCAGGCAAGTGCGAACCAGCGTAAAGGTCGTTGTGGTCGTGTGGAAGAGGGTATCTGTATCCGCCTGTACTCAGAGGAAGATTTTGAGTCACGTCCGGAGTTTACCGATCCTGAGATCCTGCGTACCAACCTAGCGTCGGTTATCTTGCAGATGACGGCACTTGGTTTGGGCGATATTCAAGCTTTCCCGTTTGTGGAAGCACCTGACAAACGTAACATTCAAGACGGTGTTCGCTTGTTGGAAGAGCTGGGTGCAATTAACGCAGAAGCGAAGGACCCGAAAAAACGCCTAACCAGCATTGGTCGTCAGCTTGCACGCCTTCCTATCGACCCACGTCTAGCACGTATGGTATTGGAATCACCAAAGCAAGGTGCATTGAAAGAAGTGATGATCATCGCGGCGGCATTGTCGATTCAAGACCCGCGTGAGCGTCCAAGTGACAAGCAGCAATCATCAGATGACAAACACAAACGTTTCTTCCATGAAGACTCAGATTTTCTGACGTTTGTGAACCTATGGAACTACATCCAGAAGCAGCAAAAAGCGCTGACGGGTAACCAGTTCCGCAAGCAATGTAAACAAGATTACTTGAACTACTTGCGCGTGCGTGAATGGCAAGATGTGTACTTCCAAATTCACCAGTCGATGCGTGAAATGGAATTCAAACTGAACGATGAGCCTGCGTCTTACCATGGCGTACACAGCTCAATCTTGGTCGGTTTGTTGTCACACATCGGTATGAAAGATCAAGAGAAGAATGAATACCAAGGCGCGCGTAACGCTCGGTTCCATATCTTCCCTGCATCAGGTCTATTCAAGAAACAGCCTAAGTGGATCATGTCTGCTGAGTTGGTGGAAACCTCAAAACTTTGGGGTCGCATCATCGCTAAGATTCAGCCTGAGTGGATTGAACCATTAGCGAAGCACTTGATTAAGCGCAGCTACAGCGAGCCGCATTGGTCGAAGAAACGTGCAGCAGTCATGGCACACGAGAAAGTGATGCTTTACGGTGTGCCAATTGTACCGAAGCGTTTGGTGAACTACGGCAGTATCGATCCAACCGTCAGTCGTGAGCTGTTCATTCGTAGTGCGCTGGTGGAAGGTGAGTGGGAAACCAAGCACGCGTTCTTCAAGCAAAACCGTAAGCTTCTTCAAGAAGTGGAAGAGCTTGAACACAAATCTCGTCGCCGTGACATCTTGGTGGATGACGATGAACTGTTTGATTTCTACGACCAACGCGTTGGCACTGAAGTGGTCTCTGGCAAACACTTCGATACATGGTGGAAGAAAGCATCGAAAGACAACAAAGAACTGCTGAACTTCGAGAAAGAGATGCTGTTCAAGGGCGATGCAAGCCACGTTACCGATTTGGATTACCCGAACTTCTGGCATCAAAACAACCTGAAACTTAAGCTGAGCTACCAGTTTGAGCCGGGCGATGATAGTGACGGTGTGACGGTACACTTGCCGCTACCGATCTTGAACCAAGTCGAGCCTGCAGGTTTTGACTGGCAGATCCCAGGTCTGCGCCATGAGCTTGTAGTGAGCTTGATTAAATCGCTGCCGAAGACAGTGCGTAAGAACTTTGTTCCTGCGCCAAACTACGCCGATGCTTTCTTAGCGCGCGCAACACCAATGGAAGCGCCACTGCTTGACTCATTAGAGAAAGAGCTGCGCCGAATGACGGGTGTGGAAGTTCTGCGCGAAGATTGGAATATGGATCAAATTCCGGAGCACTTGAAGGTGACTTTCCGCGCGGTTGACCATAGAAATCGCAAGCTGAAGGAAAATAAAGACCTTCACGAATTGAAAGAGAGCTTGAAAGACAAAGTTCAAGAAACCCTTTCAAAAGTTGCGGATGACGACATCGAGCAAGAAGGTCTGCATACGTGGAGCTTTGGCGAACTCCCTAGGGTATACCAACAAAAACGCGGTGGTTACGACGTTAAAGCGTACCCAGCGATTGTGGATGCCAAAGACAGTGTTGAAATCAAACTGTACGAGACCGAATACGAGCAGGTCACGGCAATGCAAGCGGGTCAGCGTCGTCTTATCTTGCTGAATGTGCCGTCGCCAATTAAATACCTGCACTCTAACTTACCGAACAAGTCGAAGTTGGGTCTGTACTTTAACCCTTACGGTAAAGTGCTGGATCTGATTGATGACTGTATCGCGTGTGGTGTCGATAAGCTTATCGAAGAGCAGGGCGGTTTGGTTTGGGAGCCAGAGAAGTTTGACGCACTGAAAGAACACGTTCGTGCTGAGCTGGGTGATACAGTGGTGGACATTGCACAGCAAGTGGAAACTATCCTGACGACCGCTTTCAACATCAATAAGAAGTTGAAAGGCAAGATCGATTTCACCATGGCGTTCGCGTTATCGGACATCAAAGCACAAGTCGAAGGGTTGATCTTCAAGGGCTTCGCGACAGAATGTGGCTGGAAACGCCTGCCAGATATTCTTCGCTACATGCGTGCGATTGAGCGTCGTATGGAGAAGCTGCCGATCGATCCAAACAAAGACCGTTTGCACATGCTGAAAGTGGAATCCGTGACGAGCGACTACAAAGAGCTGCTCAACAAAATTCCGAAAGGCATGGTGATTCCAGAGAACGTGAAAGAGATCCGTTGGATGATCGAAGAGCTTCGAGTGAGCTTCTTTGCTCAACAATTGGGCACGCCGTATCCGGTTTCTGATAAACGAGTCAAAAATGCGATTGATGCTTGCTGATCGATCAGTACAATAGCGGCAGTTTTTCTTGTGGGGTTTACTGACTAATCAATGGGTTGTCCAGTGACAGACGCGATTGGTACAGTAATTGCAGATATTTTCCCACAAGTGTTTTTAAGTCATGAGGGAGGCAATGGTTCGCCTCCCTTATGTTTGCAGTACCAACCTCTGCGTGACGCAGAAGTGGGTAATAATAAAGAGTAAAGGTTGATGATGAAGAAAACTCTATTGGCAGTAGCACTACTAAGTGCTTCTTCTGCAGCAATGGCAGATTCATGGATTTATGGTGGTGCTTCTGTAGGTCAGTCTGACTTCAAAGGTGAAACAGACACGTCTTACTCTGTGCACGTAGGTACAGGTATCCTGCCAATTATCGGTATCGAAGCGGGTATTACTCAGCACGGTGAATTCAAGATTGCAGGTCAAGAAACTAAGCTGACTTCATACTATGCAGCGCTTAAACCAAGCATCGACTTCGGTCCTCTGCACGTTTATGCGAAAGGCGGTATTCACCAGTGGGATAAGAAAGTATCTGGCGGCAAAGATGACGATGATCTAGATCTAATGTACGGTGTAGGTGCGGAATACTTCATTTTCGGTCCTATGTCTGTTGGCGCAAGCTACATGAACTACACAGCGGGCAAAGACGACATCGGTACGTTCTCTCTAAACGCGACACTGCACTTCCTATAATCGACGAGTCTTTCGAAGGTTTGATAAACACCGGCAATATGCCGGTGTTTTTTTGTCTGTAAATCACACAAATAGACATTGAACAAAAATTATTCGTTTCTTGACCTTAAAACCATCAATCTTTCGCATATAGTAATTACCTAACTATGCATCACGTGATGTTCCGTTCTGGAATCGAACAGGAAAGGTATAACTATGAAAACAAAACTCTCGTTATTGGCTTTGGCGCTATGCTCATCTTCCGCGTTTGCTGACTCTTGGATTTATGCTGGTGGTCAAATCGGTCAGTCTGATATCGACAGCGAAAACGATACTACTTATGGCGTACATGTGGGTACTGGCATCTTGCCGCTCATTGGTCTCGAAGTGGGTTACTTCAACCATGGCAAGGTAGATTTAAATTTAGCGGGTAGCCGTGGTGATGTGGATCTCTCATCCTTCTATCTTGCGGCAAAACCAAGTATCGACTTTGGTCCTCTGCACGTTTACGCGAAAGGTGGCATCAACGCCTTTAACGTTGAATACAATGGCAACTTAAGCAACCTAGATAAAGACGATGGTGTGTCTTACATGTATGGTGTCGGCGCAGAGTACTTCTTGTTAGATAACATCTCTGTTGGGGCGAGCTATCAAGCTTTTGGTGTTGATATCAATGGTGACAGTGACACCGTAAGTAGTATCACGGGTAACGTGACTTTCCATTTCTTATAAGCGAAACAGTGGGAAGTGCTTCAACGTATTTGAAGGCTTAGAACGAAAAAAGCACGCTGGTACGTACATGAGGTAACAGCGTGCTTTTTACTTAGTCCTGAATCGGATTTGGTCGACACTGTATGTTGGTCAGAGGAATAAACTTATCGCTCTTCTCGTAATACACTCCGCAATCTTCACCTCGTAGTTGCAACGTATATTGATCAGGCAACTCGGTTTCAGCTCCGTTCAATGACACACCTTGCTCATCCATTAATTGTCCAGATACGATCAAAAGATGAGAGTTGGTTTCAAACGTATTTGACGCGATCTTGGGTGGAACTTGATTGCCTTGAATCGTAGTTATTGCGCGCTGAATCTCTGTTACTGTGTCACCAGAAGTCTTGATGCTCAATGCATTCACCATATCATCGTTGTTACTTGATGATGAGCAACCCAATAGCATCACACTCATACCCGCTCCGGTAAGCAAGGTCACTGTTTTAGTTAATGTTGACATGAATAGCCTCTTGTCGAAGTGGATCAATCCCTTGATTAAGTGGAGTACCACCTAGCATTGGCATTGCTCTAGGAGCAGGAGCCACTGAAGGCGCAGCAGGGCAGTTACCTGTCGCCATATAGTTGAGAGCGGCAGAAAGCATACCTTCAGAGATATCGCCTAACGGTGCATTCATGTCATCTGCCACAACACAGCCTTCCACTTTGTCATCTATACCAATATTAGACGATACAAGATTTTTTGCCGTAGGGATGAAGCCATCTGCAAAATCACCAAAGCCTTTTGCGTTGATCGATTTAAACTGAATAGTGTAGTAAACGCTGCCACAGTTTGCTTCAGGCGAAAACCCGTAAGGTTTACCAGTGGTCGTTGTTCCGATTTGAATTACGTCGACATCGATACCACGAAGTGCGTTGATCAGAAGCTCGCTGGAAGACGCTGTGTTGTCGGTGGTTAGGACATAAACACGTTTGGCGCTTAATGTCGGCAAAGACTTGCTTGTTAATCTGCCTGTCGCCCAGTTAATTTCTTTATCAACGAAATTGTAAACTTTACCGCCTTGACCTGACTTTGTGATTTTGTCGTTGTAAACCAATTGCCCAAAGACTTGATTCTGATTCGCCCCCGATAGCATGTAACCGACTTGTGCCGACTGCCAAATCAAACCGCCGCCGTTGTAACGTAAATCCATCACGACTTCGTCGACATTCGACGAAGACAGGCGATTAAACGCATTTATTAATGGTTGTTGAGCTGTTGCTTCGAATGCGTTGAACTGCATATAGCCAACCGTCTTATCTCCGTAGTTGAATACTTTAACGTTTTTAACCGGAGACGTTGCTACATCTTGCGCTTTGATGTTGACAACTTTCACATCACCGTTCTTATCAAGAAACGTAAAGGTGTAGTCTTGATTGTTATTTGGAGAGAATAGGGTGTTGTTGATGTAATCAACGTCGGTTTGAAGTGGTGAGTTAACCACGTCGACGTGATCAATCTTAATCAGTTTGTCGCCGCGTTCGACACCTTTAAGAGCGGCAGGAGAGTTGTCTTCGGTGTAGGCAATTCGAATATCTCGTGGCTCTGTCCCTTGAATAAACTTCCAATTAAAGCCAAACCCAGACACTAAACCAGATTGTTGAGATTTCATGAAAGCATCATAAGAACGAATGTAGTGAAAACGGTCTTTCTTTTGACCCGTTGCGGTTCTTGCTGGCGTTACTAGCGACTTAAAGTAATCGGAAACAGACGCATAGTTGCTTGGATTATTATCTGGAATTTCGTCATACCATAGATAGGTCTCGTGGCTGAAAGCGCGTAAGAACATTTTTTCGTACATGCTTGAGCCAGCTTGGTCCGGGTACGCTTTGCCTGTGTATGGATCAATCCCCGTCCTTACGTTATTACATTGATTGGCATAGCTACTTGCTGATTGAGAAAAATCGTCTGCTGTCCAAGCCGCGCTGCTGGCAGTTGTCGTGCCGTCTCCACCACCGCCACAACCCTGTAACAGTAAAATAGGGAGAGCTGCCAATACTGCTGTGTTTTTATACTTAAACATGGTTTCCCTTACATCTGTGTTAATTGTATACATAAGTCATTCGCGTTGAGCCAAGGATCTTGAGGTCGCTTGGATATAAACATTGACCTTGTATATAAATTCCTTTTACTGAGGCTTGAATGTATAAATAACTGGTTGCATACCGCAAATGGGAATCATCGCAATGTGGGGACGATCACACTCGTTTATGTTGGAAAATCAACGAGCTTCTGTGTGATACAGAAGCTGCTGAATGAATGGGAGATCGTTATTCTGAGAGGCGGGTGGATGAATGACTCAGGGCGAAGTATAGAGTTCACTACCCATCAAGACATTCTGTCCAATTGGTACTGATATTTCTTTTCTAACGCTTCGTTTCCTGCTGCACGTTCGAGTTCTACCATGAGGCGAAGGGAAGGCTTTTTAACACCGTACATTTGGTTAAAGCGCATTAAGCGAATTCGCGCATCGGTGTAGTTGCCACTATCGATTTCAAGTTTAGCCAGTTGAAGAATAGACTTAGGACGGTGAGGGTCATGATCGATTGCGCGAGTGAAATAGTATTTCGCCTTTTCTACATCGTCTGACTTAAGCGCACAAAAACCGGCGTTCTCATAACTTGCAGGGATAAGGTAGTAATAAGGCTGCTCAATTGCACGATTAAACATTTTGTCGGCTTGTTTGTACTCCCCTTGTTTACAAAGGAATGTGCCGTAGTTATTGAGTACGTTTCCGTTCTTCGCGTTTTGGCGTAATGAGCGTTTGTACATTTGTTCCGCTTTGACATCTTCTCCCACAGTTTCGTAATAATGCGCCATAGAGAGTTGTGCACGGTAATAGCTAGGTGCATGGGTTAAGGCTTGTTGAAGGTTATCGTGAGCACGAATCATACTTCCGCTTTCAAGGTAACCTAGACCTAAAGCGATACGCGATTCAGCCATAGCAACAGGATCCGCTTTGACGACAGGGCTTTTACCGTCTTCATTTACGGTCACACATCCCATCAATCCCATCTGTATGACGAGAACTGCTGCACCAAGCTTTACGATTTTCATTTATTTTTCCTGCGTCCCTGTTCCACAGAGCATGATATGAATTACAGCGCAAAAGCCTAATGAGGAAAAATTACTATGCGATCAGGTTAGCAAACTGGTACAAAAAAGCCGCCAGTTGGCGGCTTAGTTCACATTCTAATTCAGCGACTTAATCGTCTTTCGTAAATGCATCTTCACTGAAGTGGTCCAGATCATAAGGCGTTTGTTGGTAAACGCAGTAGTTAAGCCAGTTAGAGAATAGTAAGTGACCATGACTACGCCAACTCGCGCATGGCGGATTATCTGGATTGTTATTTGGGTAGTAATTGATTGGAATTGCAGGTTCCATGCCTTCACCCAGATCGCGAATGTACTCGTTATGAAGAGTATGGGAATCGTATTCAGGATGACCGGTCACAAAGACATTACGTTTGTCTTTGGTTGTTGCCAGATAAACGCCAGCAACATCAGATGTCGCGAGAATATCAAGATCAGTGTGCTCTTCTAAAAACTCCGGTGAAAAATCTGCATAGCGAGAGTGCGGCGCTAAAAATGTATCATCGAAGCCTCGTAAAAGAGGATGGTACTGGTGGTGAATGTTATGGTGATATACACCAGACAGTTTTTCTTTACGTGTTTTCTTTGGCAAGTTGTAGAGAAGCTTCAAACCAGCTTGCGCTGCCCAACACACGTAAAGAGTCGAAGTGACGTGGTCTTTTGCCCACTCCATAATGGTTTTCAAGTGGTCCCAATAGATGACGTCCTCAAACTGAACCAAGCCTAGCGGCGCTCCCGTGATGATAAGACCATCGAAGTTTTTACCTTTTACCATCTCAAACTGACGGTAGAAGGTATCAAGGTGTTCAGTCGGTGTATTCTTGCTTGGACGATTGTCGATTCGAAGTAGCTCAACATTAACTTGCAAAGGGCTATTGGAAAGTAGGCGAAGAAACTGCGTTTCGGTCTCAATCTTTTTTGGCATCAAATTGAGAATAAGCACTCGCAATGGACGGATTTCCTGACTCGCCGCTCGACTCTCGCTCATCACAAAGATGTTTTCTGTCCTTAATACATCACTAGCGGGTAATTGATCTGGAATTCTAATTGGCACGGCTTTCTCTCCCTAAGCTTAACTTTTTAGACGTCTATACTTCTAAAGCTAACGTAATTGCTTGCGGATGTCGACATGAAATGTGACTTTGAACGGGATTTCTTTTCATATGGCTCAATCTCAGCAGAAGCTTGCGTTGTAAACCCAAGTGACTCGTTGCCGATTCTTGACTTAGACCCACTAGACCTTTAAATCGCCGCCGCGTCTACAAACCAAGTCATTCTCTCGGAACCTAGCATTTAGAGATTACTTGGGTATACATCTGAGCGACGACAAGAAATCGATAACTCACCTTGATACATCTAATGGCGAATAATAAGACACGCTATGTTCCATGACTGCCGATGAAATTTAGCTCAGTGCTGTCAGGTCATGTCGATAAGAAAACACAAACTACCAACTGTGATTGCTGCAAGATTTCTGAATACATTTTTGTGAAACACAGAGCGTAGAGTTTGAAGGCAATTATGAGATCGAGTTAGTATAATTTTTGAACCCTAATACTAAAAACACGAAAGGGTTCACCAACTCGTGCTTATGTACACAGTTTGGATAATCATCGTCAGCGGAGGATATCATGTTCGGTATTTTTAAGAGAAAAGAGACCATTCAGAGCATCGCACATCAAGTTCCTAATGTTTTACTTAGAGAGTTTGGCGATAAGAACAGCTACTCACCAGATGAAGTTGATAAGGCGCTATTAGAGCTAGGTCATGAGAAACATCGAGATATGACGCGCTATCAATATGCGTATGGGATGTTTACTAGTCTCGCGAGTTACGAGCAGTTGGGCTTAACGCAAGAGCTCGGTAATTATGGGCACTTCCAACGCGAAGTCGGTAAAATGTTGTTGAATACACCAGAACCTATCGATATGCATATTTACTTTGAGCTTGCTCAACAACATCACTTAAGTGGCGGTCAAGCCAATGTTGGTAATGAAGCCAATGTCGTCGATAGTGTTGATGGCGGTTATTAGTGCGATCATTTCAAATTCATTTCCTTGCAGGCTTTCCACACCATTCAGAGCAGAGCTAATAGCGGTATTTCGATGAGCGGGCACAAAGTTCCGAGTGTTACGCTCACTCAAGTTCGTTAGAAGGTACTGTCAAAAGTCCGTAATCTCCTTTTTTAGCTAGCGTATTTTTAGTTTTTCATGCGTGTCTGTGTGCATATTTTGACGTTGGTCAAAAATGTGCCAGTTTCTCTCTCGCTTATATTCATCTTGTCCAATACTAATCTGAAGTTGGCTTTCAGTTTTGGAACAAAGATCATGGAGAGGGATATGCAAAGGTGGCTTAGCGCACTCACACTCGCGGGATTAGCGGGATGCAGTTTGTCTAATGAGATTTATATGGAAGGACGAACTCTTTACTTTAACGGTGAGATTACAGCAGAGAAAGTAGCAGAGGCAATTGAGTTAGCAAATGTTCAACCAAATGGTGTGGTTGCCATGATGATTGACAGTGACTCTGGTGAATATCGTCCTGCTATGGAACTTGGACGCTGGGTTTATACCAACCAAGTCCATTTGATCGTCAATGGTACATGTGCGTCTGCCTGTGCGAATTATGTATTAACCGCAGCACCGAGCACCTTAGTGATGAAAGGCTCTGATGTACTTTGGTTTGGCGGTGCCATGCAAGATGAATGGGATGTCGATGGCTTTGATCAGAAAGAGCTTGAGCAATGGCAACAGTCGCTCAGCTTATGGCGTCAACATGAGGACGCGTTTTTTGCCTTGGTTGATGTTAACCCTAAGATCACCATGTTTGGTCATATGAATAAACGCGAGAAATTACACAAAGCAGGGTGTGATATCGACGATGCGGCGTGGATATACCATATTGATGATATGCAAAAGCTTGGACTGAATAATGTCGTTTATGCAGACCCAGACGCTTTGATCACAGCACGGAAAGATGCACCTGGTTGCGTCATCAATTTGGAAGATTCTGACTTTTGAGTGTGATTATTACACCTGCGTAAATGTGAGTTGCATCACTTTTTATAGCGCGCTGACGGATTTTGATTATAATGCGCCGCTCAGAGATTCGATATGTCATCGAGTTCAGGTTAATTGAGCGTTGATTGCCTTATGTTCAAAATGCTTGTTTCTATGCCTCCATTGGTTGCGTTGTCTATTGCTATCGTGTGTGAGGTGATTGCAACTTCTTCTATCCCTAAAACTGAACAATTTACCAAGTTGATGCCAAGTACCGTGGTTATTATCGGTTATGGCATCGCTTTCTTCCTATTGTCTGTCACTGTGAAAAGTATGCCTGTTGGTCTTGTGTACGCAATTTGGAGTGGGGCAGGCATTGTTCTTGTTGCTGCGGTTGGCTACTTCCTATACGGACAAAAGCTCGATCTTGCAGCTATCGTCGGTATTGGTTTTATTCTTACTGGCGTAATGATTGTGAACTTGCTGTCTAAGACGGTCGGTCACTAATCCAAAAGTTTATCAATAAAAAAGCCGCGAATGATTCGCGGCTTTTTGTTATCTGAAGAAACACTTTTTTGCTATCTAAAGAAACATTGATCAGATTAATTCGCCATCGCTTCAATCAATTGACCTTGTTGGCGACGCTTACGGTTGCGGTACATCACCGCTGCAATTGCTGGCAAGCTGAAGGCGATAAAGCCAAGAATCAAAGCGTAAGCACCAGTTTGAGCACTAATGCCTGCTGGTACATCGAATGAAACGAAGATAGTTACTAAGCAACTGACCAAGCCAAGTGTTGCGACTAACATCATACCGAACTTGCCGCCAGGCACGCGGAATGGACGTTCAATATCTGCATGTTTACGGCGTGATACCAAGAAGCTTACGAAGATACAGATGTACATCACCATGTAGAGCTGAGTCATTAGAATATTCAATAGCCACATGCCTTGGTTCACGTTTGGTACCAAGATAAACACCAAAGAAAGCACACTCACAATCGCACCTTGTAGCAAAAGAAGTGGAACCGGCGCTTGGTTCTTATTTTCTTTTGATAGCGTCAGTGGCATGAAGTGGTCTTTTGCGGCGACGTGTAGGCTCTTGGTTGGTGCAATGATCCAGTTGTTTAGGCTCGCTAAGCTGCCAAACACAATGGCAAGTGCGATAACTGGCAGCATGAATGACATGTTCAAATCATCAAAGAACGCTTTGAATGCCAGAATTACGCCCTCGCTCAAGCTGGAATGATCGCTCGATACTACGGAAGAGATGGAAAGTGAACATGCAGTCAAAGAGACTAAAATCAACACAGTTGAAGCAATCAGCGCCTTAGGGTAAGTCTTTTGCGGATTGTCGACTTCACTCGCGTAAGACGTGGTTATCTCAAGTCCTGTTAGAGAAAGCACAACTGCTGTAAAGCCTGCACCAATACCATCTTGCGAGAAATCCGGTAGCCAGTCAGACGCATGACGAAGGGAGATATGCGATTCACTAGGGTTGGTATAAGCCCAGTAACCGCCCAAGCCGATGATCAGTAGGATAGGGAAGATAAGCCCCAAAGTGCCAAACACATTGGTGATGAGCGAAGACAAACGCAAACCAAAGATGTTGACCAAGGTCAGAGCCCAGAAAATCACGTTAATCATGATCAACATAAAGATGTTGTTTTGTGCCAGTTCAGGGAAGAAAGGATACGCACCAGTCGCGACGATGAATGAAATGAGCGGTGGGTAGTACACAATGTTCTCGGCATACTGATACCACACGGTCGCAAAACCAAAGTTTGGACCTAACGTCTCTTTACCCCATAAATACACACCGCCTTGTTGCGGATAAGTGGTACTCAATTCTGCACAAACTAATGCGGTTGGAACGAAGAAGCAAAGACCAGCCAATAGAAAGAAAGAGATGGCGTGACTACCAAATAAGGCGGCACCCGGAATGTTCCTTATACTGTCGACGGACGTAACCGTAATCATGATGACAGAAAAGACACTGAGTTTGACGGCGGATTTGGCGATATTGCTCATTCGATACCTTTAATGATTGAGCCACGAATTCTGGATGCGAACCCGCGTGCTACAAGTAAGACCGGCGTATTGTAGGGCTGCAAGAATCTGTGGGTATATAGCCAAAAATGGTATGTATTTACCCAAAAATGAACCGAAATCTCAGTGGCTTAATCGTAATCAATTTAATCGTTTGCTCTGGTCAAAAAACACAAAATTGAGTTAAAAAATGCATATTAATAAATGTGTTTATAGCGAATTATTTATTACCGAAAATATGGAAATTTAGCGGATTTTTGCCAATGTTTGACTCTCACCTTGGGGGAAGGTCTAGATTGGATACGACCAACAAGTTGTAGAAGATGGAGAAAATGATGGGATGTTGTAATCAAGCACCAAAAGGTGGCACTGGAAAGCTATCGTATTTATTAGGTTTAGTCGCAGCACTGTTTGTTGTGATCTTATTGTTGG
This sequence comes from Vibrio sp. Y29_XK_CS5, assembly GCF_024181835.1. NCBI lineage: Bacteria > Pseudomonadati > Pseudomonadota > Gammaproteobacteria > Vibrionales > Vibrionaceae > Vibrio > Vibrio sp. Y29_XK_CS5. The sequence continues at coordinate 764,468 of NZ_JAMZAM010000002.1, forward strand.
CTGCGGTATTTGGCTAACATAAAAAGACACCGAACGCACGCTGTTGAACCAAGTCGTGCTCTTTAAATAAGCACTTCGAGGGGCTTAGGTGTAAGTTAAAACGGTATAAAATAAAAAACACGCCAAAGAGCGTGTTTTTGTTCGTTCAGAAAAACTCGTTGTGTCTAAAACCGAGTATTTGCTAACCCTACGCCGAAAGAGATAAATAATGCACCGCTAACGTAGTTCAACCACTTGCTGGTTTTCGAAGAAGTAAGCAGTACTTTCAATTTCGTTGCGAAGAAAATTACGAATAAATACCAACTTGCCACAATACCTGCTTGCAGTGCTCCTAGAATCATACTTTGCTCAAGAATATGTTCTGGTTGTACAAACTGTGGGAAAATCGACAGATAAAATAGCACGATCTTCGGGTTAAGAAGGTTAGTGAGTAATCCTTTCACAAAGGCTTGTTTAAGAGTTTGTTCTTCAACTTTACGATCGAGCTTTAACTTCTGGTCAGCCAGTTTAAGACCGCTTTTTAGGTTGTTGATCCCCAACCAAACCAAATACGCAACGCCCATCCATTTAAGAATGTTGAACGCCAATGCCGATTGAGAAAGCAGCAAGCTCAACCCTTTTGCGGATACAAACGCATGAATCATAAAGCCAAGTGCCACACCAAGGATGTTAGCAATGGCAAAGCGGCGGCTCTGCGTCAGTGCAGTAAACAGTATCAACAAGGCATTGGGACCTGGAATTATCGCTAGAAAGAAAACAATTCCGCCGAAAGCCAACAAGGTATCGAGGTTCATGGTTATTCCAATAGAAAGGTTACACGCTGTTTATACACCTGCTTGTGTTTAAAAACAAACGACTATACCCAAGTAACTTCAAGATGCAGGATTCAGAGCGTTGTCATTGATTCTAGAGTAAGGAAAACAACGCAGTGTAATAGCCAGCTCTTTCCAAGTTGTTTGACGCAGCAATCGGGTCAATGACACGCTCCCAAAGGGCGACCTGCCTTGGCTTGTATACTTTGTTGCCGATTCTTGATTTAGAATGACTAGATCTTTAAATCGCCGCCGCGTCTACAAACCAAGTCATTCTCGCTGAACCTAGCATATCGAGGTTACTTGGGTATATTAGAATTCTATTTGGCAGAAGGGGCAATGTAGATCAAGTAGGTTAACTGACTTAAGTAAAAGTGAGTTTTCAAACATGCTTATCTTTTCTAAAGCATTATAATCGACAGAAAATTATCAAATAGGATTAGATAATATGTTGCTTGAAGATCTGCAAGTCGTGCTCAAAGTCGCTGAGTTTCGGAGCATCACTGGGGCTGCTACAGCCCTCGATATGAGAACAGCAACGGCCAGTGCAGCAGTGAAAAGGGTTGAAGCTTCTTTAGGTGCGGAGCTATTCGTTCGTACTACACGCCATTTACGTTTGTCCAGCGCCGGCGAACGTTACCTTCCTCAATGTGAAAAAGCGCTAGAGATGTTAGAACATGCAAAGCAGAACATGCGTGAGGATCTCGATATCATTGATGGAGAGGTGCGCATTGCTCTCTCTTCCGATTTAGGGCGCAATTTGGTTACGCCATGGTTGGATGAATTCATGGATAGCTACCCAAAAGTCACATTGCGAAGCAACATCAGTGACAGCAACATAGATTTTTACCGCGATTCGGTTGATATGGCGTTACGTTATGGTGCACCCACCGATTCCAGTATGTATGGTTTTAAAATCTGTAACGTACCTCGATTATTGTGCGCTACACCCGAGTATCTCAATCTCGCAGGAACACCGAAGCATCCGCAAGATTTAGCTGAGCACAATGGGTTGCTTTATCAGTTGCACGATACGTTGCAAGATGTCTGGGGGTTCTCTGATGGCAGTGCTGAATACAAAGTGAAACTTAAAGGAAACCGAGCTTCGAATGACGGAGACTTAGTTCGACGTTGGTGTGTTTCAGGCAAAGGATTAGCCATTAAATCTTGTCTAGACATGTCGCAGGACTTACTGGATGGCAAGGTAATGAATGTCATGAGTGAATATAAACCGACGCCGACGGAGCTATGGTTAATTTGCCCAAGCCGACAGTCTATAACGCCAACGGTAAGGCTACTTAGAGATCTGTTTAGAGAGAAAACAAACGCTATTCTGTCTGAATTAGTAAAAGAGAATGTATTAGATAGCGAAGTTTTAAAACTCTAGTCTTAACTCGTCGCCTTTTGTAACCACGAAAGGCGGCTTTTTTGTGTCCATTCGACGAAAATCACGACCTTTATGTTCAAGTTGATAGGTCTGACCGCAATATCGGAAAGTTCTTATTGTGTGTTGTGTTAAAGAGCCCTAGAATCCGCGCGCTTTAGTTTTTGTAATAAGCACAGCCAATGATTTTAATCTCTATCATTGTTTTTAGAACTTTATAGGCGAACTCGTCTGATGACACATTCATGAATAAGCATACTGCACCAAAATTCAAGGCAGAATTTCTGGCTCCTCGCTACTGGGGCACATTGATCATTATCGGCATCATGTACCTTTTTAGTCTCCTCCCATTTCGTGTTCAACTCGCGCTAGGAAGCGGAATTGGTCGTCTTGCTATGCGATTAATGAAAAAGCGACAAGTCACGATCAAACGTAATTTAGAACTATGTTTTCCAGCGATGAGTGAACAAGAGCGTAATGCGATTTTAAAAGATAACATCGACAACGCAGGTATTGCCTTATTCGAAACCGCGATGGCATGGTTCTGGTCGGATAAACGCGTGAACAAACACGTGACAATTGAAGGTATGGAGCACATCGAAGCGCTTGAGAAACAAGGGAAGGGCGTATTAATGCTAGCGGTTCACTCAATGAACCTAGAATTAGGTGCTCGTGCGTTTGGCATCAAAAAATCTGGTTCTGGTGTTTACCGACCAAACAACAACCCCTGTTTTGACTACTTTCAATACAAGGGACGCTCTCGTTCGAATCGTACATTGATCGATCGTAAAAATGTTAAGGGCATGCTCGAAGCACTCAATACTGGTCATCGCGTTTGGTACGCACCGGATCATGACTATGGTACGCGTCGCTCGACGTTTGCACCTTTGTTTGCAGTAAAGCGTGCATGCACTACGACAGGAACAAGCTTGCTCGTCGATTCAACAGACTGCGCAATAGTACCATTTACCATGGTTCGTGGTAGCGATGGTCACTATACATTGACCCTTCGTGCTCCTGTTGAAGGTTTTCCGAAAAATGCCCCAGACCAAGCGGCAGTGTTTGTAAACAAGATCGTAGAACAATCGATCATGGCATGTCCGAGTCAATATATGTGGTTGCACCGTCGTTTTAAGACACGCCCTGATGGTGAATGCTGTTTGTATAAACCTCAACTTGCACCCGCAATGTGAACACCAAGCCCAGAAGTTTGTTCTGGGCTTTCTTTTATCTGTTGATTCATTTCCATAGGCTTGTTTGCCACAATATGGATATTCTGGCTTTAAGGACGTTTATGATGAGATTGTTTTTTGCAATGACGTTTGACGATGCAAGTAAGTCAAAGCTCAAACTGATTCAAGATAAGCTGAAGCAAAAGGGAATAGAAGGGCGTTATACCCGAAAAGACAACTTCCATATTACTTTGGCGTTTATTGGTGAATCGACCAACGAGGAAACTCTGCAACTCACAAAGATTCTCCACACAGTCACGCCTTCTTGCGATCAGATTGTCGTCGATCATCTCGGCACGTTTCATCAAAGTGGTAGACAGTTAGCTTGGCTAGGCATCAAGAACAATCCCGCCATAGCAGAACGACAAAATGCATTAATAGAAACTCTAGAGCACCATGGGTTTGTGACAGAGTCACGCACGTACGTCCCTCACATTACATTAGCTCGACATGTCGAAAAACAAGCCCCTTTGGATGAGGTCCTTATTTCACCGCTAACAATACCAATTTACTCCATCGCATTGATGGAAAGTAAAACGATAGAGGGGCAATTGAGCTATCAAGTTATCGAAGAAGTCGCTTGTTCATCTTCTTGATGATGTTTATGTTATTAAAACTGTCAGCAATGAAGTAAGGAGGTAAGTAATGGAAATACTCGACTATCAAATGGATGATGCTTCGATACACGCACTAAAGCGCATTGTAGGATTAGAATGCAAGTTAATGACAAGTTTTGATAATACGTGCCTTGAATCAGATCCGGTGACAAGCTTATCTCCATTGTTTTTTCAGATACCTACTGGTTTTGTTGAGCTGACAAACGAATGGTACACAAGCCCCCAAGGTCATGACTTTCATTTGCCAGTAGCAAGGTTTGTCGATGAGCTGAATCCACAAGAGGTAAAGCTGACACAGCTTGAAGGCGTGAGGTTTTGTGAAGAATCTAAAGTGATCGAGTGTATCGACGTCATTCGATTACGCAGCCGTAAAGCAGTAAAAGAAAATTTGGCTGATAAAGCGTTTGTCCCTTCTTCAGAAGTTGTTATCTACGACTATGGGCTCAACATTATGTTTGTTGATGGCACTTGTATTGCAGTAAAAACGGAAGATGATTCGATCTTGGGTGAGTGGCTTATTTCTAATGAAGCAATTGAGCCGTATCACCTTGAAGATGTTTACCAAGAAACATTAGAAATTCGTAGCCGGATAAGAGCTTAATTGGAGAGAGCAGCACGCGTTGCTCTCTTATTCAATCACGATCATGGAAAATAACCGCTAATACTCATAAAAGTTTGGAGGCTACGTGAGTTTACTTGCTGTCTTTTTTCGCTAAATTATCAGCTAACTTACCTGCAGTAATCTGAAATGCGGCAAGGTCGTCGTCCGACACATCTAGCGTCATCTTTTGAAAGATCTTGGCGTCGACCGTTTTGATCTTCGCTAACACATCATTGCCTTTCTCGGTGGTTAATAAACATTGGCTGCGCTTATCGTCTGGGTTTGGTGTTTTCTCAATAAAGCCTTCTTCAATCAATGTCTTAATTAAGCGTGTAACCTGCGCTTTATCTCTATTTAAGAAGTTCACTACATCCATTGCAGTGCAAGGTGACTGCTTGCTGATGATTTTTATAACGCGCACATGCATAGGTGCGATAGGGAGTTCTAGTTGCTCTATTTGCTCGTGCAGTTGACGCTTCAAAGCGTGTACGAGTTGGAATAGATTATCCAGCGATTTTGGATTCGACATATAACACTCCAAGTGAAAGTGGTTGACATTGTCAACTAAATGACTATAGTTGACATTATCAACTTAATTGAAAGCAACTTCAAGAGCTAGAATTGAATAACAGAATCCTTAGCAATGGTGTTGATGACCATAACATCCGTGACCATCAAACCAAAGATTGAACGCTTTTTAACAAGCTGATGAATTTTGATTGGAGAAATGAGATGAGAAAAGACAACTGCTACCGCATCACCATTGAAGAAGTAAATGTTGAAGAAGTAAATGTTGAAGAAGGGTGTGAAGCAAGAAGCTTGAGTTTTGAAGTTCAAGATCGTGAAGACATGCTAAACATTGTTGAGAAGCTTAATCAGGGCAGTGGATTAGAGCCAACTGATGCGACTCGTGTTGGTGTAGCGCTTCGCCTGCTGGGACCCGTGATGATGAAAGATCGTAAACATCCGTTGTTTATTGACTTTATGCCGCACTTTAGAAATTTCATGCAAAACTTGAAAAGCACAGTGAAGCGTCAACAGGCTCAATGATCGATTTAACTGTGTTTTATACCCAAGTCATTCTCGTTGAACCAAGCATCTCGAGGTTATTTGGGGATAAATTTAAAACTAATAAAAAGGCTGGTATTTCACCAGCCTTTTTGGTTTTTCAAAAGCAAATCTTACTTACCAAGATAACGGCTTTCTAAGTGTGCTTTAAAGTGTTTCGCGTTTAATACATCGCCTGTAGCTTGGCTTACCAAGTCGTCAGTAGACAACAAGCTACCTTTACTCCAGATGTTATCAGATAGCCAAGTGAAGATTGGGGATAGATCTCCAGAGCGAATCGCTCCATCTACATCAACCGTTTGCTTCATTGCAGCCATGAATTGAGCTGCATACATTGCACCGAGCGTGTAGGAAGGGAAGTAACCAAAGGCACCGTCCGTCCAGTGAATGTCTTGCATACAGCCATTCTTGAAGTTACCTTCTGTTGACAGACCTAAGTAAGCCTTCATCTTCTCATTCCACAGTTCTGGAACGTCAGTGTGCTTAATAACTCCATTCATGAGATCGCGTTCAATTTCGTAACGCAAGATAACGTGAGCAGGATAAGTCAGTTCATCAGCATCGACACGGATGAAACCTTTCTCCACGTGAGTGTAGATTTTCGACAAGTTGTCTTGAGCAAACTCAGGACCTTCGAAATGGTTAGAAGCCAGACGAGCAAGGTGCTCAACAAAGGCTTGGCTGCGACCCACTTGCATCTCGAAGAACAGAGATTGAGATTCGTGGATGCCCATTGAACGAGCTTCACCAGCCGTAGTGCCTGCTAATGATTTTGGCAGACCTTGCTCGTAACGCGCGTGACCTGTTTCATGTACGATGCCCATCAATGATTGCACGAACTCTTTTTCGTCGTAGCGAGTGGTAATACGAACGTCAGTAGGAACGCCACCACAGAATGGGTGAACACTTTCATCAAGACGACCATGTTCGAAGTCAAATTGAAGCAGTTTCATGACTTCCAGCCCCAATGCTTTTTGTTTTTCAGCCGGGTAATGACCGTTCGGAAGCAGGATGTTGTTGGCTTTTTGCTTCTCGATGGCTTCATCAATCATTGATGGTAACCATGTTTTTACGTCCGTAAACAACACGTCTAGAGACGCGGATGTTGTGCCTGGTTCGTACAGCTCCAGCATGGCATCGTAAGGTGATGTGCCAGCAGCTTCTGCACGAATTTGAGCTTCTTCTTGAGACAGTTTAACGACTTCTGCCCAGTTTTTTTCGAAACCAGTCCAGTCATCATTCCCACGTTGGCTACGCCACGCATGTTCACACTTAGAACCTGCGAGAGATTGGGCTTGTACTAAAGATTCAGGCAGTAGATTTGCTTGCTGCCAATCGCGTTTCATTTCACGCAGTACGGCTTGATCTTGCGTTGATAATGACTCTTCTTCTGCTTGTGCAAATAGATCACCTAAATGAGGTTGAGTCATAAGAGAGTGAATGTGGACATTAAGTTCTGCCATTGCATTAGAACGGGCTTCCGCACCGCCTGATGGCATAACGGCAGCTTGGTCCCACCCTACGATGGAGGCTAAGTGACCAAAGTTAGAGACTTTTTTTGAATGTTCGACGAGTTTTTGAAATGCGCTCATGTGACTACTCTTTGTTATGTTCTTTCCTTAAACGCCCCAAGCGGGGTCCTTGAACGTACTGTTCGAATCCCTCAGCACCGATGCAGAAAAAGTGCCGCATCAAGAGAATGCCGATAGAGAAGTGTTGCTAATTTACTATTTATTAACAAACAATGCAGGTCTATTGTGCACAAATTCAGACACTTGTACACCTAACCAAAAGGAGCGTTGAGAAACAAAGCTAGAGTCAGCGATGGCTAATGTTCTTGAGTTTCTTGCCTAAGAGGGCGGCTGAATTTTTGAATGGCTTCCTTACGACAGCTAACGTTGAGTTTTTTGTAAAGCTTGTAAACATGGGTTTTTACCGTGCTCTCCGCAACAAACAGGGCGTCAGCAATTTCTAAATTTGATTGTCCCTGAACAATACGATCGAGGATTTGTTTTTCTCTTTTCGTTAATGTGTTGCTGATTTCTTGAGAGCTGATGGCATAAGGTCTGAAATGAATCAGCATTTTTGCCATCAGTTTTCGAGGTAACCATAATTCGCCACTTAAGACGGCATCGATACAGCGAGTTAAATGCTCTATTGGCGAATCTTCATAAAGTACGCCTTTGAGATTGAGACAAGAAAAAAGCCGAAGATCAGAGCCCGTTTTCGGTACGTCATAAACCACTAAGTCGGTGTTTTTTGTTTTGAGTGAGATGTAGTCAGACAGTGGTCTTTCTTCCAATAAATAGTTAGAAATCAGAACAACGTTGTAGCTGGACAAGTTAATTTCTTCGTCTAAGCAATGGATGCTTTTACGGGTAAGTTTGTTTTGGGGGTTCTTTTCCAACTCTCGGCGAATAAACTGGTTTTGAATACAGTTTTCACCAATAAGAAGGATGTTAGATTCTAATTCATTCCTACGCGTCCCCATATTCATAACTAGCCCCTATATAATAGTTTTGTACTAATAATATTGATAATGTAATCACCTTAGTCTAGGGGTATAGTGCTCGCCACTTTTCTCTGTTTCAACTTTGCGACTGCCTAAGGTTGTTGCGAAAGCTTAGGTTCAATTGAGATCTGGAGCACATCGTTGTAGGTACCTCCCGGTTTATTTAGCGTATCGCCGATGATAAATTTCATGTTGTTAGCGTGTCCCTTAGATGGCGTATTTTCGCTGACTCTAGCACTCGCCTGATCTAGGTTAATTTGCTTAGAATCTAGATACATATCGTAGCTAATGTCCCATTGGGTGTCCGCAGATTCGTGTCGGAGCGCACCTCGGTTTGTTGATTCAAAAACCAAGTTATATCCGGCGTTACTTTGAATCCAAAGTTTGGGCGCGGATGTAACTACTTTATTGGATTGGAGTATCCCCATATCCAATTCGTAATGCTGTTGAGTCAAACCATAAAACTGTATTTTGGCCATCGGCAAAACAGTGACTGCGATATTTGTCACAGCTGGTAAAACATATTCGTTATTGAGCAGTTGTTCGGTTAATACTGTCGCTTCGAGCTTGCCTTGATAAATACCTGAGGCGAGCCATTGTTGAGCCGGATAACGTATTTGAAAGGTGATATCAGTGTTATTCTCTGTTAAGACGACATGCCATTGATTACCTTTTTGGTAACCGTTCCCGCCTTGCCATTCGAAAATTAGCTGGGCATTGGCTTCTCCTTTTAAAAAAGAGTCACCATCATCAATCTCTAACTTGACCGGAATTTGGCATTGTTCGCCTTCAATATTCGCGCGCAGTCGATATGTCGAAATGAGTGTGTATGCACCAGAGGCAAACACATCATAGCGTGCCTGCGTAGAAGCAGGTTCGACACTTAAGTTACTCATTGAGCAAAGAGAACCCGCTAATGCTGGGGGAGCAAGCAATATTAGAGTGATAAAAGGTTTAATCCACATAAAGCTCTCCTAATCTGATTAAAACATTGCTGCGTTCATCTAAAGTGATCACCACAGTCTGTTTTTCTTTTGTGTCGAGTGTGAGTTGGTATTGACCGGGGCGTAAGCCGGAGATTGCAAACAAGCCATTTCGATTAGTAAAGAATTCGATGGGCTGTTGGGTTTCGCTACCCAAATAAGTCGCCACGCCAGCAATGAGTGGGATAGGGCTGCCAGTATGTCGATCGAGTAATGTTCCCATTACGGTTAACACAGAATCTGAGCCAATCTTGAGTTGGTAACCGCGTTTGTAGCCAGGATTCAGCCAAAATGCCCCGTCACCTAAATCGTAACCGGGCGGTAGGTTCTCTACGTCATAACTGATCAATTGAGGGTTGTAGGCAACCAAGTCCGGTATCAATACATTGGATGCGCTATGGCTATATACGCGGGCGTTTTCACCGTCTAGAGTTGGATCGATATCAACATTGTTTTCTTCCAAGCTTGGGTGCTTAGACACCACTGCAAACGCTTCACGGACTGGGCGTCCAACTGTGATTGAGGAACCAGCAAAGGCAATCGCACTACTGACTTCTACACGCGTACTGTGGTTTCTTATATCTTCGTTCAAACTCTCCATACGCGTAGCGTGGTCAGCGATAACTTGAAAGCGGTTGGCAGAATAGTTAACGCCAAGGTCAATGTCAGCGTCGCTGTCTCGGCTGGTAACAACAGAAGCATAGCCTGACATGCCCCCAGTATTACCTACATTATTTTGATAAGTGAGGTCTAGTGCTGCTTGATCGACCTCACTGTTGTAGCGGCTGACTAATCGTGTGGAATCGCTTAATGGCCAGCTTAACGTGAGAGACGTATTCCATTCATCTGAACCGACGTCGTTGTTCTGATAGTTGACCCTTGCGCTCCATGTCGCAGGTGTCGAGAAGAACGAACCGGACAGGCTAGGGCTAACTGACCAATAATTCGCAGTATCTTCAGTGCCAGAGCGGTAATTGACCGTCATGGCTGCACGTAAATCGTCATTAATATAAAACGCACCAAACGCCGAGGCATAGTGAGTGGTTTGGTTGAGAGGAGAGTCGATAGTGTCGTAGCTTTCTACGCCCGCGAAGTTTTCCGATTGGTATTCATAGAAAACACTTAATTGTGGTTGCCAAGGGTTGTCATCATCAAATTCTGCATCGAAAGCGATGCGAAATGCTTGCCCAGAATCGAGAGTGGGATGATGGCTTTGAGAGGCGGACAATTCGGTGACACCTAGTGAGCTTGCAATTAAAGCCGTCCCACCATATTGGTACAGGTCTTCACGTTTTTGACCGTTTACGCCTAGCGTAAGCCATGGCAATACACCAACATCAAGATAACCATGTATCAATTTTTGATCGGTTTGATAATCGAGCTCGTTGTTATTGACCTCTGACGGCACGCCCGCCATTAAACTGTACTCAAACTCTCCGCTGTTAAGAAGGTCATTCCCCGTTGCGACAGAAAATTGAATTCTTTCGGTTTGCCCAGAAGAGTCGGTGATCACCAATTCGACATCGTTAGTACCTTGTGCGAGAGGGATATCACTCAAGTTATAGCTGCCTGCGCCCAGTGTCAGCCTCTGAACGACAATGCCATCGATAACAACGTCGACATTCGAGGTGCGTTGCAATGTAAAAGACTGATTGGCTTTAGGGCGCACGTTTCGAGTAGGAATTAAAGTAAAGTCACGTGTGATGCCGATTCCGAGGATGTCGGTACCATCTTGAAAGCTCTTGCCAGAGTTAAACATATCACCCAATACAAGGCGCGTTCCTTGTGAAGGAAAATCATAGTTTAAGCGCGTGCCTTGGCGGTAATAATCTGAGTCTTGAGACGAGCCATTTTCAAAGGTGGCTTCGTATTCAAGGTTTGCAGAACCTGCGTTTAAGCCCGATTCAAATCTTGTACTGTAAATACTTTGTCGGTCATTTTGCTCTGCTATGGTCTGAGTTTCATTCGCCGATGCGGTGACATTAACATAACCACTGAAAAAGCTGGGTTCAGAATAATTAAAATGTTCATTGTCTTCAGCTAACGATATTTGTCGCGTGACGCTCAATTCGTTAGGAACTGAAATGATGCATTCTAGGGTGGATAAATCAAAGGTAAGCCCAAGCCCGGCACGTCGAAAGTCTTCTTGAGATAAGGTCTCTGAATGGGCGTCTCGTAATTTCTCTAAGGCTGACTCGGCGACAGATGACGAAAGTAGGGCGATGGTACTGTCTTTCGGTAAGCGAATCTGGTCATCAGCGGTAATGGTGACTTGTGCCTGACCCAAGACGCTGTCACTGATTTTTAAAAGAGAGGATAGCTCGATATCTCGACCTGTTGGATTAAGCACAACCTCGCGTGCCCAACTGATGTTGATTTGAGCGATACATAAAATCGTTAATAAAATGAATAGGAGCCAAACAGCACTGCTCCGACGCTCATTGCTCTCTTCCATGATATTTTCCTACTGGGATTGCTTTCCGTGAACGCAGGGTGAAGGTAGAAAATGGTGGCAAAAATTGGTCACCGACTTGTTGTTGGAGCGAGTAATTTTCTGTCGCTGTTAACGGCTCAAAATACAGTAGTCGAGAGTAGGTAAAGCGTTCGCCAGTATTACGAATAACCAATTGTCCGGCATCAGACACTTCCAAGGTGACGTCAGGTTGTTGGTTGTTGGAGTACACATGAAGCAGTGCGTTATAATGCACTTTAATTTTGACTCCGCTCTGCTGCACAGGCAAAGCTCTACTTTGTCCATTAGCACCCGTTAAATGAGCTTGCGTAAAGCGTATAAAGTAGCTAGAGGATGTTTTTTGTACAGAAGGATCAAGCCATTGAATACGAAATACTTGCTTTGAGTTCGGTGCTAACATTGCTGCTGGTGGAAAAACCAAAAGTGCGTCGCTATTTAAAGCTTTGGTTTCATATTGACCATTTTTCTTAAATACTAGCTGATGAATACTTACTTCTAGCGGCATTTTTTCTGTTGAATTATTTGTCACTATGATCTGTGATGTTGTATTTCTATCTGTGTTCAATTCAAATACAGTCGGTGAAATAATGATTGCATTACAAAAACCACTAAATAATAACAAGATTAGACATGTTATAGATTGATAGAACATGTTATTTATCCTGTTCTATTTCTATCGACAAATCTGACACGTCAAACCCTTTCAATGGTTTCATTTCAAAAAATCGTGTTGAATGAGGAAGTACAAGTGTGCCTGCGATTAACTTACTGATATCTAATCCTTTTAGGTATTTAGAATTACTGCCATCCGTTAAATGCCAATTAGTATTCGTTAGCCTGCCATAACTATTACCATTATTCTCTACTTCAACAATCCATTTGCTTCCTTTTTGTTTGACACTTTTTATATCTAAGTTTGCCGATGTATTTTTGGGCTTAACATTAATTAGTGTATTGAATTGAAGTAATAACCCCATCTTAGCGCTTTGTTCTTCGCCACGGGCTACTTCAACCTGCTTAATGGAGACACGGTATGCTTTTGATTCAGAGATTGAAGGATCACCCAAATAACGAATCATGACCGATTGAGAGCGACCTGGCTCTATGATTGCGGTTACTGGAATAACGAGCAATTCATCGTCTGCGGGTTTTGTTGTTTCTACACCTTGCTCATCCATGGTCATTGAAAAAGGATAGAGCTCAACAGTTAGGGGTACTCGGGATGTATTGTCGATACGCATCGACATTTGGGCTCGATTGCCTATGGGTTCAATCTCAGCAACCATAGGTTCAACCTTGTATGCGTTAGCGTAAGAACAAAATAAAAATGTTGCGACTAGGATAATCCATCGAGTCATGTTGAGCTCCATCAATGTCAGCTTGGTATGGCTGTGTAGAAAGGGAGGCTATACGCTTAGCCTCCCGGAGGGGAACTTAGTTAGAAGTCACGTTAACGGTTAGCGTATCTGAGTAGCCACCCGCCCATGTTGCCACTTCTGTTGTTTGTACAGTCAATGTCGCATCAACACCAGATGCTAGACCCGAAGAACCTGGGTATGACAGCTCACTAGAGACATCGTTTAAACCCGGACCACCAGGTGCATTTAGATCAAATGATGGAAGACCTGTAGGCGCAAAAGTTGCGGTATAAGTTAGCGCGAAATCTTCGTCATCATCCGATTCAAGACCACCTTCAGAACTGGTCAAAGAAACGGTTGCACCATCGACATCGTTACATTTCATATCCAGATCGATAGAAACAGTTTGTTCTTGTGTTACATCGCCAAAGTCGAGCAATTGAGTAGCAAGCCCTGATACTTCACATACTGGAGAAACATAACCCACTAATTGAACATCACCCGGACCTGCGTGAACTTGCGAACCGAAAATTGCTGTAACAGCCGCTGCACAAATCGTAAGTTTTTTCATAAAAAGATTCCTTTAACTTGAGAGATAACATACATGTTTAGCCCAAATCCCACCGAGCTAGCCTTTCTCTGTATCGAATACAGAACTCCTAGTTGATGACGCTGTTAATTGAGGGGAATACATCAATTTCAATCACGTCTTCGTAATAGCCTGCGTATAGCAAGCGGTCTTCTAGTGTTATTCTTATTTCTCCTAGTGCCGAGAAAGGAATAACACCTGAACTGTCAAAGCGTTTTTCAGAGAGCAAATCAATGCTTTTTACTTCTTCATGAATATTTGCTTTGTTAATGTTGATTTCAAATAAATACTCGAATGGTGGAATATCATCTCTTTTATCCAATTTTAGTCCGCCATTTTTTGAATATACGCTTACGCCGAGTGGTTGGTTGCAATATATGTCCAATGGTAGTGTTTTTATATTGCTGTCTGACAAGTCGATTTTCTGACCTGACGTGAAATTTATCTCACATCGGTCTTCTAATTTGCCAACAAGATTCATCGTTAAGGTATTTGCGTTACTAAATAGTGGCGCAAATATAAATAACCAAATTGCGATCATCAGGCAGCAATGAAAAAGAAGCATATATCCCATTTGCACACCAACTTTCGTTTATTTTGTGTTGTTGAAATAAACTATAATTCCTGATGGAAATAGAAGAGTAGTAAAGGAGGTTGATCGTTTTTATAAAAGTTGTAGAAATAGTAGTAACTCTCTTTATATAAGAAAGGCCTTATGCTCAAGTAACCTCGAGATGCTTTGTTTAGCGAGAATGACTTGGTTTGTAGACGCTACGTTGTTTTCCTTGACCTCGAATCAATGACAACGTTTTGAGCCCTGCATCTTAAAATCATTTGTGTGTCTGCTTATTAAGTGCTTTTATGCGTATGGCTTTGTACGTTATGTGATTTTCAACGATGTTGATCACAAAAGTTGCTTGCGAATTGCGTGGATTGACGGTATTGATGGGTAATGCACAATCACTCACTACAAGAATATGGATATTTTGAATTTTGAGGCATTCCTCATTGCCATCACTATTTTGACGCTTACACCGGGATTGGACACCGCTTTGGTGATTCGTAACACCAGTCGTGCAGGTCTTAAAGATGGTTGTACGACAAGTTTAGGTATTTGTTTCGGTCTGTTTGTTCATGCATTTTTCTCTGCTGTAGGCATCTCTGCTGTTTTAGCTCAATCCGCTGAACTATTTCAAATGGTGAAAATGATGGGTGCTGCTTATTTGATCTGGCTTGGATTAAGTAGTTTGAGAGCGTTAATGAAATCGAATGGCGGCATTGCTGTCTCTGAACAGACCCACCAAGCGTATAGCGGTAAACGCTCTTTCCGTGAAGGCTTCTTATCTAATGTGCTTAATCCAAAAACGGCAGTGTTCTATTTGGCGTTCTTACCTCAGTTTGTTAACCCAGAAGGTTCTCCATTAATGCAATCTATGCTTATGGCGTCTATTCACTTTATGATTGCGATGGTTTGGCAATGTGGTCTGGCTAGTGCATTAAATTCCGCGAAAAGCTTGTTAAAAAATGCAAGTTTTATGAAATGGATGGAAGGGGCAACTGGAGCGGTACTGGTTGCACTTGGTGTTAAATTACTTGTAGAAAAACCAGTCTAATGCACTCACTTGTTCGAATTCTAATTATCCTGATCGCTTTTATTGCGGCGCTTGCTGGTATTGTGGCTTGGAAAACCATACCTCAACTTCACTTTGTTGAAAAAGGCATGCAATGGAACTGGCATTGGTCTTACTTCGAACCATTTTCTAATGGTATTCAAACCACACGTACTCAAGATACTAAACAGCTTTTATTAAGGCGCGTCTATTTGCAAGATTCCACCGTCGTCTTTGTCGGTACGACCTTAGACAACAAGTTCGAAATTGATGTAGTAAATCAAGCGTCTTGTGAGCCAAAGAGCAGTAAATGGGTGTCAGTTTCAGTCAATGGTCAGCCGATGTCGCATGTACCAATGGTGTGCGAGAAGACCGGTGAAACGTACATCTATCGATTTATCGGCAATAAGCTAAGAACGCTTGAGTTTGGTATTGACGATAGCTTTATTCGTGAAGATTTTACATTGTGGCCGATTTCAGAGATAAAAGCGGATCAGTTCAAACAGCAGCACTCTGTATTTTTCAATAAGAAAGATGGTGGTGAAGATCATCAATGGCTCAGAGATTGATGCGCTATACCTAAGTATCTAGGAGTGACCTGGGTATAAATACAATATGATGAAATGAGAAAGAGACAAGTCGATCGGCTTGTCTCTTTTTTTATAGCCAAGCATCGCGAGGTTATAGAGGTATACCCAAGTGACTTCAAGATGCTAGATTCAGAGCGTCGTCACTGATTCAAGTTCAAGGAAAACAACGAAGCGGAATAGCAAGCTATTTCCAAGTTGTTTGACGATGAAATTGCTTCAGTGACACGCTCCCGAAGGGCGAGTTGCCTTGGTTCGCATGCTTCGTTAACAATTTTCGATTTAGAACCACTAGATCTTCAAATTGTTGCCTCGCCTTCAAACCAAGTCATTCTCGCTGAACCAAGCATCTCGAGGTTACTTGGGTATATATCAAATCATGGCTAGTTTCTCTCGATAGACCTGCAACGGTTTTGATTGAACGAAGTACTAACAAATCAGAAAGGACTCCCTCGATTTAAGTAGTTAAACGCTTCATTCAGGACTCACTTTTTTTCCACACCTCCACTGATAATTTATATATCAAGCATCAATAAATAAGAGCGTTAATCGTTTGCTGTACTTCTGGTTAATGCCTTAGTAAACACTAAAGGCTTGTGTGTTCCTGTCAGTGGTGACTTGTCGGAGGAACGGTTACACAAGTCATTTGGTTCATCGGAAATGAGATAACTAAATGAAAAAAAGATCCGTACTAATTCCTTTATTTCTTTTATCAAGCGCTGCTCATGCAGCGAGCGATTACGTTGTTGGTCAACTGATTCCTGAAAAAAGTGTTGTGGTAAAAAGTGAAGTCGTCGGCGTGGTGGATTCTTATCGTTATGATAACGGTGACTCTGTGACTCAAGGGCAGGAGCTATTGTCTCTGTCCTCAGAAGACTATGCATTGAGTTTGGACTTAGCCCGTAACGAGTTAGAGGTGAGTCGTGCCGAGTTAGATATTCAAGAAAAGCAATTAAAGCGTTATCAATCCTTGCTGACCAGTAATGGCGTCTCGGCAAGTGACGTGGACAACCAAATTCGTGTAACCAACATTGGTCGAGCTCAATTCAACGTAAGTAATACACACTACAAAATCGCCGCACGAACGCTGGATAAAGCCTCTCCGGATGCACCTTTTGATGGGGTGATTACTAATCGCTCTGTTGAGTTAGGGCAGTTTGTTTCGGTGGGTGATGCGCTCTTTACCATTGCAGATATGGAACGATTGAAAGTACGTTTTCACCTGTTAGAGATTGATTTCAACAAGTTCAGTAAAGGCGAGAAGGTTAAGGTCGAAGTGCCTTCCGTTGAGCAAACGCTGGATGGCACCATCACTTTGCTTTCTCCTGCTTTCCAAAACAGTGAGCCGGGCTTCCTTGTTGAAGTGACGGTAGAAAACGCTAACGGCAAGCTTAATCCGGGAATGGAATCGTACGTGTATTTCAATGATCAGGAGGCACTGTGAATTTCTTCTTAGATTTGCTCTCTCAACGAAAGTTTGCGTCTAAAATCCTGACCATTTTGATCATCAGCATTGGTGCCCTTACTGCCTACAATCTTCCCCTTGCTGAGAAGCCTCGATTTGACTTAGGAAAAGGCGATATCGTCACGGTTTATCCTGGTGCCAGTGCGAAAGATATTGAAAGCAACATCACCAGTAAAATTGAGAAAGAATTGCTGTCTATTTCTGGATTGAAAGAGTTTACCTCTACGTCGGAAACGGGCGTGTCAAACATCAGTGTGGTGTTGGATAGCAATGTCTCTGATCCGAATACGGTTTACCAAGACATTCGAGATGCACTGGCAAGGGTAACGGATTTACCCGCTGGTGTGACCGAAGCGCCAACGCTGTCGATCAAAAAATCGTACAGCTTGGATTTCATGGTGGTCGGTATTTCTGGTGATGTTGGTTATAAAGCACTGCGAGATAAAGCCAAAGACCTAGAGTTGGCTTTGCGGCGTGTTGAGGGGATTGGTGAAGTTTACACCGTCGATTTGCGTGCGCCAGAGTTCTTAATCCAACTCGAACCGATTTCTTTGAGACGTTATGGCTTAACGTTGGATCAAGTGGCGGCATTGATTGCAGAGCGTAATACGCTGATCAGTGGTGGTCGTCTGGAAACGTTAAAGAACAACCCAGAACTGATGACCTCTGCCGAACTGGATAGCATTGAAGAGCTGCGTGAAATGTTCATCTCATTCAGCCCGAATATTCAACTTAAAGACGTTGCAGGTCTCATTGAGGATGGGTTTGAAAAAGGCGAGGTTTATGGCTCAATCAACGGTAATAAGAGTATTCTTTTTGACTTAAGAACTAATGAAAGCGCGGACGTTATTAGCACTTCTAACGCGGTGAAAGCTCTGGTTGCAAATCAGCAAAAACTGCTCGGTGACAAATACACTATCGCCATCGGTTCTGATTTGTCTGAAGACATCCAAGAGAAAGCGCGCATAGTGCAAGACAACGGCTTGGTTGGACTTGGCTTGGTGCTGATCACGTTGGCGCTTTTCCTTGATAGACGCATTGCATTTTGGGTCGCGGTTTCTATTCCCGTATGTATCTTCGGCACGCTGGCTTTGCTGCCTCCTTTCGGGCAGATTCTGGATGTGTTCACTATGTCCGCCTTAATTTTGATTGTCGGAATTATTGTCGATGATGCCGTGGTGGTGAGCGATAAAATCGTGGCACTAGTTGAAGAAGGTTATCCAGTTGATAAGGCGGTCTCGCAAGGTGTGAAGAGTGTATTCCCAGCGGTCCTAGCAAGCATTTTATCGACCATGATTGCCTTCATACCTTTGCTCTTCTTACCGGGAAACAGCGGTAAATTGGTTTATGTAATTCCGCTTACGGTCATTATTGCGTTGTGCTTTTCGTTTATCGACGCGCTGTTCTTTATTCCTGCCCATTTAAAAGGCATTTTGAGTAAGAAGAGTCAGGTAAAGAAAAAGCCATTTTTAGATTTAAGCGCACTGAATCGTTTAATTGAACTTGTCATTCGAAACAGCAAAGTAGCGCTGCCATGTATTACCGTAGTGATTCTGACTTTAGGAGCGATTTCATATAAGAGTTTGAGCTTCTTGTTCTTCCCAACAGACGGCGCGTATTTGATAGAA
The DNA here is from genome assembly GCF_024181835.1 of Vibrio sp. Y29_XK_CS5. Lineage (NCBI taxonomy): Bacteria > Pseudomonadati > Pseudomonadota > Gammaproteobacteria > Vibrionales > Vibrionaceae > Vibrio > Vibrio sp. Y29_XK_CS5. The sequence continues at coordinate 783,387 of NZ_JAMZAM010000002.1, forward strand.
ATCAGTGCTGAATCGAATCCAGAGTTAGATTTGGATGACGTCTGGAAAGAAACACAACATCTCGAAGCGCTGATCAAAAGCACTGAAGAGGTGAATTATTGGTACGGCGAAGTGAGCTCACCAAATAGCTATTGGGTGATTTCATTAACACCACCAAACAGCCGAACAAGAACCGCAGAGCAAATCGTCGAAGAGTGGGAAGAGAAAGCAACGCAAATTACAGGGTTGGCTCAAATTGAGTTCGATATTGATGGCGGCGGTCCTCCGGTAGGACGTCCAGTGGACTTGCGTGTCGTTGGCGGTACGGATGAAGGGCGAGAAAAGCTTGCTAATGATTTGACGGCGTACATTGAATCATTGGAAGGGACGAGCCGAGTACGACGTGATTTAAATGCACCAGCACCACAGATTCAAGCTGAGCTGCAACATCACTGGCTCAAGTACTACGGCATCAGTGCCAACAAAGTCGGGGATATCATTAAGTTTGCGATTGACGGTCAACGCGTGACGCGGATCTTTAATGGTGAAGAAGAAGTGTACTTCCGAGTCGCTTTAGAAGAAGACGACAAATCCTTAAAAGAACTGGATAACATTTTGGTTCGCGCCAGCAATAACAAGCTGGTGCCATTAAGTGAGCTGGTTCGATGGAGAAATGCCGATGCAGAAGCACAAATCAAACACTTTAATGGAGAGCGAGTGATTCGTGTCTCGTCAGGTGTCGATTCGACCGTGACTGATCCGGTTGCCGTTTTTGCTGCGGTTCAAGAAGCCTTTGCCAATAAAGAATACGGCGGTGCCTCTATTATTGCGACAGGGCAGATCTTAGAAACACAAGAAGCGCAGCAAGGCTTTGTCATCGCGATTAGTGTGGCGTTTATTGGCATTGCGTTGCTTCTGATTCTTCTTTTTGACCGAATGCGCGAAACCTTAATTGTGTTGACGGTGATTCCTTTTGGCATCGCTGGTGCGCTGTTTATTCTGTTCTTACATAATCAGGTGCTGAGCTTTTTCTCCATCATCGGGATGATTGCCTTGATTGGTATTATGGTAAACAACAGCTTGGTGCTGATTTGGCACTTCAAAGAACACGAAGCGGAATGTAACGATACCAACTTGCTGGAGTTTGTAATTCGTGGAACGCAAAGCCGAGTGAGACCAATCACCTTAACCACAATCACAACCGTTGCAGGTCTTATCCCGCTTGCGTACGGCTTGGGTGGTTACGATAACTACATGTCACCGATGGCGCTGGTGGTTGGTTGGGGCTGCGTGATCTCGATGATCGTCACGCTTACCGTGATCCCATCCATTTACCTATGGACACACAGGAAAGGAAATGAAAGTGCATCCGCCGTCAATGACAGCAGCGAGGAGAGAACCCTAGCGACCGACTAAGTACTATTGAAATTCCGGACAGCCCGCAGTTAAATTCTGCGGGCTTTTTGGTTGGGCTAAAACTAAAGTCGAACACGGTTCATAATTGCTTACCGATCAATGCCTTTTGCTGCGTGGTGATAATTCTCAGGATGTGATCTTAAACGTTATCAGTTTGTTAACGATTGCTATACTTACCAAGCCATAAACAAAGGAAAAAATAAGGACGTTCAATGTTAAAGCTCAAGCAAATTGCTGTCGCGGCTTCTCTGGCTGCACTAAGTACAAGTTTTTCAGTTTCTGCTAAAGATACGTTCGTAACCATTGGTACGGGCGGTGTAACTGGCGTGTACTACCCGACGGGTGGTGCAATTTGTCGTTTGGTGAACAAATCACGTGCTGATCATGGCATCCGTTGTTCAGTAGAAAGTACCGGTGGTTCTATCTACAACATCAATACCATTCGCGCAGGTGAGTTGGATTTAGGTATCGCGCAGTCGGACTGGCAATACCATGCTTATAACGGTACGAGCAAGTTTGAAGATAAAGGACCATTCAAAGAGCTTCGTGCGGTGTTCTCTGTACACCCAGAACCGTTCACCGTTGTGGCTCGTAAAGACGCTAACATCAACACGTTTGATGACCTAAAAGGCAAACGAGTGAACATTGGTAACCCTGGTTCTGGTCAGCGCGGCACCATGGAAGTGCTAATGAAAGAGTACGGTTGGACGAATGATGATTTCAAGCTGGTATCTGAACTAAAAGCATCAGAACAGTCAAAAGCACTGTGTGATAACAAGATCGATGCGATGGTTTACACAGTCGGTCACCCAAGTGGTGCGATTAAAGAAGCAACTACCTCGTGTGACAGCAATATCGTAACGGTAGCCGGTCCACAAGTTGAGAAGTTGGTTTCTGATAACAGCTTCTACCGTATCGCAAACGTACCGGGTGGCATGTACCGCGGTTCAGAAAGCGATGTACAAACCTTTGGTGTAGGTGCGACGTTTGTTTCTTCAACGGCCGTGCCAGACGAAGTAGTTTACAACGTAGTGAAAGCGGTATTCGAAAACTTTGATGATTTCCGCCGTCTACACCCAGCATTCGCCAACTTGAAGAAAGAAGAAATGGTGAAAGATGGTCTATCTGCGCCGCTTCATCCAGGTGCTGAGAAGTACTACAAAGAAGTGGGTTTGATTAAGTAATTTCACTTAAAACTAATAAAAACGCCATCGTAGTTTGCGATGGCGTTTTTGTTTGTGAGCAATGAGTGCTTGGCTTTGGTTATATCGTGGTATTGAGTTAGGCATATACATCTAAGAAGAAGTAAATGGTAATCGCGATAGAAGAGAGGGCAACGAAGCCTTTTACATGACTAGGATTCAACTGGCGAGATACTCGCGCTGCCAAGTAGCCGCCAACTAATGTGCCAACCATTACAACGCTGCCTTTGGTCCAATCGATCGAACCGTTAGCAACAAAAATTACGATGGCAATCAGAGAAACACAGGTCGAAACCAGCAGCTTAAGCCCATTCATTAAGTTGATATCTTGGTGTCCTGCAACCACTAAATAACTCAACACGATCACGCCTAGTCCCGCGTTAAAGAAACCACCGTAAGCAGAAACTCCAACTAAAAGCAGGCTCAAAGCGATTACGCCTAAAATGCCGGCGTGTTTGGTCTCTTTGGTCATAGACTTAATCAACGCAGTCATGCGTGAGCCAGTTAAAAACAGTACGGTTGCGAATAACAGTAGCCATGGAATCGCTTCAAGAAAAACAGACTCTGGCGTATTCAGCAGAAGATAAGCACCGACAGCGCCACCAATCAAACTGAAAGAGATAGTGAAAGCCAGCTCTTGCTTGTTCTTCATGATTTCTTCGCGAAAGCCGACTGCACCACTGATGTAACCTGCGCAAGAAGCATAAGTATTCGTCGCGTTCGCCATGATGGGAGGCACGCCAACCGCCATTAATGCAGGGAAGGTAATGAAGCTACCACCACCGGCGACGGAGTTCATGATCCCACCAACGACGCCCGCAGCAAACAAGAGAGCAAATTCCAGCAGCATAAAAAGTCCTTTTTTGTTCTTATAATTTTTGTTTCTGAACGGTTAACACTACGCAACTCACCCAAAGAAATAAAGTAGCGATTAGTCCAAGAAAAAGCCACCGCAGAGGGTGGCTTGGTTTCAAAGGTCTATCTTGAGGGAGAGATAGAATGCTTATTGCTCAACTTTCACTGGTTGCGCTTTAAGCTTTTGAAAGAGTTTTACAAACAGTGGGCTGCCAAGTACCAATACTGCAAGCACTGTGAATGTCAGTGTGATTGGGCGTTCCCATAAGAAGCTCAGTTCACCGTCGGAAATCATCAATGCACGACGAAGGTTCTCTTCCATTAATCCACCAAGGATAAAGCCAAGCAACAGCGGTGCGAGAGGGAAGTTTGCTAACCTTAGTGCGATGGCAGCCATTGCCACAAGTAACATCACAAACACGTCCATGGTGTTGAAAGAAACCAGATACACACCCGTAATGGAGAAGAACAGAATCATCGGCAACAACACGGTTCTTGGTACTGCCAACAGCTTTGAGATGTATGGGATCAGCGGTAGGTTAAGAATAACCAACACAATGTTGCCGAAGTACATGGAGATAATTACCGACCAGAACACATCTGGATGTTCAACAAACAGACGAGGACCTGGTTGAATACCGTAAGCGATTAATGCTCCTAGCATGATTGCGGTTGTACCAGAGCCCGGAATACCAAGAGTCAAAAGAGGAACGAAAGAACCACTTGATGCCGCGTTGTTCGCTGACTCCGGAGCGACCAAACCTCGGATGCTGCCTTTACCAAACTGCTCTTTTTTATCCTTTGGAGCAAGGTTACGTTCCATGCCGTAACTTAAGAAGGCGGCGATGGTTGCACCTGCGCCCGGAAGAACACCTGTAAAGAAGCCAAGGATTGAAGAGCGAATAGAAACAGGCGCTACTTCTTTGATTTCTTCCTTGGTGACTTTCATCGAGCCAATGTTGCTCAGCTTATCTTGTTCCTCATCACGCGTATCTTCAGAAGGCTTCAAAATACCCATCAACGTTTCACCAAGCGCAAAGGTCGCCATCGCCAACAATAGGAAGCTAAAGCCATCCATCAAATCCGTTAGGCCAAAGGTGAAGCGTTCGACACCGACGCCTTTATCAATGCCGACTGTAGACAACATCAAGCCTAGAATGGTCATCATCCATGCTTTTATTACTTGTCCTTTGCCAGCGAACGCAGCCACTGCGGATAAGCCAAGAAGCATTAGCGCAAAGTAGTCAGAAGATTGGAAGCTTAACGAGACGTTAGCCAATGCTGGTGCCGCCACAAGTAGCATTATTGCTGAAAGCGTGCCACCAGTGAAAGAAGAGTAAGCCGCCAGTGCAAGCGCTTTACCTGCTTGTCCTTTCTGCGCCATTGGGTAGCCATCAAACGCGGTAACTACGGTTGAAGAACAACCCGGTGCGTTGATAAGAATAGAGGAAGTTGAACCACCAAATACCGCACCATAGTAAACACCTGCCATCAGAATCAGACCCGAAGATGGATCCAAACCATAGGTGATAGGAATCATCAGAGCGATGGCAGAAATAGGACCAAGCCCCGGTAGCATGCCGATAAACGTACCAACAAAACAGCCAACAATCACCATCATGATGTTCATTGGCATCACGGCGGTGGATAAACCTTGTAGAATTCCATCTAACATAATTCAGTCCTTTCTTTTGACTACCAGATGGTGAAAATCAGACCAGGCTCAAGGTAGATATCCAGACCTTGAGTGAGCAACAAGTAAAACGCGATAACGAACGGGAATGAGGCTCCAAACAACACCGATTTACGTCGTTCGCCAAGAAGGTAAAAGCCCGCAAGCAGGAAGAATCCTGTCGCTAATACAAAGCCGATGTAAGTCAAACCCAGACCATAAAGCGCCATCAAAACTAAAAAGGCGATAAGCAATTTCCAGTTGAATGACATCACAGCGCCGCTTTGTTTATCGGGCTGACCAGTGACCAATAGCATTAGCGCTAAACCAATCCCGACGTAGGTCAGAATGGTCGGTAAAGTGCGAGCCGTGAAGGGTTCGTATTCATCCCCGGGAAAGAGAGGGATTTGCGTAGTTTGGTAGCCATAGCATAGGCAAAACAACAAAAAGATCATCGCGCCAACACGATCGCGGCACAGCAAGTTCTCTTTGGTAAAAATATTGGTTGAATGAGACATATCCAACTCCTAGAACAACAGGAAAAGACCGTATATGGGCGTTAATGAAGAAGGACCAAGTCATTAACAATTAAGCGCATCGCTGCTAGTCGAGTTACTTAGTGTTTACCAATCAATAAACAAAGGAGTTTTTACTTGTCGAATATCGACAATGCCCATATACGGTGAAATTAGAGTGCAAATACAACGGGGCTAGGGATAGCTAACCCCACAAACTCGGATGGGAGTTATTACTTTTTAAGGAAACCTAATTCGCGCATTAGATCGCCCATTTGCTGCTCTTGCTCTTCTAGGAACGCGAAGAACTCTTTATCCGCTTTGTAGTTGTCAATCCAACCATTGCGGTCACGAACAACTTGCCATTCGTCCGTTTTGTACATTTTGGTCAGAGCTGCGTTCCATTCGTCGAGCTTGGCTTGGCTTGTGCCAGGAGCGGCAAAGAAGCCACGCCAGTTCGCGAACACAGTCTCATTGCCATATTCTTTCAGGGTAGGGATGTTTGGTGCAGCGTCTAGACGTTTTGGTGCCGTAATCGCCAGTACTTTTACCTGACCAGATTTCGACATCTCTAATACTTCGCCAAGACCGGTTGAAAGCAATTGTGTTTCGCCAGACAGAAGCGCTGCCATTGCTTTGCCGCCAGCGTCATACGCGATGTAGCGAACTTTACGCGCGTCAAAACCTTCGCCTTTAAATGCAGCTGCGACGACAAGGTGATCCATCGAGCCACGAGCAGAACCGCCGGCGATTTTTACTTTACGTGGGTTAGATTCGAAATCTTTGACCACATCTTCCCATGTGTTGTACTTCGAATCCGCGGAAGTCACGATAGCGCCGTAATCAGCAATCGTCGCAGCTACTGGCGTGAGATCTCGAAAAGATTGCGGGAAGATACCCGTCAGTGAACGAACAACGATTGGGGTTGAGTTCACCATCAACGTATCAGGTTGGCGCTCAGCGGTTTCGATGAGGTGTGCAATGGCTTTACCACCACCGCCACCAGAGAGGTTTTGGAAAGAGACATTTTCAACGATGTCGGATTTAACCAGTACATCACCTGTACCACGAGCCGTCATATCCCAGCCACCACCAGCACCACCAGGGATTAGAAAGTGGATTTTTTCAACATCAGCAGCAAAAGCGTGGAAAGAAAATGAGGCTGCAATGATGGATGCGGCGAGCGTTGGTTTGAGTACCTTTAACATGTTTCACGTTCCTTATGTTGGTGACTCTCTTGTTTTGAAGAGTCTTATTATTTGTTCTCCTAGCAAGGTAGGGTGACTCGCTAGTGATGAGTTAAAGGTTAATAAGGTGTTAACGTGATGTCTCTAATGCGTAGATAAAGAGAATATTGAGCATAAACGACGTTTTGTTCATAAAGTTCACGCAAATATACTCATCAAAGAATGTGGTGAAAGACTAGGTTGGTCACATCAATGGAGTGTCTAAAACCGCCATAATGATGGAGGTTGAATAGGGAGGAATAGAGATGAAAGGAACATGTTTATGTGGCGCTATTGAAGTGACCGCACCTCAACACAATGAAGTGAGCTTTTGTCATTGCGATATGTGTCGAAAGTGGTCAAGTGGGCCTCTGCATGCGGTGCATTGTGGTCCCGGTGTGACATTTAACGGTGCTGAGCCTAAACGCTATCAATCATCCCAATGGGCAGTACGAGGTTTTTGTGGTGAATGCGGCACGAATATCTATTACCACTTGTTGGCAACAGATGAATATATTCTTTCTGCGGGATTATTTAATGAGCCAGATTTCAAATTAAGCTTAGAGATCTTCACTGATGAGAAGCCCGCATACTATGATCTGCAACCACACAGCAAGAAAATGACAGCTCAAGAAGTTTTTGACCAATACGCGCCAGAAGAGTAGATAAAAATGAAGTTTCTCTGGTTAAAGGTTTTACTGACAGTAGCGGTATTTGCAGGTTTATTTTTGATTGTCTATCAGCAAGTACAAAGTGGTGTAAGTTGATCATTAAAAGCCGAGTATTAACTCGGCTTTTCGCTCTTTGCTCATGTGCTCGTTTGATTACTTAAGCATGTGAACATAGTTATAAAACTCGACATCTCGTACGTAACCGTGTTTTTCATACACGGATTGTGCGGTTTTATTATCAATACCAGTGCTTAACATAACAAAGGCAGAGTCGGTCTCTTTTGCCAGTTGGTCCGCTTGTTCCAATAAGCGTTCACCAATCCCTCGTTTTCTCTGTGATGAATCCACATACAAATCGTACAGAAGCCAAATCTTACGCATTTCTAGCGAACAAAAGAGTGGATAAAGCTGCGCAAAACCGAGCGTCCGCCCACTTTCATCCGTTGCGTAGTACACGACTGATTCTTCATTCTCAATACGAGCTTTGATAAAAGACTCTGGGTCTTTACCTGAAACATCGACTTGATAAAACTCAAGATATTTTAGGTAAAGAGGAGAGACCTTTTTGACATCAGAGACACCTGCTTTTTTCACGACGATCATAATAAAACCTTAAGGGTATATAAGACATTAGCTAGCATACGCCGATTGAAGAATAAGATTTCGTAGTAATCTAATCTCTCTAAAATGGAGCTCTAGCAATAGTCGTAAAACTTTGTGATGGTTAACTTATTCGTAGTTGCAGTTAGACTCGTAGCGCCGTGAGATGGGCGGCTGATACTGAGGAAACAACCTGACTCTTTTATCTGTTCAGGTGACTTTTCCTTGCCTAAGTAAATAAGTAATGACGGTTTCTCGGTCGGTCCGATATTGGCAAGGTTCAACCCTTGCACGCCCATCGCTTTCTCTACATTGAAGTCATCCAACGCTAGCGTTCCCAATCTGACATAAATGTTCAGTTCTGACAGTTTTGCTAACGGCATTTCTGCGACACCTTGACTCTTAGCGTGTGTCATCATCTCCTGGTTGATGTCATGAAATTTTTCGATAAAAGATTCCAAGCTGTTGAGTCGATCTTGACGTTGCTTCTGCATGATTTGTGGTGCTGAAAACAAACTTATTATGGCTAAGAGAATAAGCGCTACAGTAACTTCGGTTAAGGAGAATCCTTTTTGCTTCATAGATATTTCTTACAGATAGAGGGGGCATACAAAAGAAGCGTAATGTTAGCGAGCTAGGTGCTTAGGATAAATTTGAGATGACCGATTATTTCAACAGTCGAAACCTATGAAAGAACTGAGACTGTGGTTGCGATAGTGGTACTTGCCGATTAATAACCTTTTGGTCGCTCCTTGTGCAAGTCTATGAAAAATATGTACTAGACTTGATATTAATATGCCTCAAGTTGCCAACATAGGTAGCGAATTTTCTTGTCGTCAATGCCATTGGAGGGCGTTATCGCGTGAAAACTAAATCAGGTTCTCCTCGTAAGTTTTCGATTAAGTTCACCGTCGGAAGTCTCTTCATATTTGCTACTGCAGTGACTGCGTTACTCGGGGTTGGTATGCAATACTACTTTGGTAAGCAGATGTCAGAGGAACATATTTTGACGCGCTTAACCATGACGGCTAAAGACGTCAGTAGCCATATCCATCAAATTGATGCGAGTGCAACAAGTAGTGCAGGGATACTGCGGAGTGTAGCTGATTACAGTGATACACAATTTAGTGAAGATGAAATTCAGCACGTATTTACCCAAACCTTGATTGATAACCCTGTCTTTTACAGTATTTACTTTGCGAATCAGGAAGAGTTCTTCTTTCAAGTCGTTAACTTGGAATCTTCTTCAATTGTTAGAGGAAAAATAGGAGCGGCGCCGGATGAACGTTGGGCGGTTATCAAAATTCTAGGAGAAGGCGAAGAGCGAACAAGATATTCCTTATTTTATTCAGAGTCGCTTGAGCTGGTTCGTACTACAAAACAAACTAGTAACTTCTATCCATCTCGGAGACCTTGGTTCGACAATGCCTCAAAAAACAGTGTCTACAAGACCGATCCCTACTTATTTCAGCATTTAAAAATCACCGGTCAATCCTATTCTGTTCGCAGTAATAAAGGCGCAGTGATCGGTGTCGATACCGTGCTCTCGTCTCTGAGTGAGAAAATCACAGCGACTGAACTCGGAATGAAAAAAGATGATGGCGTAGAGTCGTTCATTTTTAACAATCGAGGTGAAGTGATCGCTTCAAGCATCAACGTATTTCAAGAGGTTGAAATTCCGACATCGCCACCGTTAACTTTAACAAAAGAACAGCAAGCATTATTGAATGATAAAGAGTTTGTTGTGTCCAACCAGAATGATTGGGGGCCATACGATTATACCGAGAGTGGTGAGCCTGGTGGCTATGCTATCGATGTTTTAAAACTCATCGCTGAGAAAACGGGCATGGCAGTGGAGTTCGTAAATGGCTTCAGTTCTGCAGAATTGGTGAAGAAGTATCGCAATGGCGAAATAGATATACTTCAGCCCGTGCTTGGTGCTCCCTCTGAATTTGGTCTCAAGAGCCATCCGATATTTTACGGACAACTGGCTATTGCAGCCAAAATCGATATTCCGATGCCCGTTTCTCTAACTGAACTCACGAACCAAAAAGTGGGCGTCGTCGCTGGCTTTGGAATGAAGGATTGGTTACTCGAACGTTATCCGACACTCAATATTGTTGAACAACCTAATCTCGATTTAGCAAAACGAGCGCTGCACATGGGGGATATTGAATACCTTGTAGACAGTTACCTAACCATGGTTGAGATGAAGCGGTTGGTGAAGCTGACCAATATTCATGTCGGGTTGCTCGACGCGCCACCTTTGGAGTTTTCTCTGTTTATGAAGGAGAAAGACAAAGACGTGGTTGAGCTTATCAACCAAGCGATCGCGGCAATTTCACCAGAACAAAAAGTAGCGTTGCAAGAGAAGTGGCTCAAACCTCATCAATGGAGGGGGAGTTTTGCGCCTTATCCAGAAGTCTATGAGCTAGCAACCCAAAAAGACAAACACGACACGATGAACAAAGTGACCATTGAGGGAGAGCATCGATTTCTCTATATCACTAAGTTGCAATCTACTCGTGGAACAAGTGACTACTTTGCGGTGTTAGTTTCCGAGCAAGTCGTTACTGATGCTGTCACCAGTCGATTATCCAAGGCTATTGCGTTTACCTCTATCGTGATGGTTATCTTGTTTCCATTAGCATGGAAGGTTGGATCACCTATTGTGCATCCGATTCTGGCGCTTCGAAAAGAAACCATCAAAATCAAAAATCGTGAATTTGACCAATTAGCTCCGGTAGAAACGCGTATCAAAGAAGTTTCTGACTTGTCTGACTCAGTTACCGAAATGACGCAAGAGATTCAGCATCACGAGCAACAGCAAGAAGAGTTTGTTGAAGCCTTTATTCGCCTTATTGCGCAAGCGATCGATGACAAGTCTCCTTATACTGCGGGGCACTGTAATCGTGTTCCAGAAATTGGCTTGATGTTGGCAGAGGCAGTAGAGAAGTGCGACACCGGTAAGTTCAAAGATTTTAAATTCAACAATGACGATGAACGACGTGAATTCCGTATCGCGGCTTGGTTACATGACTGTGGCAAGATCACCACGCCAGAACACATCGTTGATAAAGGCACTAAGTTAGAAGCCAACTATAACCGCATCAATGAAATTCGCACTCGTTTCGAAGTTCTAAGGCGAGATGCTGAAGTGGAAATGTGGAAGTCGATATCTACTGGTGAACTGTCAAAAGAAGAGGCGCAAGCCAAGTTCGACCAACGAGTTGCGCAGTTGGATGAAGACTTCCGATTTGTTGCCAACGCCAACGTGGGTAGTGAGTTCATGGGTGACGATAAGATTGAGCGAATAAAACAAATCGCCCAGCAAACTTGGTTGCGTCACTATGATGATCATCTTGGTCTTTCTCCATTTGAAGAAATGATTAAGCCAAAATCTGACGTGACGCTACCCGTGGTTGAAAGCCTGTTAGCGGATAAGCCTGACCATATTATTGAACGCGTTCGCCCAATGGAATTTGCACCAGAGCATGGCATTAAGGTGCAAGTGCCAGAGCATCAATATAACTTGGGTGAAGTGTACAACCTGACCATTTCCCGCGGAACGTTAACGCCAGAAGACCGCTTCAAAATTAACGAGCACATGATCAGTGGCATCAAAATGCTGGGGGCACTGCCATTCCCTCCGGAGTTAAGCAACGTGCCGCGTTACGCTTCGACTCACCATGAGACGCTGAAAGGCACTGGCTATCCGCGCCGGTTGAGTGCAGAAGATTTATCGACCCCAGAACGCATCTTGGTGATTGCGGATATTTTTGAAGCGTTAACCGCAGGGGATCGACCATACAAGAAAGCCAAGCCAGTAAGTGTTGCGGTCGACATCATGTACAAAATGGCACTAGACGAACACTTGGATATGGATTTGTTCTTGTTGTTCTTAGAAAGCGGGGTTTACCGTGATTACGCCAACAAGTTTATGCCAGCCGAACAGGTTGATGAGGTGGATATTGAGAAGTATCTGAAGTCGAAATCATCAGACGCGTAAGCCAGAGAGCTTAGAGCGTTGCATCTCTACAACTTCAAAGAGTGGCGCATTCGTTGCCACTCTTTTTGTATCAGAACTTGGTAGCGCGTTGGTAAATCAACGTTATTAGGGGCAGGTAGCAGTTCTGCCGCTTCTTGTAACGAGAGACCAGCAAAGGGATGTTGATCGTGACAGCTGAGCAAGGTCATTGCCAAGGCATAAAAATCATCATTCTTGCTTGCCTGACCGATACGCAGAGAAGGGCGTGTCGCACTATAGGCTCGGCTAACGGTTGTATGTGAATGCTCTCGGTATTTAGCATCAACTCGAATCACACTGCCAAAGTCGATAAGCCGAACTTGGTTGTTTGGCGTCACGACGATGTTGTGTGGCTTGATATCGCCATGCAGATAACCCGTTTTGTGGAGGTTTAGCAAAGCGAATTCAAGCTTGGTTATTATGTCTTGAGGTAATAAATCAGGTTCTATCGTATTAAGCGTTTTGCCTGCCAGATATTGGCTCATTAACCAGTCGGCGTGGTTTTGCGAGCCGTAACCATGAAAGTTCGCCCAGTAATCCGACGCGTACTTGGATAGAAAGTCCGCTTCCGCCATCAAAGCTCGTTTCTCAGCCAAGCTTCGTGCTACCTTTATGACCACAGTGCCATAAAGTTTGTGCTCGCACTGAAAAACGTTTTCGCTCAGAGGCGCTACATAAGTAACGCCACAGGCTCTAAACAGGGTTTGATTGGCGAACGTATTCATCACTAAATGCTCGCCGGTAACACAAAGCCCGCAAAGAAGTTCGGTACGAACGGATTGTTCTGACCTTGAGTTTTAATCGTTAAGCGAACCTTCTCGCCATTGTAATCAAACTCAAGTTGAGTACTTTGCGAAGAGGTTGAAGTGACGCGTGGCTCAATCAAGCGGAACCATGCCCAACTGCCTTTAAACTGCTCATTGGCAATCGGTGTTGCTTGTTTTTGTAGACGCACTGTTAGTGCATCTTGCGCGACAGAATCGCCTTTCCAGCTTTGTTGAGTCCACAGCATCGGACCGTGTTGATAGGTGAAAATCGGTTTTTCAGCCCGAATGGAAAACTCAGTCAGTGCTGAGCTCATCTCTGTTGGTTTCATCTGGAATTGAATCGCGACGTTTTTCGGGTCAGCTAAAAACAGGGCAGAGCGAATGTCTTTGGCTTTATCAAACATCAGCCAAATTGCAGGATCTAACGCAAAGCCAGTATTTGGCAGTAAGCCGGACATAAACGGCGCACGTTGCTCTGTTGAGAAGCCTTTCAACATGGTTTGATAGAAGGTGTCCAATGTGCCATCGGTTTTAAAGAAGGCAGCAACATCCGCGGTGCTAGCATCGCTGTTGGCACTTTTCTTAAACGGGTAGAAAGCCGCGATGGTGTTTTCATAAGGCTGGTAGACTTCGCTGTTCCACATACTATTAAGATATTGGTGAGCTAAGTTCATCACCAACTCATTGGTTTGCACTGTCACATAGTCAATCACTTCACCGGATAGTGGTGGCTGGGAATCGGTCAATGACGCCAACTGTGCGACCGGGTTTTGCGCCTTTAAACCTGCAGATAACGTTTCGTAAGCCACTTTGTCTGGCGTGTTGGATTTGTAAAACTGATCGAGCCATTTGGCCGTGTTCGCAAAACCTTCCAGAACGGAATCTATTGGTTTCTTACCCTGATCGTCTGGCGTCACTTGTTTGTGGAAATCATTAAACGTCAGTGTGATTTGACGAGCGGATTCCTTCTTTTCGTTGTCTTGCGCTGCATCGGCAATCTCTTCATCGGTCTTCTTCTTCGCATCTTTTGGCTCAGGTAGAAGAACCGAAGTGTAGTTGCTGATGGTGGTAAACAGCTTAGACATTGGATTGTTTGAGGCATTGTTGAGCACGTTCAAGCTGGCATTTAACTGCTCAGAACCGGAAATCGTTTTCACCTCGATGCTGTTAATAAAATCGCGCCAGTAATTGATGTAATCGTTCTGATACATGCGCTTCAAATCGTGGCTGATTCTATGCATCTCTAGCGCGCTTGGTGCTTGCCCTGCGATGCCTTCATAAGCGGATAACGCTTCGATAAGAAGAGGTGATTCCACCGAAAGATCCAGCTCGTTAAAGCCAGTCGGTGTGTACAAGTAAGGAACCAAATAGCCAACGTAGCCAGGTTTGAATTGGTATATCTGATTGAAGTTGGAACCAAGTTCTTTACGCACATCAATGCGCTTCTCGTACGCATGATCGTTCAAAATGTGTTGGTAGAGTAGCGTCTCGATATTGGATTGATTGATGACTTGCTTCGCCAACCCTTCAAGCTCTTGATTGGCAGTTGTCGCCACTAAGTGCTGGTTAAACACATCGTCGAGCAGCACTTTAAGCTGAGCAACGTTAGTCTTGTCCGCTTCGCCTTGATGCTCTAAGTTTGCTAGGAAGTAGCTTTTGAGCTCTTCAATGTTGGTGCGATTTTTATCAAACAACAGTCGATAGTCGTTCAGCAATTCGAGCGTTCTGGCTTGATCTTCCAAGTTCACATACACATACAAGTCGCTCTCAATGGTGTGCGCCATAGAAGGGATCAACACTTGTTGCAGTTCTTTGGTGTAAGCCGCTTCAACTTCTGGCTTGATGGTCGCATTCGGTAGGAATGGCAATGTATACCAAGGTTCAGGCTCCTGATATAGCGCGTAAATACGATGCATGGTGTACAGGTTTGGAATATTGCCCACCAAATCTTCTTTACTGTATGGCTGTGCTGCGATCGCTTCTTTGTAACGCTCTAACATGCCATCGGCTTTGGCTTCACGATTGGTTTGATAATCGAAGTCGAGCTTAAGAATCGTCAGTGTGCCAACCAGTAGACCGAGCCAAATTAGGGTGTAGGCGGTTTGGCTGAACCACAACCAATTCTCTTTATGGCGGTTAACCCCGACTAAAGTGTTTTCATTTAACACGACATGAGACATCAAATGCTGAGCAAACAAGGTTTGTTGAACGGGCATTTGTTGGTGTTGCTGATATTGCTCATTGCCGAGGGATTGATTGACCACGTTCGCCAGTAAATCATGCTGTGCGAAATCACTGCCACTGTGGGTAAAGTAGAAGCCGCGAAAGTTGAGCCCATCTGTGTATTGGTCACCTCGATGCAAACGCTGTAGGAAGTGCCACAAATTCTGTTTGAGCAGACCAAATTGGTAAGGCGCACCACAAATGGCATTGCGGAAATCTTGGTTAAGCTGCGCTCCCAACGCATTGCTCATGTTCGAGATTAACTGACCGATGAGGTGGTCGTATTCGTCATTGAACCAATCGGCATCAATGCCACCATGTTTTTGCACTGGGCTGGTGGCGCCGAATACTTCATTGCGTCTCGCTTCATCAAACGCAGAAAAGAACTGACAGAAATCGCTCACTTGCCCCATGTTGGTTAGGACATTGTAGACAGGTAAGTTCAAACCAAATGAACGATTGAATGCTTTGATTTGCGACTTCAATTGGTCGGCTTTTTGTGAAAGGGTTTCACTATTGCCAACTAATTGTTCTATTTCTGTGGTGAGCAACAAGCCGTTAATTGCTTGTCTCGGACGCCATTTATTGAGGCACTGGCATAGTGTTTTTAAGTAAAGCGGTTGCTGATCGTCGCCCATGCTGACGGAAATCAGAATTGAGTGTTCACTAAGCCAAAACAGAATTGGAAACTCAATGTCGTTGCCAAAATCATCCACTTTATAAGCTTCGTAACCCATCTGCGTGATGATGCTTTTGTCTTTGCTTGGACTATCACTGAGTAACAGATAAATCGGCTGATCGTAACGGCTGGTTAAGCGCTTTTTACGTTTTTGTACGCCGAGCATTTTCTTGAAGTGGAAAGCAAGTAACTTAGAGCGCTTGATGATTAGTGCACGTTCTTGGTCCTGCTCAAGACTCTTTTTCACCTTGCGATTGATTAACCAAAAACAAAGCCCAGCAGAGAGCAGTGCCACAATGGTCGTCGTGATGACGCCTGTCCAAAAGAAATCAGGATACGCAACAAACCAAGTCAGTAAGCCGCCTAAGATTGCCAGAAGCAGAAGGGTAACTGAGCTCCAAATGATTGCCTTTTTTCTTGTTGGTGTGTTTGGGTTGTCTTGCGTCATCGTGACTCAACCTCGCTTTGTTTGTTTTTGTTATGCACCACTAAGCCGTTGACGTTGGCATTCTCTCGATACCAGTTATTGATGATTTTAGCTTGGTCTGCGTTATCACATCGAACGATGACGCGAACGTATGAATTGATGTTATCCGCGACAGGTTGATAGTTGGATGTCGGCAGCTGGGAGATAAACTTCTCGGCGTTTTTAAGGTTAGAGAAGGTCGCAAGTTGCACCAGCCAATCAGTGTCCGCTGCAGGGCTCGTGACTAGAGCGCTCGTCGTCTCTGGCGTTGAAGTTTTCGCTTGTGGCGTCACGGCTTTTGGTTGGCTCGGGACTGGACGAGGTGGTTGAGTGGTGTTTACCGCGACTTTATTGCCTTTTAAATCGTCGTCAGTGCTGACATAAACGATGTCTTCCGCACGACCAGATTCAATATAGCGTTGGCTGTACTCACCAAGCTGTACAAAATCTCGTGCCCGCTGTGGTTTGGTTTTGTTGTACCAGAAATAGGTCAGAGCAACGCTCAAACCAATGATAGTTAGGAAAAATAATGTGGTGACAAGGTAACGTTTCTTGCGCGTTGGTTTACGTGTTTTAGGCACCGAAACCTTAGTATGACAATAGATTCCACCGGCTTGTCGGTACTGACTTAAAATCTGCTCTAAGCGGTAGGTAAAACTCTTTAGCTGTTCGCTGCCCGTTTCGCGGTACTGACCTTTAAACCCGATATTGAGAAACAGATAAACCACTTCTAATAAGTCGATCAGCTTGTGCGGTTGGCGCGCTGCTTTCTCTGCCACAGTAAAGAAAAGCTCACCACCGTTGCGCATACCAAACAGTTCACTGAGTAAGGTTTTGTTCTCCCATCCGCGTTTTTCACCCCAATCGGTGTAGACAATCAACTCATCCAAAACCACGGCATACAGGAAACAGAGCTTGTCGATCACGGCGACTGGGTAGGTCAGCTCTGCGCCTTTGGTTTTGATCTCATTAATAGAAGCCACCAGTTGATGTCTGAGCGTGGTGATGTCTTCGGGCTCCGGCAAGGTGTTGATCTTGAGCGTGACAGCCAATAACTCAGAACTGATGTTGATCAGCTGATTCTCGGCTTTGTCGAAATGATGTAAGAACCCAATATTGGCTTGCGCAGCGTTGACCGAATGCCATTTTACGTCTGGCATGTCGGTGTCTTTACTCACGAAGTCGTTTTCGCTGCTGTCCCAAACTAAGGTATCTTCATCCAAATAGTTCATAACTTACTACCTCAGTGCGTACAGCATCACTTCTAGGTCGCCAACACGCGTATCGACGTGCAGCGCCAGTGCATCGCGGTTTTCAATCATTTCTAACCAATTGCGGTCTGACGTATCCACTTCAAAATACGCTGTGCCTTGCATCGGCTTTAGTTCGCTTGGTGCAACAGGAAGCGGCGTAAGTTGCACGCCAGAAAGGGCATTACGCACGATCTCGACAATCTTGTTATTGCTGCTGAGTTTCGCTGCCGCAGGGAACAACTCATTAAGCTCGGTGCTGCTGATATTGGAACGGACACTGAGAACGAATCGGCGATCGGACAGGTTGTGACCATCTTTGACCAACGTGCGAAGCAAGCGGCGTCGTTCAAACAACGAAGTATCGAATGAAAACTCAATCACCGAGTCTTGTTGAACCAGCGTGAGCATATTGCGCAGATTCGAAAAAAGCGGATTAAAGCAATCATACAGACGATGGAAATCTAACGGCTGACACAGCTCTGGAATCGCAGGTGTGGATGCCATGACTTGCGCTTCAAACTTGCGTAGCTCCAAATAAAGCTGATGGGTTTGAAACTTTGGGTTCGACAAAGACAAATCAAACCACGGAAGCCAAGTGTTGAGTGTTTGCAGCCACAGGTAGTCTTGCATCATCGACTGTGGACTCTTTTGTCCTTGTCCGGCTTGAATACGTTTGAGCAAGCTTGTGGCACGGTTGGACGTGAGGGCATGAATCTCTTTCAAACGTTCAACCAATAGCTGTGATGCACCATAGTGCAAACACGCAGGAATAAAGGAACGGTCTAGCATCACTTCGCCCGTTTCGCTGCATTCCAACACCTTGGCGAAAGGAATCAGGGTAAAGCCCGAAGTGTCTTCGCCTTCGAGTTTTATCGCTATATTGAGCTGTGCGACGTCTACCTCAACGCTGGCATTCTCAGAGGTTGAAGTATCAAACACATTGATAGTGCGTGTGAGATAGCGGCTTTGTTCCGATTCATCATTGGCGTAATCATTATTGCCTTGCAGAGAAACAGGCAGCGCTAAGTAAGCCATTTTCTCAATCGTACCGTGCGGTACATCTCTGGCGACTTCGCGTTTCAGTTCGAAATGCGTGCCATCTGGGAACAAACCCGCGCTAGAAGAGACGGAAAGCTTGCCAATTTTAAGTAGATCGTGATTGATCACCAAGTCGGTCACACCATAGTAAGGGGCATAACCAGCAAGCGTTTCGACGTTTTGTCTGACGTAGTTTTGTGTGTATCTGTCTTGTTGTTGAAAGTGTTGTGGGGCAATGAACATACCTTCTTGCCAAACGACTTTTTTATATGCGTCCACGTGATTTCCCTATCTACTGAATCGAGTTAAAAGACATCCCACCAAGGCGAATCTGGTGTCACGGTTTGCAATGCTGCCTTGTTACCGCTGATCTTTAACTGGATATATTGTTCTTCTTCCTGAGGCGTGGTTGTCACTACCGTCGCCGTGCTTGCATCATATTCGGCAAATTCCACCAATACGCCGATGTATTGAGTGGTCTTGTTGATGTCTAAGGTTTGTTTGCTATTGCTGTCTGGCATTACCACGGGCAGCACTTGTTTCGACACCAAGTTTGCGCCTAATAGGCTTACGTCATCGTTGTACAAATCGATAAACGGCAATTGCTTAAACTGTTGGGCATCGGTTAGTTGATACAAGCGTACTACTACGGGATTGGTACTGTTGTTAACACTTGGGTTAATCGTCTTCTCGGCGCTCACCGCCAATTGATATTGTGTCACAACCGGTGTTGGGTCAGATGAACATCCCACCAAAGCGAAAGCGAGTAAACTAAGCCAAATCTTCATCAGCTTTCCTCGCTTTGCTTTTGCATGTTTTCCATAAACATCGCTTTGAACTGGCGACGAAAATCACCGTTGTCCTGTCGATGTTGGAAGTGCTTGCGATAGATTTTCCAATACTTTTTGTCTTTGCTGCTGAACAGTCCGCCAGACACAAATTCGCTAAATTGATTCTCTAGTTGGTTCGGCGCGAATTCGTTGAGGAACTGATCGAGTGTTTTGTCCAACGCATCAAACAAAGCATCATGTGCAAGCGGTGGGTTGCGAAGGTATTGTTGATTCTTCTCGGTAATCGTAATCAGCTTTTCGATGGAGGCTTCCAGCTCTGACGTTGGATGATGATCGCCCGGAAGATACTCAATCTCCTTAGAACGCTCCATTGCTTGCTGCTGTTTCGACACTTCATCCACTTCAAAGTGGTCCGCCAGTTCGTCATCGTCGATGTCTTCAAACGGGTCAGAGGAGAAGGGGTCATCGCTCATTACATTTTGGTGAGAGTAATGGACTTCCGATTTCACGGGTTCGACGATGCCACCTTCATCGAGAAAATCGACATTGTCCTCCAGTTGCAGGTCGAACTTGGTCGCAAAGAGGTCATCAGGTTGCTCTTCGGCAGGCGCTTTGCTCGACGTGAGTGTTGATACCAACATCGAATAGCTTTCGATCTTTAAAATGTCGCCATCGTTGAGTGGGTAATCTTTGTCTCTCACCATGGCCTTATCGTTGAGGCGAGCCGGGTTCTTACCAGTGCTCTTCACCAAATAACCTGTTTCAGTGAGACGAATTTGTCCGTGAATACGCGAGATGCGTTTTGATTGATCGGGCAATGCCACTTCACAAGAAGCAGAACGCCCAAACTGCCCGCCAGACTCGGGCAGATAGATGACTCTTGAAGTCACCACCTCCTCAGAGGGTACAGAAATCAAATGTATGCTGATCGCCACTTGTTATCCCTCGCATTTAGCCAACGCTGTGTTGAAAGCGGTTAAGAAACCAGAATATTTGTCCAAAAAGCGGTTAGAGAAATACACGCCCATTGGCTTGGTTTCGAATACTTGAGAATAGAAGTAATCGCTTGGAAGAGAGGCTTGGCTTATTTCCGTGTGAAACACCCGTTCATCTTCCAGTGCGACGTCAATTTCTCTTTGTTTTAAAAGCCTTAGTAAAACCTTAGCATCTCGTGGCTGCTTAACGACGTTGTATCCATTACGTTTCAGCCAAAACCATGTGCTTGAGCCAAATTCTGCCGAGAACTTAAGGTTCAACTTTGACAAATCATCAAGCTTAGGCTCTACGCCCGGACCAAAATACCAACGCAATTTTTGCTCCGTAATAGGAGCAGACAACGTTGCATAGCTGTCGTGTTCTCTGGTTTTCGGCGAGACGAAAAAACCGTGCTGTTGACCACTGTGCACGTGAAGCTGTGCGTCAGACCATTCTGTCATGGTCAGTTGGTAAGGTTGTCCCATTTCGCCAAGCGCGCATTTGACGCGGTTGAGCGCAAACCCATCCATGTTTTGATTCTGGTGAGTTTGGTACGGTGCCCATTTGTGAGTTGCAAGTAGCAATCGGTCGGGACCAATCCAAACTTGCGCCCAAGCTTCAAACGAGAATAGGGCACCAAGCAAAATAAACAGCGATGAAACCAGCTTGGTTATTTTGCGAAAAAAGCTCGCCCCACAGCTGACCGCCGCCTCTTGAACAAGAATCGAGGTGGTGACGAGATGGGGTGAATGTACGCTTCTAAACATCATGATTCGTTACTACTGAATATCCAGTTCAAAGCCCTGTGGCGTGGACGCAGCGGTCACCGTCACTTGGCTAATCGGTTGTTGTGTGCTCAGGCGTGCGATGCATTCTTCTGCCAACTTCGGCATTAAAGAGCGGTTAATGATTTGCTCAACCGCACGACCACCTGTCGTAGGGTCGGTGTTTTTGCTGACAACCAAATCCACAAAACCTGCATCCCACGTAAAGCTCGCTTGATACTGCTCTGCCAGTTTTTTGCGAATGCGGTTTAGCGCGATTTCGGTGATCTTCGCCAGCTCATCATCGTTGAGTGGGTAATAAGGCACGATGGTGGTACGCCCTAAGAACGCAGGCTTGAAGTAACGTTGTAGATCGGGACGAATTGCTTCGAGCAGCTCATCGTTGCTGATGCGTTCGGCATTTTCATCACACACATCACAAATCGCTTGGTCTGCGGCGTTAGAAGTCATGATGATTAAGGTGTTTTTGAAATCCACCGTGCGACCTTCGCTGTCTTTGATGTGTCCTTTATCGAAGATTTGATAGAAGAGGTCATGAACGCCCGGATGCGCTTTTTCCATCTCATCCAAAAGCAAGACAGAGTAGGGATTGCGGCGAATCGCCTCGGTTAACACGCCACCTTCACCAAAGCCAACATAGCCGGCAGGCGAGCCAAGTAACATTGAGATTTTGTGTTCTTCTTTAAACTCGGTCATGTTGATAACCGTGAGATCGTTGCTGCCTCCGTAAAGTTGCTCAGCGAGCGCCATGGCGGTTTCAGTTTTACCGACACCACTTGGACCACACATCAAGAACACACCGATTGGTTTGCGATTATCAGTTAAGCCAGCGCGCGAGATTCGAATCGCTTTTGCCAGTTCTTGCTTCGCCACGTTTTGACCGATAACGCGTTTATCCAGTTCTGATTCCAGTGACAATAGGCGAGCTATTTCGTCACTCATCATGTTGCCGATTGGAATGCCTGTCCAACCGGAAATGACTTGAGCGATGGTCGAATCATCTACCATTGCATTAACTAACGGCTCTTCACCTTGAAGCTCGTGCAATTGGTCTAGAAGGGCATTCAACTGGCTTTGCTCAGCTTCGGCTGGTGTTTCGCTTTCTGTGATGCTTTGTTGAAGCGCTTTAATCTCATCAACCAAGGTAATCTCTTGCTCCCAACGCGTTTGGTAGTCCGCTAATTGAGATTGATTGGTGGTTATTTCTTGCTTCAATTCGGCGATCTCTTCTGCGCCTGTGCCAAACAAATCAAACTCTTTCTCCAAAGCAGACTGCTCGTTTTGTTGATAACGAATGGTTTGCTCCAACGCTTCAATCACTTCTGGTTTTGCACCTTGAGTTAATGCAATACGCGCACTAGCCGTGTCGAGCAAGCTGATCGCTTTATCTGGCAATTGGCGAGAAGGTAAGTAGCGAATGGATAGGTTGACTGCGGCATCGATCGCGGATTCAGTGATAAATGCGCCGTGGTGCTTTTGCAATGAAGCAGCAATGCCTCGCAGCATCTGTTTGGCATCTTCTGCATTTGGCTCTTCTACCGTGACGACTTGGAAACGGCGAGTCAAAGCAGGATCTTTCTCGAAGTACTTTTTGTACTCTGCCCATGTTGTTGCGGCAATGGTTTTGAACTCACCACGTGCAAGAGCCGGTTTCAATAAGTTGGCAGCATCATTTTGTCCTGCTGCACCGCCAGCGCCGATCAGCGTATGTGCTTCATCAATAAATACAATGATTGGCACATCGCTGTTTTTAACTTCATTGATGACGTCTTTCAGGCGATTTTCAAATTCGCCTTTTACGCTGGCGCCTGCTTGTAACAAACCTAAATCAAGCGAATGGAGTTGGACGCCTTGCAGCGCACTTGGTACTTCATCTGCTGCGATTCTCAGCGCTAAACCTTCGACGACAGCGGTTTTACCTACGCCCGGCTCACCAACGAAAATAGGGTTGTTCTGGCGTTTACGACAAAGAATGTCGATGGCTTTTCTTACTTCAGAATTACGCCCAGAAATCGGATCGATATTGCCTTCAATCGCTTGTTGAGTAAGGTTGATGGTGTACTTGCTTAATGCGTCGTCCGCGCTTGCTGTATTTGCTGCTGAACTTGCTTCACCTGTGCTTTGTTGCGTTGCTCTCTTCACCGGCGTTTTGTTGATTAAACCTTGCAGGGACTCGGTCGACACGTTCTGTAGTGATTCGAGATTGTTGCTCGATACGCCCATGACGTTCTGTTGTAGCAGCGCTTGAACGAGATGCAGACTGATGATTTCACCATGTCCATAGTTAACGGAGGCAATCATCCAAGCATCTTTGAGTAGTTCAGTCAGTGCATGGCTAAGCGTTGGTTGGCTGTCTTGCACTTTTGGTAGGCGTTCGATGCGATTTGCTAGCTCACTGGCAAGTTGATCTTGGTTGATCTTCTGACTCTCAATCAGAGTTTTTAAATGTGTGTCTTGCTGATTCAATAGCGTGAGCAACCAATGTTCCGGCTCGATGGTAGCAACGCCTTGGTTCATGGCTGCACCCGCAGAGGCTTCCAATGCGCGTTTTAATTCTGGCGATAACTTGGCGACTAAATTTGTCAGCGTTACTTGTGTCATAACCTTATCCTTGTCTTTAGCGCGATAACCTTCTTTGTCGTCGCGGTGTCTACCTAGCTACTTCAGAAGAATCCGAATCCGCTCTGTAGGTTTACGTTCTGGGGCGAGGCAATCCACTTCACCCAATTTCGCGGCTTTATCTGGTTGAGCAGACAGCCTTGGCTTTTCGAGATACGCACGCTTAACGTTGAGATAAATAGAAATCGGCGTGGCGTCTCGTAAATAATGTTGAATGAGCTGGCGCATGTGGCTCGCCAACTGAATATCTCTATGAATTTGATGCAGCTCTTTGCGGTTGGCAGGCTGGATACTCACCACCAAATGTTGGTTGTAAGTCATACATGTTTTGCCAATGAGGAAACCTTGCCCGATCCCGCTGTTGTAGTCGTCTTTCTGTCCTAAACGGGTAAGAGAACTCGCGGGTAACTGGCGACGTTCATGGCTCTTAGTCGACACATCGATTTGGTAAGGGAAGTAGTCGTTAAGGATCTGCTCTAACGTTTCTAAGTTACGATGTCCTTGAGCGAATAGCAGCGAATATTGGAACAGCGCGCCGTGTTCGTGTTTCAGGTTCGCCAGTTGTTTGAGTAAATCGGTTTTTTCTTTCGCCAGCTCTTTCTGAACCAAGAGGTGAGGAGCGAGTTCTAGCTGCGCGGCAAGTTCAAAATGGCGTTGATTGAATACGTCTAAAAAGTCCTTGAGTGCGTGATCGTCGTTATGCAGTGCAAACAACAATTCCTCATAGATGTAGTTGGGGATAACACCTTGTGCGCCAGATAGTGCTTGCTGAGCAATACGAACTTTGGCGCTGTGGTCACTGAACGAAAAGTATTGAATATCGTCGGCATCACCATGAGGCATGGCTTCCGCTTTGAGCTCTAACTTCAGCTTATGCCCAGACTGTTTTGCCATTTGCATCAGCAATCGCATTGCTTGAGCAAAGTCGTACTCATGTGGGTTCGCTTTTAAATCGTTAATCAGTGACATCGACATCATCTATCTTCCACGCTACATCGAGCGCTGGCTCCCGTGGATTTTTGGATAACGCCTCGCAATGCCATCTTTGCCATAAAGACGAATTGTGAGCTGAATGTAGCGATCAAAACTACAGAACTGTTGGAAGAAGCGATTCAACACATCGGTGAAAGTCAGATAGTTACCAGACGTATCGAGAGTGATTTCAATCTCTGTGCCCGGAGAGAAGACGTTCTTGCCTAGAATACGCATTGATGAAACTTGTGAGCGCACTTTTACTGACTGAATCATCTGAATTTCATCGCTCACCAACTGGTTGCGGCTACACAATTGCAGCATTTGCTTAAGCTGCTGAGTAGGGTCTTCTGAGTGCAGCAGAGACGAGAAGTTACTGTTCAGTAGTCCGATAAATTGCCAGTGCATATTGGCGTCAGATTCGCGTTCTATCGGAGCCGACGGCGGGTAGAGAGAATGAAAATCGCCGGGTAAATCGATCGGCTCTAAACAAGTCATCTCACCGTTGATGGTGCATGCTTGTTTGCCATTGGTACAAAGAAGGCGAGTGCCATAGAGTTTGTTGAATTCGAGTTCTTGGTTGGCATTTAGGCTGATCGCCAATCGCAGTTCACCTGTGGAATCTTTTCGGCTTTGCCAGTAATCACAATGTGGGTCGCTTTGGTAACTGTCTTTAAACAGTGGTGTCAGCAGTTTTTGACCGCTCGACGTAATCTCAAACACATCCAAAATGTCGACCACTTGAATTTCATTATCGGTATGGGCATCGGCATTAACGGGAATGGTCAGGCTGCGTTGGTCATAGCTGGTTGGTTCGCCTGTTTGTTCGAATAAGTTCACCGCAGGCACGACATTGAGCTTAAACACTTGGTTATCGAAAAGACGGATAAACTCCATCGGCAAAGAGTGCATGAACAGGTTTAATATCACAGTGGAGCAATCATGTTGCTGACAGGCTTCACCAAAGCCTTTAAGACGGAAGAACTGACGTTTCTCTTTGAAGAAGAAAAATTCGTTCATCAAATGATAGCCAGAAAATTGATTGCCTTTTTGTGGCAGAAACTGAAACTGCTTATCGCTGATTCGGCTCTTTAGCTGATTGGCAGCTAAGACAGCGTGATTCTCGCCATTTATGTCGGAAATCGATATTGCGCGCGCTTCACTGAGCAGAAGTTCAACCAAGGAATCCGCATTGTTCTCGAAACCTTGAACGAAGAAGTCGAGATCCTCTAACGCTAATTGACTGAAGTGCACATCATCATCGCCAGTAGACAGGGTGAGCTGAATAACGGCGGTAGTTTGTTCACTGCCTTGTGGGCGATTGAAGTCAAAAGGCGCGCTGCTTGCCTTGGTGTCAATCAGTGCAAATGGTGTCGTTTTGAGTTCATCCGTTGTGGTGAACAAACATGTTTTGCCTTGCGATTCGGAAGAAAAGCGTGTGCCTTTGGGAAGCGTCGTGCTGTCTGTGGAAGGCGCGTCTGTGCTCATTTCTAGATACGCCACACTTGGTACCGTTTGAATGTAACTTGGGTAGAGTACGCCAAGTAATCCTTCGACAACTTCAGGGATTTGCTCAGATAGACGTTTTTCGACGTTGGCATTCAATAGTGCCACGCCATCCAATAAGCGAGCCAAACTCGGATCTTCGATTTGTCCCTGATGGATGTTTAGGCGTTGTGCGTGTTCTGGATGTTCAGAACCAAATTGACCGAGAGCACGGCGAACAAAAGTCAGTTCTTGCTCGTAATAACGCAGTAGAGGATCACTCATACAAATCCTCCTTCATATCGGTGGTCATGTCGCTCAATGAAATCTTGGAATCAAAAATCAGCTCTTTTTCGCCCTGTGTCGTTTTGGCTTTGGCGACGATATTGAAAGCGATGGTGTTTTCTCCCGCTTTACGCTCAACAAGTTCAACCATGACTTGGCTAAGGCGTGGCTCGAAATGTCGAATGTAGTTTTCTAGTTTGAGGGCTAATTGCTGGTGGTCGAGACTAGCACTCAACAGGTGCACATCCTCGATGCCAAAACGATAGTTAGAGCGCTGCACTTCGGTTAACCGATCGTCAATGCTCATCAGTGACGCCTCCGAATCGAACAGACGAGTCAGGTGATACTTGATGTCCTCGATATCATCTCGACGAGTCGTAGGGGCTGTTTGCACAAAGGTACGCCAAAAACTCATTACGCCACCTCATCCAATTCTGTTGTCAGCACCACTTCGCCACTGAAATGGTCGTATTGATACTGCGGGACGATACGCAATGTACAGACGAAATTGCCCGGATGATGGTCAGAGTCGCACACGCTGATCTTTGCAAAACTCAATGGGTATTTTGATAGGGTTTCTTCGTTGGCGTACGCAACGTTACTAGAGAATTTTTCAACCCATTGGGAGAGGAACAACTCGCACTCAGCAGCTGTTTTGAAGCTACCGATCATTTCGCGTACTTGTACTTTGAGATAATGTGCAATACGGCAAGACATCAATGATGTTTGGATTTGAGTGAGGACTTTCTCGTTATCAGACTCGCTGTTGTGCCAAATCGAATTGTTACCATTGAAGTAAAACTTATCGCTCAAAGGGCTCTTAGTTAGAGGGATAAAACCGCTTCGACTGTAGAAGGTCGACAGTTGCCCAAACAAGGTCACTTTGGTTTGTGGTTGAATCAGAAAATGGCTATCGCTTTGGCTTTGATTGACCACGGCACCTTGGTTGTTGTCGTTCCAACGAGATTTCAAGAAGCCAAACCAACTCACCCGTTGATGCTCTCGTATAATGGTGGATACAAACGCAAAGCCCGCATTGCCCCAAAGTCCGTTTTGCTTCTCGTTGTAGATGAATCCCACTTTGGCGTTTTGATAACGTGTACGCATGCACATTTCTGGCATCACTAAACCGACAAAACGCGCAGAGGACTTACTGCGTAAAGACTGCCACGATTGGTAATCAGGGCTGGCGAGGATCTTCTCGATTCGGTTGATATCAGACAGCCAGTCTGCGCCGGATTCGACAAAGAAATCGCGATTAGGAGCAAATAGCATTGGGCATAACGTCGCTTCACCCAAGCGGCTCAATAGTTCTACGGTGAATAAATCATCGTAGTCAGATTCGAAATCCATATCTGCTGCTACTGGCTGTGTGAATAACAAGCAACCGAATGGGTGTCCGCCCAAGGTGTTTAACTCTTGGTTGCCGATCTTGTTGTACAGCTCAGACGTTTTGGTGCTGTAGGCTTGATTGACGTCGGAAGACACTTCTTCCCAACTCATATTGAGTAGCTTGAGTTGAGTGCGTTGGTAATTAACGGGCAGGGTGGCTAAGCCTTGAAGCCCTAGCCAATTGGTTTGCAGTGCCTCAAATTCTGGATGATGCAGTAACGTATCCATCTGTTTCGAGAGCTTATTGTCAATCTCTGCAATCAAGCGCGAAACATGTGTGATAAGAGCATCGGGATTGTCTAGCGCGGAGCGAGACACTTGAGACAGTAAAGAGAGCGCCTCTTGTAAAAAGTCGCTGTCTTTATCGTCTAGCTGTGTAAATTGGGTCTGCCAACCTGAGTGATAAATCTTACTCATACTATCCTTGTGACCTAAATCGAATTGGCCTGGTCGAAGCATCCTACTTCGACCAAGCTTTATCATGCTTAACCTGGGATCTTCGCTACCATGCGAACCGACGTAGTCAGTTCTTCAAGTTGTAGCCAAGGTCTTAGGTGAGCAACGGCTGAATACGCGCCCGGTTTACCCGGTTGTTCAACCACTTCAATGCGAGATTCCGCTAACGGCGTTTTCGCTCGTTGATCGTTACCAATTGCACCAGCGTTGGTGTATTGATCGATCCACAGTTGAAGTTCACGTTGAATGTCTGGCGCTTCTAGGTTTGAACCTAGCTTGTCGCGACCCATGACTTTCAAGTAGTGAGCGATGCGACCACTTGCCATGATGTAAGGAAGACGCGCGGAAATTGCTGCGTTTGCTGTTGCATCTGGATCTGTGTAGGTCTTCGGTTGCTGTGTTGTTTGACCACCGATGAACACGCCGTAGTTTGAGTTCTTGTAGTGAACCAGTGGCAAGAAGCCTAGGTCACTTAACTCTTTCTCGCGTTCGTCGGTTAGGTTCACTTCTGTTGGACATTGCTGAACCAAGT
This sequence comes from Vibrio sp. Y29_XK_CS5, assembly GCF_024181835.1. Lineage (NCBI taxonomy): Bacteria > Pseudomonadati > Pseudomonadota > Gammaproteobacteria > Vibrionales > Vibrionaceae > Vibrio > Vibrio sp. Y29_XK_CS5. The sequence continues at coordinate 812,268 of NZ_JAMZAM010000002.1, forward strand.
CGCCAGCTTCGGTCTTGTACGTTAGGTTTGGTAGGTTTTCTACTTTACCACCGTTATCCAGACCGCGAATTGCTGTACACCAGCCGTACGCAGTGAACGCTTGCGTCATTTTCAGACCCAACTCGTAAGCGGCATTTGACCAAACCAACTCATCATTGCTTGATGGATTCGGGTTGCCATCTTGGTCAGTGTTTAACTCTTCGTAGCTAAACAGTTTGGTGCCAAGACCTTTTTCCCCGTAAGGAAGACGAGCGAGTGTACGAGGTAATGTTAGAGTTACGTAGCGCGCATCGTCACTTTCACGGAACGAGTTCCATGCAGCATAAGCCGGAGAGTCAAAACCAGCCGCGACAGGTTTGCCTTCTTCGAAGGTAGTGAAGTCATTGAACTCAAACATTTCTGCGTTTGCTGCGGCAACGAACGGAGCGTGACACGCAGCGGCTACTTCACCCATGTAACGTAGTAGGGCGACGTCTTCATCTTTTGCGCTGAACTCGTAGTCGCCGATGAAGGTACCGTATGGTTCACCACCTGCTGTGCCGTATTCGCCTTGGTATACCGCGTTGAACAATGGACTACGGTCGATGGCTGGGGCATCTTCAAACTGATCAAGCAGCTCGTCTTTGGTGTAGTCGACCATTTTGATTTTCAGTGAGCGTCCTAGGTCGCTCTCTTTAACCAGTTTTTGCAGACCACGCCATGAACCTTCTAGCTTTTGGAAATCATTTTCTTGCATGACTTTCGATAGCTGTTTAGAAAGCTTTTTGTCGATCTCTACGATGGCGTTTTCAATCGTTTTGGTGACGTTCTTGTCCCATGTAACTGTGCCGCTTAGCGCTTGCTCTGCTAACACTGAGAACAGTTCTTTTGTTGTGTCCGCTGGCGTTTGTGTGGTCGCTTCGATTGCACGATCCAGAAAGCTCAACGAAGCTTCAGCCGCTTCTGCTTGTGGTTGGTTTTCAACTTCCGTCGTCATTATTCTGCTCCTTCTTTCTGGATGCCTAGCTCATCGGAAAGGGCGTTGATAGTGTCTGCGCTTTGCAGCACTTCCTTGAGTAGTTTCTCTAGATCACGAGAACGGTCCGCTTTTGAAAGCAGTACTTTGAGTTGGTTACGAGTTTCAACAAGCTTCTTGAGCGGTTCAACTTGCTCAACGATGGCTTCAGGCTCGAAATCTTTCATTGATGAGAATTTCAGACTCGCTTCGATTTGGCTGTCGTCATCAACCAAAACGTTGTCCACTTTGAGTGATAACTCAGGACCAACACGCTTCATCACAGTATCGAAGTTGTCTTTGTCGACGTTATAGAAGGTGCGATCTTCCACGTCTTCTTTGTCTTGCTTGTGACCCGAATAATCACCGACGACTCCCACCACAAAAGGGAGTTCTTTGGTTTCTACTGCGCCATTCGTCTCGACATCGTAAGTAATACTTACACGGTTTTTGCTAACTCGCTTGTGTTGGGAGTTCAGTGCCATAATGGTATCTCCTTATTCCATTAAGAAGCTGTCGAAGTAACTTTCGCTGTCGTCGCGTCAAAGCCCACTTCAGGACCTTTCTCGATTTTGCCGCCTTCGCCTTCGATGTAGTACGCTTTCGAAATCTCGGTGTATGTCAGGCTGAATGATTCATTTGGTAGATGACCATCCGACGCGCCCATGTTGTAGCTCGACATACGTGCTGCGCTTAGTGTAAGGATTAGGTATGGATCTGCACCAGAACCTTCACGGTTTGGCTTAGTCATCACGATCTCGATAGTTTTACCTTCACCACCTGGTGCGTATAGGAACGTTGTTAGGTAAGGCGTTGCACCATCACAGCCACGAGTGATGTTCACTTCACCTAGCGCGACCATGCCTTGGTCTGCGTTGTTCGCGTTACCGACGTCGATACCAACGCCACGAACGGCACTCCAGTTCACTGTATCAATAGCAAAAAATCCATCCTTGCCACCGATCTTATCTACCGTTGCAGCACCTTTTGGTGTAGTGCCATCAATTCTCATGTAAATAGAAGCCATTTGGTTCTCCTTTGCTTATTAGCATTTTTTGCTTCACCACTCGAAATCGGTAATACCGCTCGACGATTGAGTAGTTTTTACTTCTGGTTGGTTGGTTGTATTAGGAGTGTCGCTTTGCTCTGACGTTGTAGGTTCAATTGACGTTGCACTTTGAGACTCCTCATTAGAGGCAGTTTGAACCTCAGTCGCAGGTGGTACGGTCGGAACCGACTCTGGCACTGATTGTGGTTCAGGAATTTTCTTCAGAATGGTTTGTTCTAAGTTGTCCATTCCGGTGAGTTGATTGATATGGTCGAGCACTTGGTTGTTGCCACCAGTCATTTCTTGGAGTAGTTCTGGTAAGCTCAGATAACCCCAACGAATTGCGCGCTCTAGCAAGAACGGAACAGGGCTGTGTGGCTCGGTTTGTTTGAAGTAGTCGGCGAGCTTTCTAAGTTCATGAAAGGCGTGGTCGCGATTTTGTACTTGAGCATCGATGCTAACGGAAGGCGCTTGGATAAGGGGGTGAGTCTGTGTGGTCGAAGTGGGGGGCACAGAATCGATTTGCTGAGTAGAAGACGTTTGGCTCGTTTCTTTACTCGCTTGACCCGTTGTTTGAGCAACTGATTCCAATATGTTATCAGTCGGCTCAACAGCACTTACGCTTGGTAGTTCTATCTCAGCGGCTTGTGGTTCATCTTTTAACAGCCTAAATTTTTCGTCTAACGGCCACTTGGAAAAATTATCTTCGGTGAGGTAACGAATCGCATTTATAAGTTCAGCGATGTTTTCTTTGATGAATTTGAAACTTACTGGCGTGGCGTTAATTGGTTGGCAATGCTTCGCGATGGCTTGTTCTGTAGCATCAAGATTCTGATACGTTTGCGCCAGATCCATTAAGATGTCTTGCGTGTCTGCGCTGAAAAGGTTTTGCGCTTTAGTTTTGATTTCGCCAAGCGAACCGTTGCGCTCTGTACGTAGGTAATCTGCAAAAGTGATGTCATCAATCAAGCCGATTAACTGCAAAGGCATATACACGGCAGTTGTATCATGAGTTTCGCCAACAAGCTGTAGCAAAGGCTTCATACGGAACTCAGCACGTTCTCTCGCTATGCCAGACTCTTCAGCGCTTTTTAGTTTGTCTTCAGGAAGGAATGGATTGAGAGAGTCCCAAAACTGCTCCACGGTGCTTAGAAGAACTTGCGTTGCGTCGGCAAGGTTTCGATAGGGTGCGTCGGTGAACAACTGACTGGTGATATACCAACCTAGTAACTCCAAGTCTTTGCTTGACTGGGTGAGAGCGTGAAATGTCGCGGTACGCAGTTGCGTCCAGTTTTCATCATTACTCTCAAGTAAGGATTCATCACTGGATGCTTCGGGCGTTTCCACCAACTGGCGAAATGACGATTGCGCCGCGTTATAACTGTTTCTCAGTGCTCGATAGGCACTTCTATCGAGTTTTAGATAGACGCCACTCGGCGATCCATCTGTGATCGGTGCCAAAAGACTATCAATGTCAACCATATTCAATCCATGAATTATTGTTTTATTAAGCCAGAGATAATTCCGTTCCTCTGGTTTCATAGTTTGTAAACTTCAGTCTAGTGAGGATTTTCCTAAATAGCCGATAAAAATTAACTATTTAATAAAAACTAAGATGTCGATCCAAAAAATTGGTCGGATGAATGCTTCTATCAATATAATATCCTGATTTATAAAGAGGTTTTATCCTCCTATAAGTACTGTGGGCATACCGGCAACAATACTGCCGCCATGAGAAGTGGTGTCTCCCATTCGGGCGGCAGGCTTATTGCTTAATAGCACGGTCGTGCTTCCCATCGCGATAGAATCTGGGGTTCCAACGCACACGCAAACGTCACTTACTGTCGCGGCCGGTAAGCTACCGATCAACACAGTAGGTGCCCCGGGGCCGGTGACCGGACCACCCACATGAGGAATTGGTGGGGTTGCTGGTGTCTGCATTGGGCATACATGCATGTCAGTGATACGAGCAGCAGGTAATGTCATCGTAGTTCTCCTTGCTCAGCGGTTTGTGATTGGCTATCTGAAGTGCCTTGACCGCCTGCAGCGATATCCAAAGCCATTGTGATTGCGGTTTGATAGTAAGGTTTCGTCTTGTCCCATTGAGGCAAAGCGGCTGCGTGATTAATTGCACCTGCAGTCGCTTTGGCATACAGAAAAGGATCAGGCATAACGGGTGGAATATCTGGTGCAACGATGCTGCCCGAACCATTCCAAAATACCGCTTGAGCAAGCCAAGATGGCCCACAATTCAGTTCCAATCGATGAGAAAGATGTTCGGCTTTGCGGCGCAATTCTTCGGAGGGTGACCGCACCCAAGCCATGCAAGTTTCGACACTTTGTTTTTGAAGGGGTGACCATTCCTCATTGCGTTGATTTAAACACAACGCTCCCCACCAGATTGCCTCCCGGACGGGTAGAGCGTGCGTCAAAAACTGAACGAGATCGTTGTAGAGCTCTTTGTCTGTGAGTGATTGAATTGCATCGTTGATGCTGGTTTCTTCGTTGAGTAGCGCTTTAGCCTCGTCACTGGCTTTGAATCTCGGTAGTATTTGCTCTGCCGTTTGGTATGGAATCTTCTTATATTTCATTAGTTAACCTTTACAATTGCGCCTTTTACTTCACCCATTACACCGCCATCAAATGTCGCTTTGAGACCCGATTTGAACTCGGCACTCAAAGAGCCTTCAGCAGAAAGCGTGGTGTCCGCTTTGATGGAAATACTCAAGCCAGAAATATTGTTTGAACTGGTTGCTTCAAGAGCGGTCGTGGTGCCCGAAACTTTGTTGGCCGAAGTGGCTTTGCTGGTGACATTGGTCCCTTCCAAATTCAGTGCGCTGCTCGCTTTGACGTCGATATTGGTTGCTTCAATGGCAATGGATGATGAGGACAGGGTTATTTTGCTTGAGCCAACTTTGAGCTCGATAGAATCGTCAGCTTCAATCGAAATCGACTTGGCTTTTTCGCTCAGTGCTTTGGTAACGCTCAGCGAGTAGTTGTCTTCTGTCGACACGGATACCGCTTTGGTGACTGTTTGGCTTAATTCACCCTTGATGGTTTCGGTTTGGTTGTTTTCAACTTCTTGTGTCAGGTCTTTGGCTGCATGAAGGTAAAGTAATTCATTGTCTTTTTTGTCATCGAAGTAGAGCTCGTTACTCTGTCCAGAAAGCTGGGTTTTGATGCCAGACTTTGTTGTATTGGCTTCTGCGTATGGCGGGGCATTTTTGCTGTTGTAGACGCTGCCCGTGATGATTGGTCTATCTGGATCACCATCGATGAAAGAGACCAGTACTTCTTGTCCGGCTCGTGGCACAAATTGAGCACCGTAACCACTTCCCGCAAGCATCTGTGCAACACGAACATAGCAACTGGTTTTGTCACCGCTTGCGTCCGTATCCCATTGGAACTGAATACGCACACGACCTTGTTCGTCCTGATTAATATCACCCGCGGTTGATCCGGCAACGACTGCGCTTTGTAAGCCCTGCACTGCTTGTTTTGAGCGAGGTTGAGGGTAGTGAGGGGTATCTTTTGGGATCACTTTTAGTCTGGTGCTGCTCTCTGCATTTTCGGTGTATTCCACTTCCATACAGACGACCGAAAAGTCACCAAGTTGCTCTTTGTCTAGATGGCTTGAAAGCGAGAAGTAAGTACCGAGCTCGAAGAGATCATGTTTTGCGCTAGCAATAACGCTTTGGTAATCCTGCTCAATATACTCGATTCGACGTTTGGCAAGATTGCTAGAGAGATCTGTCATATCACCGCTGATACCCAAAGTCGGGTAACGCGTGTTGGCAAGTTTAGTGTTGTTGGCAATGGTATTACTGGAGGTTTTACTGCCGCTGGTGATGAGTTTTGTCTGCGAATAATCGTAGCTTGAAAGTTCAACACTCGCGCCATGAAAGGCAACGGTTGGGCACCAATCTTCAAGCAAAGGAAGTGAGCCTGTCGGCGTTTCCTTCATATCAAATTTCGCTGTGCTGGCTTTATCAAATGGGGTTTGAGCATCTTGCAAAATCATGGTGTGTGAACCACTTGCATGCTCAAAATAATAATGAACGCCTTCTTCAGCGAGCAGGCGAGAAACGAAGTCAAAATCCGATTCGTTATATTGCAAACAATATTCACGCTTGGTCGAAGGCATGCTGGATATTTTATAGTTACCCTTGAAACCAGCGTTATCGAAAATATCACTGACGATTTCTTGTGTGGATTGATTTTGATAAACCCGGAAAGAATGTGTGTGTTTTAATAACCAAAACCAAGGTTTAAGCGTTATTTCGTATTGGTGATTCTGCAAATTAGAATCCATTCCTAAATGTTGGATCAATGTCACAACTCCATTGTAGGAACGATTGAGTGTATTGCTGCCAGATTCGTTGAAATAACGGTTTATAGTAAGGAACTGACCTAGTTGATCTTGTATGTCAAAGCCACTGGACACCAGCATTGCTTTGATTTCAAAGGGCTCTGATAAGGCTTGCTTTATTGTTGCATTACTTATGATATGTTCTTGATTACTTGAGTCTTTTGCAGACATCAAACTAGCCGAACTGCTGTATTTATCAGCCATTGCATATCCTTATGCTTGAACTTTTCAATAATAAAAATTTGAAATATAAATACTATTATTAATCAAATTACTCAAAAAATAGCAGTATTAGATCTTATTCGCTATTCGATTTATTAAAAGAAAAGGAGTTCTTTATGGCGAGTCAAAATGCAAAAAAGATGGCGAAAGAATTTTTGCAAAATGTAGAAAAGGACAGTAAGTCATATCACAAAAGTTGGGCGAGAAAATTCGGTAATAAATACCAATCTGCCAAGAACTGGGTAAAACGTGACAAGAAAATGGTCGCGATGGATATTGCGCAAAAAGGGGTAAGGACTGGTATCGGGATGATTCCATTTCCCGGCTCGAAAGAGGGGGCAGCCCTGTTGGAAGTCGCAGGTGGCGCAGCGTTAAAAGCCGCTTCTCGCAAAGCGTGGGAAGAAGGCTCAAAGAAAGGCGTAAAATCTCTTCTTAATAAAAAAATTGAATCTGCTCGCAAGCAACTTAAAACTAACTCGGTAGGAAAAGTCGATCATGAGTTCCTGGCGCTTTCGGCGCGTAAGCGTGATGAACACATTCATGCGATTCGTAAACTGGTGAAGTACGAAGTTAAGTTACTGCCAAAGCGTTCTGATGAACTCAGTTTGCGTTTATTCAAGCTGAAAGAGGCGATCAATGAGTCCCGTGTGAAGCTCAACAAAACTACCATGTCTTCCACATCTGCTATCGACAACATGCAAGCATGGACGGAGTTCTTTTCTGCCATCAAAGAGGTCGAGCATTACCAAGCGAAATTGCGTGAAAGCCTGATTCAAGTGCAAGAGATCACCAAGGATGTAGAGTGGTTCTTGGCGGCTTCTGAAGCCACGACTGACCAGATGAATGCACAAAACCTACCGCAACTGGAAGAAGCATTTGACCAGATCCGTCGTAGTTACGGTAACATCAACTCGCTCAAACAACTGCAAGATATGATGTTGGAGAGAAATCTCGTTGAATCCGGTTTGTTGGATGAAAAAGACTTAACCTACAAGCTAGCCAACTAGGCAAATCCGACCGTTCGTTAGCAAATTAAACCCAAGTAGGGAGCTGTTGTGCTCTCTTATTCTTTTTACTTGCTGAATTTATTGGGTTTTTATTGTCGACAATTTCAGCTTGCTCTTATCGAACTGAATGTTTTTCCACTCATAAATCACTCAATAACACTATACCTTAGTCTAAATTGTCGACAATTTGCTTGATTGTCGACAATCTGATCGTCTATTTTATATTCAAGTTAACAAATTGTTGACACTTTGGTTTCTAAATACGAGTGCCTTGAATATGAATACAGAATTGAAAACTCGTCATAAAGTGATTGTCTCTGAGAAGGAGCACACTAAATCTGAATCGCTGACCGAATCGTTAGTGGAAGCGATTGTGAGTGGTGAAATTGAACCGGGCAGTAAAATCTCAGAGCCTGAATTAGCCAAGAAATATCAAGTGAGTAGAGGTCCTCTACGTGAAGCCATGATGCGTCTTGAAGGGCTTGGGTTGATTGAGCGCATTCCGCATGTTGGCGCTCGTGTTATCACTTTCTCTCCAGAAAAACTCATCGAATTGTATTCGGTCCGCGAGGCATTAGAGGGCATGGCGGCAAGGCTAGCAGCTCGCTATATCACTCAAGAAGAGCTACTGAGTTTGGAAATGCTATTGTCGACACATTCCAAACATATTGATGAAGTCGAAGGATCGTCTTACTTCCACCAGCATGGTGACTTCGACTTCCATTATCGAATCATTCAAGCGAGCCGAAACAGCAAGCTTATCTCTCTGCTTTGCGACGAGCTGTATCACTTGTTGCGCATGTATCGTTACCAATCACCACGTGCGCAATCTCGCCCTAATGAAGCACTCAACGAGCACAAATTCATTCTGCAAGCGATTCGAAACCGTGATGAAGAGTTGGCAGAAATGCTGATGAGAAGGCACATCTCAGGCAGCCGAAAACTTATCGAATTACAGATTCTACATTCTGAAAGTAAAGATAGAGAACAAGACTAGAAGGAAATTGTCATGAGCTTATCTCCGGGGGCGAAGTTCAGACTCGCCATTGAGCAAAACAATCCGCTGCAGATCGTCGGCACCATTAACCCATACTGCGCCATGATGGCGAAAAACTTGGGTCACCAAGCTATCTATTTGTCGGGTGGCGGCATCGCCAATGCGTCTTACGGTTTGCCAGATCTTGGTATTACAACATTGAACGATGTTTTGGTGGATGTAGACCGCATCACCAACGCGTGTGATTTGCCGTTACTGGTTGATATCGATACCGGTTTTGGTGGTGCGTTTAACATCGCACGCACTATCAAGGCGATGGAAAAAGCGGGTGCGGCGGCAGTGCATATGGAAGACCAAGTGGCACAGAAGCGCTGTGGTCATCGTCCAAACAAAGCGATTGTTAGCCAACAAGAAATGGTCGACCGAGTGAAAGCGGCAGTGGATGCGCGTAATGACGAGAGCTTTGTCATTATGGCTCGTACTGATGCGTTAGCGGTGGAAGGCATGGATAGCGCGATTGAACGAGCGATTGCATGTGTGGAAGCGGGCGCAGACATGATCTTCCCAGAAGCCATGAATCAGCTAGACCAATATCAGCAGTTCTCAACAGCGCTAGAACAAGCAACAGGGAAGCACGTGCCTATTCTTGCCAACATTACTGAGTTTGGACAAACGCCACTATACGGCTGTGAAGAGTTAGCCCAATCCAAAGTGGACATGGTTTTGTACCCATTGAGCGCATTCCGTGCGATGAACAAAGCTGCCGAGATGGTTTACAAACACTTGCTTGAAGTTGGCAACCAAGAAGCGTTGCTTGATTCAATGCAGACACGAAAAGAGCTGTATGAGCACCTTAATTACCACGACTACGAGAATAAGTTAGACAAGCTGTTCTCCGAAGGTAAATAAGGTCAATAAAGAAACAAATGGAAGCCCAAGAAAAAGATAGATAAACGGAATCTCTAATCCAATAACGTGAAAATTGTCTGATTCAAAAGAGCCCATTAAGAGAGCCAAGTCAGATAGAAAAGGAGTTCAACAATGCCTCATTCTGTAGAAAAGAAAGCTGAGATAGGTGGCGCAGGTCTACGCGGTCAAAGCGCTGGAAGCACAGCTTTATGCACTGTCGGTAAAACGGGGACAGGTCTAACGTATCGTGGTTACGATATTACGGACTTGGCAAATCATGCTCAATTTGAAGAAGTAGCGCATTTGCTGTTACGCGGTCACTTACCTAGTCAACAAGAGCTAGACGCCTACAAGACACATCTATTGAGCTTGCGTGGCTTACCAGCGGAGCTTAAGCAAGCGTTAGAGCTGATTCCTGCTGATGCTCATCCGATGGATGTCATGCGCACAGGTTGCTCTATGCTGGGTAACTTAGAGCAAGAAATGGACTTTGAGCAACAGCTCCATGCTACTGAGCGAATGCTGGCGCTTTTCCCTGCCATCATTTGTTACTGGTATCGCTTCAGCCACGATGGCGTACGAATTAAAACACACGATAACAGCGAAGACTGCATTGGCGGCTACTTCCTAAAACTGCTTACTGATAAAGCACCAAGCGAAACGCACAAAAAGGTGATGCACTGTTCTTTGATTCTTTATGCAGAGCATGAGTTTAATGCCTCAACATTTGCAGCGCGTGTGTGTGCCTCGACGCTTTCTGATCTTCATTCTTGTATTACGGCTGCTATCGGTACGTTGCGTGGTCCACTTCATGGCGGTGCAAACGAAGCGGCGATGGAGATGATTCAAGATTGGCAAACGCCAGATGAAGCAGAAGCAAACATTCTTCAGATGCTAGAGAACAAAGACAAAATCATGGGCTTTGGTCATGCGATTTATCGTGAAAGTGACCCTCGTAATGCACTGATCAAGCGTTGGTCAGAAGCGTTATCGAAAGAGGTGGGTGACACACATCTTTACGCGGTTTCTGAGCGTGTGGAATCCGTAATGAAGCGCGAGAAAGGTCTGTTCTGTAATGCCGACTTCTTCCATGCTTCGGCTTACCACTTCATGGATATTCCAACCAAATTGTTTACGCCAATCTTTGTGATGAGCCGACTGACAGGTTGGGCGGCGCACGTGTATGAACAACGCGCGAACAACCGAATCATTCGCCCAAGTGCGGATTATACCGGACCGGATCATCAAGACTGGGTGCCAATCGAACAACGCTAGCGCGTGACGCCTCTTTGTGAGTTTTGTCTTGATGGCATTCACAAGGGGCGTCTCTTTCACCGCGAATCCATTTCAAAAACAGTATCGCGGTGCGTTCAGGCATAAGATGTACACTAAAGCGGAAGCAAGCCCATGAGCATCACCACAAATATAAATACTCAATATCGTAAGCCGCTCCCGGGAACCCAACTCGATTATTTTGATACCCGAGAAGCGGTCAACGATATTTCCCCTGGAGCCTATGAAAAGCTCCCATACACCTCACGCGTTTTAGCCGAGCAGTTGGTTCGCCGCTGCGACCCGAATACGCTCACTGATAGCCTAAAACAGTTGATTGAACGCAAGCGTGACCTCGATTTTCCTTGGTATCCGGCGCGTGTGGTCTGTCATGACATTCTTGGACAAACCGCATTAGTCGACCTCGCTGGTCTGCGTGATGCAATTGCCGAGCAAGGCGGTGACCCAGCGAAAGTAAACCCTGTGGTTGAAACGCAATTGATCGTTGACCATTCACTGGCAGTTGAACACGCAGGCTTTGACCCAGAGGCGTTTGAGAAAAACCGCGCGATAGAAGAGCGCAGAAACGAAGACCGATTCCATTTTATTGAATGGTGTAAAACGGCGTTTGAGAACGTCAGTGTTATTCCTGCGGGTAACGGCATCATGCACCAAATCAACTTGGAGAAGATGTCTCCGGTTGTGCAAGCCAAGCAAGGCATTGCCTATCCCGATACCTGTGTCGGTACGGATAGTCACACTCCTCACGTTGATTCACTTGGCGTTATTGCGATTGGTGTCGGCGGTTTAGAGGCGGAGACGGTTATGCTTGGTCGCCCGTCGATGATGCGTCTACCAGACATTGTTGGCGTGAAGCTTACTGGCAAGCGTCAACCGGGTATTACCGCCACGGATATCGTACTAGCGATTACCGAGTTTCTGCGAAATGAACGCGTGGTTTCATCTTATCTCGAATTCTTTGGTGAAGGGGCGCGAGACCTAACCATTGGCGACCGCGCAACCATCTCAAACATGACGCCAGAATACGGCGCAACCGCTGGGATGTTCTACATTGATGAGCAGACTATTAATTACCTCAAACTGACAGGTCGCGATGATCAACAGGTCGACTTGGTTGAGAAGTACGCCAAGCAAACCGGTCTGTGGGCAGATGATTTAGACACTGCCGTTTACGAACGCGTACTTGAGTTCGATTTGTCCCAAGTCGGGCGTAATTTGGCAGGTCCATCTAATCCTCATCGTCGTTTACCTACCTCAGAGCTTGCTGAGCGTGGTGTTTCTGGTGAGTGGCAAGAGAAAGAAGGCGAGCTTCCAGATGGCGCGGTTATCATCGCGGCGATTACTTCTTGTACCAACACCAGTAACCCAAGAAACGTTGTCGCAGCGGGTCTGGTCGCTAAGAAAGCGAATGCGCTTGGATTGGTGCGCAAACCTTGGGTGAAGTCTTCATTTGCTCCGGGTTCTAAAGTTGCTCGACTCTACCTTGAAGAATCTGGCTTACTCCCTGAATTGGAGAAGCTTGGTTTTGGTATCGTCGCCTATGCGTGTACAACCTGTAACGGCATGAGCGGCGCACTTGACCCGAAAATCCAACAAGAAATCATCGACCGAGATCTGTATTCAACGGCGGTACTTTCTGGGAACCGCAACTTTGATGGTCGAATTCATCCATACGCAAAACAAGCATTTTTAGCATCGCCACCTTTGGTCGTTGCTTACGCGTTAGCTGGGACGATTCGTTTTGATATCGAACGTGACTCTTTAGGCACAGACAAAGACGGCAAGCCGATTTATCTCAATGACTTGTGGCCAACGGATGAAGAAATTGATGCTGTGGTGGGTGAGTACGTTAAGCCAGAGCAATTTAATCAAGTCTACATTCAAATGTTCAAACTGAATGATGAGGTTCGTAACCCGAATCCGCTCTACGATTGGCGTCCGATGAGTACGTATATCCGAAGACCTCCCTACTGGGAGGGAGCACTGGCGGGTGAGCGAACTCTGTCTTCAATGCGTCCTCTCGCCGTTTTAGGCGACAACATTACGACCGACCATTTGTCACCATCGAACGCAATTTTGGCAAGCAGCGCTGCAGGCGAATACCTCGCGAAGATGGGCGTGCCAGAAGAAGACTTTAACTCATACGCGACTCACCGAGGTGATCACTTAACCGCGCAGCGCGCTACTTTCGCTAACCCGAAATTGTTCAACGAAATGGTCAAGGAAAATGACGAAGTCGTGCAAGGATCGTTAGCGAGAGTCGAACCTGAAGGCAAAGTGACACGCATGTGGGAGGCGATTGAGACTTACATGAATCGCAAGCAGCCACTTATCGTGGTCGCAGGTGCGGATTATGGTCAAGGATCTTCGCGAGATTGGGCGGCGAAAGGCGTTCGCTTGGCGGGTGTAGAAGCTATTGTCGCTGAAGGTTTTGAGCGTATCCACCGTACCAATTTAGTTGGCATGGGCGTACTTCCTCTGCAATTTAAAGATGGCGTGAACCGAAAGACGCTCGAATTGGATGGCACTGAGTTGTATGACGTTATCGGCGATATCACTCCAGGTGCTGATTTGGCATTGGTGATTACCCGTGCAAATGGCGACAAGGTTGATGTGCCAGTGACTTGTCGACTCGACACCGAAGATGAAGTTCACGTTTACAAAGCGGGCGGCGTGTTACAGCGCTTTGCTCAAGATTTCCTCTCGCAATAGATAGCGCAATAACGGAGCAAGATATGGATAGCAAGGTGCAAAGCCAAATCAAAGTCCCAGCGACTTACATGCGCGGCGGTACGAGCAAAGGTGTGTTCTTCAACCTTGAAGATTTGCCACAGCCAGCGCAAGTCGTAGGCGAAGCAAGAGACAAGCTGCTACTTCGTGTGATTGGCAGTCCGGATCCGTATGCCAAACAAATTGATGGCATGGGCGGCGCGACTTCCAGCACTAGTAAAACTGTGATTGTGTCGCGCAGTGAGCGAGCTGATCACGACGTTGATTACCTGTTCGGGCAAGTATCGATAGATAAGCCGTTTGTCGATTGGAGTGGTAACTGTGGCAACCTTTCTGCTGCAGTCGGACCTTTCGCCATTCATGCAGGGTTGATCGACGAAGAACATATTCCCGAAAACGGCATCGTTACCGTTCGTGTATGGCAGGTGAATATTGGCAAAACCATATTGATTCATGTGCCAATCGTAAATGGTTTCGTTCAAGAAACAGGGGCGTTTGAGCTCGATGGTGTGACGTTCCCAGCGGCAGAAATTCAAGTTGATTTTGTCGACCCTGCTGATGGTGAAGGCAGCATGTTTCCAAGCGGCAATCTAGTAGACGATTTGGTCGTGCCAGATGTTGGGACGTTCAACGCCACCTTTATTAACGCAGGCATACCGACGATCTTCGTAGACGCAGAAGCGCTCGGCTACCAAGGGACCGAGCTTCAAGATGACATCAATAACGATGAATCTGCTCTTGCGAGGTTTGAGTCCATTCGTGCTCATGGCGCGCTAAAAATGGGTCTTATTAATTCGCTCGAAGAGGCTCAAACACGTCAACACACGCCTAAGGTTGCGTTTGTTTCTCAGCCTAAATCCTATTTATCGTCGAGTGGTAAAGCCGTAGAGGCAGGTGAGGTCGATATTCTCGTCCGAGCTTTATCTATGGGCAAACTTCACCACGCCATGATGGGAACCGCAGCGGTCGCCATTGCCTCGGCGGCATGCGTCCCGGGTACTTTGGTGAACCTAGCGGCTGGTGGCGGAGAGAAAGAATCTGTGACGTTTGGGCATCCATCAGGAATGCTTAAGGTGGGGGCAAAAGCCAAACAAACAGAACAAGGTTGGGTGGTTGAGAAAGCCATTATGAGCCGCAGCGCGAGAATACTGATGGAGGGCTGTGTGCGTGTTCCCTCCAATGTCTTTGAATAACACAATTGCATGGTAGTGATACTTATACCAACCACATCAATTATTTGATGATTCTTGCTTGTTAAAACCGCTGATAACTTCGTTAAACCTATTTCTTAGTAAAAGAAGGTGTAGGTAGAGCAACTAGCTAGCTGCAATCTTTGCCTTGTTCTAAGCAGTTTTACCTACGCAATCTTCTGAACATCTAATTAATGCGATTGGTATTAAAAAGCAATGTCAGGACATACTGGAGGAAGCAATATGTCTGCATATCAAAAAGAATACCTTTGGGCACAAAATGAACCGGAAAACTTTTGGCGTGCTCAAGCTGAAAACATCGATTGGTTTGAAGCGCCAAATACCATCTTGCAAGCTGACGAACATGGGATTGAACGTTGGTTTCCTGATGGCGTATTGAACACATCATGGCTCGCCTTGGATTATCATTGCGAGCAAGGAAGGGGGGATAAAACCGCACTGATTTATGATTCGCCAGTGACGGGTCAAAAACAAACTTACAGCTATCAAGCTCTGCGCGACCAAGTGGCAAAAATCGCGGGCATGCTTTCTAATCAAGGCGTAACCAAAGGCGATCGTGTGGTCGTCTACATGCCGATGATCCCAGAAGCGGCGATGGCGATGCTGGCTTGTGCTCGATTGGGTGCGATTCACTCGGTGGTGTTTGGCGGTTTTGCCCCGAATGAGCTTGCCGTTCGAATTGAAGATGCGGAACCCAAAGTCATCATGACGGCGTCTTGTGGCATCGAAATTAACAAGGTGATCCCGTACAAACCAATGGTTGATAAAGCCATTATGGACAGCCGTTGGAAGCCTGAGAAAGTCTTTGTTCTTCAACGCCCGCAGTGCGAAGCCGAACTTAACCTTGAACGTGATTTAGATTGGCAGCAAGAATACGCGCAAGCTTTGCCTCATGCGTGTGTCCCTGTGCTTGCGACAGATCCTCTTTATATTCTCTATACCTCTGGCACAACAGGGAAACCAAAAGGCGTGGTGCGTGACAATGGTGGCCATGCCGTAGCGATGAAATATTCGATGACGTCAATTTATAACATCCCTCAAGATGGTGTGTTCTGGGCAGCATCGGATGTGGGCTGGGTTGTTGGTCACTCCTATATTGTGTACGCGCCGCTGATTCATGGTTGTACCACTATTCTATTTGAAGGCAAACCAGTGAGAACACCGGACCCGGGTGCATTCTGGCGTGTTTGTGACGAATACAAAGTAGACGTGCTTTTCTCCGCGCCAACCGCTTTCCGTGCAATTAAGAAAGAAGACCCAGAAGGCGAGTTCATTAAGCAATACGACTTGTCGAACCTTGATTCTATTTTCATGGCAGGTGAACGTCTTGACCCACCAACACTAGAATGGGTAGAAAGCAAAGCAGATAAGCCGGTCATTGACCACTGGTGGCAAACCGAGACTGGATGGGCTATCGCGGGCAATCCGACTGGTATTGAGGTGATGCCGGTAAAAGCAGGCTCTGCTACCAAGCCAATTCCAGGCTATCAGGTAGAGATTCTCAACGAAATGGGAATGCCAGTGGGTGCAAATCAGCAAGGTTTTGTGGCTCTGAAGCGCCCATTACCACCAAGCTGTCTACCGACTGTCTGGCGCAACCACGACCGCTTTGAAACTGGTTATCTAAGTCAATTTCCGGGTTACTACGTATCGGGAGATGGCGGTTACCTAGATGAAGATGGCTACCTGTTTATCATGGGACGAATTGATGACGTAATTAACGTTGCAGGTCACCGTCTATCTACTGGCGAAATGGAAGAAATCGTGGGCGGTCACCCAGCGATTGCGGAATGCGCGGTAGTCGGTATCCATGATGAGTTAAAAGGACAGCTACCACTTGGCTTCGTGGTTCTTAAAGATGGTGTGAAGATTGATGATCTAACGCTAGAGGGGGAGTTGGTGGGTAAAGTGCGCAACGAGATTGGTGCTGTGGCTTGCTTTAAACATGCGCTGGTTGTCGATCGTTTACCAAAGACACGCTCAGGCAAAATTTTGCGAAGAACCATTCGTCAAATAGCCGATGGTGAGCAATACGTGGTGCCATCAACCATTGATGATCCATCCAGTTTAGGCGAAATCGAACGAGTGCTTAAACGTGGCTAGTTAAGTACGATTTTAATTAAGCACGATCTTAGATTAGCTGCGACCAATCGTAAATATCGAAGCCTCTTGCTTTGTCGGCAAGAGGCTTTTGCATTCCTGCTTGCCTAAATGCATGTTTAAACACACACTATATGGATTCATGTTTTTGGCTTCTTTTCCTATGTCTACTTTTGTAATCAAACCAGCGCTTTTTGACGATCTTGAACAACTCAATGATTTGATGTTCGAACTGCATGATGAGCACCACATCCAATCTCCAGAGCTGTTTAAAACCGCAGAAGAAATCGAACAAGAAAAGAGTATTGCTCGCTATCTCGATAATCCTGAATGTTTGGTGTATGTCGCTAGAGTAGAGGGTGAGATCGTCGGCTTTGTATCTGGGCATTTCTGCGAGCTTATTTCTACGGTTAGTAAACCTGTCATGATGGGAAGCGTTGATGAGCTATACGTCTTACCCGAATATCGTAAGCAAGGTACCGCGAAGGCTTTGATTAAAAAGATAGAGGCGACATTCGTTGATTACGGAGTGAAACAGATGTTTGTTGAGGTTTGGGACTTTAACCAGACAGCGATTTCTCTCTATAAGAACCAAGGTTTTGGGCATCATATTCATTGGTTAAGAAAGTCGTTATCTGAACGTTAATTAATGCGTAGCTAAGACGGTAACTTAGTGACTTATGTAATCTGATGGTGCAAAAGTTGAGTCTAATGGTCAGTATTTACTATTAGTCTCGTCGCAATGTGCGGCGACTCATTCTCATCCAAATTGGTGATGTTGTTTTTGTTTGCTTGTTTTGTAAGTGGCACATGAATAGTGCCTCATAAAACAAGAGGAAAATAACATTGAATCTATCAAAAACCTTACTTGCAACGGCGTTATTGCCAATGTTGGCAAGTGCAGATCAAGTCACGCAGACGCAATACGACGAAATTCAACCGGATATTGTTGGTGGCATTACCGCAACCCCAAATGACTGGAAGTTTTACACACAAATCGTCAGCCGTAATAATAACCGCTCTTTCTGTGGAGCAAGCTATATTGGGGATGGCTATGTTCTCACGGCTGCTCACTGTGTTGATGGCGATGCTCCTAATCAAATTGCCGTCAAAATTGGTGGTGTGATTTATAATGGTACTGATGGTGTTCGCTCTAATGTCAGCCAAATCTACGTACATCCTTCCTATAATCGTTCTACTTTGTCTCATGATATCGCTCTGTTAAAACTCTCTTCAAAGCCTCAAGGTGTTACGAAAGTGGATATCGCATCAGGCAGTGTCTCGCAATATGCAGGCGTCGGTGATTGGTTAACTGTCGCTGGACTAGGCCGAACTTCGGAGGGGGGCAGTTCACCAGCCGCTCTACAAGAAGTGGATGTGCCTCTGGTGTCTGATGCAATGTGCCGTCAAGCTGATGGGAACTACACAACAGTTGGGGCTGTTTCGTTTTGTGCGGGAGTACCTCAAGGTGGCATTGATTCTTGTCAGGGAGACAGTGGTGGTCCCATCGTTGTGAATAATAACGGCGTTGTGACTCAACTTGGTATCGTAAGTTGGGGCATAGGTTGTGCCCGACCGGGTAAGTACGGTGTGTATAGCGACATTGCGGCGTTGCGCAGTTTTGTTGATGGCGTTTTAGGTGCGACAATGCCTCCGACAGATAATGTTTCTGTTGGTTACACCGCAAATCAGACTTTGAGTTCTTTTAAAGTGGGCGAGCTGAAGCAACACAGTTTCAGTATTCAAAATATCGGTAATGTTGCGTTTACTGTCGAAAGTGTGGAACTGCAAAGTTCTGGTGTCACGAAATCTGCGATGATCACCAGAGACCAATGTGCACAATCGACCCTTAGTGCAAGAAGCTCATGTGTTGTTGACGTTGAGTTTGGCGCTTCTCAAGCAGGTGACGCGAGCGTTACGCTGAACTTTGGTATTGATAAAACCAGCACCTCATATCAAGCAGTCGTAATAGCATCGGCAGTGAGTTCAACAACACCGCCATCTGGTAGTTGTGAAAATGAATGGCAAGTTAGTGCGGTTTACAACACTGGAGAAACCGTGTCGTGGGCTGGTCAAATATGGCAAGCCCAATGGTGGACGCAAGGTGATAACCCTTCAGAATCTGGTCCATGGGGAGTATGGCAGTCAATAGGCAGCTCAGATTGTTCTGGGACCAATCCTCCTGTAGATCCACCAACAGAGCCAACACCGCCGCCAACTTCGGGTGATGCTTACCAAGCGGGTACGAATTATTCTGCAGGGGATGTGGTGACGAATAACGGTGCAAGTTACCAATGTAAGCCTTGGCCAAACAGTTTGTGGTGTGGCTCAACTCCAAGTGCTTATGAGCCGGGTGTGGGCTCAGCTTGGACAGATGCATGGTTAAAGCTGTAAAAGCATAAGTGAACCATAAAGAGAGTTTATTTGTTGTCGACAATAAGCTCTCTTTCTTGTTTCAATTCTGAGAAGGCGTAAAATCCACGTAAATTCCTCTGACGTTAACTTAATATAACTGGCAAAATCGCAGCCAATATTTCGAGTTATGTCTGATTTTTGTCAGAACTATTTTGAAGAGTGTCGCAAAGCGTTTTTTGACATGTGTGCTAAATGTACAACTGGTTACTTAATTTATGTCGAAAAATATTGGTAATCCTGCCATCATGACGGTGTGATTCTTCTCTCTTTTAAAGGTTGTATTTTGTGCTGAGACAGTTGTTTTTTCTCATCCTGTATTCCATTTCACTGTTTGTTTCTCCTTTGTCTGCCGCGAATCCTCTTCCAGAAGATGTGAAAGGGGCGCTTTGTGTTGTTCGCGCAGATAACAAATTAGTATTAATCCACGAGATATTAACGAATAAAATTTCCCTTCCTGGTGGCACCATTATTCAAGGTGAATCGCCTAAACTTGCTGCGCAGAGAGAAACGTGGGAAGAAACCGGTTTGGTTGTTACTGTTGGTGAAGAGTTAGGTAGAACAGATACTGCTGTTTTCTTTGATTGTGTATCGGATTCAGACGTAATTGCGTTTTCGATGACCAATAAAATTGATGGTAATGAGTTACCTATCTGGTTTGCTCCTCATTATGGCGTTGAAGTCGCTTCTGCGATGCTAGTGAGCCCGAGTAACATGTCAGCCTCTTTGTACCGTTATCCTGAGCAGTGGAAAGATGTAGGCGAGTTTTACACTAGAGCGACTGAACAACCTGTCGTTTATGTTGAACAGTTAATTGAGTCAGCGCCCAATTTCCGTCAACTGGAGTTGTCTTGGATGATGGATCTACAGAGTTGGGTAGGTTCGTTTTCATCGAGTAGTCGTAATACGGCGTGTGAAATCGCAGACCTAATTACGAGTTTGAGCAATCCAACATTTTTGTTGTTCTTGTTTCCATTCGTGATGATGCGTTTCGATAGTCGTTTTGTATATCGGCTGTTCTTTGCTGTTACCGCAACTTCGTTGATGACTCTCGTGGCTCAACAGGGGTTCTCACTACCAAGACCGCATGTATATGTACCAATGGCAGAGTTAACTCAAAGCTTTGGCTTTAGTTTTCCAAGTTTGCCTGTAGCGGTATGGTTTTGTGTGATGACGTTTATGTTCCAAAGAACAAATACCTTTGGTCTAAACCGAATCACATTGCTTGTTGCCCTTGTGACTTTGACCGTACTGGCTTGTAAGTTCTTCCTTGGTACTGCATTTATCCTAGATATGTTGATTGGTGCTTTGTTGGGGTCTTTGGTTGCATGGCATGTGCTCCGACTCGAAGGCAACCCCGATGTGGACGTAGACAAGTTACTGAGTTCAAAAAGTGTTTGGTTTACGATGACTGCGATTACCGCAGTGATTTCTGTCATTTGGCCGTTGCCCGTATTTACTAGCTGGTTAGCGATTCTGATTACTGCGTCAGCGCTGGTGATGACCTTCAAAGAGTCAGAAATACGTTTTGACCGTCAACAGATGTTGTTTGTGATTCTGGCGTTATTGCTGGTTGAGCAATTGTATCTTTACTTGAGCACAACGGTTTCATTTAGCGGATTTTGGTCTTTGGTGTTTAGCACCTTCCATTACCCTCTATTGATGCTGACATTTATTGTGTTAGCGAGAAAACTAACCTGTAAAAACAAGCACGCAGAGTAATAAAAAACCTCGCTTAATAGCGAGGTTTTTTATTGGCGTTTACTTCAGATTTGTTAAGCGTTCAAAACGAATTTCTCAATAGACTTTGCTACGCCGTGTTCATCGTTGCTCTCAGCGATGTAGTCTGCGATTTCTTTTGTCTCTTCCATCGCGTTTGCCATTGCAATACCAAGACCCGCATATTGAAGCATGTGATGGTCGTTCTCGGCATCGCCCATACAAATCACTTCTTCAGCTTTGATGCCTAAGTATTCTGCGATTGCTGAAACACCGATGCCTTTATTACTTGATGGATTCAAAAACTCTAAGAAGAACGGTGCGCTTTGTACTACGGTGAATTCTTCTCTTAGATCTGACGGCAGTGCTGCTATCACTTCGGTAAGTTTGCTTGGCTCTGCAACCATCATCGCTTTGATGATGGCGTGATCATCAGAAAGTGACTCGAAGTTCATTTCAGTGACATCAAGACCATTAATTTTTGCCTCGATATCAGTGTATGGGTTGTTTTCTTCAGTAATTAAACCGTGTTCTTGACTGAATGCATGAACGTACGCCCCAAGTTCTTTTGCTTTGCGAGCGATTTTTTTTGCTGCTTTACCATCGATGATTTGCTGGTGGATGATTTCATTGGTGCCAATGTTCTTCACCATAGAACCGTTGTAATAGAGTACAAAGTCTTTATCAGAGTTGATGTTCAACTCATCCAATTTGTCTTGCATACCCTCAAGAGGGCGACCTGATGCAAGTACAACGGTCACACCTGCTTCACGAGCCTTAGTGATGGCTTGCTTGTTCTCTTCTGAAATTACTTTGTCGCTGTTTAGCAACGTACCGTCCATATCTAGGGCGATCAGTTTGTACATCTTTACTTACCTTAAAAATTGGGAACTCGTGTATGAAACTACAAAAAGACCTATTTTAACAATTTATTTTTGGTTTAAATTGACCTGAGTGCGCCTCTCCATTAAGGTCTTCGCCTCGAAGTATTATGAGTTGAGTGAGTTCTACGTTGTATAAGCTAAATGAGATGTTTGAAACCATCCAAGGGGAAGGGGTTTTCACTGGTGTGCCAGCAGTTTTCGTGCGTTTGCAAGAATGTCCGGTAGGATGCTCTTGGTGCGATACAAAGCAAACTTGGTACGCAGAAGAGAAAGACCAACGCCAGATTGGCGATATCTTGGTGAAAACAGAGGACTCCCCAACATGGTGTTTCGCTTCAGCACAAGACATCGTAGCAGAATACAAAAAGCAAGGCTTCAATGCTCAGCACATTGTGATCACTGGCGGTGAACCCTGCATTTATGATTTGCGTGATTTAACCGCAGCATTTGAAGATATGGGTTGCCAGTGCCAAATTGAAACCAGCGGCACTTCAGAAGTCGTTACTTCAGAAAATACTTGGGTGACCGTGTCACCTAAAGTTGCGATGAAAGGTAAATTGCCTGTACTTAAAAGTGCGTTGGAGCGCGCAAATGAAATTAAGCATCCTGTTGGCACACAAAAAGATATCGATCATCTTGATTACTTGCTTACGATGGCCGATATAGACTCAAAAACCATCATCGCTCTGCAACCAATTAGCCAAAAGCCAAGAGCAACACAGCTTTGCATTGATACTTGCGTGGCACGTAACTGGCGCTTGTCAGTTCAAACTCATAAATACTTAAGTATTGCTTAAGCTCGGAGAAAAAGATGAAAAAAGCAGTTGTTGTTTTCAGTGGTGGACAGGACTCTACAACATGTCTGGTTCAAGCGTTAAAAGAGTTTGATGAAGTACATGCAATCACATTTGATTATGGTCAACGTCATAAGTTAGAGATCGAAGTTGCGGAAAAAGTAGCAAAAGATCTTGGTGTTGCTGCTCATAAAGTCATGGATGTAGGTCTTCTGAACGAACTAGCAATCAGCTCTTTGACTCGCGATGACATTCCAGTTTCTCATGAACTTCAAGAGAACGGTTTGCCGAATTCATTCGTTCCGGGCCGTAATATTTTGTTCCTAACGCTAGCTGGCATTTATGCATACCAAATTGGTGCTGAAACCGTAATTACTGGCGTGTGTGAAACCGACTTTAGTGGTTACCCTGATTGTCGTGATGACTTTGTGAAAGCGATGAACAGTGCTTTAGTAAAAGGCATGGATCGTCAGTTCGACATCAAAACACCGCTGATGTGGCTAAATAAAGCGGAAACATGGGCGTTGGCAGATCAGTACGATGCGTTGCAACTGGTCCGTGAAAGTACTTTAACTTGCTACAACGGCATCATTGGTGATGGCTGTGGTGATTGCCCGTCTTGCGATCTGCGCAAAGCGGGCTTAGATGATTACCTTAATAACAAAGACACTGTTATGCAGTCGTTGATTCAAAAGCAGAAAGCGGAAGATCAATAGGCTCGTTATAAGCATCAATCACGGCATCATGCCCATTTCTTTTTGATTGATACAAAGCTTGGTCTAATATCGAATACAGCTCATCATAATTACTAAGTGGTTTTGATGTAGAGAGATAGGCCAAGCTTGCTGTGACATTGACCGAATGACCGTCGTCTGTTTTTATCTGCTTTTCTGAGATGGTTTTGTGAAGGCTTTGAACACGAAATGGCACATCAATTTCATCCACATTCTTTAGTAACAAGATAAACTCTTCTCCTCCAATACGTCCCAAATATTCTCCTTTATTTAGTTTAGATTGAAGTGACTTACAGACTTGAGTTAGGACTAAGTCGCCTACTGGATGCCCGTATTTATCGTTAATCAGTTTAAAGTTGTCTAGGTCGATTAGTGCAAGTACGTAGCGCATATCATCTGGCGCACTGATCGATTGAGAACGGATTTTCTCGATGATTGAACTCCGATTCAGGGAGCCTGTTAACTTGTCTAAACGAGATTCCATCTTTATTTTTCGTAGAGCAAAGAGTGCGACCAACAAAACAGCGAGTAACACAAATACTACAAAGTTGTACGCTCGCTGTTGCTCGGCAAGCTTTTTAAGCTCAAGCAGTTTTAAGTTACGTTCGTTGTCAATTTTTACGAGTTGCAACTCATATTCATATTCACTTTTCGTTAGGTCTAGCGCTTCGATTGCTTTTACATTGTTGGCATCTCGGTTTGCTAACTCCAACGTTGCGTACTCGCGGTAGTGGGATAGAGCTGTTTCATACTCATTCTGTTGTTGGAAGATTTGCGAGAGTAACAATTGAGATTTTGATTGCAACGCGGTCGTTGAGTTCTTGTTTGCCAACTCTAACGCGGCATTCGCGTGTTCTAGTGCTTCTTTCAACATGCGGTGTTTTAGGTAAGCGAAGCCTGCCGCCAAGTGACTTTCAGTTTGTAAGCGTTCGTTTTCGTACTCTTTGCCCAACTCTAAAGCGTTTTTAATATGGGGAACGGCGCTTTTTAAGTCACCAGAATCGACGTAGGCAGAACCAAGCCCAAGATAAGTTAGTCCCTTGCCGTATGGGTAATTCAGTTCTTCGAGTAGTGTTAGCGCATTCTTATAGTGACTGATGGACTTCTCGTAATCTTTAGATTTGTAATACATGGATGCCAAGCTATGTTCCACTTGAGCAACTTCAAGAGGTGTGGCTTCTAATTGTCGAGCAAGTAGTGCTTGAATTAGGTACTGTTCAGATTGTTCGAATTGACCTAGTTCACTCAGCAAATTACCTACATCGTTGTAAACACCTGTGGGATCGCTTTGCGCTGGCATTTCATTAATGAGTCGGCGGTACAAGCTAAGTGCGATATCGTATTCGCCACGGAAGTCGAAGTTGTTTGCGATTACACGCAGCGCAAGATCTGCAGGAATACTCTCTTTGTGGTCGTCAGTTAAGTGGTTATTAAGCGATGAGCAGAAAAAGTTAGCCTTGTGGTACTGACCCTGTTGATTGAGGGTGTAGCAAAGCTGGTAGTTCATTAACGCTTTTGTTTCTATATCTGCGCGCTGTTTAGCACTTTGCAGTAATGAGGTGAACAAGTTTACTGCAGCGTCGTAGTCACCCTGTTTGCGTTCTAACAGTGCTTGAATGTACTTTGATTCCAACTTTGCAAAGTGATTTTCCAGAAACTGACTGCTACCAAAGTAAGGCTGGTTGATATTCGACATGTATTCGTAAATCAAACCACTGACGTATAGCTTCTCACTATTAGAGTCGGCAGTGTGGTATCTGTCTTGAAGCATGTGGAGCGCAGATTTGGAATTTGTTTTCATTGTAGCTAGATAAACAGAATGCCATTGAGTGATGCTTTGAGTGTCACTTGCGTTTGCTTGACTGCCTAATAGGAGAGACGCAAGCAAAGTAAGCAGCGTACGCATAGTGATGTAACCTTATGTTATTGCTATGTTGTTTGTTCAGTATGATATACCAATTGGGAGTGAGTCATTGTGACAAAAGCCGAAGGGTATAGATAGTGGGGTGATGAAAACTATGCGCTCGGTCGAGCTTTACATCGAAAAGGTAAGTAATAGAAAAGAAGACCCCAGCACGGTGCTGAGGTCCTAGGGAATTAGCCTACGTATAGTTTCGCTAGATCTTGAGGTTCAACCTCTTTACCTTCTAGCTGTGCATTCCAGTTTGTGCCAACAAGAACGCCGTCTTCTGCAAGAGTTAGTAGCCAATCTTCAACAAAGATATCTAGTGGGATTTCTAGTACTTCGAAATCTGCCCATTCTTCAACGTTGTGTGCCTGCGCATCTTCTTTAGATGACCAGAAAGGCATGACTTCGCTGTTTTCGAATTCAGTTGAATCGCAAGATAGCCAACCTTCTTCATTGCGTAAACCCCAAACTAGTTGGTTTTCTTTAGTTTCAGCAACGAAAAGGTCAAGGTTTGCTTGGATATCTGATGTAAGTTTGCTCATTTCAAAACTCTCATTGTTATGACGCGAGTAGGTTAACACTAAAGTGCCGATTCCAAAAGCATAATACGGTTTAACAAGGTTGAAAAACAAAAGGAGCCGAAGCTCCTTAAAGTGTGTTCTCTGGAAGGGTGGTAAATATTGTCCACTCTTTTTTAATTTCACCTTTGTAGCCTACAACAGAGGCCGTTACACGACGGTTAAGTGCGTGGCTCACTTCGTCTGTTCCTTGTTGAGCAAGGTGAGTATCGCCATAGCCAACAATTCGAACGCGATCTGGTTTGATACCGTAACCTAATAACGCAGAGCGCACTTTATTTGCTCGACGTTTTGATAGGTCTAAGTTATGAGAAGCGCCGCCTACCTTACTCGCATAGCCATGTAGCTCGATAGAGGTTGTCGGGTATTCTTTGAGAAACTCAGACAATTGGCGAATCTGGCGATGGAATACAGGGTTAATTTCATCAGAGTCGTTGGCGAACAATACACGGACTTGCATTTGTTCAGACGACTTTATGTACTCACCGCAACCATCATTGTCGATCTCTGACGTTGCTGGCGTATCAGGACAAAGGTCCCTTGCGTTAATCACACCATCATCATCGTCATCTTGTAGGTCTGCAATTTGCTGAGCATTTGGTGTTTGCATGTATTCATACTCGTCTTCCGCAAATGCTTGGTTTGCTGCGACGATAAGACCCAACGAGAAAAGAATCTTTACTGCTTGCATAATTAGTACTCCACCTTCTGATTCCACTCAGTCGGAACATCAACGCGAAGCGCATTCAATAGTTGACCAGTCGCATTCATCACACGGTATTTGGCGTATTGTTCTGCGTACTTCGCATCCAAGTAGTCTTTGCGAGCTTCAAACAATTCGTTTTCTGTGTTCAATAAGTCAAGTAGGGTACGTTTACCAATACGGTATTGTTTTTCGTACGCAATAACTGTCTCAGAAGCTGAATCTACGTGATCGGACAAAAATTGTTTCTGTTGTTGTGTCAGATCCAGTGCGCTCCAAGAAAGGCGTAAACCTTCTTCTACATTTCGATATGCGCGTTCACGTAAGTCTTTTGCTTTGTTCAACTGGTAGGCGAAACTTTCGGCATTTGCAGAGTCACTGCCACCATTGTATAGGTTGTAACGCATACGCAGCATCGCTGTTGTTTCATCACTGTTTCCTTCGACACCAGCTGCATCATCACGCCATGTTTGCGAAGCTTCTACAGAAACTGTTGGGTAGTAGTTACCTTTAGACTGTTTGTACTGGAACTTAGCCGAATCAACATCCGCTTTTGAAATCTTAATCACTGGGTGAGAATTAAATGCCAAATCAATCGCATCATCTACTGTGTAAGGAATGAAGTTTTGATCTGCGCGAGGGAAGATAAGTCCTTGCGGAGCTTGACCTACAAGACGTGTGAAGATCGTGTGCGTATCAAACAAATTGTTCTGAGCAGCTACCAAGTTACCGTGTGCTTTAGCTAAACGAGCTTCTACTTGCGTTAAGTCCGCTGTTGAACCAATACCTGAATCTACACGTTTCTTGATATCTTGATAGATTTTCTTATGCACTTTCAGGTTATTTTCAGAAAGCGTCAGTACTTCATAGGCTTTAACGGCATCCAGGTAGACTTTAGCTACCTCTAATGCTTTATCTTGAGCATCTGCTAATAATTGGTAACGAACGGATTCAGCATCCGCTGCAGTACGGTCAATGTCGTTAAGCGTCGCTGAACCATCCCAAATAAGCTGGGTTAGCGTAATTGTCGCTTCTTTTCGCGTTAAATCAGTAGACTTACGATTACTCTCTGCTGGATTTATCCCTTCATATCCGACACCTGCATCTAGGTCGACAGAAGGAAGATAAGCACCGCTCGAGGCTTCATTCACATACCGCTTACTTACGAATTCATTAAACGCACTTTTGATGTCTGGGTTGCTAATAAGTGTATTTTCAACCGCTTGCTCAAGTGTTTGTCCGAAAGCAGGGCTAACGGCAAGCACACCAAAGCATATGGCGTTGGCACGAGTCCACTTCACTTTGTTTCTCCTAGATTTAGTCATGTCTGAAGGCGAGAAATTGTTCTTATAAATAGGGACAACTCTATAGGCGTCAATAATCTAACGCACAATGCTATTAACAATCAACTATGTGACTAGTTGCTATAATTAATGTTGGATAATTAGTTTTACACTTTATGAGCTGTTGTTCTAATTATTTTCTGGATAAAGATCATGTTTTCAATGGTTTAAACAGAATTGGTGCCTGTATGTTTGTGATCTAGTCCCAAACAGGTCCTATATACACTTTTATAAGTAATATGTGACTCAAAAGTTGAAATTAAGTGTTAATGCGCTGTTATTGCGGAATATATTCGGGCAATATATAGCTAATAAGTATCATTGGTCAAAATGTTGACAGTATTTTTATGTCAGAGGTTTATATGGATCGTACTTCCTTAGTTCCAGTTGGTGAGCAGTTAGTCGTAATAGATTTGAATGGGCAATTGAAGGTTCTTGCCGAGAATGAGCGACCATTACCGGGCGAACTGATTGTTGCAGTCATCGAAGATGAACCACAAAAACTTCAAGTTAAAGTTGCAACAGAAGAAGACGAGCAAGACATCACTCAAGATGTTGCTCAAATTATTGACGCTCTTAGAGACGGGCAAGACCCGACATTACTGAATGAAGAGTTTGCCCCAGCTGCGGGTGAGAATGCCGGCTCCAGTTTGCAAGAAAGTGGGACTGTTGAGCGTACAGGGGCAGAAATACTTGCTAGCACTTTGTTTGAAACGACGGGTATCGCAGCACTAGGTTTGTCTGAAACTCAAAACCTATCGCTCGCGGATCTTATTTTGAACGCAGCAAATTCAGATAATACATCGCCAGCAATCAACCCTCGTCCTCCGGTTGCTGAAGATGACAGCGTTTTGACCGATGAAGACGCTTCGGTTTCTATCGATGTATTGGCTAACGACCAAGACGCAGATAGTGATTCACTAAGTATTGAATCGGCAACTGTTCCGGCAGAACAAGGCACAGTAGAGATTATTGATGGTAAGTTGATATTCACACCTGCAGAAGACTTTAACGGTGAAGCGACGGTTACTTATGTAGTAACGGATGGCGCACTAACTGATGAAGCCACGGTTACTGTAACGGTAAACCCGATCAACGACGCACCAGTGGCAGTAAACGACACTGTTACAACAGATGAAGATACCGCGGTTACTATCGATGTATTGGCGAACGACAGCGATCCAGAGAATGACCAATTAACCATTACCAATGCTTCGGTACCTGCAGAGCAAGGTACGGTGGCGATTGTTGACGGCAAACTGGTCTTCACGCCTGCCGAAAACTTCAATGGCGACGCAACGATTAGCTACACCATCTCAGACGGTCAGCTAAGTGACGATGCAACGGTTGCGGTGACGGTTAATCCAGTTAACGACGCACCAGTGGCAGTAAACGACACTGTGTCAACAGATGAAG